>NZ_JBKBOC010000004.1:0-206818 GCF_046295075.1 Brevundimonas sp. | reverse complement strand
AGCTCTTCTTCCGCGACAACACCATGATGCTGTTCGCTGACGCCAAGAAGATGGTCGAGGGGATCGTGAAGGGGCTGTAGGGACCATGGCCAGCACGCCCAAGACCCGCCCGACCGACGCGTCGGTCGAGGACTTTATCGCCGCCGTCGAGGATCCACGACGACGGGCCGACGCGGAGTCTGTGTGCGCCCTGATGGTCGAGGTGACGGGCCAGCCGGCGGTCATGTGGGGATCGTCCATCGTCGGCTTTGGAAATACCGTCGGACCGATGGGCGACTGGCCGCTGATCGGCTTTTCGCCGCGCAAGGCGAAACTGGTGCTCTATATCGCCGGCGACTTCCCGGAGCGGGAGGGGCTGGTGGCGACCTTGGGCAAGGTGAAGACCGGCGTTGGCTGCATCTATGTCAACCGGCTGGATCAATTGGACCGCGGGGTTCTGCGCGACCTGTGCGACCGATGCGTGCGGGCGTTACGAGACATACCCGCTTAAGTCTGAGCGCTGATCCGCTGACCGACCGCCTAAACCCCTATCGCGCAACCTTGACCGGCGCTATCACGCGTCCGTGAACACCCTGTCCAAACCCGCCCCCGTCGCCCACCGCCGTTTCGAGGCCCTGGATTCTCTGCGTGGGGTGTGCGCCATCCTTGTGGTGATGTTCCATATGCCGGTGGCAAGCCACTGGCGCGACTGGGGTTTCATTCAGCACTCCTATCTGTTCGTCGACTATTTCTTCGTGCTGTCGGGCTTCGTCATCGCCCACGCCTATGCGAACCGGCTGACGTCGGGGCAGGACGCCGGGCGGTTCATGGTGCGGCGGTTCGGGCGGATCTGGCCGTTGCATCTGCTGATGCTGGCGGCCTTCGTCGGGCTGGAGCTGGCGCGGCTGATGTTTCATTTCGACAGCGCGCCGCCATTCACGCGGGACCGGTCGATCGAGGCGATCTTCACCAACCTGGCGCTGATCCAGGCCTGGCATGTGCATCCCTATCTGACGTGGAACGGCCCGGCCTGGACGCTCAGCGCGGAATGGGCTTGCTATCTGATCTTTGCCGGCCTGGTGCTGGTCGCGCCGAAGCGTTTCCGCTGGATCGGCCTGGTCCTGGCCATCATCGGGGGCGTGCTGGTGGTCAGCTACGCCCGGCGCTGGATGAACACGACCTATGACTTCGCCGTGCCGCGCGCGGTCTATGGCTTCTTCCTGGGCTGCCTGTTGCAGGGCCTGTGGACGCGCATTCCTCGCCTCAAGGGCGGCGCCGCGACGGCGCTGGAGGTCGTGGCGATCGTCGCGGCCTGCATCTTCATCGGCTATGCCCAGGGACCGATCACCGTGGCCGTCACCCTGGTCTTCGTGATTCTGATCTGGGTCTTCGCGGGCGAGGACGGCGCCCTGTCACGCGTGCTGGATCATCCGGCGCTGGTCACCCTGGGGCGGTGGTCGTTCGCCATCTACATGGTCCATATGTTCATCCTAACCGTGATGATGATCGTGGCCAGGAAGCTGGACTGGGTGCCGGTGCGACGGATCGATTTCGGCTCGGTCTGGCTGAACGACCTGTTCGCCGTCGCCATGTTCGGCTTCATCGTGGCGGTCGCGGTCGTCGCGCACCGACTGGTCGAACAGCCGGCGCAGCGGATGATCGATCGCTGGACGAAGCCGAAAGCGGCCTGAGCCTTTAGGCCGCCATCCGCCATTCCGACGCCATATCGGTCGCGCGGCCCTCGTCCCACAGCATGTCCTCGTCCGAGTAGCGGCTGCTGGCGGCGGCCGAGATGACGTCGACCACCTGTTCCTCCAGGCGATCCCAGATCACGGCGAGGTCGGACGATCCGTCGGCCTCGCAGGGCACGATGATGTAGCGGCTGGCGTTGATCGTCTGGGTGGGTTGGAAACGAGCCATGATGTGATCTCCTGAAGCGACGGCCTCTTGTCGATGATTGGGTTATGAAGCACTGTTGCGTCAGAAACGGACGTATGGATCGGCGGCGACGGTGAGACACGACAAGGCGGCGATGGTGATCGAACTGGCGCGGCGCATGGCCGCCAGCGCCGAAGGCCTGTCCATCGACGAAATGGCCCGCGACATGCGGGTGGGGCGCCGCACCGCCGAGCGGATGCGCGACGCGGTGATGATGCTGTTCCCCCAGGTGGACGAGGTGTCGGACCCGCCGTCGAAACGCTGGCGTATCCGGGGCGGTCTGTCGGCGTTCGAACAGGCGCCGACGGCGACCGAGATGCTGGAACTGTCCAAGGCGGCGTCCGCCCTGCGGGCCGCAGGCGAACCAGCGCGGGCGACGGCGCTGGAGGGGCTGGAACGCAAGCTGAAGGCGGCGATGCGGTCCACCACCCTGAACCGGATGGCGCCGGATCTGGAGGCCCTGGTCCGGGCCGAGACCATCGCGGTCCAGGCCGGGCCGCGTCCTTCGGCGGATGAGGCGATGCTGACCGCCATTCGCGGGGCGGTGCTGGCGCAGCAGCCGCTGGGCTTTACTTATTCCCGGCCGGGCGCCGAACCGCGTCGGCGCAGCGTCGCGCCGTGCGGCGTGATGTTCGGGCGCGCCAACTATCTGGTCGCCGCCGACCGCGAAACCGGCCGCATTCAGACCTTCCGCCTGGACCGGATGAGCCATGTCGCCCCGCAGGAGGGGCTGGCCGTCCCGCCCGCCGATTTCGACCTGGGCGTCTTCGCCAGCCAGTCCTTCGGCATCTATCAGGACGAGATCGAGGACGTCGTGCTGCGGATCACGCCCCAGGGCGCAGCCGAGGCGAAGAGCTGGCGCTGGCATCCGACCCAGAGTTTTGAGGATCAGGCGGACGGCGCGGTCGTCGTGCGGTTCCGCGCCTCGGGCATGCGCGAACTGGCCTGGCATTTATTCACCTGGGGCGAGCAGGCTCAGATCCTGGCGCCCGAACGGCTGAAGGCCGTCATGGCCGGGGAACTGGCGGCGGCGGGGCGCGCCCTGGAACGGGCTTCAGCCTGACGAAACCGTAAGCTGACGCGGCGCGTTCAGCACCGCTAGGCTTCGCGCCGACCATCCTTGAGGAGATCGCCCTTGCGCGTCCACGCCTTCGCTTCGTCCGCCATCGCCGCTGTCGTTCTAATGGGCGGCGCCTGTGCGGCCGGCCCGATGGTTTCGCGGCAAGCCGTTCTGGATGAAAGCGCACCCCAGGTGACCGTGACCCGTGACGGCGACCATCTGAACATCGACTATCAATTCGGTCGCGACGTTCCGGTCTGGGCCTTCATGGATTCGGCGCTGGAAACGGACTCGCGCCAGCCCTGGCGGCCTCGCCAATGGACGGTGCAGACGCCGGGCGTGGTGATGGAGCGGCGCGGGCATTACGACATCATCCGCAGCACGGACGGCGGCCCGGTGCCGCGCGACGTGCGGTTCCGGGTCAGACCCCAGGCGGTGGATCTGGAGGCGGAATATCCGACCCTGCTGTTCTCCAACGGCGCGGTCGCCCTGCCGACGCGCCAACTGGATGTCTTCGCCCTGCCGTCGGCCCAGGCGGCGGAGGCGGTGCCGGACGACCTGAACCGGGTGACGCTGGATGGCGGATCGTCTCGGGTGACCTGGCGCGACGACAATGGGCCGGTGCTGTTCAATGGGCGTCGGCATGACCAACTGACCACGATGGACGAGCGCAGCTACGTCCTGTTGGGCGAGGCGACGGTCACGCCGGGCGAGGGGCTGTCGACCGTGATCGACCCCAACCTGCCGCCCTGGATCGGCGAGGAGATTCGAGGGTTCGCCCCGCGCGTCGGCCAATATTATCGCGACCGGCTGGGCGCGCCCGGCTCCGGCGGCGACACCCCGATTGTCATGGTGGCCTGGAACGGTCCGACCGAACAGATGACCAGCATGGGCGGCAGCGTCCTGCCCGGTCTGATCGTCATGTCGTTCGAGGGGCGGGGCGTGACCACGGCCCAGCCCGACATCATGGAACGATCGCGCTGGTTCATCGGCCATGAGGCGGCGCATTTCTGGCTGGGCCAGACCGTCCGCTATCAGTTCGCCGACGAGGCCTGGATCACCGAGGGCGGGGCCGACCTGATGGCGGTGCGGGCGCTGAAGCGTCTGGACCCCGCTTATGACGACCGCGGCGAGCTTCAGTCCGAGGTGGACGACTGCGTAAACCTGGCCAGGAAGCCTGTGGCCCAGGCGGGCGCGCGGGGCGAACACCGCGCCTATTATGCATGCGGCGCCGTCTTCGCCATGGCGGCCGAGGGCGCGCAGAAACAGCGGACGGGCGGCGACTGGCTCGACTTCCTGAAACCCCTGCTGCGCCAGCCGGACGGGGTGCTGAGCCGTGAGGAATGGCTGACGGCCCTGACGCGGACATCGCGCGATCCATCGCTGCGCGGGGACGTGGAACGGCTGCTGGATCAGGGCGCGGCTGATCCGTCGGCTGTGATCGCGCGCCTGTTCCAACGCACCGGCGTGGCCTTCCGCTTAGACAATGGCCGCATCGTCCTGAGCTGAAACGAAAACGGCGACCGGACAGGCCGGCCGCCGTCTCACGATCAGCGCTGGAGGATAGTCAGCGCGGCGTCGTGGCCTCGGTGATCAGGACGCGCGCCTTGGCGACGGCCTCGGCCTCGGTCGTTTCGCCGTCCGCGATCTGTTGGGCCAGATCCATCAGCGGCGTGCCGGTGACGGAGCCGGTTTCGCCGATCTCCTGCAGATGGATGCCGTTGTGGGCGGCGATGGCGGCGTCCCAGGCGTCGCGCACGGCGGACCAGAAGCCCTGCGTCTTGGTCCAGTAGGCGTCACCGGCCTGGGGCGAATAACTGGTGGACCGGTCATAGGTGTTGATGACGTCTTCCTGGACGATGGCGACGGGTTCGCCGCCGGCCCTGCCCCACATCTTCATATTGTCCTGGATATGGACCCAGCCGTCCGGCGTCAGGATGTGGCGGTTGGTCCCCAGATAGCGGTCATAGACCGGGTTGCGCACCGCATCGCGACGCGCCAGCGGCCGCCACGTGGCGTTCGAGGTCCAGGCCGACAGGCCGTTATCATAGGTCCATCGGCCGACGCCGCCGTAGCGGGGCGAATCGTCGGTCTGCCACACCGTCTGGGACCAGGCGCCGGTGCGCTCGGCTTCCGGCACCGCCGTCAACGTCCACTGGTTCGGCCCGGCATAGGTCAGGACCGTCTGGGGCTGATAAACCCAGTCGTGACGCCAGTGTTTGATGACCATCACTTGGCCCTCATGCTCCATCACCAGGATGTGCTGCAGGCTGATGCGGTCGCCCTTGTCATAGACCACGCGGACGATCTCGCTGCCGCCAGACAGCTTTTCCTCCAACGGGTCGTAGTCGGCGCGGAAGCTGACGTTCTCGCGCATGTCGAAGTGGACGCGGTACTGGCCGGCCTGGGCCAGGATCGACTGGCGATCCCGTTCGAAAGCGCTGGCGGGCGCAGAGGCCGGAGTGGTCTGGGCGGCGTCGTCTGACGCCTGTGCGGTCGGGGCGACGGCCGTCAGCAGGGCGGCGGCGATCAATATGGCGCGCATCGGGCGGCTCCTTGAGATGTGGGAAGATTGCATGGTCGCTTACAGACGCAGGGTCAGTGAGACGCCGAAGTTGCGGCCCGGCTGGGTGTAGGCGTCCTTGACGGTCGAGGCGGCGGACAGGCCGCGCACGTCGCTCCACCAGCCATAGGTCTCGTCCAGGACGTTGAAGGCGCCGGCCCGCAGCGTCGCCCGCTCCGTCACGTTCCAATAGGCCGTCAGGTCCAGCAGGGTGAAGCTGTCGCCCAGATAGCAGGCCGATCCACACGACAGGCCGCCATAGGTCGCGTCGTCCTTCTTGCCCGACCACGTCACCGTCGCCGAACCGCCCCAGACGCCGGATTGAGCGGCATAGTTCAGGCCGGCGACCACCTTGGCCGGATCGATGCTGCCCAGCTCGGTGCGACGCCCGTCGGTCGTCTGTTCGCCCTCGGCGTATGCGGCCGAGCCGATCAGGCTGAAGCCGTTGTCCCAAGAGATGTCGGCGCGCGCTTCCAAACCCCTGATGTCCACCTCGGTCAGGTTGACGTACTGATAGACCAGCGGATCGACGCCGGGGACGCCCGTGCCGCTGACCACCACTTGATCAATGAAGTCGTTATAGTGGGTGGCGAAGGCGGTGGTGTTCAGCCGCATCTTGCCGCCCGCCACATTGATGTCGCGCAGACGGAAGCCGGCCTCGAAGCTCTCGCTGGTCTCGGGCGACAGGTTGGGGTTCGGGATCGAGCGATAGCCGAAGACGGGGTTCTCGAAGAAGTTGTTCACCTGCATCGGCGACGGCGCGCGGAAGCCCAGGCTGTAGTTGGCGAAGACGCCCAGGTGCGCCCCGGTCCAATAGACCACGCCCAGCTTTGGCGAGATGTGATCGTCGCTCTGGCCCGAAGCCGCCGCCGGAAACTGGGCGTCGACCTGGGGCGACAGGTCATACCAGTCATAGCGCACGGCCGGGATGATGCCGAGCGCGCCGTCCAGCAGTTCGATCTCGTCCTGCACGAACAGGCCGGCCAGCTGGAACTCGGTCTTGGGGAAGGCGCGTATGGGGAAGGTCTCGCCTACCGGCGGGGTCACGCCGTCGCGGATGCCTTCCTGCGTGGTCATCGACCAGTCGCCGCCGACGGTGACGCGGTGCTGAATGGCGCTGCCCTCGCCGAAGACGCGGGCGCCCTGGGCGGCGAAGCCATAAACCGTGTTGTCGAAGGTGGTGTCGCGGACGCGATCCACCGCAGGGGTGCGGTCCTCAAACGTATACTGACGCGTGGTGGCGTCCTGCCAATAGAACGACACCGAGCCGTCGCTGAGGCCGGCGAAGTCCTGGAAGCGCCAGTCCACGCTGACGCGGTCGCGCTGGGTTTCGTCCTTGGCCGTGACGGCCAGAACGGTCGCCGATCGGCTGCTCAGCGCATCGCCGTCCATTTCCGAATCGAGATGGTCATAGGTCAGGCGCAGCGTGTGGTTCGGGTTCACCTCCCACGCCAGCTTGCCCAGGATGGCGTTGGAGCTGAAGTCTTGGGGGTTCGGTTCGGTGCGGGCGGCGCCGACGCCGCCGACCGAGCCCTTGTTCTCGGTCTCTTGCGCATCGCGGCGCGTATAGGCCAACAGGCCCGACAGCGATCCCGACCGACCGGCGAAGGCCACGCCCTCGGTCCAGCCTTCATCGGCGGAGTTGTAGGCCACGCGACCGCGTGCGCCGAAGGTCTGGTCGCCGATCAGGAAGTCGGACGGATCCTTGGTCGTGAAGGCCACAGCGCCGGCGACGCCGTCAGACCCGTAAAGCGCCGAGGCCGGGCCGCGCAGGATCTCGACCGACTTCACCAGATCCAGGTCGTTGTAACCGCCGCGACCGACCGCCTGGGCGCCGAAGGAGAAGCCGGCGGGCAGGCGCACGCCGTCATTGATGATCAACACCCGGTCGCCGCCCATGCCGCGAATGGTGAAGCCGGAGTTGGCGTCGCGGCCCGCGCCGGACAAAGCCAGGCTGAAACGCGCAGGGGAGGTGGGAACGCTGACGCCCGGCTCGAACCGGATCAGATCCTTGATGTCGGTCGCCAGCATCGTTTCGATCTGGGCGGCGTCGATGACGCTGACCGTCGCCGGCGTATTGGAGGCCAGCCGTTGCGAGCGGGTTCCGATGACCACGACGGGATCGACTTCGGCCGCCGGCGTTGCGGCAGGCGCTTCGGCGTGCGCGGGCTTGACGATCAGGGCCGAACCGACGGCCGCTGCGGCGGTGGTGAGGAGGAGAAGGTTACGCATGAATGGCCCCGCTTGATGACAGGCAGGCGTATTAGTGCGAACGATTATCAGAATCAACCGCAATGGCAGTGAGGATTTGAACCCAACCTTGGCAGTGACGTTGTGGCGTGATGAAAACAGCCCTGTTCCCGATGGCGGCCGCCATCGCCGCCTTGGCCGCCTGCGGCGATCAGCAGGTCAATCCACCCAACGAGCCGGCCGCGCCGCTGCGCACGCCGGACGCCATGCAGCAGGTCGAGCCGCCGGGTCCGTCTTCGTTGGCTATGCGTGGGCCGCGCAGTTTCGTGGGGGTGTGGGCGGCCAATCCGCAATGGTGCGCCCGGCCTCAAGGCGAGCGCAGCCCGATCACCCTGACGCCGCTGCGGTTCGACGCCTATGGGCACAACTGCGACATCGCCAGCATCGACGAGACGGGCTCGGGCTATGTCGCGGCCTTGCGGTGCGCGACCCAGGACCAGACCAAGACCGAGCGCGTGCATATGAGCACGACCGGCGACGTGATGAACCTGACCTACATCGACCGGGACATGACGACGGTGAAACTGGCGCGCTGCCCCGGCTCGCCGCGTGCGCCCGATCCCGCCAATCCGCTGGAAAAGATGATGAAGAAGGACGGGGCCGAGACCCCGCCCGCCGCGCCGCCTAGTTGAACAGGAAGTTCATCACGTCGCCGTCCTTGACGACATAGGTCTTGCCTTCGGCGCGCAGCTTGCCGGCCTCGCGGGCCTTGGCCTCGCCGCGCAGGGCGACGAAATCGTCATAGGCGATGGTTTCAGCGCGGATGAAGCCCTTCTCGAAGTCGGTGTGGATCACGCCGGCCGCCTGGGGGCCGGTGGCGCCGACGGGGATGGTCCAGGCGCGGGCTTCCTTGGGGCCGACCGTGAAATAGGTCTGCAGGCCCAGCAGCTTGTAGGCCTCGCGGATCAGGCGGTTCAGGCCGGGTTCTTCGAGGCCCAGGGTTTCCAGGAACTCCTTCTGCTCCTCGTCGTCCAGCACGGCGATCTCGGATTCGATCTGGGCCGAGATGACGACCGAATTGGCGTTGTCCTGGGCGGCGCGCGCCGCGACCTTGTCGGACAGGTCGTTGCCCTTGTCGGCCGAACCTTCCTCGACGTTGGAGACATAGAGGGCGGGCAGAGCGGTCAGCAGCTGCAGCATGTGCCAGGCCTTGGCGTCCTCCTTGGACACCTCGGCGGTGCGGGCAGGCTTGCCGGCGTTCAACTGGGCCAGGGCCAGGTCGACCAGTTTCAGGGTCAGGCCGGATTCCTTGTCGCCGCCCTTGGCGCGTTTTTCTAGCTGAGGCCGACGGCGTTCCAGGCTCTCCATGTCGGCCAGCATCAGTTCGGTCTCGATGATCTCCAGATCGGCGATCGGATCGATGCGGTCCTCGACGTGGGTGATGTCGTCATCGACGAAGCAACGGGCCACGAAGGCCACGGCGTCGCAGTCGCGGATATTGGCCAGGAACTGGTTGCCCAGGCCCTCGCCCTTGGACGCGCCGCGCACCAGGCCGGCGATGTCCACGAAAGTAATGCGCGAAGGGATGATCTCTTTGGACCCGGCGATCTCGGCCAGGGCTTCCAGACGCGGCTCCGGCACCGCCACGTCGCCGGTGTTCGGCTCGATGGTGCAGAACGGGTAGTTGGCCGCCTGGGCCGCCGCCGTCTTGGTCAGGGCGTTGAACAGGGTGGACTTGCCGACGTTGGGCAGGCCGACGATCGCGACTTTAAGAGCCATGGTATTCCTCGTGAGGCGCGAGCCTTTAGCGGGTTCCGACCCGTTTGTCAGGCTCGCGCTTCAACTGAGGTCAATGTGCGCCGTGATCCATGCCCGCCATGGCCGGCTGACGCACTTGCGCCTGCACCGTGATCGACGGAGCCGAGGCGAACTGGAAGGTCAGAGGCACGGTTTCGCCTGCGACCAGCGGGGCGGTCAATTCGATCAGCATCAGGTGGTTTCCGCCGGGCGCCAAGGCTACGGCCTGACCGGCTGGCAAAGGCAGACCCGCCGTCAGTTTGGCCATCTTCATCATGCCGTTCTCGGTCTTCATCTCATGCACTTGAAGCGACCCGGCGCGGGTCGTCGAGCCGCCGGTCAGCCGATCGTCCGTCGCTGCGGTCAGGGTGACATAGCAGCCCCCGGCCTTGGCCCCGTTCGGCGAGGGGCGGCACCAGGCGTCGGTCGCGGTCACGGCGGCGGCCGTCGTCGGGCCGGATGTCTCGGCCGCCGGAGCCTTGGTCGGCTCGGATGGATTGCAGGCCGCCAGCGATAGGGCGACGGCGGCGAGAGCGATTTTGATTTTCATGACGTCGGGTCTTTCACGAGGCGGCGGAACGGAGTCGGATCATCGGTCGTACGGCTCGATCGAGCAACACGGCCGCGACCAGGCTCAGTCCCGTCAGAGGATAGAGGATGGCGAGGGGAAGGACGATGCCCAGGACAGCGGCGCGAACGCGCGGTCCTGGCGGGGCAGGCGGCGCACCCAGGCGGCGGCGCGACAGGTTCGGCGGACGGCGCTTCCACCACATGACCAGGCCGCTGATCGCCAGCAGCCAGACGCCGATACAGCCCAGCAGCATGACGATCCGGTTGGCCTGTCCGAACTGCGTGCCCTGGTGGGTGTAGATGCCCAGTTCGATGGCTTTCGCGCCCGCGCCGAACTGATCGTAGCCGATGTCGCCGAGCAGCCGCCCGGACGCGGCGTCGATATAGAGCGAGCGGCTGTCCTGCACGCGGCGGGCCTGGGTCGTGACCGTATAGGCCGTGCCCTCAACCGCAGGGATGTTGACGGCATAGGGGCGCGCCAGACCGGCCTGATCCGCCATGTGCAGCACCTGCGCCAGACCGCCATGGCCGGCGTGGTCGTGCGTCATCACCATGCCCTCCATGGTCCAGCCGGCGCCGATCGGTGCGTCATGGTGCTGGGCGCGTTGCCAGGCGCCGGCGACGGGGGCGGGCGGTCGTCCCAGCCCCGTCTCCTTGATCAGGCCCATGACCCGGTCGCCCCAGACCGCCGACCAGGGCATGCCCGTGACCGCCAGGAACAGGACGACACCCCCCACATAGACTCCGGTCAGCGCATGCAGATCGCGCCAGAACGGCCGACGACGGCTGTCGGCCGTCTTGGGCGTGAAGGTCGCGACGGCTCGCCCGCGCGGCCACCACAGATAAAGACCCGTGGCGAACAGGATGATGGTCCAGCCGGCGACGATTTCGACCAGAATGTTGAACGGCCGACCCAACAGCGTCAGGCTGTGGGTCTTCTTGACCAGTTCCATGACGCCCCCGGCGGGTATGACGCCCGTCGCGCGCCCGGTGTAGGGATCGACGAAAACGGTCTTCTGCACCCCATCTGGGCGATCCACGCGAAGCCTGACGGCCTGATCGGCGCCGACAGGCAGGACCAGATTGGCGACCCGTCCGCCGCCGGCGGCTGCGGACGCATTGGCCAGCCAGCTTTCGGGCGCGGCCTGAGATTGGGTCGCCGGCACACGGATCATGTCGCGATACAGAAACCCATCGATTTCGTCCTTGAACAGATACAGCCCGCCGGTCAGCGCCAGCAGCATCAGCACCGGCATGACGAACACGCCTGCGTAGAAGTGCCAGCGCCAGACGGCGCGGTAGGGACCGGACAGGTCGCCCGTTGGCTCAGAACGCATAGCGAACTCCCACATAGGCCGAGCGTCCCTCGCCGGGCACGAACACAGCCGTCGGGGCGACCCGCGCATCCGTCACGGCGTTGACGGAGGAGATGTAGTTTTCGCCTGTCAGATTTCGTGCATCCAGGAACAGGGACACGCCATTGTCGAACCCCCAGCCCGCATTCAACGACACGATGGCGTAGTCCGGGGCCGTCAGGGTGTTGGCATAGTCCACCAGGCCATCCGACGGCGACCACTCCACGCTGGGCGCGACGAACCATCCGGCAGGATGGGCGTATTTCAGTTCGGCCCGGTACAGATGTTCGGGCACGACCGGCAGGCGATTGTCGCCGTAAGTCCGATCACCGTCGAAGACGAAGTCGGACCAGGCGTAGGTCTGTCGCAGCGTCAACCGGCCGTGCGGGCCGGCCATGATCCGCCAGTCCAATCCGGCTTCGATTCCCTGGTGAACCGTGTCGCCCGCATTGAATGTGGAGGCGGGAATGTCCGGGCTGACGATGAAGTTCAACAGTTCGCCGGTGATCTCGGCGCGATAGGCTGACAGATCGAAGGTGAAGGGACCGCGACGTCCTCGGGCGCCGATTTCGGCGGTCCAGGCATCCTGAATATCGACATCGACGAAGCGCGGTATCGCGCCTTGAACCAGCGCGTTATAGCCGGGCGCCTCCACCGAACGCGTCAGGTTGGCATAGACCTGCGTTCCCGTCTCGTCTTCCCAAAGCAGACCGATGCGCGGCGAGAACCAGTCGAAGGTCACGTCCGCATTGTTGCTCGGGGCCAGATTGTTGGTGAAATCCCGCTCTGCACGGCCATAGCTGCCGCCCGCGACCAGGGCCAGTCGGTCGGTCACGAACAGGCGGCCCTCCGCGAAGACATCCAGGCCGACGGCGTCCTGAACCGAATCGCCGATCCTGGCGCCGGGTCGTGCTCCGCCCGCCGCCACGAAGGTGAAGGCGTCCGTCGCGCCGCCGCGATAGCTGACGCCGGCATAGGCGTCGGCGCGCAGCCCCATCACCTGTCCGTTCCAGTCCACGCGGCCATAGCCGCCCCATTGCAGGCTGTTCTGGTCGATGACGATGGAGATCGGGTGGTACAGATCCTTGTCCACGACATAGGCCGCGCCCTCGAACATCAGACTGTCGTCGATCCTCCAGCGGCCCAAAACGGTGGTGCGCAGGGACTTCACGTCTCTGGCAAAGGCCAGGGTGCGATTGTTGGCGGGCACGTCTCGCGGGTTGGTCAGGGCCTGTTGCCGCGTCACGGCGGATGACACCGACTGGTCCAGATCATTGCCCTGGACGATCAGGCGCAGCTCGCGGTCCGTGCCGAACGTACGACCCAGGTTCAGGGTCAGGCGTTTGGAGTCCGAGTTTTGATTGTCTCGGAAGCCATCGGAACGGGCGACCGTGGCGGCGGCGTAGACGTCCCACTCGCCCAGATCGCGGGCGATGGCGACGTGGCCGCGTTGCGTGTCGAACGATCCGCCTTCGATGCGGATCAAGTTGCGACTGGCGGCTGTCCGACCGGTGGGGGTCACCACATTGATCGCGCCGCCCAAGGCTGCGCCGCCAAAACGAAGGGCGTTCCCGCCCTTGTACACATCGATATGGCGCGCGATCAGGGGATCGATCTCCTGAAACTCGCCGAACCCGTCGGGCGCGTTGAAGGGCACGCCGTCCTGGGCCAGCAGGACGCCGCGCAGATGGGCGCCGTTGCCGATGCCGGAACCCCGAATCGAAAGCCGGACCTCCTCGCCCCAACGGCGCTTGGCGAAGACGCCGGGCACGCCGCGCAGCGTATCGGCGAAGCTGAGCGCATATCGGTCCTGATAGGTTTCCGACGCCACCACGGCCACGGCGCCGGGGGTGCGCGACAGCAGGGCGCGGGCGTCTGCGACGACGGCGGGGTCTTCGGCGTTGCGACGGCCGGTGACGATGACACTGTCGAGCACGGTGGGCTCAGGGGTTTGCTGGGCGAAGGCGGGACTGGCCCATCCAGCGCTCGTCAGGGCGGCGAGCAGCAGCGCGCACGGCGCTGCGGTGGTCTTGAAAGACATGATGATCCTGAAATCAGAACAAGAAAGACGCGCGGGCGTGAAGGCCGGCGCGGGCTTGAGGTCTGGTTCAGGCCTGGGGTGGTGCGGTGGATGGCGGGCGCGGCGGGGCACGCGCTGGGGGCGGCGGGCTGACGCTGGCGACGACATAGACGACGCGTTCGGCGATACGAACGACCGGGGCCGGTTGCGGCGCGGGTGGACAGGGCAGGGCGGCGGCCAGAGGCATGACGCATGCCGCGCACTTGGCCCCGACGTGTTTGTTGACCGGGCCGTCCATCCCGCCGGACTGGATCGTCTGCGGCCCTTCAGCCGAACAGATGATCAGGGGCTGACCCGGCTTGACTGCCGCGAGGGCCGCGAAGGGCAGCAGGCTTCCAAGCACGAGCGCGAAGACCGCCGCCAAGAAGGCGAGCGATTTCGAGCTCGACCAATTATCGGCCTGGGAACGTATCACGCCTCGCCTCTACGGCGTTTCGCGACGACGGGATAGGCGGCGGTTTGTTCTAAAGCTCGCCGCGCGCCGCCTGACGCGGGCTGAATTTGGGCGCTGGGGCCAGGCGCATGACCTCGCCCTGATAACGCTCGTCGTCGCCGGCCGCCGCGAACGGCAGGGCGTCCGCGCAGGCCTGGAGCATGGCGTCCAGCCACGGCTGTTCGGCCTTGTGGAAGTCGCCCAGGACGTGGGGCATGACCAATTCCTTCTCGCCTGGATGGCCGATGCCCATACGTGCGCGGCGGAAGTCGGCGCCCAGGTGGCTGATCAGCGAACGGACGCCATTCTGGCCCGCTGCGCCGCCGCCAGTCTTCATGCGGAAACGGCCGGGCGCCAGGTCGATCTCGTCGTGGAAGACGATGATCTCGCTGGGTTTGATCTTGTAGAAGCGCGCCGCCTCGCCGACAGCACGGCCGCTTTCGTTCATATAGGTCTGAGGCTTCATCAGCAGCACCTTGACCGGGCCGTCGGCCGTCTCGACCTGGCCTTCGCTGACGATCGACTGGAACTTGGCCCGCTCGGGACCGAACCGCCATCGGCGCGCGATCTCGTCGGCGGCCATGAAGCCGATGTTGTGGCGGTTCTTCTCGTATTTGCCGCCCGGATTGCCGAGCCCAGCGATGATGATCATAGCGTCCTCATGCCGTGTGCGTCGGGCAAAGAAAAGCCCCGCCGCGGCGAACCGGGCGGGGCGCAATCTTCTCGAAGAGCCGAAAGATCAGTCTTCGGTCTTCTCGACCGGAGCGGTTTCGGCAACGGCTGCGTCGGCGGCTTCGTCAGCGGCTTCAGACAGGGCGGCGGACGAGATCTTGATCGTGGCGATCACGAAGTCACGGTCGGTGATGGTGGCTTCCGCGCCCTTGGGCAGCTTGATGTCCGAGATGCGGATGGTGTCACCGATTTCGGCCTTGGTCAGATCGACCACCAGCTCTTCCGGGATCTGGTCGGCGCGGACCAGGATTTCGACGGCGTGACGCACGACTTCCAGCGAACCGCCCTGACGCGAGAAGGGCGCTTCGTCAGCGTTCAGGAAGTGAACCGGCACTTCGATCTTGAGCGGGGCCTTCGCATCGACGCGCATCAAGTCGAAGTGCAGGGGACGGTCCGACACGGGGTCGAACTGGATGTCCTTGGCGATGACCGGCTGGGTCTCTTCACCGTACTTCAGGGTCACCAGGTGGCCCAGCAGCTTGCCGGTGTAGAGGGACTTGCGGAAGTCCTTCTCGTTCACGGAGATGGCGACGGGGGCTTGTTCGCCGCCGTACAGGACGCCCGGCACGAAACCGGCGCGACGCGCGGCGCGAGCGCCGCCGGTGCCGACGCCATCGCGGACGTCCACGTTCAGAATGATCTCGGCCATGTGGCTCGCCTCAACAACAACGGAAACGCCGCGCCAACCCTGGGCTCTCGCGGCGGGGGTGATGAACCCTCGAATTCAAGAGCGCGGGCTATTACACGCATCACGCCCAGGGCGCAACCGTCAAAGGTTCCGCTTAAGCCGCCTGCGCCCGGTCCTTCAGCAGCGAAGCGGGCGTTGCGACGATGCCCAGCAGTTCGGCGGCGTTGAACGGCTTGGCCAGGTGGTGGTCGGCCCCGGCCGCGCGTCCGGCCGCCACATGTTCGGGCATGGCGTTGGCGGTCAGCATGACGATGGGCGTGCGATCCATCCCCATCGTGGCCTCGTGCAGGCGAATCTCTTGCGTGGCCGTCAGCCCGTCCATGACCGGCATCTGCATGTCCATCAGAACAAGGTCGAACGTGTCGGCCCGGAAGGCCTCCAGCGCCTGGACGCCGTTCTCGGCGATCACGATCTGGGCGGAGGTCTGGGCGAGAATCAGTTCGATGACGCGGCGATTGGTCGGATGATCGTCCGCCACCAGCACCCGCACCACGCGCTGATCCTCGTCGGCATAGGTCTCTGCGGCCAGAGGCTCCCGGCTCTTGGGAGCTTCGCATTGCCTCAACGGCAAGGTCAGGATGAAGGCGGCGCCCCCACCCGGCTCGCTTTCGCATCCCAGGTCGCCGCCCATCATTTCCGCCAACTGACGGCAGATGGACAGACCCAGGCCGGAGCCCCCGAACTTGCGCGTGATGCCGCCGTCAGCCTGTTCGAATCGGCTGAACAACCGGCTGCGGGTCGCGGCGTCGAAACCGATGCCGCTGTCCTCGACCGTGAAGCGCAGCACCGGGCGTCTGTCCTGATCCAGGCCGCGCTGGACGATCAGCCCCACGAAGCCCTGGCTGGTGAACTTCACCGCATTGGAAATCAGATTGGTCAGCACCTGTTTCAGGCGCACCGCGTCGCCCAAAACCCAAACGCCGTCTTCCAGATCGATGTCGACGTGGAAGTCCAGGTGCTTCTCGCGGGCGTTCTCGGCATACAGCTGAGCCGCCTCGCGCACCACGGTCGCCAGTTCGAAGGCGTCTTCGGTCAACTCCAGCTTGCCCGATTCGACGCGCGCCAGATCCAGGATGTCGCTGAGCAGGGTCTGCAGCGTCTTGCCCGAGGCCTGCATCAGATCCAGCATCTCGCGCTGCTCCGGCGTCAGTTCGGTCTTGGACAGGGCCTGCGACAGGCCGATCACGCCGTTTAATGGCGTACGAATCTCGTGGCTCATATTGGCCAGGAACTGGCTCTTGGCGACGTTGGCGGCCTCTGCGGCGTCACGGGCCTCGGCCAAGGCCTGGGCGTCGCGTTTCAGGTCGGTGATGTCATTGCAGACGGTCACCGTGCCGCCTTCCGAGGTGCGCCGATCCTGGATGCGTAGCCAGCGACCGCCGGCGATCTGCTGTTCGCCGTTGGACGACAGCTGACGTCGCGCCGCGATACGCTCGTTCAGCCATTCTTCTTCGCGCCCCAGCGCCTCGGCGTAGCGGCCTTCGTCGATCCCGATCCGCAAGGCCTCACGGAAGGGCAGGCCGACGACCAAATGGGGTTCAAGCTCGGGGTTCACCTCGGCATAGCGGGCGTTCCACAGGACCAGCCGATCCTTCGAATCATAGAAGCCCAACCCGTCGGGCATCGCATCGACGGCCTCTCTAATGCGGCGCAGCGCCGTTGCGCGCGACATATAGGCCATGACGCCCAGGGCGGAGGCGACGCCGCAGATCAGCAGCAGGATGGCGCCCAGCAGCACGCGCATGGCTTCAGTGGAAATGCCCTGATCCGTCGAAACGCTGGGGCTAGGCGTGACGGTGATCGCCGCCATGCCGACGAAATGAAGCACGATCACCGTCATCGCGAGGCCGAAAGCAGTAACGACCAGCCTGACAATCCCGCCGCGACGATAGAAGAAGGCGGTCGTGCATCCGACAGCCATGGCGCCGATGATGGAGGCCGCCACCATGCCGGGATCCCAGCCGATATGCGCCGGCGCCCTGATCGCAGCCATGCCGAGATAGTGCATGGCGCCGACGCCCGCGACGGCGATCACGGCGGCCAGGACGCGCCAGATCCGACCCTTGCCCATCATCGTGGAGCCGATCGTCAGGCCGATCATGGCGAGGGCGACGCCCAGCGAAGCCAGTGTCAGAAACAGGTCGTAGCGCACCGGCACGCCGGCGACGAACCCCTGCATGGCCACGAAATGGGTAGCCCATATCGACAGGGCGCCGATCAGCGTCGCCATGAGGACCGCACGTCGGCGTCGAAGAGGGTCGCGCACGCTCATCCGCTGCATGACACGGGTCGAAACGCCCATACCGACCAGGCAAATCAGGGCGGCGAACAGAGTGATCCGCCAGTCGTGATCGCGCGTGATGCAAAAGATGATGCGGTCCACGAGGCTTCTCCTTGAGGATACGCTCGCAGAAAATCCTAAAGAAACCGTGCGGCGAAGCTTGCTCAATCAGCAGGCTGTCGGCGCGCCGTCACAGAATCCGTGCAAGGATCGCAAAACGCGTTCCAGAACGAGGTCGCTCCCACTCCATGCCTTACGAAGTCTCGCCATCGCCCGTCGCGCCGGTTTCCACCTCGCGCCTGTGGACGGTGGGCGCCAGCATCGGCATCGCCATCGTGATCCTGCTGGTCCTGGCGATCCTGCATCCCGAGCTGGCGAACTGGCTGGTCGGCGGGGCCGTGGTCGTGGCGGCTTCGGCCTGGCTTTTGAACGTGTCGGAAACGGCGGCGACGGCTCCGACCGCGAATGACGCCGCCGCGGTGGAGTCTTCCACGGATGTGGTGACGGGCGACCTGCTGGATCGGGTGTTCGAGGCGCTGGACGACCCGGTGCTGGTCGTCAGCGGGGGCGAGCCGGACGATATCGCCGGCCGGCGCATCGTCATGGCCAATGGCGCGGCGCGCGACCTGTTGCGGATTCAGCGTCAGGGCGCCTTGCTGGTTCAGGTCATTCGTGAGCCCGGCGTGCTGGAGGCGGTCGATGAGGCCCTGTTCGGCGGCACGGCCCGCACCACCGACTATGCGACGGGCGGTCAGAGAGATCGGCGCTGGCGGGCCTGGACCCGGCCTCTGTCGGTCGAGACAAGCACGGCGCCGGGGGCGGAACTGGCCCTGCTGATCCTGCGTGACGAGACCGACGCGCGGCGCACCGAGATGATGCGCGTCGATTTCCTGGCCAACGCCAGCCACGAACTGCGCACGCCGCTGGCCTCGCTGAGCGGCTTCATCGAGACGCTGAAGGGTCATGCCCGCGACGACGTCGCCGCGCGCGACCGATTCCTCGACATCATGTCGGCCCAGGCGGATCGGATGGGGCGTCTGGTCGCCGACCTGCTGTCGCTCAGCCGCATCGAACTGAACGAGCATATCCCGCCCTCGGGCCGGGTCGATCTGGACCGCGCCGCCTCCGACGTGGTGGACGCCATCAGCGTGCTGACGCGCGAAAAGGAGATCGTCATCGTCCTGGATCAGGGGGAGGCGAGGGCGTCGATCAGCGGGGATCGCGACGAGATTCTGCAGGTCGTGCAGAACCTGCTCGATAACGCTGTCAAATATTCGTCACGGAGCGGGACGGTCGAGATTTCGGTCCGTTCGGACCTGTCCTTCGACGAGGCCTGGGCCTCGCGCATGCCCGGCGCGACCCGACTGCCGCTGGTCACGCCGGATCGTGCCTCCGGCATCTCCTATGCCGCCGTGACGGTGCGGGATCATGGACCCGGCATGGCGCGAGAACACCTGCCACGCCTGACCGAGCGGTTTTATCGGGTGGAAGGCCAGAAGAGCGGCGAGCGGCAGGGGACCGGCCTGGGGCTCGCGATCGTCAAGCACATCATCAATCGGCACCAGGGCGGCCTGGTCGTCGAAAGCGCGCCGGGCATGGGCGCGGCCTTCACCGCCTGGTTCCCCCAGCCGGTCGAGCGGCGCTAGAGCCGCAGGGACCGTCGCTGTCACCCAACTGTCATCGACCCGTCGTAATCCGCTGAACATTCGCAGGCAGTAGTCGCGCCGCGTTGGTCCCGATGTTCAGGACCCTCGCCGATTCGCGCACGGCGCCTCGGACTTCTGAATGATCTGGATTTATCTGCTGATCCTCATCGCGCTGAGCGCGGCCGCCTTCGTCGGCGGACGCGAGCTTGCGCGTCGTCGCGCGATCGGCGCCAAACCCCATTCCCGCCCCGGCCAGCACGGCGCCTACGCCCTGATCTGGGTCGCTGCGCCCGCCCTGCTGGTTCTGATCCTGGCCTCGGTCTTCTCTGCGCCGTTGCAGCGCCAGCTGACCGCCGTCGGCACGCCTGATGCCGTCGCCGCTCTGGAACACTTCCGCCGCGACGCCTTCTTCGCCGATGCCCACCGCGTCGGTCGTGGCGAGCCTGCCCTGCAGATCTGGGAGCGCCCGCTGGCCGAACATCTGCCGGTCGAGGCGCGCCGAATGGTCCGCATCGAGCGCACCCTGTCCTGGGGCGGCGGGATCGCCGCCATCCTGGCCGCCATCCTGGGCGGCCTGTTCGCCCTGACCCAGATCAAGCCCCAGACCCGCGCCCGCAACCGGGTCGAGGGCTGGATCTACGGCGCCCTGTTCGTTTGCTCGGCCATCGCCGTCCTGACGACCCTGGGCATCATTGCCTCCCTGGCCTTCGACAGCTTCCGCTTCTTCCAGACGGTGCCGATCCTCGACTTCCTGTTCGGCACGCAATGGAGCCCCCAGATCGCCATCCGCGCCGACCAGGTCGGTTCGACCGGCGCCTTCGGGGCCGTGCCCCTGTTCGCGGGCACCCTGCTGATCATGCTGATCGCCATGTGCGTCGCCGCGCCCATCGGCCTGTTTTCGGCCATCTATCTGTCCGAATACGCCAACCGCACGACCCGCGCGGTGATCAAGCCGCTGCTTGAGATTCTCGCCGGCGTGCCGACCGTCGTCTACGGCTTCTTCGCCGCCCTGACCGTGGGGCCGCTGCTGAGGGTCTTCTTCAACGAGATCGGCCTGTTCCTGATCGGCGGACCGCTGGACGGACTGGGCCAGTATCTCGCGCTGGTTCAGAATCAGATGGCCCTGACGGCCGGCGCGGTGATGGGCATCATGCTTATCCCGTTCGTGTCGTCGCTGTCCGACGACATCTTGAACGCCGTGCCTCAGTCTCTGCGCGACGGCTCGTTCGCCATGGGCGCCACCAAGTCCGAGACGGTGAAGCGGGTTCTGCTGCCCGCCGCCTTGCCGGGCATCGCCGGCGCCCTGCTGCTGGCCGTGTCGCGGGCCATTGGCGAGACCATGATCGTGACCATGGCCGCAGGCCTGGCCGCCAACCTGACCTTCAATCCTCTCGACACCGTGACGACCGTCACCGTGCAGATCGTGACACTTCTGACCGGCGACCAGGAGTTCAACAGCGCCAAGACCCTGTCGGCCTTCGGCTTGGGCCTGACCCTGTTCCTGGTGACCCTGGTGCTGAACATCATCGCTCACCGGATCGTCCAGACCTATCGGGAACAATATGACTGACGCGACCCCCGATCGGATCGACGGCGTGGCCGCCAAGGGGCGGCTGGATCGTCTGCGTGCGGGCCTGAAGCGTCGCCACGCCAAGGAAACCCGCTTCAAATGGTATGGCCGTCTGGCCATCGCCGCCGCCATGCTGTTCCTGGCGGTCCTCCTGGTCCGCATCGTCGAACAGGGCCACACCGCCTTCTATACCCATACCGTGACGGTGCCGGTCTATATGGACCCGGCGCGCGTCGATCGCGCCTATCCCCAGGGCTCCAACTTCGAACAGTTGGCCGCCGAGCAGCAACTGGTCCGCATGGGCATCCAGGACGATGCGGCTGGCACCAGGGCTGCACAGATGAAGCGGCTGTTTTCGTCGGAACTGAAGTTCGTGGCCGCCGATCTGGTCTCCAAGCGCAGCGAGGTCATCGGCGAGACCGTGCCCCTGGCCGTGCCCCTGTCCGACGACGCCGACCTGTATCTGAAGGGCGAAATCTCCAGAGATACGCCCGAGGATCAACGCCGCCTGACTGACCAGCAGATCGCCTGGCTGGACCGGATGCAGACCGAGGGTGTCATCGGCTCGCACTTCAATACCGCCCTGTTCACAAACGGAGACTCGACCCAGCCGGAGCTGGCGGGCGTGCTGGGCGCCGTGGTTGGCTCGGCGCTGATGCTGATGGTCACGGCCTTGATCGCCATTCCGCTGGGCGTCGGCGCCGCCATCTGGCTGGAAGAGTTCGCGCCCAAGAACAAGTTGACCGACATCATCGAGGTCAACATCAACAACCTCGCGGCCGTGCCGTCGATCGTCTACGGCCTCTTGGGTCTGGCCCTGTTCATCAACTGGATGCACCTGCCGCGCGCCAGTCCGATCGTCGGCGGTCTGGTCCTGGCCCTGATGGCGCTGCCGACCCTGGTCATCGCCACACGCTCGGCCCTGAAGGCGGTGCCGCCGTCGATCCGCGAGGCCGCCCTGGCCATGGGCGCGTCCAAGACGCAGACGGTGTTCAGCCATGTCCTGCCGCTGGCCATGCCCGGCGTCATGACCGGCGCCATCATCTCCATGGCCCACGCCCTGGGTGAGACCGCACCGCTGCTGCTGATCGGCATGGTCAGCTTCGTGCCCGGCGTGCCGGCGGCCATAGACCAGCCGGTCGGGGCGCTGCCTTCGCTGATCTACATCTGGGAGAACGCCTCGGAGCGGGCGTTCCACGAACGCACCGCCGCGGCGATCATCGTCCTGCTGGTCTTCATGATCATCATGAACGCGGCGGCCATCATCCTGAGGCGGCGCTTCGAGCGCCGGTGGTAAGAGAATGAAATTCCGTATTTTCCGCTCCGCCGAAGACCAGTCCGGCGCCGGCCCGGTCGATCCGACCGAGACCCCGCGCATGGGCGGCCAAGTCCTGCCCGAAGTCACGCCGTCCAAAGCCCGCGCTGCCGCCGAGCCGCGTCTCGAAGACGCAACGCCCGTGTCGAACGCCACCGTCGTGGACAGCCCGCCGGTCGGCCCGATCAAGATCGCCGCGCGCGACGTGTCTGTCTTCTATGAAGGCAAGCAGGCGCTGTACGACGTTTCGCTGGATATCCCGGACAAGACCGTCACGGCCTTGATCGGGCCGTCGGGTTGCGGCAAGTCGACCTTCCTGCGGACGATGAACCGCATGAACGACACCATCGCCGGAGCCAAGGTCACCGGTCGGATCGCGATGGACGACGAGGACATCAACGACCGCTCCATCGACCCTGTGCTGCTGCGCGCCCGCGTCGGCATGGTGTTCCAGCGTCCAAACCCTTTCCCCAAGTCGATCTACGAGAACGTCGCCTACGGACCCAAGATCCACGGCCTGGTCTCGTCCAAGGCCGAGATGGACGACGTGGTCGAAAAGGCCCTGAAGCGCGCCGGTCTGTGGGAAGAGGTCGCCGACCGCCTGCAGTCGTCGGCTATGGGTCTGTCAGGCGGTCAGCAACAGCGTCTGGTCATCGCCCGCGCCATCGCCGTGAACCCCGAAGTGATCCTGATGGACGAGCCTTGCTCGGCCCTGGATCCCATCGCCACGGCGCGGATCGAGGAACTGATCGACGAACTGCGCGAGCGGTTCTGCATCGTCATCGTCACTCACTCGATGGCTCAGGCCGCGCGGGTGTCGCAACGCACCGCCTTCTTCCACATGGGCCGTCTGGTCGAGACCGGGGATACGGAAGACATCTTCCAGAATCCCCGCGAACGGCGCACGCTCGACTACATCACGGGACGCTTCGGCTAATCCGATGAACCAGCACACGGTCAAGGCCTACGGCGACGAGTTGAACCAGATCACGGCGGAGGTCGCCCGCATGGGCGGGCTCGCCGAGGCCCAGGTGGCTGACGCCATCGATTCCGTCGCCCGGCGCGACATCGCCCTGGCGCGCGCTGTCGTGGAACGCGACCTGAAGCTCGACGCCCTGCATCGCGACATCGAGAAGAAGGCCATTCGCCTGATCGCCCTGCGCCAGCCGGTGGCCAGCGACCTTCGTCGCACCTTGGGCGCCATGAAGATCGCCACCGATCTGGAGCGCACCGGCGACCTGGCCAAGAACATCGCCAAGCGCGCGCTGATCCTGGCCGAGGGCGAACCGATGCAGCCCCTGACCCGCTCGATCGAGCGGATGGGCCGGTTGGTCTCGACCCGTTTGCGCGACGTGCTGGACGCCTACACCGCGTCGGAACTGGATCGCGCTGTCGCCGTCTGGCAGACCGACGACGAGGTGGACGAGCACTACAACGCCCTTTTCCGCGAACTGCTGACCTACATGATGGGCGATCCGCGCACGATCGGCGCCTGCACCCATCTGCTGTTCATGGCCAAGAACCTGGAACGGATCGGCGACCACGCGACAAATATCGCCGAGACCGTCCACTACGAGATCACGGGCGAAGACATCGTTGGCGAACGCCCGCGCGCTCAGCCCACGGCCGAGGACTCCGATCCGACGCCGAACCTTTCGACGCACTGAGCCGAGACCGGAGACACGACGTGCAGCCTTATATCCTTGTGATGGAAGACGAGGACGCGCTGGCGACCCTTCTTCAGTACAACCTCGAAAAGGAAGGCTACGACGTCGCCGTCGCCGCCGACGGCGAGGAAGGCATGCTCCAGATCGACGAGCGCCTGCCCGACCTGGTCCTGCTGGACTGGATGCTGCCCAAACTGTCGGGCATCGAGGTCTGCCGCCGCATCCGCGGCAAGGCCGAGACCCGCAACCTGCCGATCATCATGCTGACGGCGCGCGGCGAGGAGAGCGACCGGGTTCGGGGCCTGGACACCGGCGCCGACGACTATCTGACCAAGCCCTTCTCGATGGTCGAGTTGATCGCTCGCATCCGCGCCGTCCTGCGTCGCATCCGTCCCGGTCTGGCCGACGACCGTCTGAACCACGGCGACATCATCATCGACCGCGTCTCGCACCGGGTGAAGCGTTCGGGCCAGGAAGTGCACCTCGGCCCGACCGAGTTCCGGCTGCTTGACCACTTCATGCAGCATCCCGGCCGGGTGTTCAGTCGCGAACAGCTTCTGGACGCCGTCTGGGGCTCGGACGTCTATGTCGAAGCCCGCACCGTCGACGTCCACGTCGGCCGCCTGAGGAAGGCCTTGGCCATCGCGGACGAAAGCGCCAACCCGATCCGCACGGTCCGCTCGGCGGGCTATTCGCTGGATCTGGAAGGCTGAGACAAAAAGGGCGGCTCTCGGAGCCGCCCTTTCCAATTCAAATCTGCTCGGCGACTACTTCGTCGGGGTCCAGCGCATAGACCGTGGCGCAGTATTCGCAGGTGACGTGAATCTTGCCGTCATCCTCCAGCATGTCCGTGCGCTCGGCCGGGTCGAAGGAGGCCAAGACCGAGGCGATGCGGCCGCGAGAACAACGACAAACGGCCGTCAGTTCGCGCGCGCCTTCCAGCCGCACGCCGTCCTCGTGGAACAGGCGGAACAGCAGGGTCTCGGGCGAGATGGTCGGGTCGACCAGTTCATCATCGCCCAGGGTGCCGAACAGAGCGCGGGTGCGATCCCAGACTTCTTCCGTGGAGCCGCGTGCGTCGTCGCCGGCGATGATCTGGATCATCGCCCCGCCGGCCCGCCATTGCGAGCCCGTCTCGCTCTGCACCTGACCGACGGCCAGCCGCACCTTGGTCGGCACCTGTTCTGACTGCTGGAAGTAATGCTCGGCCGCCAGCGACAGGCTCTCGCCCTCGATCGGCGTGATCCCCTGGGTGCGTTCGAAGTCGGGGCCGCGGTCCAGCGTCATGATGAAGACGCCCTGGCCCAGCAGCGATCGGGCGCCGGGACGCGCGAACCCGCTGGATGCCTCGGCGACCTCGGCCTCGTCGTAGCGGCAATAGCCGCGCAAGCTGCCGTCGGTGCCATAGTCGGCGACGACATAGCGCACCGGCCCGTCGCCCTGGGCCTGAACCAGCAGCCGACCTTCGAACTTCAGGCTGGAGCCGATCAGGGCCGCCAAGGCGCAGGCTTCGCCCAGCAGGGCGGCGACCGGCTCGGGATAGGCGTGGGCGGCCAGGATTTTGTCGATGGTCGCGCCCAGACGGACCAGACGTCCGCGCACGGGCCAGCCCTCGATCTGGAACGCGGCGGCCAGATCGTCGGAAACGGAGGTGTGAGGCGCGTGATCGGTCACGGCGAGGTCCTTTGGCGACGTCATTTCGGGATCGCGGCTATTTAGGCGCCCGAAGGCCCGATGATAAGGGCCCGATGATAAGGGGTTGTCTGTTCCGGCGCGGGGAGGCGTTCTGCGCGATGATTTGTTCTGCCTAGCCAACACGACGGAACCGTTTCCAGTGCGGTTCGCTCTTTGGGCTCAAGCGGAGCCGTCGCTCTGCCCATCACCACGCCAATCACTGAAGAGGTTCCGCCGATGATCCGCGATATCGATCCGATCGAAGAGATTCGCAAACATCCCGGCATCACCGCCGGCAGCCTTGCCGCCGTCGTTCTGGGCGCGGTCGCGGTCGTCTATCTGACGCAACGTAGCGGGCCGACCCGCTATCAGCGCATCAAGACCCGCATCGACCCGCGCGGATGGGTGGATACGTCGGAACTGCGCGATCGCTTCCATGACGCCGTCGACGCCTTCCGCCACCGGGCCGAAGATGCGGGCGAACGCGCCAGCGAACTGTCGCGCGACGCACGCCATCGCGCCGCCGACGTCGCCTACGATGCGCGCGACCGCGCTGATGAATGGTTCCGTTCCGCCCGCAAGGGCTCGAAGAAGGTATTGAAGAAGCAGGGCAAGACCGCCCGTCGTTATGCCGACGACGCCGGCGCCTATGCTCGCGATCATGCGCGTGAAGGCGGGGCGATTCTGGCCGTCGCCACCATAGCCGCCGCCATCGGCGCAGCCGTGTTGGAAAGCCGTCGTCCTGACAGCCGCGTGCGCCGTATCGTCCGCTTCTGATATTTTCTTGCCGCCCGCCGTGTGAAAATCGCGACGGGCGGCAAGGTTTAAGCGCAACTGAGCCCAATCATCAGCACGGCTTGGCTTTGCCGCAAGCGCGAAGGCCGCTAAGACGCCGCCCATGAGCGCGCGCCCCACACTGATCTTCGACTTCGATTCGACCCTGGTCGATTTCGAGACCCTTGAGGCCTTGGCCGACATCGCCTTGGCCGATGCGCCGGGCGCGGACGAAACACGGGCGCAGATCGCGGCCCTGACCGATCAGGCCATGGCCGGAGAGCTGGAGTTCGGCGAGGCATTGCGCCGCCGCCTGGCTTTGCTTCCTTTGACGCGCGCCCATGTCGCGGCTCTGGCGCAGACGGCATCGGATCATCTGACGGCGTCCGTTCGCCGCAACCTGAATTTCTTCCAGCAGAACAAGGGCAAGGTCGTCATCCTATCTGGCGGCTTCCGCGAGGTGATCGCGCCGGTCGCCGAGGAACTGGGCGTCTCGCCCGACCGCATCCTGTGCAACGATCTGCTCTATGACGCGGACGACCGCGTGATCGGCGTGGACGACACCAATCCCCTGTCGCACGCCAACGGCAAGCCGGCCGCCATTCACGCCCTGAACCTGTCGGGCCGGGTCGTCATGATCGGCGACGGGTGGAATGACGCCGAGGTCAAGATCGCCGGCGCCGCCGACGCCTTCTACGCCTTCACCGAGGTGGTCCGCCGCGCGCCGGTGGTTCAGGTCGCCGACGCCGAGGCCGCATCCCTGGACGAGGTGCTACACGCCGAGGGTCTGGTCGGCCGCTGGTCCTTCCCGCGCAGCCGCATGAAGATGTTGCTGCTGGAAAACATCCACCCCGCCGCCGTCGAACGACTGGAGGAGGCGGGCTATTCGGTAGAGACGCAAAAGGGCGCGCTGGACGAGGATGACCTGATCGCTGCGATCAAGGGCGTCCACGTGCTGGGCATCCGCTCCAAGACCACGGTCAGCCGCCGCGTGTTGGAAGAGGCCGATCGACTGATGGCCGTCGCCGCCTTCTGCATCGGCACCAACCAGATCGATCTGGACGCGGCGTCCGACCACGGGGTGGCGGTGTTCAATGCCCCCTATTCGAACACCCGCTCGGTCGTCGAACTGGCCATCGGTTTGATGATCGTGCTGATGCGCGACGTGGCGGACAAGTCGGCGGCCATGCATGTCGGCAAATGGAACAAGTCCGCGACCGGCTCCAAGGAGCTGCGCGGCAAGACATTAGGCATCGTCGGTTACGGCGCCATCGGCAGCCAGTTGTCGGTGCTGGCCGAGAACCTGGGCATGCGGGTGCTTTTCTATGACCTGTCGGAACGGCTGGCCCTGGGCAATGCGCGCCGGATGCGTTCGCTGGACGCCCTGCTAGGCGAAAGCGACGTGGTCACCCTGCATGTCGATGGTCGCAAGGAGAACGCCAACATCTTCGGCGCGGCTCAGTTCGCCAGGATGAAGGAAGGCGCGCTGTTCCTGAACCTGTCGCGCGGCCATGTGGTCGATGTCGGCGCCCTGTCCCAGGCCATGGGCTCGGGCCGTGTCGCCGGGGCCGCCGTGGACGTCTTCCCGGAAGAACCCCGCACCAACGCCGATCCGTTCGAAAGCCCGTTGCAGGGCCTGCCCAACATGATCCTGACGCCCCACATCGGCGGCTCGACCGAAGAGGCGCAGGAAGCCATCGCCGAGTTCGCGGCCGAGCGGCTGCTGGGCTATCTCAATCGCGGCGACACCACCTTCAGCGTGAACCTGCCGAACGTGCAGTTGGCCGAGGTGTCCGGCACGCACCGCATCCTGCACATCCACAGGAACCAGCCGGGCGTCCTGGCCGAGCTGAACCGCGCGTTGGCGTCGGCGGGTCTGAATATTCTGGGACAACACCTGAAGACGGACGAGCGCACCGGCTATGTCATCACCGACGTGGATCGCGACTACGATCCCGAAGCCTTGCGCGAACTCAAGACCGTGCCGGGCACGTTGAAGTTCCGCACTTTGCAGTAGGCGTTCGATTTTCCTCCGAAGGCTGACGTTGCGGCATCTTGCGCTCTGCGCCAACTGGCGCATCCTGTCCTCCAACGGCCGCGAACCATGACGGCTGCGGGAGGATTCATATGTCACGCTATCTCACCGGCGGCGCCGTCGCCGCCCCATGCGCTGCGATTTTGGCGCTCGCCGCCTGCGCCTTTGCAGGCTCGGCCTCGGCCCAGACCTACAACCGTCTCGTCGTCTTCGGCGACAGCCTCAGCGACAACGGCAACCTGTTCCTGATCTCAGGCGGGACCCAGCCGCCGTCGCCGCCTTATGCCCGTCGGTTCTCGAATGGACCGACGTTTGTGGAGCTGCTGGGCTTCAACGCCGCAAACTTCAACGGCTCGGTGACGGGCAGCATCAACTACGCCTTCGGCGGGTCTCGCACGGACGCCACGGCCGGCGTGCCGTTCGGCATGCTGAACCAGCTGTCGCGTTACACCGCAGCGGGGGGCCTGTTCAGCTCGACGGACCTGGTCAGCGTCCTGGGCGGCGCAAACGACATCTTCCAGGGGCTGCCGGCCGCCGGCGCCTCGGCCAGCCCAGTCGCCGCCATCACGCCTGTGGCGACCACGGCCGCCGCCAACATCAACAGCCTTGTGAACACCGTGGCGGGCGCGGGCGCGGGGACGGTCCTGGTCACCAACCTGCCCAAGCTCAGCCTGACGCCTCAGTTCCGCGGCACGACCGCGGCGCCTTTGGCCGACTATGCGGTGACCACTTTCAATACGGCGCTTCAGACCAACCTGACGGCCACGGCCGCCGCGCGCCCGGGCAGCAACATCATCATGATGGACCTGTTCAAGGTTAGCGATACCCTGGCCGCCAATCCGGGCCAGTTCGGCATCACCAACATCACCCAGCCCTGCTTCAACGGGGTCACGGTGTGCTCGAATCCGGACAGCTATTTCTACTTCGACGGCGTCCACCCGACCGCGGCGGGGCATAGGATCATCGCCCAACTGGCGACCGACTATCTCTACTACGGCGATATCGGCGCCCAATCGACCTTGCAGGGCGAGACGACCTATCGTCACCGCGAGGATGCGCTGGACGCCGCCAGCGAAGCTCTGTCGGGCCGCGAGGCTTGGGAGGCTGGGGTGTCGATCACCACGGCGGCCCTAATCGACAGCGTCGATACCGATGCGCGCGGCTCTGTCACCGAATCGTCCAGCGATGGCTGGGGCGGGCGGATAGCGCTGGAGGCCGGACCTTCGGCCAACTGGCGTTTCGGCCTGGCCGGCACGGCTCGCAATACCGACGTCGAGAGCCAGGCGCTGAACTTCAACGTCGAAAGCTTTGGTCTGGACGTTTATGGCGGGTGGCGCTCGGGCGATGTCTTCGTCAACGCCGCCGTTGGCGTGGCGCGCGACAATATCGACCACATCGAACGCCTGACCAGCCTGGCGCCCATCGTCCATACGGCCGAGACACGAGCGCTCAGCACCGGCGCGCGCTTGCAGGGCGGCATGTGGTTCGACATGGGCGGCATCGCCCTGTCGCCCCGTGCGGCCCTGGCCTACGTCGCCAGCGACGTGGACGGCTATTACGAGCAGGGCGTCGCGGCCCAGTATCAGTATGGCGACCGCACGGTGAAGGCCCTGACCGGCGAGGTCGCCCTGCGCGCCGAAGGCGAAATGGGCCGGTTCGGCGTGTTCGCCGAGGGCGGCTATCGTGACGCCGTGGACGACAGTTCCGATCCGGTCCGCGTCGGCATCTTCAACAACCCGGCCCAGGTGTTGTCGCGCGAGATCGACGATCCGTTCGGCGGTCAGTTCCTGGCGTCTGCGGGCGTCGAGGGCGCGATCGGGCCGGTCAAGGTGACGGTGGCCTATCGCGGCCGCTTCGGCGACCATGCCGACAGTCACATGGGCGGCATTCAACTGAGGTTGCCACTTTAAGCGGCGGGGGCGGGGAGGGGCCTCAGCGCCCCTTCTTGCGCACCCACATGGCGGCGTCGGCCTCGGTCAGCCAGGCCTCGGCGTCGGTATGGCCGTCCCAGGCGCGCACGCCGAACGAACCGCCCAGTTCGGTCTTTTGCCCGTCCCAGATGAAGCCCTCGGTCTTCAAGGCCTCGGACAGCTGCCGCGCCTTGGCCCGGCCCTCTTCGTAGCCCGCGTGCAGCATCAGCAGCGCGAACTCGTCGCCGCCCAACCGGCCCACGGCGTCGGACTCGCGCAGATTGGCCAGAAACAGCTCCGCCACCGCCACCAGGGCCGCATCGCCGGCGGCATGGCCCAGGCGATCGTTGACGCTCTTGAACCCGTCCATGTCCAGATACAGCAGCACCGCTGGCACCCCGTGCCGCTGGCAATAGGCCATTGTCCGTTGAAGCGCCGTGACGAAACCGCGCCGGTTCAGGGCAGGGGTCAATACATCATGGTCGGCGGCGGCCTCTGCGGCGGCGGCGCGCGTTTTCCACGCTTCCAGCTCGACGCGCAAGCGCTCGATCTCGGCGGTCAGGTCGTGTTCGGCCACGTCGGTCACGGCGCAGGGATGGCTCCGATGGCGCGACTCAGTCTGCGTCGCGCGGTCGAACGATGGTAGAGCGTGATCCGCCCACATTGAAGGCCGACAATAAGGGGCTGTGAGGCGTGAAACCGCCCGCGTGCGGTTGCGGGCGTCACCCGCGTGCTGTAACGGGCGCCTTTCCGCGAGGGGCCTTACAGACATGGCGACTTCCGCACCGCCGGTGGCGATCATCATGGGCAGCCGGTCCGACTGGCCGACCATGAAGCTGGCCGCCGACCGCCTGGACCAGCTGGGCGTCGCCTGGCAGGCCAAGGTCGTCAGCGCGCACCGCACGCCCCAACGCCTGGTCGAGTTCGCCACGGGCGCCAAGGCCGCAGGATACAAGATCATCATCGCCGGGGCCGGGGGCGCCGCCCACCTGCCGGGCATGGCCGCCTCCATGACCGAACTGCCGGTGCTGGGCGTGCCGGTCCAGTCAAAGGCGCTGAAGGGGATGGATAGCCTGTTGTCCATCGTCCAGATGCCGGCCGGCGTGCCCGTAGCGACCTTGGCCATCGGCGAGGCGGGCGCCGCCAACGCCGGCATCCTGGCCGCCCAGATCCTGGCCTTGTCGGACGAAGGGCTGGCGCAACGCCTTGTCGCCTTCCGCGCCGCCCAGACCGAATCCGTCGCAGAAACCGTCGAGGACTGAGTGCCTGATCTTCCGCTTCCCCCCGGTTCGACCCTCGGCATCATCGGCGGAGGCCAGCTGGGCCGGATGCTGAGCCAGGCCGCCTCGCGCCTAGGCTTCGACGTCGTCATTCTGGACCCCGAGGCCGACAGCCCGGCGGGCCGCGTCTCGGCGCATCAGATCGTCGCCGCCTATGACGATCCCGACGCACTGACCGCCCTGGGCCGCGCCGCTGACGTCGTCACCTTCGAGTTCGAGAACGTCCCCGCCGATTCCATCGAACGCCTGGCCGAGGCCGGCGCCCTGGTTGCGCCGGGGCCGACCGCCTTGCGCGTGTCGCAGGACCGCGTGGACGAGAAGACCTTTCTCAACGCCGTCGGCGCCCCGACGGTCGCCTTCGCCGTCGTCGATACGCTGGACGATCTGGTCGTCGGCCTGACGACCCTGGGTGTGCCGGCTCTGCTGAAGACCCGCCGTGAAGGCTATGACGGCAAGGGCCAGGTCTGGATCCACGCCATCGAGGACGCGCCCGCCGCCCTGGAAAGCCTGGGCGGCCGCCCGGCCATTCTGGAAGCCAAGGCGACCTTCGTGCGCGAGCTGTCGGTCATCGCCGCCCGCGACTGGGACGGCCATATGGCGGTCTATCCGCTGGGCGAGAACCGGCACGAGGGCGGCGTCCTGCGCACCACCCTGGCCCCCGCCGCCGTGGACGAAAAGACTCAGGTCCGCGCGCGCGCCATTGCCGAGGCGATCTTGGACGGGCTGGACTATGTCGGCGTGGTGGGCGTCGAACTGTTCGATCTCGGCGAGGACGTGCTGCTGGTCAACGAGATCGCCCCGCGTGTCCACAACACCGGCCACTGGACCCAGGACGGCTGCGTCTGCGACCAGTTCGAACAGCACATCCGCGCCGTCGCCGGCTGGCCGCTAGGCCCGACGACCGCCTACGCCCGCATCGAAATGACCAACCTGCTGGGCGACGAGGTCGAGGACTGGCGCAAGCTGTCGGCTAAGTCCGACGAACGCCTGCACCTCTACGGCAAGGCCGAAGCGCGGCCGGGCCGCAAGATGGCTCACGTGAATAGGGTGTTGGGCGCGGTCTAGCCTCCCCACTTTCGTCATCCTCCGGCAAGCCGCGTCTTCGCGGCGCAGACCGGGGGACCCAGCGGCGCCGCAGGCGATGCGTCCGCCTCTTCCTGTTTGCCCACCCTGTCCGCGACAGGTTCGCGCTCACGCGCGCCGCTGGGTCCCCCGATCTCGCTACGCTCGTCGGAGGATGACGAAAGAAGAGAGAACTAAATCCGCGCCCCGTATCGCATCCGGCTCAGCGCATCGCTCACCTTGCGGAACGGCGCGTCGAAGTCCTTGCCGGCCTTCCACTTCTCGAACGCCATGACGTTTTCGATCCGCCGCGCGACGAAGGCTTCGGCTGCCTCGCGGCCGTCGAACCAGCGCATGGTCAGGGCGGGGATCAGGATGCCCGACAGAATCGTCCGCTTCGAATAGTGGTTCCAGTCGGTCGCCTCGTCCCCGGCCCAGCGCCACAGGTGGTCTGCACTCTCCCAGGCCAGTTTCAGCCCCAGGTCGGCGTTGGTCGGCAGCGCCAGGAAGGCGGCGCAGCGGCGCGTGGCCTCCAGATCGGCGGCGCCGGCCTCCATTCGTTCGGACACGGCGCGAGCGATTCGCTCGCGAATCTTCAGGGACTTGGCGTCGATCTGGCCCAGGGCCGCCAGAGCTCGCGCGTCGTGGCGGCGTGACAGCAGGGCGGCGAGATCGCGCGCACCGTTGGGCAGCAGCAGTTCCTCGTCGCCGCGCGACAGGCCGCACGCCTCGCAGGCCTCGCGCACCAGACGCGCGTTCCAACCCAGCGCCGGCGCGCGGGCGATGGCGGCGTCCAGCACGCTCTGTTCGGTCCGGTCGGCCCAGTCTGTCGTGTCGATCATGGCCTGATCATACGCCTGTCGCGCCGGGGTTTCGAGCCTTGAAGAATGGTCGCGACGATCTGGACAGGTGCGGGCGGCTGGTGTATCAGCGCGCCTTCATCCGAGGGCCCGACTTTCGGAAGACGATTTTATTTTGTTCGCCCGTCTCCCTTACAGGACGCGGCGGGCGGCCAAAGGAGAGTTTAACCTGGTACAGATTTTCGTTCGCGATAATAACGTCGATCAAGCGCTCAAAGCCCTAAAGAAGAAGATGCAACGCGAAGGCAGCTTCCGTGAAATGAAGCGCCACGTGCATTACGAAAAGCCGTCGGAAAAGCGCGCCCGTCAAAAGGCCGAGGCGATCCGTCGCGCTCGCAAGCTGGCCCGCAAGCGCATGCAGCGCGAGGGCCTGCTGCCCGCGCCGAAGCCGCGCGTTCCCGGTGCTGGCGCCGGTGGCGGCAGCCGGTAATATCCTGGCGTAAGCCAAAAGATTTGAGGCCGCCTCCTTCGGGAAGCGGCCTTTTTCTTTGTCTCCTCCCCGCAAGCGGGAAGGAGACAAGCTTCTAGGTCCGCCCGGTGATCGCCCGGCCGAAGCTCTTCCAGCTCAGCTTCACGTCCGACAACGCCCCTGCGCGGAAAGCCCGTCCCGCGATCCAGACCATCAGGGCGGCGGTGGCGAACATGCCCACCAGCGTCAGAATCACCTCCACCAGCGGCGGATCGCTGGGCGCTCGGGCGCTCATCAGGAAGGGGGTGAAGAAGGGGATCCACGACAGCACCTTCACCACCGGCGCGTCCGGGCTGGTCAGGGCCATCTGCATGACCAGGATCGGCACGACCAGGATCATCATGATCGGCCCCATCAGCGTCTGGGCGTCGCGCGGCGTCTCGCAGAAGGCCCCTATGGCCGCGAACAGCACCGCATACATCAGGTATCCGCCGACCATATAGGCGATGAAATAGAAGATCAGGCCGTCGTGCATCAGCACCTGGCCGATCGTCGCCGCCGTCTCGGGCGAGGCCGACAGCAGGCTGAACGTCCCGATTCCACCCCACACGCCCATGACCGTCAGGGTCAGCAGCGCCACGCCCAACACCTTGCCCGTCAGGATCTCGGTCGCCGAGGCCGAGGACAGCAGCACCTCAAGGATCTTGTTCGACTTCTCCTCCATCACGCTGTTCAGCAGGATCGAGGCGCCGGTGATGACCAGCGACCACAGCAGGAAGCCCACACCCAGGCCGATGAACGACGGGATTCGGTCGCGCATCGACACCTCGCCCCCGCTGGCTGCGTTAGGCGAAAAGGCCTTCACCTCGGGCCGGAAGGTCTGGACCTCCTGCGCCACGGCCGGCGCGACGCCGGCAGCGGTCAGCAGTTCGGTGCGTCGCGCGTCGCGCAAGGCGGTGCGAACGAAGCTGGACACGTCGTTATCGGTGGCCCGGGCGGTCCAGACCTGGGCCGCGGGCTTGCCGTCCACGCGGTTCAGGAAGACCACGGCGTCCAGGCGGCGGTCCTTGGGCGCCGCCTTGTCCAACGCCGCCTTGATGGCGGCGTCGCGCGCCGGCCCCGTCGCATCGGCGATGGCGGGCGGGGCGGCGACCAGGCGGATCTTGGGGCCGCTGATGGAGGCCACGGCGCGCCCGGCGCCGGCCTGACCCTTTTCGGCGGCCTCGCGCAGGCGTTCGTTCTGGCGATCCAGATCGGATTGCAGCGACGCGCGGACGGCGGCGGCCAGGCCCGTCGCGGCCGGACCTTCCTCGATCACCGCCACCGCCTTGATCGGCTCGGCCGAGCGGATCAGCAGGGGAATGCCCCCGCCCAGAACGGCGAACAGGGGAAACGCCAGCAGCGACAGCCAGAAGCCGACGGTCTTGGCATAGGCGACATATTCGCGTCGCGCGATCAGCAGGGTGCGGTTCATCGGGCGGCCTCCGCAGGTGCAGCGGGTTGATCGGGATGGTCGCCGGTCAGGCCGATGAAGGCGTCGTGCAGCGTCGTTTCCTTCAGCGCGAAGCCGCGCACGTCCAGACCGTTCAGGAAGGCCGTCTTCAAAGTCTCCTGACCGCCCGCGCCCGGCGACAGGGCGATCTTCAACCGCCGCACGCCGTCCACATCCGACAGGGTCTCGACGCCGGCCACGCCGGGCAGGGCGGCGGCGGCCTGCGCGCTGATCGCGCCTTCCAGATCGAGAAAGCGGGGCGAGGTGGCCCGGGCCTGATCCACCGTGCCCTCGAACGCCTTGCGACCGCGCGCCAGCAGCACAACCTTATCGCACAGCCGTTCGGCGTGCTGCATCACATGGGTCGAGAACAGGACCGTGGCGCCGTTGGCGGCCAGATCGCGGATCATGGCCTCCAGACCCTGCTGGTTCATCGGGTCCAAACCCGAGAAAGGCTCGTCCAGGATCACGAACTCGGGTTGATGCACGACCGAGGCGATCAACTGCACCTTCTGCGCCATCCCCTTGGACAGCTCCTTCATCTTCTTTTTCTGCGCTGCGCCCAGACCCTGCTGCTCCAGCATGGCCTTCGCGCGCTTCTTGCCCTCGGCGACCGGCAGGCCCTTCAGGGCGCCGAAGAAGCTGATGGCCTCGACGGGGGTCATCTTCTTGTAGAGGCCGCGCTCCTCGGGAAGGAAACCGATCCGGTCACGCACCTTGCGCCCGTCGTCGGCGCCCAGGATCTCGATCCGCCCCGACGTCGCCGGCTGCAGGCCCAGGATCATCCGCAGGGTCGAGGTCTTGCCCGCCCCGTTCGGCCCCAGAAAGCCGCAGATCGAACCCTTCTCGACCTGAAAGCTAAGATCCCGCACGGCGTCGAAATCGCCATACCGCTTGCTTACCCCGTCCAGCGTCAACGCCGCCATGCCGCCCCCCGTAACTTGAATGGCGAGCCTAGCAAGGGTTCGGGAAGTGACGCCAGCGGGAAGCTGAATCAATCCCCGGAGGTAAGGCGTTGAGCGTCTTTCACGGTAAAGGCGATCGTCTGGCCGTGTGAAAGCTCAAGGGTGTTGCCGTCAGGATCGGCGATATAGGTCCAGTAGCCGACCGGCGGGCCGCTGTCGGTCGGCGCCTTGCGAAGAATGCCTTCCTGTTGCGCCTGCTTGGCGAGGCGATCGACCTCGCTTCGGCTGGCACAGGCGACGCCGAGATGGCCAAAGGGACCAAGCGGGGTGTCTTCCAAAACAGCGGACTCGACCAGCACCAGGGCGAAGTCACGGGTGAAATCGCTCAGCCAGGCGACCGCGCGAACGGGACCGCCTGCCTCGCGACGATGGATCACCGTCATTGCAGCATAGCATCGATAGAAACTGACGCTTGCGTCGAGGTCTTTGACCACGAGGGCGATGTGCGAAAAACCGTTGTCCGACATGGGCTTGTCCTTGGTCTGATGTCCAGGGACGGTTTGCGCCATAATCAATGTCATTGATAATCGCAATCCAGAACGACATATATTCGTTTGATGAATAATCTGTCCGCGCTCGATCTGAACCTGTTGGTGGTGATGGAGGCGTTGTTCGCCGAACGCCACGTCTCGCGCGCAGCACTAAGATTAAACAAGAGTCAGCCCGCCGTCAGTCAGGCGCTAGGGCGATTGCGCCTTGCGTTCGATGACCCCTTGCTGGTCCGTGGAAGGCAAGGATTGGAACTGACTGCGCGCGCTAGGGCGATGCAGCCCGCGTTGGATCAGGCCTTGGCCGCTGTACGTGGACTAGTGATCGCCGAGCTCTTCGATCCGGCGCAGGCGTCGCGCACCTTTCGCCTGTCCATGTCGGACTATGCGTCTGGCGCCCTGCTTCCGCATCTCATGCCAGACCTGCGTGAATCGGCGCCCGGCGTTCGCTTGTCTATTCAGACGCGCAGTCGGGAAGCGGCGATGGCGGCCTTGGTCGATGGAGATATCGACCTGGCGCTGGGAGTGTTTCCCGATCGTCCCGCCGCCGTGTCCGAAAGCCTGCTCTTTGAGGAAAACTTCGTCTGCGTCGTGGACCGCGACACGCTTGGCCCAAGTTTCAATCTGACTGACTATCTGGCGCGTTCGCATGTCTCGGTCGGGGTCATGGAGGGGCATGCGGATGAAGTGGATGTTGCGGTATCCTTGCTCGGTCATACGCGCGACGTGGTCTTGACCTTACCGCACTGGAGCGTGGCGCCGGATTTGATCGGGGGGACCGATCTGGTGCTGACGATCGCCAGCCGAAGCCTGACCGACATGCGGGACGATCGGCTGGCTGTCCTGCCTGCGCCCTTCACCTTGCCGGCTTTTCGCTTCGTTCAGGCCTGGCACAGCCGGCGAGACGGAGACGCCGGACTGCGCTGGCTGAGGGATCGCTTGTCCCTCAACCTGTAGGCGGACGGCAGGGGAGGTCGGCGGCGTTCCTACTTCAGGACCGGCAAGTCGATGTAGGAGGCGTCGTCTCCGGCGTGGTGGATGGCGTTGTCGGCGATCACACCCTGGCTTTCCGTCTCGTTCGGTCCGCCCGTGTTCAGGTTGCGAACGAACTTGGGGAAGTTCGAACTGGTGACTTCGATCCGAATGCGGTGCCCCGGCTGGAAGGTGTTGCTGATCGTCATCGGCGTCGGTTGGACCGTCGCCACCTGGCCGGGCGTCAGCGGCGTGGGGCGGTCGTATCCATCCCGGTACCGGGCGCGCATGATGGTGTCGCCGAGGATATAGGCTGTGCCGTCCGGTGCCACGTCCACCAGCTTGACCGCGAAATCAGTATCGGCCGCCGAGGACGACACTTTCAGCACCGTGTCGATAAAGCCCGTGACCTGCATCGGTTCAGTCAGCGGTTCGGACGTATAGACCAGCACGTCGTTTCGCGCCTCGATCTGACGTTGGTCGAACGCTCCGGCGGTGACGAGGCCGCCGTTGCAGCAGTCGCCCCCTCCGATGGTCTGGACCGGGTTCATCGGATCATAGCGATAGCGGTCGGCCTGTTCGCCTGCCGGCGGTGCCTCCAGGCTGAGCATGCCGTCACCGTTGAGGCTGTTGGCCGCTCCGCCAGAGCGCAGATACATCCGCACGGTCTTGACCTCGGCGGGCGGCCATTGCGCGGCGGTGCGCCATTCGTTTTCGCCCATGTTGAAGTATTGGACGTGGGGCGTGCTCTCGGGGAAGGCGCGGCGTTCGCCCTTCAGCCAGCGGTCGAACCAGGCGTGGACCAGGGCGTCGCTGTCGAAGCTGGCGTCGCCCAATGGCCGCTCGCCCGACTTGTAGTTTGGGCCCAGGCCACCGAAGGCGCAGTGGTTGTTCGGCCCCACCACCACATACTGGTTCTCGGCCGCCTCGCGATCCTGCGTCGTCGAACGGGCATGGTTGAACAGTTCCATGTTCGGGCCGATCGACACGTCGTACCAGCTGTTGAACCACAGCGACGGCACGCCCCAGCCCATGTCGTCGTGATAGAGGCCGCCTTGACGCCAGGCTGGGTCGGCCGGTGTGCGGGCGATCAGTTCCTCGAACGTGCCGGCCGGCTCTCCGAGGTCTTTCAACATTTCATTGACGGGCAGGTGGCGGATCTGGCTGGGCCAGTTCACGTCAGGCTTCTTGGCGTCCAGGTCGTTGTAGCGCACGAGCCTGGCGCGCGTTTCCTGGTCCATGTCGCCGGGGATCTGCGCGCGCTGCGGATTGTCGACGCCGTACAGCCAGACGAAGAACAGGTTGCGGGGAACGCCGCCGGTGTACCAGTTGCCCTGTTCCTGGAACCGACCGACCTTGCCGATCCCGGCCCCCGATGCCTGGGGCACCATAGCGGCGTGGGCGGGGTGATTCTGCGCCGCCAGCGCCAGCTGCCATTCCGCTGAGGAGGAGCATCCCAGCGTGCCGACCTTGCCGTTCGACCACGGCTGAGCCGCGATCCAGGTCAGGGCGTCATAGCCGTCAGTCTGGGGATAGCCGAGGATCTGATAATCGCCGCCCGAGAAATACCGCCCCCGCTCGTTCTGGACGACGAAGGCGTAGCCCTTGCTGACCCAGCTTAGGGCGGATCGCGTCGTGCGGGCGTTATAGGCCAACTCGTTGTAGGGCGTTCTGACGAAGACGGTTGGAAGAGGCCCCGAAACGTTCTTGGGTCGATAGACATTGGTCGCCAGACCCACGCCGTCCCGCATGGGCGCCATGACCGCCATCTGCACATCGGCGATGCGCGACAGCTCGGTCTGGGCGGCGGCGTCGCTGTAGCGGCCGTAATCCTGGGCCGTTACGGCGATCGGCGTGGCGGCCAGCATACCGGCAACGACAGCGGCGACGATCTTGTGCATTTCCATCCCTCCCAGAACGTGGGGGAGACTAGGACGGTTGGGACGATCCCCGCAACATCGTTAGGCCTTGGGCTTCACCGTCACTTCGAAATGGCGATCGACGACCTTGGTCGGATTGACCTGTGCGCCGTTGCGGCGGACTTCGAAATGCAGGTGGGGGCCGGTGGAATAGCCGGTCGAGCCGACCAGGCCGATGCGCTGGCCCGAGGCCACGGCGTCGCCGTTCGCGACGTCGATGCGGCTGAGGTGGCCATACAGGGTGCTCATGCCGTTGGGGTGGCGCACCTCGATGAAGTTACCGTAGCCCTCGGCGTCATAGCCCGTGCGGACGACCTCGCCCTCGGCGGCGGTGAAGACGGTCGTGCCTTTCGGAGCGGCGATATCGACGCCCTTGTGGGCGCGGGCCTTGGCCTCGATGGCCAGTTTGCGCAGTCCAAATGCGGAGTTGATCGCATAGCCGCGCACGGGGGCGGTGAAGGCGATCTGGCGTGTGATCGGACCGGCTTTCTCGACCTCGGCCTTGACCGGCGGGGCGACGGGGATGGCGATCTGGGCGGGCGGCGGCGTCGCGGCTTCACGTGCCGCGTTGGGCGCGGCGGCGGCGGCGAAGACGGCCACGACGGCGAAGGCGGCCGTCTGACCAGAGTGGATCAAGAGGGTCTTGCACCGCGCCAATGGCGCGTTGGTAAGCAGGCGTCGCATTCGGCGGCGTCTCCAGCGTTTTACGCTCTGGAATGAAGGCCCGCGGCGTCCGACGACGCACGGCGTTCCGTGGAAGCGCCGGCTTATGCCCTCGGGCTGGGGCGACTTTGGGGCTGAGGCGGGGCGGCGGATGGTCGCACGGGGGAACCGGCCGCTCGCCGTCGTCCGATCAGGCGATGATGTCGGGTAGTATCTCGTCTTCGATCTTCACGATCTCGTCCTTCAGCGCCAGCTTCTTGCGCTTCAGCCGGGCCAGCATCAGTTGGTCGGGAATGACAGCCAGGCTCAACGCGTCGATGGAGGCGGCCAGGTCGGAGTGTTCCTGACGCAGCAGCTTCACCCGTGCATGGAGCTCGGCCATCTCTGCGGTGGTTTCAGGTGTGTCATCGTTCATCGTGTCGTCCCCAAGCCGCTTATAGCCACGCCGGCCTCAGGTCGGAAGGGCGTCTGCGAGCCGGATCAGCGCCGGTCGCGGTGTGATGTTGGCCCACACACGCGCCGTCGCGACGAGAGCGTCGATGGCAGGACGCGGCGGGCCGGCTGGCGCGGGCGCCAAGGCCTCCAACGCCTCCAGCAAATGTCTTTCCGCCTCAAGTTCTAACGCCTTGATGCGGTTGCGCACCGCCTCGCGCGGGCCGTCGTCGATGTCGGGAACGGGAGCCTTTAAGGTGCGGCGGATCGAGCGCAGCGGCGCGACCACGACGCTGTCCCAGGCGCGAGCGGTGTCGCAGGCCGCTTCGACCGTCTCTTCGTCCGGCTTGCGGCCAGTCGCGGCGACCCAGGCAGACCAGAGCAACACAGGCACGTTCTGCTCATGGCTGTCCTGCAGCGCCAGACACGCCTCGCCGACCCCCGGCGCGGCATAGGCGACGACCGCCCAGTCCCACAGCCGCATTATTTCAGGCCTTCCCAGCGGCGCACTGCGCCCCAGTCCAGGCCGAACAGATCTAGCGTCCGTCCGACCGACTGATCCACCATCTCCAAAATCGACGCGGGCTTGGCGTAGAAGGCGGGCAGGGGCGGGGCGATGATCGCGCCCATCTCGGTCAGGGCCGTCATGGTGCGCAGGTGGCCCAGGTGGAACGGCGTCTCGCGCACCATCAGCACCAGCGGTCGCCGCTCCTTCAGCGTCACGTCCGCGGCGCGCGTCAACAGGGTCGAGGTCACGCCCGTCGCGATTTCGCTCATCGTCTTGACCGAGCACGGCGCCACAATCATGCCCAGTGTGCGGAACGAGCCGGAGGCGATGGTCGCGCCCACATCGGCCAGTTTGTGAATGACGGACGCCTTGGTCGTCAGGTCGTCGGGCGACAGATCGGTTTCCTGTGACAAGGTGAGCAGGGCGGCCTTGGTCACGACCAGATGGCTCTCGACCCCCAGGTCGTTCAGCGCATCCAGCATGCGCGCGCCGTAGATCGCTCCGGACGCCCCTGAAATTCCGACCACGATCCTGGCGGGCGGGTTCCGTATGGCTCCGTTCACATCATCGACCATTTTTGGGGTCAGCCTCCGTGGGGTCCGGCGAGACGGGCTGTCACTGGAAAGTGATTACACAGCTCGCCAAACCGGGCGCTCACTCTACTGGTCCCTAACCTAAGGAGGCGCAAGCCATGACCATCGAGGCTCGTATTCGCGAACTGGGTAATCGTCACCGTAGTCTGGATGAGACCATTCAGAAGGAACTTACCCGGCCGTCCACGGATCCGTTGCAGGTCAGGGCGCTGAAGCAGAAGAAGCTTCGGCTGAAGGAAGAAATCACCAGTCTGGAGGCGCGCGCCAACTAGCGGCGTCCGCCATCCCCTGAAAACGACGACGGCCCCGGAGATCGCTCTCCGGGGCCGTTTTCGTTTCGTGAAGCGAAGATCAGTCCTTGGTGCCGAACACCGAGGCTGCGGTCGGCTCTGCCGTCGGACGCTGACGGGCTTCCGGCACGAACTCTGGCTCGGCCTCGACTTGCTCGACCGGCTGGATGGTGCCGCCGCCCTTCTTGAGGTCGTCCTTGGTCTTCTTGTCGGCGGCCTTCTTGACGATCTCGTCCAGAGCCAGTTGGCCGACCAGGCCCAGGGTCACGGGATCGACCGGCTTGATGTTCGCGCTGTTCCAGTGGGTGCGGTTGCGCACGCTTTCGATGGTGGACTTGGTCGTGCCCAGCATCTTGGCGATCTGGGCGTCGGTCACTTCCGGGTGATTGCGCACGAACCAGGCGATGGCGTCCGGGCGGTCCTGACGACGCGAGACCGGCGTATATTTCGGCGCCGGCTTGGCCGACTTCATCAGTTCGGCGTGACGGCTGACGATGGCCTTCATCCGGTAGTTCTCGTCGCCCTGGGCCTTGTCCAGCTCTTCGCGCGTCAGTTGGCCGCCCGTGACGGGATCGACGCCGCGGATGTCGCGCGCCACGTCGCCGTCGGCGATGCCGCGGACTTCCAGCGGGTGCAGGCCGCAGAAGTCGGCGATCTGCTCGAAGCTGAGGGAGGTGTTGTCGACCAGCCAGACCGCAGTGGCCTTCGGCATCAGAATGTCGCTCATGGGGCGTTCGTCCCGGTGTTGTTAAGCCGCCGAATGAGGCTTCGGCTGGCGTTGGATACGACGGCGCCCGGCCTTTCGACCGGGCGCGTAGTGTTTCGATATAGGCCTATTCGCCCGAAAAGAAAACGCCGACCGACAATCCTATACAGCAACGGTTCATCCGCTCCGGCGCAACCTTCGCGGTAGTGAAGACTTACAGCCTTGGGAGAGGAGAACCATCATGTCACTGCTATTCGCTGCGGCCCTTGCGGCCGCCATGTCGTCCCCGGTCGAGCCGCAACAGCAACGCGTCGCGCCGCGAGGCGGCTACGCTCAAAGTTGCACCGAAGCCTATGTGAACAGAGGCCGGCTTTATGCCGATTGCCGAGACACGCGCGGCCAGATGCGCGGCACCTCGATCGAGCTGGCGCGCTGCGGCAACGAAGAGATCAACAACGACAACGGCCTGCTGGTCTGCGGTCGCTTCCGTGGCGATTACGAGGGCGCCCAGCCCGGTCGTCCCGGCCCCGGCAACGGCGGTCCGGGTTGGGGCGGCGGAAACGGCGGCGGCTGGGGCCGTTCGTCCATCACCGTCTATGAAAATTCCAACTTCCGCGGCGCCTCGCGCGAGTTCACCAGCGAGGATCGCAATCTGGGTCGCACCCCCTTCAACGACCGCATCAGTTCGGTTCGTGTTCAGGGCCGTTGGGAAGTCTGCACCGACGCCGAGTTCCGGGGCCGTTGCCGCGTCGTCGAAGGCGACGTCCGCAATCTGAGCAGCGGCTTCAATGACAGCATCTCGTCCATGCGCCCCGTGCGCGGCGGCGGGCGCTACTAGGCCTCAGACGGCCAAGACGATCTTGCCGATGTGCCCGCCCGCCTCCAGTTCGGCGTGCGCATCGGCAGCCTGCGCCAACGGGAAGACCGCCTGAACCGGCGGTCTGACCGCGCCGGACGCCACCCAAGGCCAGACCGTCGTCTCGACGGCGGCGGTTAGTCGGGCCTTTTCGTCTGCGGGACGGCTACGTAGCGTCGATCCCGTCAGCGTCAATCGCTTCAGCATGATCCGCTGCAGATCCATTTCGACCTTGGCGCCGGTCAGGGACGCGATGACGACCCACCGCCCGCCGGCGTTCAAGCTGTTCAGGTTCAGGGCGGCGTAATCGCGCCCCACCATGTCCAGAACCACATCGGCCCCGCCCGCCGCCTTGATCTGCGCTTCCAGATCGTCGGCCGAGGCGTCCAGGCTGATATCGGCGCTCAACGCTTTCGCCGCCTTGGCCTTGTCCGCCCCGCGCGACGTGGCGATCACCTTTGCGGCCGCCGCCTTGGCCATCTGAATCGCCGTCACCCCGATGCCGCTGGTCGCGCCGTGGATCAGCAAGGTCTCGCCGGCCTTCAGCCCGCCGCCCTCGAACACATTGGCGAAGACGGTGAAGACGGTCTCGGGCAGCACGGCCGCCTGGACGAAATCGAGACCCTCGGGGATCGGCAAGACATGACGCGCATCCACCACCGCCTGCTCGGCATAGCCGCCGCCGCCCAGCAGGGCGCAGACCCGGTCGCCGACCTGCCAGCGGGTCACACCCTCGCCGACGCCCGCAATCTCGCCCGCGACCTCAAGGCCCAGGATGTCGGATGCGCCAGGGGGAGGGGGATATCCACCGCTTCGCTGCAGCAAGTCCGGCCGGTTGACGCCCGCCGCCCGCACCCGGATCAGCACCTGTCCTGGGCCCGCAACGGGGTCGGGGCGTTCGGCGATCTTCAGCGCCTCGGCCGGGCCTGAACCGCCTTCGATCTCGACTGCGCGCATCGCACTTCCCTTGCATTCGTCCGTATCCGGGCGTTCAGATAAGGGTCCTGGGCCGCCTTGGCCATGACAGCGCGGAAGGCGACGACGATGTTCGAAGATATTGAACCCCGCCCGCAACGCGGCGAACCCCTTCGCGCCCTGTCGCGCGAAGACCTGGATGTCTATTCCATCGAGGATTTGCAGGAGCGGATCGCCGCTCTGGAGGACGAGATCAAAAGGTCGGGCAACGCCATCGAGGCCAAACGCTCCAAGAAAAACGCCGCCGACGCCCTTTTCAACTTCGGTTCCTGATCGCGAATGGCACGTCTGCATGGCATGAGCGTTGCATCTTTCCTGCAAACGGTTCCGTCAGGCGCCGATTGCAGGACGGACTCGAATTTTCCTCATGATCAAAGCTCAAATGACCTCCGCTCCGTCCTTCGCTGACCGCAGCCGCACCGTGCGCGATTTCGCCCGTTCGGAACTGTTCGACCGCACCTTCCGCGAAGGTATGGAACTGGTCGAGGAGACCGCCGCCTATCTGGACGGCGAGGGGCGTCGCGATTCCAAGATGCTGTCGCGCGCCGCCGCCCTGGCCTATGCGGCCGAGAGCATGAAGCTGACGACGCGCCTGATGCAGATCGCCTCGTGGCTGTTGGTCCAACGGGCTGTGCGCGAGGACGACATGACGCCGGAAACGGCCTGCGAGCCGCGCTATCGCCTGAACGAGCGCCGCATTGATGCCGAGCCCAGCCACGCCGAACTGCCCATCGCCCTGATCGAATATCTGGTGCGGTCGGAAAAGCTGTTCGACCGCACCCTGTATCTGGATCGCCGCATGTATATGGACGATCAGGACCAGGCCCCCGAGAACCCGGTCCTGAGCCAGATGGGTCTGCTGGAAGCCGCCTTCAGGGGCTAAACGCCCCTGTTACGGCCCGACGTCGTTGGCGTCGGTACGGCCGTCATCGACCGGCTTGGGCAGGTTGACGCCGATGCCCAGCGCCTCAGCCAGCTTGTCGTCGCGGCCATAGACGTCCTCGCGGAACGCCACCCTACCCTGACCGTCCACGAAGGCGGTCCAGTACAGCAGTCGCACCGAGATTTCGCGCCCGGTGGTGACGCGCGTCGTCTCGCGCGTGTCCTGGGCCGTGTCGAACTGGGCCAGCTTGGTCGGGTCGGGCGCCAGCAGCAGGCGTGCGAACTCCACCGCATTCTGCACCCGCACGCAGCCGTGGCTGCGCTGGCGCGTGGACAGGTTGAAAGCGGCCTTCGACGGGGTATCGTGCAGGAAGATGGCGTAGCTGTCGCGCAGTTCGAACTTCACATAGCCCAGGGCCGAACGCGGACCGGCGCGCTGGATGACCGTGCCGTCCTTCACATACATGTCGTTGGCGGCCAGATAGCCAGGGCCCTTGGGCAGGATTTCGCGACGCGCGATGCCGGCCGGCACATACCAGGGCGGATTGGCGACGACCGAGGCGAAGGGCTTCTCCAGGCTGGGTGTCTGGTTCTCGGCCGAACCGACGACGACGCGGTTGGAGTGGACCGGCTTGCCGTCCTTCCAATAGACCATTATGGCGGCGGCGGTATTGACCTCGATCCGCTCGGGCGCGACGTCGCGCTTCAGCCAGCGACGACGTTCCAGGTTCAGGGCGATCTGACGGGCGCGGTCCTCGGCCGACGCGCCCAGCGAGCGCTGGGTGCCCGTGCCGATGCGTCCGTCGGCGCCCAGGCCGTGGCGGTTCTGGAAGCCCTGCACCGCGCGCTGCAATTCGGCGTTGTAGGTCAGGCCCTGGGCCTTCAGCCGCGCGCCGTCGGCGGCCGACAGGTCGCCCTCGGCCGTCAGCCGGTCGATCAGGGCGGGGATGCGGCGATCACTGTTGCCCGGCTCGATGGTGCCGCCCGGCGCGAATGCGGGCCAGCCGCCCTGCGCCGCCAGCCGGCGATAGCGCACATAGCCGGCCGACAGGTTCTGATAGCCGATGTCGGTGGGCGCCAGACCGTCGTACCAATTGGCCAGCACATTGCGGCTCAGGGCGTCGCTGAGGCCGCGTGGAAGGTCGACGCGGTTCTTCTGCATCTCCCACAGGTCTTCGACCGTCTCGGGCCGCACCTTGCCCTCGGCCAGGACGCGCGCATAGGCCAGGGCGGCCGTGGTGGTGCGCAGGTCGGCGCTGGCCGGATCGGCCGCCAGTCCCACGAAGTCGAAATAGTCCGCAGCCGACAAGCCGTGGCGGTCGGCGCGGGCGGCGGCGGCGTTCAGGGCGCGCATCCGATCTGCATTCCAGACCGGCCGCCAGCCGTTCAGCTCATAGAAGGCGCGCACGTCCGCCTGCTGGGTGGCGGGCAGGCGCGAAATCTGGTCGTTGAAGCTGTTGTAGAAGGCGGTCGCCTCCGGGCCACGCTGCACGAAGACCTGCTGCGCGCGCGCCGTGGAGCCGAGGGCCATGGCCGCCGTCGCGACGCCCAGACCCAGTTGCCGTCTATTCATATCCAGTCCGCTTCTTCGAATGCTTCGGCCAGCGTGGCCAACGCCCCTGGTACCCGAACGCCGCCACATTATCGGTGTTCCGGCCAAACAAAAAGCGCCGGCCTTGCGACCGACGCCCTTGTTAGGCTGTTTGCTGCGACATGTCGCAGCCAAGACGCGCTTACTTCTTGATGAAGCCGGCGAACTTGTTGTTGAAGCGCGAGACGCGGCCGCCACGGTCCAGCAGGTGGGCGTTGCCGCCGGTCCAGGCCGGGTGGGTGGACGGATCGATGTCCAGGTTCAGCGTGTCGCCTTCCTTACCGTAGGTCGAACGGGTCTGGTAGGAAGTGCCGTCGGTCATCACAACATTGATGAAGTGATAGTCGGGGTGCGTGTCCGCTTTCATGGTCGTCGTCCGGTCTCTGCGCGATGACGATGCCGACCGTCTGTGCGCGTGAAATGAGAAACCCGTCAGAAATCCGGCGGGAATGAGGGGCGGCGTTTACACCGGGGGGCGTTCCGGGGCAAGAGGCGGGCGCAATGACCGACCAATCCAACGCCGCCGCCCCTTCCGCAAACCGCGCTTCAGGCGTGGCCTCGATGGAGGGCCGGCCCAGCGCCGGGGCCCTGCTGGCCGATCAGATGTCCGAGGCGGGCGCCAAGCGCGCCAAGCGCCGCGACATCCGCCCGTTGGCGCGGCTGATTCCCTTTGCGATGCGGCACAAGGGCCATGCCCTGATGGCGGTCTTCTGGCTGTTGCTGTCCACCGCCGCCTCCCTGGGTCTGACGGCCCTGGCGCGCGGGGCCATCGACCATGGGTTCGAGGCCGGCGGCGCCAATCTGAACATCTGGTTCCTGCTACTGGGCGCCAACGCTCTGTTCCTGGGTCTGGCGACGGCCGCCCGCTACTATTTCGTCACCCGCACAGGCGAGCGCGTCATCGCCGATGTGAGGAAAGGCCTGTTCGGCCGCATCCTGACGCTGGACCCATCCTTCTACGCCCATATGCGCACGGGCGAGGTCCTGTCGCGCCTGACCACGGACATCGCCCTGGTCGAGACGCTGATGACGACGTCCATTTCCTATGCGCTGCGCAACTTCCTGACCCTGATCGGCGGCGTGGCCTTGCTGTTCTTCGTCAGTCCCAAGCTGACCGGCTTCGTCCTGCTGATCGTGCCCTTCCTGCTGGGGCCGATCTTCATCTTCGGTCGCAAGGTCAGGAAGCTGACCGTTACGTCCCAGGATCGGTTCGCCAACGCCGTCGGCTTCGCCGGCGAGAGCGTGGACGCCATCGAGACGGTTCAGGCCTTCGGGCGTGAAAAGAGCGCCATCGCCCGCTTCGGCGCGGCGGTCGAGGACGCCTTCTCCGCTTCGCTCACCCGGATGCGAGCGCGCGCCTGGATGACCGCCCTGATCATCGTCGTCATGTTCGGCGGCGTGACCCTGGTGCTGTGGCTGGGCGCCCAGGACGTGGTCGCCGGCGTCATGTCGCCCGGCGCCCTGCTTCAGTTCGTGCTGCTGTCGGTCTTCGCGGCCGGGGCCGTGGGCGCCTTGGGCGAAAGCTGGGGCGACGTTCAAAAGGCCGCCGGCGCCATGGAGCGGATCGAGGAGCTGATGCGGGCCGTGCCCGACATCGCTCCGCCCGCCCATGCCACGGCCCTGCCGTCGCCCCCGCGCGGCGAGGTGTCGATGTCGGCCGTCGGCTTCTCCTACCCCGGCCGACCGGATCTACCGGCCCTGAAGGGCTTCAGCCTGACCGTGCGTCCGGGCGAGACCGTGGCCCTGGTCGGCCCATCCGGCGCGGGCAAGTCCACCGTCTTCCGGCTGCTGCTGCGCTTCTATGATCCGCAAACCGGCATGGTGTCGGTCGACGGCATCGACGTGCGTCAGGCCGATCCCGTCGATGTGCGCGAACGCTTCGCCTGGGTGTCGCAGGAAACGCCGCTGTTCTCGGGCTCGGCGCTGGAGAACATCCGCTTCGGCCGCGAGACCGCCACCCTGGAAGAGGCGCGCGCCGTCGCCGAAAAGGCCCAGGCCCTGGGCTTCATCGACGCCCTGCCTGAAGGCTTCGACACCCCGCTGGGCGAGCGCGGCAAGAGCCTTTCGGGCGGCCAGCGCCAACGCCTGGCCATCGCCCGCGCCCTGGTTCGCGACGCCCCCATTCTGCTGCTGGATGAGGCCACCAGCGCCCTGGACGCCGAAAGCGAACGCCTGGTCCAGGTCGCCCTCGATCAGGCCATGGAAGAACGCACCACCATCGTCATCGCCCACCGCCTGGCGACCGTGCTCCGTGCGGACCGCATCGTCGTCATGGACGACGGCCGTGTGGTGGAGGAGGGGACGCACGACCAACTGGTGGCCAAGGGCGGCCTCTATGCGCGTCTGGCCGAACTGCAGTTCCGGGCGAGCTAAGCCTGCGCTTGGATCTAAAGGCCTGCGCGCGCCAGCGCCGGGAAGTCGCTGAAGATCGCGTCCACTTCCGCCTCGGCGAAGGCGGCGGCATAGCCTGCCATGTCGCCGTGCTCGGCCAGGCCTTCGCCGCGCCGCCGTTCGGCCGGCAGGAAGGCGTTCTCGGCTCGCAGCGTCCAGACCACCACTTTAAGCCCCGCCGTATGGGCGTCCGTGACCAGCGCGCTGGGCGCAGTCGTGCGGCCCTCGGCGTCCCGTGGCAGGACCAGGGTCATCTCCGGCGCGACCCAGGCGGCATAGGCGGCCATGGCCTGCAAGCCTGCGGGCGTAATCATCTGGGCATAGGTCATGTCCGGTCGGTCCGCCGGCCCACCCGCGCCGGCGACCAGTTGGGCCAGAGGCGCGTCGATGCGCGCCGCCAGCCGCTCCAGCGGCCCGACCTCGAAACACTGGATGATTACGGGTGCATCCGCGCCCGTCAGGCCCAGCCGTTCTAGCTCGGCGACGAAGGCGTCCTCCATCGGCAGGCCGATTCCGGCGAAATAGGTCGGGTGCTTCAGCTCCGGCGCCACGGCGATGGTCCGTCCCGTGCGGGTTGAAGCGGCGCGGGCGATAGCGACCACCTCGTCGAAGGTCAGGATCGGCTCTCGCCTGTCATAGGCGGCGCTGCCCGGTCTAAATGCCGGCAAACGCTCCCTGGCCCGCAGCGTCTTCAGCTCGACCAGGGTGAAATCTTCTGTGAACCAGCCGGTAGTCGGGACGCCGTCGATGGTCTTGGTCATCTTGCGGTCTGTGAACTCGGGCCGGTCGCCGACGTCGGTCGTGCCGCTGATCTCGTTCTCGTGCCGATCCACGAAGACGCCGTCCTTGGTCAGCACTAGATCGGGCTCGATCACGTCCGCGCCCTGTTCGACCGCCAGCTCATAGGCCGCGCGCGTATGCTCCGGCCGCTCGCCGGACGCGCCGCGGTGGGCGATAATCAGGGGCTGGGCCAAGGCGGGGGTTCCGACAAGGAGGGCGAAGGCGATGACGATGGCGTGGATCATGCCCTCTGGATAGGGTCGCCGCGCGACAAGCGAATGACGACGGCGTTTCTTCCTCCCCCTGCGGGGGAGGGGGGCGAAGCGCAGCGGAGCCGGGTGGGCCGGGCCGGGCGACGTCCCACAGACTTGATCGCCTCAGTCCGTGCGCCCTGGCCTTGCCGCCCCCGCCCCGTCGCTTCGTGACGCCCCTCCCCGGTCGGGGAGGGAGAGGCGGCTATGCTGTTTCAGGACGCCTGCAGCACCTTGCGCAGCTGCGGATGCAGTTCGCTGTTGCTGGCCAGGACGGACACGCCCGTCTTGGGATCGCCGTCGTTCTCGATGGTCGTCACCTTGCCGCCAGCCTCGGTGACGAACAGGATGCCCGCCGCCACGTCCCAGGGCTTCAAGTTGCGCTCATAGAAGGCGTCATAGCGACCCGCCGCGACCCAGGCGAAGTCCAGCGCAGCCGAGCCCAGACGGCGCATGCCGGCCACGCGCTGGCCCACGGCGTGGATGTCCTTGATGGCCTGGGCGTGGCCCGACTTGCCGATGAAGGGCAGGCCGGTGGCGACCAGGCTTTCCGACAGGTCACGACGACCGGCTACGCGAATGCGGTGGTCGTTCAGATAGCAGCCCTTGCCTTTTTCGGCCCAGAACAGCTCGTTCATGACGGGGTTGTAGGTCACGCCGGCGACGATCTCGGACGAGCCGTCCGGCGCGCGGCGCTCCAGGCCCACCGTGATGGCGAAGTGGGGCATGGCGTGCATGAAGTTGGTGGTGCCGTCGATCGGATCGACGATCCAGGTGTGGGACTTGTCCGTCCCCTCCATCATACCGCGCTCCTCGCCCAGGAAGCCGTATCCGGGGCGGGCCTTCATCAGCAGTTCGTAGAGGGTGTCCTCGGCCTTCAGGTCGGCGGCCGTGACGAAGTCGCCGGGACCCTTGCGCGAGACCTGCAACTGCGAGACCTCGCCGAAGTCGCGGAGCATGGGGCGCGCGGTCTTGCGCACCGCATCGAGCATGACTTGGAGCAGGGCGGAAGCGAGGGCCATCGGCGGATCTCCTGGTCCGCATGTCCTGAAAAGGCGCTGGTTGGCCCGGAGATGCGGAGAAGTTCAAGAAAGGGGCGGCCCCGAATGAGGCCGGTCGTCGGTATCAGTCCGCGCGGCGGACGTATTCGCCGGTCGCGGTGTCCACGACGATGCGCTCTCCGGCCGACATATAGGGCGGGATCATGATGCGCACGCCGTTCGACGCCATGGCGGGCTTGTAGGAGGAGGAAGCGGTCTGGCCCTTCACGGTCGGCTCAGTCTCGGCGACTTCCAGCACGACCTGATCGGGCAACGACAGGCCGATCGGACGCTCTTCGTGCATTTCGATGACGACCTTCATGCCCTCTTGCAGATAGGGAATGCGGTCCTCGCCGACCCAGTCCTTTTGCAGTTCGATCTGCTCGTAGGTGCCGTCATCCATGAAGACCAGGCTGTCGCCGTTGTCGAACAGATAGGAGAAGTCCTTCTGCTCCAGGGTCACGCGCTCGACCTTGTCTTCCGACCGGAAGCGCTCGTTCAGCTTGTTGCCGGTCTCGAGGTTCTTGGCCTCGACGTTGGCGAAGGCGCCGCCCTTGCCGGGTTTGACGTGGCTGGCCTTGGTGACGACCCACAGGCCGCCATTGTGCTGCAGGACCATGCCGGGCTTGATGGTGTTGCCGTTGATCTTCATGGGGTCACATCGGAAATGGAGTTGCGCTCACGCGCCCGGATGGGGCGTGGCGAATAGGGCGCGATCCCTAGAGTAAGCCCTTACAAAGGGCAAGGCGGGCCTAATGCAGGGTGCGCTCTCGCGAAGCCTCGTCCGCCTTGCGATGCAGGAAGTTGCCGAGCCGCACCCCTGATCCAGTCGGAGAGGCCATCTTGCCTGCGCCCTCGTTCAGCTTACGGGCCTCGTGCGCGAAGGCGGCAGCCAGACCGGTGGACGACATGGCCGCGATCACCTGACGCCACATCGAAGACGGGCGAAGGCCCAGCCAGACGGCGTTGACCGTCTGAGCGGCTAGCCACAGGCCCATGGCGCGCGTCCGCTCGGGCCGCGACGGCGCGTTCCAGACTCGAACGGCCGACAGGGTCGTCGCCGAGAACATTGCGGGCAGGATCAGGCTGAAGGCGCCCCGAGGCTTTTCGGTGATCGGCAGATCCCTGTTGCTCACCTGTTTCAGATTGCGCTTGGGTCGAAACGCGCCGGACGCGATACCGTGCGCCAACAGGGCGAAACCGACGGTTAGGGCGATGCCGGCGACCACATGGCCGGCGCTGCGGCCTTCGCTGTTCAACAAATCCATCGCGGCGTCGCGCACGTCGTCGATCGCTTCGTCGATATCGGTCATGGTCCGCTCCAGCTTGGCCTTTTAGGCTAATGGCCAGAGCGGACCGGAGTTCCGTCAGAGGTCTGAGCTTAGTTGCCGGTCGCCGCGCTATCGGTGACGATCTCTTTCATGGCCGACTGCAGATAGTTCTGCGCGCCCATCAGTTCGATCAGCTTGTGCTGGTTTTCCAGGAAGTCGATGTGCTCTTCGGTATCGGCCAGGATTTTCATCAGCAGGTCACGGCTGACGTAGTCGCGGGTCTCCTCGCACTGGGTCACGGCGGCGGCGGTCGTGGCGCGGCTGTCCAGCTCCAGCTGCAGGTCTGCGCCCAGGCATTCAATGGGATCTTCGCCGACCTTCAGCTTGTGCAGGTCCTGCAGATTCGGCAGCCCGTCGAGGAAAAGGATGCGTTTGATCAGCATGTCGGCGTGCTTCATCTCGCCGATCGATTCTTCGTAGATCACGTTCCCGAGGTGCGACAGGCCCCAGCTTTCGAACATGCGCGCATGCAGGAAATACTGGTTCACGGCCGTCAGTTCGTTGGTGAGCACTGCGTTCAGCGTGCGCAGGATTGCGGGGTCGCCCTTCATGGCCATGGTCCTTGGTCTCGCTACGGCGCGTTCGCCGTCTGTCGAGCGAGGCAATACCACAGTAAAGCGCGCCTTGTTTATTTGCGAGTTTTTATCACTACATTGATAGTGCGAGTGATTTTCGGCCGCGATGCGCGGTGAGGACTATTCGGCTGCGAGTGCGAACGCTTCGCGGCTGTCCTGAATCATCTGGCGCATTTCGCAGACGCATTTGGCGCACTGGGCCTGGCACTGGTTGCGCGCGAAAATGTCGCGTGGACGGCAGGCCCCGGCCTCGATGGCCTGGGCGACATCACGCTGGCGAAGACCGTTACAGTTGCAGACGTACACGAGGCGCTACACGTTCCATCGACTGAGAATGGTTCGCTATAGCACGCGTTAAGGCGATTGCAAGTCGTTCTCATAGCTCGAACATTGACGGATCGTCTCGGGGGAGGGAAGGACGAGCATGGCCCGAACACCCACCGTCCCCTCCCGCCCGCCTTGCCGGCTGTATCTGATCACGCCGCCCGCGATTGAGGACCTTAGCGCCTTCGCCGAGACGCTGGACCAGGCCTTGGCTGCCGGTGATGTCGCCGCCCTGCAGATCCGGCTGAAGCCTGCGGACGACGCCACGATCCGCGCGGCGGTCGCGGCGCTGGCCCCCGTCGCTCGTCGTCATGACGTGGCCGTGCTGCTGAACGACCGGCCCGACTTGGCAAGGGAGACAGGGTGTGACGGCGTCCATATCGGTCAGGAGGACGGCACGCTGGCCGAGGCGCGCCGCATTCTGGGGCCGGACGCCATGATCGGCGTCACCTGCCACGACGACCGCGACCTGGCCTGGGACGCGGCCGAGGGTGGGGCGGACTATGTCGCCTTCGGCGCCTTCTATCCCACGGACACGAAAGAGACCGTTCATCGTCCGGGGCTGGAGATTTTGACGGTCTGGCAGGAAACGGTCGAGACCCCCTGCGTCGCCATCGGCGGAGTCACCATCGACAATGCCGCCGACCTGGCCCGTGCGGGTGCAGACTTCGTCGCCGTCAGCAACGGCGTCTGGGGTTACAGCGAAGGTGCAGCTGAGGCGGTCAAGATGTTCAACCAAAGGTTGAAGTTCTGACTTCAGGGGATATTAGGAACCACGTGGTTTTTTAGCCGGCCTGTAGTTGGTCGGAATATTTCCATGATCCTGAGCCGCGCGCTCAACATCGACGACCAGCCCGCCTCGCCTTCGACGAGAGGAATTGAGGCTGGCCATCGCCCTGGCCCCCGTCCCAGCCAGGGCGGCGACGGCATGGAAACCTCGCACCCGCTGACGCCCGTGCTGACCGGCGTCGCGGTCGCGGTTCTGGTTGCAATGGCAATCACCTACGGACGCTCGTCAGGGCTGGTCGCAGGCCTTTGGGGTGCAAGCGGCGTCGCCGTCGCCGTCTGGCTGCGCACCAGTCGAGGCCGCAACAGCGACATGACATTCGCAGGCGTCATGGCCATCAGCATTCTGATCGGCGAAATCATAGCGGGCAACAAACCGCCGCTGGCGCTGGCCTTTACCTTCGTCAGCATGATTGAAATCGTGGGTGCGGTCCTTCTGGCGCGCCGGTTTTCGCCCACGCTGAACCTGTCCAGCCTGAACGGCGCCATCAGCTTCCTGTTCTTCGCTGCCGTGCTTGCGCCGATCCCGGCGGCGCTGGCCAGCCTGATTGTCCTGATGCAGATGGGACAGACGGATCTCTGGCAGGGGTTTCAGACCTGGTGGTTTGGACATGCACTGGGCATCGCCGTCCTCGGCTCCATGGGGCTGTCGCTGACGCGCACCACGCTCGCGCGATTGCTCAAGCCCAGAAAAATGGTCGAGGCCGTTATCCTGTTGGGGCTCGTTCCCGTCTTTTACTACGTCTCCTTCGCCGGAGAGGTTCCGATGCGATTTGTGCTGCTGCCCTTGCTGCTGGCCATTGCGGTGCGGCTGGGCGTGGCGGGCATAGCCTTCACGCTTGTGATCGTCACCTTCCTGTTGGTCGGCGGCGCGATGATCGGCCATGGCCCCTATAATCAGGGAACGCTCGCCGAACAGGTGTTGATGGCCCAGATGCTGGTGTTGATCGGCTATATGCCGGTCCTACTTGTGGCCTCTCTTCTGGAAGAACGTGATCTTTTGGCCGAACGTGCGCGACTGGGTCGAGAGCGCGCGGAAAAGGCGTCCGAAGCCAAGTCTCGCTTGCTCGCGAATGTCGCACATGAAATCAAGAGCCCCGTCGCCGGCATCATCGGCATCGGCGATCTGTGGCGTCAGGGTCATCTGGGACCGATCACGGCTCAGCAGACCGAAATGTCGGAGATGCTGGTCACCACGGCCCGTCAGGTCGAGACACTGGCTCACGACCTGCTGGACGTCGCCCGCGCCGAGTCCGGGGCGGTCAGGGTCGATCTGCGCCCGACTGACATTCCTGGTCTGTTGGAGGATGTGCGTCGCATCTGCTTGTTACGACCGGACGCTGAAAAGATCGCCATGGAGGTCGTGTGTGAAGGCGATGGTTTGATTGCTGTCGCGGATTCCCAGCGCTTTGCGCAGGTGGTGACCAATCTGACGGTCAACGCCCTGAAATACGGCGGCTCTGGCGGTCGGGTCATTCTGCGGGCCCTGCGAGAAGACGACTGCGTGCGTGTCGAGGTCAGCGACTTCGGGCCCGGCCTGTCCGTCCAGAAACAGGCGCAGTTGTTCGAGCCCTTCAACCGCCTTGGTCTGGAACGTTCGACGGTCGAGGGGCACGGCGTCGGCCTGGCCCTGGCCAAGCGGCTGGTCGAGTTGCAGGGGGGATCGATCGGCGTGATTTCTGCGCCAGGCGAGGGCGCCACCTTCTGGATCTTGTTGCCCAAGGCATAGGTCGCGCTTGCGGTCGAAGCCTCGCCGCGCGATTGTCCGATCATGTCCATGATCGCCCTCGCCGCCGCCCTCGTGATTTCAGGACAGGCGACGACGCCGCCTGCACAACGGCCTGCATCCGATCTGACGCGCGACCTGAACAGCGCTCCGCCATCGGCTGCGCCGCCTGCATCATCCACAACCCGTCCGACATCGACGCAGGCCCCCGCTCGCACCACCACGCAAACCCTGCCGCCGATTGGTCAAAGTCCAGCCGCGACGCCTCGCCCGGCGCCGACGACATCCCCCGCGCAAACGCCAGGCCAGACGCCCAGCAGGGCGACCACGCAAGCTCTGCCTCCCATTGGTCAAAGCCCGGCTGCGACGCCTCGTTCGTCCCCGACGACATCGTCCCAACGACCGGATCAGACACCCGACCGAGCGACTACGCCTCCCGCTACGGCGCCGCGTCCAGCGCCGACCACCAGTGCGCCTCAGGCCGCGACGCCTGCTCCCGCCACGACGACCCCGCCGCCCGCAGCGCCCGCGCCGACCGCGCTTAACGCCGCGGCCATCGCGGCCCTGCCTTTCAGGATCGAGCTGGCTACGGGTCTGACCATCACACCCGCGCGGGCGGGAGCAGACGCCAACATCTACCGTGTCCAGCGCGGCGATCAGACCTTGCTGATGATCTACGCCGGGCCGTCGTCGCAGTTTCCGATCTATGACGGCGAGATGGTGCGCGCCGGCGGCCGCGCCTCGGTGGTGGTGACGGAAGGCGGACGGCGCCTGGCGATGGAGCATCTGTTCCAGCGACCGACCGCCCCCAAGGAAATCCACGTCTGGATCACCAGCGTCACCGGCGCCGACCGTGATCTGGCCGAACGGATCGGCCAATCCATCGACGTCCGCTGAGCCTTCAGCCCTCGGACCAGACCGCCATTTCGGTCCCGGCGGGATCGGCGAAGTGGAACCGGCGACCGCCGGGGAAGGCGTAGATCGGCTTCAGGATACGACCGCCGGCAGCCTCGACCTTGGCCAGCATGGCCTCCAGGTCATGAGCGTATAGAACGGGCAGGGGCGTATTAGTCCGTTCGGCCTGATCGGCGTCGAACCCACCGTCCAGACCCTGATCGAAGGCCGCATAGGTCGGGCCGTAGTCCACGAAGGTCCAGCCGAACGCTTGGCTGTAGAATTCCTTGGTCGCGGGCAGGTCTGCGGCGGGCAGTTCGAGATAGTCCAGCTTTCCGTCTTCACGCACGGTTGATCTCCTCAGTTCGACGCCACCGACCGATCCCTCTTGCACGACGCCCGAACATGCGCAAACCTGCAAACGGTTCGCAGTTGCAGGAGTCGGCGATGATCGTGATGACGACGGGATTGTCGGGCCTCGTCGCCCTGATGCGGCAGGAGGAGCGCGCGGTCGAACCGCCGCCCAGACCGCAAGCCGGTCACCCGCAAAGCCATCAATCCATCCTTTCGGCGCGCAGACCGAGGCGATAAGCCGTCAGCCGATCTGGGCGCGGTGTCTCAGGAAGGCGTCGGCCAGGACGCAGGCGGCCATGGCTTCCACCACCGGCACGGCCCGCAGCGCGACGCAGGGGTCATGGCGACCCTTGGTGCGCAGGTCCGTTTCCTCGCCGTCGCGCGTAACCGTCTGGCGCAGGGTCAGGATCGAGGATGTCGGCTTGAACGCCACCCGCGCCGTCAACGGTTGCCCCGTTGAAATCCCGCCCAGCACGCCGCCAGCCTTGTTCGACAGGAAGACCGGCTGTTTGTTCAGGTCCAGCCGCATCTCGTCGGCGTTCTCTTCGCCCGTCAGTTCGGCGGCCTCGAAGCCGGCGCCGATCTCGACCCCCTTGGCGGCATTGATCGACATCAGGGCCGCCGCCAGTTCGGAATCCAGCTTGCCATAGATCGGCGCGCCCCACCCGGCCGGAACGCGCGTGACCTCCAGAGCGACCACGGCGCCGACCGACGACCCGGCCTTGCGGATGCCGTCCAGATAGGCCTCCCACGCAGGCACGACCTCGGCCGAGGCGGCGAACAGCGGATTTCCGGATACGGCGTCGAAATCGACCTGATCGGGTGCGATCCGGTGGGCCCCGATCTGCACCACGCCTGCACGAATCCTGACGCCGTCGCCCAGCACCTTGCGGGCCACGGCGCCGGCTGCGACGCGACTGGCGGTCTCGCGCGCCGAGGATCGGCCGCCGCCCCGGTGGTCACGCACGCCGTATTTGGCCTGATAGGCGTAGTCGGCGTGCCCCGGCCGATAGGCGCGAGCGATCTCGCCATAGTCCTTGGATCGCTGGTCCTCGTTCTCGATCATGATCGAGATCGGCGTGCCGGTGGTCACCGGGCCCTCGCCATCGTCGAAGACGCCCGACAGGATGCGCGCCGTGTCGCTTTCCTTGCGTTGGGTCACGAAGCGGCTGCCGCCGGGCTTGCGCTGATCCAGCCACGGCTGGATGTCCGCCTCGGTCAGCGGGATCATCGGCGGGCATCCGTCCACGACGCAGCCGATGGCCGGCCCGTGGCTCTCGCCCCAGGTGGTCACGCGAAACAGATGGCCGAAGGTATTGTGCGACATGCGGTGACTTATGCCGCCAGACGCTCCTGCGTCCAGACCCGCGTGAACCGCAAAAGCAGGTCTTCCGCCGCAGAGGGCACATCCGACGACGGCGTCAGCGTCACGAACAGATGCCCGGCCTCGCGCGATCCGCGCGCCGGCAGGCCCAGACCTTTCAGGCGAACCCGCACCGGCGCAGCCATGTCCGCCGTGATCCAGGCCGAGCGCGTGCCCGCATGGGTCTCGATCTCGACCCGGCCGCCGTCCGCCATCAGGCGCTGTTCCGTGGGCCATGTCATGAAGATGTCGTCACCGAGCACTGACAGCCCGTCCTCGGGTCGGATCAGAACCGATAGATAGAGGTCGCCGCCGTCCGCCGCGCCGCACCGTAGCCGCAGATGATCGCCGCTCCGCAGGCCAGCCGGCGCCGTGACCCGCACCACCCGCGCGCCCAGCCGCAGTTCGACACGCGCGCCGGCGATGGCCTGCATCGGGCTGAGCACCAGCACGGGCGCCGGCGCGGGACGCTGCTTGGGCGGGGACAGGGCAGGGCGTGCGGGCTGATGCGCCTGGATCAGGCGATAGGCGGCGATCACGCGGCGGAACCGCTCGGCGTCGCCTCCGGTCTGATCGGGACGCGCCGCCTTGACCGCCGCGCGGAAGGCGGTCTTCAGCGCGGCGGTATCGACATCGCCGCTGAGACCCAGCGTCGACAGGGCCTCGCGGACGCCGGAAACATCGTAGGGGTGACCATGCGCGCTCATGCCGTCACCGTTCGCCCATCAGGGTCAATGGGCGGTTAACCGTGCTGAGCAAACGACCGTTTTGACCTCGATCATTTCCAGAACGGCTCACAGGGATTAGATCACCCACATGACCGCATCCGTGATCCCCCCCAGCCCGTCGCGTGAGGAATATGCCCGCGACTATGCCGCCGCCCTTGCCGCCAATGGCGACGAGACCATCTTCGCGCGCGCCGAACCCATCGGGCTTTTTGTCGAGTGGTTGGCCGACGCACGGGCGCATGAGCCGAACGATCCCAACGCCATGACCCTGTCCACCGTCGATGCGGATGGCCTGCCGGATGCGCGGATCGTGCTGTTGAAAGACGTCGATGCGCGCGGCTTCACCTTCTATTCCAACAGCGAGAGCGCCAAGGGCGTTGAACTGGCGGCCTGCGCCGCCGCCGCCCTGACTTTCCACTGGAAATCGCTGCGGCGTCAGGTGCGGGTGCGCGGCGCGGTCGAGCCGGTGTCGGCGGCAGAGGCCGACGCCTATTTCGCCAGCCGCGCCCGCGAAAGCCGGATCGGCGCCTGGGCCTCGGACCAGTCCCGCCCGCTGTCGGACCGCACGGCGCTGGAAGAGGCCGTCGGTCGCGAAACCACGCGGTTCGATGGCCAGGACGTGCCCCGTCCCGCGCATTGGACCGGCTGGCGGGTCGTGCCGCAATCGGTAGAGTTCTGGCGCGATCGCCCCTTCCGCCTGCACGACCGGCTTCGGTTCGAGCGCGACGGCGAGGCCTGGCGGTCGGGCCGACTGTGGCCCTGACGCTAGTGCAGTTCAGAACAAGGTTCGTCACAAAGGTCACGACGAGGTCACAGCGAACACGACGGAGCTGTGCCCGGTTCGGAACGTCTTGATGGCCTGCGGCGGCGAAGCCGCAGATCGATCTACGGCCTGGACATGGAGTTGAGACGGGCCGACGCGCGCGTTCGGTCTCGTCGTGTTCACTGTGACCTCGTTGTGCCCGTTGTGATGAACGCCTTGCAGGCCCGCATCAACTCAAGCGTCGATGGCTCTAGGCGCGGAACAGCAGCGATCCGTCGCCGTAGGAATAGAACCGATAGCCATCGGCGATCGCGTGGGCATAGGCCGCCTTCATCGTCGCGCTGCCCGCAAAGGCGCTGACCAGCATGAACAGCGTCGATTTCGGCAGGTGGAAGTTGGTCATCAGCACATCGACCGCCCGGAACCGATAGCCGGGCGTGATGAAGATGGCCGTGTCGCCGTGGAAGGGCTTGATCTCGCCGTCCTCGGCCGTGGCGCTTTCCAGCAGACGCAAGCTGGTGGTGCCGACGCAGACGATGCGGCCGCCGTTCGCGTGGAGGGCGTTCAGGGCGGCGGCGGTCTCAGGTGAAACCTCGCCCCATTCGCTGTGCATCTTGTGGTCCGCCAGATCGTCGGCCTTGACCGGCAGGAAGGTGCCGGCGCCGACGTGCAGGGTCACGGCATGGGTCGAGACGCCCTTGGCGCGGATGGCGTCGAGCAGGGCAGGGGTGAAATGCAGGCCGGCGGTCGGAGCGGCGACAGACCCGTCATGCTCGGCGAAGACCGTCTGATAGTCCGAACGGTCGCGGTCGTCCTCGGGCCTTTTGGCGGCGATATAGGGCGGCAGGGGCATGACGCCCACGTCGCGGATGGCGTCGTCCAGCGCCGGGCCGGACAGATCGAACGTCAGGGTGATCAGGCCGTCGTCGCCCTTGGCCGTCACCGTCGCATCGAGGCGGCCCAGATCGCAGGCGGCATCTGAGGCGAGGCCGAACCTTATCCGGTCCCCCGGCTTGATGCGCTTGCCCGGCTTCATAAAGGCGGTCCAGACGTCGGGCGCGTCGCGGTGATGCAGCGTCGCCTCCACCTCGACCGTCAGGGTCTCGCCGTCGGGCCCAACCCGCTGCCGCACGCCCGACAGACGCGCCGGGATCACCCGGGTGTCGTTGAACACCAGGGCGTCGCCGGGTCGCAGGAATTCCGGCAGGTCGCGGATGACCCGATCCTCCAGCGCGCCGCCCTTCACGACCAGCAGTCGCGCAGAGTCTCGCGGATCGGCCGGACGCAGCGCAATCCGGTCTTCAGGCAGGTCGAAATCGAAATCGGCGGTTTTCATCGCGCGCTCTATAGGGCTGTCGGGCGACCCACGCCACGCCGGGACGCGCTGCCAGCGCATTTCGGTCGCACGGGTTCTTGATTGCGAAAGGGATTTGTCGCCCGAACGGCTTTTACCCTAACGCGCCCTATCCGCGTGTTAGGATGGCTGCCGATCTTTGACAGCGTGAGTTCAGACGATTCAGACACTTCAGACGGTGAATTCTCGCTCGCGTCTCAGGTTGCTGACATCGGTAGTTCAGACGAATTAGACACTTTAGACGGTAAAAATCGCCGGTCAGCGTCTGATGTCAGTTGTAGGCGGGCGCAAACGCCCCCGCCCAGGCGCCGTAGCGGTTCAGAGACAGGTCGCGCGTCTCGATCTCGGGCGACCGGCCGTCGATCATGTCGGCCAGCACGCGGGCCGAGCCGCACGACATGGTCCAACCCAAGGTGCCGTGGCCGGTGTTCAGATAGAGGCCTGGGATCTTCGTCGCGCCGATGACGGGCGTGCCGTCCGGCGTCATCGGGCGCAGGCCGGACCAGTAGCTGGCGCCCGCCAGGTCGCCGCCGCCGGGGAACAGGCTGCCGACCGAATGGGCCAGGGTTTCGCGGCGCAGGGCCGGCAGGGTGTTGTTGTAGCCTGACAGTTCCGCCATGCCGCCGACGCGAATGCGGTCGCCCAGGCGAGTGATCGCCACCTTGTAGCTTTCGTCCATGACTGTGGAGACCGGCGCGCGGTCTTCGTCCAGGATCCGGGCCGTGATCGAATAGCCCTTCACCGGATAGACCGGCAAATCCAGGCCCAGGGGCTTGGCCATCATCGGCGAATAGGAGCCCAGCGCCAGGACGACCAGATCGGCAGACATCGCCCCCTTGCTGGTCAGGGCGCCGGTCGCGCGGCCGTCCGTGGTCGTGATGGCGTGGATTTCGGTCTCGTGATGGAAGACCACGCCCCGCTCCGCCGCCAGCTTCGCCAGGGCGTTGGTGAACAGGAAACAGTCGCCGGTCTCGTCATGCGGCAGTCGCAGCCCCCCGACGAAATCGACATCGGAGGCGGCCAGACCCGGTTCGGCGGCGATGCATCCGGCGCGGTCCAGCACCTCGCACGGGACGCCTGCGGCCTTCAGCACGTCCACGTCCTTGTGAACGTCGGCCAGCTGCTTTTCGGTGCGGAACAGCTGCAGCGTGCCCTGCTGGCGGCCGTCATAGGCGATGCCGGTGTCCCGCCGCAGCAGGTCCAGCTGGTCGCGGCTGTATTCCGCCAGACGCACCATGCGGCTCTTGTTCAGCGCATAACGGTCGTGGGTGCAGTTGCGCAGCATGGCCAGCGTCCAGCGCACCATGGCCATGTCCAGACGGGGGCGCACGATCAACGGGGCGTGGCGCATCAGCAGCCACTTCATCGCCTTGACCGGGATCGATGGCGCGGCCCAGGGCGCGGAATATCCGGGGGAAATCTGGGCCGCGTTGGCGAAGCTGGTTTCCAGCGCCGGACCCGCCTGGCGATCCACCACCGTCACCTCATGCCCCGCCTGGCTGAGATACCAGGCGGTGGTGACGCCGATGACGCCGGAACCCAGAACCAGAACCTGCATGTGACGCTTCCGAACCGTGTTGATTGTGGGCGAAGTTACCCTCGCATCGTTCGATGATCCTGCCTGTTTGCGCAATGATCTGCGGCTGGTAGATATGAAACGCAATAATCTGCGGCTGAATGGCGGAAACTTGTGACCCTGCTTGATCCCATCGACCAGCGCATTCTTCAGCGGCTTCGCGCTGATGGCCGCGTGAGCAATGCAGACCTGGCCTCTGGGGTCGGTCTGTCGCCGTCGGCGTGCCTGCGCCGGGTGCGACGGCTTGAGGAACGCGGCGTGATCCGGGGGTATGCGGCCGTCCTCGCCAATGACGCCGACGACGGCGTGGTGGCCTACGTCGAGATCACGCTGGAGAAACAGACCGACGACCATATGCGCCGGTTCGAGGCGGCGGTGCGCAACCATCCCGAAATCCGCGACTGCTATCTGATGGCGGGTGAGGCGGACTATATCGTGCGGGCCGTGGCGCCCGACATCGCGGCCTATGAGGTGATCCACAAGGACGTGCTGTCGCGCCTGCCGGGCGTGTCGCGCATCCACTCCAGCCTGGCGATCCGAAACGTTCTGGCGGCGCGCGGCTGAACCCTCGCCGTCGTGCGGTGTTCAGACGGGATGAAGATTACCGAACTCTTGCCCTCCGCTCTCATCGGCGCTGTCGCCAGCGCCCGATCCATGACCCCGATGGCGGCCATTGCGGCGGCCGAGTTGGCGCACAGGCCGACGCCGGGCCGGGTCTTCCTGTTGAACCAGCCGCTGTTCAAGTTCGGCGCCCTGGCCATGGGTGTAGGCGAGCTGCTGGGCGACAAGATGAAGTCGGCGCCCGACCGCACGGTCTTTCTGGGCCTGTTGGCGCGGGTGATGAGCGCGGGGATCGCGGGATCGGCCCTGGCGCCGCGCGGCAAGGAAAAGCTGGGCGCCGGCGTCGCCGTCGCGACCGCCGTGCCGCTGGCCTATCTGACCCTGGCCAGTCGCAAGAAGGCCATGGCCCGCATCGGCCAGACGCGCAGCGGTCTGATCGAGGACGCCCTGATCGTCGGGGCGGGCGCTTTGGTCGTCGGCCTGACGGTCGCCCGTTTCAGCCGCCGCTAAGCGCTCGACAGGCGAGGGGCGGGCGGCGATAGGTGCGACAGCATCTCCAAAGGAACCCGTCATGATCACCCGCATCCAGCCCGGCGCCCGCATGAGCGAAGCCGTCATCCACGGCGACACCATCTATCTGGCCGGCCAGGTTGGAGAGCCCGGTGACGACGTCATCGCCCAGACGAAGACGGCTTTGGCCGAGGTCGAAGCGTTGCTGGCAGAGGCCGGCAGCGACAAGTCGAAGATCTTGATGGCCCAGATCTGGCTGGCTGATATCGGCGATTTCGACGCGATGAACAGCGTCTGGGACGCCTGGGTCGATACCGCCAATCCGCCTGCTCGTGCGACGGGTGAAAGCCGGCTGGCGTCGCCGGAGTATCTGGTCGAGGTCATCGTCATCGCTGCAACTGGGGCCGCCAAGGGCTGATCCCTGCGGCTAAGCGGTTGACCGGGCGGTATGCAGACTGCAAACCGCCGACATGTTGCAGAACCTCGAAACCCTCGCCCGCGAGGCCAAGTCCTGGCCGTTCGAACAAGCCCGCAATCTGCTGGCCCATGTGCTGAAGAAGCGTCTGACCGACGCCGAGCGGGACACGGCCAAACTGCTGATCGACGCGGGCAAGGCGGACGAGGCGCTGGCGACCTTCCCGGCGCTGCAACGGCCGGTGATCCTTGAGACCGGTTATGGCCCCTCGGGCCTGCCCCACATGGGCACCTTCGGCGAGGTGGCGCGCACGACCATGGTGCGCAACGCCTTCCGCGCCCTGACCGGGGACCACTGGCCGACGCGCCTGATCGCCTTCAGCGACGATATGGACGGGCTGCGCAAGGTGCCCGAGGGCATCCCGAACCCGGAAATGCTGCGCGAAGACCTGCACCTGTCGCTGACGCGCGTGCGCGACCCGTTCGGCACGCACGACAGTTTTGGCGCGCACAACAATGCGCGGCTGCAGGCCTTCCTGGATTCGTTCGGCTTCGACTACGAGTTCATGAGCTCGACCGAGACCTATAAGTCCGGCCGGTTCGACGCGACGCTGCTGACCCTGCTTGAGCGGTTCGACGCCGTCATGGCCATTATGCTGCCGACCCTGGGCGAGGAACGGCGCGCCACCTATTCGCCCTTCCTGCCGGTCAGCCCGATCACCGGCCATGTGCTGCAGGTGCCGACCCTGGCGCGTAACGTCGAGAAGGGAACCATCACCTTCGAGGATCCGGCCGGCGAACCGGGCAACCGCACCGAGGTTCCGGTCACCGGCGGTCATGTGAAGCTGCAATGGAAGCCTGACTGGGCCATGCGCTGGGTCGCGCTGGACGTCGATTACGAAATGTCAGGCAAGGACCTGATCGAGAGCGTGCGCGAGTCGTCGAAACTGTGTCGCGCCCTGGGCGGCACCCCGCCGGAAGGCTTCAACTACGAACTCTTCCTCGACATCGAAGGCAAGAAGATCTCCAAGTCCAAGGGCAACGGCCTCACGATGGACGAATGGCTGCGCTACGGCACGCCGGAGAGCCTGAGCTGGTACATGTTCCAGTCGCCGAAGTCGGCCAAGAGCCTGCACTTCAACGTCATTCCGCGCGCGATCGACGACTATCTGGCCTTCATCGAAAGCTACAAAACCCAGGAGCCGGCCAAGCGGATCGACAACGCCGTCTGGTCGATCCATGCCGGCGATCCGCCGACCCATACGTCGCCGGTGTCCTTCGCCCTGCTGCTGAACCTGGTCGGCGTGGCCAACGCCTCGACCAAGGAGCAGCTGTGGGCCTATTTCGCCAAATATCTGCCGGAGGCGACGCCGCAGAACGAGCCGCTGCTGGACCAGCTGATGGACCGGGCGCTGAATTATTACGAGGGCTTCGTGAAGCCCTCGAAGGCGTATCGCCTGCCCGACGACAAGGAGAAGGCGGCCCTGCTGGACCTGGCGGAAAGGCTGAAGGCCCTGCCGGCGGACACGACCGACGGCGAACTGATCCAGAGCGAAGTCTATGCGGTCGGCAAGGCGCACGCGTTTGAGCCGCTGCGGGCCTGGTTCGGCGCGTTGTATGAGGTGCTGCTGGGCGCCAGCCAGGGCCCGCGCTTCGGCTCGTTCGCGGCCATCTACGGGCTGCCTCAGACCATCGAACTGATCGAGGCGGGGGCGAACGGGAAACTTGCGTAACCCTGATTTTGGTCAGGATTGTTAACCCGGACGTTTTTGGATGGGCGCGTAGCCGGGGAGGCGACGTTGCGTTACGAAATCGACGAGGCCGCGCGGATATTGTGGCTGGACCTGGTCTCTGCCGGGTCAGCGGACAAGGTGTTGACGGCGACGGTCAATCTGGTCACCGGTCGGCCCGAGCTTTGTAGCTGGGATTGGATCGTTGAATGCGAGCCGATGCCAGATGATGCAACAATCCAGCATCTGGGCAAGCTCGCAGAGGCGTGGGGGCCGCCGCCAAGCGACGAGGCTGTGACGGTCTTCGTCACTCATGACAGTCTGCTTTATCTGTGGGCGCGTGTGCTGGATTTTCAGTTCGTGCGTCGCAAGCATTTGATTGAGCGGGACGTCGAGGCGGCGCGACGGCTGGTCGAGCGTCGGCGAACGGCGCGGGCAACCAAGATGAACGGAAAATAACGGCGAAGCTCCGGGAGCCTTCAGGTTTGTCCAGGCATTCTCCCCTCATCGGCAAACGCGCTGACAGGAGAAGAGTTATGTCGAACAAGATTTTCAAGACCGGTCTGGCCACGGCTGCCGCTCTCGCCGCCATGGTGACGGCCGCCCCGATGGCCGCCCAGGCTCAAGCCAATGGCGTGACCAACTGCGACGCCCCCGGCGGTCGCCAGCGTGCAGGCGCCCTGATCGGCGCCGTCGTCGGCGGCGTGGTGGGTTCCAACTTGGCGCGTAACGAGCGCACAGCCGGCACCATCGTCGGCGCCGGCGCTGGCGCAGCGGCGGGTTCGTACATCGGCTGCAACCAGCAGCGCGCGCGTGCGGCCTCGGTGTCTAACGGCTCGCAATATCGCGCCTCGTCCAACCTGCGTATCCGCAGCGGTCCGGGCACCAACTATCGCCAGGCCGGCACCTTGTCGGCCGGCCAGCCCTTCACCGCAGTCGGTTCGCAGGGTGAGTGGGTCCAAATCGCCGGCGGCGGATGGGTGAACGCCCACTACGTCACGGCCAACTAGGTCTGAACGGACCACCATCGAAAGCCCCGTCCGGTTCGCCGGGCGGGGCTTTTGCCTTGGTCAACTACTGACTGACCCAAAGAATACGGGCCATCCACTCGATTTCGCGGCGCGGGACGACGCGGGGTGGATAGTCGGGATTGATGGAGGACAGGGTGACCGTGCGGCTGGTCAGGCTGGTCACCTCCTTGGCCACGGTCTCGCCGGTCGTCAGGCGGGCGACCACCCGGTCCCCACGCCGTACGCGCGTCGCTTCCTGATCGACAATGACCCGGTCGCCCTCGCGATAGAGCGGAGACATGGAATCGCCGGTGATCTTCAGGCTGAACAAGGTGTCGTTGGCGCGGGGCAGGTCAGTCTGGTCCCAGCCCTCTCCGGTCGGCAGGCCCGCATCGTCGAAAAACCCGTCCTGTCCCGCCTTCGCCAAACCGAGAAGCGGCACGGTCGTCGCTCTATCCGGGGCATCGTCGGCCAACACCGCGAAGTCGGAAAGCGACACGCCGGTCGCCTGAAGCACCAAGGTCATGCTCTCGGTCGATGGCCAGCGCGGACGTGGCGGATCGCCGGGACCAAAGCGTTTGGACGGATTGAAGCTGGTGGCGTCCAACCCCGCACGCCGCGCCAGACCAGACGGCGTCAGCCCCTCACGCCGCGCCAAGGCATCGACGGCTTTCCAAAGTTTGGCATGCGATAGCGGCATGGCATCTCAACGAACGATTCGTCCGCATGCTAAGCCCGCAGCGTAGGAATTTCTACCTATTCAACTCAGCAGCGCGACGTTCCTGCCACGCGTAGAACGTGCCTGCTATGATGCAGGCGATGATGAGATAACCGGTGAAATTCATGATCGTGTAAAGCGATGAGATGGACACGGGCTGTCCGCTCAAAGCCATGATGTGAGCCATCACCACGATCAGTTGAAGGCCGCTGACCCACACAGGCCAAGATTGACGATATCGCCAAGCGATCGCGACAAAGACGCCCAATAACAATAGGTCGATCAGAAACATTCCCAGCGGAACGCCGCGGAAGCCGCTGTTTTCCTGCATCACAATGGTGCCAAACCAAGCGAACAGATAGGCGCCTGCGCCTAACCGCTCTGGGCGGCCGCCCTTAAGAAAAGCGAACAGGGCCATGCCGACCATGAAGACTGCGCCGATGATCGCGTAGACGATATTCAGCATGACAAATCGCCCCCGCGCCAAAGTGCGCGGGGGCGATAATGACCCAAGTCCGTTCTAACTGAAATCGCGATAAGCCAAGCTTACCAAGAATTCACGCTACGCGAAGATGTCCTTGGGTGGTCGATTCTTGAACGCCCCACCAATCATCCGGCTTCGCCACCGGACCGGCGGCATAGGTGCCATAACCGAGGCGGCGGTGATCTTTTTGCAGTTCGGCGTGGCAGGCCACGATGGACTCGCGCGCTGCCGACAGGGCGGCGATGGTTTCCATGGCCTTGGCTTGCGAAACCGTGCCGCTGACCGGCGACAGCGAAAGGGCGGCACGGGCGCCGATGAAGGATTGAACCAGCGTCGTCGCCTGGGTGATCGCCGCGTCAATCGCGAGTTCGGTAGCATGCAGATCGCCAGCAACGCTGGTGACGACTTCAGTGCGGTCCATGAAAGCCCCTCAGATAAGGTTACGAGAAGCTTATGGTTATCACGTCTTAACCATGCTTGGTAGGGGTATCTTCATAAGTGCAGCAATCGCGCGTTGAAGCGCCGCCATAAGGATGGCGTTGAAGTTCAGCGTCCGTGGGGATCCAGGCCGAATCGGCGCCAAGGCCAGCGGTGACTAGCCCTGGTTGTCCAAGAGGAAGTGTGCGGTCAGAGACGCGATTGGCTGTGCACGCTCTTCCTGCCAGGCCTCGGCCTGAACATGGGCGACGCGGCGGCCGGCGCGGCTGATGCGGGCGCGGGCGAAGACGTCGATGGGCCGTCCCGTGCGCAGATAGGCCACCGTCACATTGATCGGGCGCGGCAGGCGCGAGCTGGGAAAGGTGATCGCAACCTGGGCCATGGCGGTCATTTCCAGCAGGGCGGCCGTCGATCCGCCGTGCAGAGCGGGCAGCATGGGATTGCCGATCAGCCTGTCGGCGAACGGCATGATCACTGTAATCTCGTCGCCGCTGACCAGGGTTTGGAGGCCCAGGAAACGGGCATAGGGCATCCGATTCAGGATATCGGTCATGCGGCGGCTCGCGTCGGACGCTCACGGGTCTGGTTGAGGATGTAGGCGGACTGGGCGGCCGCCACGGGATCGGAGGGATCGTCCTCGAACGCCCAGGCGCGCACGAAGGCGATGGTCGGCGTCAAGCGGTAGCAGAGCCCTTGGGCCAGCAAATCCTCACGCGGCCGCGCCGCGCGCATGTAATCGACGCGCAAGTCCAGGGTGGCGATGGGCTGGAAGGTATCGAGCGCCGTCCAGACCGCCAGACCGCCGATGTGATCGAGCAGGGTGGTGACCAGGCCGCCGGCGAAGACGCCGCTGTCGGGATCGCCCACCAGATCTTCACGCCACGGCACGCGAATGCGCGGCTCACCGTCGTGCAGTCCATCGAAAGCGAAGCCCAGCGCGCCGGTATGGGCCGCGCCGGCCGCCAGTTGCGGCAGGATGGTGGTGAGGAAGCTCTCTTGCATCGTGCGGGCTGAACCTTTTGAGCCGATTTTCCGATCATCTTGTATGAGGCGGCGACCTGACGGCGTCGAGAGCGTTACCGCAACATGATCCGCCCCGAAGACCTGCTGCATCCGACGCCTGCCGGCCTCTATTGTCCGCCGGGAGACTTCTACGTGGATCCGGTTCGGCCGGTGGATCGGGCCGTCATCACCCACGGCCACGCGGACCATGCCCGCGCCGGACACGGTGCGGTTCTCGCCACTCGCCAGACCCTCGCGATCATGGCCGAGCGTTACGGCGCCGATTTCACAGGTCAGCCGCAGTCGGTGGAATATGGCGAGGCCACCGCGATCAACGGCGTGGACTTGCGGCTGGTCCCGGCCGGCCATGTCCTGGGGTCTGCCCAGGTTGAGGTGCGGTGGAAGGGGCTGACCATGGTGGTCTCGGGCGACTACAAGCGCCGCCGCGACCCGACCTGTGCGCCTTTCGAGCCCGTGCCGTGTCACGTCTTCATCTCCGAGGCGACGTTCGGCCTGCCCGTCTTCAGCCATCCGCCGGCCGAGGAGGAGGTCGGGCGGTTGGTGCGGTCTCTGGGTCAGTTTCCCGAGCGGGCGCATCTGGTCGGGGCCTATGCGCTGGGCAAGGCCCAACGGATCATCCGTCTGCTGCGTGAGGCAGGCTGGGATCGCACCATCTATGTTCACGGCGCGATGAAACGGTTGAACACCTTGTATCAGCGCGAAGGCGTCGATCTGGGGCCGCTGGCGCCGACGCGCGACCTGCCCAAGAATGCGCTGGGTGGAGAGGTCGCCATCGCTCCGCCGTCCGCCATCCAGGATCGCTGGGCGCGGCGGTTCGCCGACCCGGTCACGGCCTTCGCCTCGGGCTGGATGGGAGTGAAGGCGCGCGCGCGTCAGAGGGGCGTGGAACTGCCGCTGGTTGTGTCGGATCACGCCGACTGGAACGAGCTGACGGCGACCTTCACCGAGCTGAAGCCAGAGGAAATCTGGATCACCCACGGTCGGGAGGAGGGTCTGCTTCGATGGGCCGAGATCAATGGCCAGAAGGCGAGGGCGCTGCGTCTGATCGGTTACGACGAAGAGGACGAGGAGGCGCTGGACGTCCGCCCGGACTGAAGATCAGGCGGCTGACCGGTCGCCTTCTTCTTCAGAGAGCCGGTCGGCGTGGCCGGCCTCTTCCTGGGCCGCTGAGAGGGCGGCGTTCATCGCCATGCGCAAACGTTCAGGCTTGATCGGCTTTTCCACCACGGCGGCCATCCCGATGGAGAGATAGTGTTTGGCGTCCTCGGGATCGGCGTTGGCGGTCAGGGCCACGATCGGCACGCGGCCGACGGCGCCGGGCAGGGCGCGGATGGCCTGTGTGGCCTGAACGCCGTCCATGCGCGGCATCTTTATGTCCATCAGGACCAGATCGTAGCGGCTTTCCTGAACGGCCTGAAGCGCCTCCAGGCCGTCCTCCGCCAGTTCGGAACTGCAGCCGAACATCTCGCACAGGGCCTGGGCCACGACGCGGTTGGTGGCGTTGTCGTCGACGATCAGGATGTGGGGGGCCGACTTCAGGTCCAGTCCGGACAGGTCTGACACATTCGATTGGACTTCGACCTCCACGGCCGCACGCGGAGCGGTCAGGTCGAAGGCGAAGGTGGCGCCACGACCCTTGTTGTTCTCGGCCCAAATCCGGCCGCCCATGCGGTCGATCACCTGGCGGCAGATCGACAGGCCCAGGCCCGCGCCATCGGGACCGGAGCCGTGAACGAAGGGTTCGAAGATCGAGTCGACGCGGTCGGCCTCGACACCGGGCCCGTCGTCGCGGATGCGGGCCTCCATATGAATCTGGTCGCCCTCGACCCAGGCTTTCAGCCCCGCCTCGACCACGCCGTTGCGGGCGAACTTCAGCGCGTTGCCGATCAGATTGTTGAACACCTGCTTCAGTCGCGTGCCATCGATGACTGCGGCCAGCTCGGTGTCGCCTTCATAACCGACCAACAGCGTGACGCCGTCCTGAGACGCGCGCGGTTCCCACATCGACTGGATGTCGTCCATCACGGCGCGGAGGGCGGTAGGGGTATTGTTCAGCTCCAGTTCGCCCGCCTCGGCCTTGGACAGATCGACCGCGTCCTGAAGAATGCGCAGCAGGGTTTCGGACGAGTCCATGATCGTCTGGACGTGCGCCTGGGCCGCTGCGTTCAGCGGCTGGCGACGCAGCAGTTCGGCGACGGCCAGCACACCGTTCATCGGCGTGCGCAGTTCGTGGCTCATGATCGCCAGGAACTGGCTCTTGGCGCGAGCGGCGGCGATGGCTTGGGCGCGCGTGTCGCTGAGGATCGCGGCCTGTTCGGCCAGCTCTTCGTTTTGTTGGCGCTGACGCGTGTTTACAGCCTGCAACAGGGTCGCAGCCGTGCCGACGCCGAGATAGGCGCCGTTATGGGTGACGATGAAGCCGCGCAGCAGGGCGGCCGGGCCGCCCTTCAGCATAATGTCGCAGAAGGCGTCGATGCGAACGCCGGCCTCGACCACCGCCGGCTCAGAGTCCATGGCGTAGGTGATGGGGCGCAGGTCGTAGAGGGCGTGGCCGAAACGGGCGGCGATTTTTTGCAGGAAGGCGGTGCGTTCGACCAGTCCGACCGGACGATTTCCATCGACCACGGGGATGACGAGCGTGTCCGGCTCGCGTTCGAAACGCGCCAGCACCTCGCACCCGAGCGTCGTCGGAGCCACCGGCTTGGGACGCTCGGAAAGGGTCTCGATGGTCGGCATACTGCCCGGAACTCCTACTCGTTGGGACTAATGCCCAAAATCGCTTGCGGATTGGTTAAGCTGGCACAGCTTGATGCAAATCGATGCAAACGGTGATTTTGCACCGCATCCGGGTCTGGTGTATGACGCCCGCCTGACCCATCTGGGTTCCCATCCCTTTGTGCATGCGCGCGGCCGACTGGCCGACCGCAGATTCGTCATGAGCGTCATCCTGGAAAAGACCTCCACATCGGCTCTGGTTCTGTTCTCCGGCGGGCAGGACAGCGCGACCTGTCTGGCCTGGGCGCTGGAGCGGTTCGAGCGGGTGGAGACGGTCGGCTTCGACTATGGCCAGCGCCATCGGGTCGAGATGGAGGCGCGCCAAGCCGTGCGGGCCGGAATGGGCGCGGCCTTACCACAGTACGCCGACCGTCTGGGTGACGACCATGTGGTGGACCTGACCGGCTATGGCCGCATCGCCGAGAGCGCCCTGACCGCCGATCGAAAAATCGAGATGGATGCGCGCGGCCTGCCGACGACCTTCGTGCCGGGGCGGAACCTGATCTTTCTGGTCGCAGCGGCGGCCCTGGCGGATCGGCGCGGGCTGGAGGTGCTGGTCGGCGGCATGTGCGAGACGGATTTCTCGGGCTACCCGGATTGCCGTCACGAGACGATGGAGGCCATGGCGCGGGCCTTGTCGCTGGGGCTGGACAAGCCGGTGGTGATCGACACGCCGCTGATGTGGCTGACCAAGGGGCAGACCTGGGAACTGGCCGACCGGATCGGGGGCGAGGCGCTGGTCGAACTGATCATCGAAGACAGCCACACCTGCTATCAGGGCGACCGGACGCATCGGCACGCCTGGGGCTATGGCTGCGGCGAATGCCCGGCCTGCGAACTGCGCGCGGCGGGGTATGAAGACTGGGTCGTGTCCCAGGGCGCCAAGACGTGACCTATTCGGCCAAGGAAGTCTTTCTGACGGTGCAAGGCGAGGGCGGACAGGCGGGCCGGCCGGCGGTCTTTCTGCGTTTCGCCGGCTGCAATCTGTGGAGCGGGCGCGAGCAGGATCGGGCGACCGCCGTCTGCAGCTTCTGCGACACGGACTTCGTCGGCGTGGACGGGGACGGCGGGGGCAAGTTCGCCACGGCGGACCTGTTGGCCGATCATGTCGCGGCGATGTGGCGGGGGCGGGCGGGGGATCCGAAACTGGTGGTCTGCACCGGCGGCGAGCCCCTGTTGCAGTTGGATGACCCGCTGATTGCGGCGCTGCACGCGCGGGGTTTCGAGATCGCCATAGAGAGCAACGGCACCCTGGCGGCGCCCGACGGGATCGACTGGATCTGCATCAGTCCCAAGGCGGACGCCGACTTGATCCAGGTCAAAGGCCAGGAGCTGAAGCTGGTCTATCCGCAGGCCAAGGCCCTGCCGGACCGGTTCGAGCACCTGGATTTCGAGCGGTTCTGGTTGCAGCCCATGGACGGCCCCGACCAGGCGGAGAACACCGCCGCCGCCATCGAATACTGCCTGACCCATCCCCAGTGGCGCCTGAGCGTCCAGACACACAAGTATATCGGCGTCCGCTAATGCCCGTTTTCGAAATCACCAAACAGGCGACGTTCGACGCCGCCCACCATTTCCCCAACGAACCCGAGGGCAGCATCTATCGCCGCGTCCACGGCCATTCCTTCACGGTCGAGGCGACGGTGCGGTCCGAGGTGCTGGATGCCGAGCACGGCTGGGTCGCCGATCTGGGCGCGCTGGACCGGGCGCTGAAGGCGGCGGCGGAGACGCTGGATCACGGCATGCTGAACGAACACGAAGGGCTGGAATTGCCCAGCCTGGAGAACCTGTGCCTGTGGTTCTTCAAGACGTTGCAGCCCGAATGGCCCGGCCTGTGCCGGGTTCAGGTGGCGCGGCCGACGATCAACGAACGGTGCGTGCTGACCCTCTAATCAGCAGCGCTTGCCCTGGCGTTGCCGCTGTTCGCACCGCCTTTGCTCGCGCTCGTAGTCGCGCTGTTCGCGCTCGCGGCGCAGTTTGGTCTCCTCGTCCGAGGTGGTGACGGCGTCGAAGCCGGCGCCGACCACCGCGCCGGTGGCCTTGGCCGTCCCGCCGACGACGGCCGCAGTGCCTCCGACGACAGCGCCGACCAGGCAGCCCTGGAGCATCAGACAGCCCCCCAGGACGACGACGACTTGAGATACGGAAACGAGGCGATTTCGACGACGCATGGGGGACGACTCCAGAGATTTGGAATAGTCGCTGATAATCATGAATGAGGGCTGACTTCAGGCCGTGCGTTGCGGCAGCAGTTTGCGGCGCTGGCGCGAGAGGGCCAGCGGGGTTCCGTCGGCGCCCCAGGCGGAGGCTTCGTCCACTGTCCAGCCCAGCCCCAGGTCCAGCATCCTGAACTCGAAGAAGGCCCAGCCGTCGGGCGCTGTCTGCGGTGCCGGATCGGTCAGGATGTCGATGCGCAGGTCCACGGTCGTCATCGCCGCCGGTGTCTTCGAAAGCGTCCAGGCCGGCGGATAGAGGGCGTCCAGCAGGTAGCACAGCCCGACTTCGTCCAGCGGCCGGCCGTCCGCCATCCGCATCCAGGTGCGCTCGACCGCGGGCCGGCCCTCGTTGCCGCCCAGGATGTTGGGGCCGCCGTCGAACCGATATTCGACATGCTGCGAGAAGTGCGGGGCCATCGGGCCGTGGATGGTCGCCCTGGGGTTCAGGCTGTCCAGCGGCGGGGGCGGCAGGTGCAGGGGCGTGACCGGCGGCGTGGCGCCGTCCAGCCCATAGGTGCCCGTGGCGTGGTGAGTCAGGCGGCCGTCCTGTTCAGCCTCGACCGCCGCATAGACGACGTTGCGGCCGCCGCGCAGCAGGCGCGGGCGGAAGGCCACCTGCTCACCGAACTCGGCCGCCGACAGGTATTGCACCGACAGGGTGCGCAGGGGCGCGGTCAGAGCCAGACCCTGCCGCATCGACTGGGCGCACAGGGCCGCCAGCAGGCCGCCGAACGGAAAGCCCTTTTCCGGCGCCATGCCCGAGGGGCCATTGGAGAAATGGCCAGGCACCGGAGCGGACAGACCGCCGTCGTCGAGGGTCTGAAAGGCCAGGGCGGCGTCGAGAGAGATCGGCAGCGTCATTGCGCAATCCTGCGTCAGGCGAAGAGGCTGCGGAAGACCTGATGAAGATCTCCCGCCGAAGTCGAAGTAACAAGGCGGCGAACCGTGAGGTCAGCATGTCCGTTGCCAAACAAGACTGACCTGGAGCGTTCTGATTTGCAACCCTTGCCAAACGGCTGACGCGGGGTCACTTTCGCCGCATGGGACGCACCGCCGACTACAGCCGCCAAAGCTGCTCCATCGCCGCCACTCTTGAGGTGATCGGCGACCCCTGGACCCTGCTGGTTATCCGCGACGCCTTCAACGGGGTCAGCCGGTTCGAACAGTGGCAGGACAATCTGGGCGTGGCGCGCAACGTCCTGGCCGCCCGTCTGAAGAGCCTGGTCCAGCATGGGGTGCTGGAGCCGCAGCTTTATTCCGAACGCCCGCCGCGCAACGAATATATCCTGACCGCCAAGGGCAAGGATCTCTACGGCGTTCTGGTGACCCTGCACGGCTGGGGGGCCAAGCACGTCTATGGCGACGCCGACAGCGGCATCGACATGATACACAAGACCTGCGGCTCGACCCTGACGCCGCGCATCGCCTGCGGCTGCTGCAACGAGATCGTCAAACCCCGGGACATCCTGCTGACCCGCGCAGAAAATCGACCGACGGTGGGCGATGTGATGCCGAAGGAAGCAGCTTAGAAAAGGCGGTGCCTGGTCGTGAACCGCCTGTTCGTCAAATCGCTGATCGGAACCGCCGTCGTTGTGACGGCCATCGCAGGGGCGTGGGCTTATAAGAGGGAAGGCGATTGCCAGCGTCTGCTGTCTTCGACCGCAGCCTTAGGTGATGTCGAGGTGCGCAGGAGTAGCGCGGGCGTCTGTTATCCATGCCGTCTGGACGGCCGGCTATACGACATCATGTATCGTTATTGCGGGACCGATGATCGCACCTATGCCGAGACCTGAACGACGAAAGCCGGCCTCACCCTGCGGTGAAACCGGCTCCCGTCATCCCTTGACGCACACCACCTGACGCAGGGTATGCACGACCTCGATAAGGTCGGTCTGGGCCGCGATGACCGCGTCGATGTCCTTATAAGCCATCGGGGTTTCGTCGATCACCTCGGCGTCCTTGCGGCATTCCACGCCCTCGGTGGCGCGGACGTGGTCCTCAAGCGTGAAGCGGCGCTTGGCCTCGGTCCGGCTCATGGCCCGACCGGCGCCATGGGAGCAGGTGCAGAACGAATCCGCATTGCCCTTGCCGCGCACGATGAAGGACTTTGCCCCCATAGAGCCGGGGATGATGCCCAGTTCGCCGTCCTTGGCCGACACCGCCCCCTTGCGGGTCAGGAAGACGTCCTTGCCGAAATGCTTCTCCTTCGAGACGTAGTTGTGGTGGCAGTTCACCGCCTCCTGCGTCGTCTCCAGATCCGGCCAGAAGGCCTTCAGCACTCCGAGCACGCTGTCCATCATCACCTCGCGGTTGGCGCGCGCGTACTTCTGCGCCCATGACACCGCCCGCACATAGTCGACGAAGCCGTCGGTCCCTTCCGGGAAATAGGCCAGGTCCTGGTCGGGCAGGTTGATGTGCCAGCGGCGCATCTCGTGCTTGGCCCGTTCGATGAAATAGGTCCCGAACCGGTTGCCCACGCCGCGCGAGCCCGAGTGCAGCATCACCCACACGTCGCCCGCCTCGTCGAGGCACAGCTCGATGAAGTGGTTGCCCGTGCCCAGGGTGCCCAGGTGGCCGAAGCCGCGCGGGTGCGCCGCCTTGGGGTGTTTCTCCACCACGACGTCATAGCCCGCCTTCAGATCGGCCCAGCGGGTGACGGCCGAGGCCGGCGGTTCGGCGGCCCAGGCGCCCTTGTCGTTGCGCCCGCCGTTGTCGGTGCGGCCGTGCGGAACGGCCGCCTCGATGGCGGAGCGGATGGCCAACAGGTCGTCGGGCAGGTGTTCGGCGTGGATCGAGGTCCGCACCGCCATCATGCCGCAGCCGATGTCCACACCCACGGCAGCCGGGATGATGGCCCCCACGGTCGGGATAACCGACCCGACCGTCGCGCCCATGCCCCAGTGCACGTCGGGCATGACCGCGACGTGTTTGTGGATGAACGGTAGCGACGCCACGTTCTTCAGCTGTTTCAGCGCCGCATCCTCGATGGGCACCCCTCGGGTCCACGCCTTGATCAGCGCGCCCGAGCCTTCGATCACGTCATAGCCTGACATGGCCGACGTCTCCTTCTCTGTCTGTGATCCTCCCGGACCGGACGGAGAGACGTCGCTTGTGGATACAAGAAACCCCTCCGGCCGGTGGCGGGAGGGGTTGCTGGAAAACCGAAGTCGATGACCGATCTTTCCCTACCTACCCCTCACGCATGCGCATTCGCCCTGGACCGGCAGTCGGTCCAAGCCCTTGGGCGCAGTCATGGTGACGTAGTGGGTGAACATGGGTCTCTCGTCTTCGGAGGGGGCGTTTACACTCCGAAGTCCGTCTGCACAACCCGCCGGGCGCGAGGAGGGGTCACAAGACACCTGCTCCCCCTCACTCCCCAGGCGTGATGAACACCGGGTTGGCGTAGAACCACAGGTCGCTCCAGGGGTCTTCGCCGGCGGGGTCGGGGGTGGGCTCAAGTTCGGGGCCGTTGGTGCCGCGTACGCGGATGTAGCGGGGCGTGGTCGAGGCGGGGAGGGTGTGGCGGATGGTGATGATCTCGCCGTCGCGGATCCAGTCGGCGGCGGTGAAGCGGCGCTCGACCCGGGTGGAAGGGTTGTGGTCGGCGTCGCGGTCGGGGCGGGGGCCGGTGACGTCGCCGACGATCAGGTCCAGGCGGGCGACGGCGCTGTCCTTGCCCGAGGCGTTGGGGCCGGCGGGGTCGCGAAGACGCACTGTGATCACGACGGGCTGGTTCGCCGGGGCCTTCAGTTCGCCGCCGATGTCCGCTGAACGGCCGCCGGATTGGGCCGTCACGTCCAATTCGGAGATCAGGTCGCCGGTGGTGACGAAGATGCGGCCCTCGCGCAGGCCGTCCAGCACATCGGCGTGGTCGCGGCGGGCCAGGACATAGGTCTTGGAATATTCGCCGGGCCAGAAGTCGACGCCGCCTTCGCTGTAGTGGCGGTGCGAATCCGAGGTCGAGGTGATCCACCAGCGGCGGCCCTCGCCCAGCATGGAGTCCCAGAAGCCGCCCAGGCGCGCCGTCATCTGGTCGAAGCCGCCCATGGTGGGGGCGCGGCCATAGATGCCGCGCATGCCGTCGGGCTTGATCGAGCCGTCGGGGTTCAGGGTCGCGGCCTGGTGACCCGGCGCGCCCTCCATGCCGACCGCCACGCGCGGGGCGGTGTCGTTCCAGTCGCGCAGCTCGGCCGGGTCATACTGGGCGTATTCGCCCAGGCCCGTCGCCGAGCGCGACGGGTGGTTGGCGATCACTACGGGCCGGTCGTCCAGTCCGTCCATGACACGCAGGGCTTCGACCATGCGCGGCTCCTGATCGCGGGCGGGGTCGGTCGGCCAGGCTTCGCGCTTGGCGAAGCGGCTTTCGAGATCGCGCAGGGTGTCGCGCTCGGCCTCGGTGCGCGGCAGGATCAGGCTGGAGTGATCGCCGCCGGGGGTGTCGAACTCCATGCCGTAGAAGAGCAGCAGGTCGGGGATTTCCCGTCGGGCCATCAGCAGTTCGGGATAGGCCTGTTCGGCGTTCAGCTTGGAATGGTTCGGGCCGCCGTGGTCGGTCGAGACCATCCAGGCCAGGCCGAAACGATGGGCCATGCGGGCGTTCTGGGGGATCGGATAGACGGCGTCGCCGGCGATGACGGCCGTGGGCGGGGCGTCCGGATTGGCCGGATCGGGCGTATAGCCGACGCTGTAACGGCTGTGGACGTGGTGATCGCCGGCCAGCCAGGCGCGGGCCTGACTCGTCGGAGCCGTCGGATAGGGCGCGACCGGCTGGAGCTGGGCGGGATGGCGATGGTCGTGGCCGTCGTGGGCGAAGGCTGCGGTTGAACCCATCAGGGCGATCAGGGCCGCAGAGACGGCGAGGCGAAGAGGCATGGCGGGCGTCCGAGCAGGTTTCGCTCCGCCTAGGCGATTTGCATGACAGCCCCGCGACCGCTCCCTGCGGCAGATGGCTGCGGCCTAGAATTTTCAGGCTGCTGCCGCTTTCTGGCAGGGTGTCTGCTAGGCTGACGCCGTGTCCCGGTCCGAACGCCTGCTTGATCTGCTGAACGTCCTGCGGCGGCATCGTCGGCCGGTGAGCGGGCAGGTGTTGGCGGATGAGATGGGCGTCAGCCTGCGCACCCTTTATCGCGACATCGCCAGCCTGCAGGCGCAGGGCGCGACGATCGAGGGGGAGGCGGGGGTCGGCTATGTGCTGAAGCCCGGCTTCATGCTGCCGCCGCTGATGTTCACGCCGGAAGAGATCGAGGCTCTCGTGCTGGGCTCGCGCTGGGTGGCGGACCGGGCCGACCCGCGCATGCGGCATGCGGCGCTGGCGGCTCTCGGGCGGATTTCGGCGGTGTTGCCGCCCGATCTGCGCGACGAGATGGAGACCTCGGCGCTGTTGGTCGTGCCGGGCGCGCCGTTTCCGGCGGACCAAGTCGATCCGGGGCTGTTGAGGAAGGCGATCCGCACCGAGCGGCGGCTGAGATTGTGCTATCGCGACGAGGCGGGCGCGGCGTCCGAACGGGTGGTCTGGCCCTTCGCCCTGGCCTTCTTCGACCGGGTGCGGCTGCTGATCGCCTGGTGCGAACTGCGCGGCGACTTCCGCAGTTTCCGTACCGACCGCATCGTCGAGGCCGAGGTGATGGAGGCGCGCTATCCTGCGCGTCGGCAGGCCCTGATGAAGACCTGGCGCGAGGCGCACGAAAGGTCGAGATCGTCCGAAGGCTGCTGACGGAAACTGGCAGCAGGACCGGCTAGGCTCCGTCGTGTTGGAGCAAGGGACGGGCTGATGATCGAGATCGAAGACATTCTTCTGGCTGTCGCGGATCCAGAGACCAGCGCGCGCTTCTATGCGGGCCTGCTCGGTTGTCGGCCGGTGATGGCGGGGCCGGATCGAGCGCTGTTCGTGCTCAGTTCAGGCCGTGCGCTGGGCCTGTTGCGGTGCGCGGGCGATCGGCGCGAGGTGTGCGAGGTCGATTTCCCCCTAGACGGCGCAGCCGCCGTCGATCAGGCCCACATCGACTGGTGGGACCGGGGCGCGCGCATCCTAACGCCGCCGGTGGATACGCAGCCGGGCCGCAGCTTCGTGGCCGGCGACCCGGACGGGCATCGGTTGAGGGTCTATGCCGTCGCGACTTGAGGGGACCAATGAGCGGGCCCCCTCGGCTCGTCGGTCCTATTTTCGCACGTACTTGTCCAGGAAGGTCAGATAGGCGTCCTGGGCGGTAATGCGGTTGTCGCGGCGGGTGAAGCCGTGACCCTCGTTGGGGAAGAGGACGTATTCGACCGGCACGCCGTTGGCGCGGACGGCGGCGACCAGTTCGTCGCTTTCGACCTGAAGCACGCGGGGGTCGTTGGCGCCCTGGACGACCAGCAGGGGCTTGGTGATCCCCTCGGTATGGAACAGGGGCGAGATGCGACGGTGGCGTTCGGCGTCGGTCGCGGGGTCGCCCATCTCGTCATACAGGGCGATGCGGTTGGCGCCCCACCAGGCGGGGATGGACTCCAGGGTCCGCACCCAGTTGGTCACGCCAAAGATGTTGACGCCTGCGGCGAAGGCGTCCGGATGGAAGGCCAGAGCGGCGGCGGTCATGTAGCCGCCGTACGACCCGCCCATCACCGCCACCTGGTCGTCGGCGACCCAGTCCTGTTGTCTCAGCCATTCGCCGCCGGCGACGATGTCGCGCAGATCGGCCTCGCCGTGCTTCTTGTCGTCCATGTGGAAGAAGGTCTTGCCGTAGCCTGAACTGCCCCGGTTGTTGGCGCCCAGAACCGCATAGCCGTGGTTCACCAGATGCTGGACCATGGCCGAATAGCCGCGTCGGGTCTGGCCGCCCGGGCCGCCGTGGACCAGGACGATGGCCGGGGCCGGATGGGCGGCTGAGGCCCCCTTGGGCTTGTAGAGAACGGCTGGGATCATCACGCCGCCTTCGCCGGGGTAGCGGACGATGGTCGCCTCGACCAGGGCGTTCTCGTCGATGGCGGGGTTCAGGGCGTGGGTCAGGCGGCGCGCCTGACCGGTCGTCAGGTCGGCGACGAAGATGTCAGCCGGCGAGGTGTCGGACGAGACGGTGAAGGCGATGGTCTTTTCGTCTTCGCTGAAGCGCACATTGCCGATGTCGCCGTCGGGCAGGCCGGTCAGGGCGACGGGCCGGCTCGTGGTGGTGTCCAGCAGGGTCAGTTCGGTCTTGGCGTCGGCGTTCAGGCCCGAGACGCGATAGCGGCCGCTGGGCGAATAGAAGACGAAGCTGACGTCCCAGTCGGCCTGGATCAGGGGAGTGACGGCGCCGGTCGCGAGATCGTGGCGGAAGGCCTGCTGGAACTCGCCGTTCTGATCCGTGCCGATCAGGACGGCTTTTGAATCCGGCGTGAAGTCGTAGGCGGCGTAGGCGATATTGCCTTCATGCGGCGTCAGCAGCTTCGGCTCGCCCGGCTGTGTCAGGTCCGCCAGATAGAGGTCGTTGTTCGCGCTGGTCAGGGCCTTGTCCAGAACCAGCCACCGGCCATCCGGCGACAGGGCGGCGGGCGAGAAGCCGCCGGTGTTCTCGAACACCATCCGGTGCGCATAGGTGGTCGCATCGTAGGCGATGATGTCGAAGGCCGAGGCGTCGCGTGCGTTTGAGGTGACGAAGAAGGTCTTGCCGTCCTGGCTCCAGCTCAGGAAGTCCGCCTTGACCTTGTCGCCGGGTGTCAGGTCGGTGACGGCTCCATCAGGCGTCCGGACGAACAGATGGCTCAGTTCGTCGCCGCCGCCGTCCTGGGTGAACAGGATGCGCGCATCGGCCGGGAAGTAGCTGACTGGCGTAATGGCGCTGGTGGTCGAGTTGGTCAGCTGGACGGGCTCGCCGCCGGCGATGGGCAGGGCGTAGGCGTTAAACACACCCGTCTTGTCCGACCGGATCAGCACCGACTTTCCGTCCGGCGAAAAGGCCTTGGCGCCGCTGTAGGCCAGGCCATAGCTGATCGTGTCGAAGAACTGGGCCGCCGTATAGGTCGGCGCCGCCGGGCTGGCGGATGCGGGCGGTGCGGCCTGAGCGATCGCTGCGGTGGGAAGGGCGGCCATCAGGGCCAGTACGGAAACCAGGCAGGCGGTGGTGCGCATCGGAACCTCTCGTCGGTGTGATGACCGTAAGAGGCGGCATAAGAACACGGCGGATGCGGCCTGTCTTCGACTTAATGAATCGCCGCTATGCGACGACTGCGGTCGTGTCGCGGATGAAGCCGCCGCCGAGGACCCGCTCATTGTCGGTTGCATGATAGAGCGCGCAGGCCTGACCGGGAGCCACGCCTTCCTCACCTGCGTCGAAAACGACGCGAATGTCGCCGTCGATCATCGCCAGTCGGGCAGGGGACGGCTGACGCGTCGAGCGGACGCGGGCCAGCACCTGGATCCCGGCCTGAGCGGCCTCGACGATGGTCGCCTCATCGCCTAGCCAGTTGGTTTCTTCCAAGGTCAGGCTGGCGGTCAGCAGGGCTTCGCGCGGGCCGACGATGACGCGGCGCGTCTCGGGCTCCAGTTTCGTGACGAACAGGGGCTCGCCCACGGCGACGTTCAGGCCCCGGCGCTGGCCGATGGTATAGTCGGTGATGCCGGCGTGGGTTCCCAGCACGCGCCCGTCCATGTGCACGATCTCGCCGGCCTCGCGCCCCTGCGGACGCAGCCGGTCGATCAGGGTGCGATAGTCGCCGGACGGCACGAAACAGATGTCCTGGCTGTCCGGCTTGGCGGCGATCTTCAGGCCCAGTTCGGCGGCGACGCCGCGCACCTGGGGCTTTTCCAGATCGGCCAGGGGGAAGCGCAGATAGTCGAGTTGGTCCTGGGTGGTGGCGAACAGGAAGTAGGACTGGTCGCGCGAATGGTCGATCGCCTTGCGCATCTGCGAGCGGTTGCCGACGGCGGCGCGGCGGACGTAGTGGCCCGTCGCCATGGCTTCGGCGCCCAGGTCGCGGGCGACGTCCAGCAGGTCGCGGAACTTGACCGTTTGATTACAACGGATGCAGGGGACCGGGGTCTGGCCCTTCAGATAAGAATCCGCGAACTGGTCGATGACCGCGTCCTTGAACCGGCTTTCATAGTCCAGGACATAGTGGGGGATGCCGATCATCTCGGCGGCCAGACGCGCGTCGTGAATATCCTGGCCCGCGCAGCAGGCGCCCTTCTTCTTCAGGGCCGCGCCGTGGTCGTAGAGTTGAAGGGTCACGCCGACGACGTCATAGCCCGCCTTGTGCAGCAGGGCGGCGACGACGGTGGAGTCCACCCCGCCCGACATGGCCGCGACGACGCGCGCCCCGACCGGCAGGCCGACCGCCGCCCGCGCGCTCTCGACCGCCGCATCCATGTCGGTGCGGACGATGTTCGGAATAGCGCAGATGTCTTCGACCAGGGTCATTGCGGCCATTTAGTGCGGAACCTGCGCGATTTCGAGGCCCGCAAACGAAAAGAGCCGCACCCGTCGCCGGATGCGGCCCTTCTTCGTCTTCGGGGGGAACTCTTAGGAGCGGTAGCTCTGGATCCGCGTCGTGCGCAGACCCTGCATGCCCCACTTATCGATGGCCTTCTGCCATGCGAGGAATTCTTCGGCCGTCAGGCGATACTTCGCCAGGGCGTCGTCAAGGCTGAGCAGGCCGCCGCGAACGGCGGCGACGACCTCCGCCTTGCGGCGGATCACCCACCGGTCCGTATTGGACGGCGGCAGATCGTTCAGGGTCAGGGGCGTGCCAGTCGGTCCGACCACGTATTGTTCGCCTTTGCTATTCAGGCGTCGCTCTTGCAACATGGGCTTATGCCTCTTTCACCAACACCGTAGTGTCATGAAAATAGGCGGTCCCGACTAAGGTCCGTTTAAGCGTCGTGGTGAAGGAACGGATAAAATCCGTCCCTCCCCGAACGACTCTGTAAACCTTGATTGCGCGACGATTCATCGAGACTAACGCTTACTTACTCGCCGATCAGCGTTTGATGTTGATCAGCTCGGCCAGCATTTCATCGGCCGTGGTGATGATTTTGGACGAGGCGGAATAGGCCCGCTGGGTGGTGATCAGACCGGTGAACTCGGCGGACAAATCGACCGTCGAAGACTCCAACTGTTGGGCCGCGATGGTGCCCGCGCCCCCCGTGCCTGCGGCTTTGAGGTTAAAGGTGCCGGACTGCAGGCTGACGGCGTAGGCATTGCCCGAGACCTCTTTCAGGCTGTCGGGGCTGGGGAAGGTGGCGATTGCGACCTGGGCGATGCGGCGCATGACGCCGTTGTCGAACACGGCGGTGACGAAGCCGCTATCGTCGATGGTGATGTCGCTCAGATTGCCGAAGGCCGTGCCGTTGGTGACGGTCGACTGCACGACCGATGCGGTGTTCAGCTGGCTGAGGCCGCCGGCCGAGGTGTTGAGGTCCAGGGTCACGGTCTGGGCGGCGATGCCCAGGCCGTCGGCCCATTTGATCTTGCCATTATCCGCCGGATCGTTCGGATCGATGGTGTTGTCCGGGTTGGATTCCAGGAAGGACAGGGTTGCATTCTCGGGGTCGTCGAACAGACCGGTCCCGGCAGGCCAGGTCTTCATAGTGTCGATGTCGAGGCGACCTGACGGGGTGAAGGCGATCAGGCCGGTCTTGATCTGGCCGTTCGAGTAGGGCGCGCCGGTGACGACATCCTCTGCGGGGACCGAAACCACTTCAGCGTACCACTGGTTCGGCTGGTCGCTCTTCAGGAAGCGGATTTCCAGGTTGCGCTGGCCGCCCTTGGAGTCCGACACGGGGATGTTCATCTTGAAGTCGGGTTTCACGCCCAACGGGTTGTCCTCGTCGGCGTCGTACATCGCCATCGAGTTGACCGTCGGGTCATATTTGGTCTTGGCGATGTTGTTGGTGGTCAGGCCGACGTCGGCCAGGTCCAGAGTGTAAGGCGTTCCAGGAACGCCCGCGCTGGTCGGGGTGATGGTCATCTGGGTCGCGGTGCTGGTCGCCGACCCATTGGTGCTCGTCGCATTATTGGGAACAAAGCCCGTCAGCGCGCCGGCGGCGTCATAGGTCGCCACGCCCGTGATCTTGGTAATGCCGGTCTTCAAGGTGACGGCGTAGTTGTTGGCGTCGATCCGCTCATAGGCCACCGACACGTCGTGCACGCCGGGGGTCGGCGCCGTTGTGTCTTCGATGGCTTTATAGCTCTGGGGAGCGGCAGGGCTGGACACGGCCTGGGTCGAGCGCAGGTTGGCGTTGATCTGTACGCGGGTGGTCGGTTCTGCGGTGCCGCCGACCGACCCGATGTTGATCGAGCGCAGGCGGGACAGATCCGACGGATCGGTGGAGATGTCGCCGTTGGAATCGACGGGCCAGCCCTGGAGATACAGACCGGCGCTGTTCTTCAGATAGCCCAGCTTGTCGACGCGGAAGGCGCCGGCGCGGGTAAACAGGCGGGTGTCGGTCGCTGCGACGCCTTCAGGCTGAGTGGTGGTGACGAAGAAGCCCTGTCCGGCGACGGCGAGATCGGTGCTCTCGCTCGTGCGCTGCAGTTGGCCTTCCTGGCCGATGAACGACCGGGTGTTGGTGGTGACGCCGCCGGCCGAATAGCTGCCGCCGGAGGCCGACTGGCTGTTGACCAGGGTCTGGAACTCGCTGGCCGTGCGCTTGTAACCCACGGTGTTGACGTTGGCGATGTTCTGGGAAATGGCCGCCAGGGCGGCGGAGTTGGCGGCGAGACCGGAAACGCCGGCCAGCATTGCACTGTTGAGGCTCATCGTAGAACGCTCCTTAAATGAAGGTCATCGGGAAGGCGGCGGATCGCATCATGCGGCCGCCTCCTCGGTGGGGACGTTCGGATTCTCCGTATCGTCGGTGTCGTTGTCGGCCTGCGCCTTGATCTCGTTCAGCGAGATCACAGTCGAAAGCGGAAGGATGGAGTCGCCGATCACCAGGTACGGCGCGCCGTTGTACATTTCGACGCCGGTCACCCGGCCCTGGATCAGGGCCTGAGCATCGATCTTGCCGCCGGTGGCGTTTGTGGCGGCGACCTTCAGGGTATAGACGCCGCCGTCCTCGGCCTTGCCGCCGTCCTTCAGCGTGCCGTCCCAGTTGAAGGTGTGCAGGCCGGACGTCTTGTCAGGCGCGGCGCCCTCCCAAACCACGGCGCCCTTGCTGTCGACGACCTGCAACGTGGCCTTGTCGGCGTCGGCGCCCAGTTCGTAGGCCCATGCAGCCTTGCCGTCGTTGAACTCGGTCGCCGTCCAGGCGGCGGTCACGCTCTTGCCGATATAGTTGGAGGCGTTATCGAGTCCGCCGGCGGATTGAGCCGACAGCAGACTGGTCAGCAGATCGTTGGTCAGCAGTTGTTGCTCGACGCCGGCCATCTGGGTCAGCTGTCCGGTAAACTCGTTGGAATCCAGCGGCGACAGCGGATCCTGGTTCTTCATCTGCGTGGTCAGCAGCGTCAGGAAGGTCTCAAAGTTCGAGGCCAGCATGGTGGTGCTGCTGTTCAGACGACCAGAGGCGTCGGCGGTGGAGATGGCGTCGACCATGGGGTCAGACCTTCACATCGACGCGGTCAGGCGTCTGGGAATGGTTGATCCAGGCGCCGGGCGCCGGAATGATGGGGGTGTCGGCCTGAGCCGCCAGGCGAGAGCCGCCGGCGAACAGAGCATTGCGTTGCTGCTGACGTTCGAAGGCGCCGCCGCCGGAGGACGGATCGCGTTGCGAGAAGTCGAGCGCATCGCCTGCGACCTGGAAGCCGGCGTCCTGAAGCTGGCGACGCAGTTCGTCGGCGCGGCCTTTGAGATCGGCGGCGGCGGCGGGATTGTCGAAGGCCAGGCGGGCGGACAGCTGGCCGTCCTTGCCGATCTCCAGGCTCACATCCACGCGGCCCAGATCTTCGGGCGTCAGCACCATGTCGAACCGTGTCGAGCGCCCGTCCAGTTTGCGCGCGATCTGGGCGGCGAGTTGGGCGGTGGTTTCGACCGTGGCGCGCGACAGGGTCGAGAGGCCCAGATCACGGTCCGGGGCGACGGCCTGTTGAACCGACTGCGTATCGGCGGGAACAGTGCTGGAGGCTTGAGCTTCGGGTGCGGCTGGCGCGGGCGAAGACAGGGATGCGGCGATCATCTCAGCCGTCTTCACAGGCTGGGCTGTCGTTTGCGTTGGGGTTGCATCGGCCTTGGCCAACGGCGTCGCCGTACCGTTTGTGGTGTCGGGTTGAGCAGGCGTCGTCGCCGCGTTGCTGGTCTGCTGCGCCAACTCATGGCGTGCGGCCCGGATGGACGGTGCGGCTTGAGGCATTACTGACGGCACCGGAGCCGGCTTGTCGGCTGGCGCGGCTGCGGGCTGCTGATCAGATGCAGGTTGAGCGGGTTCAGCGGACAGCTCCGCTGCAATCACGGCTGCGGCGACATCGGCGGTGGCAAGCGGGACGGGCTTGGAGATCTGCGCCATGACCGAGACCTGGACGTCAGCCGTCGGGATCTGGGCGGCCGTCATAGCCTGCACGATGGACGCGGCGGCGGACTTGTCGTTGTCGGACGGCGCGGCCTGAACAGCGACCTTGGCTGCATCAGGCGCGGCGACGCGGGTCTGATTCACAGGGGACCACACGGCCTTTGTCATCGACTGGTCGAGAGGAGCCGATGCGACTTCCGGCTGGGATTTTTTCGGTGCGGCAGTGGAATACGATTGAGCCGGTGTTGCATCAACCGGGGCGTCTTCCGACGTTTTCGACGCGGTGTCAGAGACGGCGGGCGCAGCGTTCATGATCGGCAGAGCGGCTTTCGCCGCTGCCATGATGTTCAGGTCGGCCCGAGCGGTTTCCGCCTCGGCAGCGATGGTGAAGCCTTCGGGCAGAGTGATCTCAGCCGCGTCCTTTGCACCGAGATTGGTCGAAGTGTCGGGCGCGCTGACGTCAATCGATGCGGCGTCGTCTGGCGTCTTCGATGTCGATAGCGTCGGTGTTGCGGCGATGAATGAGGCGCGGCTTTGCTCGACCGGCGTCTCGGCCTTTGGCGCGACGGGGACAGTTGAGGTTGCGCCGATGCCTGCCTGAACGGCAGAATTTTCGGCGACCAGCGGAGGTGGTGTGGAGGAATTCGCAGCTATCGCCAAGCCGATGTCGGTCTGAACGGCGGAGTTTTTGGCGACCAGCGGCTGCGGTGTCGAGGAACTCGCAGCTATCGCCAACGGCGTCGATTGGGGCACCGGGACCACGGAGAAAACCGCAGCAGGTTCGGCTGTGTTGTCCGTCTCAACGGCATCCTCGACAACGGCAGGTTCGTCACTGACAGCAGGTTGCACCTTGGTATCGACAGCCCCGGGCGCCGCCGGGAACGCCGTTTCAATCGCGGGGCTTGAGATGGCTTCGCCTTCGGCAACGGCTTGGTTCAGCACAAGGCCGAGTGGGCGAGGCGCGGTCAGACGGCCAATGGGCGCAGACTTCACAGTCTGTGCTTCGCTCAGACCCGCATCCAGGACGCTGGCGACCTTGCTGGAGAACAGACCGACATCGTTCGCTTCGATGCCCGAGGCAGCAGCCGTCGTTCCGGTCGAAACCGGAGCGGCAGGCGCAAACAGGGCGGAGGCGATCGACATGGAAGCGCGGCGGCTTTTCGAATGAGGACGACGGCGCCTGCTGCGCCCAAGGGTTCGCCGTCCTCAACGCAAGGGTCGGGCCAGTAAAATAAATCAGCAAAAACAACATCGAGTGTAGGCGTGTTCATTAGCCGGGGATGGGGCGGCGGTCGTTATTGCCGCGCTCCCGCCACTTTTTGCCCGGCTGCGGCGCTCAATGAGAACGAGCGGGATATGCCTGCCTGACGCGATTGGCCCGACCTTTGCGCGTCTTTCTGGTCATGAACGCCGTCCGATCAACGATCTTGTTGAAAAACAACGCTCTGTGCGAGCGATGGCAGCGCGTGGCTGGGCAAGAACTGCGCGCGACGATGCAGCGGTTGCCGGGTAGGGCGGGGGAGATGCGTCAATGTCGCTGAACTCGATCATGAACATCGCGACGTCTGGGCTGAAGACAGCCCAGACCCAGTTGCGCGTCACCGCCGACAATATCGCCAACGTCGATACGCCCGGCTACATCCGCAAGGCCGCCGACCAGTCGGCCGCCGTCACCAACGGCTATGGCTCGGGCGTCGATATCACACGGGTCCGCCTGGCGACCGATCGGTTTCTGCAAGCCGCAAGCCTGAGCGCGGGCGCGGACGCGGCGCGCCAGACCGTGCGTTACGAGCTGTACGACCAGATCCAGAACCAGTTCGGCGACCCCAGCAGCGACAGCAACTTCTTCGCCCAGGTCGACAAGCTGTTCGCCAGCTACGCCACATTGGCCGAGAGCCCGACCTCGTCTGCGGGACGTCAGGACACGATCTACAAGACCCAGGCGATCTTCAATCAGGCCTCGGGCATCGCCTCGCAGATCCAGTCGGCACGCCAGGAGGCGGACGGGCGACTGCAGAGCGCGATCGAGACGGTCAATCCGCTGCTTGAGCAGATCGCCAAGCTGAACAAGACGATCGCCGCCGGCACGGTGACCAATGAGGATGTGACCGGCGCCCAGAACGCCCAGCTTGGACTGATCAACGAACTGTCCAAATATATGGATGTGAAGGTCGAGGCCCGCTCCAATGGCGGCGTGACCCTGCGCACCAATGCCGGCACGACCCTGGTGGGCGAAGGGGCGGCGACGCTGTCGTATCAGTCCGCCGGCACGGTAGACGCCACGACGGCCTTCTCCGACATCATGATCACCGAGCCCAGCGGCACGCGCTGGCCGCTGCTGGACGGCGTTTCGTCGGGTCAGATCCGGGGCCTGGTCGAAATCCGCGATGTCGATGCCCCAGCCGCCGCCGCGCGCCTGGGCGAACTGACGGCCAAGCTGGCCGATGAACTGAACCGCGCACACAACGCCAACAGCAGCGTGCCGGCGCCGACGACCCTCACAGGGCGCTATACCGGACAGTCGCTTGAGAATGCTCTGACCGGCTTCACCGGCACGACCACGATCACGGCGGTCGATGCGGCCGGCGTGGTGCAGGCATCGGCTCGCATCGTTTTCTCCGGCGGCACGATGACGATCAATGGCGCAGCCGCCGACCCGACCACCTTCCTCAGCGTCCTGAACGCCCAGATGGGTGGGGCGGCGACGGCCAGCTTCTCGGACGGCAAGCTGCAACTGGACGGTGCTGGCGGCAACGGCGTCGCCATCGCCGACGATGCGACATCGCCCAGCGCCAAGGGCGGTCGCGGGTTCTCGCACTGGTTCGGTCTGAACGACCTGGTTTCGACCACCACGCCCACCTTCTACGAGACCGGCCTGACCCTGGCATCGCAGCACGGGTTTGATCCGGGCGAAAGCCTGACCCTGCGCGTCTCTGGACAGTCCGGTTCGCGTCAGCGCGACATCACGGTCTCGGTACCGGCCGGTACAGGGACGATGGGCGAGATGCTGGGCGCGTTGAACGACCCGATCACGGGCGTCGGACGCTATGGCTCCTTCAGCCTGGACGCGGCCGGCAAGCTGGCGTTCAAGGCCTATGATCCGGCCGCCACGACCCTGAGCGTGGTCAATGACAACACGACCCAGGACCCGTCGGGCGTTTCGATGTCGCAGTTGTTCGGCCTGGGAGAGATCGGGGCGACGCGGGCCGGCGCCTATACGGTTCGCAGCGACATTCAGCGGGACCCCGGCAAGCTTGCGCTGGCGCAACTGAACCTGTCGGCGGCGGCGGGCACGCCGGCGCTGAGCAAGAGCGACGGACGCGGCGGCCTAGTGCTGGGCGACGTGGGCAAGAAAAACGTCGCCTTCGGCGCGGCCGGTGGAAACTCGGGCGGGACCAAGACCCTGTCTTCCTATGCCGCAGACTTCGCCGGCGAGATCGGCGGCAAGGCCTCGGCCGCCAAGACCCGCAGCGAAACGGCGAACGCCCTGGCCAAGGAGGCGGACAGTCGCCGCACCTCGGCCGAAGGGGTGAACATGGACGAGGAACTGGTCAATATGACCACCTTCCAGCAAGCCTATAACGCCTCCGCCCGCCTGATCCAGGCGAGCAAGGACATGTACGACGTTCTGATCGGAATCCTGCAATGAACCGCGTTGCGACCAACGGGAACTACCAGTCGGCCCTTCTCAGCCTGATGAACGCGCAGAGCCGCGCCCAGCAGGCGCAGGAGCGGATCGACAGCGAAAAGATCGCCACCGACATGTCTGGCTATGGCCGGGGCGCCGAACAGCTGACCAGCCTGACCTCGACCCAGGCGCGGCTGGACGGTTTCATCGCCACCGGAGAAGCGGTCGCGGCGCGGTTGAGCGCGCAGGACTTGGCCATGAGCCGCATCTACGAGGGCGGAACGGGTGCGCGCGAAGCCATCGCCACCAGCCTGGCCGCCGGTCGGATCGACAATCTGATGGTCGAACTGGGCTTGAATTATCAAAGCGTGCAGGGCGGTTTGAACGCCGAGCATCAAGGGTCTTATCTGTTCGCGGGCGGTCAGAGCGATGTCGCGCCCGCCACCGCCGGAACCATGGCCGCCTTGGCTACGGCGCCGTCGACAGCCTCGACCTTCGCCAACGACACATTGAAACAGAAGTCACGCATCGACGAGAAGACGACCGTCGAGACCGGCTTTTTGGCCAGCGAGATCGGCGGGCCGCTGACCGAGGTGTTCCGCAACATCCAGGCCTTCCAGAACGGCACGCCGGTGACGGTGGGCGGCGTGACCTATACGCCGACCGGGCCGGGCACGCTGACGGGCCAACCCAATGCCGACATCACCGCCTTCCTGAACGCGCAGATGGGCGAACTGGACAAGGCCAATGCGGGTCTGACCAATCAGACCGCCAAGAACGGCCTGATGCAGAACCACGTCGAGTCGGCGCTGGAGTCTCAGGAAGGGCAGAAGACGGCCCTGCAAAAGATGATGCAGGACAAGTCGGGCTATGATCCTGCGCGCGCGATCACCGACCTGCAGATGGCGCAGGTGGCGATTGAGGCCTCGGCCCAGATCATCAACTCGCTGAAGAACACGTCGCTATTGAACCTGCTGCGTTAAGCCGCCGCTTTAAAAAAGAAAACGGCTACGCTGGACCGATTGGTGGTCGAGAACGTATCATGAACAATGGCTCGTCTCGATCTGCGTCGAAAACTGTCCGTCCTCGCTGATGCGGCGAAATACGACGCCTCGTGTTCATCGTCGGGGACGTCGAAACGAAACTCGGTCGGGGGCAAGGGGATCGGCTCGACCGAGGGCATGGGTATATGCCACGCCTACACGCCGGACGGGCGCTGCATCAGCCTGCTGAAGATCCTGCTGACGAACTTCTGCATCTACGACTGCGCCTATTGCATTAATCGGGTGTCGTCGAACGTGGAGCGGGCCCGGTTCGACGTGGACGAGGTCGTCGACCTGACGCTGAACTTCTACAAGCGGAACTATATCGAGGGGTTGTTCCTGTCGTCGGGTATCATCCGGTCCGGCGACTATACGATGGAGCAGCTGGTTTTGGTCGCCAAGACCCTGCGCGAGGTTCACGACTTTCGCGGCTACATCCACCTGAAGCTGATCCCCGAGGCCGACCCGAAGCTGGTGGAGATGGCGGGCCTGTATGCCGACCGTCTATCGGCCAACATCGAACTGCCGCGCGACGAGGCCCTGGCCCGACTGGCGCCGCAAAAGGATGTCGGCGTCATCAAGAAGGCGATGAGCCAGGTGCGGCTGGGCGTCGAGGCGGCCAAGCCCGGCAAACGCGACAAGATCAAGCCGCCGAAGTTCGCGCCGGGCGGCCAGAGCACTCAACTGATCATCGGCGCCGACGGCGCGCCGGACACCGAAATCCTGGACCGCAGCGCGTCGCTGTACGGCGGCTATGGGTTGCGACGGGTCTATTATTCGGCGTTCAGCCCGATCCCGGATTCCAGCGCCATCCTGCCGCTGTCCAAGCCGCCGCTGATGCGCGAGCACCGACTATACCAGGCCGACTGGCTGATGCGGTTTTACGGCTTTTCCGCGCCAGAAATCGGGGAGGGAGCGTCGGACGGCATGTTGGACCTGGCCGTCGATCCCAAGCTGGCCTGGGCGCTGAACAAGCGCGAGCAGTTTCCGGTCGATGTGAACCGGGCGCCGCGCGAGATGCTGCTGCGGGTGCCGGGGCTTGGCGTAAAGGCGGTGGACCGGATCGTGTCGGTTCGGCGCTATCGGACCTTGCGGCTTGAGGATGTCGGGCGGCTGACGCGGTCGGTGGCCAAGATTCGGCCGTTCATCACGGCGCTGGACTGGACGCCGGGCGGGCTGACGGATGCGGCGGATCTGAGGGCGCGCGTGACCAGCCGTACGCCCGAGCAGTTGAGCCTATTCTGATGGCGACGGCGATGCTGGAAGGCGAAACGGACTTCGACGGCTGGCGCAAGGCGGCGCGGGCCTTCCGGCTGACGGGGGTGGAGCCGGCGGCGGCGCGGTTCGTGGTGCGCGGCGGGCAGGAGCAGGAGGGATTGTTCGATGAGCCGACCGCCGCTCACCCCAGTCTACGAGCAGACGAGCGGCAGGAATTCAGCGTCCCCAAGGATTTTGTGGATCTGGCCCAGAACCTGATCCTGCACCGGTCCGCCGACCGGTTCGACCTAATGTATCGGCTGCTGTGGCGGCTGCGGGACGAACCGGATCTGATCAAGGTAATCTCCGACCGCGACGTGGCGGACGCGATGGAGCGGGTGAAAAACGTCAGTCGTGCGTCGCACAAGATGAAAGCGTTCGTGCGCTTTCGCCAAGTGCATGACGACCGTGGCGAGGCCTGGGTGGCGTGGTTCGAGCCGCCGCACCGGGTGCTTGAAAAGACTGCGCCCTTCTTCCAGCGGCGGTTCACGACGATGCGGTGGTCGATCCTGACGCCGGACGGCTCGGCCTTCTGGGACGGCGAGACCCTGCGGTTCGGCCCGCCTGCGACACGCGACATGGCGCCGGCCGAGGACGAGATCGAGGACTTCTGGAAAACCTACTACGCCTCGACCTTCAATCCCGCGCGCCTGAAGGTGAAGACCATGCAGGGCGAGATGGCCAAGTCGTATTGGAAGAACCTCCCCGAGGCCGCGCTGATTCCGGAGCTGATCGCCGCCTCGTCGGTTCGGACCGAAACTATGGTCGCCGCGCCCGCTCCCGAACCCAATCCGCGTTTCGCACGCCTGACGGCGCCCGATCTTCATGCCGCGCGGCCGGACGCTGAGGCCGTGCCCGAAAGTCTGGCGGATGTGGCGGACGGGGTTCAGGCCTGCCGCCGTTGCCCCCTTTATCGTGATGCGACCCAGGGCGTGTGCGGCGAGGGACCGGCGACGGCGCGGCTGATGATCGTCGGCGAACAGCCGGGCGATCAGGAGGATCTGGCGGGCCGCGCCTTCATCGGGCCGGCGGGGCAGGTGCTGAATGCGGCGCTGTCCGAGGCGGGCATCGACCGATCCGACGTCTATGTCACCAACGCCGTCAAACACTTCAAGCACGAGCCGCGTGGCAAACGCCGTCTGCACAAGACGCCGAATGCGGGCGAGGTCCAGGCCTGTCGCTGGTGGCTGGACGCGGAGCGGCGGCTGATCAAGCCCAAAGTCGTGCTGGCCCTGGGCGCGACAGCCGGTTTGGCGCTATTGGGGCGCAGGCCCGCCGTGATGCAGGAACGCGGCGCGCCGATCCCGCTGGAGGATGGATCGAGCGCCGTCCTGACCGTACACCCCTCCTATTTGCTGCGACTGCCTGATGCGGAGGCCAAAGCTCAGGCGCGTCGGCTGTTCATCGACGATCTGGTGGCCGTTCGCCGTCGTATGGATTGATCCGAGAACGAATCCCGTTCGGCCGCGTTTGACATCAGCGTGAGCGTGACAGTTGGGGAAAATCGAATGGGGGAGGCGGTCTCGACACGGTCGAACGACAAACATCCGCGCGAATGTCATCGTGCGTTGACATCGTCTGCCGGCTTGACCATTAGCGCGGTAGGGATTTCGGCTGCCTGGAGAGGCGGCTCGGGGAAGATCGCGATGTCAGACCGGTCGTTCGAGGCCCGATGAGCCAGCCTCAGTATGAAATCGTCGATGCGGACGGCGCGGCCAATCTGCGCCTGTCCGGAGACTGGACGACGACGGCGCTTGGCCGTCTGCCGACCGAGCTGAGCCGCGACCTGGAGGGCCGCGAGATCGCCAGCATAGACACCGCCGATCTGGGCCGGTTCGACACCGCCGGCGCCTTGGCCTTGGTGCAGGCGTCCAGCGGGCGTCTGTCGAAAAGCCAATGGAAAGACCGGCCCGAGGCCGGTCGCATCTACCACATGATCGAACTGCTGGAGCGCGAGAGCGCCCCGGCCCCGAAACGCCCTAGCGCCTTCATCCGCACCTTCGCCAAGATCGGCCGGGGCGTCTATGATTTCGGTGGCGAGGCCATGCTGTCGCTGGCCTTCCTGGGTCGACTGATGGCGGCTGTGGTCGAGGCGGCCAAACATCCCGGCGGCATTCGCTGGCCCGCCTGGGTCAGTCAGGCCGAGCGGGCCGGGCTGGACGCCATCCCGATCGTCATGATCACCAACTTCTTCATCGGCGCCGTGATCGCCTTCATCGGCGTGGACCTGCTGACCGATTTCGGCGCCCAGGTGTTCGCTGTTCAGCTGATCGGCGTGGCCATGTTCCGCGAGTTCGCGGTCGTGATCGCCTCTGTCCTGCTGGCCGGACGCTCGGCCTCGGCGTTCGCGGCCGAGATCGGCTCGATGCGGATGAACCAGGAGGTCGACGCCATGCAGGTCATGGGCGTCAATCCGTTCCAGGCGCTGGTGATCCCGCGTGTCGCGTCTCTGGTGCTGATGCTGCCGTTGCTGACCTTCATGGGCATGATCGGCGGCCTGCTGGGTGGTCTGGTGGTGTGCTGGAGCTCATTGAATCTTGGCCCATCCTTCTTCTTCCAGCGTCTGGTCGAGGACGGCACCATGGCGCAGCACCTTATGGTGGGCCTGGTGAAGGCGCCGGTGTTCGCCTTGGTCATCGCCGCCATCGGTTGCCGTCAGGGCATGTCGGTCGCCGGCGATGTTGAAAGTCTAGGACGCCGGGTGACCGCCGCCGTGGTGCAGGCCATCTTCGCCATCATCTTCCTGGACGCCGTGTTCGCCCTGATCTTCCTGGAGCTGAACATATGACCGATGCACCGGAAAACATGATCGAGGTGCGCGGCCTGCTGAGCCAGTTCGGCGATCGAACCATTCACGAGAACCTGGACCTAGATCTGGTGCGCGGCGAGGTCATGGGCGTGGTCGGCGGGTCCGGCGCGGGCAAGACCGTGCTGCTGAACACCATCATCGGCCTGAAGGAGCCCGAGGGCGGCTCGGTCAATGTCCTGGGCTACGACCGCGCGACCCTGACCGACGATCAGTCGGCGGACATCGAGCGCCGCACCGGCATCCTGTTCCAGCAGGGCGCGCTGTTCTCGTCGCTGAGCGTGCTGGAGAACGTCGCCTCGCCCCTGGTGGAGCACACCAAACTGCCCAAGCCGATCATCTATGAGTTGGCTGAGCTGAAGATCGCCATGGTGGGCCTCAAGCCCGAGCACCATCACCTCAAGCCCGCCGAGCTGTCGGGCGGGATGAAGAAGCGCGCCGGCCTGGCGCGGGCGCTGGCGCTGGACCCGGAACTGGTCTTCCTGGACGAACCGACGGCGGGTCTGGATCCCATCGGGGCGGCGGCGTTTGACGAGCTGATCCGGCAACTGGCGGACGACCTGGGTCTGTCCGTCTTCATGATCACCCACGACCTCGATACGCTGTACGCCATCTGTGACAAGGTGGCGGTGCTGGCGGACAAGCGAGTGGTGGAAAAGGCCACGGTGCAGGAGCTGGAACGCTCCGACCATCCGTGGATCAAAGAATACTTCCTGGGGCCGCGCGGTCGCGCAGCCACCAAGACGGCGGCCTGAGGAGAGCCGACTATGGAAAGAGACGCACATTACGCCGCAGTCGGGATAGCCACCGTTTGCCTACTGGCGGCGCTGGCCGTGTTCACCATCTGGCTGGCCAGGCTGCAGTTCAACAGCGATTACGACATGTACGACATCGTCTTCTACGGGCCGGTGAACGGCCTGTCGGAAGGCGGCGAAGTGCATTTCAACGGCATCCGCGTGGGCGAGGTCACCGACCTGAACATCGACACCAAGCGCGGCGACCAAGTCATCGCCCGGGTGCGGGTGGACGGCACGACGCCGGTGCGCGTGACCTCGCGCGCCCAGCTGGAACCGCAGGGCATCACGGGCCTGAACTACATCCAGATCACCGCCGGCTCGCCCAACAGCGCCCTGCTGAAGGAGCAGTATCCCGACAACGTCGTGCCGGTGCTGCAGAGCCAGCCGTCGCCGATCGCCGAACTGCTGAGCGGCTCTGGCACGGTGCTGGCCCAGACGGTGGATGCGCTGAACCGGATCAACCGCGTCATGTCCGACGACAATATCCGCAGCTTCTCGACCAGCGTGAAGAATGTGGAATCCCTGACGACCGAGCTTGAAGCCCGCAAGGCCATCTTCCAGCAGTTGGAAGAGGCAGTGACCAACGCCAACGCTGCGGTGAAGGAATACCAGGGACTGGCCGTCGATACGCGCCAGATCATCAACACCGACGGCCGCGAAGCCATCGCCAACATCAACTCGGCGACGGCGGAGGCCCGCACGGCCATCGCATCGGCCAACCGGTCGATCAGCGGGTTGGAGCGTCCGCTGGGCGACTTCACCACCAACAGCTTGCCGCAACTGAGCGGCACGATCGAAGAGCTGCAGGACGCCACCCGTTCGCTGCAGTCCCTGATCGACGACGTCCGCGCCAGCCCGCGCGACTTCATCGGTCGTCCCCAATCCAAAGAGCTGGAGGTGCAGCCGTGATCCTTCGTCCTGTCCTTCGAATGGCCGTCGCCACGGCCGCTATGGCCGCTCTGAGCGGGTGCGCGCTGCTGTCGAGCCCGGACCCGGTGCAGAACTATCGGTTCGGCCTGTCGGTCGAGGCGCCGTCGGCCGTGGGCGACACGCCTGCGCCGCTGACGGTCTCGATCCGCCGCATCGAGTTTCCGCAGGCGACCGGCGACGACCGCATCCTGGGCGTCACGGGTCTGGAAACGGCCTATATCGGCGGGGCGCGGTGGGTTTCGCCGGCCTCGACCCTGTTCGACGACAGCCTGAAGGCCGCCTTCGCCAACCGGGCCGACCGGATCCGCGTGCTGGGCCGTCGCGAAGCCGGCACGCCGCCATTGGTGTTGCAGGTGACGGTCACGGCGTTCGAGGCGCGTTACGCCGCGCCGGGCGCCGTGCCGGACGTGGTGGTGACGGCGCGGGCGCAGCTGCGCTCCACGCCTGAACGGCGAGCCGCGTCCAGCGGGACCATTCGCCCAGAAGAGGGACGTTCGGTCGAACGCGTCTTCACCGTGACCCAGCCAGCGAGCGACAATCGCGTGTCGGCCATCGTCGCGGCGTTCGATACGGCTACGCGCGACATCAATACCCAGATCGCCGACTGGACCATCAGTTCCGCCAACTGACGCCCGGTCGGCCTTCATTCACGGCTGCAGGACGCAGGTCTGCGGATGCGCTAGGCTGTCTCCGAATCTGACCCGGAGTTGTCATGAGTTTTTCCGCCACCGACGCCGCCTTCGAAGGCTTTCGGGTCGTTCGCCGTCATCCGGTCGTCGCCCTGGCCTGGGGCCTGGTCTACCTGCTGATGTATGTCGTCATGTTCGGCCTGGGCGCCGACAAATGGGCGGCCTTGATGGCGGCGGGCGAGGCGTTGGAACAGTCGGCCAATCCGTCGATGGCGGACTTCCAGGCCTTGGGTCAGGTCTATGCCGGCGCGCTGGCCTGGGCGGCCCCGGCCGGCCTGTTGATCGGGACGGTGCTCAGCGCCGCCGTCGCCCGGTCGGTCCTGCGTCCTGAAGAGTCGCGTTGGGGTTATGTCCGCGTGGGCATGGACGAGGTGCGCGTGCTGGTCGTCAGCCTGCTGGTCAGCATCATCGTAGGTCTCGCCTCCGGCGTGGGCATGGCGTTGGTGGGCGCCGCCATCGGCTTCGGCTCCGCGTCGGGCCAGCCTCTGCTGATCCTGGCGGGCGTATTGCTGATCTTCGCCGTCTTCGCCCTGATCGTCTGGCTGGCGATCAAGTTCAGTCTAGCGGTGGCGATGACCGTCGATCGCCGCAAGATCACGCTGTTCGAGTCGTTCGCCGCCACCAAGGGGCATTTCTGGGCGCTGCTGGGCATGGCCGTGATCGCGGTCATCATGTCCCTGATCGTCAGCATTTTGGGCATGATCATCGGGGCGGCGACCGACCTGATGACTGGCGGGATCCAGACCCTGGCCCGCTTCGACGGCGTCGGCACGATGCAGATCCTGGCCCAGGCCTGGCCGGCCATTCTGGTATCGTCGGTCGTCAACGCCCTGATGTCGGCCCTGCAACTGGCCGTGCTGTATGCCCCGTTCTCGGCGGCCTGGGCGGCGCTGAAGCCGCGCTGAATCTCATCTCTCCCTCGCCGCGGGTTTCCGGCGGCGAGGGAGACGAAGGGCGTCAGGCTGACGCCTTGGCCCGCTTCTTCTTCGCCGGTTCGCCGACCGATCCCCCCAAGGCCGCGACCCGCGCCTTGCGTCGGGTCTCGTGCCGATCCAACACCTCCTTGAGGTATTTGCCGGTCCAGCTGGCGCTGTTGTCCGCCACCTGTTCGGGCGTGCCGACCGCGACGATCTCGCCGCCGCCGTCGCCGCCTTCGGGGCCGAAGTCCAGCAGATAGTCGGCGACCTTGATGACATCCAGATTGTGCTCGATCACCACGATGGTGTTGCCGGCCTCGACCAGTTCCTGAAGCACTTCCAGCAATTTGCGGGTGTCCTCGAAATGCAGGCCGGTGGTCGGTTCGTCGAGGATGTACAGGGTCCGGCCGGTGGCGCGCTTAGACAGCTCCTTGGACAGCTTGACCCGCTGGGCCTCGCCGCCCGACAGGGTGGTGGCCGGCTGGCCCACCTTGACGTAGCCCAGGCCCACCCGCTCCAGCGTCAGCATCTTGTCGCGGATCGGCGGCACGGCCTTGAAGAAGGTCGCGGCCTCCTCGACCGTCATGTCCAGCACGTCCGAGATGGACTTGCCCTTGAACACGATCTCCAGCGTCTCGCGGTTGTAGCGTTTGCCCTTGCAGACGTCGCAGGTGACATAGACGTCGGGCAGGAAGTGCATCTCGATCTTGATGACGCCGTCGCCCTGGCAGGCCTCGCAGCGGCCGCCCTTGACGTTGAAGCTGAACCGGCCGGGGCCGTAACCGCGCGCCTTGGATTCCGGCAGGCCGGCGTACCAGTCACGGATAGGGCCGAAGGCGCCGGTATAGGTCGCCGGGTTCGAGCGCGGGGTGCGGCCGATCGGCGACTGGTCGATGTCGATGACCTTGTCGAAATGCTCCAGCCCCTCGATCCGGTCGAAGGGGGCGGGGGCTTCCGACGCATTGTTCAGGCGGCGGGCGGCGGCCTTGTAAAGCGTTTCGATGGTGAAGGTGGACTTGCCGCCGCCGGAGACGCCGGTGATGCAGGTGAAGACGCCGACGGGGATTTCGCCGGTCACGCTCTTGAGGTTGTTGCCGCTGGCGCCGCTGATCTTCAGCATCCGCTTGCGGTCGATGGGGCGGCGGCCATCGACGGGGATTTCGATCTCACGCTCGCCGGTCAGATATTTGCCGGTGAGGGACTTGGGATTGGCCATGACCTGGGCCGGCGTGCCCTCGGCGCAGACTTCACCGCCGTGGACGCCGGCGGCGGGTCCCATGTCGATGACATAGTCGGCGGTCAGGATGGCTTCCTCGTCATGCTCGACGACGAGCACGGAGTTGCCGAGATCGCGTAGTCCCTTGAGGCTTTCCAGCAGGCGGGTGTTGTCTCGCTGGTGCAGGCCGATAGAGGGCTCGTCCAGCACATAGAGCACCCCGGTCAGGCCCGACCCGATCTGAGACGCCAGGCGGATGCGCTGGCTCTCGCCGCCCGACAGGGTGCCGGAGGCGCGCGACAGCGACAGATAGTCGAGGCCGACGTTGTTGAGGAACCGCAGCCGGTCGCCGATCTCCTTCAGGATGCGCCGGCCGATCTCCATCTGCTTGTCGCTGAGCGCCTCGGGCAGGGCCTGGACCCAGTCGTAGGCCTTCTTGATCGACAGGGTGGAGACGTCGGCGATGTCCTGGCCGCCCACCTTGACCGCCAGGGCCTCGGGCTTCAGCCGTTTGCCGTGGCAGGCGTCGCACGGGGTCTCGGACTGATAGCGGGCCAGCTCCTCGCGCACCCAGGCGCTGTCTGTCTCGCGCCAGCGACGCTCCAGGTTCGGCAGCACGCCCTCGAACGGCTTGGAGACCTCGTATTTGCGGGCGTTGTCGTCGTAGGTGAATTTGATCTTCTCGGCGCCGGTTCCATACAGGATCGCCTTGTGCGCCTGGGCGGGAAGCTCGCGCCAGGCCACGTCCATAGAGAAGCCGTAGTGGCGGCTGAGCGACTGAAGCGTCTGGGTGTAGAGGGGCGAGGGGCCGCGCGCCCATGGGGCGACGGCGCCCTTGTGCAGAGTCTTGTCGCGGTCCGGGATCACCAGATCGGCGTCGAAGGCCAGCTTGACCCCCAGGCCGTCGCAGACCGGGCAGGCGCCGAAGGGATTGTTGAAGGAAAACAGCCTTGGCTCGATCTCGGAGATGGTGAAACCGGACACCGGACAGGCGAACCGTTCGGAGAACAACAGACTGCGCGGGCCGGTCTCGCCCTCTGCGACGCTGGCCCATTCGGCGTTGGCGATGCCGTCGGCCAGACCGAGCGCGGTCTGAAGACTGTCGGCGTAGCGGGCTTCCTGGTCAGGCTTGGTGACGATCCGGTCCACGACAATGTCGATGTCGTGCTTGAACTTCTTGTCCAGGGTCGGAGCTTCGTCGATGGCGTAGAACTGGCCGTCGATCTTCAGGCGCTGGAAGCCCTGGCGCTGCCACTCGGCGATTTCCTTCTTGTACTCGCCCTTGCGGCCCCGGACGACGGGGGCCAGCAGCAGGATGCGCTCGCCGTCGGGCAGGGCGACCAGCTTGTCGACCATCTGGCTGATGGTCTGGCTTTCGATCGGCAGGCCGGTGGCCGGCGAATAGGGCACCCCGACCCGCGCCCACAGCAGGCGCATATAGTCGTGGATTTCGGTGACGGTGCCGACAGTCGAGCGCGGGTTCTTGGACGTCGTCTTCTGCTCGATGGAGATGGCCGGCGACAGGCCTTCGATCAGATCCACGTCCGGCTTGCCCATCAGCTCCAGGAACTGGCGCGCATAGGCCGACAGGCTCTCGACATAGCGACGCTGGCCCTCGGCGTAGATGGTGTCGAACGCCAGGGACGACTTGCCCGAGCCCGACAGGCCGGTCATCACCACCAGCTGTTCGCGCGGGATGTCGAGGTCCACGCCCTTGAGGTTATGCTCGCGGGCGCCGCGAACGCGGATGAAGTTGTGCTTTTCGGTCATGCTGTCCGGAGAACGCGGAGGAGGGCCGGTCGGGTCCGGCGCGACATCGCTATATGGGGATGAATCGCTGGATTGAAGCAAGAACAATGTGTGAACATTGCGGCGATCCGCCGGCTGGGTTATCGTCGCGGCATGGCCGATGGTTTCGACATCCATCTGAACGAAGATCAGGCTCGGCGGCTGAAGGCTGCGGCCGAGGCGGCGGGCGTTGAGCCGACGGCCTATGCCTTGAAAGCGCTGGAAGGCGTGATTGGCGATATCAGCATCACAGGCGTCAGCGAATATCCGGCGGCTTGGGTTGCGGAGGACGCCGAACGCTGGGCGGAATATGAGCGAACAGGCGTAACAATCCCGGTGGAGGACGCCTTGCAGGACTTCCACGCCAATCTGGCTCGACGGCTGGCGGAGAAGTCGTGAAGTATCGGGTCCGGTTGCTGCCACCCGCGCGCAGCGATCTGATCCGCGTCTCGAACTTTCTGGCCGACGTAGCGCCGAGCGCCGCTCTACGCGCTGCTGATGTGCTGGATGATGCGCTCAGGACACTCGAAACCTTTCCCGAGCGTGCGCCGAAGAACCAGTTTGGCAGTCGAGACATGATCGTCCGATTTGGGCAGGCTGGTTATGTCATCCGCTATCATGTCGAGCGGGCGAGTGTCGTCATAACCCGTATCTTCCATACGCTGGGGGATCGTTCGTCCTGACCTAATCTGGCGTCCACGCCTGCGTCGGCCGCACGAACCGCTCACCCTTGGCCAGTATCACCCCGTTGGCGGTGGCGACGCCCAGTTCCAGGCTTTCGGCGATGCGGCGGGCGCGTTCGATGAAGTGATTGGCGGCGACAGTCGGGCACAGGTCGCGGGCGGTCTCGACGAACAACTCCAGCCAGCGGTCGAAGTGGCGCGCGTCGATGGGTAGGGGCAAGTGTTTCGGCATGGGCCGCCCCTGATAGACGCCGGTGGACAGCGCGATTGACGACCAGAACAACTTCATCTGCGCCAGGTGCGGCGCCCAGTCGGTGATACGGGCCGCGAAGATCGGGCCGATCAGAACGTCATCGCGGACGCGGGCGTAGAAGCCTTCGACCAGGGCGTCGATCATGGCCTCGTCTATGCCGGTCTCGTCGCGCAGGCGCTGGACGGCGGCCTCGCGGCGGGCGGCGGCCCCGGCAGGATCTTCGATGCGAAAACGGCTTTTCATGGCGGCCCGTCTAGCCGGAGCGAGCCTATTGGTCGAGGAAATCGCCGGCGTTGAAGGACAGGATGCAGACGGGATCGCCGCCCGCTGCATCAGTGGAGCAGGCATCCACGCCGAACAGATCGGCCTGGACCTTGGCGGTGGAGCGGAAGGTGCGGCCGTCGCGCTGGAACACCGAGCCGATCCTGTCGCTCCAGGGGATCAGGGCAGTCGCGAAGGCGGCGGCTGGCGCGCCGGTGCAGGTGAACAGCAGGAACTCGGCGCCGCGCCCGTCATCGGTGCGGCGATAGGTGCCAGCGGCGGCGGCCTGTTCGAGGCAGGCGGCGTAGAGGCGGGCGTTCGGCGTCGGATCCTGGGTTGGAACAGCGGCGTAGTTTGGAGCCATGGACGGGGCCTCGGGCGTGGTAGCGCAGGCGCCGGAGGTGAGAGTAAAGATGAGGGCGAGAGCGGCGACGGGCTTCATGAAAGTCTCCTGAAGGTCAAGCTTCTCACGCGGCCGTGTTCGACGCCAGACTTGCGCATTGCAGGATTACGACCCATCCTCCTTGTTCTGACGCGTTTTGCAGAAGGTTTGACGATCATGATCATCGCATTGGCCACCGGTTCCGCCCTGTCCGCCATGCTGCTCGTGATCCTCAATGCCAACCAGCCCAAGCCGAGACGCGTCCCCGTCCGCACGCGCGACACTCGACAAGGTCGCCGCTAGGACGCCTGAGGGCGTAACCCTATTTGATAATCTGAGCCTGACGTTCGGGCCCGAGCGCACCGGCGTCGTCGGTCGCAATGGCGCGGGCAAGAGCACGCTGCTGCGCCTGATTTCGGGTGCTGCTGCGCCGGCCGAGGGCGTGGTGGCGCGGACCGGCTCTGTCGGTGTGCTGGATCAGCGGTACGACCCTGCGCAGAGCGAGACGGCGGCGCAGACCCTGGGCGTCGCAGAAGACCTGGTCATCATCGCGCGGGTGTTGGCCGGCGACGGGACGGCCGACGATCTGGCCGAGGCCGACTGGACGCTGGAGGCGCGGCTGGGCGAGGCGCTGGCTGCCGTGGGCCTGTCGGAGGTGGCGCTGGATCGGCTAACCGTCAGCCTGAGCGGGGGCGAGCAGACGCGACTGAGGCTGGCCGGCCTGATGCTGGCGCAGCCGGACCTGATCCTGCTGGACGAGCCGACCAATCATCTGGACGTAGAGGCGCGAGCGCTGGTCGCCGAAGTGATCGGGCGCTGGGACGGCGGGGCCGTGGTGGTCAGCCATGACCGCAACCTGCTGCGTCGGATGGACCGGATCGTGGAGGTGTCGGGCCTGGGCGTGACGATCTACGGCGGCGGCTATGATCTCTATGTCGCGCGCAAGGCGGCCGAGCGGGAGGCGGCGGAGCGGGGTATGGTCGAGGCCCAGCGCAATGTCGCGCGATCGAGCGCCGAGGCGCAGAGGCGAACGGAAGCCAAGGCGAGGCGCGACGCGGCGGGGCGGCGCAAGGCGGCCAAGGGCGACATGCCCAAAATCCTCCTGGGCGCACGGGCCGAGCGGGCCGAGAACAGCGGTGGGCGCGACCGCCTGCTGGCTACGCGACAGGCCGAGGCGGCGCAAGGCGCGCTGGCGGCGGCGCAGGAGCGGGTGGAGCGCACTAGGGCGCTGGCCGTCCCGATGCCGACGACGGGACTGGCGGCCGGGCGAACGGTGCTGACGCTGGATCAGGCGTCTTGGGCGACGCCCGAGGGGCGAACCATCGTCGGACCGATCGATCTGAGGCTGGTCGGGCCGGAGCGGGTGGCGGTGACCGGGACAAACGGGGCCGGCAAGACGACCTTGTTGCGGCTGATCACCGGTGATCTGGAGCCCACGGCGGGGACCGTCGAGCGGCCGGTGCGGGCGGTTTTGCTGGATCAGGAGGCGGCGATCCTGAAGCCGGACGAGACGCTGGTCGAGGCGTGGCGGCGGCTGAACCCCCAAGGGACCGTCAATGACGCCCAGGCGGCGCTGGCGCGGTTCTTGTTTCGCAATACCGCGGCTCAGCGCCGGGTCGGCGACCTGTCAGGCGGGGAGCGGCTGAGGGCGGCCCTGGCCTGCGTCATGACCGGCGCGACGCCGCCGCAAATGCTGGTGCTGGATGAGCCGACGAACCATCTGGATCTGGACGCCATCGCGGCCGTGGAGGCGGCGCTGGCCGCCTACGACGGGGCGCTGGTCGTGGTCAGCCACGATGCGGATTTCCTGGCTGCGCTGGATGTCACACGCACCTTGATCCTGTGACGGGCTTAGGCTGTCAGCCCCAGGCCTCGACGGCGCCCTTGCGGCGAACCATAGATGGGCTGCTGAGCTGGGTGCGGGGTTCGGCCTCGGCGCGGCCGAACAGCCAGCCCTGACCGTATTCGACGCCTGCGGCCTTCAACTCGGCGGCGACGCCGTCGGTCTCGATCATCTCCGCGATAGTCTCCAGCTTCATCGAGCGGCACAGCTCCACGATGCTGTGCAGCATGGCCTTTGACCGTTCGTCCGTCTGGATGTCGCGCACGATGGCGCCGTCTATCTTGACCGCGTCGACCGAGAGCTTTCGCAGATAGTCGAAGGCTGCGGCGCCCGCGCCGAAGTCGTCGATACAGACCTTTATGCCGGCTTCGCGCAGGGTGGCCAGGCGACGGTCGGCGGCCTCGATGTCCGCGAGGGCCGAGGTCTCGGTGACTTCGACCATCAGGCGTCGGCGTTCCTCGGGCGCGCCGGCGGTCATACGCAGAAGCTGTTCGACATAGGTGTCGTCGCCCAGCGAGGCGCCGGAGACGTTGATCGCCATCTTCAGGAGACCGGCGCCGGACTGGCGCATCCGCTTCAGCACCTTTTCTGCGACGGCCAGATCGAAGGATTCGATCAGGTCCAGTTCCTCGGCCATGCGAATGGCGTCGGCGGGGCCGCTGTTGGCGTTGAAGCGGGTCAGGGCCTCGAAGTGATGAACGGCGCGGGAATCGAGGTGGACGATGGGCTGATAGTGAACCTGGAATTCACGCGACTTGACCAGGCTGCGGAAGGTCTCGGCGTCGCGGAAGGTGCGTTTCAGCGAGTCCGCGAAGGCGATCTGCGGGTTGGCGAGACCGTCGCCCTTGAGGCAGCCCTCGATGGCGAACCGCATGGCGCGCAGGACGCACAGCGAATCCGATCCGGGCGGCACGGGCGAGCTGAAGGCTTCGGCGCCGAGGGACAGGCCTTCGGCACGTCCGGCCTCGATGATTTCGGCGGCGATGTCGCGGCGGTCGTTGGCGGGACGCAGAAGGGCGAAGCGCACGCCGGTCACCTGGGCGGCGCTCGATCCCTCGACGGCGGCGGATTGGAGGGTCGCCTCGATGCGGCGGTTCAGACGGTCGGCGGCGTCTCCGCTGACGTTCTCCAGACCGCGAATGTCCAGGAAGGACAACGCCAAGTCCGTATTGGCGTCGAGGACCCGCCCGGCGTCTGTCAGGAATTCTTCCGCTTCCAGCAGAGGGCGGGTTTCAAGATCTTCGAGCGCGAAGGCCGGGCCTTCATAGGAGATGGCGCAGGACACTGCTGGCGCCATCTGGGGCAGCACAAAAGCCCTGAAGGAGGCGCGCCTCACGCGGTCGGGACCTGCCGCCACCAGGATGGAGGTCGAGGGAATGCGCACGCCGGACTTCATGTTGCGCAGGGCCGTCAAGGTCGATGCGCCATCGTGCAACAGATCGAGCAGCGGTCGGCCGGTCCAGGTCGCCCCTGCGTCCTCGCCCGCGGATGCGCCAGCGCCGATCGCGAAGGAGACAACGCCCTTGGAATCCACCTCCACCAATGTGTCGGCGGATGCGAAGGCCAAGCCTAGGAGGCGGGTGGTCAGCGTCATGAAGACATGCTGACACGCAGTCGCTTAAAAAATAGGCAATTATCCTGAGGGCGCGAACCGTGATTTGCGGCGTCGATGCCGTCGCCCCTCAGGCCATCCGGTTCAGCGCGACGGCGCGCCCGTCGCCCAGAGCTGCGCGGCCATCGGCGGCATAGGCGGAGGCCGGCGTGCGGGCGGCGGTGACCTCGGCGGCGATGGCGCGGACCAGGCCCTCGGAAATCTGACGCGCGGCGTCGACGGCGCGGCCGTGACGGGTCAGAACGGCGTCGAACTCGCGAGTGGCGTCGATCAGGGTGTTGCGGTCTTCGAGCGGCGCGCCGCTCAGCAGGGCGGGGTTCGCCTTCACGTGGGCGGAATCGCGACGATAGAGATTGGCCATCTCCTGGGTTTCGGCCAGGCCTGACGCCACGTCCTGGGGGCGGCCGTCGGCGAAGGCGAGGGTCTCGGCTTCCAGGCGCTCGGTCAGGCGCAGCGTCAGCGCGGTCAGTTGACGCACGCGCGCCTGGGCCAGTTCGGTATCGTTCATTGCCGCCCCTCCTGCATCTTCAGCATTTCGGCCATGACGGTGTTGCTCAGGCCGATGCCGCCGGCCTTGACTGTGCTCTTGGCCATTTCGTCCAGCATGAAGCTGCGCCATGTCGCCTCGCCCTGACCGCCGCCGAACAGGCCGTCGGTCGACAGCCCCTCGAACATCGGCTTCAGCATCTGAGAGATGAAGGTGGCCTCGAAGGCCTTGGCGGTTTCCTCGATCTTGTCGCGGTTCGGCGCCGTCGGCGCGGCCGCAGCGGGACGCAACAGATCGGGTGAGACGGTCAGGTCGCTCATGCTCACATCACCTCGATGTCGGCCTGGAGGGCGCCGGCGGCCTTGATGGCCTGAAGAATGCTGATCATGTCGCGCGGACTGACGCCCAAGGCGTTCAAACCATTGACCAGGGTGGACAGGTTCGCCCCGCCCCCGACCATCCTCATCTGGGTGCCCAGGTCCTCTTCGACGCTGACCTGGGTGGACGGCACGACAGCGGTCTGGCCCTGGCTGAATGGCGCGGGTTGGCTGACGAACGGCTGTTCGTCCACTGAGATGGTGAGGTTGCCCTGGGCGATGGCGACACGCGAGATGCGGACGGCGTCGCCCATGACGATGACGCCGTTGACCTCGTCGATGATGACCTTGGCGGGGGTGTCCACGCTGACCGCCAGGTTTTCGATCCGGCTGATGAAGCCGGCCATGCCCAACTGTCCCGGCGCACGCAGGGCGACCACGGTCCCGTTCTCGGCCAGGGCCGAACCAGGGTAGGCAGCGTTGACCACGGCGGCGACACGCTGGGCGGTGGTGAAGTCGGGGTTGCGCAGGTTCAGGCGCACCTCGTTCATATTGGCCATCTGGAAGCCGGTCTCGCGTTCGACCACCGCGCCGGAGGCGATCCGGCCGGCGGTAGGCACGCCGCGCGTGACCGAAGAACCCGATCCACCGGAGGCCGAGACGGCTCCGGTCTGAACCGACCCCTGGGCCACCGCATAGACCTGGCCGTCGGCGCCCTGAAGGCTGGTCACGACCAGCGAACCGCCAAGCAGGCTCTTGGCGTCGCACATGGAGGCGACCGACACATCGACGCGCGAGCCGGGCGTGGCGAAGGCGGGCAGGTCGGCCGTGACCATGACGGCGGCCATGTTCTTGGTATTGGCGTTGGCGCCGCGAATGTTGACGCCCAGCCGTTCGGTCATGCCTTCCAGCGACTGACGGGTGAAGGGGCAGTTGCGCAAGCTGTCGCCCGTGCCGTTCAATCCCATGACCATGCCGTAGCCGACCAGCTGGTTGCCGCGCACGCCCTCGACGGCGACGATGTCCTTGATGCGGGACTGCGATTGGGCCAGCGCCGAGGTCGCACCGCCGGCGACGACGATCGTCGCAGCGACGGAGGCGATGAGGCGGGCAAGCAGATTTTGCATCGGTCAGGCGTCCACGCAAGGTTACGCCTCTTTCCCTGCGAGGATCATGCCGGATAATTAACGACGTGAATTCAACGTCGGCTGGCTTTGTAGCGGTATTGAAGCGGCAGGATTTGCCGGGGCGTTAACCAAACAGTCACCGCCGCCCGTCATGCATGGGCTCATGACGCGGAGCACCTACGCATGAAGGTTGTCGGCCCAAACGGCGTCAGCACGCCCGCAAACACACGCACGACGCGATCCGCCAGCGGCTTTTCGCTGGGCCAGGCGCCGGCTGCGGCGTCGCCTTCAGCCGCGACGGCCAGCTCTGCAACCGGCGGCGTTTCGGACGTCTCGGCCCTTATGGCTCTGCAAGGAATCGAGGGGCCGCTTGAGAAGCGCCGCCGGGCGATCCGACGCGGCGGCGGTCTTCTGGACCGACTGGACGAACTCAAGCTGGCGCTTCTGACGGGCGATGCGGACGAAGGCTCGCTGGATCAGCTGGCGCGAACCCTGCGCGAGGAACGCACAGACGACGGTGATGCGGATTTGAGCGCACTGCTGGATCAGATTGACCTGCGGGCCTCTGTGGAACTGGCGAAGGCCGAAATGCGCGGGAAACGGGGCTGAGGCGGAATAATCTCCTAATCTCAGTCAGCTAAGCTTCCCAGGTGAGTGACATTTGTCACTGTAAGCCCTCGGATCGCCGTAATCGGATCACGGAATCGAGAACCGCGTTGCCGCGACTCGACAGGCTGACTATACGGCCATCTACGCCACAGGGGGGCGTGTTAGAGAGCGTGAGATCGATGAACGCTTTGGCGTCCGTTGTGTCCGACGAAACCGGCCCGTATCGGCCGTCTGACAGCGAGCCGTTCATGAATGAACGGCAGCAAGCCTATTTCAAGAAGAAGCTTCTGGCCTGGAAGGACGACATCCTTCGCGAGTCTAAGGGCACGGTGGTCAATCTGAAGGCAGAGACCGAAAACCACCCCGATCTGGTGGATCGCGCCTCTTCTGAATCCGACCGGGCCTTGGAACTGCGCACCCGTGACCGCCAGCGCAAGTTGATCTCCAAGATCGACGACGCCCTGCGCCGGATCGAGGACGGCTCCTACGGTTATTGCGAGGATACGGGCGAGCCCATCAGCCTGGGTCGTCTGGAAGCCCGTCCGACGGCGACCCTGTCGGTCGAAGCCCAGGAACGCCACGAACGCCGCGAACGCGTCCACCGCGACGACTGATATTCAGCCCGTTCAGGCGGAAAGAGCCGGGATCAGATCGGTCTGGCTGAAGTCGTCGCCCTTGAACAACAAGGGGGCGTCGCTTTCCTTGGCCAAGGCGTAGGCGAAGCAGTCGCCCAGATTGAGCTTGGCGGACGTGCGCTTTCCGAAGTCTCGTTCAGCGCCTGCGGCCAGAGACGCCGTGCGTGATGTGGCGGGGGCAATCCGTATTCCCAAACTTGCGATCACGAGATCCAGATCCGCGACGCCGGCCTCACCGCGCAGTGCTCTCAGACGCGTGGCCGCTTCCCAATAACCGACAGGCGACATGAACAGGTCTGTTTCACGCGCCATGAATCGGCGGAACGCCATATCTTCCGGTTCCCGAAGAAGCACCGCCACCACGGCGGAGGCATCGACCACGATCATTTGGGCAGACCGTCTTCGTCATAAATGTCATCGTCGGTCAGCAGGGGGCCAATGATCGGCAGGCTGTTGAAGTGAGCGACGATTTCTTCGACTGCGGCGAGTTTGGCCTCGATTTCAGCCTCGCGTCTGGCGACCAGCCGTTCGTCCCGCTCTCGGACCATCTCCTCGACCAGGTCGGTGATGGACTTGCCTTCAAGACGCGCAAGTTCACGCAGCCGTTCGGCGACTTCGGGCTTTCTGATCTGGACAGGCGCATTCATGACAGATGGAAATCTATCATGACAAGCCGTTCAATCCAACCCGCGCCTTGACTTCGCCGGGTTGCGGGGCGACCTAGCCGCCTCGCTTTCGAGGTCGTCTATCCATGTCCGTCAAGGTCCGTTTCGCCCCGTCTCCCACGGGTAAGCTGCACGTCGGCAATGTCCGCACCGCCCTGGTGAACTGGATGTTCGCCAAGGGGCAGGGCGGGTCGTTCGTGCTGCGGATCGACGACACCGACCTGGCGCGCTCCACGCCCGAGTTCGAACAGGGGATCGAGGATGATCTGACCTGGCTGGGGATGCCTTGGGACGAGCGTTACAACCAGTCCAAGCGGTTCGACCGCTATGAGGAGGCCGCCGCCAAGCTGAAGGCTTCGGGCCGGCTGTACCCCGCCTATGAGACCGCCGACGAACTGGACCGCCGTCGCAAGGTGCAGCTGTCGCGCGGCCTGCCGCCGATCTACGACCGCGCCGCGCTGGAACTGACCGAAGACCAGAAGGCCGCCTATGAGGCCGAGGGTCGTCGCCCGCATTGGCGGTTCAAGCTGGAAGGCAAGCGGGTCGCCTGGGAAGACCTGGCGCGCGGTCATGCCGAGGTGGACACGGCCTCGATGTCGGACCCCGTCCTGATCCGCGAGGACGGCCTGTTCCTCTACACCCTGCCGTCGGTGGTGGACGACATCGACATGGCCATCACCCACATCATCCGGGGCGAAGATCACGTCACCAACACCGGCGCCCAGATCGAGATATTCGAGGCGCTCGGGGCCTCGGTCCCCGGCTTCGCGCACATGCCGCTGCTCGTCGGCGCCGACGGCGCGGCCCTGTCGAAACGTCTGGGCTCGCTGTCGATCAGCGACATGCGCGACCAGGGCTACGAGCCCATCGCCATCACCAGCCACCTGGGCCGGATCGGAACGTCCGATCCGCTGGAAGTCGGCGCCTCGGTCGAGGCCTTGGGCCAGAGCTTCGCCTTCTCCAAGATGGGCCGGTCGCCGGCCCGTTACGACACAGCGGATCTTGATCGGCTGAACGCCCAGGCTCTGCATGTCATGGACTATGCGACGGCCCAGCCGCGGCTGCAGGCGATGGACGCCGACCTGGGCGAGGCCTTCTGGTCTGTGGTGCGCGGTAACCTGACTAAGTTCGCCAATGTCGCTGAAATGGCGAAGATCGTTCAGGGGCCGGTCCAGCCGGTGATTGAGGATGCCGCCTTTATCGAGACGGCCTTGCGCCTGCTGCCGGATGTGATCGACGAAAACGCCTGGTCGGCATGGACCTCGGCCGTCAAGGCCGAGACGGGCGCCAAGGGCAAGGCCCTGTTCATGCCGCTGCGTCTGGCGCTGACGGGGCAACAGCATGGGCCGGATATGGCGGCCATGGCGCCGCTGATCGGTCGCGAAACCATCCAGCGGCGTCTGAAAGGCGAGGCGGCCTAAGCCGCCTCGACCAGGATCAGGCGTTGCAGACGGCCAGTTCGTCGGCGCTGAGTTCCACGCCCTTGTAGGAGAAGGCGGTCACCGGACCGAACTTCTGAACCACGCGACGGCAGGCGCGCGTTGCAGGTTGCGGCGTGCCGCCCGACGCGGTGCAGGTCGCGCCTTCGCAAGACCAGCGCGCGCCGTCGATGATGGTGGCGCGAGCGGGCGCCGAGGCGGCGTCGACCAGGGTCAGGCTTGTGGCGGCGGGGGCCTGGGCGACAGCCGGAGCGGCGACGAACAGGGCGGCGGCGATGAGCAGGGCGCGCATGGAAAACACTCCAAAATGAAGAACGGCGTCGTGCCGCTGAGCCCCAATGTCAGTTTTCCATAAAAACTGTCAATACGTAGTCGCGCGAATATTAGCGATGATCACTTACCGCTGATCATGTTTCAACTGCGGCATGTCGCCGCCAGCCTGAACCTGGGCCATCGCCTCTTCGACGGTGTCGGCGACGGTCCAGGCGTCGAGGAACGAAGGCGGCGTCATGCCTTCCTCGACGCTGTGCTTCATCAGGGCGAAGAAGCCGTTCCAGAAGCCGTTCAGGTTTAAAAAGACGACCGGCTTGTGGTGCAGATCCAGCCGCTTCCACGACAGCAGCTCGACGACCTCTTCCAGGGTGCCGATCCCGCCGGGAGCGACCACGAAGGCGTCCGACTGATCGTACATCAGCTGTTTGCGCTCGTGCATCGAGGTGACGACGACGGTCTCGACCTCGTCGAACAGGCGTTCGCGGCTGCGGAGGAAGGCCGGCATGATGCCGACGACCCGGCCGCCCGCGTCATGTGCGCCGCGCGCCGATGCGCCCATCAGGCCCACGCCGCCGCCGCCATAGACCAGCCGCCAGCCGGCCTCGGCCGTCGCCTTGCCGAAGGCGTAGGCGGCCTCGGTGTAGGAAGGATCGGCGGTTTCGGAGGCGCCGCAGAACAGGCAGACGGAGGAGCCGTCGAACGGCAGGAACGAAACGGGGGGCAGGGACATGGAGCCTCGAAGAAAACGAATACCCGATCTGGCCATGGCCAAACCGACGGCGCTCAAGCTAACACAGGCTCAAGCCGCTGGGTCGCCAGTCCTATATCGTAGAGGCGAAGGATGAAACGTCGGATGATCGTCGCGTGTGTCGCGGTCCTGGCTGCGGCGGCCTGTTCCGACCCGCAAGGCGGCGTGGCGGGGCCGACAGGGGCGGACGAAGCTTCGCCCTGGGTCCGGCCGCCGCTGATCGACGGCGTGACCCGTGATGGCGGGGTGCTGGTCGTGCGCGGGGCGGCGGGTCCGAATGCGCGCGTCGTGCTGCGTGCGCCGGGTGCGGCTGCGGTGGCCGCCAGCGCGGATGGGGCGGGCCGATTCGAGCTTCGGCTGCCGCCCCTGCACGGCGATGTGCGGTTCACGCCCGAGGTGCAGGTGGGCGAGGACGCCGCAGTCTCGCCAGAGACATTGGTGGTCATCCAGGGCGGGGCGGGGCCTGTGGCGCTGATCGCCGCAGGCCAGCCGACCGTTCGTCTGGATGGCGCGGGCGGGCTGGACGCCGTGGACTCGGACGGCGCTACGCTGATGGCGTCGGGTCAGGCGGCAAGCACGGCGCCCGTCGTGACCATCAACAGCGTCGGCGTGACGGCGACGGCGATCGGGCGCGGGCGGTGGCGCGCCGTCACCGGGCAGTCAGGCGCAGCGACGATCACGGTGAACGGCAAGAGCGTCGACTATCCGGGCGCGGGCGGTGCGACGGGTTTCGTCATCGAGCGAGCGGGGCAGGGCTGGCGGATCACCTGGCCCGTGGCGCCGAACGGTCGCCAGTCGGCGTGGCTGCCGGATCGGGGCGGTTAACGTCCTGGAAACCAATTCGGTTAACTAAGAGGATCGTCCTCAGGGACACCATCACCGAACCTTATTTCAGCCCGGCGCCCCCCGCCGGGCTTCTTTTTGATCGAAGATCAGCCCTTGTCGGGCGTGCCCTTCGCCTTTTCCGTGCGGTCGCGGAACAGGGCGGCGCGGGCCAGAAGGATCAGGGTGACCGGCGTGGTGACGGTCAGGAACAGGCCGATCAGGATTTCGCGCGGCATGAAGCGCCCCTCGACTGTCGTGAACCACACCACCGATGCGCCCAGAATCAGCGCCATGCCCAGGGTAGCCCCCAAGGTCGGGGCGTGGACACGCTCGTAGAATGTCTTCAATCGCATCAGGCCGACCGCGCCCAGCAGTGACAGGGCCGAGCCGGCGACAGCCAGACCCACGACGACGAAGGCGGCCCATGCGGGAATCTGAGCCTCGGTCATTCAATCACCTCGCCGCGCATCAGGAACTTGGCCAGGGCCACGGTGGCGGCGAAGCCCAGCATGCCGATCACCAGGGCGGCCTCGAAATAGAGCTGGCTGTTGGTGCGAATGCCGAACACCACCACCAGAAGCATGCCGTTCAGATAGAGGGTGTCCATGCCCAGGACGCGGTCCTGGGCGCGCGGGCCGTGGATGATCCGCCACGCCGCCAGGGCCATGGCGCAGATCAGCATCAGCTGGGCCAGACCCAGGCCCCAGGTCAGCACCGCCGCCGTCATTCGAAAATCTCCATCAGCCGGCGTTCGTATCGGTCCTTGATCAGGCGCACCCAGGTCTCTTCGTCGACCAGGTCGAGCACGTGCAGCAGCAGCCGGCCGGTCGCGGACTCGTATTCGACCCACAGGGTGCCGGGCGTCGAGGTGAGGATGATGGCCAGGACCGCCAGTCCATATCGGTCGCGCAGGTCCAGCGGGATATGGATGAAGCCGGACGTCCGCTCGTGGCGACGACGACCCAGGATGATCTGCGACACCGCCCAGTTGGAGCGCACGATGTCGCCGGCGACGTCGAGGGCGAGGCGCGCCATGGCCTTGGGCGCCTTCAGCCGCACGCGATCCACGCCCAGCGCCAGCATGATGATCGGCGCCAGCAAGGCCAGCAGCAGGGCGAGCACCAGAGACGGCGGTGCGACCGAGGCGCTGAGCAGGATCGAGGCGACGACCAGGCCCAGCGACAGGACGGGGTAGGGCAGGATGCGTCTCATCGGCCGCCTCCGCCCAGGACGGCGTGGATGTAGCCCTGCGGCTCGGCCAGCCAGGCCGCCGTATGGTCGGTGTAGATCAGGGCGGACCCGGCGAAGATGGCCAGGAAGACGCAGGCGCCGAGCAGGGCGGCGACCGCTGTCAGTTCGGCCGCGCCCACGACGAACGCCGGCGCATCCTCGTCGCGGGTCCAGATGGCGCCGACGCCCAGGCGGGTCAGGCCGATCAGGGCCCCGAGGCTGGACACCGAAAGCACGGCCACCAGCGTCCAGGCCGCCGCTCCGCCGACGCCGACCAACGCGCTGATCATCGACAGCTTGCCAACGAAGCCCGCCAGGGGCGGCATCCCGGCCACCATCAGGGTGCAGATCAGGAAGGCCCCGCCCAGGGCCGCCACGGCCGCAGGAATGACCAGGCCGGGCTCATTGCGTTCCTCATCGTCGAACGGATCGCGATATTCGTCGTCGAAGACGGCGCGCGCCTCGCCGACATCGGCCTCGCGTCCGCGCTGCAGGATCTCGGCCAGCAGGAACAGGGCGGCGCAGGCCAGGGTCGAGCCGATCAGATAGAAGAGCGCGCCGCTGAGGGCCGCCGCGTCGCCGACGCCAAGGATCGCCAGCACGGTGCCCGACGAGACCATCACTCCGAATCCTGCGGCGCGGGACAGATCGCGCGAGGCGATCAGCCCGAAGGTGCCGAATGCGATGGTCGCCAGACCGCCGAACATCAGCCAGGTGAGCCCGAACCCGGCCGACGCCCCTGCGTCGGCGCCGAACAGCAGCAGGCTGAGGCGGATGATCACATAGACCCCGACCTTGGACAGGATGGCGAAGACCGCCGCCGCCGGGGCGCTGGCGGCCGAATAGGTCGAGGTCAGCCAGAAGCCGACCGGCCACATGGCGCACTTGACCAGGAAGGCCGTGCCCAACACCGCCGCCCCGATGTGGAACAGGCCCAGGTCATCCGCCGCGATGGCCGGAACCCGCGTCGCCAGATCGGCCATGTTCAGGGTGCCCGTCACCCCATAGATCAGGCTGACCCCGATCAGGAACAGCAGGGAGGCGGTCAGGTTGACGGCGATATAGATAACGCCCGCCCGCACCCTGGCCTCGCCCGAGCCGTGCAGGGCCAGGCCGTAGGAGGCGGCCAGCATCACTTCGAAGAAGACGAACAGGTTGAACAGGTCGCCGGTCAACAAGGCGCCGTTGACGCCCATGATCAGCAGCAGGAACAGGGCATGGAAACGCGGCCCGGCGCGGTCCCAGCGCGCCAGAGCGAAGATCAGGGCGCAGCCGCCCAGGACGCTGGTCAGCGCCACCATCATCGTCGACAGACGGTCGGCGACGAGGACGACGCCGTAGGGCGCGGCCCATGATCCCAGGCGATAGACGCGTGCGGTGTCGCCGCCGCCCACCGCGCCATTGGCGCTTTCGTGCAGCAGGATCAGGGCCATGACCAGAATGGCCGCCATGGCCGCCAGGCTGAGCGAGGCCTTCAGGATGCGGCGTCGCTCGTTCGCCATCAGCATGGCCGAGGCGATGATCATCGGCAGGACGATGGGGCCGATGATCAGGTGGGAATGCCAGTCGGTCATGCGTCGGGCTCCTTGCCGTCGACATGGTCGCTGCCGGTGATGCCGCGCGCGGTCAGGATGACCACAAGGAAAAGCGCCGTCAGGGCGAAACTGATGACGATGGCCGTCAGCACCAGGGCCTGGGGCGTGGGGTCGGTGTAGCGGGCGGGATCGAACACATCGCCCTTCAGAACCGGCGGGGCGCCCGATTTCAGCCGCCCCATGGCGAAGATGAAGATGTTGACCGCATAGGACAGCAGCGACAGCCCCATGATCACCTGGAAGGTGCGAGGCCGCAGCAACAGCCACACGCCCGAGGCCGACAGCACACCGATGGCGAGGGCGAGAACCAGTTCCATCATGACTGCTCTCCTTCCCCGGCGTCTCTTTGCTTGGGCTTGCGCAGCGACTGGTGCGCCAGGGCGACCAGGGTCAGGACCGTCGCACCGACGACCAGGACCACCACGCCTAGGTCGAACAACACGGCGCTGGCCAGGGGCACGCGGCCCAGGATCGGCAGGTCCGCATACTGGAACCAGGATGTCAGGAAGGGATAGCCGAACAGCCACGACCCGATCCCACTGAGCGCGGCCATCACCAGGCCGGCGCCGATCCAGAAGATGGGCCGGATGGCCAGCCGCTCCTCGACCCAGCGGGCACCCGAGGCCATGTATTGCAGGATGAAGGCGATCGACAGGGTTACGCCGGCTGCAAATCCGCCGCCCGGCAGGTCATGCCCGCGCAGGAACAGGTGCACGGCCAGCAGGATGATGAAGGGGAAGATCCAGCGCATGACCACGCGCGGGATCAGCATGGTCTCCTTCAGGGTGTCGCCTTCCGAGCGGGTGTCGTGATCGCGGTCGGAGGCGTTCTGGGCCTTCTGCTGACTGGGATCCGGCAGGGTGTCGTCCGCTGGGCGGAACCGGCGCAGCAGGGCGAAGATCGTCAGGCCGACGATTCCCAGGACTGTGATCTCGCCGAAGGTGTCGAAGGCGCGGAAGTCGACCAGGATGACGTTGACGATGTTGCGACCGCCCGCGTCCTTGTAGGCGTGCTCAACGAAGAAGCGCGAAATCCCCTCGACCGACGGCCGCGTCATCACCGCGTAGGAGATGGCGGCTAAGGCCGTGCCGACGGCTGCGGCGATGATTACGTCGATGCGGCGGCGACGACGCGAACGCCGCTCCATGGCCTGGGGCAGCCGGATGGTCTCCAGCCGTTTCGGCAACCAGCGCAGGCCCAGCAGCAGAAGGACGGTGGTCACCACCTCGACCAGCAACTGGGTCACGGCCAGGTCCGGCGCCGACAGCCAGACGAAGGACAGGCAACTGGCCAGCCCCGCCCCGCCCATCAGCACCACGGCCGCCAGCCGGTGATACTTCGCCTGCCAGGCCGCCGCGACCGCGCAACTGGCGCCGACCAGCCACAGGCCCGCAAAGGCCCAGTTCGCCAGGGTCGGCGTCGGCATGATCGGCCTGATGACCAGGCCCGCGCCGACTGCGGCCAGACCGCCCGCCAGCAGTGCGACCAGGACGATGGCGCGCAACTGCGGCTGTTGTCGCGTCGCGCCGAACAGGCGGACCAGGGCTTCTGAACCCTTGAACAGGCCGGTCATCGCCCGTTCGAACAACCAGCCGCCGTTCAGCCGCTTCCAGCCCCAGGGGCCGCCGCGCGGATTGGCGTTGATGCGTTTGCCGAAAACGACATACAGGCCCACGCCCCCGGCCAGGGCGATGAGGCTTAGCACCAGCGGCAGGTTGAACCCGTGCCACAGGGCCAGGCTGTAATAGGGCAGGTCGAAGCCCAGCACCGAGACAGCGGCGCTCTTCAGGAACGGACCCACCGTCACGGCCGGGAAGATGCCGACGACCAGACACAGGGCCACCAGCACCTCAACCGGACGCCGCATCCAGGCGACCGGCTCGTGCGGCACGCGGTCCAGCTTGGTCGGCGGCGGGCCGAAGAAGGTCGTATGGATAAAGCGCAGCGAATAGAGGACGCTGAAGGCGCTGGCCAAGGTCGCCAGGGCGGGCAGGAGCAGGTTCAGTCCGTGGGTGTGCACGCTGGCCACCGCCTCGGCCAGGAACATTTCCTTGGACAGGAAACCGTTCAGCAACGGCACGCCCGCCATGGCCGCCGCCGCCACCATGGCCAGGGTCGCGGTGAAGGGCATGAAGCGGAACAGGCCGCTGAGTTTGCGCATGTCGCGGGTACCAGCCTCATGGTCGATGATGCCGGCGGCCATGAACAGCGAGGCCTTGAAGGTGGCGTGGTTCACCGTGTGGAAGATGGCGGCGATACAGCCCAGCGGGCTTCCCAGCCCCAGAAGCAGGACGATCAGGCCCAGGTGGCTGATGGTCGAATAGGCCAGCAGGCCCTTCAGATCATGCTGGAAGATGGCGCACCAAGCGCCCAGCAACAGGGTCGCCAGACCCATGCCGCCGACGATCAGATACCAGCTCTCCGTCCCTGCAAAGACCGGCCAGAACCGGATCAGCAGGAAGATGCCCGCCTTCACCATGGTCGCGGAATGCAGATAGGCGCTGACCGGCGTCGGCGCGGCCATGGCGCGCGGCAGCCAGAAGTGGAACGGGAACTGGGCGCTCTTGGTCATGGCGCCCAGAAGCAGCAGGATCAGGGCCGGCAGATAGAGAGGGCTCTCCTGGATCGCCTCTCGCGAGGCCAGGACGACGTCCAGATCGTAGCTGCCGACGATCCGCCCGATCAGGATCATGCTGACCAAAAGGGCGATCCCGCCTGTCGCCGTGACCGTCAGAGCCATGCGCGAACCCTCTCGCGCGGCCGAATTCTGATGCCAATAGCCGATCAGCAGGAAGGAGAAGAGGCTGGTCAGTTCCCAGAAAACCACCAGCTGGATCAGGTTGCCCGACAGCACCACCCCCTGCATCGCGCCCATGAAGGCCAGCAGGAAGGAGAAGAAGCGCGGCACCGGATCCTTCGGCGACATGTAATAGCGGGCGTAAAGCACCACCAAGGCGCCGATCCCCAGGATCAGGGCGCTGAACAGCCACGACAGCCCGTCCAGCCGCAGCACCAGATTGACGCCCAGCGACGGCAGCCAGGGAATCTCGTAGCGCAGCGTCTCCCCGTCCTGGAACATCGGCCACAGCGCCGCCAGACACCCCAGGCTGACCAAGGCCACGACCCAGGACAGTATGGCCGCAGACGTCCGTGCATGACGCGGCAGGCCGGACGCGACGATGGCGCCGAGGAAGGGCAGGACGAGAATGACGACGAGGAGGAAGCTGATGGACATTACGGCGGCGCGTCTCTCCGAAGTCTCGTGAGGGGCCTGGCCGAACGCTCAAGGTTCGGCAAGGTTCTGATCGCCTTTCACCTACGAACTGGAAAGCGGCGCGTCAAAGCGTCCCCACGGCGCGCCGACGTTCGAAGGCGGCTGTGCGATCGGGCGACGGCAAGCAGCCCGGAGGGCTATGCCTGGCGAATATTGCTTTGTCGGGGAGTGGGTTAGGTCAAAGGCCTGTAAGAACAGCAGCCTTTACTCCCGAGTGGCTCCGCGGGTAGGATTCGAACCTACGACCAGCCGATTAACAGTCGGCTGCTCTACCACTGAGCTACCGCGGAACATGCTCGGGAGGCGGGCCTATAGCAGCGCCTGTTCTGATCTTGCAATGGGAAATTGAGCAAATCGACCCGATAATTATCGACGATCCCGAAGACCCGCGTGTTGCGGCCTATCGAGACATCCGCGAACGCGATCTGACGGGCCGCCAGGGCCTGTTCATCGCCGAGGGGGAGGTGGTGGTGCGTGGGCTGGCGTCGGCGGCGTCGCGCTGTCGGCCCCTGTCGCTGCTGCTGGCCGAGAAGAGGGTGGCGGCCCTGACGGATGTGATCCAGGCCCTGCCGCCTGCGACGCCCGTCTATGTGGCGCGACAGCCTGTGCTGGACCGAATCGCCGGATTCGAGCTGCACCGGGGCATATTGGCCCTGGGCGAAAAACCTGCGCCTCCGTCGCTGGCTGAACTGCTGGCGGGTGTGAGGCCTCAGGATGTGTTCGTCGTCGCCAGCGGCATCGGCAATCACGACAATATGGGCGGTCTGTTCAGGAACGCCGCCGCCTTCGGGGCCAAGGCCGTGTTGCTGGATGCGACCTGCTGCGATCCCTTCTATCGCAAGGCCATTCGCGTCTCGGTCGGGGCTGTGCTGCGCACGCCGTTCGCTGTCGCCGAAGCCGAGGTCATCGTGGACGCGCTGCAACAGGCAGGCGTCGAGGTGCTGGCCCTGACGCCGTCGGCGAACGATCGCCTATCGGATTATCGGCGGTCGGGGCCCGTCGCCCTGGTTCTGGGGTCGGAGGGGCCGGGTCTGCCGCGAGAGCTGATCCAGCGCTGCCGGCCCATCGGCATCGCCATGGCGGGCGGATTCGATTCGCTGAACGTCGCCGCCACCAGCGCGGTGGCCCTGCATCATCTGACGACGACGGCGCTGGCGCGGGGCTGAAAACGCGAAGGCCGCCCCGGGGGGCGGCCTTCGTCCGTGTCATCGCGATGGAGGCCTGACCGGGAATCGAACCCGGGTGCAAGGATTTGCAGTCCTCTGCGTCACCACTCCGCCATCAGGCCGCTTTTGGTCCCCAATTTCTCGGGGGCGGTCATCGCGAGGGGCGTTCGCTATCAGATCGGATTGTCCGCTGCAACGCACGGACCTATAAGCGCGCGAGTTTTCCTCCCGGATTATCGTTGAAGGCTGCCCTACAGATGGATTTCACCGCAGAGCGCAAGGCTATGGTCGACTCGCAGGTGCGGGTGAACGACGTGACCGATCGCGCCATTCACCTGGCCATGATGGCCGTGCCGCGTGAAAAGTTCTGCGCGCCAGACCGCGCCTTCGCCGCCTATTCCGAAGAATCGGTCGTCATCGCCGGCGAGCGTCGCCTGATGCCCGCCCGCGATGTCGCCAAACTGCTGCAGGCCGCCGATGCGCGGGCAGGCGAGAAGGCGCTGGCCATCGCCGCCCCCTACGCCGCCGCTGTGCTGGCGCGCATGGGCGTGACGGTCACCGCTCAGGAATCGGACGACGCCGTATTCGCCGTTGTCGGCGAGACCCTGGCGGCCGAGGGCGTGACGACGGTGGTCGCGCCGCTGGCCCAACCGGCCGGTGAAGGCTGGGACCTGATCATTTCCGAAGGCGGCGTGCAAAGCCTGCCCGAATCGTGGGGCGCGGCCCTGCGTCCCGGCGGTCGTATCGTGGTGGTCGAGCGTCGCGGGGCCATCGGCAAGGCCGCTCTGTATGTGCAGACGCGCGAAGGGCTGTCGCGCCGCGAACTGTTCGATTCGTCGCCGTCGGTTCTTGCCGAGCTGACGCCGGCCCCCACTTTCGCGCTGTAAGAAACAAGAAACGCGCGGTTGCGACGGAAATGCCGTTCGCAACCGTGAAGAAAACTTAACTGGCGTGTGGTTCAGTCAGGCCGCAGTTACGCTTGAGAAAACATTCGGGCGTTCCTCGGGGCGTCAGGCAAGGACGGACAATGTTGAAACGCTCGCGTGTGCTGGCTTCCGCCGCAGTGGTCGCCGTGATGACCGGATTGGGTGCGCCTGCCTGGGCGGAGACCCTGCAGGACGCGATCGCCTTGGCCTATCGGACCAATCCCAACCTGCTGGCCCAGCGCGCCACCCAGCGCGCGCTGGATGAGACGGTGGTCCAGGCCCGCTCCGGCCTGCGCCCGACCCTCAGCGCCTCGGCGGGCGTGGACTATACCCGCAGCGACTTCCCCACCGTGACTCAGTTCGTGGACACGAACGACGACGGCGTGCCGGACACCCAGGTCTCGTCGTCCTCGTCGGAAACCGACGGCGCGAATGTGGGCGTCAGCCTTAGCCAGAACATCTGGACCGCCGGCCGCACCTCGCGCGCCATCGACCAGGCCCGCGCCAGCGTCTTGGCCGGTCGCGAGAACCTGCGCGAGATCGAACAGTCGGTCATGCTGTCGGTCATCCAGGCCTATGTGAACGTGACCCGCGACATGGAAATCCTGCGCATCCGCCAGGAAAACCTGACTGTCCTGCAGCGCCAGCTAGAAGAGACCAGCGCCCGTTTCGAGGTCGGCGAGATCACCCGCACCGACGTCGCCCAGGCCGAGGCGTCGCAGGCGCAGTCGGAAGCAGATCTGGCCAACGCCCAGGCCCAGCTGTCCACCTCGCGCGCCGCCTATGCCGCCGTCGTGGGCCAGTCGCCTAGCGATCTGGAAGCCGCGCCGGCCCTGCCGGCCGTGCCCAGCGACTTCGACGTCGCCATCGAGACTGCCCTTCAGCGGAATCCCGGCGTGCTGGCCGCCACCTATACGCTGCAAGGCGCAGAGGCGGCCGTCGCCGCCGCCCGCTCGGAATATCTGCCGTCGGTTCGCGCCACCGCTTCGTATGGCGGTTCGACCAACGATCTGGGCGATCTGGGTGAACTGGCCGACCGTCGCAGCTTCACAGCCGGCGCTACCCTGTCGGTGCCGCTGTTCACGGGCGGTCTGAACCGTTCGCGCGTCGCCCAGGCGCTGGAGCGCGCCAATGCGGCTCAGATTTCCATCGAAGGCGAGCGCCGCACCGTCTTGCAGGACGTCAGCTCGGCCTATGCCCAGGTCCTGTCCACCCGCGCCACGGTGTCGGCAGGCAGCGAAGCGGTTCGCGCCGCCTCGGTCGCCGCCGAGGGCGTGCGTCAGGAGGCCCAGGTCGGTCTGCGCACCACGCTGGACGTGCTGAACCAGGAACTGGCCCTGCGGAACTCGCAGACCCTGGTGGCCAGCGCGCGCGCCGCCGAATATGTGGCCCGCGCCTCGCTGCTGGCCGCCATGGGTCAGCTGGAAGGCCCTGCGCTGAACCCCTCCATCGACGCCTATGATCCCGCGACCAACTACGATCAGGTCAAGGGACGCGGCGGTCTGCCGTGGGATGGCGTGATCGAGACGCTGGACCGCGTGGCCTCGCCGCCGATCGTCGCCGCCGCTGACGCCGCCGATGCGCCGATCGACACGCAGTTGAAAGGCGAGGTCGTCCGCACCGCGCCGCAGAACTGACGGTCGCCGAATACGGACCGAAACCGCCCGTTGATTCCAACGGGCGAAGATGCGACGACAAGGCATAGGCGCCGAACGATCCGTCGTGCGGCGCCTGACCCTTTCGCGGCGTGCGGCTTAGTCCGTAAGCCAACTTCTTCCCAGGCCTCGCCCAAGGTTGCGCCATGACCGATCAGTCCGCCCAGGAACCGACCATGGAAGAGATTCTGGCGTCGATTCGCCGGATCATCTCCGAAGATGACGCTCCGGCCGAGACGCCTGCAGCAGCTGCGCCTGAAGCCACGCCTGAGCCTGTGCCCGAGCCGCTTGCGGCCGAGACCATCTTCGCCGCACCGGTCGAGCCGACGCCGGAACCCGCCGCCGTCGAGGACGACGTGCTGGAACTGACCGACCGTTATGAGGCTCCCACCGAAACCATCGGCGACCTGGACGTTGTCGAACACACGCCCGAGCCCTATCAGCCCGAGCCGGAACCCGCCCCGGTCTATGCCGAATCGGCGCCCGAGCCTGCGCCCTCCTATGACACCCTGGTCGGCGACAGCGCCGCCGCCAGCGCCGCCTCGGCCTTCGCCGGCCTGGCCGCCTCTTTCAAGAAGCCTGAGCCGACGCAATCGTCCTCGGGCGACATGCCTTTCGTCAGCGGGAACACCGTCGAGGCCATGGTCGCCGAGATGCTGCGCCCCATGCTGAAGGACTGGCTGGACAACAATTTGCCCGGCATCGTCCAGGCGGCCGTACAAAAGGAAGTCGAACGCATCGCGCGCAGCGCCTAGCCCTTCGCTTCACCGCAGACTAATCGAAGGGCGGCTCCTGCTGGGGCCGCCCTTTGTCATTCGAGGCCCCGTGCGGCCGCGCCGCTTGCGCCGCACGACAACGATCAAAGAAGTCCCATGTTTGAGAAGACCTTCGAACCCCAGGCCGCCGAGCCCCGTCTGTACGCCCAATGGGAAGAAAGCGGTCTCTTCGCGCCGCGCGCCGCCGCCGCGACCGACGGCGCGGCAGACGCCTATTCGATCGTCATTCCGCCGCCGAACGTGACCGGCAGCCTGCACGTGGGCCATGCGCTGAACAACACGCTGCAGGACATCCTGGCCCGCTATCACCGGATGAAGGGCAAGGCGGTGCTGTGGCTGCCGGGCACGGATCACGCCGGCATCGCCACCCAGATGGTGGTCGAGCGTCAGCTGGCCGCCGCCGGCAACGTCGGCCGCCGCGACATGGGCCGCGACGCCTTCATCGACAAGGTCTGGGAATGGAAGGCCGAGAGCGGCGGCGCCATCGTCCAGCAACTGCGTCGCCTGGGGGCCTCGTGCGACTGGTCGCGCGAGCGCTTCACCCTGGACGAGGGGCTGAACGCGGCCGTGCGCAAGGTCTTCGTGCAACTGCACAACGAAGGCCTGATCTATCGCGACAAGCGGCTGGTGAACTGGGACCCGCATTTCCAGACCGCCATCTCGGACCTGGAGGTCGAACAGCGCGAGGTGGACGGCGCCTATTGGCATTTCGCCTATCCGCTGGCTGACGGCGTCACCTACGAACACCCCGTCGCCTTCGACGAGAACGGCAAGGCGACGGAATGGGAGACGCGCGACTTCATCGTTGTCGCCACGACACGGCCCGAGACGATGCTGGGCGACACCGGGGTGGCGGTGCATCCGGAAGATGAGCGTTACCAGGGGCTGGTCGGCAAATTCGTGACCCTGCCCATCGTGGGGCGTCGCATCCCCATCGTCGCCGACGACTATGCCGATCCGACCAAGGGTTCGGGCGCGGTGAAGATCACGCCGGCGCACGACTTCAACGACTTCGGCGTCGGGAAGCGCGCCGGCCTGCCGTCGTTGAACATCCTCGACGCCTTCGGCCGCATTACTGATGTCGATACGCCGGACCTGCCGTCCGACTACGTCGGGCTCGACCGCTTCGCTGCGCGCAAGGCTATCGTGGCTCGCGCCGAGGAAGAGGGATGGCTGCGCGAAATCGAGAAGACCAAGCACGTCGTGCCGCACGGCGACCGTTCCGGCGTCGTCATCGAACCGTGGCTGACGGACCAGTGGTACGTTGACGCCAAGGTCCTGGCCCAGCCCGCGCTGAAGGCGGTGGAACAGGGCGACACGGTGTTCGAACCAAAGTCGTACGAGAAGATCTATTTCGAATGGCTGAGGAACATCGAGCCCTGGTGCATCAGCCGCCAGCTGTGGTGGGGGCACCGCATCCCGGCCTGGTACGGGCCGAGCGGCGAAATCTATGTCGCCGAGACGGAAGAAGACGCTCGCGAACTGGCGATGGCGGACTATAATTCCGAGGTCGCCCTGACCCAGGACGAGGACGTGCTGGACACCTGGTTCAGCTCGGCTCTGTGGCCGTTCTCGACCATGGGCTGGCCCGAGAAGACCGAGGATCTGGAGCGGTTCTATCCGACCAGCGACCTGGTCACGGCGGCGGACATCATCTTCTTCTGGGTGGCCCGGATGATGATGATGGGCCAGCATTTCATGGGCGAGGTCCCGTTCAAGCGGGTCATCATCAATGGCCTGGTCCGCGACGAGAAGGGCCAGAAGATGAGCAAGTCCAAGGGGAACGTCATCGATCCCCTGGGCATCATCGACGAACTGGGCGCCGATCCGCTGCGCTTCACCATGGCCATCCTGTCGGGCACGCGCGACATCAAGCTGTCGAAACAGCGGATCGAGGGATACCGCAACTTCGGCACCAAGCTGTGGAACGCCGCTCGCTTCAGCCAGATGAACGAGGCGCGCCGCGTCGAGGGCTTCGATCCCGCCACTGTCGAGCAGACGATCAACCGCTGGATCCGCGGCGAACTGACCAAGGCCGAGCGCGCCGTGTCCGAGGCCATCGAGGGCGGCCGGTTCGATGATGCGGCGGGGGCGCTGTACCGGTTCGTCTGGAACGTCTTCTGCGACTGGTATCTGGAGCTGGCCAAGCCGGTGTTCAACGGAGCCGATGAAGCGGCCAAGGCCGAGACGCGGGCCATGACGGCCTGGACCCTGGACCAGACGCTGAAGCTGCTGCACCCCGTCATGCCCTTCATCACCGAGGAGCTGTGGGCCGAGCTGGGCAAGGAAGGACCGGCGCGCGAGGGGCTGCTGATCGGCGCGGAATGGCCGGTGCTGCCGGACAACTTCATCGACGCCTCGGCCGAGGCCGAGATCGGCTGGCTGGTCGATCTGGTCGGCGAAATCCGGGGGCTGCGGGCCGAGATGAACGTGCCGCCGGCGGCCAAGCCGCCGCTCGCCTTCGTCGCGCCGGACGCCGTGACAGCCGAACGGATCGCGCGCCATCGCGACCTGATCCTGACCCTGGGCCGAGTGTCCGAGGTCGGATCGGCGGACGCCGCGCCGACGGGGGCCGTGACCTTCGTTTCGGGCGGATCGACGGTCGCGCTTTCGCTGGCGGGCATCATCGATTTGACCGCCGAACGGGCGCGGTTGGAGAAGGAAATCGCTGTCTTCGACAGCGACATCGGCCATGTGAACAAGAAGCTGGGCAATCCCAATTTCGTGTCGCGGGCTGCGCCGGAAGTCGTGGATGAACAGCGGGCCAAACTGGCCGAGGCCGAGGCGGGCAAGGTCAAGCTGCAGGCGGCGCTGACGCGGTTGGCGTCACTGTGAGCCCTTCTCCCCTCGGGGGAGAAGGTGGCCTGCAGGGCCGGATGAGGGGGTTGGTTCAGCCTGATCCCCTCGTTGATGTTCGGTCGGAGTGTGGCAGCCCCCTCATCCGTCTCGCTACGCGAGCCACCTTCTCCCCCGAGGGGAGAAGGGCGTGAGGACGCGGATCGATCAGCTTTTGGTCGCGCGTGGCCTGTTCGAAAGTCGTTCGCAGGCGCGCGCGGCGATCGAGGCGGGGCTGGTGGCCGCCAACGGCGTAGCCGTGCGAAAGCCTTCGGAGCAGTTCACTGACGATGCCACACTTCAGGCTCAGCCCGCCCACCGTTGGGTCGGACGGGGGGCGTTGAAGCTGGATCACGCCCTGACCGTGTGGCCTGTCGCGGTCGAGGGCAGGGTGGTGCTGGACGTCGGCGCCTCGACCGGCGGCTTCACCGAGGTCTGTCTGGATCGGGGCGCGGCCAAGGTGTTCGCGGTCGATGTCGGCTTTGGCCAGATGCATGAGCGGGTGGCGGCCGATCCGCGTGTGGTCAGCCTGGAGCGGACTGACGCGCGCGACCTGACGCCCGATCTGATCCCGGAGCGGCCGTCGCTGATCGTGTGCGACGCCAGCTTCATCAGCCTGATCAAGGTTCTGCCCGCCGCTCTGGATTTGGCTGCGCCGGGGGCGGATCTGGTGACGCTGGTCAAGCCGCAGTTCGAGGCCAACGGTCCCGGCAGCGGCAAGAAGGGGGTGGTCAAGGATCCCGCCGCTCACGCCGCCGCCGTCGAACGTGTGCGGGACTGGCTGGAGGCGATGGGCTGGGCCGTGCAGGCGACGACCGAGAGCCCCATCACCGGCGGCGACGGCAATGTCGAGTTCCTGTTGTGGGCCAAGAAGCCGGGCTAGACGTCAAGTCGCGCGAAGGCCGACAACCCCTCAACAGCCGGCAAGTAGCGCGAAGCGCGATAGCCCAACAATAAAGAGAAACCGCCGGAGGACTGGTCCTCCGGCGGCTCCCGTCACGTCGTCGATCGACAGGGGGGCTGAAAATTAATCGACGACGCGATAGCGGCCGTACTGGTCGGGGCAGGTACGGACATAGCGGGTGTCCGTGCGACCATCGGGCAGACGGACCTGGCTTTCGGCCAGACGGCATCCGTCTGAATTCTGATAGGATTCGACCGGACGCGAGCGGTCGTCGTAATAGCCGCCACGGTCGTAGGCGTAGTCGTCGCGACGATCTTCGTAACGATAGCCCTGATCGCCGGTGTAGCGATCGTCGTAGTAGCTGGGCTGGCTGTAGCCCTGGGCGTAGTAGCCATTCGACCCATAGCTGCTCTGGCCATAGCTGCTCTGGTAGCTGCGGCAGGCGTCCGAACTGGATCGGCCGACCTGCGACCCGACCACGGCGCCGAGCACACCGCCCAGGATGCTGCCTTCGGTGCGGCGACCACGCGCGGCCAGTTGCGAGCCGATGACCGCGCCCGCACCGCCGCCGATCACTGCGCCGGCGCCGGTACGACCCTGGCGTTCACGCGAGCAGGGGTCGTAGGATTGCTGATAGCCGCGCCCGTAGTTGTAGGACGGCGCATAGGAGCCGGTGCCGTAGTTCTGGCTGTAGCCGTTGCCGTAATAGACTTGCGCCGACGCCGTGAGCGGGGCGGCGGTGACGCCGAGCGCCAAGGCGGCGACGGCGGCGAGCGATGTTCTGGTGAGACGCATTTTCCAAACCTCTGAGGACGAACGGTTTCCGTCAATCGTTAACGGCAAAGCCTCGTGTCTCGTTGCAGGGAGATTTACGACCGCGAAGCTGAACGGCAATTGATCGGTTCGTTCATATTCGTTCATGTTCGCCGCGCCCGCGATGACGGTCCGCAAACCGCCGCGTGGGTTGAGCGGCGGGGTACGCACGGCTAGAAGCCCGCCGATGGACATCTTCACGATCGACCGCGTCGGCGGCCAAGGCGACGGCGTCGCCCAAACGCCGTCGGGGCCGGTCTTCGCCGGCCTGACCCTGCCCGGCGAAACGGTGCGCGGCGTGGTCGTGGACGGCCGGCTGGAGCAGGTCGAGATCGTCACCCCTAGCCCCGACCGGATCGCACCGGTGTCGCCGCAATATGGCGACTGCGGCGGGTGTTCGCTTCAGCACTGGGCCGATGGGCCCTATCTAGACTGGAAACGCGAGCAGGTGCGACTGACGCTGGCGCGCGAGAGTATCGAAACCGAGATCGAGGCGACGGTGGCGACGCCGCCTGGAAGCCGTCGCCGCGTCGCCCTGCATGCCCGGCGAACCCAGGATGGGCGCGTGGTGCTGGGGTTCAAGGCGCGGCGCTCGTGGCGGCTGGTCGAGGTGCGGGCCTGTCCCGTCGCCGATCCCCGGATCGTGGCGGCCATTCCGGCGCTGGCCGAGTTGGCTGCGGCCTTTTTCGAACATCCCAAATCCGCGCCGACCCTGCATGTCACCTGGACCCTGTCGGGGCTGGACGTCGATGTGACGGGGGTCGAGCGGCGCTCGGGCGGCGGGCTGTCGGCCGACGCTCAGTGGAAGGCTATCCAAGCGGCGCATCGGGCCGATCTGGCGCGGCTCAGCCTGGCGGGCGACACTCTGGTCATGGCGCGCCAGCCAAAGGTGGCGTTCGGCCCGACGACGGTCTCCCTGCCGGCCGGCGGTTTTCTGCAGGCCGTCCCCCAGGCGGAAGACGCAATGACCTCGCGCGCGGTAGCGGCGGTGAAGGGGGCCAAGAAGATCGCCGACCTGTTCTGCGGTGCGGGCGCCTTCACCTTCCCTTTGGCGACCGTGGCGCCCGTGATCGCGGCGGACGCCTCCAAGCCAGGCATCGACGCGCTGAAGGCCGCCGTCGGTTCGGCCAAGGGCTTGAAGGCCATCACCGCCGAGGCGCGCGACCTGTTCCGCCGACCGCTCAATCCGTATGATCTCAAAGGGTGCGACGCCATTGTGTTCGACCCGCCGCGCGCCGGGGCCATCGACCAGACGGCCCAGATCGCGGATACGAAGGCCTCCGTCGTGGTCGGGGTGTCGTGCAACCCTCAGACCTTCGCGCGCGACGCCCGCGTCCTGATCGACGCCGGCTTCCGGCTGGAGACTGTCACGCCGATCGACCAGTTCCTGTGGTCGTCGCATGTCGAACTGGTGGGGGTGTTCAGGCGATGACCATGGACGATCAGAACGACGAAGACGGCGGCGGTTTCGACGCCGAGGACTGGACGCGGCTGAAGCCGTTCGTCGGCGCGGTCGCCACACTGGACGACGTCCAGGCGCGCCGGGCCGTTTTCGCCCTGGCCGAGACGGACGATCCCCGACCGATCGTCATGGACCTGCCCCAACCCGTGATCTGGTGGGAGGAGGACGGCGAGCAGGCGGCGGTGGCCGTCCAGGCCGAAAGCCATCTCGGCCCTGACGGCGAGGAGATGGAGATCCTGGGCCTGATCCTGCCGGACGGCGAGGGGGCGGTGGCCCTGATGGAGGATGTCGATCTGGTCGACGATACCGACCCGACCTGGCGCGACCTGGTCACCCGCGCCATCGATCCGTCTGCGGCGGACGACTAACTCAGCGCTACGGCGACGCGGGCGACGAAGTCCGGCTGCGCCGGGATGTCGCCATGGTCCGCGCGAGGAAAAACCAGACGCTCGACATCGACGCCGCGCGTCTCAAGATTCTGAGCCAGTTTTCGGCTGAGCGCTGGCGGCAGGGTCTCGTCGCGACCGGCTTCCAGCACCACGACCGTGCCCAGATAGCCGTCCAACGTCGCCGGCACGTCCACGGTCGCCAAGGCATCGGCCAACTGGACACGGACCAGAGGCCGCCACAGGCCGATCATCTCGTTCACGGCGTCGCGGGCGGTGGGCGTCGTCGCCTCAAGCACAAGGGAGTCGGCGCGTATGACGCGCGCGGCTTCAGCGCAGATCGGGCCGCCCAGAGAATGCCCCCAGGCGATCAGTTTACGGCCCTCGGCGTCGGCTTGGGCACGGGCGGTCGCCGCCATGACCTCGCCTGCCGACCTGTAGGTCGCGAAGCTCGCCTTTCCGGGCGTGTCGCCCGAGCCGGGATAGTCGAACATCAACACATCGCCGAACGACGCGAGTTCAGTCGCCACCTGCGCGCCGTTGACGTCGCGCCGGAAGAGATTGCCGCCGCAGTAAAGGATCAGCGGCGCGTCGGACCTTCCCGTCCGCACCCGCGTGGCGGCGACAGCGCCCCCGGAATAGGGCAGGGAAAGGACCTCGGCACCGGGAATGGCGGGACCGGGCGTGAGTACAATCTTCTCGGCCGTCACGCGGGCGTCGGGATAGAAGAACTGTCCCTCCGGCACGCTGACGGTCATGCCGCCGGCCAAGACGCTGGACAGGCACAGGGCGGCGACGGCCGCCGACAGACGCTTGATCATGAAATCCCCCAAGGATGCGCGACGCTAACCTGAAGGTGTAGGTTCAGGCAATCTTGTCGAGGGGCAGGTCGAAAAGATCCATCTGCGGTCGGGCGTCGGCGGGGACGCGGAACTGGGTTTCGTCCAGCAGGCGGTGCGGCGTGTCGAGGCCGTAGCGTTTGACGGCGGCCTTGAACCGCGCCGCGATCAGTTCGGCCACCGGGCCGGTGCCCTTCATGCGCTGCGACCAGTCGGCGTCGTAGTCCTTGCCGCCGCGCGTCTGGCGGATCAGAGACATGACACGCGCCGCGCGGTCCGGTCGGGCGTCGGCCAGCCACTCGCGAAACAGGTCCTTGATCTCCAGCGGAAGACGCAGGGTGACATACATGACCCGCGTCGCCCCGGCCTTGGCGGCGGCTTCGAGGATGGATTCTAGTTCGTGATCGTTCAGGCCGGGGATGACGGGCGCGAAGCCGACGCCGACGGGACAGCCCGCGTCTACCAGGCGGCTGATGGCCTCCAGCCGTTTGGCCGGGGTCGAGGCGCGGGGCTCCATCGCGCGGGCCAGACCCCGATCCAGCGTCGTGATGGAGACAAAGGCCGAGGCCAGCCCCGCCTTGCCCATCGGCCCCAGGATGTCAGCGTCGCGCCCGATCAGCACCGACTTGGTGATGATGCTGAACGGGTGGCTGAATCGTTGCATGACCTCCAGGATCGAGCGTGTGGATTTCAGATCCCGCTCCACCGGCTGATAGGGGTCGGTGTTGCCGCCTATGTGGATGCGCTTGCACCGGTATCGGGGGGCGAGGAACGCCTGTTCCAGCAGACTTGCGGCCTGGGGCTTGAAGAAGATCCGGCTCTCGAAATCCAGGCCCGGGGATAGGCCCATCCAGGCATGGGACGGACGGGCGTAACAGTAGATGCAGCCATGTTCGCAACCTTTGTACGGGTTGATGGAGCGGTCGAATCCGATGTCCGGGCTGTCGTTCCGGGCGATGACGGTGCGGGCATGCTCCGGGGTGAGGGTGGTGCGCAGCGGCGCGGCCTCGGCGTCGTCGCGCGTCCAGCCGTCGTCGAACGACTGATGCTGTTCAGGCTCGTAGCGGCCGGTCGCATTCGAACGCGCCCCTCTTCCCTTGGCGGTTTCCATGGGAAGGACGATGCGACATCATCTGGAACAAAGCAAGAACATTTATTCTCGCAATGGAGGTGCTCAGTTCGGGGCGATGACCATGCAGGTGACGCGACGTTCGGCCAGGGCCTCGCACGCAGTCTTGGCCCCTGTCTCCGTCAGGCCGACGAAGCGCGAACGATACCAATCGCCGGCGGTCTGGACGTTGCGTTCGGCGCTGGCGAACTGGGTGCGGAAACGGCGGTTCAATTCGGTCAGCCAGTCGCTGGCCACCTTCTCGTCGCGGAAGGCGCCGACCTGAACGGCCCAGCGTCCGGCGGGAGTGCGGGCGGCGGCGCGGGCTGGCTCTCGCGCTGGGGGCGGGGTCGCACGGCGCGGCGTGGTCGAGGGCGCCACGGCCGCGCTCGATGGTGCGCCGTTCAGCGAGGCGGTGACATTATGGGGCGTACGGGCGTTTGGAGAAGAGGCTGCGGCCTGGCCGATGGCCTGTGCGGTTGCGGCGGCGCGCTGGCTGGCCGCGCGTTCCGAGGGGGCAGGGGCGACGCGGGTCGGCAGGGCGGCGGGCGGAGGGGCCGCCGTATAGGCGACGGCGGTGGATTCGGCGCCGATGCCGTCTTCGTCGTCATTGACCGAGGCGTAGGCGATCGGGGCGTCGGCCGACACGCTGCCGACGCCGAAGCCACGCTGTTCGAAGAAGGTCTGGGCGATCTGTATCCTCTCGCCCTGGGCGCGACGGCGCTCGACCTCGAAGCCGGTGTCCATCAGTTCGGCGACGTGGGCGTTGCGGCTGGCGGTCGAACGGCCGCCCAACACGATGGTGATCAGTCGGCGTCCGTCGCGCACGGCCGAGGCGGCGAGGTTGTAGCCCGAGGCGTTTGTGTAGCCGGTCTTCATGCCGTCATAGCCGCGCCCGGTAGGCAGCAGGCCGTTGGTGTTGCGATAGTTGCGGCCGTTGTAGGCCCAGTCGTGCAGACCGAAGTAGCTGTAATACTGCGGGAAATCACGCATGAGGGCGCGCGCCAGGATGGCCTGGTCGCGCGCGGAAGTGATCTGGCGCGCGTCGGGCAGGCCGTTGGCGGTGAAATAGCGGGTCTGGGTCATGCCCAGCTGTTCCGCCTTCAGGGTCATCATATTGGTGAAACGGGCTTCCGACCCGCCGATGTGTTCGCCGATGGCCAGGGCCATGTCGTTGGCGGACCGCACGGCCGTGGCGCGCATGGCGTTGTCCAGGGTGATGGTCTGGCCGGCGGCGAGGCCCAGTTTCGACGGCGGCTGCGAGGCGGCGCGCGGCGAGATCGTCAGGACGTCGTTCACGTTCGCCTTGCCCTGAGAAAGGGCCTCGAACGCCAGATACAGGGTCATCATCTTGGTCAGGGACGCGGGGTAGCGGCGGCTGTCGGCGTTGCGCGCGAACAGAACCTCGCCAGTGGCGGCGTCGATGACGATGGCGGCGTAGCGGCTGTTCTCCTGCGACTGGGCCTCAATCGGCCTGACGTTCGCGCCCAAGACCAGCGAAAGCGCGAGAACGGCGAACAGGCCACGGCGGAGAAAAGCGATCATGGGCGGGACAACCCCTCGGTGAACAGGGTGCGACAGGCCCCCCGGCCGTCACGAAGAAAGAGCTAGCATAGGAAGCGCGGGTTTCGTGGTGGTTAACCGCTCGTCAACGGGAATTTGACCCGACGACCAAGGTTATCGCCGATAATATGCTGCATTGCACAATAAGCTTGAAAAACCTTCGCACTTGCAGCATAAGGAGGGCCTGCGAGGACCATCCTCGCCTGAAATTTCCGCCCAGCGCCCGTCCCCTCGGGCCACATCACCGGAGAGACGACCATGGCCGACGCCACCGAAACCGTGAAGAAGACCGCCGATCAAGTCACCGCTGCCGCAGCTTCGGCCGGTGCCAAGGTCAAGGCTCAGGCCGAGACCATGCAGGCTGCAGGCACCCAGGCCTTCCGTGAAGGCATCGAGAAATCGACGGCCTCGCTGGCCGAACTGAACGCTCACAGCAAGAAGAACCTGGACGCCATGGTCGAGTCGGCCACCGTCGCCCAGAAGGGCGCCGAGGCCCTGTCGCAACAGGCGCTCGGCTTCGCCAAGTCGTCCTGGGAAGAAGGCGTCGCCGCCTCCAAGGAACTGTCGACCGCCCGCTCGGTGCAGGAGTTCTTCGAGCTGCAAACCGCATGGGCCAAGAAGTCGATGGAGCGTTATGTCGCCGAACTGACCAAGACGAACGAGATCGTCACCGCTACGGTCAAGGACAGCATCAAGCCGATCAACGAGCGCGTCACCGCCTCGGTCGAAACCTTCCAGGCCGCCCGCTAACCACGGCGTCCTCTACGTATCAAGAAGGCCCCGGAGTTCGCTCCGGGGCTTTTTTACGTTTTGGATCCGTCGTTTGCTCTTCACGCAATCCGTGACTGGACGCCGCTTCAATTCAGGCCATCATTCCCTATCTGTTGGAGACAAGACGACTCCCCGATTACGGAATACGAATGCCCATACAAAGGCCCGGTGATACCGGGGGCGGTCAAGGTACCGCCACCGTCACCGAAACAAAGCCGAAGCTTCAGAAGCCCTCGCTCTATCGGGTGCTGATCCTGAACGACGATTATTCGCCGATGGAATTCGTCGTCTATGTGCTGGAGCGGTTCTTCCAGAAGAGCCGCGAAGAGGCCACCCGCATCATGCTGCATGTGCATCAGCATGGCGTGGGCGTCTGCGGCGTCTTCACCTACGAGGTCGCCGAGACCAAGGTCGCGCAGGTCATCGAGACCGCGCGCCGACACCAGCACCCTCTGCAATGCACGATGGAAAAGGACTGAGAGGAACCTCCCGATGCCTTCATTTTCCCGTCCTCTCGAAGAAACCCTGCACCGCGCGGTGGGGTACGCCAATGCGCGCAGGCACGAATATGCGACGCTTGAGCACTTGCTGCTCGCGCTGATCGACGATCCCGATGCGACCGGCGTGATGCAGGCCTGCAACGTCGATCTGACTGCGTTGAAAGCGGCGCTGACCCTGTATGTCGATAACGATCTCGCCGCCTTGGCCACGGCCGACGGCGAGGACGCCAAGCCGACCGCAGGCTTCCAGCGCGTGATTCAGCGCGCCGTGATCCACGTCCAGTCGTCCGGCCGCGAGGAAGTGTCCGGCGCCAACGTGCTGGTCGCCATCTTCTCCGAGCGCGAGAGCCACGCCGCCTACTTCCTGCAAGAGCAGGACATGACGCGTTACGACGCGGTCAATTTCATCGCCCACGGCATCGCCAAGAAGGCCGGCGCCACCGAGGCCCGTCCCGCCAAGGGTTCTTCGCCCGAGGAGGCCGAGGACGCCTCGGCCGTCAAGTCGGGCGGCGAGGCGCTGGAGGCCTATTGCGTCGACCTCAACGAGAAGTCTCGCCAGGGCAAGGTCGATCCGCTGATCGGTCGCCAGGCCGAGGTTGATCGTTCGATCCAGATCCTGTGCCGCCGCACCAAGAACAACCCGCTGTTGGTCGGCGACCCCGGCGTCGGCAAGACCGCCATCGCCGAAGGTCTGGCCCGCAAGATCGTCAACGGCGAAGTGCCCGACGTCCTCAAGGACGCCACCATCTATTCGCTCGACATGGGCGCCCTGCTGGCCGGCACCCGCTATCGCGGCGACTTCGAGGAACGTCTGAAGCAGGTGGTCAAGGAGTTGGAGAACCACGAGAATGCGGTCCTCTTCATCGACGAGATCCACACGGTGATCGGCGCTGGCGCGACCTCCGGTGGGGCAATGGACGCCTCCAACCTGCTGAAGCCGGCCCTGGCGTCGGGTTCGCTGCGCTGCATGGGATCGACGACCTACAAGGAATATCGCCAGCACTTCGAGAAGGACCGCGCCCTGGTGCGTCGCTTCCAGAAGATCGACGTCAACGAGCCGACGGTCGAGGATACGGTGAAGATCCTGAAGGGTCTGAAGACCTACTATGAGCAGCACCATAAGGTCCGCTACACCGACAGCGCCATCCGCACGGCGGTCGAGCTGTCGGCCCGCTACATGACCGACCGCAAACTGCCGGACAAGGCGATCGACGTGATCGACGAGGCGGGCGCCGGCCAGATGCTGCTGGTCGAATCCAAGCGCAAGAAGGTCATCGGCCAGAAGGAGGTCGAGGCCGTCATCGCCAAGATGGCGCGCATCCCTGCCAAGTCGGTGTCCAAGTCCGACACCGAGAGCCTGCGCGAACTGGAAATCGATCTGAAACGCGCGGTGTTTGGCCAGGAGCAGGCCATCGAACAGGTCTCGGCGGCGATGAAGCTGGCGCGGGCGGGTCTGCGCGATCCGAACAAGCCCATCGGCAGCTTCCTGTTCAGCGGTCCGACCGGTGTGGGCAAGACCGAAGTCGCCAAGCAACTCGCCGCCACCCTGGGCATTGAGATGCAGCGGTTCGACATGTCGGAATATATGGAGCGCCACACCGTCAGCCGCCTGATCGGGGCCCCTCCCGGATATGTCGGCCATGACCAGGGCGGGCTTCTGACCGACGCCGTCGATCAGCATCCCCATTCGGTGGTGCTGCTGGACGAGATCGAGAAAGCGCACCCGGATGTCTACAACATCCTGCTGCAGGTGATGGACAACGGCATGCTGACGGATGCGGTCGGCAAGAAGGTCGATTTCAGGAACGTCATCCTGATCATGACCACCAACGCCGGGGCCGCCGACAACGCCCGCGCCTCCATCGGCTTCGGCCGGGGCAAGGTCGAGGGCGAGGACGACAAGGCCATCCAGCGCCTGTTCGCGCCGGAGTTCAGGAACCGCCTGGACGCCATCGTGGCCTTCAAGCCGCTGCAAGCCGACACGATCCGCTCGGTGGTGACCAAGTTCATCCTTCAGCTGGAAGCCCAGCTGGCGGATCGCAACATCACCATCGAACTGACCGACGAAGCCGCCGACTGGCTGGCCAAGAACGGCTTCGACGAACTGTATGGCGCGCGTCCGCTGGCGCGGGTCATCCAGGACTCGATCAAGAAGCCGCTGGCCGACGACATCCTGTTCGGGCGTCTGACGCGCGGCGGACACGTCAAGGTCCAGCTGAAGGACGGCAAGATCGACTTCGACATCACGAGCGCCAACGCACCCGCGAAGGCCGAGGAAGAAGAGACCGCCTGATCGGGTCAGATCGACTTAAGGAGGCCCGAGCGGCGACGCTCGGGCCTTTTTGTTAGAAGGTGAACGAGGTCAGGATCAGAAATCCCCATTGGGATTCTTCCTTGTACCGAATTGTGGTTTCTCCGGCCGGAAGCGGCTCATTGGCGACGACGCCGTCGCCGAAGACTTGGGCGGACGGATCCACGATGGCGCCGATTCCGATATTGAAACTGCTCTCTTTGTCCTTGGAAAGACGCCGTCCGATCATCACCCCGAGACCAACAGATTCGATAATCTCGTCTGATCCTGGCTGAACAGCGACGAAGGGGCCAATGCCCCATTCTGAATCCTTGCCGAATGGAATGAAGTTATGGAGTTCCAGCAGGAGGCGAGCGTCGGCATCGTCTTCATCGGTTACTCGCACAAGACCGTTCACCACCTCTGCCTGTGCAATGCGTTCCTTGCCGGGGAAGTCCATCGCGAGCGATATGGCGCCGCCCCACTGCCAGCCCCCGAAACAGCCGAACTTGAGCGGGGACTCGCACTTGTCCTCTGTTGGCTTTCCGTCTGGCTTGGCTTCCGCTGTTTCAACTGCCGGAACGGGTCCGGTGGTCTGCGCAAACCCGTTTGGCGACCAAGCCAAAGTCACTACGGCGAGCGCGATTGATATCGATCTGTGCATTGAATATCTCCCCCGTTCTGCAAACTGAGGTAACGTTGATATTCAACTCAGAGTCAATATGGTGATCATCTAGGTTGTTAGGTCTGGCCGCAATTTAATGCGTTTGGTCAGTTGGCTTTGTAGGGCGACAATTCCTCGGTCATCGCCGCCATCTCGGCCTGCATCGCCGGGCGTTCGCCGTCCAGATAGCGGGCCACGGGATCGCGCAGCGCCGGGTCGGCGATGAAGTGGGCGGAATAGACGGGGGAGGGCAGGTAGCCGCGCGCGATCTTGTGGTCGCCCTGGGCGCCGGCCTCGACGCGGGACAGGCCCCGCGAGATCGCGAACTCGATGGCCTGATAGTAGCAAAGCTCGAAATGCAGGAAGGGCACGTCTTCCAGCGTACCCCACTGGCGACCGTACAAGGCGTCGCGGCCGATGAAGTTCAGGGCGCCGGCGATGGGCGTCTGGTCGCGGAAGGCCATGACCAGGGCGATGCGATCCGCCATCGTCTGGCCGATCCTCTCGAAGAAGTCGCGCGTCAGATAGGGCTGGCCCCATTTGCGCGAGCCGGTGTCCATATAGAAGGCGAAGAAGGCGTCCCAGTGCGCCTCGGTGATGTCGGCGCCGGTCAGGACGCGGATATCCAGATCGGCCTGGGCGTCGCGGCGTTCGCGCTTGATGGTCTTGCGGCGATTGGCGGACAGGGCGGCGAGGAAGTCGTCGAAGGTCCGATAGCCGTTGTTGCGCCAGATGAACTGGATGTCCTGACGCGGCAGCAGGCCAGCCTCGGCCATGGACGACCATTCCGGCTCGGTTGGAAAGTTGACGTGCAGGGACGAGACGCCCAGCCGCTCGACCAGCGTCACCGCGCCCTGGATCAGGGCCTGACGCACCGTGGCGGCGTCGGTCTCGGGGTGGTTCAGGAAGCGCGGGCCGGTCGCGGGCGTAAAGGGCACGGCCCCGAGCAGCTTGGGGTAATAGCGCCCGCCGGCCCGTTCATAGGCGTCGGCCCAGCTGTGGTCGAAGACGTATTCGCCCTGGCTGTTGCCCTTCAGATAGAGGGGCATGACGCCCAGGACGGCGTTGTCGTCACCCCGCAGGGCCAGATGACGCGGGGCCCAGCCTTGCCGCGGCGCGGCGCTGCCCGAGGCCTCGCAGGCGTGCAGGAAGTCATAGGAGACGAAGGGATCGCCGGTGGACCGTGCGCACGCGTCCCAGGCCTCGCGGCCGATGTCGGCGATCCCTTCGTGAACCGAGATCTGAAAGATCAGCGGATCTCCACGATCGCATCGATCTCGACGGCGAAGCCGAGCGGCAGCTTGTAGACGCCGACGGCCGAACGGGCATGCTTGCCCGCATCGCCGAAGACTTCGACCATCAGGTCCGAGCAGCCGTTGATCACGGCGGGAATGGCGATGAAGTCGGCACCGGCCTGGACGAAGCCGCCCAGTTTGACGATGCGGACCACCCGGTCCAGGTCGCCGTCGCAGGCCGCCTTGATCTGGGCGATCAGGTTCAGACCGCACAGGCGCGCCGCCTCCGTGGCCTGTTCCGGCGTCACGTCCACGCCGACCGTGCCCTTGATCCCGCCCGAGGCGTCGTTCGACAGCTGGCCCGAGATGGTGACCTGATTGCCCGAGCGGACATAGGAGACATAGCTGGCCACCGGCTTGGCGGGTTCCGGCAGGGTGAGGCCGAGTTCGGCGATGCGGGCTTCGATGCTCATGGGGGCTCCTTTTATCTGGGCGCGGTTTAGCGCGCGGCAAGGGCGGCGTCACGTCCATCGCGCGGCTTTAAAGGTTCGCCAACCGCGCCGTGTCATTGTGCCGATCATGGATATGCACCTGAGCCCTGACGTCGCCGTCTTCCATGCCGTGCTGGCGCGGCTGTCCCCCGACGACCGGGCGCGCGTGGACGCCGTCGCCGGACCGGCCGCGCTGAAGGCCGCCGAGGCCGCGCCGCACTGGGATTTCGAAATGCCGGCCAAGGCGGTGGACGCCCTGCTGGGCGCGGCCGCATCGGACGACGTGCGTCGGGGCCTGGTCGCCGCCTGGGCGCTGCAACTGCCCGACCGCGCGGCGGCGATGCGTCTGCCGGCCGAGGTGATGGCGCTGTATCCCTACTGGATCGAACAACTGGCGGCGTTTCTGGACAAGGCCGAGGGCGAATACGTCTTCGACCACTGGTCCAAGGACGTGCGCTTCACCCTGGCGCTCAGCGTGCCGGGGGCCAAGAGCCAGGTGATCGACCTGAGTTCGCCGGTCGGACCGGGCCAGATCGTCAAACACGTCCGCGACGGCTGGGGCTTCAAGCCTCTGTTCCGCTATCTGGCGGCGGGCGCCAAGCGCGAGCCGTGGCTGGAGGTGCACACCGAAAGCCGTTGGCTGCGGGGCTTCAACGAGGACGGCTGGAACGAGGCCTGGGCGACGGCGGCGGAGCTGTGCCGCGCGCGGCCGGAACTGGCGGGCATGATCGGCTCCAGCTGGTTCTACGACCCGCCCCTGACCGAGATCAGCCCGCGCCTGGCCCATCTGCGGCTCAACCCCCTGAACGGCGGCGCCTTCATGGTCCACCAGGGGCCGGCGCCGATCCATACCGAACGCGCCGCGACCGCCTCGGCGTCGAGGAAGGCGCTGATCGACAGCGGCGAATACACCGCCCGATCCTGGCTGATGATCTGGCCCCGCAAGGAACTGATCGCCTGGGCGGATCGGCGCAAGGCGGCCAGATAGCAAGAGTCTAAAAACACTCTCAAAGATACAGATTCCCGCGAACAACCGGGGCTGTTCGCGGGAAAAGTATTAGATGTATATGGCCACGCCGTTTCGGCAGACACCAACTTGAGTGACTATGACGTATTGCGACGCGGTTCCCTGTAAGGGTCCGGTTCCGACGTAGTTAGAATAGCAGACGCCCCACGCGTTGCCGACAACGGTCGTGTAAGTCGCGTCGCTATAGTAGTCATAGCTGTAGAGCGGAGCGTCTATAAAAGCCTGCGCGGGGGCGGCTGCGGTCCCTAGGCTCAAGGCCAATATTGCAGCTGCGCCTGACAGTCGAAATTGCTTCAACATCGTCGTTCTCCAAAGTGACACCCATAAGGCGATCAATCGAAGGTCTATTTTGCTATTTAGTCAAGGTTGCATCGACACTGACGCCACTCGCCACGCCGCCGCGACCGGCTGGATGTCCAGCCCGGCCGCCTTGGCCAGTCGGATCAGCCGGTCGATGTCTTCGGGGCGACAGCCGTAGGGCGTCGGGGCGTCGCTGACGTCGTGGCCATAGGCGATCAGCCAGCCCTTGGACGCCGCCGTCTCCGCCACCAGCGCCTCCAAGTCGTAGCCGGGCAGACGACGGCTCTCCAGGCCGATGGCCTGCAGCAGGTTGCGGTCGGCGCGACCGGCGTTGATGCCGTCGCGCACCCCGCGCCCGCACAGGAAGCGTTTGTCGATGATCGCCTTGGACCCCAGGGCGCAGTCGCCGAACGGATAGGCGAAGGTCTGCATCTGATACCCATCCAGCCGCTCGGCCACCCAGGCGGCGTTGCGGGCCAGGCTGGCGTCCAGCTCTGCCGGCGACAGGGTCAGGGTCGAGACGTGTTCATAGGTGTGGCAGCCGACCTCGTGACCCGCCTCATGCAGCGCCTGCAGATGCTCCACCTCGAACTGCGGCAGGTCCAGATTGCGACCGCCCGCCAGGCCGCCGCAGACATAGTAGGTCGCCTTGACCCCGTGCTGGGCCAGGATCGGCCCCGCCTCTGTCCAGGCCGATGCCGGGATGTCGTCGAACGACAGGCTGAGGACGCCGCGCACGGGCTGGACCGTGGCGGGACGGACATCGAAATATCGGCCGGCGCGGCGACGCATCTTGTCGAGAAAGGCGTTCATCCCGTCCTTATGGCCGAACGGGCTTAAGGGCGGGTTTCAGACCGTGACGGGTTGAGCGGTCAGGCCGCGCACGCCGAAGACGCGGCGATAGCGTTCGATCTCGGCCGGGTCGCCGACCGCCTTTTCCGGGTTGTCCGACAGTTTGACGGCGGGCCGGCCGCCGGCCTCGACCACCTTGCAGACCAGGGATATCGGCTCCAACTCTGGCGCGAAGGCGGGCGAGCAGTCGCGGAAATCGTTGGTCAGATTGGTGCCCCAGCCGAAGCTGAGGCGGGCGCGGCCGTGGAAATGGGCGTGGGCGGCTTCGATGCCGTCGATGTCCATGCCGTCCGAGAAGATCAGCAGCTTCTCCTTCGGGTCGCGGCCGTGGGCGCGCCACCAGTCGATCAGGCGGTCTCCGGCTGCAATGGGCGGGGCGGAGTCTGGCCGGAAGCCGGTCCAGTCCGCCACCCAATCGGGGGCCTGCTCCAGGAAGGCCTCTGTGCCGAAGGCGTCGGGCAGGACGATCAGCAGATTGCCCGCATAATGCCTGCGCCACTCGTCCAGCACGGCATAGGGAACCTGGGCCAGCGCCGCATCGTCGGACGCCAGCGCCGCCATGACCATAGGCAGTTCGTGCCCATTGGTGCCGATGGCCTCCAGGTCGTTCTCCATCGCATGCAGCACATTGGACGTGCCGATGAAGGACGACCCCAGCCCTTCCTTCAGCGCCTGAATGCACCAACGTTGCCACAGGAAGCCGTGCCGCCGCCGCGTGCCGAAGTCGGACAGGGCCAGGTCTCGCAAGGTGCGCAGCCGCTCGACCTTGGACCATAGACGGGTCTTGGCGCGCGAATACAGGATGTCCAGCTCGAACCGTCCCAGCCGCCGCATGCCGACACGGCAGCGCAACTCATTCAGGATCGCCAGCGCCGGGATCTCCCACAGCGTCACCTCGGCCCAGGCGCCTGAGAAACTCAGCACATATTGACCCTCCTGAACCGACAGGTCGTAGTCGGGCAGTCGATAGTCGGTCAGCCAGGCGATGAAGTCGGGCGAGAAGATCTGCTTCACCCCATAGAAGCTGTTGCCCGCCAGCCAGATCAGTTCCTTGTTGGTGAAACGCAGGGTGAGGGCGTGATCCAGCTGTTCGCGCAGGGCGCCGATGTCGATCTCGTCCGCCAGGCGGACGCAGCTCGTGCGGTTGATGACCTGGAAGACGACCGGCACGTTGCGATGCTCGCGCCAGATCATCTGCAGCATCAGCAGCTTGTAGAAGTCGGTATCCAGCAGGCTGCGGACGATGGGGTCCAGGCGAAAGCCGTGGTCATAGGCGCGTTTGGCGAGGTCCATGGCGCTTCCTACGGCTTCAGCGCGCGCCCCGCCACCACGGCGTCCTTGCCGAACTTCTCGCGTAGCTTGTCGATGGCGCGTTCGGTCTTCAGGGCGCGGGTCTCGGAGGTCTGGAACAGGCCGGCGGGCGCGTCCTCGGCGTCCTGGACGTCGGCCATGCCGATGCCGATCAGGCGATAGGACGGGCCCAGTTCCGGTTTCAGCAGGTCTCGCCCGGCGGCGAACAGGGCGCGCGCCGTCTGGACCGGGTCGGGCAGGGTGATGCGGCGGGTGATGATCTTGAAGTCCGAACGACGCAGTTTCAGCACCAGAACCCGGCTGGCGACGCCGTCGCGGCGCGCCTTTGACGCCAGCTTCTCGCACAGGGGCCACAACTCGGCCTCCAGCGCCTCGGCCGAGGTCAGGTCTTCGTTGAAGGTGGTCTCGGCGCTCATCCCCTTGCGGTCGCGTTCGGGGTTCACGGCGCGGGCGTCGCGGGCGTGGGCCAGCTCGTACAGGCGGAGGCCCGACTCGCCGTAGCGTTTGACCAGGTCGCGCACGTCCGCCCGGGCCAGGTCGCCGATCAGGGCGTAGCCGTCGCTGCGCAGCGCCTTGCCGAACACCGGCCCGACGCCGGGCAGGGTGGTGACGAGGCGCGGCGCCAGCAGGGCCTGGGCGTTGGCGGCGCCCACGACCGAAAAGCCCCGCGGCTTGTCCATCTCGGACGCCATCTTGGCCAGGAAGCGGTTGGGCGCCAGGCCGATGGAGACGGTCAGGCCGGTCTCGTCCTCGATCTGTTTCTGGAAGCGAATCAGCTGAAACGCCGGCGGCCCGCCGTTCAACCGCTCGGTGCCCGACAGATCCACCCAGGCCTCGTCCAGCGACAACGGCTGTATCAGCGGCGTCAGCCGGCCGAGCGCGCCGAGGATACGTTGCGATTCGAAGACGTATTTGGTGAAGTCGGGCTTGATGACCACCGCCTCGGGACAGGCCTTCAGCGCCTTGAACATCGGCATGGCGCTGCCGACGCCGTACTGGCGTGCGATATAGCAGGCGGTGGAGACGACCCCGCGCTTGCCGCCGCCGACGATCACCGGCTTGTCGCGCAGCTCCGGCCGGTCGCGCTTCTCTACCGAGGCGTAGAAGGCGTCGCAGTCCATGTGGGCGATGGACAGCTGGTCCAGCTCGGGGTCGGCGACGATGCGCCGCGACCCGCACGCCGGACAGCGGCGCTCGGGCGGCCCGGCGGGGCCGGCGCCGGTCCACAGGCAGTCGCGACAGATGGCCTTGATGGCCACGCTTAAGGTCTCCGTAAGGTTGGCTTCACCCCAACTTAAGACTGGGCGCCTACGAATGCGACCAACGAGGCGTCCCGCGTTCAGGGTCGCGCAGGTCAGGTGATGATGTCCAAGAAAGTCCTCATCGTCGAGGATAACGAGCTGAACATGAAGCTTTTTCATGATCTGCTCGATTCCCAGGGCTACGAGACGCTGCAAACCCGTGAAGGGTTGCAGGCGTTGGCCCTGGCGCGCGCCCATCATCCCGATCTGATCCTGATGGATATCCAGCTGCCGGAAATCTCGGGCCTGGAAGTCACCAAGTGGCTCAAGGACGACGAAGAGCTGAGCCACATCCCCGTCATCGCCGTGACCGCCTTTGCGATGAAGGGCGACGAGGAGCGAATCCGCCAAGGCGGGTGCGAGGCCTATATCTCCAAGCCCATCTCGGTGATGCATTTCCTCGAAACCATCCGGCAGCACCTCGGATGAGCGCCCGGATCCTCGTCGTCGACGACGTGGACGTGAACGTCCGCCTGCTCGAAGCCAAGCTGACCATCGAATATTATGACGTGCTGAGCTGCAACGACGGCGCGACGGCCCTGGCCATCGCCGCCGAGCACCAGCCGGACCTGATCCTGCTGGACGTCATGATGCCGGGCATGGACGGGTTCGAGACCTGTCGCCGGCTGAAGGCCCAGGCCGAGACGCGTCATATCCCCGTCGTGCTGGTCACCGCGCTGGACGGCCGCCAGGACCGCATTCGGGGGCTGGAAGCCGGCGCCGACGACTTCCTGACCAAGCCCATCGACGACGTGATCCTGTTCGCGCGGGTCAAGTCGCTGACCCGGCTGAAGCACGTCATGGACGAACTGCGCGAGCGCGAGGAAAGCGGTCGGCGCCTGGGCGTCGATTCGGACAAAGCCGCGCGGCTTCGCAGCGAGGGCGGCCGCGTTCTGATCGTCGACGACGATCTTCGCCAGGCCGAGAAGATGGCGGCCGAGCTGAGCGGCGAACACCGCGTCACCATCGAATCCGATCCCGAGGCGGCGCTGGTCGCGGCCAAGGGCGCCCTGGATCTGATCATCGTCAATGTCGCCGCCGCCGGCTTCGACGGCCTGCGGATCGTGGCCCAGGCCAAGTCGGGCGACGCACGCCGCGCACCGATCCTGGCGGTGGTGGAGCCGGCCGAGCGGCCCCGCATGGTCAAGGCGCTGGAACTGGGCGCCGCCGACATCCTGCCGCGTCCCATCGACACCGAGGAACTATCGGCGCGCGTGCGCACCCAGATCAGACGTAAACGCTATACCGACTTCCTGCGCCAGAAGCTGGACAGCAGCATGGAGATGGCCGTCACCGACGCCCTGACCGGCCTGCACAATCGTCGCTACATGACCAGCCAGCTGCAGGCGCTGGTCGGACGCGCAGCCCAGGGCGGAGCCCAGGTCGCGGCGCTGGTGCTGGACATCGACCACTTCAAGTCCGTCAACGACAGCTTCGGCCATGACGCCGGGGACGAGGTTCTGGTCGAGTTCGCCGTGCGCCTGGCCACCAACGTCCGCGCCGTCGATCTGCCGTGCCGGATGGGCGGCGAGGAGTTCGTGGTCGTTATGCCGGGCGCCAGCCTGGAAGACGCCGGCCGCGTCGCTGAACGGATTCGCCGTGATGTCGCCTCCGCCCCGTTCCGGGTCATGGGTGGCAAGGAACAGATCACCATCACCATCTCGATCGGCGTATCCGCCACAACCGGCGACGGCGACACGCCCGAGGGCCTGCTGAAACGCGCCGACGAAGGCGTCTATGAGGCCAAGGCCGCCGGCCGCAACAAGGTCATCGCCAAGGCGGCCTGACCCACCCGCCACACAACAAAAAACGCCCGGCTGGAGACCAACCGGGCGTTTTCAATTTCTCAGCCGATCAAGTGGTTACTTGATCTTGCCTTCTTTGAACTCGACGTGCTTGCGCACGACGGGGTCGTACTTCTTGACGACCATTTTTTCGGTCATGGTGCGAGCGTTCTTCTTGGTGACATAGAAGAAGCCGGTGTCGGCCGTGGAGTTCAGGCGGATCTTGATGGAAGCCGGTTTGGCCATCGGAATTACCTCTGCGACGGCGAAAGCCGCTTAAAATAAGAGGCGCGGAACATACTCAGGATCGCCCCAAAGTCAACGGGCGCGATGCCACGTTGATGCGGTCGGATGCACATATAGTGTGACCGCATGAAAATCGCATCCTTGCTGGCCGCTGCGGCCCTGGTTTCCCTGTCGTCCGCCGGCGTTGCGGCTGCGGCCCCTGATCCTGCGCAGGACTTGTTCCTGGCCAGGCTGAACGCCCTGTGCGGCCAGCGATTCGAAGGCCGGGTCGTCACGACCGACGCCGCCGACGCCACGTTCGCCAGCGAGCGGCTGATCATGCACGTCCGCGACTGTTCGGCGGACGAGGTGCGCATTCCGTTCGCGGTGGGCGAGGATCGGTCGCGCACCTGGGTCGTGACTAAGACCCAAACGGGCCTGCGCCTGAAGCACGATCACCGGCATGAGGACGGCACGACCGACGTCCTGCACTGGTATGGCGGCGACACGGCCGGCGCGGGCACGGCCGAGCGGCAGGAGTTTCCAGTCGACGCCGAATCGATCGCCCTGTTCAACGCCAACGACGCGGCGGTCTCGACCACCAATGTCTGGGCAATGGAGGTTCATCCCGACCGGATGTTCGCCTATGAACTGCGCCGCCCCAGCCGCCATTTCCGCGTCGAGTTCGACCTGACGAAGCCGATCGCCGACTAGTTCAGACGGCGCGCCAGGCCTGAAGCGGCCGCACGGTGGCGCAGGCCGGACCGCCATCCTTCGCGCGGCCGGGCAGGACGACCTCCAGCAGGCGCCCCTCGCGCGCCTGAACCAGCAGATCGGCAGGAATGTCGTGGATGTCGATCTTGGCGCGTCGGCTCCATTCGCTGGCGTGCTGGCCCGCCGACGTCCCGATGGCGATATAGACGAACCGCCGCGCCGGCCCCTCGCGCCGCACGAAGGGACCGGTCAGCCGCCTGTCGTCGGACAGGGTGACGGGGACATCGAAGCTGATCGGGGAGTCGCCGGCGACGCGTGGCTCGACCGGCATGTTCGCCTTGTCCTGCAAGCTATAGGCGACGCCCGCGACGGGATCGGCGATGGTCAGGCGCAGGGTGATCGTCGATCCGGCCATGTCAGTCCCTGTGTTCGACCGTGTGGCGGCCCCGCACCATCCGCACGAAGGGCAGGGGGCGGTTCGGGTGTTCCAGCCGCTCCGCCAACTCCCCCAGCACGAAACGGGTGATGGCGGGCAAGTCCAGGCTGCGCGCGTCATCCAGCGGCAGCCAAGCGATCTCGTCCAGTTCGCCTGACCCAGCGGTCGGCTCCGGGCTCAGCAGAGCCTCGGCCGGAGCCATGAAAAATCGGGCGTCGAAGCGCCGCGTGCGGCCCGGCGGCGTGATGGCGCGGGCGATGTAGGACAGGACCGACAGATCGGGCAGGGCGCTCGCCTGACGATACTCGCGCCACGGTCCGGCGACTGAGGCGCTCGGCGCGGGCCGCCCCAGGATCAGCCCGGTCTCCTCGAACGTCTCGCGCACCGCCGTCAGGGCCAGGGCGCGGGCGCGGCGGGCCGGCAGTTCGCCTTCCAGCCGCCGCGCGACGTCGGAGGGCAGGTCGCCCGTCGCGGCGGCGGTGAAGTCGCTGCGGTCGATCCGCCCGCCTGGAAACACCCATTTCGACGCCATGAAGACATGACCCGGCGCCCGTCTTCCCATCAGCACCTCGGGCCGCGAGCCGCCCCGCGTCAGGATCAGCGTCGCCGCATCCTTGGGCCGCTGCGCGCCGCCGATGCGCGGAGCATCGGTCAGGTCCTGTGCGGCGTCGAAGGGGGCAGTCATGACAATCCTCCCCCATCGGGGGAGGGGGACCGCGCGCAGCGTGGTGGAGGGGGGCAACCCCAGACACGGTGCGTGGTTAGCCCCCACCACCGCTTCGCGGTCCCCCGCCCCCGATGGGGGAGGATTAGGGGGCCTTGCGTCACTTCCGCTTGCCCTTGCGCACGCCCTTCAGGCCGCCGGAGGGACGACCGCCCTTTGCGGGCTTGGGACCGCCCGGGCGGTTCTTGCCGCGCATCGGCGGGCCGTCGCCGCCGCGTCCACGCACGCCATAGCGCGGGGCCGGGGCGTTGGGGTCGCGGGGTTCGGGGTCGCTGAGCATTTCGAACACAAGGCCGCCGGTGACGGGCGTGGCCTCCATCAGCTTGACCTCGACCTTGCGGCCCAGGGTGAAACGCTTGCCGGTGCGTTCGCCGATCAGGGCGTGGGCGCGGTCGTCGTGGGCGAAATATTCGCTGCCCAGGGTCGAGACGGGGACCAGGCCGTCGGCGCCCGTCTCGTCCAGCCGGATGAACAGGCCGAACCGGGTCACGCCGGTGATGCGCCCCGTGAAGGTGGCCCCGACCCGGTCCTCCAGGAAGGCGGCGATGTAGCGGTCCATGGCGTCGCGCTCGGCGGCCATCGACCGGCGCTCGGTCATGGTCACGCCCTCGGCGATGGCCGGCAGTTCGGCGATCTCGCGGTCCGTCAGCCCGTCCTTGCCCAACCCCAGCGCCCGGATCAGGCCGCGGTGGACGATCAGGTCGGAATAGCGCCGGATCGGCGAGGTGAAGTGGGCGTAGCGGTCCAGGTTCAGGCCGAAGTGGCCGATGTTCTCGGGGCTGTAGATCGCCTGCATCTGGCTGCGAAGAACCACCTCGTTGACCACATCGGCGTGTTCGGTGTCGCGCGTCTCGTCCAGCAGCTTGTTGAACCGTTTGGTCGTGCCCGGCTCGCCCTTGTTCCAAGGCTTGCCGATGGTCGAGAGGAAGTCGGCCAGGTTGAAGATCTTCTCCTGACTGGGCGTGTCGTGGATGCGGTAAATGAGTGGAGTTTGCTTCTGCTCCAGTGTCTCGGCGGCGCAGACGTTGGCCTGGATCATCATCTCTTCGATCAGCCGGTGGGCCTCCAGCGAGGCGCGCTTCTCGATGGAGGCGATTCCGCCATCCGGAGCCATGCGGATGCGGCGCTCGGCCGATTCGATCTGCAGCGGGCTGCGCTTCAGACGGCCTTTCAGCATGGTGTGATAGGCGTTCCACAGCGGATAGAGGATCGCCTCCATGATCGGGCCGGTGGCGTCGTCTGGTTGCCCGTCGATGGCGGCCTGGGCCTGTTCATAGCTGAGCTTGGCGTGGGACCGCATCAGGCCGCGTACGAACTTGTGGCCGGTCTTTCGGCCGTCCTTGTCGAAGACCATCCGCACAGCCAAGCAGGCGCGGTTCTCGCCCTCCTTCAGGCTGCACAGTCCGTTCGACAGAACCTCCGGCAGCATCGGTTCGACGCGGTCGGGGAAGTATGTCGAGTTGCCCTTGTCGCGCGCCTCGCGGTCCAGATGGGTTCCGGGGCGGACATAGGCGGCGACGTCGGCGATGGCGACCCAGACGATCCAGCCGCCTTCGTTCTTCGGATCTTCGTCGCGGGCCGCATAGACGGCGTCGTCGTGGTCGCGCGCATCGGCGGGGTCGATGGTGATGAAGGGAACCTCGCGCAGGTCCTCTCGCCCCTTCAGCGTCGGCAGAGCCTGATCCTCGGCCTCGCGTTCGACGGCCTCGGAGAAGCCGGTCGGGACGCCGTGGGCGTGGATGGCGATCAGGGAGGCGGCGCGGGGATCGTCCTCCTTGCCGATATGTTCCAGGATTTTGCCGCGCTTGGGACCGAACCGCTGCTCGCCCTTTTCGATGGCGGCCAGGACTAGGTCGCCGTCACGCAGGTCGCCGGACTGGGCCTGGGGCACCAGCAGCACGTCCTTGGAACGACGATCGACGGGCTCGACGCGGGTCTCGCGCGCCGACTTGCGGATCACGCCCAGGACGCGGTTGGTTCCGACGTCCAGCTTCTTGATCAGTCGGGCCTCCCAGCCCTCAGCGCCGCGCTGGAACTTGACCAGAACCCGGTCACCCAGGCCGGGGGCCGGGCCGGGCTTGGACTTGTCGGGCATCAGGATGGCGCGCGGCGCGTCGGCGCTGGCCTCGACCAGGCGGACATATAGTTCGCCGTCGGCGTCGCGCTCGATCACATCGGCGACGCCGACGGGAGGCAGGGCGCCGGCTTCGGAGAAGCCCTTGCGACCGCGCTTGCCCAGCCGGCCTTCTTCTTCAAGTTCGCGGATCATTTCGCGCAGGGCCCGGCGATCGCCGCCCTTCAGTCCGAAATGGCGTGCGATATCGGTCTTCTCGGCCGATCCGGCCTCGCGCAGGAAGGCGAGGAGGGTGTCTTTGTCGGGCAGGCCGGCGGGCGGCCTCTTGGATGAATTGGTCATTATGTCTGTCGTAGCGCGGAACCGCGCCTTTGGGTAAATCTTGGGGGGTCAAATCTTGCGTGAGTTGACCGAGTGAATGCGGGGCTTCAGCTTCCGCCGTCCCCGAATGGAGTCTTCGATGTCCCTGCATGCCCCCGCCCTGAGCGCGACCGTGAAGTCGCCGCTGGATCTGATCGGCAAGACGCCGATGGTGGAGGTGACGAAGATCGACACCGGCAAGTGCCGTCTGCTGCTCAAGCTGGAGTCCCAGAACCCCGGCGGCTCCATCAAGGATCGGATCGCGGTCGAAATGCTGGATGCGGCTGAGAAGGAAGGCTGGCTGAAGGAAGGCGGCACCATCGTCGAGGCGACGGCGGGCAATACGGGCCTGGCGCTGACCCTGGTCGGCCGGGCCCGGGGCTATAAGGTGCTGCTGGTCATCCCGGACAAGATGTCGAAGGAAAAGATACAGCATCTCAGGGCCATGGGCGCCGATGTTCGCCTGACGCGTTCGGACGTGCCGCACGGGCATCCTGAATATTACACCGACATGGCCGAGCGCCTGTCCCAGGCCATTCCCGGCGCCTACTACGTCAACCAGTTCGCCAACCAGTCGAACGCCGACGCCCACGTGAAGACGACGGGGCCGGAGATCTGGGAGCAGACGGACGGGGATATCGACGCCTTCGTCGCCGGCATCGGCTCGGGCGGCACGATCACCGGCGTAGCGCGCTATCTGAAGAGCGTCGGCTCCAAGGCCCAAATCATCCTGGCCGACCCGGTGGGTTCGACCCTGGCCGGCATCGTCAACGACGGCGTGCCGGGCCCGGACGGCAGCTATACCGTCGAGGGCATCGGCCAGAATTTCGTGCCCGACACGGCGGACATGAGCCTGATCGACAAGGCCTATTCGATCCCGGATGCGGAGGCCATCGCCACGGCGCGCGAACTGCTGCTGAAGGAAGGCATTCTGGCCGGTTCGTCGTCGGGCACCCTGATCGCCTCGGCCCTGCGCTGGTGCCGCGAACAGACCGAAGCCAAGACCTGTGTCACCTTCGTCTGCGACACCGGGGCCAAGTATCTGTCCAAGGTCTACAACGACGCCTGGCTGGCCGATCAGGGTTTGGGCGAGCGTGAGCTGCACGGCGACCTGTCGGACCTGATCAACCGCAAATACGAGAAGGGCGACGTGGTCGTGGCCGGACCGGGCGACACCCTGGACACCGCCTTCAAGCGGATGAAGGGCGCCGACGTGTCCCAGTTGCCGATCATCGAGGACGGCCGTCTGGTCGGCATCCTGGACGAAAGCGACCTGATCCAGGTGATGAACACCGACGAGATCACCCGCAAGGAACGGTTCGCCAAGCCGGTGGCCTCGGCCATGACGCGCGATCTGGACACGCTTCAGGTCAAGGAGCCGCTGGACGCCCTGATCCCCGTCTTCGACCGAGACCGGGTGGCCATCGTGTTGGACGGCGAAACCTTCGTCGGCCTGATCACCCGCACCGACCTGATCAACCACCTCAGCCTGAACCGGTAAGAACCATGGCCGACAACAAGAACAGCCAAGGGTTTTCCACCCGCGCCATCCATGCTGGTCAGCGTCCCGACCCGACCACGGGTGCGGTGATGACGCCGATCTACGCGACCTCGACCTATGCCCAGGAAAGCCCGGGTGTGAACAAGGGCTATGAGTATGCGCGGGGCAAGAACCCGACGCGCGAGGCGTTCGAGGCCTGTATCGCCGACCTGGAGGGCGGGACGCACGGGTTCGGCTTCGGCTCGGGCATGGCGGCGACCTCGACGGCGCTGGAGCTGCTGGATGCGGGCGATCACATCGTGACGGGCGATGACCTGTACGGCGGCTCGTGGCGGCTGTTCGAGCGGGTGCGCCGGCGGACCATGGGGCTGGACTTCGCCTATGTGGACCTGAGCGATATCGCTGCGGTCGAGGCGGCGATCACGCCCAAGACCAAGATGCTATGGGTCGAGACGCCGACCAATCCGTTGATGAAACTGGCTGACATCGCCGCCCTGTCCAAGGTAGCCAAGGCGCACGGCCTGCTGCTGATCGTGGACAATACCTTCGCCACGCCGTTCTGCCAGCAGCCGCTGAGCCTGGGGGCGGATGTGGTGATGCACTCGGCGACAAAATATCTGAACGGCCATTCGGACATCATCGGCGGGGTTCTGGTGACGGCCGATCCCGACTTGGCGACGCGGATCAAGTTCCTGCAGAACTCGGTCGGCGGCATCATGGGGCCGTTCGACGCCTTCCTGGCCAACCGGGGCCTGAAGACCCTGGCGCTGCGGATGAAGGCGCACTGCGAGAACGCCCTGACGGTGGCGCGGTGGCTGGAGACTCGGGCGGGGATCGAGAAGGTGATCTATCCCGGCCTGATCGCCCACCCGCAGCACGAGCTGGCCGCGCGTCAGATGAGCGGCGGCTACGGCGGCATGGTGACGGTGATTCTGGAAGGCGACCTGGAGCGCACGAAGCGCGTGCTAGAGCGGGTCGAGGTCTTCACCCTGGCGGAGTCGCTGGGCGGGGTCGAGAGCTTGGTGAACCACCCGGCGATCATGACCCACGCGAGCGTGCCCAAGGACGTCCGCGAGGCAGGCGGCGTGACCGACAACCTGATCCGGCTATCGGTCGGGGTCGAGAACGTCGAGGACCTGATCGCGGATCTGGATCAGGCCCTGCGCTGAACTCAGCTGGAGGGAAGGGCGGTCTGGTGGCCGGTGACGGGCGGCAGCTTCTTCTTGGGAGCGGCGCGTTTCACCGGCGCCTTGGCGGCCTTGGGCAGGGCGGCGCGGCGGGCGATCTCGGTGTCGATCACAGGCAGGATATCAGCGGCGGCCATCACCTGAGTGGAGGCGCCGGTTTCGGCCAAGCGCGTGGCGTTGGCGCGCAGGCTGTTGAGGTCGGCGTCGGTCATCGTCGGGATTTTTTCGGCGAGGGTCGTCATGGGTCACGTCCTGATGGAACGGGCTTCAGGGCCGGCGCGCGAGGCGCCAGCCCTTCAGCTGATTGAAGGCGATCTCGACCACGACGCGGTCGCCCAGCACGGATAGGCCTTTAGGCGAACCGAGCGAGGGCAGGACCGAGACGACGTGGCCGTTGTCCAGGCGAACCTTGCGGCCGCCCAGAGGCAGGTGCTTCGTCACGACACCATCAAAAGCGATGGCGTGCGTGTTGAGAAGCGTGTCCTACTCTGCCGCCGTAAGGCGACCAGCAGATTCCTTGCCGGAGCGCGAGTCGCGTTCGATTTCGTAGGAAATCTTCTGGCCTTCGTTCAGCGAACCAACGCTCGACGTTTCGACGGCCGAGGCGTGGACGAAGACATCCTTGCCGCCGTCATCGGGAGCGATGAAGCCGTAGCCTTTGGTGGGGTTGTACCATTTTACAGTGCCGGTAGCCATTTGGAGACCTCCGTCTGGCGTTGACCGCAGGGAGGAATCCCTGGGCGGCCTGTCGGGTCTGAATGGGATCGGCTTTTGGACCTCGGTGCGTGATGCAAAGGGAGCAGCGGCGTTACGCAGAGAGATCGACAGCCCCTATATGGGCCTCCAGCGCCCTTTGTGCAAGGCGCGGGGCTCAGAAGGCGTAGGCGACCTTGGCGACCAAGGCGTCTTCGTACTGTTCGCCGAAGGTGTGGGCGTTGGTGTCGTAGTAGCGCAGGTCCAGCTCAATCGCGTCCGTCAGGGCGTAGGTCGCACCGGCGTTCCAGCCCGTGTAGTCGGGCGCATTGTCCTGCTCGCGCCGGCCCAGCGCGACCGTGCCGTTCAAACGATTGGTGAAGTCCCAGCCCACCCGGCCCTCGATCCAGGTGAAGGCCTCGGTCGAGCCTGCGGCGTCGGGCGAATACTGGATCTGAAGGCGGGCGCTGGCCGGGCCGATGGAGCGGCTGGCGTTGCCGGTGAACTCCCACGCGTCTTCGTCATACCCGGCCTCGGCATCGAGGCGGTTCTTGTAGGCGACGTTGAAGTCGAAGGCGTAGCCGAAGGCCTCGGGCTGATAGCCGGCGACGAATTCCGCCTCCACGTTGGAGCCGCCGGACTGGATCGTCTGGAAACCGGGGCCGACATAGAGCAGGCCGTCTGCGCTTTCCCAGGTCGCAGAGCCGAAGGCGTAGCCGTCGTTGCCGGACTTGGACGCGTTTTTGGAACGGTTATCCGTCCCGGCGCCCAGTTCGAACGACCATGCGTCGCGCGACGCGGACGCGCCGGGGGCGGACTGGGCCGCCGCAGGGGCGGCAATGGCGGCGGCGGAAAGGGCGGCGAGGACGGTCGTGCGGATCATGGCGGCTCCAACGCGCGAGATGCGGATTGGCGCCGCCTTTAGCGCGCTCCGGCCTTGATGGCGAATTCATCCGTGGCCTGAGCGAACTCTTGTCGCAGGCGTGCCACCAGTTCGGCGGTCGGCAGGACGTCGTGGATGGCGCCCGCGCCCTGGCCGGCGGACCAGACGGTCTTCCAGGCCTTGGCCTCGTCGCCCATGTCCAGCTTGTGCTCGGGCAGGTGTTTGGGGTCGATCCCGTTCTCGATCAACGACTTGCTCATGAAGTTGGCCGGGATGCCCGACACCGCCGGGGTGTGGACGATGTCGGTCGCGCCGCTGTCGATGACCATCTGCTTATAGGCGTCGGCGGCCATGGCCTCGGTCGTGTTGATGAAGCGGGTGCCCATATAGGCGAAGTCGGCGCCCAGCATCAGCGCCGCCGCGACATCTTGTCCGGTCGAAAGGGCGCCCGACAGGATGATGGTCCCCTTGAAGAAGCTGCGGACCTCGTTGACCAGGGCGAAGGGGTTGATGATCCCCGCATGGCCGCCCGCGCCGTTGGCGACCAGGATCAGACCATCGACGCCCGCTTCGGCCGCCTTGCGCGCATGACGGATGTTGGCGATGTCGTGGAAGACCTGACCGCCATAGCCATGAACGGCATCGACGACGTCGCGCACGGCGCCGAGCGAGGTGATGATCAGCGGCACCTTCTCCTCGACCGACACCATCATGTCGGCCATCAGGCGCGGGTTGGTCGGGTGGACGATATGGTTGACGCCAAAGGCGGCGGCCTCGGGCTTCAGCCGTCCCTTGATCTCGTGAATCCAGTCGCGATAGCCCTCGGTCGTGCGCTGGTTCAGTGACGGGAAGGTGCCGATGACGCCCGCGTTGCAGGCCTCGACCACCAGGTCCGGCCCCGAGACCAGGAACATGGGCGCCGAAATGATCGGCAGGATCAGACCTTTTTGCAGCGAAGCGGGAATGGCCACGGACGTCTCCTGGAGTTTTCTTTCGCTACGCTTAGCGGGCTGTCGCGGGGGAAGGCAATCGGGAGGATTTCAGACGGCGGGGTGAAAAACAGAGTCTCAATCGTCTGAAATCGGGGCGGGGTGGAATTGCATTTGCACGCGGGAATGGAGTGCAAAGTGCAAGGAAGTGCAATTTGGCGGGCGGGGTTGGGCTTTCCGGGTCCGACGTTTCGCTCCTCTGAGCTGAAACCTCGCATTGTAGGGGAGTTTGCGGGGGCGGTTGGTCGATTGCCGCTGATGGATGTCAGGGCATTGAAACGGCGAATGAAGTTTTCAGGAAGAAGGATGGGTGGCGCGTCTTATTCCTCCCCCATCGGGGGAGGGGGACCACGTAGCGGTGGAGGGGGCCGATCGCGCACCTGTCGGTGAATATGATCCACCACCGCCGCCATCTCGCCCAGCACATCCCGCGCCGCGATCCGAACGACGGTGATCCCGCGCGCATTCAGCCATTCGGTCCGGCGCCTGTCGTGTTCGACGGCGTTGGGCTGTGCATGGCTGTCGCCGTCCACCTCGACCGCCAGACGGGCGTCCTCGCAATAGAAGTCCAGGATGTAGGGGCCGATGGGATGCTGGCGGCGAAAGAGAATTCCGTCGAGGCAGCGGCCCCGGATTTGGCCCCACAGCAGCACCTCAGGCAGGGTCATTTCACGGCGCAACTCGCGGGCGCGGGCGACGGTCGACTTAGGTGCGTAGGTCATTTGCGTCCTCGACCGCGTGCGCGGCCGGCCCCCTCCACCGCTCCGCGGTCCCCCTCCCCCGATGGGGGAGGATTTTCAAGAAGGCCGCAAGCGCCTAAATGCCCCGCATGACCCACTACACCGACAACCTCAGCCAGCTCGGCGCCCAGACCGCCGCCCCGACCAGTCCCGAGACGGCCGTGCTGGAGCGGGTGCCGAACCCGCATGCGGATACGCTTTATCTGGCCAGGTTTACGGCGCCCGAGTTCACCAGCCTGTGCCCGGTGACGGGCCAGCCGGACTTCGCCCATATCGTCATCGACTATGCGCCGGGCGAATGGCTGGTCGAGTCCAAGAGCCTGAAACTGTACCTGACAGCTTTTCGCAACCACGGCGCCTTCCACGAGGACTGCACCGTCGCCATCGGCCGGCGGCTGGCGGACCTGCTGGCGCCCAAATGGCTGAGAATCGGGGGGTATTGGTATCCGCGCGGCGGCATCCCGATCGACGTCTTCTGGCAGACCGGCGCGCCGCCGGAGGGGCTGTGGCTGCCGGATCAGGGCGTGCCGACGTATCGCGGCCGGGGATAAGACGCACTTATCCTAGTTGGGAAAGACGGCGCCCTCGCGTCGTCCATGTTCGGTTCTTCTGTCGTATTCGACGCTAGCGGCGGAAACGGCTGCGGCGACTTCAGCGCCGGCCGTCCGTCCTGTTTCGCAATTGGGCGCTGAGCGCATGGCGCTCTGATATTGCTGGGCGCCAAGCTGCGCGATCCGGGCGTGGTTGACCTCATGGCTTTGCAGCGCTGCGAAATATCGATCCCAGGCTTGCTTGTCCTGACGACGCAGACGATCGCGGTTTTGAAGATCCGGCAATATGATAGAAATTGTGTGATCAACCTCGGCGGTTGCGGGGTCGCACCGGCCGTTCGATGAGGTCAGGCGAAATGAATATCGCCAGGTCGTCGTCGCATCGTGACTGCGCCCGTTGGCGCTCGGTCTCATGCGGTTCATCTCGGCCCGGATTGCGCGAGGCGATGTCGCCTGGACCACGTAACCCCGCAGGGTCGTGTTCGGGAAGCTGGCGGCCTCGGGCGCCGCAAGCCTCAAACGCTCTGATGCAGTCTCCGATGTCGTGGGTTCTGCCGCCTGAAACACCAAGATCGCCATTGCGCTCAAGATCATTGATCGTCCCCCAATCAGTCGATTGCCAACTAGCAGAATGAAACAGTAGCGCCAGTGTATGCTTGGCTAGGTTGCGTGCGACCCAGCCGTTTCTAGCGGCGCCTCATGTGAGCCGAAAGGTGTCTGAGCAGGCATCTGATTGCAGTTTGGCGCCTTGGTGACCGGCGTTTTTATGCAAGGGGAACAAGACATGACCCACCGCCTTCCCCTCGAAGCCTGGGGCCGTCGCCTTCTCACGCGGGCCGAGACCTGGGCCGACCAATCCCGCCCGCGTCGTTACGCCTACGAATTCCTGTGGTTCGGGCTGAAACAGGGGTGGGCGTGTCTGTTCGGGGGGCTGATGCTGGGCTTGATCCTGGCGACCTTCCTGTTCTGGCCGGAAGGGGCGCCGGTGTCGCGCTACGATTTTCTGGCGGTCGGGGCGGTGCTGATCCAGGCGGCCATGCTGGCCTTCAAGCTGGAGAGCTGGGAGGAGGCGCGGGTGATCTTCCTGTTCCATGTGGCGGGGACGATCATGGAGCTGTTCAAGACCGCGCACGGGTCGTGGATCTATCCCGAGGACAGTCTGCTGCGGATCGGGGCGGTGCCGCTGTTCTCGGGCTTCATGTATGCGGCGGTGGGCAGCTATATCGCGCGGGTGCAGCGCATCTTCCATATCCGGGTGCGGGGGTATCCGCCGATGTGGACGACCTGGGCGCTGGCGGCGGCGATCTATGTGAATTTCTTCGCCCATCACTGGCTGCCGGACGTGCGGATCGCGCTGTTCGCGGCGACCGTGCTGCTGTTCGGGCGAGGGTGGTTCTATTTCACGGCGGATAGGCGCAGGCGGTCGATGCCGCTGCTGCTGGGATACGGGCTGGTGGCCCTGTTCATCTGGTTCGCCGAGAACCTAGGCACGCTGGGGCGGGCCTGGGTCTATCCGGGGCAGGAAGCGGGGTGGGAGATGGTGTCCCTGGCCAAGCTGGGCAGCTGGTTCCTGCTGATGATCATATCCGTGGTGCTGGTGTCCCTGGTTCACCGGCCGGAGACGGAGGGGGCATAAGCGCTTCCATACGTTCGTCATCCTCCGGGCCGCGTAGCGGAACCGGGGGACCCAGCGGCGCGCGCGAGCGCGAACCTGTCGCGGACTCAGCTTCAGACATCATGCGGCTTAGAGATTTCGCCTTCGGCGCCGCTGGGTCCCCCGGTCTCGCTACGCTCGCCGGAGGATGACGAAAGAGATCAGGCGGTGCGGGCCAGGGAGGCGGCTTCGCGCGGCCATGAGACGGGCGACAGGGCCTCGACCGCCGGCTTGGCCAGCAGATAGCCCTGCATCAGGGTGACGCCCAGGTCGCGCAGGACGTCGTGCTCCGCCAGGGTCTCGACCCCTTCGCAGACCGGTTCGACGCCCAGGTCGCGCAGCATGTTCAGGGTGTTGCGCACGATGGTGCGTTTGACCGGGTCGGTGTCGATGTCGCGGATCAGGGCCATGTCCAGCTTGACGATGTCCGGCTGGAACAGGGCCAGCAGGCCCAGGCCCGCATAGCCGGCGCCGAAGTCGTCGATGGCCGTCTTGAACCCCATGGCGCGATAGGCGCGCAGGATGTTCAGGATGTGGGCGGCGTCCATCGCCTCGCTCTCGGTGAACTCGAAGATGATCCGGTTCAGCGGGAAGTTGGTGCGCATCGCCGCCGCCAGGGTGGCGCGGATGCAGGCGCGCGGCTCATAGACCGCATTGGGCAGGAAGTTGATCGACAGGCTGGCGCCGTCGGCCGTCATGTCCAGACCGGCCGCCAGGTCGATGGCGGTGGTCCGGCACACCTGATCGAAGGCGTAGCGATTGTCGGGCGAGACCTGCGACAGCACCTGGTCGGCGCCTTGGCCGTCCTTGCCGCGCACCAGGGCCTCGTAGGCGAAGACGGTCTGGTTCGCGACATCGACGATGGGCTGAAACGCCATGGTGATCGGCAGGTCGAACCCGGCCCCATCTTTACAACCCACACAGGACATCGGCCCAAACGTCTCCAGTTAAGGCCCTGATGTTAGGGAGGAAAGATTAATATCCGCCACTGCTCCGCTTAGGGCAGACGCGTGACCTTGGCCTTCATGTCTGGGCGGGGGCGTTCCAGCGGCGGCTCGGTCAGGGTTCCGATATGGATGAAGCCGGCGACGGTTTCGCCCTCGGTCAGGCCGAACAGGGCCGTGGCCTGGGGGTCGTAGCTGTACCAGTCGGTGATCCAGCTGGACGCGTAGCCGAAGCCGGCCGCCGCGTGTTCCAGGTTCATGCACACCGCCCCGGCCGACAGCTGCTGCTCCCAGATCGGCTTGGCGGCGGGAACGGGGGTCGAGACGACCAGGATGGTGAGCGGCGCGGCCGTCAGCTTGGCCAGGACCGCCTGATCCTTGGCCGGTCGGTTGTGCAGTTCGGCTAGGACCGCCAGACGCTCGGCGATCTCGGCGCGCGATTGCGGCCCCATGACCACGAACCGCCAGGGGAACAGCTTGCCATGATCCGGCGTGCGGGCGCCCAGGGTCAGGATCTGTTTCAGCTCCGCCTCGGACGGACCGGGCGCGACAAGGGCCTGGGCCGGGGCCGAGCGGCGCGTCGCCAGACGGTCGAGAAAGGCCTGTGACGGAACGGGCAGGGGCAGGGGTTCGTTGAGGGCGACCATGCCGTCTAGCTAGGCTTTCATCCGCGTCTTCGCCATAGGTGGGCCATGCGCAATTCCGACGAACCGAAATGGGCTGAGGGCCTGTCCAAGCCGCCGGCGTGGCGCAGTGACGGGACCGAGACCGTGTTCGACAGCCCGTGGATGACCCTGACCCGACATCCGGCGACGGCGCCGACGGGGCATGAGGCCGACTATGCCGTGGTGCGGTTCAAGAATGTCGGGACCGGCGTCCTGCCGGTGCATGACGACGGCACGGTGACCCTGGTGGGCCAGCAGCGGTTCGCCCTGGCCAACTATTCGTGGGAAATGCCCGAGGGTGGCGCGCCGCTGGACGAGGATCCGTTCGACGGAATCCGGCGCGAGCTGGCCGAGGAGGCGGGGCTGAAGGCCGAGCACTGGCTGCCCGCCCTGAAGGTCGAGATGTCGAACTCCATCACCGACGAGATCGGCATGAGCTGGATCGCCTGGGGCCTGGCGCCTGCGAGCGTTGCGCCGGACCCGACCGAGATCATCTCCGTGGTGCGCGTGCCCTTTCTGGATCTGCTGGACGAGATCGGGCGCGGGACGGTGCGCGACACTCTGACGGTGGCGACGGCCTACAAGGCCTATCATATGGCCCTGAACGGCGAACTGCCCCAGCCGCTGGCGCAGGCCATGCTGGGGCGCGTATGATGAGTGCGAAGGAGCCGGTCATGGCCAAGCTTGAAGTCGTCGCGGAGACCGAAACCGACAGCGTGTGGCGCCAGCTGCGCGCCTCGGCCGAGGCCGCCTCGCGCGAGGAACCGCAATTGGGGTCGCAGATGAATGCGGTGATCCTGTCGCACGACGATCTGGCCGGCGCGCTCAGCTTCCAGATCGCACGCAAACTAGCGGACGGCGAGATGAGCGCCATGTCGGTGCGCGAGGTCTGCCTGTCGGCGTTCAAGGCGGATGCGGCCATCGTCGAGGCGGCCGAGGCCGACCTGCAGGCAGTGGCCGAGCGCGACCCGGCCATCCGCAACCTGTTGCAGCCGTTCCTGTATTTCAAAGGCTTCCAGGCGTTGCAGGGCTGGCGCGTGGCGCACTGGCTGTGGGGACAGGGGCGCGAAACGCTGGCCTTCCACTTCCAGAGCCGGATTTCGGAACTGTTCCAACTGGACATCCATCCGGCCGCGCAACTGGGCAAGGGGCTGTTCCTCGACCACGGCACGGGCATCGTCATCGGCGAGACGGCGGTGGTCGGCGACGACGTGTCGATGCTACACAACGTGACCCTGGGCGGGACGGGCGCCGAGCGCGGCGACCGCCACCCCAAGATCGGCAAGGGCGTGCTGCTGGGCGCCGGGGCCAAGGTGCTGGGCAATATCCACGTCGGCGACTACGCCAAGGTCGCCTCGGGCTCGGTGGTGCTGAAGGACGTGCCGTCGGGCTGCACCGTGGCGGGGGTTCCTGCGCGGCTGGTCAACTGCCCGACCAACGCCGAACCGGCCAGGACGATGGATCACACCCTGGCCGAGGTCGTCTACGACTTCGTCATCTGAGCCGTCGCCTCACAACGCGATCCTGAGTGACGCGCGCACGCTGCGCGGGGCGCCGGGGAAGATCCAGAGCGCGCTGTAGGAGCTGGCGGCGTATCGCTCGTCGAACAGGTTGTCGACCTCGATGCGGGCCGTGACCTGGGGCGTCAGGCCGTATTCCAGAGCCGCCTTGGCCTTCCAATAGGCGGGCAGACGCACAGGATTCAGCGTCAGGGCGCCGGCCCGATCTCCGACATAGGCGGCGCCGGCCATCACCGACCAGGTCGTGCCGTGCGCCGTGGCGAACCGGCCGATGGCGAACAGCGAGCCGGAATGTTCGGGCACGTTCAGCACGGCGTCTGTGGCGAAGGCGCTGTCGTCGGCCGTGGCGTCGGTCCAGCCGTAGTTGGCCACCACCTGCCAGGCGTCGTCGATGCGCAGGGACCCGTCCAGTTCGATCCCGCGCGTCGTCAGCTTGCCGACCGGGGCCAGGAAGTTGGAGTCCACGGGATCGGTGGTCAGGATGTTCGACTTCTCGATGTCGAAGACGGTGGCCGCCAGATCCAGCCCGTCCCAGGCGCCGGCCAGGCCGATCTCGTAACCCTTGCCGTCTTCAGGGGCGAAGCCCAAACCATCGCGACCTGTCCCGGAGTTCAGCACGAAGGACTGGCCATAGCTGGCGTGGGCGGTCAGGTTGTCGGTCAGTCGATAGCGGGCGGCGAAGCGGTATTTCAGCGGGGTATCGCTGGCCTCGCCGACGGCGCCGGTGCGGTTGTTGCGGATGGTCTGGTCGTAGTCGTCGAACCGCAGGCCGGCTAGCAGGCTGAGACGGTCGTTCACCTCCCACAAATCCTGGGCGTAGAGGGTGACGACCTCGCGGGTTTCCAGATTGTCGGTGAAGGGCAGGGGCGTCGGCGGCGTCACCGCGCCATAGACGGGGTTGAAGACGTCGATCGGATAGGGATTGGCGGCGGTCGGATTGATGCGCAGCCACTTCTCGCCATAGGTCAGCTGATAGGCCTTCACCCCGAAGCCGAGGTTGTGGACGCCGAGCCCCGTCTCAACCACGCCGTTCAGCTCCAGACGGGCCGACAGATCCTCCACCGTGAAGTCGCGGCCCCGGCGTTGGCGCCACAGCTGGTCGCCGACCAGGCGGGACTGGTCGCTGGACAGACCCTTCAGCGAGCCGCCGCGCCAGGCGATGCCGCCGTTCAGGCTCCAGCCGTCGTTGATGCGGTATTCGCCGGTGATCTGGTGCCGTTCGTTGCGGAACCGGGTCACGCCGTCGCCCGGCTCGCCATAGTAGTTCGATTCCGGCAGGGCCAGGGCGTCGCCGTCGATCGCCGGCATGCCCCGGTCGAACAGGGTGGTGAAGGTCGTGAACTCGCCCACATAGATCAGGCGAAGGTCGTCATTGGGTCGCCAGGTCAGGGAAGGGGCGATCACCATGCGGTCCAGGCCGACATGGTCGCGCCAGCCGGTGCTGGTCTCGCCCGCGACCACCAGCCGCCCGGCCAGGGTGTCGGTGATGGGGGCCGTCAGGTCCAGTTCGCCGCGCCTCAAACCGAACGAACCGACCGTGGCGGTGAAGGCGGCGCCGGTCGCGAAGCGCGGGGTCTTGGACACAATGTTGACGCGTCCCGCCGGGTCGATGTCGCCGAACAGGGCGCCGGACGGCCCCTTCAGCACCTCGATCCGCTCGGCCGTGGCCGGGTCGCGCGGCGGGGCCATGCCCCGGTTGGCCAGGAAGCCGTCGACGTAATATTCCGCCCCGCCGTCAGGTGTGCCGAGGAAGCCGCGGATGGCGAAGTTGTCCATCACCCCGCCGCGATTGTTCTGCTGGCTGACGCCGCTGACCAGTTCCAGGGCGTCGGCCAGGCGGGTCGCGCCCACAGCCTTGATCAGGTCGTTCTCGATGGAGCGGCTGGACGGCGACATCGCCTCCGTCACCGGCCCGGCGCCCAGGGTCAGGTCGCGCGGCGCCTGACGCCGGCCCAGGACCACGATCTCGCCCACCGTCTGGGGCTCGACCGCCTCGACGGGGGCAGGGGCGGGGGCGTTGGCGGCGACCAGCAGGCACGCGCCGGCGCAGCTCATGAGGAGGGACAAGGCAGACTCCGTTTGAAACGTTATAATGTATCGGCTATCCGCTCCGGCATGACGATGTCAACCACTGCAACGCCTGTTCCCGCCTTCGCCTCTTCGACCGCCGCCCCGATCCGGGCGGGCGGGAGGATCCGATCCGTCGACGCCCTGCGCGGGCTGGTGATCCTGCTGATGCTGGTCGATCACGCCCGCGAGTCGTTCTTCATCCACGCTCAGGTCTCGGACCCGATGAACGTGGAGACGACCTCGCCCGCCCTGTTCTTCACGCGGCTGTCGGCCCATCTGTGTGCGCCCATCTTCCTGGCGCTGACGGGGGTGGGAGCGTGGCTGTATGGTAACAAGCAGGCCCAGGGCGCAAACGGGGCCAGGTCGGCGTCCGACTTCCTTTGGAAGCGCGGCTTGTTTCTGGTGGTTCTGGAACTGACGGTCGTCGGTTTCGGTTGGAGCTTCTCGTTCACGCCGCAGATCATCTATCTGCAGGTCATCTGGGCCATCGGCCTGTCGATGATCGCGCTTGCGGCCCTCGTGCATCTGCCGCGTCCGGCGCTGATCGTCGTGGGACTGGTGATCGTGCTGGGGCACAATCTGCTGGATCCGATCACGATCGCGGCCGGTCAGCCAGGCCATGTGCTCTGGGCTGTGCTTCATGATCGCAGTCTGCTCGACCTGCCCTGGGGCGGACAGGTGCGAACCTCCTATCCTCTGCTGCCCTGGATCGGGGTAGCGGCGCTGGGTTACGCCATCGGGCCGTGGTTCGTGGGCGAGCAGAGGACACGACTGCGGCGACTGGTGCTGACGAGCCTGTGCGCGCTGGCGCTGTTTGTCGTGCTGAGGGCGATCAACCTTTATGGCGATCCGACGCCCTGGGCCGTGCAGGCGACGCCGATCCAGACGGTGATGAGCGTGCTGAACCTGACCAAATATCCGCCTTCGGCCGACTTCCTGCTGCTGACGCTGGGTGTCGGGGCTCTGATCCTGGCGGGGTTGGAGAAGGCGCCGGATCGGCTGGTCGGTCTGTTGGCCGTGTTCGGCGCGGCGCCGCTGTTCTTCTACATCCTGCACATCTATGCGCTGCACCTGTTGAATCTGGCGGCCCTGACCGCCTTCGGTCCCAATCAGGGCGATGGGTTCGCCGTGCCGGGCGTGGCCTGGCTATGGGGGCTGGCGGCCATTCTCGCCGTGCCGTGCTGGTTCGCCTGCCGATGGTTCGCCGGCGTTAAGCGGCGCAGTTCGCAATGGTGGATGCGTTACCTCTGAAAAGGGGAAAATGCGCATCGCCGGTTTCCCTGAACCGCCGATGTCTCTAGGGTCCGCCGCCAACATTCAGACCATGAGGCCCCCCGTGAAAGACACCGACCTGAAGCGCATCGAGGCCCACCTCAAGCGCACCTTCAACACTGGCGGCATCATCCTGAAGGCCCGCCCCAAGCAGAATGACTCGGCCGAAGTCTATGTCGGCGACGAGTTCATCGGCATCGTCTTCGAGGACGAGGACGAGGAAGGCTCGTTCATGTTCGAAATGGCGATTCTGGCCGAAGACCTGCCGGAATAGGCTTTCGTTCTATGTCGTGATCGTCCGGCCCAGACCGGGCGATCACGCACGACCGGCGGGCGGCGCCTCTAGAGCCAACCCGCTTGTTTCAGCACAGGACCATGGGTCCGGCTGACCGGCGCCGTCAGGCCGCCGATGAGGCGTATTTCGCCCGTCCCGCGCCGCCAGCGCACCTCTTGCACCGCATCGGCCGCCACCCACCACGAGCGATGGACCCGCCATCCGTGGGCGCGCGCCAGTTCGTCAAGCGCATCGGCGAACCGCAGGGTGATCAGTTCCGAGCCCGCATCGGTATGGACCCTCAGATAATGGTCGTGCGCCTCGATGGCGATCAGCCGGGCGCCGCGTCGTTTAGCCGACAGCCGCTGCCGGAACGCCGCCTCGGCCTCGGGCAGGGGCGGCACGACGAGGGTGCGGGTCTCGACCCGCGTGGGTGGGCGTCGCCAGACCAAGGCCCTGACCGCCATGGCCGCCAGCATGATGGGCCCGACCTGCCACAGCAGCGGCAGATAGATCGACCAGCGCTGCTCTGCGAACATCAGGTGCTGGGTCACGACAACGAACAGCGTCACCAGCGGCGTGGCGAGCGCCGAGGTCACGGCCACGCGTCTCCACAGGATGGGCAGGCACCGGCCCAGGCTCTCGTCTACGGCGACGGCGATCAGCCCGCCGCCCAGCATGCAGACCATCCAATAGGCATAGCGGCTCGCGAGGGGCGCATTGTCCGAATCGAACGGGCCGAGAAACCCGAGCAGCAGTCCCATGGCGGCGAGCATGACGGCGTCGACGGCCCAGCGTCGTGCGGACTTCGCTCCGATGATGGTCTTCGCTCTGTGGCCCATGCCGTCCCGTTCGCGCACCCACGGCGCCGTTCGCGAAGTTGGGCCTAGCGAGCCGGCGGCGGTGCGGCAATGGCGTTGGGCGAGAACCCAAACCTGATCGGAACATCCATGTCGCAATCCTGGCTCGCCGCCGCCCTGACCCTCATCGTTTCCGCCGTCGCCGTCCCCGCTCTGGCCCAGGCGCCGGGAGCCGATGTCGATGAGCGCCCCGATCCGGCCGTGGTCTGTCATGTCGGCGTCTATCGGCTGGATGACGGCAGTTGGGTGGATGTCGCGCCCTTGGCGGGCAAGGGCCTGAGGTGGCGTCGGCTGGACGGGTCCACATCAAGGATGATGCTGGACGCCCAAGGGCACTGGGTCAGCACCCTGGGATCGACCACCCGCGTCGAAGGCCCGCAGCCTCAACTCGGACCCTGCGACGAGGGCCGGATCGTTTTCGAAGAACAGGCCGGTCGCCGCCTGATCCATGACGAGCGCGAGACCACCTTCGTCGGCCAGGGCGGGACGCATCTGAAGGGGCGGCTGATCCTGCCGCCGGGCGACGGCCGGGTCCCCATCATGGTCGAGGTGCATGGCTCGGAAGGCGCCAATGCGCTGGACTTCAACGCCTTCCAGCGGTTCGCCCCGGCTGAGGGCGTGGGCGTCTTCGTCTACGCCAAGCGCGGCTCGGGCGAGTCCGAGGGGCGCTATACCCAGGACTTCCACGTCCTGGCCGAGGACGCCGCCGCCGCCGTGGTCGAAGCCCGTCGGCTGGCCGGAGATCGGGCGGGCCGGGTCGGCCTTCACGGCGCCAGCCAGGGCGGCTGGATCGCGCCGCTGGCCGCCAGCCTGACGCCGGTGGACTTCGTCACGGTAGGCTTCGGCCTGGCCTATGGGGCGCTGGCGGAGGACAGCGACCAGGTGATGCTGGACCTCAAGGCCAAGGGGCGGGGCGCAGACGTTCTGGCCCAAGCGCGTGAGATCACCGACGTGACCGGCGCCTTCATCGCCTCTCACGGCCAGGTCGGTTTTGCGGGTCTGGAGGCGGTGCGGGCCAAGTATCGCGCCCAGCCATGGTTCGCCGACATCAGGGGCGAGTTCACCGGCTTTTTGCTGAACACGCCGAACGAACAGATCGTCGCCATGGCCCCGGTGCTCGATGTCGGAACCTCGTGGGACTACGACCCGCTGCCGGTGCTGAGCCGCCTGGACGCGCCCATGCTCTGGATCCAGGCGGAGCACGACACCGGCGCGCCGCCTGAAGCCACGCGCCAGCGGCTGATCGCCCTGGCGGCGCAGGGGCGGCCGGTCACCCTGCTGGAATATCCCGACACCGATCACGGCATCGTCCGGTTCGAGACGGCCGTGGACGGCAAGCGCACCGCGATCGGCTATGCGCCCGGCTATTATCAGGCGGTGCTGGACTGGGCGCAGACCGGACGGCTGGACGGCGCCTATGGTGACGGGCGGCTGTTGGCCACGCCTAATCTGCGTGGGCGATGAAGGTCAGGGTGTGGGTATAGCTGCGGTAGGGCGTCGCGGCGCCGGCGGGCGAGGCGACGCGGTGGCGGACCTGGGTCATGTAGGCGCCCGGTTCGGCGACCTTCAGCGTCACCAGGCCCGAAGCGTCGGTGGTCAGTTCGGCCTCGATCTTCTGACCGTCGTACTGGCCGGCTTCGCGAAAGACCGTGACAGCGGCGTTGGCGACCGGCTGGCCGTCGAATAGCAGGCGCAGGGGCGCGTCCTCGCCCGCGACGATATCGTTGGGCTGGATCAGGGGCTGAAGCTCAAGCCCCTGGCCCGAGGGTTTCAAGGCCGCATCGTCGGGGGCGCCGCGCACCACATAGACGTCGGCCGTGGTGATGCTCTGGACGTCGACCAGTTCGGCGCCGGGCGGCGGGGTTTCGTCCTCCTCGCCGACCATCTTCCAGCCGGACGGTGTTTCGTACATCTTGGCTGCACGACCCTCGCGCGCACCGGATGACAGACGATAAAGGCCGTCCACCGGCGTCGGGGCCTCGAACACCGCCAAATCGCGCAGATAGGTCACGGCGGTGATCGGCGTGTCGCCATTGGGTCCGACGATGTGGAAGTGGTCGGAGCGCATGACCACCTCGGCGTTGAAGACGTCCTCTGTGAAGGCGGCCTCGACCGTCACATGATCGCGGTTGGTGGCGTCGAAGACGTTGGGCCGCAGATAGGGCGAATGCGCCTGGGCGGCGCCCGCGCTCCAGACCGCGAGCAGGCTGGCCAGCAGGCCGGCGTGGATGGTGGTTCTGCTCATGATCACACTCCCGTTCGCGCGCATAATATAAGATTGCGAGTCGTTTGCAATATTACGGCTTGCGCGATTGAGAGTTGTTCGCTCAGGCTAAGCTTCTCCAAAACCCTGTTTGAGGTTCCCATGCCCGTGAAAACCGTCGCCGAGTTCGTCGCCGCCTACAAGGAGAAGGACGTCAGCACCGAAGCCTTCGAGCTGGAGAACCAGTATCTGCTGGAGGTGCGGCTGAACGGGTCGGTCTGGGCCAAGTCCGGGGCCATGGTGGCGCGGACAGGACAGGTGAAGTTCACCCGCCAGGGCCTGATGGAGCAGGGTCTCGGCAACCTGCTGAAGAAGGCCGTCAGCGGCGAGGGCATGGTGCTGATGAAGGTGGAGGGGCAGGGGCGCGTCTATCTGGCGGACACGGGCAAGAAGATCACCCTGCTGAGGCTCGACAACGAGACCATCTTCGTCAACGGCAACGACGTGCTGGCGTTGGAAAACGGCGTCAGCAACCAGATCACCATGATGAAGCGCGTCGCGGGCATGATGTCCGGCGGCCTGTTCAACGTGAAGTTGAGCGGCAGCGGCATCGTCGCCATCACCTCCCACTATGACCCGCTGATCCTCAAGGTCAGCGCGGCGACCGGCCCTGTGTTCACCGACCCGAACGCCACCGTGGCCTGGTCGGGAAGCCTGTCGCCGGAGATCGCCACCGACATTTCATTCAAGACGCTGGTGGGCCGCGGCTCGGGCGAGAGCATCCAGATGAAGTTCGCCGGCGAGGGTTGGGTCGTGGTCCAGCCCTATGAGGAAACCTACATGCAGGTCGCCAGCAACTGACGGCGGCGCGAGCGGGGCGCGTGTCGCCCCGCTCGCAGCTTCGCACTGCCGACGGCAGCGATCGTTACCCGAGGCGCTCCAGCCGGTAGAGCGCCTCGACGATGTCTTCAACTTTTTGCTGGACCAGTTGCTGGGCGTCGCGGACCCCGCGATTGTAGAAGGCGCCACCGATCTCCTTGCCGATGAAGTCCAGCAGCATCTCGGCGGGAAGCTGGCCCAGCTCCTGATCCAGCTCGCGGGCGAAATAGTCACGCAGCTTGCCGGTCGCAGCGGCACGTTCGTCCTTCGAGAACTCGATGGGTTTCACCCGGCGACCTCGGCGAGCGCCTCTTCCGCCGCGACCCAGGCGGCCTCGGCCGTCGCGAGGTCGGCTTCGGTCTTGGCGCGCGCGCGGGTCAGGCCCTCCAGGGCTTTCGGATTGTTGACCGAGGCGGTCGCCATGTCGTCGTCGATGCGGGCGATTTCGGCGGTCAGGCGGGTCATGGTCTCCTCCGCCTTCTTGACCGCGTGACGCAGGGTCGAGGGCGAGGGGCCTGATTTCTTGTCGTTCTTGCGATTCTTGTTGTTCTGAGCGGGGGCGGCGGCCGCAGCCTCTTCCTTCTTGATCTGGCTGGGCTTGGATATGGCGGCCTTGGCGCGGTCGAGGACGAATTTGGCGTAATCCTCCATGTCGCCCTCATAGGGTTTTACCGTGCCGTCGGCGGCCAGCCACAGGCGGTCTGCGACCATCTCCATCAGCGACCGGTCGTGGGTGATCAGGATGACGGCGCCGGTGTAGTCGTTCAGCGCATCCAGCAACGCGCGGCGGCTGTCGATGTCCAGGTGGTTGGTCGGTTCGTCGAGGATCAGGACGTGGGGCGCGTCCATCGCCACCATGTTCAGCAGCAGGCGGGCGCGCTCGCCGCCCGACAGGCTGTCGACCGTGGTCTCCTGCTTTTCATAGCCCAGGCCGAACTGGGCCAGTTTGGATCGGCGCGCGCTTTCGGGCGCATCCGGCATGGCGCGGCGAATGATCTCCAGCGGCGTGTCCGTCGGGTCCATCGCCTCGATCTGGTGCTGGTGGAACCAGCCCACGCGCATTTTCCTGTCGCGGTGAAGTTCGCCTTCGGACACATTGAGGGCGCCGGCGATCATCTTGGCGAAGGTGGACTTGCCGGCGCCGTTGACGCCCAGCAGACCGATGCGGTCGTCCAGGTCCATCCGCAGATTCAGGTTACGCAGGATCGGCTTGCCGGTGTCGTAACCGACATTGGCCCGCTCCAACCGGATTAGCGGCGGCGCCAGCGGGCGCGGCGGCGAGGGCAGGGTGAAGGGGGCGACGCGTTCCTCGATGGTGGTGGCCACGGGCTGCATCTTCTCCAGCCGCTTCATGCGTGACTGGGCCTGGGCGGCCTTGGAGGCCTTGGCCTTGAACCGGTCCACGAAGGATTGAAGGTGGGCGCGTTCGGCGTCCTGCTTGGCCTTGGCCGAAAGTTGCAGCCGGGCCTTTTCGGCGCGCGCCTTTTCGAAGGCGTCGTAGTTGCCGGTATAGAGGGTCAGGGTGTGGTTCGCGAGGTGCAGGATATGGGTGCAGACCTCGTTCAGCATCTCGCGGTCGTGGGAGATGATCAGGGCGGTGTGCGGGTATTTCTTCAGCCGCGCCTCAAGCCACAGGGCGCCTTCCAGGTCGAGATAGTTGGTCGGTTCGTCGAGCAGCAGCATGTCCGGCTCGGCGAACAGGGCGGCGGCCAGGGCGACGCGCATGCGCCAGCCGCCCGAAAACTCTGACATCGGTCGGGCCTGGTTCTCCTGGTCGAAGCCCAGGCCGACCAGGATTTCGGCGGCGCGCGCAGGCGCGGCATCGGCGTCGATCTCGATCAGGCGGGCCCAGATCTCGCCCATCTCTTCGGGCGGCGCAGTCTCCAGCCGGCCCAGCAGGGTGTGGCGTTCGACGTCGGCTTCCAGAATGGTGTCGATGACGCTGACGGGGGTGGCCGGGTGTTCCTGATCGACCGAGCCGATACGGGCGGTCTTGGGCAGGCTGATCTCGTCGCCGGCGGCGTGAAGCTCGCCCAGGATCAGCTTGAACAGGGTGGACTTGCCGATGCCGTTGCGGCCGACCAGTCCGACCTTGGCGCCGGGCGGCAGGCTGACGGAGGCGTCCACGAGGAATTTGCGGCCCCAGGCGTTGAAGGTCAGGTCGGTGATCTGGAGCATTGCGACGAAGGTTCTTCGATTGTGCGACATCCCTCAATCGGCAAGTCTGCGTGCGACGTGCGTCAGGGATGCAAAAGGGACAGTTGGAAACTCGGGAGGTCGTCGCTATAAGCCCGCGACACTCAATCTCCCAACAAGAAGTCACTTTCCATGACCGAACGCACCTTCTCGATCATCAAGCCCGACGCCACGCGCCGCAACCTGACCGGCGCGATCAACGCCGTCATCGAGGGCGCAGGCCTGCGCATCGTCGCCCAACGCCGCGTCAAGCTGACGACCGAGCAAGCCCAGAAGTTCTACGAAGTCCACGCCGAGCGTCCGTTCTACGGCGAGCTGGTCGAGCAGATGACCGCCGAGCCGGTCGTCGTTCAGGTGCTGGAAGGCGACAACGCCGTCGCCGCCTATCGTGAAGTCATGGGCGCCACCAACCCGAAGGACGCTGCCGACGGCACGATCCGCAAGCAATTCGCCCTGTCGATCGGCGAGAACTCGGTCCACGGCTCTGACAGCCAGGACAACGCCAAGATCGAGATCGCCCAGTTCTTCACCGACGACCAGATCGTCGGCTAAGGCGCATCATCGCGCTCAAGTCGCGAGGGACCGCGTCCCTAGCGTAGCGCAAAGAGGATCCGTCCTCTTCAGATAGCGTGACTATATAGGCCCGCGTCCGGAACCGGACGCGGGCCTTGTCGTTTGAGCTTCATCGATTCATCCCCCTCCCGGAGAAGACCCATGAAGACCATGATCAAACTGGCCCCCGTCATCGGCGTTGTGGCCCTGCTGGCTGCCTGCGGTCAGACGATGGAACAACGCGCCGCCACGGGCGCCCTGGGCGGCGCCGTCGCCGGTCAAGTGGTCGGCGGCAACACGGGTTCGACCGTGGCCGGCGCTGCTATCGGCGCTGTCGCCGGTGCGGCGACCACGCCCCGCTAAATCCACGGCGAAAGCTCAGGATGACAAAAAGGCCCGGAGCTTTCGCTCCGGGCCTTTTCTGCGTCTGAGGTCCGGCGCTTACCAGATGCGAGCGCGGGCCTCGGGGGCGATATACTCCTTCTGATCCGGCGACACGCCGAAGGCCGCATACCAGGCGTCGATGTTGCGCGGCGAGGTGGCGGCGCGCACCGAACCCGGCGAGTGCGGATCGGTAGTCAGCTGTTCCTTCAGCGCCGCCTCGCGCGACTTCTCGCGCCAGACCTGGGCCCAGCCCAGGAAGACGCGCTGGTCGCCGGACAGGCCATCGATAACAGGCGCCGGCTGGCCGTTCAGCGACTTGTGATAGGCGTCCAGCGCCAGCAGCAGCCCGCCCAGGTCGGCGATGTTCTCGCCCATGGTCAGGTCGCCGTTGACGTGCACGCCGGGCAGGGGCTCCAACGAGTTGTAGATGTCGCCCAGCACCTTGGCGCGCGCCTCGAAGCGGGCGGCGTCTTCCGGCGTCCACCAGTCGCGCAGCACGCCGTCGCCGTCGGACTTGCGGCCCTGGTCGTCGAAACCGTGGGTGATCTCGTGGCCGATGACCGCGCCGATGCCGCCGTAGTTGACGGCCGGGTCCGCGTTCGGATCGAAGAAGGGCGCCTGCAGGATGGCGGCCGGGAAGACGATCTCGTTGCGCGGCGGGTTGTAATAGGCGTTCACCGTCTGGGGCGTCATGCCCCATTCCAGCGGATCGACCGGCTGGCCGATCTTGCCGCGTTTGTAGGCCCACTCGAAGGCCGAGGAGCGTTCGACGTTTCCGTAGAGGTCGTCGGCGGTCAGCTCCAGTCCGTCATAGGACCGCCACTTGTCGGGATAGCCGATCTTCACTCCGAACTTGGACATCTTGTAGAGGGCCTGCTCGCGCGTGGGCTCGCTCATCCAGTCCAGGGTCTTCAGACGTTCGGTCATGGCGGCGCGGATATTGCCGACCAGGGTCTCCATCTGGGCCTTGGACGAGGCGGGGAAGTGCAGGCGAACGTATTCCTGGGCCAGGACCTCGCCCAGTTGGCCATCGACCAGGGCCACGCCCCGGTTCCAGCGCGGACGGTTCTCGGGCTGGCCGCGCAGGGTCTTGCCGCGGAAGTCGAAGCGGGCGTCAACGAAGGCCTTGGACAGATAGGGGCTGGCCTGATCGACGACGTTGAACGCCTGCCAGGCCTTCAGCGTCTCGATGGGGGTGTCGGCGAACACCTGGGCGATGCCGGGAATGGCGGTGTTTTCCATCAGCACCAGGGTGTCGACGTCCGACACCTGGGCGCCGGCCAGGAAGCCGGACCAGTCGAAACCGGGGGCCAGGGTCGCCAGGTCCGCGACCTTGGTGGGGTTGTAGAGCTTGTCGATCTGACGACGCTCGACCGTGGTCCACTGCTTGTCCGCGACCTTGGTCTCGAAGGCCAGGATGTCGGCGGCGGCCTTGGCCGGGTCGGTCCAGCCGATGGCGGTCAGGGTGGTGGTCAGATAGGCGAGGTAGGCCTCGCGCTGGGCGGCGAAGTCGGGCTTCAGATAGTAGTCGCGGTCCGGAAGGCCCAGCGATCCCTGGCCCAGATAGACCGAGTTCAGGTCGGGCTTCTGCAGGTCCTCGAACACGTCGATGCCGAACAGAGAGGCGCCGAAGCCGGAGTGGCTTTCGCCCATCAGACGCGCCATTCCGGCGTGGTCGCTCACGGCCTTGACGGCGGCGAGGTCGGCGGCCAGCGGCGCGGCGCCCAACTGCTCGATCTTCGCCACGTCCATGAAGCTGGCGTACAGGGCGCCGACCTTCTGGGCGTTGGCGTTGGTCGGGTTAGCGGCGCTGGTCTCGATGATCGATTTCAGCTGGGACTGGGCGGTTTCATACAGGACGTCGAACGGGCCGAAGCGGGCCTTGTCGGCCGGGATCTCGGTCGTGCGCAGGTATGTGCCGTTGGCGTATTCGTTGAAGTCGTCGCCCGGCTTGACCGCCGTGTCGCGGCCCGCGAGGTCGAAGCCCCAGGGCGTAATGCCTGGCGCGCCGTGTGAATGGCCTTGGGGCGAATGGTCCTGGGCCGAGGCCGCGCCCCCGGTCAGGGCGACGACGATACAGGCCGAGCAGGCGGCCATCAGACGAATGCGATTCATGGAAGACTGGGTCCCGATTTTGATCGGGGGCACCATCGCGCCGGTGCGGCGGTCTGTCGCATGACGTTTTTGTAATCTTCGGGCCGTCAGCCCCGTTCCAAATCCCGGCAAAAGGCGCCCAGCACCTGCTGATAGAGCGTGTGCTCCGCCGTCTTTACCCGTTCGGCCAGGGCTTCCGCCGTATCGCCCGGAACGATCGGCACGCGGGCCTGGCCCAGGATCGGGCCTTCATCCACGCCCTCGGTCACCAGATGCACGGTGCATCCGGCCTCGGTGTCGCCGGCGGCGATGGCGCGGGCGTGGGTGTCGAGGCCGGGATAGAGGGGCAGCAGGCTGGGGTGGATGTTCAGCATCCGGCCGCGCCAGCCGCCAACCAGCCAGGGCGTCAACACGCGCATGTATCCGGCCAGGGCCACGACCTCGACCCCGGCGGCGCGCAGGGCCTCGTCCACCATGCGCTCGTGCGCCTCGCGATCCTTGCCAAAGGGCTTGTGCGGGATGGCGACGGTCGCAACCCCCTTTGCCGCCGCAACGGCCAAACCGCCCGCGCCCTCGACGTTCGACAGGACCAGAACGACCTCATAGCCGCTGTCGGGCGCCTGGCCTGCATCGATCAGGGCCGCCATGTTCGAGCCGGCCCCGGAGATTAGGACGGCGACGCGCGTCTTCACGAGATCAGGCCGCTTCCAGCTGTCCGCAGACGAATGCGACCTCGCCCGCGTTGAGCAGGGCGGCCAGAACCGGTTCGGCGTTCTCGGGCGAGACGATCAGCATGAAGCCGACGCCGCAGTTGAAGGTGCGGCGCATCTCGTGGTCGCTGATGCCACCGGTCTCGGCCAGCCACTGGAAGACGGCGGGCATGGGCCAGGCGTCCCAGTCGAACGACGCCTGCAGTCCCTCGGCGATACAGCGGGGCGGGTTCTCGATCAGGCCGCCGCCGGTGATGTGGGCCGCGCCCTTGATCAGGCCCGCCTTCATCAGCGGCAGAACCGGCTTCACATAGATGCGGGTCGGCTCCATCAGGGCCTGGGCCAGCGAGCGGTCCTTGGCGAAGGGGGCGTCGTCGCCCCAGGCCAGGCCGGACTTCTCGACCACCCTGCGCACCAGCGAATAGCCGTTCGAGTGCGGACCGGTGGAGGCCAGGCCGATGATGATGTCGCCGGCCGCCTGGCGATCCAGATAGGGCAGGGCGTGGCCGCGCTCGACCGCGCCCAGGCTGAACCCGGCCAGGTCATAGTCGCCGTCGGTGTACATGCCCGGCATTTCGGCGGTCTCGCCGCCGACCAGGGCGCAGCCGGCCTGGCGGCAGCCCTCGGCGATGCCGGCGACGACGCGGCGGGCGGCGTCGATCTCCAGACGGCCGGTGGCGTAATAGTCCAGGAACAGCAGAGGCTCGGCGCCTTGCGCCAGCAGGTCGTTCACGCACATGGCGACCAGGTCGATCCCGACGCCGTCATGACGGCCGGTCTCGATGGCGATCTTCAGCTTGGTGCCGACGCCGTCGGTGGTGGTGACGATCAGCGGATCCTCGAACCCGGCGGCCTTGAGGTCGAACAGGGCGCCGAATCCGCCCAGCGAGGGCTCCGAACCGGGGCGCGCCGTCGATTTCGCCAGCGGCTTGATATGTTCGACCAGCAGTTCGCCTGCATCGATGTCCACGCCCGCATCGGCGTAGGTCAGGCCGTTTTCGAGAGGCTTTTGGGTGTCGCTCATGAGATCTCGGGCCTGAATCGGGGCGGAAATGCAGCGCGGCTCTTGCCACAGGTAGGATGCGGGGGGCTATAGCATCGGAATGACGCCGATCACCACCACCGAGGCGCTGGCCGAATTCTGCGCCCGCGTAGCCACAGCCCCCTTCATCACGGTCGATACCGAATTCATGCGGGAAACGACCTACTGGCCCAGGCTGTGCCTGATCCAGGCGGCCACGGCCGAACACGCCGCGATCATCGATCCGATGGCGGAAGGGCTGGATCTTGAGCCCTTCCTGGCGCTGCTGCGCGACGAGAAGATCATCAAGGTCTTCCACGCCTGTCGCCAGGACGTCGAAATCTTCGTGCGCCTGGGGGCCATGCCCAAGCCGATGTTCGACACCCAGGTCGCCGCCATGGCCGCCGGGTTCGGCGAACAGGTGGCCTATGATTCGCTGGTGCGGCAGATGCTGCGCATCGAGGTGGACAAGGGCAGCCGCTTCACCGACTGGGGCCGTCGTCCCTTGTCGGACAGCCAGCTGGTCTATGCGCTGGGCGACGTGACCCACCTTGCGGCCCTGTATCCCAAGCTGCGCGATCGGCTCAGCAAGGAAGGGCGGCTGGACTGGGTGATGTCGGAGATGGAGAGTCTGGTCGATCCGGCGCTCTACGACACCAATCCCGAAAACGCCTGGAAGCGGCTGAAACCCAAGAAGTTCTCGGCCAAATATATGGCGGCCTTCAAGGCGGTCGCCGTGTGGCGCGAGCGTGCGGCGCAGGAGCGGGATCAGCCGCGCGGCCGTATTCTGAAAGACGAGGGCATCGATGAGATCGCCCAGCAGACGCCGACGGATGTCGAGGCCTTCAACCGCCTGCGCTCGGTGCCCAAGGGGTTCGGCGGGTCGCGCCTGGGTCTGGAACTGGCCGAGGAGTTGAAGCGGGTTCTGGCCGATCCCGAATCGCACGCGCCTGACATGGAGCGTCCGGCCCACCGCCAGCCGGCCCCGCCATCGGTGGTCGAACTGCTGAAGGTGCTGCTGAAGGCCAAGAGCGACAACGCCGGCGTGGCGTCCAAGCTGATCGCCACCGTGTCCGACCTGGAAAAAATCGCCATCAGCGACGACGCCGATGTGGACGCGATGAAGGGCTGGCGCCGTCAGTTGTTCGGCGAAGACGCGCTGAAGCTGAAACGCGGCGAGATCGCCTTGGTGCTGAACGGCGCGCGCGTCGAGATCGTCGAGATCGAGTAGCGACCGGAGTCTCCTCCCCATGCAATGGGGAGGGGACCGCGAAGCGGTGGAGGGGCTCTTGAAGTCCCACAGGCGCCTGTGATGCGGTGAAGAACCCCTCCGTCACGGCGCAAAGGCGCCGCGCCACCTCCCCGCTTCGCAGGGAGGAGACGGCAGTTTTAGATTTTCAATCCAAGATCCATCGCTTCGGCCAGGGCCTTGGCGCGCTTCTTGGTCTGTTCGCCCAGCAGAACGTCGGCATAGCCCTCGGTCGCCGTCAGGCGCAGGTCGCCGCCCTTCACCTTGGCCGTCGCATTGGCCAGCAGTTGTGGCGAACGCCCCGACAGGTCGCAGGCCAGGCGGATGGCCAGGCCGATGGCGCGGGCGCGTTTGGCGGCGTCGTCGCTCAGCAGCCGCTCGATGATCTCGGGCTGGGGCGTGGCTGGACCCCCGCCATAGCGGGCGTTCAGGGCGCTGGCCAGGAAGGCGCGCTCGACGTGGCTGATGCCGGCGACCGGCGCGCGCAGCACCTGGTCGAACACCAGTTCCAGCCGGTGATCCGGATGCAGCCGCGCGCCCAGGTCCGCCAAGCGGCAGGCGGCGGCGACCAGGACCGCGTCGCGTTCCTCGCCGAACACAGCGGGCAGGGCCGCGACGATCTCGGAAATCCAGCCGTTCAGCGCGCCGGGCAGGGCCGGGGCTACGCCCTGTCGTCCGCCCAAGGCCCTGCAGCCGGCCAGCAGCGGATCGGCCGTGCGCGTCGCCTCGTCCAGCGTCTCGAACAACAGGCCCTCGCGCACGCCCCAGGCCGACATCTCGATCGACTTCAGGCCCAGGTGCTGGGTCAGCCCCTCCAGCACCAGTCCGGCGTAGGGCAGGGTCTCGGCCCGTTTCTTGGACACGCCGGGCAGTTTCGCCAGGCTCGCGACCGACTGCTGGGCCACCAACCGCGCGGTCTCCAGCGCGTCGTCGGCCGACATCTGATACTGATGCACCACCCTCAGCGGATAGGCTTTCAGCGTCATCTGCACCTGGGCCAGGGTGCGCCAGGCGCCGCCGACGGCATAGAGGCGATCGCTCTGGAACTGGGCCGCGACGGGTTTCAGCGCCTGGTCGATGCGGGCCTTGACGCGCTCCGCGTCGAATCCCTTGCCGTCGGCCAGGGCGAACGGGCCCAACGGCAGGGTCAGGCCGTGCTCGACCCCGTTTCCATTCAGTCGGGTCAGCTCCAGGCTGGCCCCGCCCATGTCGGCCGAGACGCCGTGCGCCAGGGGGGCGCCGGCCAGAACGCCCATGGCCGCATATTTCGCTTCTTCCTCGCCGGTGAGGACGCGGATGTTCAAACCGGTCTCGGCCGCCACCCGCTGGCAGAACTCCGGCCCGTCGATGGCTTCGCGCACGGCGGCGGTGGCGGCGATCAGGGTCGCATCAGGCCGCACGCCTTCCAGCACGGCGGCGAAGCGGCGCAGGGCCGTCATCGCCATGACCACGCCCTCGGGCGACAGCTTGCGTGTCGTCGGCAGGTCGCGGCCCAGGCCGGCCAGCACCTTCTCGTTGAAGACGGTCCAGATCGCCCGGCCCTCCAGCCGGTACAGAACCAGCCGCACCGAGTTGGAACCGATGTCGATCGCGGCGATGTCGCGGTCGGTAAGCGTGATGTCGGGCATCAGCGGCCGGGACGCTCGTAACGCAGGACGGCAGGCAGGCTCTTGGCCTTGCGGCCTCGGCCCGACAGGCTGGGATTGGTCATGAAATATTTGTGGGCCGAGAAGGGCCGCTCCGGGTCCGCTGGGGTGACGCGTGTATAGCGCCCTTCCGCGTCCAGAACCCAGCTTTGCGCATCATCCTTAAGATTGGCGACCATGATCTGGTCCAGCACCTGGTCGTGGACGGTGGCGTTGCGGATCGGCGTCATCAGCTCGACCCGGCGATCCAGGTTGCGCGTCATCCAGTCGGCCGAGGAGATGAAGACCTTGGCCTTGTCGTGCGGCAGGTCCTTGCCGTTGGCGAAACAGACGATGCGGCTGTGCTCCAGGAAGCGGCCGACGATGGACTTGACCCGGATGTTCTCCGACAGGCCTGTCACACCGGGCCGCAGGCAGCAGATGCCGCGCACGACCAGATCGATCCGCACGCCCCATTGGCTGGCGCGATACAGGGCGTCGATGATCTCGACATCCACCAGCGAGTTCAGCTTGACCCAGATGGCGGCGGGCTTGCCCATGGCGGCGGCCGACATCTCCTTGCCGATCAGGTCGATCAGCGTGGACTTCATGTTCAGCGGCGAGACCACCACGGTCTCCAGATGGTCCGGCGTGGCGTAGCCGGTGATGTAGTTGAACACCTTGGTCGCATCGCGCCCCAGCACGGGGTCGCAGCTGAACAGCGACAGGTCGGTGTAAACCTTGGCCGTGACCGGGTGATAGTTGCCGGTGCCGAAGTGGCAATAGGTTTTCAGCGCCTCGCCCTCGCGCCGCACGACGACGCTGAGCTTGGCGTGGGTCTTGTACTCGACGAAGCCGAAGACGACGTGGACGCCGGCCCGTTCCATCGCCCGCGCCCAGCGCAGATTGGCCTCCTCGTCGAAACGGGCCTTCAGCTCGACCAAGGCGGTCACGTTCTTGCCGTTCTCGGCCGCCTCGATCAGGGCGGCGACGATGGGGCTGTCCTTGGAGGTGCGGTATAGGGTCTGTTTGATGGCGATGACGTTGGGATCCCGGGCCGCCTGACGCAGGAACTGCACCACCACATCGAAGCTCTCGAACGGGTGGTGGATCAGCAGATCCTTTTCGCGAATGGCGGCAAACACGTCGCCGCCGTTGTCGCGCACACGCTCGGGATAGCGCGGCTCATAGCCCTTGAACTTCAGGTCCGGGTGGCCGCCGCCGATCAGGTCAGACAGCTGGGCCAGGCCCAGCATGCCGTCCACCAGAACCACGTCCTGGGGCGCCGCTTCCAGCTCGCCGACGATGAAGTCGCGCAGGTCCGCGGGCATGGACGCCTCGATCTTGACCCGCACGACCGAGCCCAGGCGACGCTGTTTCAGCGCCTCCTCGAACTCCAGAACCAGGTCCTCGGCCTCTTCCTCGATCTCGATGTCCGAATCGCGGATCAGGCGTAGCACGCCCTTTTCCTGAACCTCGCACCCGGGGAACAGGTGGTCGATGAACAGCAGAAGCATGTTCTCCAGGGTGATGAACCGCTTGTGCCCCGGCGTGGACCGGCCGTCGGTGGGCAGTTGCCAGAACCGCTGCACCTGGGTCGGCACCGGCACCAGGGCGTAGAAGGTCTTGGTCTCGCCCTTGCGCTTCAGCTTCAGCGCCAGCGAGAAACCCAGGTTGGGCAGGAAGGGGAACGGGTGCGCCGGGTCGATGGCCAGCGGGGTCAGGACCGCGAACAGCTGGTTCAGGAACTCGGGCTCCAGCCGATCACGCTCTGTCTTGGTGATCTTCTGGCGATCGACCACCTCGATCCCGGCCGTGGTCAGTTCCTTCTTCAGCTGACGCCAGCGCAATTGTTGCTCGGCCATCAGCTCGCCGGCGGCGATATTGATCTGCTCCAGCTGTTCGGCGGGCGTCAGGCCGTCGGCGGACAGGACGCGCACGCGCTCGCGCAACTGGCCCTTCAGGCCGGCGACGCGGGTCATGAAGAACTCGTCCAGGTTATTGGCCGAGATCGACAGGAACCGCAGCCGCTCCAGCAGCGGGTGGTTGGGGTTCGCCGCCTCTTCCAGCACGCGTTCGTTGAACGCCAACCACGAGATCTCCCGATTGAAGAACCGGGTCGGCGAGGCCATCAGCTCTTCGCTCAGCGCCAGTTGAGGGGCGCGAGAGGCGGGAACTTCCTCGCCTCGGGTGTCGTCGTGGATGGCGGCGTCGGTCATGACCCGGTTCTCGCGCGCGTCTGTGACGGCCGCAAGCGGGCGCGGATAAAATCGTGAAGGGATCGGGGCGACACTTGGCCGCCCCGATCCCTGTTTGCTTACTGAACGACCGTGTTCGGCGCGACGCCGGCGGGGCAATCGCCCAGACGTTTGGCGTCGACGGTTATCTTCATTTCAGCCATGGTGGGCGGGACGTTGGGGCCGCTGGTCTTGGTGGTGATGTCCACCTTATAGGCGGTGCGCATATCGCCCGTGACCTTGCCGTCCGAGGTGACGGTCATGCCCTGGGCGTTGCAGACGGCGTGGAACTCGGCGCCGCCGGGCGTGGACTTGACCGTGTTTTCGCTACAGGTGACGCGCGCTTGCGGGGCGTTGAAAGGGTTTGATCCCGGCGCGGTTTCGCCGACACAGATCTTCACCGTCATCGGCTGGGGCATCTGGGCGCCCGATACCGTCTGTTGCCACAGGCCGGGCTCAGGCGCGGTCAAGGCGGCAGGCGCGGCGGCCGCGGGCTCACCGTTGGCGGCGGTCTTGGTCTCTTCGGAGTTGGAACAGGCCGCAAGCAGGGCGACGGCGGAAATCAAAACAAGCTGAGCACGCATTCGGTCGTTTCCTGTTTCATGGAGCGCAACGCCGCTCCGCAGGCTCAACGACAAGGCCAAGCTTTGCGTTCAACATCCTGGCGCGGTTTCACGGCAAAGCTGTGCATATCCCGATATGTGGGCTTTTAGGGCTCAGATGTCGGTGTCTAACGCAGCGTCCATCGCATCCAGCACCTGACGGGCCAGGACGCGGGTGACCGGGCGATGCAGGGCGTCCAGTTGCGCCACAACGATGGCGGCGGTCTCGGCCGACCGGTCCAGGCGGCGCACCAGATAGTCGATCACGTCGTCGGCCGGGGTGATGCTGCGCTCGGCGAAGCGGGCGCGAAGGATGGCCGACAGGACGGCGTCATCGGGCGCCGCGATGGAGACGGCGCGCACGGCGTCCAGGCGCGAACGCAGGTCGGGCAGGTCCACCGACCACTGACGCGGCGCCGAACGCGACACCAGCAAAAGCGCGCCTCCGCCCGAATTGGCCAGGTTGATCAGGTGAAACAGGCTTTCGTCGTCCGCATCGGCCGCCCGGTCCAGCAGCACGGGCCGGCCTTCCAGCTCCAGCGGATCCATCACGGCGGCCTCGGCGCCGTTCAGCGGCACGGCCCCGACCCGTTCGGCCCAGTCGGCGGCGAGGCGGCTCTTGCCCGATCCCGCCGGCCCATGCAGGGCCAGCACCGCCCCCGCCCCATCGGGCCACCGCGCCAGCACGCGCACCGCCTCGGCGTTGCTGTCGGAGGTCACGAAGGCCTCGCCCACGACATGGCGCTCCAGCGGCAGACGCAGCTGTTCGGCGGTCGGACGGGGCAGGGCGCTCAGCGCGGTCATGACCCCGTCTTAGCAGAGCCCAGGGTTAATCGCGTCAGGCACGCTCTGTTGGTTCCGGGGAGCGAACCTCGCCCCTGTGGATGGAATCAGGCGAATTCGGCCAGGGCGGGGTTCAACTTGCCCGCCTTGAACTCGGTGACCTGATAGTTGGCCAGGCCGTGGATCTGGAACGGATCGGCCTTCAGCAGGGCCTCCAGCTCCTCTTTCGTCTCCCCGCTGCGCACCACCAGGATGCCGCCGGTGCGCGGAACCATCGGTCCGGCGGCGATGATCAGGCCGCTGGCCACATGCTGATCCAACCACTCGCGATGCTCGACCGTCCGCGCCTCGATGGCTTCGATCGGCTGGGTGTAGGTGATGGTGACGATGAACATATGAGGCATCCTACTGCGAAGCGGCCGGCGGGCAGTCGCGTCTTTGTTGGGCGTAGAACTGGCGTTGTTCCTGCTGCCCGGCAAGAGGCGGTACGGCGAGAGCCTCACGCGCGCTGTCGGGAATCAAAGCCTGGTCGAAATCGCCTTGGGTCACGGGCGCGCAGTCATTTGGGATCTGAAACTGCGTGCCGTAGATTTGCGGCTTGCCGATGGATTGAAGGTACCGGTCAAGGGTCTGGGCCGCCATTCCGGCGGCGTTGCGGCTTCCCTTTGCGACAGCGGTCGTCGCCAATGCGTGGGCGAGAAGAAAGTCATTGGGCTTGTCGCCATGCTGAAAAATGAAGGCAGCATGCAGATAGTCGTCTCCGCTTTGCACCAATCCTTCGTCCAGCATCTGACGCACGCGGACGCGGCGTTGGCGGTCGTCGCGTTCGACGTCATCGGCGAGAGACACGGCCTGCTGACGCGGCGCCTGATCGGCCTCGAAAAGGGCAAGCAGTTCGGGATTCGAGACGCTTCGGTCTAGAACCACGAGCCGTTCATAGGCGCGATCTCCACCCCAGTCCGTCATCACAATGTTCGGATCATAAATGCGGTGAAAGGCCATCGGCGGAATGGGCGCATTTGGATAGCTCAGCAACGCCGATCCCGAAGAAACCAGACGCAAGACATAGGTGCGGCCTCGCGACGGCTCGACCAGTTCAAGTGCGTTCGCACCTATAGGTCTGACATCGAGTGAATGAGTTTGAACAGGACCAGCCACCTGCAGGACGGAGCCATCGAGCGTTTGAGTGATCTGCTCGGGTGTGGTCAGGCTGGATGGTCGGTCGTCAGTGCCGATCTCCAACACCACGACCGGGCGACCCTCAACCGACCACATCCACCGACCGGCAAGCGCTTCTTCTTCTTCAGCGTGAGCGGACAGGGGCGCGAGCGCGAGACAGGCGGCCGAGGCAAGCAAAGTCCTGAACCAACGAACGAGGAGACGAGGCGGCATCATTCAACTCCAGCGCAGATGTCGTCAGCATGAGTTGGCCATATGCATTGGTCTGGCAAGCCTGAAACCTTGACTTTCCGGGGCGATGATGCGCCCTACGCCGCTTCGATTTCGGGCGCCGATGGCGTCAGATTCCACCGCCAAAGTCTCCAGACGGTCTGTTCCATGCACGCCTATCGTTCCCATACCTGCGGCGCCCTGCGCGCCTCCGACGCTGGTTCCACCGTCCGCCTGTCCGGCTGGGTGCACAGGAAGCGCGACCACGGCGGCCTGCTGTTCATCGACCTGCGCGACCACTACGGCCTGACGCAGCTGGTGCTGCACCCCGAAACACCGGGCTTCGCCGCCGTCGAGCGTCTGCGCGCCGAGAGCGTGATCAAGATCGACGGCGAGGTCGTGGCCCGTGACGCCGGCGTCGTGAACCCCAACCTGCCGACGGGCGAGATCGAAGTCCGCGTCCAGGGCGTCGAAGTTCTGTCGGAAGCCGCCGAACTGCCGATGCCGGTCTTCGGCGATCAGGAGTATCCGGAGGACATCCGCCTCGCCAACCGCTTCCTCGATCTGCGTCGCGAGCGTCTGCACAAGAACATCGTGCTGCGCTCAAGGGTCATCTCCTCGATCCGCCAGCGCATGGTCGCCCAGGGCTTCCTGGAGTACCAGACGCCGATCCTGACCGCCTCGTCGCCGGAAGGCGCGCGCGACTTCCTGGTGCCGTCGCGTCTGCACCCCGGCAAGTTCTACGCGCTGCCGCAGGCGCCTCAGCAGTTCAAGCAGCTGCTTATGGTCTCGGGCTTCGACCGCTATTTCCAGATCGCCCCGTGCTTCCGCGACGAAGACCTGCGCGCCGACCGTTCGCTGGAATTCTACCAGCTCGACGTCGAGATGAGCTTCGTGACCCAGGAAGACGTCTTCGCCGCCATCGAACCGCTGATGCACGGCGTGTTCGAGGAGTTCGGCGAGGGCAAGCCGGTCTCGCCGATCGACGGCGTCCACACCTTCACCAACGACTTCGGCGAGACGTTCGAGCACAAGGGCTTCGAGCGCCTGACCTACGCCCAGTCGATGGCCTGGTACGGGTCGGACAAGCCGGACCTGCGCAACCCGATCAAGATGCAGGACGTCTCGGACCAGTTCCGCGACGGCGGTTTCGGCCTGTTCGCCAAGATCCTGAGCGCTGACGCCAAGAACGCCGTCTGGGCCATCCCGGCCCCGACGGGCGGTTCGCGCGCCTTCTGCGACCGCATGAACTCGTGGGCGCAGGGCGAGGGCCAGCCGGGCTTGGGCTACATCTTCTGGTCGGACGATCAGCAGGCCTGGGGCGGCCCCATCGCCAAGAACCTGGGTCAGGAGCCGACCGAGGCCCTGATGGCTTCGCTGGGCCTGGGCAAGGGCGACGCCGCCTTCTTCACCGCTGGTGATCCGGCCGCCTTCGCCAAGTTCGCCGGCCTGGCCCGCACCCGCGTGGGCACGGAGCTGAAGCTGATCGACGAGAACCAGTTCAAGTTCTGCTGGATCGTCGACTTCCCCATGTTCGAGTGGTCGGAAGAAGAGAAGAAGGTCGATTTCAGCCACAACCCCTTCTCGATGCCGCAGGGCGGGCTGGAGGCGCTGGAGACCCAGGATCCGCTGACCATCCGCGCCTATCAGTACGACATCGTCTGCAACGGCTATGAGCTGTGCTCGGGCGCGATCCGGAACCACAAGGCCGAGATCATGCTGAAGGCCTTTTCCATCGCCGGCTACGACGCCTCGGTGGTCGAGGAACAGTTCGGCGGCATGCTGAACGCCTTCCGCTATGGCGCGCCGCCGCACGGCGGCCTGGCCCCCGGCATCGACCGGATCGTCATGCTGCTGGCCGGCGAGACCGCCATTCGCGAGGTCATCGCCTTCCCGCTGAACCAGCAGGGCGAAGACCTGCTGATGAACGCCCCGACCGAGGCGGAAGAACGCCAGCTGAAGGACGTCCACATCCGCACGGCCCTGCCGATCAAGGTCTGATCGGGCGGGCTTCGCCAGATACGACAAAGGGGACGCCGCGAGGCGTCCCCTTTTTGATTCACGCGCCGTTCGCGTCCAAGGCGAGCGGGGTTGTCTGCAACCGCAAACCGAAGTCTACGTTCGAGACGGACGTTAACTTTTCGGTAACCAAATGCGACGCGCCATTCGCCTGGGTCTTTTCATCGGCACTGTTCTGGGCATGAGCGCCTGCGCGACCCAGTATGACGCCGACGGTCGGCCGGTTTCGGGGGCCTATGGTTCGGTCGATGCGGGACGGGCGGGCTGAGGCTCAAAGGAAAACGTAGCGCTGGACGCGATCCTGCCCTAATGTAGCGATGCGGACGCCGGATGTTGCGCCGCGTCGGTCCCCACACCCCCCTAGATGTTACTCATCGCTATTGTCGTCGTTCTGCTCCTCGTGGTGCTTAACGGCTTGTTCGCCATGACTGAATTGGCGGTCGTCTCCTCGCGGAAATCCAAACTCCAGGCGAGAGCGGAACGGGGAGACCGGGGGGCCCGGGCGGCGCTGAAGCTGTCGGAAGAACCGACTCAGTTCCTGTCCGCCGTTCAGGTCGGCATCACCCTTATCGGCATTCTGGCCGGCGCCTATGGTCAGGCGACCATCGCGGGTGAGCTGGATCGTATTCTGGAAGTCAGTTTCCCGGCGCTGGCGCGATACACCGAAGTCTTCGCCACGGCCCTGGTGGTCGTGTGCATCACCTATGTCTCGCTGATCGTCGGCGAACTGGTGCCCAAACGGATCGCCCTGATCTTCCCGGAAGCCGTGGCGTCCAAGATGGCGGGGCCGATCTCGAAGATGGCGATCGTGCTGAAGCCGTTCGTGCTGCTGCTGACCGCCTCGACCTCGGGCATTCTGAAGCTGCTGGGCGTCAAGGACCGCGACGGTTCGGACGTGACCCAGGAAGAGGTGGCGACCATCCTGGCGGAAGGCACCTCGGCCGGCCTGATCGAGCCCGAAGAACAGGTGATGATCGAGGAAATCCTGCGCCTGGGCGACCGCGCTGTGCGGGTGGCCATGACGCCGCGCCACGACGTCTTCTGGATCGCGCTGGACGATCCCGAGGAAATCCTGCGCGAAGAGATTCGCACCTGCCCCTATTCGCGGATCGTGGTGGCGCGTGAGAGCGATGTCGATAATCCGCTGGGTGTGGTCCACAAGAAGGATCTGCTGGACAGCCTGCTGACACACGGCAAGTTCGACATCGAGCCCCTGGTCGCGGAACCGGCCTTCATCCCGCAATCGACCTCGGTGCTGAAGGCGCTAGAGATCCTGAAGGGATCCAAGGTCCACATGGCCTTCATCGTCGACGAATACGGCGCCTTTGAAGGCGTGGTGACGGCGACCGACATCCTGGAAATGATCGCCGGCGACTTCAATGAGGGTCACGACGAGGAACAGGCCTGGATCCATCAGCGCGCCGACGGCAGCTGGCTGGTCGATGGTCAGACGCACCTGGACGAACTGGCTGACAAGCTGGGGGAGGATTTCGGCGATCACGAGGGCTACCACACCGTCGCCGGCCTGATTCTGCACCAGCTGTCGCGCGTGCCGGACGAGGGTGAAGTGGTCCAGGTCGGCCGATTCGAGGTCGAGGTCGTCGACATGGACGACCGTCGCATCGACAAGCTGATCTTCAAGGAACTGATCCAGGCTCAGGAAGAGCGGGACGCCATCGCCGCGCATCAGGAAGACTAGGTGGAAGTGTCATATCGCCCTTGAAATGCAGGGCGGTGTGGGGCATACGCCCCCCTCTGGCGAACGCACGGACCTGAGGGTTCGAGCGGTTGTCTAGGAGTTTAGCTCAGCTGGTAGAGCACCGGTCTCCAAAACCGGGGGTCGTGGGTTCGAGTCCCCCAACTCCTGCCAATCCCCCCTGTCGCTTCCGGATGGGACTTCCCATCTGGGGCGACAGGAACAATTGTGTGAAGAGCAACTGATGGCCAAGGCCAAAACTCCCGGCAAGCGGCCTCAGGGCAGCGCAAAGCCCCAGATGGGCGCCAAGCCCCAGGCGGCCGGCGCCGCCGCCATCACGGTCGATTCGCCCGAGCCCAAGAAGCCCCGCACCAGCCCCGGCCAGTTCTTCAGCCAGGTTCGCGCCGAGGGCCGCAAGATCGTCTGGCCCAGCCGCAAGGAGACCTGGATCACCTCGGTGATGGTCTTCATCATGGTGATCATCGCCGCGATCTTCTTCTGGATCGTGGACACCGGCCTGGGCTTCGCCTTCCGCTACATCATCGCTCTCGGATCCTGAGAAAGACGCGCCCATGACCGATGCAGCGCCCGCAAAGCCCGCCAATCCGCGCCACAAGTGGTATATCGTCAACGCCTACTCGAACTTCGAGAAGAAGGTCGCCGAGCAGATTCGTGACCAGGCCAAGCAGCAGGGTCTGGAAGACGCCTTCTCCGAAATCCTGGTTCCGACCGAGGACGTCGTCGAGATCCGTCGCGGCCGCAAGGTGAACTCGGAACGCAAATTCTTCCCCGGCTATGTGCTGGTGAAGATGGAAATGACGGACCAGGCCTATCACCTGGTCAAGAACACCCCGAAGGTCACCGGCTTCCTGGGCGCCGCGGGCGGCACCAAGCCCCTGCCGGTCTCGGAACGTGAAGTTCAGAACATCATCGGCCAGGTGGAAGAGGGCGTCGAACGTCCCAAGCCCACCATCCGCTTCGACATCGGCGAGAAGGTCAAGGTCATCGACGGCCCGTTCGCCAGCTTCGACGGTTCGGTCGAGAGCGTGGACGAAGAACACGCCCGCCTGCGCGTCGCCGTCTCCATCTTCGGCCGCGCCACGCCGGTCGAGCTGGAATACGCCCAGGTGGAGAAGGTTTCGGGCTGAGGCCTACGCACCTCACAGATTTGAAGCCGCGTCCGAAAGGGCGCGGCTTTTTTCGTTTTACCTCCCCATGCGCGGAGGCGCATGGGGAGGACAGACCGCGTAGCGGTCAGGCGGGGGCGACTCGGGCAGCCGTGAGACAGCGCGTCTGGGCAAAGACCAAGTCGCCCCCTCCTGGCGTCGCTCCGCGCCGCCTGTCCTCCCCATCGGCCTTCGCCGACGGGGAGATGACGTTCGTCCCCCGTTTGCCTTTCCAGCCCCCCTCTGTTACACGCGCGCCTTCGCTCGGCGGGCCTCGGTTCGTGGAGCGTCAAATCCGTGGGAGGCAGCCATGCCGCACCACGGCTCACCGGCCCTGCGTTCAGTCGTCGGGTCATTCATAGGAGAGACCAATGGCCAAGAAGATTCTCGGCTATATCAAGCTGCAAGTGCCGGCCGGTTCGGCCACGCCTTCGCCCCCGATCGGCCCGGCTCTGGGTCAACGCGGCGTGAACATCATGGGCTTCTGCAAGGAGTTCAACGCGCGCACCGAGAAGGAAGCCAAGGGCACCCCGCTTCCGACCGTCATCACCGTCTATCAGGACAAGTCGTTCACCTTCCTGACCAAGACGCCGCCGGCGACCTGGTACCTGAAGCAGGCCACGGGCCTGAAGTCGGGCTCCAAGCTGGTCGGTCGCGAGACGGCCGGTACGGTCAAGGTTTCGCAGCTGCGCGAGATCGCTGAAAAGAAGATGAAAGATCTGAACGCGAACGACCTCGACGCCGCGACCAAGATCATCGAAGGCTCCGCCCGCGCGATGGGCCTCGAAGTGGTGGAGGGCTAAACCATGGCCAAGCAAACCAAGGCTCAAAAAGCCCGCACCGGCGTCAGCCAAGACCTGCTGCCGTTCTCCGACGCCATCAAGCTGGCAAAGGAAAACGCCAAGTCGAAGTTCGACGAATCCCTTGAGATCGCCGTCAACCTGGGCGTCGATCCCCGTCACGCCGACCAACAGGTCCGTGGCGTGGTGAACCTGCCGTCGGGTACGGGCCGTGACGTTCGCGTCGCCGTCTTCGCCAAGGACGCCAAGGCCGCCGAAGCCACCGCAGCCGGCGCCGAACATGTCGGCGCCGAAGATTTGTACGAAAAGATCGCCGGCGGTTTCATGGAGTTCGACCGCGTGATCGCGTCGCCGGACATGATGGCCCTGGTCGGCCGTCTGGGTAAGGTGCTGGGCCCGCGCGGCCTGATGCCGAACCCCAAGGTCGGCACCGTGACCCCGAACGTGGCCCAGGCCGTCAAGGACGCCAAGGGCGGCGCCGTCGAGTTCCGCGTCGAGAAGGCGGGCATCGTCCACGCCGGCATCGGCAAGGTCTCGTTCACCCAGGACGCCCTGGAAGCCAACGTGAAGGCCATCGTGGACGCCTTGGTGCGTTCCAAGCCGTCGGGCGCCAAGGGCACCTATGTGAAGCGCATCAGCCTGTCTTCGACGATGGGCCCGGGCATCAAGGTCGACCCGTCCTCGCTGGGCGCCTGATAAGCTCTCGCGAACGGCCGCATGCGCGTAGGCTAAAACGAATGACGGCCCCGGAGATCGCTCTCCGGGGCCGTTTTCGTTTGGGCGAGAGGCAGTCAGTCCGCCTGGTCGCCCGGGAACATGGTGTTGCCGTTCGCCGTAGGAACCTCATGGATCACGTCGAAATGCGTCTGATTCGGCGAGGGGCTGGGCAGGGTGATCGGCCGAATCGAATCGGCGCCTTCGTTGGCGGACGGGCTCTGCAGAAGAAAATCTATCGCAACGCAAAACGGGGCGCTCCGAAGAGCGCCCGGTTCCTTGGATGTGTCGGTCGGCTTAGAAGCTGTAGCTGAGGCGACCATAGAAGAACCGGCCGTTGAAGCCGTAGGGCGAGTAGCTGGGATAGCCCACGGACCCGGTCGCGCCATTGATGTTGATCGGCGTGGCGGTCGGATATTCGTCGGTCAGGTTGTTGACCCCCACCGCCAGCGCGACGCCGAAGGGCAGGGTGTAGCGTCCCTCCAGATCCAGCAGCAGGGCGTCGCCCGTCTCGTAATCCAGCGTGGCGTTGTTGTTGGCGACCAGCACGCTGTCGTAGCTGGTGCCGCGCAGGGTCGCGCCGAAGTCGCCCAAGGACCAATCGACGCTGGCGACGATCTTCTGCTCCGGCGTGCCTTGTTCGAACGACAGTCTGGACGAACGGTCGAACAGGAAGTCGCCGGACGGGGCGATGGCAAGGTTGCTGGGCACGGCCGGCGTCTTTGTCACCTCCGTCGAGTTGAAGTTGCCGGCCAGCGTGAAGTCGAAGCGGCCGAAGTCCTGTTGCGTGCGGTAACGCGCCACCACATCGACGCCGCTGGTGGACGTATCGACTCCGTTCAGGAAGAACCGAGCGCCGGTCACGCCGAACGGCGCCAGCAAAGTCTGGATCGCCGCAGTGGATGCTGCAGTCTGACTGGGGCGGGAGACGCCAAGAGTTTCGGAGTAGATGATCCGATCCGTTACATCGATGCGATAGGTATCGACGGTCAGCTCGAAGCCTCCGTTCCGGAAGACGGCGCCAAGGGAGTAGTTGGTCGAGGTCTCGGGCTCCAGCGGCTTGGATCCCAGGGCGATGGCGATGGGATCATCCACCCGGTACGATCCGTTCTGCTGCAACACGACGCCGGCGCCCGTCGCGACCAGGTTGGTGGCGACATAGCTGAAGAACTGCTGCTGCAGAGCCGGCGACTTGAAGCCGGTCGAGATGGCGCCGCGCAGGGCGAAGGCGTCGGTGAAGTCGTACCGTGCGGAGATCTTGCCCGTGAACTGATCGCCGAAGTCGGAATAGTCTTCGTAACGGCCGGCGAGGCCGACGGTGAATTGCTCCGAGAACTTGCCCTCCAGATCGATGTAGGCGCTGATGTTGTTGCGATCGACGTCGACGGCGTTGGACGGCGCGAAACCGGGGAAGCCTTGCGAGCCGGCGCCGCCTGCTGTGACCGGGCCCTTGTTGTAGGAGGTCGGTTCGCCCTCGGAGACGCTGAAGTCCTCGCGGCGATACTCGACGCCAAACGCGACGTTCAACGGCTCATATAGATTGACCTCGACCTGTCTCACCGCGTCGATGCCGATGGTCAGTTGGCCATAGCTGAGCGAGCCGGCGTCAAACTCGGTCTGCGACGCCGCGCCGTAGGAGGCGTTCAGTGAGTTGAGGACGCTGTAATCCAGTTCGTTGCGGCCATAACCGACCGACAGATCCCAGTCGAAGCCCCAGGCCGGTCCCTTGGCGCCGCCGTAGATGTTGTAGTCGGTGATGTCGGCGGCGATGATCGGCAGGAAGCCGTTCGGATAGATGGCCGCGACATTGTTGGAGTTGTTGAAGGCGCGAGCGGTCGCTGCGGCCTCGGACTTGCGTTTCTGATAACCGCCGAAGGCATAGGCCTCCCATTCGCCGCTTAGCGGCTTGCCGGCGTTGAAATAGCCCGTGTAGGCCTCGGTATAGGGGTCGCCGAAACGGCCGATGACGGTGGTCGCGTTGCCGCCGTTGACGGCGCTGGTCGCGGCATAGTCGGAGCGGTTGGTGGGCTGGCGCTTCTGCACCTCGCCCGACAGGGTCAGGAAGCCATCGCCAAACAGCGGCAGGCCGACCCAGCCGGCGAGCGAGGTCTGTTCGCCGTCACGGCGGCTGTGGTCGCCGCGCGCGGTGGTGAAGTCGGTGTCGTAGATGCCGTAGTTGGCGGTGATGCCGCCGCCGCTCGACGCCTCGCGCAGACGCAGGTTGATGACGCCGGCGATGGCGTCGGCGCCGTACTGGGCCGAGGCGCCGTCGCGCAGGACTTCCACCGAGCCCAGGCTGATCGACGGGATGGTGTTCAGGTCGAACGCGGTCGAGCCGCGTCCCAGTGCGCCGTTGACGTTGACCAGGGCGCCGACGTGGCCGCGCTGACCGTTGATCAACACCAGGGTCTGGTCGGGCGCCAGGCCGCGAAGGGTCGCCGGGCGGACGTGATCGGATCCGTCAGAAATGGCCGGGCGCGGGAAGTTGATTGAGGGGGCGGTGGCGGCCAGGGCGGCGGCCAGCTCCGTGCCCGTGCCCTGTTTCGCCAGGGTCTCGCCGGTGATCACGTCCACGGGCGCGACGCTGTCCAGGCGGCTGCGGCCCACGGTGCGCGTGCCGGTGACGATGATCTCGCCCACTTCGGTCGTGTCGTCAGTCGGCGGCGGCGTGACTTGAGCGAAGGCGGATGACGCCATGAAAAGCGCGCTGGTGGAAGCGAAGGCCAGCAGGGCCCGACGGCCGTGTCCGATTTGCATTGATGATCCCCGACGAAAGCACGACGGCCATGTGCGCGGACGTTCGACAGGCCGCCATGCCGTCGCCCCTCGGCCGGTTCGTTGTCAGGCGCAATAATCTTTCGCCGTTCGGGTCGAAATCGGTCGTGATTGGAGGCTGTGACCGCAAAGCGGCGGCGTCAAGCAAGCTCTTTGTCTAAGCCGCATTCCAGACGAACAACGATCGCTGCTTGTTGTAAACTTGTCATAGACAGGGCGGCGGGCATCGCGCAGCAAAAAGGGCGCGTCCCTTGCGGAACGCGCCCTCGATGTCTTGGCGATCCGGCTCGAAGGCCGGGGTCAATCAGGCTTCGTCGCCGAAGCCTTCTTGTTGACCGGCGCCGCCTTCGATGAGTTCCTGGGCCGATTGCTCGGCGGCCTGGCGCTCATCGTCGAACTGGCTGCGGATCACGTCCTCGCCCTTGGCCTGACGCTCGGCTTCGTCCATCGAACGGGCGATGTTGATCTTGACCGTGGCGCGGACCTCGGCGTGCAGGCGGACCGGCACTTCGTGGACGCCCAGGTTCTTGATCGCCGTGTTCAGGACGACTTGCGAACGCTCGACCTTGCCGCCTTCGGCCTGGATGGCCTCGGCGACGTCGCGGCCTGCGACCGAACCGTACAGGTGACCGGTTTCACCGGCCTGACGGATCATGATGTAGGTCTGGCCGTCGATCTTGTCGGCGACCTTCTGTGCATCGGCCTTGTTTTTGTCGTTGCGTTGCTCAATGGCGACGCGGTCGAGTTCGAACGCCTTCAGGTTCGCGGCGGTGGCCCGACGGGCCTTGTCGCGCGGCAGAAGGAAGTTACGGGCGAAGCCGTCCTTGACGGACACGACGTCGCCGATGGCGCCGAGATTCTCGACGCGTTCAAGCAGAACGACCTTCATCTCACTTCACCACGTAAGGCAGGAGGGCCAGATAGCGAGCACGCTTGATGGCCTTGGCCAGTTCGCGTTGCTTCTTCTGGGAAACGGCAGTGATGCGCGAAGGCACGATCTTGCCGCGTTCGGAAACGTAACGCTGCAGCAGCTTCACGTCCTTGTAGTCGATCTTCGGCGCATTGGCGCCCGAGAACGGGCAGACCTTGCGGCGACGATAGAAGGGGCGGCGGCCGGCGGCGCCGGAGCCCGCCGGTGCGCCCGGGGTGGGGGCGGTTGTATCGGTCATGTTCCGGGTTCCTTATTCGGCGTCGGCGGCGGCGTCTTCGCGCGGGGTGCGCTCGCGCTCACGCTCGCGTTCACGCTCGCGGCGGGCCAGCAGCGGCGACAGTTCCAAGTCGAGTTCCTCGACGCGGACGGTCAGCCAACGCAGCACGTCTTCGTTGATCGACAACTGACGCTCGACCTCGGCCATGGCGGCCGGGGGGCAATCGACGGCGAGCAGCGAATAGTGAGCCTTGCGGTTCTTCTTCACGCGGTACGTCAGGTTGCGCAGACCCCAGTACTCGATCTTGGCGACGGAACCGCCGCCTTGTTCGATCAAGCCCTTGATGGTGTCGTTCAGCGCTTCGGCCTGTTGCGCCGAGATATCCTGGCGCGACATGACCGTGTGCTCGTAAAGAGCCATGCGGTATTCTCCCTTGTGGGCGTCGGCGTGGAAACGACCGGGTAAGTCGATCCCCACGATGGCTCCTGGCGCGGCGGCCGGACCGAACGTCCAACCCTTTGGTGTTCCGCGACAGGACCGAAGCCCTGGAAAGGCGGGGCCTATAGGGGAAAAGGGGCGGGGAGGCAAGGATGACGGCAGGCGCTTGTGACGCCTCGCGACCCCGCCTAAACCAACACCATGCCGAAGCTGACGTCAGCGGTCGATCCGCAAAGCCCCAGATACAAGTCCCTGCATGCGCACAACAGCGCCCTGGTCGCCGAACTGCGCGACCATGTGGCCAAGGCCGCGCGTGGCGGGTCCGACAAGTCGCGCGAGCGCCATGTGGCCCGCGGCAAGCTGTTGCCGCGTGATCGGGTCGAACGGCTGCTGGACCCCGGATCGCCCTTCCTGGAGGTCGGTCAGCTGGCCGCCCACGGCATGTATGACGGCGAGGCCCCGGCCGCCGGCGTCATCGCCGGCATCGGCCGGGTCTCGGGCCGCGAGGTGATGATCGTCTGCAACGACCCCACGGTGAAGGGCGGCGCCTACTTCCCCATGACGGTGAAGAAGCACCTGCGCGCCCAGGAGATCGCAGAGCAGAACCGCCTGCCGTGCGTCTATCTGGTCGATTCCGGCGGGGCCAACCTGCCGCACCAGGCCGAGGTCTTTCCCGATCGCGACCATTTCGGCCGCATCTTCTTCAACCAGGCCCGGATGAGCGCCAAGGGCATCGCCCAGATCGCCTGCGTCATGGGCCTGTCCACCGCCGGCGGCGCCTATGTGCCGGCCATGTCGGACGAGACGATCATCGTCAGGAACCAGGGCGCCATCTTCCTGGCCGGTCCGCCCCTGGTGAAGGCCGCCACCGGCGAGGTCATCTCCGCCGAGGAACTGGGTGGAGCCGAAACGCACGGCCGTCGCTCGGGCGTGGTCGATCATGTGGCCGAGAACGACGAGCATGCGCTGGAGATCGTGCGGTCCATCGTCGCCAATCTGAACACCAGCAAGGCCGTGGACATGGATGTGCGCGAGCCCCGCGCCCCCGCCTTCGATCCGGCTGAGCTTTACGGCCTGATCCCCGACGACGTCCGCGCCCCCTATGATGTGCGCGAGGTCATCGCCCGCCTGGTGGACGGCTCCGAATTCGACGAGTTCAAGACCCTGTACGGCTCGACCCTGGTGTGCGGTTTCGCCCGCATCTGGGGCTATCCGGTCGCCATCCTGGCCAACAACGGCGTCATCTTCTCGGAAAGCGCCCAGAAGGGCGCCCACTTCATCGAGCTGGCCTGCAAGCGCAAGATCCCGCTGCTGTTCCTGCAGAACATCTCGGGCTTCATGGTCGGCGGCAAATACGAGGCGGGCGGCATCGCCAAGGACGGCGCCAAGCTGGTCACCGCCGTCGCCAGCGCCGAGGTGCCCAAGTTCACCGTCCTGATCGGCGGCAGTTTCGGGGCCGGAAACTACGGCATGTGCGGCCGGGCCTATTCCCCGCGCTTCCTCTTCACCTGGCCCAACAGCCGGATCGGCGTCATGGGCGGCGAACAGGCCGCCAGCGTCCTGGCCACGGTCCACCGCGACGCCGAGACCTGGAGCGCGGACGACGCCGAAGCCTTCAAGGCCCCGATCCGTCAGAAGTACGAGGACGAGGGCAATCCCTATTACGCCACCGCCCGCCTCTGGGACGACGGCGTCATCGACCCGGTCCAGACGCGCGACGTCCTGGGCTTGGCCATCAGCGCCAGCCTGAACGCCCCGATCCCCGAGACGACGTTCGGCCTGTTCCGGATGTGACCGGAATGGATTTCATTCACTTGGCCCTTTCCGTCGCTCTGATGCAGGCGGCCCAGGTCGCAGCCTCCGCCGGGGACGCCGCGCCGCAAAAAGAGATTCCAGCCGCCTTCCATGGCCGTTGGGAGGACGACATCGCCGGCTGCGCCAATGTGGAGAGCAACAGGCGTATCGTGATCGATGCAACGACCATTTCCTACTACGAGGATGGGGATGCGGTGGTCTCGGTCACCGCTCGCGGCCCCGACCGCATCGACCTGGTGGTCGATTATGAGAACTATGACGGGAGCGAACGGCTGAACCGCACGCTTAGTCTGTCCGACGCCGGTGAAACGCTGACCTTCAGCTACGCCGACGGCGCGCAATATGTGAATTATCGCTGCCCGCAAGGAAATCCCCATGGCGAATGAACCCATCGACACCGACCTGAACGCCCTGGACGTCACCGACGCCGAGGCGGCCGAGATCAATTCCATCGCCCAGCCGCTGGTCCCAGATGCCGCGCCTGACGCGAACGACGACCTGGTCCAGATCGATTCGACCACCGACGGCATCGTCTTCATCACCATCAATCGGCCCGAGAAGAAGAACGCCTTCGACGCCGCGACCATCGCCGCGCTGCACGAGACGTTCGAGACCCTGCACGGCGCCGACCGCGTGCGCGCCGTCTTCATTCGCGGGGCGGGCGGCACCTTCAGCGCCGGCGCCGACCTGAACTGGATGCGCGACGCCGCCGGCTGGTCCGAGAGCGACAACCGCGACGACGCCATGGGCCTGGCGAAAATGCTGAAGGCGCTGCACGACATTCCGGCCCTGACGGTGGCCGTGGTCGAGGGCAACGCCATGGGCGGCGGGGCCGGCATCGTCGCCGCCTGCGACATGGCCGTGGCGGTCGAGGGTGCGCGCTTCGCCTTCTCCGAAGTCAAGCTGGGCCTGATCCCCGCGACCATCGCCCCCTATGTCGTCGAAGCCATCGGCGCCCGCCGCGCCCGCCAGCTGTTCCTGACCGGAAACAGCTTCGACGCCGATTATGCCGCCCACACCGGCCTGATCGACCTGGTCCTGCCCGAGGGTTCGGTGGACGAGTTCATCTCGATGCTGACCGACAGCCTGACCGGCAATGCGCCGGGCGCGATGGGCGAGGCCAAGCGCCTGGTCAACGACATCGCCCACCACAAGATCGACTCGGGCCTGCTGGACGAGACCGCCAAACGCATCGCCCGCGCCCGCGTGTCGGACGAAGGCCGCGAGGGCGTGCTGGCCTTCCTGGAAAAGCGCAAGGCCAGCTGGACGATCTGATTGCCTAAATCTGAACGGTCGTCGTTAGCGGCGGCTGTTCAGGCGTAGTTGAAGCTGATCGAAATCCGGTCGGCCTTGGCCAGGTTGGTCGGCACCTCGTGCCGCAGCCAGCTTTCCCACATCAGCACCGTGCCCGCCTGTGGCTTCAAATAGACGAACGGCCGTTCGGCCTCCGACGCCTCTTCGGTCACCGAGGGACGAGCCATCATGAAGGGCAGGCGGGGGTCCTCCAGCTTCAGCGACGAGGCCCCGTCGGGGATGTCGATATAGACGGTGCCCGACAAGAAGGCGTGCGGGTGGATATGGCCGGTATGGCCGCCGCCGGGCTTGAGGATATTGACCCACAGATTGTCCAGGCGCGGCTTTCTCGCCAAGTCGAAGTTCAGCGCCTTGGCGTAGGCGACGGCGTGGCGATCCAGGTGGCGTTTCAGCTCGGCGAACTCGGGGAATCGCTGCGGCAGGTCGTTCAGCGAGCCGTAGGAGGTGTAGCCCCGATAGGCGTTGGCCTTGCACCATTGGCGACCCGCCGCATCCTCCTCGGCCATCATGCGGATGACGTCGATCAGCTGTTCGTTGAACTCGGGCCAGCCCCGGCCGTCGGCGAGGCTGGCTTCATAGACCTGGGTGACGAAGAGGGGGCGCAGAGACATGGGAGGGAGATAGCGGAAGGCAAGGGAAACTTCACCTCCCTGTTCGCGAAGGCGAACGGGGAGGACCGGCGGCCGTAGGTCGCCAGGAGGGGGCGAGGCGGTGGTGAAGGCGCAGGTCTGTCGCAGACCGAGTCGCCCCCTCCTGATCGCTGCGCGATCTGTCCTCCCCGTCGGCCTTCGCCGACGGGGAGGTGAAGACACAGCCGCCGCGCCTCGCTAAGAACGCGTCATGTTCAAGTCCGTCCTTGTCGCCAATCGCGGCGAAATCGCCTGCCGAGTCTTCCGTACCGCCAAGCGGATGGGATTACGCACCATCGCCGTCTATTCCGAAGCCGACGCCGACGCCCTGCATGTGCGCGAGGCCGACGAGGCGGTGCTGATCGGACCGGCAGCGGCGCGCGAGAGCTATCTGGACGGCGCCAAGGTGCTGGCGGCGGCCAGGGCGACGGGGGCGGAGGCGATCCACCCCGGCTATGGCTTCCTGAGCGAGAACGCCGACTTCGCCGAGGCTGTGGCGGCGGCGGGCCTGATCTGGATCGGGCCGGACCCGGCCTCAATTCGCGCCATGGGGCTGAAGGATGCGGCCAAGGAATTGATGATCCAGGCCGGGGTGCCGGTGACGCCGGGCTATCAGGGCGCGGACCAGTCGGAAGAGACCTTGACCGCCGAGGCAGCGCGCATCGGCTATCCGGTGCTGATCAAGGCGGTCGCGGGCGGCGGGGGCAAGGGGATGAAACGGGTCGATGACCCGGCCGACTTCGCCGCCGGTCTGGCCAGCGCCAAGCGCGAAGGGGCGGCGGCCTTCGGCGACGACCGTGTTCTGATCGAACGCTATATCACCCGTCCGCGCCACATTGAGGTTCAGGTGTTTGGCGACAAGCACGGCGATGTCGTCCACCTGTATGAGCGCGACTGTTCGCTGCAACGCCGCCACCAGAAGGTGATCGAAGAGGCGCCGGCGCCGGGCATGAGCGAGGCCGTGCGCGCCGCCGTGACGGGCGCGGCGATCAAGGCGGCCAAGGCGGTCAGCTATGTCGGGGCCGGCACCATCGAATTCATCGCCGACGCCTCTGACGGGCTGAAGGCCGACGGCATCTGGTTCATGGAGATGAACACCCGGCTGCAGGTCGAACACCCGGTGACCGAGAGCGTGACCGGCGTCGATCTGGTCGAATGGCAGTTCCGCGTCGCAGCGGGCGAGCCGATCCCGCTGAAGCAGGATCAGATCCAGCTGAAAGGCTGGGCCATGGAGGCGCGCCTCTATGCCGAGGATCCGGCGAACGGTTTCCTGCCCTCGATCGGTCGGCTGGAGCATTTCGTCATGCCGGACGGGATTCGGGTCGATACTGGCGTGGAGCAGGGCGGCGAGGTCAGCCAGTTCTACGATCCGATGATCGCCAAGCTGATCGTGCACGAGGACACGCGCGAGGAAGCTGCGGCGCGGCTGGCCGAGGCGGCCGGCGAGGTCGAGGTCTGGCCGGTCAAGGCCAACGCGGGCTTTCTGAAACGCTGCCTGGACCATCCCCGTTTCGTGGCGGGCGACGTGGACACGGGCTTCATCGCGGCGGAGGAGGCGGCGTTGCAGCCGCAACCGTCCGACGAAGCGACGCTGGCGGCCCTGACCCTGATCGCGGAAGCGGCGGCGGATGCAGTCGAGGTGCGTTCGGATCGGTTCAGCCCCTGGGGCGGGCAACCGGGCTTGTCCTATGGCGTGCGCCTCAATGCGTCGTCGCAGACGACGGTCTGGGCCCAGGTCGATGGACAGGGCGTGTCTGCGGCGGTGACGCCGGTCGAGACGGGCTGGCGCGGTCCGCTGGGCGAACTGGCCCATGTCGGCTTCGACCAGGTCCAGGCCGGAGATCGCCTATTCGGCTATCAGGCCGTCGATGACGGCTTCGTCCTGTTCGTAGACGGCGAGGCGCGTCGCGTGACGCCCTATCGCGCGGCCGTGGGGTCAGGCGCCGGCACCGTGTCCGACGGTTCCCTTCGGGCGCCCATGCCGGGCAAGATCGTCGCCACGCCGGTCAAGGCCGGAGACGCAGTGACCAAGGGCCAGCCGGTCGTGGTGCTGGAGGCCATGAAGATGGAGCACGCCCTGACGGCGCCCTTCGACGGGATCGTCGAGAGCGTCGGCGCCGTCGGAGATCAGGTCGCAGACGGCGCTGAACTGGCGCGCATCAAGGCTGAGGCATGACAGTGGTTTTGGCTGGGCTGGCGGCAATCGCTCTGACTGCAAGTCTGATGGGCGAACCAGGCAAACAGACCGTGCTTGTCGGACCTGACGATCTCGCAGATATGCAATGCGTCGTTATGTTGATGGAAGGAATCGGCGACGACGAGGCGCAGAACCAGTCCATCCTTTCCACGATGTCCTATTTCATGGGCAAGGTCGCCGGGCGGGGACAGATCGAACGGTGGGATAAGGTGCTGGTCGCCTATCGGTCGGGTCTCGACCAGGCGACGCGGACACAGATGACCGAAGACCACGGCGCCCGCTGCATGATCGAAGGCTTGGCGCCGACAGCGACATTCGCTCAAGCAACAATGGCTGAAGTGGCGGCCGCCTTGGCGACGCCGTCCGACTAAAGCCCGATGCCGCCCAGAGGCCGGGTCAGGATCGAATCGTCCATCTTGGCCATCAGGCCGTGGATGGGCCGCCATAGGCCGCTGTCACGCAGGTCCTTGCTCCACGACTGATGGGTCGGTTGATTGACCCAGACCTCAGTGACCCAGAGAACATCGGCGTCGCTCAGATCGTGTGCGACGATGTAGGAATGACATCCCGGCTTTCTGACAGCCGGGTCCATGAGCAGAAGCGCAAGTTCGTCGCGGCGGCCAGGATAGGCCGTCAGGCGGGTAATCAATCCGTACATACTGGTCCTAGGTCGCACCTGACGCGGGCAGGCGGCGCGCGATCATCCTTAGCGCCGTGTAGATTAAGAATCTGGCCAATGCGCCTAAGGGCGACTACGTGGGCGCCATGCCGCTTCATATGATCAAACTGGGCGTCGGGGTCCCCGACGTCGAATGGCTGGAGGCCCGCGCGGGCAGGGGCGGGCCGTTGGTGGTCCACACCCGAATGACGCCGAAACGCGCGCCCGAGGTCGAGGACGGCGGGTCGCTGTATTGGGTGGTGAAGGGGACGATCGTCTGCCGCCAGCCCGTGCTGGACATCGCCACCCTAGGCGAAGGAAAGCAGAGCCGCTGCGAGATCACTCTGGCGCCCAAGGTCATTCGCACGGCGCCGATGGCGCGGCGGCCGTTTCAGGGGTGGCGCTATTTCGAGCCCAAGGATGCGCCGGTCGATCTGACCGAGCTGGATGCGGGCGAGGCGCCGGAGGAACTGGTGCGGCAACTGCGCGAACTGGGCGCCTGGTAGGCTGAACCCACAGAGTTTTTGGGTGTTGACCGCGACGGGTCCGCGTGGCCTGTGCCGCCTCCGATGATCGCGCTCAGCCCCCAGACCCGTACCGCCTTCCGAGACCTGCTCAACCTGGCTTGGCCGGTGATCCTGTCGCGCCTGGGAATCATGACCATGGGCCTGACCGACGCCATCGTGGTCGGGCGGTTTTCGAGCCAGGAATTGGCCTTCCACTCCCTGGCCTGGGCGCCGACCTCGATCGTGGTGACGACGGCGGTCGGGCTGATGCTGGGCGTGCAAGTGATGACGGCGCGGATGCTGGGCGAGGGGCGTCGGCACGCCGTCGGCTCGGTGCTGCGTCGGGGCATGACCTATTCGCTTCAGATCGGCGTGGTCTCGATGATCGCCCTCATCGCCGTCGGCCCCTGGGGGCTGGGTCAGATGGGGCTGGACGACGGTCTGGCCGAGGGGGCGGGACCGGCCCTGGTCGTCTTCGCCCTGTCCATGCCCTTCTATCTGATCTCGGTGACCGGGCAGTTCTTCCTGGAGGCCCTGGGGCGGCCCAAGCCCGGCATGGTCGCCATGTGGGTGGCCAACGGGGTCAATCTGGCGCTCAATATCGTGCTGGTGCCGGACCTGTTGGGCATCGGCTTCGACGGCGCCTTCGCCTCGGCCTGGGCGACGTTCGGGGCGCGGGCGGCGCTGGCGATCTTCCTGGTGGTCTATATCCTGCGCCTGCCCGAGGCGCGGTCGCTGGGCATCTTCGACAAGCCCGAGCGAGATCCCAAGGCGGCGCGCGAACAGGTCAAGGTCGGCCTGGGCGCGGGCGCATCCTATTTCATCGAGGTCGGGGCCTTTTCCGGCTTCACCTTCTTCGCCGGCCAGATCGGAACGGCGGAGACGGCGGCCTGGGCCGTGGTGCTGAATGTCTCGGCCATCGTCTTCATGTTGCCCATGGGCCTCTCGTCGGCGACGGCGGTGCTGGTGGGCCGCAGCTATGGGGCCGGCGACGGGCGAGGGGTGTTGAGGGCCGGTCTGGTGGGCTTGAGCGTCGTGACGGCGATGACCTTCATCGTCGCCCTGCTGGTCTGGCCCAGCGCGCATCTGATCGTAGGCGCCTACAATCGCGATCCGGTCCTGCTGGCCATCGCCGCGCCGGCTCTGGTGCTGGCGACCCTGTTCTTCGTCGCGGACGGAATCCAGGTGGTGGCGGCCCAGGCGAACCGGGCGGCGGGCGACGTCTGGTGGCCCACGATCATGCATTTCGTGGCTTATGGCGCGGTGATGATGCCGCTGGGCTGGGTGCTGGCGCACCGGATGGGCGTCGACGGTCTGGTCTGGGCGATCGTGATCGCCAGCCTGGCGTCTTCTGTCCTGCTGACCGGGCGGTTCGTCCGGGTGGCGCGGCGGCTGCCTTAGAATTCTCCCTCCCCTTCATGGGGAGGGGCGGCGAAGCGTAGCGCAGCCGGGGTGGGGAAGTTAGAACCTCGCCCAGGCCCCTTCGGGCCCCACCCTGATCGCTACGCGATCGTCCCTCCCCATGAAGGGGAGGGAGAGGTGACGTCGCCGCTTCCGCTCTCTATATCCCTGCGCTTCCCCGAACTCCTGGACGATCATGGCCCGCATCCTCATCACCTCGGCGCTGCCCTACATCAACGGCATCAAGCACCTGGGGAATCTGGCGGGCTCGATGTTGCCG
>NZ_JBKBOC010000003.1:0-247726 GCF_046295075.1 Brevundimonas sp. | reverse complement strand
ATGTTGCCGTCGTTTTCGACCAGCGCCTTCTTGCAGTCCATCATGCCGACGCCCGAACGCTCGCGAAGTTCCTTCACGAGGGCGGCAGTGATCTCGGCCATGTTCTTCTCCTTGGGGGATTTCGTATGTGGGAACGGCCGGGCTGACTTAGCCCGGCCGTGTGTCAGTTCAACGCACGGCCTTCACCTTAAAGCGGGAAGGCCTAAGGGCAGTCTCAGACTGCGGCCTTCTCGGTTTCGACGGCGTCGTTCGCTTCCGAAGTGGCGGCTTGCGCGGCTTCGTCGGCGACGGCCGGTTCGGCTGCGGCTTCCAGTTCGGCGGCGACAGCTTCCGTTCCAGCCGGAGCGGCGTCGGCTTCGACCGGGGTCGAGGCTTCACGCAGCATGGGCTCTTCCGGATTGATCGCAGCGCCCAGGTCCACGCCCGAGGCCGAAGCGCCGGCGGCCAGGCCGTCCAGGACGGCGTCGGCGATCAGGTCGCAGTAGGTCTGGATGGCGCGAGCGGCGTCGTCGTTGCCGGGGACCGGATAGGTGATGCCGTCCGGATCCGAGTTGGTGTCCAGGATGGCGATGATCGGGATGTTCAGCTTGCGGGCTTCCTGGATCGCGATCGCTTCCTTGTTGGTGTCGATCACGAACATGATGTCCGGAATCGAACCCATGTCCTTGATGCCGCCCAGCGACAGTTCCAGCTTGTCCTTCTCGCGCTCCAGGTTCAGCAGCTCCTTCTTGACGCGGCCTTCGCCGCCGTTCTCAAGGATGCCTTCCAGTTCGCGCAGACGAGCGATCGAGCCCGAGACGGTGCGCCAGTTGGTCAGCGTGCCGCCGAGCCAACGGTTGTTCATATAGTACTGAGCGCAGCGCTTGGCGGCTTCGGCGACCGGCTCGGCGGCCTGGCGCTTGGTGCCGACGAACAGGACGCGACCGCCCTTGGCGGCGACTTCGCGCACGGCCACCAGAGCCTGGTGGAACAGCGGCATCGTCTGCGACAGGTCGATGATGTGGATGTTCGAGCGCGAGCCGAAGATGTAGCGGTCCATCTTCGGGTTCCAGCGGTGCGTCTGGTGGCCGAAGTGAGCGCCTGCTTCAAGCAGGGTGCGCATCGAGAATTCTGGCAAAGCCATGATCGTTCAGTCCTTTTTCCGATCAAACGTGGCGCGGGGGATTAAAGGTCTGACGACCCTCGGAATGGTGCGTCTCAGGATTTCTCCCCGAGATGCGCCTCACCCGCGTTGCGAAATGCGGGGGCCGTGTAGGCCGGATGGGCCGCAATAGCAAGCGTCGCCCTCCAGAACGCAAGAAAGGCGGCCCTTTCGGACCGCCTTTACAAGATCGATAGACGGCTTTCGCTAGTTCATCGCATCGAGCAGCGCTTGGGCGCGGTCACGATGGGCCGTGACGGGCGCGATCAGTTCGCGAGCCAGGGTCGCGAGCGCGGGCGCGTCTGTATTGTCGTCAAAGCCGTTGAGCAGCGTCAGGGTCTCGTTATGAGCCGCGACCTGCTGGTCCAGATAGACCTTGTCGAAATCGCCCGGCGTGGCGGCGTTCAGATTGTCGATCAGCCCCTTGCGACGCTCGTCAAGAGCGGTCGGAATAGCGACGTTGGGCGCAGCGGCCGCGGCGGCCGTTCCAAGCTTCTCACCCGCAGCCGTGTGATCCTTGGTGATCATGGCGGCCAGCGCCTTGACGTCGGCGTTGGTCGATTTGGCGGCGGCGATCTTGGCGGCTTCAAGTTCGTACATGTTGCCGGTGCCCAGGCCCGTGACGAAGCCATCGACGGTGTTGGCGCCCATGGTCATGGCGGAGGTCTGGCCGACGACGCCGGAGGTGGCGTCCTGCGTCGCGTTGACGGCTTCGCTGGTGTTCTGGGCGGCGCTGTCGCCACCCTGGTTGCAGGCGGCGAGAAGGGCCAGCGAGGCGACGCTGGCGATGGCGAGATATTTCATTGGAACAGTCTCCCTATGGACTGACCAAACCCATCACGCCCCCGTGAGGTTCCGAAATATCAATAGCTTGACCATACCCAAGCCTGTCGCGACCTAGGCGTCCTCCAGCATCACCACGCCCGGCGCGGACTTCAGCGCGCCGCGCAGGGCGCCGTCCAGACGGTAGCGGCCGGGCAGTTTGACCTCGACCTCCTGGCGGCCTTCCAACGAGGCGACCAGGGAAATTTCGCCACCCTTTCCGATGGCGCCGGAGCGGGCGCGTTCCAGTCGCGCCTTCAGCGCTTCGGCGTCCGCGCTGCGCGCCGAGACGTGGATGCGCAGGCCGATGTTGGCGTCGTCCAGAAGGTTGTCCATGCGCGAGGCGTCGTCGCCGAAGAAGCGGACCTCTCCTTCCGACGACTTGGCGCGCACCCGGACCATGACCGACGCGCCGGGCTCCAGCACTTCGCGGCATTTGCGCAGCTGTTCGGGCGGAAACAGGCATTCGAACTCACCCGTCGGATCCGAGAAGGTCACGAAGGCGAACTTCTCGCCCGTGCGCGCGCTGGCCCGCTCCTGCTTGCGACGCACGACCCCGGCCATCTGGAAGGCCTCGTGGCCGGCCTCCGCCAGCGGGATGGCCTCGGCGACGAAGGTGACGCGCTTGCGCTTCAGGGCCGAGGTCATCTCGTCCAGCGGGTGGCCGGACAGATAGAAGCCGACGGCCGACAGTTCGTGATCAAGCCGCTCGGGCCCGACCCAGGGCTCTACGGTCTTCAGACGCGGACGGCCTGCGTGAGCTTGGTCCCCGCCGAACAGGCTGACCTGGGACGAAGCGCGCTCGGCGGCCACGCTCTGGCAATAGGCCATCAGCACATCGGCCTGTTCCAGCAACTGACGGCGGTTGGGGTGGATGCTGTCGAAGGCGCCGGCCTTGGCTAGGCCTTCCAGCGCACGCTTGTTGACGCTGCGCGGATCGACGCGTTCCAGGAAGTCGAAGATGTCGGCGAAACGCCCGCCCGTCTCGCGCACCTCGATGACGTGTTTCATCGCCTCCAGGCCGACGTTGCGGATCGCGCCCAGGGCGTAGAGCACCGCCCCCTTGTCGTCGTCGAAGGCCACATCGAAGTCGGCCGACGACCGATTGATGTCGGGCGACAGCACCGGCACCTCGAACCGTCGCGCGTCTTGATAGAAGACCGCCAGCTTGTCGGTGTTCGACAGGTCCAGGCTCATGGACGCGGCGAAGAACTCCACCGGCTGATTGGCCTTCAGCCAACCCGTCTGGAACGAGATCAGCGCATAGGCGGCGGCGTGCGACTTGTTGAAGCCGTAGCCCGCGAACTTGGCGACCAGGTCGAAGATGGAGCCGGACTGCGCCTCGGGCACCGCCTTTTCCAGCGCGCCCGCGATGAAGCGCGCTCGCTGGAAGTCCATCTCCTCCTTCTTCTTCTTGCCCATGGCGCGACGCAGCAGGTCGGCCTCGCCCAGGCTGTATCCCGCCAGGATCTGGGCGATCTTCATCACCTGCTCCTGGTAGATGATGACGCCGTAGGTCTCGGTCAGCACCTCTTTCAGGCTGGGGTGCAGATAATCGACCTCGGCCCGACCGAACTTGCGGTCGATATAGGTGTCGATCATCTCCATCGGGCCCGGCCGATACAGCGAGATCAGGGCGGTGATCTCTTCGATGGAGCCGCAACGCATCTTGCGCAGCGTGTCGCGCATGCCCTGGGATTCCAGCTGGAACACCCCGACCGTCTGGCCCGAGGCCATCAGCTCATAGGTACGCGCATCGTCCAGCGGCAGCGTATTCCAGTCCTTCGCCGCGCCGCGCCGTTCCAGATAGGCGCGCGCCCGGTCCAGCACCGTCAGGGTCTTCAGGCCCAGGAAGTCGAACTTCACCAGACCCGCCGGCTCGACCCATTTCATGTTGAACTGGGACGCCGGGATGGTGGAGCGCGGATCCTGATACAGGGGCACCAGTTCCGTCAGCGGCCGGTCGCCGATGACGATGCCGGCGGCGTGGGTCGAGGCGTTGCGATACAGCCCCTCCAGCTCCAGCGCCGTTTCCAGCAGGGTACGAACCGCCGGCTCGGCGTCCCTCGCCTCTTTCAGACGCGGCTCAAGCTCGATGGCCTGGGCCAGGGTGACGGGCGCGGCCGGGTTGTTCGGCACCATCTTGCAGAGCCGGTCCACCTGGCCCAGCGGCATCTGCAGCACACGGCCCACATCGCGCAGCACCGCCCGCGCCTGCAGCGTGCCGAAGGTGATGATCTGGGCCACCCGGTCCTTGCCGTAGCGGTCCTGGACGTAATCGATCACCTCCTCGCGCCGCTCCTGGCAGAAGTCGATGTCGAAGTCGGGCATGGAGACCCGCTCAGGATTCAGGAACCTTTCGAACAGCAGGCCGAACCGCAGAGGGTCCAGATCGGTGATGGTCAGGGACCAGGCGACCAAAGACCCGGCGCCGGAGCCCCGCCCAGGCCCCACGGGGATGCCGTGAGTCTTGGCCCATTTGATGAAGTCCGCCACGATAAGGAAGTAACCCGGGAACCCCATCTGCTGGATGATCCCGACCTCCCATTCCAGACGGCTCCAGTATTCCGCCTCGGGAAAGGCCGGCGCGACCTCGGTCAGGCGGACCTTCAGCCCCTCGCGCGCCTGGTGCGCCAGTTCGTCGGCCTCGGAGCGCCCTGCCCCGGTGTCGAACCGCGGCAGGATCGGCGCGTGGGTGTTGACCAGAAAGGCGCAACGGCGCGCGATGTCGATGGTGTTGTCGCAGGCCTCGGGCAGGTCGGCGAACAGTTCGCGCATGACGGCGGCCGGCTTGAACCAGTGCTCGCCGGTGATGCGGCGGCGATCCTCCTGGCCGGTGAAGGCGCCGTCGGCGATGCACAGCAGGGCGTCGTGCGACTTCGCCTGCGCCGCCTTGGCGTAATAGACGTCGTTGGTGGCCAACAGCGGCGTGTCGTTGGCATAGGCCCATTCGACCAGACCCGGCTCGGCCCGCTTCTCGTCATCAAGCCCGTGGCGTTGAAGCTCGACATAGAAGCGGTCGCCAAAGGCCGCCTTCATGGTCGCCAGGGTCGCGGCGCCTTCAGCCTTGTTGCCTTGGGCGAACAGCGGATCGACCGGGCCGTCCGGGCCGCCGGAAAGCAGGATCAATCCTTCGCAACGCGCGACGACCTGTTCCCAGGAAACGCCCGGCTCGGCCATCTCGCCCGCATCCAGATAGGCTGACGACGACAGCGCACACAGGTTCAGCCACCCGGCCGTATTCTGAGCCACCACCACCACGGTCGGGACCTTGGCCCAGCGCGCCTTGATCTGGCCGCCGATGCCGAACACCGGCAGGGCGCAGGCCACGAGAGGCTGGACGCCCGCCTCCTTGGCCGTTTGGCTGAACTCCAGCGCGCCGAACAGATTGGCCCTATCCGCAACCCCGACCGCCGGCATACCCGCATCGGCGGCCAGCTTGCCGACCTTGGCGGCCTTGATCGCGCCTTCGAGCAGCGAATAGGCCGAGCGGACCCGCAGATGGACGAAACCCTGACTGTTCACCGGCTCGCTCACACCTTCTACGACCTCGACCCTGGATGGGCTGCCTATCCTGACCTGAGTCTCACATCGGGCGACGCGCGAACATCACAAACCCGGCCTCGCCCTGACGCGCTGTGGATAGGCCCCATTGGGACGACACGGACGAAAAACAGAGTCTGAATCGTCTCAATCGTCTGAAATCAGGCCGCGGTGACGCTGATCGCCACAGTCCAGACCATCCATACGAAACCGCTGCACGACGCCAGCGACAGCATATCCCTCATCAACCGTGGCATGGTCTCGCCTCCTGCTCACTCAATGTGTTCCGGCAATGTTCTATGTTGGCTTTTTGTTCTCGTCAACTGGCTTCGCTGAAACCATCGGCGCGGCGCCGTCGTATGATGAAGGACAATGGAGACAGTCCCATGCTGAACCGCAGAGCAGCCCTCGCCCTCTTCGCCGCCGCAACCCTCACCGCCACCGGCGCCGCTGTCGTCCACACAAGCCAGGCCGAAGCCCAGGCGCGGTCCACCGGCCTGCAGACGGCCATCTTCGCGGGCGGCTGTTTCTGGTCCGAGGAAAAGGCGTTCGACGACCTGCCCGGCGTGCGGTCTGCCGTGTCCGGCTTCGTGGGCGGCCATACCGCCAATCCGACCTACGAACAGGTGGTGCGAGGCGGCACGGGTCACATGGAAGCCGTTCAGGTCACGTTCGATCCGCAGGTCGTCAGCTATCGCGCCTTGGTCGATCGCTACTGGCGCACCATCGATCCGACCGATCCGAACGGTCAGTTCTGCGATCAGGGGCCGTCCTATCGGGCCGCCGTCTTCGCCACGGGCGCCCAGCGCGCAGACGCCATCGCCTCACGCGATGCGGCCATGCGGATCTTGAGCAAGAGCTTCACTACGCCGGTCGTCGGCGTTCAGCGGTTCTGGCCGGCGGGGGCGGAGCATCAGGACTATGCCAAACGACATGCCGCCAGCTATCAGGCCTATCGAGTCGGTTGCCGCCGCCCCGAACGCTTGCGGGCGATCTGGGGCGACGCTGCCGTCAGCTGATATTTCAGTACGCCTGGCTCTGGGCCGCGCGCTCTTCCAGATGGCCGTCCTTCAGGGCGAAGACACGGTCCATATGGCCGGCCAGCTCCATATTATGGGTGGCGATCAGGGCGGCGACACCCGTGTTCTTGGCCAGGTCGCGCAGGGCTTCAAACACAGACTGGCTGGTGGTCGGATCCAGATTGCCGGTCGGTTCATCGGCCAGCAGCAAACGTGGTCCATTGGCCAGGGCCCGGCCTATGGCGACCCGCTGTTGTTCCCCGCCTGACAGCTGAGCCGGCTGGTGCGTCAACCGCTCGCCCAGGCCCAGAGCCGTCAGCGTGACCTCGGCGCGTTTACGGGCTTCGTCCAGTGGCACCCCCGCGATCCGCATCGGCAGGGCGACATTGTCGCGCGCATCGAACTCGGGCAGCAGGTGGTGGAACTGATAGACGAAGCCGATCCGACCCAGGCGCAGACGCGTGCGGGCGCGCTCGTCCAGATCGCCGACCTGTTCGCCGTCGATGGCGACCGTGCCGCTGGTCGGTTTCTCCAACAGGCCTGCGGCGTGCAGCAGGGACGACTTGCCCGAGCCCGACGGGCCGATCAGCCCGACCAGTTCGCCCGGAAACACGTCCAGATCGACGCCTTTCAGCACGGTCAGGCCGCCTTGGGCGGTGTCATAGGTGCGGGTCAGGCCGCGCACCGACAGGATCGGAGCCTTACTCATAGCGGAGCGCCTCCACGGGATCGATGCGAGACGCGGTCCAGGACGGCGGCAGGCTGGCGATACAGCTCATCAGCAGCGACCAGAAGGTCACCCAGGCCACGTCGGCCGGATCGACCAGCGCCGGAATGGCGTCCAGCATATAGACGTCGGAATCGAACAACTTGGTCTGCAGCACGAACTCCAGGAAATGCTGGATCGAGCCGATGTTCCAGCAGAACAGCAGCCCCAGCACCAACCCAGCGATCGTGCCCGCCACGCCGATCATGGCGCCGGCCATGAAGAAGACGCGCAGGATGGACGACGGACTGGCGCCGATGGTGCGCAGGATGGCGATGTCGCGGCCCTTGTTCTTCACCAGCATGACGATGCCGGAGATGATGTTCATGGCGGCGATGGCGACGACAAGGCCCAGGATGATGCTCATGGCGACCCGTTCGACCTTCAGCGCGCCATAGAAGGCGGCGAGGCGTTCGCGCCAGTCGCTGACGACCGCGCCGGGTCCGGCCGCATCGCGGATGGCGGCGGTCAGGGCGCCGACCTGATCGGGATCGTCGACCTTGATCTCGATGGCGTCCCAGACGCCTTCCTTGCCGAAGAAGAGCTGCTGCTGCTCCAGCGGCATGAAGATGAAGGCGCGGTCGTAGTCGGCAGCGCCCGAGCGGAACAAGCCGCCGACGAAATAGGTCTTCTCCAGCCCGCCCAGATTGCCGAAGGCGCTGTCGGCGCCGGTAGGCGAATACAGGGTGACGGGATCGCCGACCCTCAACCCCATCGAGGTCGCCAGGGCCGCGCCGACCAGAATGCGGTCGCCGCCGTAGGGCCCCTTGCCAAAGCCGGCGCGCTCCTGCGGCGTCAGGCTGTCGAACACATATTGGGTCTTGGCCAAGTCTTCGGGACGAATGCCCTTGGCGATGGCGCCGGTCGTATAGCTGCCGACGCGGATCAGGCTCTGCGCCTCGTTCAGCGGACTGGCGCTGGCGACGCCCGGCACGGCCTGGATGCGTTTCAACGCAGCTTCACGGTCGGGGGAAGTCAGCACCGCGCCCTGCACATACATGTGCCCGTTGAAGGCCAGCATCCGGCCCAGCAGTTCGCTGCGGAAGCCGGACATGATGCTCATGACGCTGATCAGCACGGCGACGGCCAGCATGATGCCGATGAAGCTGATCACGGCGATGGTGGCGACGCCGCCCTCCTTGCGCTTGGCGCGGAGGTAACGAAGGGCCAGGCCGATCTCCCACGAGGAGAAGGCGCCGGAAGGACGGGACGGCAGGCTCAAGCGGTCAGCCTTTCAATGGCTTCGGCGAGCGGCACGGACACCTTTTCGCCGGTGGCGCGGCGCTTCAGCTCGACCACGCCGTCCGCCAGGCCCTTGGGACCGATGGTCAGCTGCCACGGGATGCCGATCAGGTCGGCGGTGGCGAACTTGCCGCCCGGCCGCTCGTCGGTGTCGTCGTACAGCACGTCCTTACCGAGCTTCTCCAGCTGGGCCACCGCGTCCTCACAGGCGGCCGAGACGGCGGCGTCATTGGCGCGCAGATTGATGACGACCACGTCGAACGGGGCCACGGCGTCGGGCCAGATGATGCCACCCTCGTCATGGCTGGCCTCGATGATGGCGCCCAGTAGGCGCGACACGCCGACGCCGTAGCTGCCCATGTGGACATTGGCGTCCTGGCCGTCAGGTCCTGCGACCTTGGCCTTCATCGGGGCGGAGTATTTCGTGCCGAAATAGAAGATATGGCCGACCTCGATGCCGCGCGCCGACAGGCGGTCGCCCTCGGCGGTCTGAGCCTCGAACTGGGCCGCGTCATGCATTTCCTCGGTCGCGGCATAAAGCGCGGTGCGCTCATCGACGATGGATTGGAGATCATCCCAGTCCACACCCGCGCCGGGCGCCGGCATTTCGACCAGGGCCTTGTCGCAGAAGACCGCGCTCTCCCCGGTCTCGGCCAGGACGATGAACTCGTGGCTCAGGTCGCCGCCGATGGGGCCGGTGTCGGCGCGCATGGGCACGGCCTTCAGGCCCATGCGGGCGAAGGTGTTCAGATAGGCCACGAACATGCGATTATAGGCCTTGCGGGCCGACGCCTCGTCCACATCGAAGGAATAGGCGTCCTTCATCAGGAACTCGCGGCCGCGCATCACACCAAAGCGAGGACGGCGCTCGTCGCGGAACTTCCACTGAATGTGAAACAGGTTCAGCGGCAGCGACTTGTAGGACTTCACATAGGCGCGGAAGATGTCGGTGATCATCTCCTCGTTGGTCGGTCCGTACAGCAGTTCGCGCTCGTGCCGGTCGGTGATGCGCAGCATCTCGGGGCCATAGGCGTCGTAACGGCCGCTCTCGCGCCACAGGTCGGCCAGTTGCAGGGTCGGCATCAGCAGTTCGACCGCCCCGGCCCGCTGCTGCTCTTCACGGACGATCTGCTCGATCTTTCGCAGCACCCGCAGGCCCAGCGGCAGCCAGGCGTAGATGCCGGCGGCCTCCTGCTTGATCATGCCGGCGCGCAGCATCAGCTGGTGCGAGACAATCTGGGCGTCCGAAGGGGCTTCCTTCAGCGTGGGCAGGAAAAAGCGCGACAGGCGCATGATGGGGAATCCTAGGCGTAGAGACGGAACAAGGCTTTAGCCGCTGGACCGGGGCGAAAGCTAGGCCGGGTTGCGGTTTAGACGGCCGGGCCGTTGGCGAAGTTCGGCAAGGGCAGCCAGCCGGTGAAGATCAGCACCATGACGAACACCCACACCAGGGCCGAGACCCAGGTGGTGGTCACGAACTTCTTCTGCAGATTCGGCGTCGTGGGCGCGCCCCATTGCGTGCCGTCGGTCGGCGGCTCATGCGTCTCGCGCGACGTGCCCAGCGGCAGTACGGCGAAGAGCACCGTCCACCAGGCGATGATGTAGATGCCGACCATGGTGAAGACGCCGATGGGCATGATGGACCTCTAGGGATGGGGCCGGCCGACGCCGTAGCGGGCGGCCAGATAGGGGGCGATGGCGTGATCCTGAAGGAAGCGACGCCCGGTCGTTTCGCTGACCTGTGCGTCGGGCCAGTCGAACGTATCGTCCAGGATCAGGATGGGGCAGCTCTGATGCGTTTCGCCGACCTGGTCGATGACCGGCTGACGCGGACGGGGGTGGTCGAGATAGACGACCTCCAGCGCGTCGCGGAGTCGAGGATAGAAAGCCAGCACGCCTTCGATATAGGCGCCGGGCGGACAAAACCACGGCCCGCCCTGACCGTCGTGCCAGTCGGGGTTCAACAGGAAGAGTCGCTCGGCCATTCGCGTGGATATATCCGAGTTGAGCCGGTTGTCGCGACCGCTATTCGCATTCCGCCCCGAACCCCGGCGCACGAAGGGCCAACAGGATGGATGATCGCGCCTGCTGGGTGATCGCCCCCGCCCCCTGCAGCACGCACCCGACGGCCGTGTTGGAGTTCGGCGCCAAGAGACCATAGGTCAGCCCCTCGGCCGCCAGTCGCGCCTGCGCGCCCTTCAGCATCTCGACGGCCGTGGCGACGCTGGCGGGGTCGTTGGTGATGCGGGTCATCTCGTGCAGCGCCTCTCCTGAACTGGGGAAGTCATAGGCGTTCGGATCGAACGGCGCGATCTCGGCGGACAGGCGTTCGGGGTGGGTATCGATGCCGAACTTGGCGTTCTGGCTGGCGGAGAAGGCGATGGCCTGCCCGCTCTCGGGCACCACCAAAATATAGGCGTGGCGCGGAAACAGCAGATATTGCGCCAGGAACTTGGTCACCGGCACCAGAGGCCTATCGTCCGGCCCCAAGGCGTGGGCGCCGACATAGACGCCGCTCGGCACGCTGCGCGCATCGATCCGGCCGTTCAGCTTCAGGATCCGATCCACCATCACATGGTCGAGCAGAAAGACGCCGTCCTCGGCCTCGCGCTCCAGGAAGGCGTGGATGGCGACGGTGTCGGGCGCCGGCCCCAGGTCGCGCCCATAGACGGTAGGAAAGGCCGTGGGCGACATGGGCGCACCGTCCGGCGGACTGAACCACAGGACGCGAAGTTCGTGAACCGTGCGGGACAGCGGATCCTCGCCGCGAAACGTCGACAGGCTGAGGACCAGATTGACGGCGGCGAACAGGGCGACGAAGCCGACCATCCCCTGCCCCACGATCACCGCCCAGCGCCGCCATCCGTGCAACGGATGGCGAGCATGACGCACCCGTTCCAGCAGGCGGCGCGCGCGGGTGGGTTTGTCAGACATGGGTTCCCCCGACCGTTCAGGCGCAGGAAATGCGCCCGAAAGGTCAAGGTTGCATCAGACCCGCAGGACCACGGTCTCGACGATGGGACGGCGATCCCAGATCTGCTGGCTGGCCTTCTTCAGCACGCGAGCCACAGCCTGTTCGATGACCATCTCGTCGTCCAAAGCGTCGCCCTTCAGACCCTTGATCACCTGCTCGACCCGCTCGGCCAGCTTGTCCAGCGCATCACCCAGGGGCGTACCGGTGTCGCCCGGCAGACCGACGCTGCGGATGTCGATGTCGCTGGCGATGCGACCACGCTTGTCCAGGGCGAAGCTGACGATCAGCACGCCGTTGGTCGAGGCGTGGCGACGCTCCTTCAGGGCCTCGCCCTGTTCGGTCACCAGCATGCCGCCGTCGACGTACAGGCGGCCGCTCGGCACCTCGTCGATGATCTTGGCCGGGCCAGGCGCCAGACGGACCATATCGCCGTTGCGCGGCGTGACGGTCTCCTTGATGCCGATGTCCTTGGCCAGGTTGGCGTGTTCCAGCAGGAAGCGGCGCACGCCGTGGGTCGGGACGGCGATCTGCGGCCGGACCCAGTCGTACATCTGCTTCAGTTCGTCACGGCACGGGTGACCCGAGACGTGGATGCCGGGGTGGTCCTTCTCGGTGTAGAGACGCACGCCCCGGTCCGCGAGCCGGTCCTGCAGATTGCCGATGGCCAGTTCATTGCCGGGGATCTGGCGCGACGAGAAGATGCAGTGGTCGCCCAAGCCCAGTTTGACGACCGGGTGAGTGCCGTCGGCGACGCGCGACAGGGCCGCACGGGCCTCGCCCTGGCTGCCGGTGCACAGATACAGGATCTGGTCAGCCGGCCAGACGCGGGCCTCTTCGTCCGACAGGAAGGGCTTCACGTCCTGCAACATGCCGACGTGCTTCGCCGCCGCCGTGATCTTATGCATCGAGCGGCCGGCCAGCGACACACGACGACCGCAGGCCTCGGCCGCGCGGATGACGCTGTCCATACGGGCGACGTTGGAGGCGAAACAGCCCACAGCGACCCTACCCTTGAGGCTGCCGATCAGTTTGGCGATCGCCACGGCCACATCGCCTTCGGACCCGGCGACGCCCGGTACGAAGACATTGGTCGAGTCGCAGACCATGGCCAACACGCCTTCGTCGCCCAGGGCGCGGATGGCGGGAGCGTCGGTCTTCTCACCGATGATCGGCTGATCGTCGATCTTCCAGTCGCCGGTGTGGAACACCATGCCCAGCGGGGTGTCGATGGCCAGACCGCTCGGCTCCGCGATCGAATGGCTCATGTTGACGAAGGTCACGCCGAACGAACCGACGTCCACAGTGCCGCCCAGCGGCACCTCGATCACCTGGACCTCGTCAAAGATGCCGCGCTCGCGCAGCTTGTCCTTGATCAGATAGGCGGTGAAGGGGGTGGCGTAGACCGGCGCCTTGATGCGCGGCCACAGCCAGCCGAGAGCGCCGATGTGATCCTCGTGTGCGTGGGTCAGCATGATGCCCTTGATGTTCTCGCCTTCCAGGAAGGCGGGATCGGGCACGATCACATCCACGCCGGGCGTGGACAGGTCGCCGAAGGTGACGCCGACATCGACGATCAGCCATTCACGATTGTCCGCCGGGCCGAAGCCATAGGCGTTGAGGTTCATACCGACTTCGTCGGAGCCGCCCAGGGGCAGGAAAACGAGTTCGTCTTGGTTTTGCTTTTTCATTCAATCAGTCAAATGGGCGTTACGACGCCAGATTTCGAGGAGGCCGCGAATAGTTAAATCGGGATCGAAGTGATCGATGCTGTCGGTCGCGCCTTCGAACAGGCTGGCGACGCCGCCGGTGCCGATGACGGTCATTGGCCGCGCCCACTCCGCCTTGATGCGCTGGACCAGGCCTTCGATCAACGAAATATAGCCCCAGAAGACGCCGGACTGCATGGCCTCGACCGTGCCCTTGCCGATGACGTGTTCGGGTTTCTGGATGGCGATACGGGGCAGTTTGGCCGCCGCCTCGTGAAGCGCCTGAAGCGACAGATTGATGCCCGGCGCGATCAGACCGCCTTCGAACGCGCCATCAGCGGACACGATGTCGAATGTCGTCGCCGTGCCGCTGTCGATCAGCAGCAGGTCGCCGGAATACATCAGCGACGCCCCGACAGCGTTGACCAGTCGGTCGGCGCCGGCCTCGCTGGGTTTGGCGATCCGCACCTCAATGCCCAGTTCGGCGTTCTCGCCGATGACCAGGGGTTCGATGTTCAGATAGCGCCGCGCCAGATTGCGCAGGTTGAAGATCGATTGCGGCACGACGCTGGAAATGATGCAGCCGCTGAGGGCGGCGAACTCCAGCCCCTTCATGACCATCAGTTGGTTCAGCCAGACGGCGTATTCGTCCGCCGTGCGGCTGGCCTCGGTCGCGGCGCGCCACTGCGCGATCCAGTCCGAGCCGTCGTGGACCGCGAACAGCGTATTGGTGTTGCCCTGTTCGATGGCGAGCAGCATCAAGCGGCCTTACCGAAAAACACGTCGCCCGCAGAGATGAGGCGCACCGAGCCGTCGGCCAGACGCAAGCGCAGCGCACCGTCCGGCTCCACGCCCTCGGCCAGACCCTCGATGGTCTCGTTGTCCAGACGCGCCGTGCAAGGGCCGTTCAGCCCGGTCAGGCGGCTGGTCCAGGCATCCAGCACCGGCTCGAAGCCCATTGTCTGCCAACGGCCCCACCAGACAGCGAAGGTCTCCGCCAGGATTTCGGCGGCGGCCTCAATGGGCGGGGCGAAAGCAAGGTCGTCTCGCAGTTTTTCCGCGATCGCCGCCGAGGCCTTTTCGGTGCCCTCCGGCGCGTGGGTCAGGTTCACGCCGATGCCGATGGCCAGCCACAGCCCGCCTGACGCATGCGCGCCGCTTTCGACAAGAATGCCGCACGCCTTGCGATTGTCCAGCAGGACGTCGTTCGGCCATTTGATCGAGACCAGAGCCGGCGACACGAAGACATCCAACAGATCGGCGACGGCAAGCGCGGCGATGAAGGTCGCCTGCGCCGCTTCTCGCGGCGTCGCATGAACCCTGATCAGCAGGGTCGCCGCCAGATTGCCGGGCTTGTCGATCCAGCCTCGTCCACGGCGACCCCGACCCGCCGTCTGACGACGGGCGATGATCCACTTGGGGCCGACCTCGCCGGCCTCAGCCAGCCGTCGGGCTTCCGACAGCGTCGAATCGACCTCGTCGAGGATGACCAGAGGGACGGGCGTCAACGCCCTACCCGTTCCCGAAGCCGGCGCTCGCAACCTTGGTCAGCGGCTCCAGCCAGGTCAGGCCGACGATCACCAGCGGGAAGGCGAAGGCGGCGCAGGCCCAGCCGATCCACTTGGCCTCGACCGGCGCGGCATCCGTCGCGATGTCGTCTACGGGCGGATCGAACCACATCAGCTTGAGGATGCGCAGATAGTAGAAGGCGGCGACAACCGAGGCGACCAGACCGGCGGCGGCGACGGGCCACAGGCCCGCATCGGCGGCGGCCCCGAACACATAGTACTTGCCCCAGAAGCCCGAGAACGGCGGCATGCCCAGAACCGACAGCGACAGGACGGTCAGCGCAACGGCCGTCAACGGACGATCCTTCTTCAGACCGGCGAGGTCGGCGATGCGACGGATCGGACGGCCCGACTTGGACAGGCTGAGCAGGATGGCGAAGAAGCCCAACTGGTCGATGACATACAGGGTCATGAACATCAGCATGGCCTGCAGGCCCTCGGCCGTGCCCGCCGCGATGCCCAGAAGCGCATAGCCGATGTTGGCGATCGACGAATAGGCCAGCAGGCGCTGGATATCCTTCTGAGCCAGACCGCCGAAGGCGCCCACGACGAAGCTGATCAGGGAGATGGCGATCAGGACCTGGGACCATTGGGCGTGGGCATCACCGAAGCCGTGCTCCAGCGCGCGCGCGATCAAGACCATGGCGGCGACCTTGGGGGCCGTGGCGAACAGGGCCACGACCGGCGTCGGCGCGCCCTCATAGACGTCGGGCGTCCACATGTGGAACGGCGCGGCCGAAACCTTGAACGCCAGACCGCAGATCAGGAAGACCAGGCCGAAGACCAGGCCCGGACCGGGGTTGTCGGCGGCGAAGGCGGCAATGTCCTCGAACCGCATCGAACCGGCGAAGCCGTAGATCAGGCTGGAGCCGTAGAGCAGCAGGCCCGACGACAGGGCGCCCAGGACGAAATACTTCAGACCCGCTTCCGACGCCTTGACGTCGTTGCGGTGGAAGGCCGCCAGCACATAGAGGGCCAGCGAATGCAGCTCGATGCCCACATACATGGAGATCAGGTCGCCCGAGGACGCCATCATTCCCATGCCGACCGAGGCCAGCACGATCAGGACCGGATATTCGAACTTGGCGATGCGCGTGCGCTTCATCCAGCCGTCTCCCAGCACGACCGCCACGGCGGCCGACAGATAGATCAGGCTCTTGGCGTAGATGGCCAGCGGATCGGCGACATAGGCGCCGTTGAAGGCGACGCCCCACGGGCCGACGATGGCGATGACCGACGCGGCGATCAGCAGCACGACCGACAGGATCGAGACTAGGCGGGCGCTCTTGTCGCCGATGAAGGCGCCGACCATCAGCAGGACCAGGGCGCCGACCGCGAGGGTGACTTCCGAGGCGGCGAGATGCAGGGCGGAGGACAAATCAGGCATTATGGTCTCACCCGCCGATCGCGGCGCGATAGGCGCTGGTCAGGGCCTCGACGGCAGGCCCGGTGTAATCGAGGACGGCGGCCGGATAGACCCCCAGCCAGATGGTGCCGATGATCAAGGGCACGAACAGCAGCAGTTCGCGCTTGTCGATGTCGGTGATGGTCTCAAGCTTCGGATTGGTGATCTCGCCGAACATGACCGCGCGGTACAGCGTCAGCGCATAGACCGCCGAGAAGATCACGCCCGAGGCCGCCACCAGAGCCGCCCAAGTCGAAGCCTGATAGGCGCCCGTCATGGTCAGCACTTCGCCGACGAAGCCCGAGGTGCCCGGCAGGCCGACGTTGGCCATGGTGAACATCAGGAAGATGGCCGCATACCAGGGCATCCGCGACGTCAGACCGCCGTAGAAGGCGATCTCGCGGGTGTGCATCCGGTCGTAGACGACACCGACGCACAGGAACAGCGCGCCCGAGATCAGACCGTGGCTGATCATCTGGAAGATGGCGCCCTGCATGCCGACGTCATTGCCCGAGAAAATGCCCAGGGTGACGAAGCCCATGTGCGCCACGGACGAATAGGCGATCAGCTTCTTGATGTCCGTCTGACGCCAGGCGACCAGCGACGTATAGACGATGGCGATCACCGACAGGGTGAAGACCAGCGGACGGAACATCTCCGACGCGACCGGGAACATCGGCACGTTGAACAGGATGAAACCATAGCCGCCCAGCTTCAGCAGGATGCCGGCCAGGATGACCGAGCCTGCCGTCGGCGCCTGGACGTGGGCGTCGGGAAGCCAGGTGTGGACCGGCCACATCGGCATCTTGACCGCGAAGGAGGCGAAGAAGGCCAGCCACAGCAACGGCTGAACCGCCGGGTCGAAGGCGTATTGCTTCAGCTCGGGGATGCTGGTGGTGCCAGCCTCGTGCGCCATCCACAGCATGGCCAGCAGCATCAGGACGGACCCCAGCAGGGTGTAGAGGAAGAACTTGTAGGCGGCGTAGATCCGGTTCGCGCCGCCCCAGATGCCGATGATCAGGAACATCGGCACCAGCGTGCCTTCGAAGAAGATGTAGAACAGGAACAGGTCCAGCGACGTGAACACGCCGATGACCAGCGTTTCCAGCACCAGGAAGGCGATCATATATTCGACGACGCGCGTCTCGATCGATTTCCAGCTGGCCAGGATGCAGATCGGCATCAGGAAGGCCGTCAGCAGCACGAACAGGATCGAGATCCCGTCCACGCCCAGGTGGTAGCTGGCGCCCGCGAACCACGGGACGAACTCCACGAACTGATAGCCGGTATTCGCCGGATCGAAGCCGGCGACCAGCACGACCGAGACGGCCAGGGTGACCAGGGTCGTGACCAGGGCGATCCAGCGCGCGGCCGGCGCAGCGGCGTCGGCCGACTTGAAGGTCAGCCGGGCGACGAAGAGCGCCAGGGCCCCGATCAGGGGCAGGAATGTAACGAGGCTCAGGATGTAGGGCACGAGATCAGGCTCCCCACGCGAGGATGGCGAAGGTGAGCAGACCGGCGACCCCCAGCAGCATCACGAAGGCATAATGATAGACATAGCCGGACTGGATCTTGGCCAGTCGAGCGGCGGATTTCAGCGACACCCAGGCAGCGCCGTTCGGACCGAGACCATCGATGATCTTCACGTCGAAGATCTTCCAGAAGACGTCGCCGATGGCCTTGAAGCCGCGCACGAAGACGAAGTCGTACAGCTCGTCGAAATACCACTTGTTGTAGAGGAAGCGGTAGATGACGCCGTTCCGCTCGGCCATGCGTCGGCCCATGCCTTCGCGAGCGACGTAGATCCAGTAGGCGAAGGCCGTGCCGATCAGGGTCAGGATCAGCGGCGACCACTTCACCCAGGTCGGAACGTCGTGGCTCTCGTGCAGGACGTGGTTGTTTTCTCCGGTGAAGATCGCCCCGCGCCAGAACTCGCCCTCGTGGTGGCCGATGAAGTGCGGCGCAAAGACGAAACCGGCGGCGACGGCGCCGACCGACAGCAGGATCAGCGGAACCAGCATCACCCACGGGCTCTCGTGCGGCTTCAGCGGGCCATGATGACCGTGGTCGTCATGGGCATGGTCTTCATGGGCTGCGTGCGCGACGGCATGACTATGATCGTCGGGCAAGGGCTCGGAGTGTGTCTCCAGCTGCGCGTCCGTGGCGTGATCGTCGCCGTGGTGCGCCCCCTCTTCCTTCCACACCGGCTTGTTGTGGAAGGTCATGAAGACCAGGCGCCACGAATAGTAGGCCGTCAGACCGGCGGCGATGATGCCGACGAAGAAGGCGAACAGGCCGATAGCCGAATGACCCGAGGCCGCCGAGGCGTAGGCGCTCTCGATGATCGAGTCCTTGGAATAGAAGCCGGCGAAGCCGCCGACGCCGGGGATGCCCAGGCCGGTGATGGCGATGGTGCCGATGGTCATCACCGCATAGGTGACGGGCAGCAGCTTCCACAGTCCGCCCATCTTCCGCATGTCCTGCTCGTGATGCATGCCGTGGATCACAGAACCGGCGCCCAGGAACAGCAGCGCCTTGAAGAAGGCGTGGGTGAACAGGTGGAACATGGCGGCCTGATAGGCGCCCACGCCCGCTGCGAAGAACATGTAGCCCAGCTGCGAACAGGTCGAATAGGCGATGACCCGCTTGATGTCGTTCTGGGTCAGGCCGACCGTCGCGGCGAACAGGGCCGTGATCGCGCCGATGATGGCGATGATCTGCGAGGCGCCCGGCGCATACTCATAGATCGGCGACAGCAGGCAGACCATGTAGACGCCGGCGGTCACCATGGTCGCGGCGTGAATCAGGGCCGACACGGGCGTCGGACCTTCCATCGCGTCCGGCAGCCAGGTGTGCAGGAAGAATTGGGCCGACTTGCCCATGGCGCCGATGAACAGCAGGAAGCCGGCCAGATCCAGGGCGGACCATTGGACGCCCAGGAACTCCCACGTCGTGTTCGCCTTGGTGGCGATCATCGGGAACAGTTCGGCGAACTCGATCGTGCCGTACATCCAGAAGATCGTCATGATCCCCAGGACGAAGCCGAAGTCGCCGACGCGGTTGACGACAAAGGCCTTGATGGCGGCGGCGCTGGCCGTCGGCTTCTTGAACCAGAAGCCGATCAGCAGATAGGACGCCAGGCCCACGCCTTCCCAGCCGAAGAAGATCTGCATGAAGTCGGCGGCCGTCACCAGCGCCAGCATCATGAAGGTGAACAACGACAGATAGGCGAAGAAGCGCGGCCGGCTGTCGTCCTCGGCCATATAGCCCCAGGAATACAGGTGGACCAGCGACGAGACGCTGGTGACCACGATCAGCATGGTCGCCGACAAGGCGTCGATGCGGATCGACCAGGCCGACTGGAAGTCGCCCACATTGATGAAGGGCGCCAGGCGAATGGTGAAGGGCTCCATATGGCCCCAGGTCCATTGCCCGAACACCGTCCAGGCGACGGCGCACGAGAAGAACAGCAGGCCGGTCGTGACGGCCTGCGACGGGATATTGCCGATCCGGCGTCCGAAGAAGCCGGCGACGGCCGCGCCCAGCAGCGGGGCGAAGATCCCGAGAATGACGAGGGTATGGAAAGTCACGCTCAACCCTTCATCACGGAGGCGTCGTCGACGGCGATGTCGCCGCGGTTACGGAAGAAGGTCACCAGGATGGCCAGGCCGACGGCGGCCTCGGCCGCGGCGACGGTCAGGACGAACATGGCCATGATCTGCCCGCTGATGTCGTTCAGATAGGTCGAGAAGGCGACGAAGTTGATGTTCACCGCCAGCAGGATCAGCTCGATCGACATCAGGATGATGATGACGTTCTTGCGGTTCACGAAGATGCCGAACACCCCGATGGTGAACAGGATCGCGGCGACCGTCAGATAATGGGTCAGACCGATGTCCATCAGAGAAGCTCCTCGGCGCTGACGCCCTCGCCCGTCGCGGCAGGCTTGATCTCGACCGACTTGCGACGGTCGCGGTTCACCTGATCGCCGGGGTTCTGGCGTTTGATATTCGGCTTGTGGCGCAGCGTCAGGGTGATGGCGCCGATCATCGCGATCAGCAGCACGATCCCGGCCGCCTGGAAGAAGTAGACGTAGTCGGTGTAGAGCACGCGACCGATGGCCTCGACATTGGTCACGCTGGCGTCCGGCGCGCCCGGCGCCGGGAGGCCCGCCGCCGCCCCGCCCTGGACCACGGCGACCGAGACGATGATCATTTCCACCAGCAGCACGGCGGCGATGATCGCCCCCAGCGGCAGATAGCGCGCGTAACCTTCGCGCAGCTTCAGGAAGTCCACGTCCAGCATCATGACGACGAACAGGAACAGCACCGCAACCGCGCCGACATAGACGACGACCAGCAGCATCGCCAGGAACTCGGCCCCCAGCAGCACGAACAGGCCGGCCGAGGAGAAGAAGGCCAGGATCAACCACAGCACGCTGTGCACGGGGTTGCGCGCGGTCACGACCAGAAGGCCGGAAACCGTGGCGACCGCCGCCAGCAGATAGAAGGCTATGCCTTGCAGCATGTCGGGACGAAGCCCCTTTCGTATCGGCCGCGACCCCGTTTTTGGAATCGTCGGCCCGTTAGCGTGAGCGCCTTAGCGGTAAGGCGCGTCGAGTTCCAGATTCTTGGCGATCTGCCGTTCCCAGCGGTCGCCGTTATCGAGCAGGCGTTGCTTGTCGTAGAGCAGTTCCTCGCGCGTCTCGACGGCGAATTCGGAGTTGGGGCCCTCGACGATGGCGTCCACCGGGCAGGCCTCCTGGCACAAGCCGCAGTAGATGCATTTGACCATGTCGATGTCATAGCGGGTTGTGCGGCGGCTGCCGTCGGCGCGCGGTTCGGCCTCGATGGTGATGGCCTGGGCCGGGCAGATGGCCTCGCACAGCTTGCAGGCGATGCAGCGTTCCTCGCCGTTCGCATAGCGACGCAGCACGTGTTCGCCACGAAAACGAGGCGACTGCGGGTTTCGCTCGAACGGATAGTTCACGGTCATCTTGGGCCGCGCCATGTACTTCAGCGACAGACCGATGGCGCCGATGACGTCCAGCATCATCGCGCCCTTGGTCGCCTGGACGATACGGGTGAACATCAGGGCTTATCCTTGGGAGCGGGCGTCGTCTTTGGGGCGGTCTGGGGAGCCGTCTGGCTGGCGCGCCAGTCCTGTTCGATGCGGTCCTGGCGTTGCTGCCACTGATAGCTCGACTCAGGCATGCGCGTATTGTCGGGCGCGCAGGCGGCCGTCAGGGTCAGCAGGCCGAAGGCGATGACAAGACCCTTCATCACGACCCCACCACGAAGACGCGCCAGGCCGAGACGATCACGACGGCGACCAGCGAGGTCGGCAGGAAGATCTTCCAGCCCAGTCGCATCAGTTGATCATAGCGATAGCGCGGCACGAAGGCTTTCACCATCGAGATGCAGACGAACCAGAAGACCGTCTTGGCCATGAAGGTCAGCAGATAGATCGTGTAGGCGATCCAGGCCGGCAGCCCATCCATCCAGGCCTGCGGCACGCCGGGGTTCCAGCCGCCGAAGAACAGCAGGCTGATCATCGCCGACATGAAGACGATGTTGACGTACTCGCCCATCATGAACAGCAGGTACGGGGTCGAGCTGTATTCGACCTGATAACCGGCGACCAGTTCGGACTCGGCCTCGGGCAGGTCGAATGGCGGACGGTTCGTCTCGGCCAGGGCCGAGATGAAGAAGATGATCGACATCGGGAACAGGATCACGACCAACGGCCAGGTGTCGGCGCCGCCGCCGAAGCCGTACCAGTTCCAGAACATGCCCTTCTGGCTGTCGACGATGGCCGACAGGTTCATCGTGCCGGCCAGCAGGATCACATTGATGATGATCAGGCCCAGCGAGACTTCATAGGACACCATCTGCGCGGCCGAACGCAGCGATCCCAGGAACGGATACTTCGAGTTTGAAGCCCAGCCGCCCATGATGATGCCGTACACGCCCAGCGACGAGACCGCGAAGATGTACAGGATGCCGACGTTCAGGTCCGACACCACCCAGCCGGGCGCGAACGGAATGACCGCCCAGGCCATGAAGGCTAGGATCACGGTGATGATCGGGGCGATGATGAAGACCGCCTTGTCCGCACCAGCCGGGATCACGACCTCCTTCAGCACGAACTTGATCATGTCCGCGAAGGACTGAAGTAGGCCGAAGGGACCGACGACGTTCGGACCCTTGCGCATCTGCACGCCCGCCCAGACCTTGCGGTCGGCCAGCAGCAGGAAGGCGACGGCGATCAGCACGCCGACCGTGATCAGCAGGACCTGACCGACGGTGATCAGCGTCCAGCCCAGAGGCGTGGCCCAGAAGGAAACGGGGTCCATGGCTTACTCCGCCGCCATTGCGACCGGGGCGATCCGCAGTGCGGACAGCTCGGCCATCGTCGCGCTGGCGCGCGCTATCGGATTGGAAAGATAGGGGTCGGTGATCGCCGAGGCGAACACCCGATCGCCCAGGTCGCCCTTGGCGCCCAGGGCCGCAACGTCGAACGCCGCCGGCGCCGGCAGATAGTCGATCCGGCCGAAGGTCGGATGATCGCCCATCAGCTTGGCGCGCAGCTGCTCCAGCGTGTCGTAAGGCAGGGTCCGGTCCACACGGGCCGACAGGGCGCGGATGATGGCCCAGTCTTCCTTGGCCTCGCCCTTGGGGAAGACGACGCGTTCGGCCATCTGCACCCGGCCTTCGGTATTCACATACAGGCCGGCCTTCTCGGTGTAGGCCGCCCCCGGCAGGATGACGTCGGCGCCGTGAGCGCCTCGGTCGCCGTGGCTGCCCAGATAGACGCGGAAGGCGTTCGAGCCGGTCGGATCGACCTCGTCGGCGCCCAGCAGGAACAGCACGTCCAGCGCATCCGGCTTCAGCATCTCGGCGACCCTCAAGCCGCCTTCACCAGGCACGAAGCCCATGTCCAGACCGGCGACGCGCGCGGCGGCGTGATGCAGGACGTTGAAGCCGTTCCAGCCGTCGGTGACGACGCCGACCTTTTTCGCCAGGGTGCCCAAGGCGTTCAGGACGGCCGGGCCGCCCTCCCCGTTCAGCGCGCCGGATCCGACGATGATCGCCGGACGCTCGGCCTTGGTCAGGAAGTCCATCGCCGACTTGGGCAGTTTGCCCAGGGTCTGCGAACCGGCGCCCAGATAGGCGTAGTCGAAGGTCAGGTCGGCCTGTTCGCCGATCAGGCCGATTTCGACGTCGCCCTTGATCCAGCTCTTGCGCAGACGGGCGTTAAGCAGCGGCGCCTCGATGCGCGGGTTCACACCCACGATCAGGATGGCGTCAGCCTTTTCAATACCTTCCAGGCCGGTGTTGAACAGCCAGCCCTCGCGCGGGCCATAGCCCAGGGCGGCGCCGTCCTGGCGGCAGTCGGTGTTATTCGAGCCCAGGGCGCGGAACAGGTCCAGCGTCGCCTTCATCGACTCGGCGTCCTGCAGGTCGCCGGCGATTACGCCGATGCGGTCTGCGGCCGCGGCCTTGATCTTGGCGGCGACGGCGTCCAGCGCCTCGTTCCACGACGCGGCGCGCAGCTTGCCGTTCTCACGAATCCACGGGCGATCCAGGCGACGCGCGGTCAGGCCGTCCACAACATAGCGGCTCTTGTCCGACAGCCACTCCTCGTTGATGCCCTCGTTCACGCGCGGCAGGACGCGCATGACCTCGGAGCCGCGGAAGTCGGCGCGGATGTTCGAACCCAGCGCGTCCATGACGTCGATGGTCTCGGTCTTCTTCAGTTCCCACGGACGATAGTGGTACTGCCAGGGACGGTGCGTCAGGGCGCCGACCGGGCACAGGTCGTTGACGTTGCCCGACAGTTCCGAGGCGACCGACTTCTCCAGATAGGTCGTGATCTCGGCGTCCTCGCCGCGCGAGATCATGCCGATGTCCGGCACGCCGGCGACTTCGGTGATGAAGCGGACGCAGCGCGTGCATTGAATGCAGCGCGTCATGAAGGTCTTGATGGTCGGACCCATGACCTTTTCTTCGACCGCGCGCTTGTTCTCGGCATAGCGCGAACCGTCGCGGCCATAGCCCATGGCCTGGTCCTGCAGGTCGCACTCGCCGCCCTGGTCGCAGATCGGGCAATCCAGCGGGTGGTTGATGAGCAGGAACTCCATCACCCCTTCGCGGGCCTTCTTGACCATCGGCGTGTCGGTGAAGATTTCTTGGCCCTCGGCGGCCGGAAGCGCGCACGACGCCTGCGGCTTCGGCGGTCCGGGCTTCACCTCGACCAGGCACATGCGGCAGTTGCCGGCGATAGACAGGCGTTCGTGGTAGCAGAAGCGCGGTATCTCCTGCCCCGCGCGCTCGGCGACTTGGAGCACGGTCATGCCGGGCTCGAACTCGGTTTCGACGCCGTTGACCTTGGCGACTGGCATCAGCGGGCCTCTTCTTCAGCGGGAACGGCCAGTTCGGCCTGTTCCGTGGTCCCGTTCGGGAGCGTCTGTGTGATGGTGATCGTGTCGCCGTCCATGACGTAACGGATCACCGGGTCGCCCGACTGGTTCATCCAGCGAACGAGCGTTGCATCGGGCAGATCGAGCGGTTTCCACACGATCAGATCGTTTTCCACACGGCAGTCGGCGCGCATCCGCCCGCCGTCGACCGGCGCGCGCCACGAGGCGTGGGCCACGCCGTTCTCGACGCCATCGACGGCGACGGCCGCGGGTTCCTGGCCGTGAACCTGGGCCAGACCGGCCTGGCACACGCGGCGCAGTTCGCCGACGGTCAGAACCTTGGGCGCCATCTGCACGGCGTCCGAAGCCTTGACCTCGGCCGACACCTTTTCCGCAGGCGTGGGCGCAGCGTCACGCTCGCCGCAGGCGGCGAGAGCGAAGGCTCCGATCACGATGGCGGGGGAAAGGCGCATTCCTACTCCGCGGCGATGGCATGGCCGGCGAAATTCGCGCGGCGGCTGCGGTAGTTGGCGATGCGGTCTTCGATTTCGTGACGGAAGTGACGGATCAGGCCCTGCACAGGCCAGGCGGCGGCGTCGCCCAGGGCGCAGATGGTGTGGCCCTCGACCTGGCTAGCGACGTCCAGCAGCAGATCGATCTCCGACGGATCGGCCTCGCCCACGGCCATCCGCTCCAGCACGCGCCACATCCAGCCGGTGCCTTCGCGGCACGGCGTGCACTGGCCGCAGCTCTCGTGCTTGAAGAAGTAGCTGATGCGGGCGATCGCCTTCACGATGTCGGTCGACTCGTCCATGACGGTGACACCGGCCGTTCCAAGCGACGAGCGAACCTCGCGCATGGAATCGAAGTCCATCAGGACCGTCTCGGCCTGCTCGCGCGTGATGACCGGGCAGGACGCGCCGCCGGGGATGATGGCTTTCAGATTGCCCCAACCGCCGCGAACGCCGCCGCCGTGATCCTCGATCAGCTGACGCAGCGGGATCGACATGGCCTCTTCGACGACGCAGGGCGTGTTCACGTGCCCCGACAGGGACATCAGCTTGGTGCCGGTGTTGTTCGGACGACCGAAGCTGGCGAACCAGTCGGCGCCGCGACGCAGGATGGTGCCGACGACGGCGATGGACTCGACGTTGTTCACCGTGGTCGGGCAGCCGTACAGACCCGCGCCGGCCGGGAACGGCGGCTTCAGGCGCGGCTGGCCCTTCTTGCCTTCCAGCGATTCCAGCAGGGCCGTCTCTTCGCCGCAGATGTAGGCGCCGGCGCCGTGGTGGATATAGACGTCGAAGTCCCAGCCGTGGACGTTGTCCTTGCCGATCAGCTTGCCTTCGTAGGCCTGCTTGACGGCGGCTTCCATGCGTTCGCGCTCCAGCACGTATTCGCCGCGCAGGTAGATGTAGCAGACATGGGCCTGCATCGCGAAGCTGGCGATCAGCGCGCCTTCGATCAGCAGGTGCGGATCATGGCGCATGATCTCGCGGTCCTTGCAGGTCGCGGGCTCGGATTCGTCGGCGTTGATGACCAGGTAGTGAGGACGATCCTTCACTTCCTTGGGCATGAACGACCACTTCAGGCCTGTCGAGAAGCCCGCGCCGCCACGGCCGCGCAGACCCGAGGCCTTGACGTTGTTGATGATCCAGTCGCGACCAAGGTCCAGCATGTCCTTGGTGGCGTTCCAGGCGCCGCGATTCTTCGCCCCGTCCAGCGTCCAGTCCTGGAAGCCGTACAGGTTGGTGAAGATGCGATCCTTGTCTTCGAGAATGCCGATCATGGCCCTCAGAGTCCTTCCGCCAGACGGCGCTTGTGGTGACGAGTGCGCATCCAGATGGCCGCAATGACCATCACCCAGCCCGCCGCCAGCATGAAGTAGGAGAGATTGACCGCCCAAGGTCCGACCGCGCCCTGACGCGAGATCAGGATCAGAACGGCCGCGCCGACGACCATCGCCAGACCGCCGGCCCGCAACGGACGTCCGACGCCGCGCAGTTCCTTGCGATAGGCCGCACGGCCCTCGTCGGTGCTCAGATCAGGCGGCGCCATCAGGCCGGCGCCTTCTCGACCGGAGCCGGGTCGCTGTTGGGCAGCTTCTTGATCGGCTTGGCGGCCGACCCGTCATAGAGTTTGGCGTCCAGCAGCGTCTTGGCGCCGCCGGCCGGTTCCGACGTGACCCGGCCGGCATACGATCCCGGCTTCGGCGTCTTGCCGGCGGCGAAGTCGTCGATGATCTGGCCGATGGTCTCGGGCGTCAGGTCTTCGAAATAATAGTCGTTGATCTGGGCCATGGGCGCGTTCGAACAGGCGCCCAGGCATTCGACTTCCTGCCAGGTGAAGCGGCCGTCGGCGGACAGATGATCCTTGGGACCGATCTTGTCCTTGCAGACCTTCATCAGCTCATTGGCGCCGCGCAGCATGCACGGCGTGGTGCCGCACACCTGGATCAGCGCCGTTTTGCCGACCGGCTCCAGCATGAACATGGTGTAGAAGGTCGCGACCTCCAGCACCCGGATGAAGGGCATGCCCAGCAGTTCGCCGACGGCGCGGATGGCGGGTTCGGAGACCCAGCCCTCCTGCTTCTGCACCAGCCACAGGATTGGGATCACCGCCGACTGGCGACGGCTTTCCGGGTATTTCTTGATCCACCACTCGGCCTTGGCCGTGGTGTCGGCCGTAAAGGCGAACGAGGCCGGCTGTTCCTTGGCGAGACGACGAACGCTCATCGGTCCACTTCTCCGAAAACGATGTCGAGCGAGCCCAGGATGGCGGACACGTCGGCCAGCTGGTGGCCGCGGTTCATCCAGTCCATTGCCTGCAGCGAGCGGAAGCCCGGCGCCGAAATCTTCACGCGATAGGGTTTGTTGGTGCCGTCCGACACCAGATAGATGCCGAACTCGCCCTTGGGCGCTTCGACCGAGGCGTAGACCTCGCCCTCAGGCGTCTTGAAGCCCTCGGTGTACAGCTTGAAGTGATGGATCAGGGATTCCATCGAGCGCTTCATCTCGCCACGACGCGGCGGAACGATCTTGTTGTCCTCGATCATCACCGGCTCGCCGGGGCAGTTGCGCAGCTTGTGGATGCACTGCTCCATGATCCGCACCGACTGCTTCATCTCTTCGATGCGCACCAGATAGCGGTCCCAGCAGTCGCCGTTCTTGCCGACGACCACGTCGAACTCCAGCTCGGCATAGCACTCGTACGGTTGCGACTTGCGCAGGTCCCAGGCGATGTTCGAGCCACGCAGCATCACGCCGGTGAAGCCCCACTCCAGGGCCTGCTGCTTCGACACCACGCCGATGTCGACGTTGCGCTGCTTGAAGATGCGGTTTTCGGTGACCAGGCTTTCGATGTCCTTCAGCGCCGGCGGGAACTCGTGGCACCAGCGGCCGATGTCGTCGATCAGGTCCATCGGCAGGTCCTGGTGGACGCCGCCGGGACGGAAGTAGTTGGCGTGCAGACGAGCGCCGCAGGCGCGCTCGTAGAACACCATCAGCTTCTCGCGTTCCTCGAAGCCCCAGAGCGGCGGCGTCAGGGCGCCGACGTCCATGGCCTGGGTCGTCACGTTCAGCATGTGCGACAGGATGCGGCCGATTTCAGAATACAGGACGCGGATCAGTTGCGCCCGATACGGAACCTCGATGCCCAGCAGCTTCTCGATGGCCAGGCAGAAGGCGTGCTCCTGGTTCATCGGCGCGACATAGTCGAGACGATCCAGATACGGCACGTTCTGGAGGTAGGTGCGCGCCTCCATCAGCTTTTCGGTGCCACGGTGCAGCAGGCCGATGTGCGGATCGACGCGTTCGACGATCTCGCCGTCCAGCTCCAGCACCAGGCGCAGCACGCCGTGCGCGGCCGGGTGTTGCGGACCGAAATTGATGGTGAACTTGCGGTCTTCCATCTCGCGCGCGTGGGCGGTGCGCGTGTCGAGGTCGTCCTCGAACACATCGACGCCCAGCGGCGGCAGGGTGGGGTTTCCGTCAGCCATTACGCCTGGCCTCCCGCCTTCTCGTCGCCCGGCAGAACCGGCGCGGGGTATTCGGCGCCTTCCCAAGGCGACAGGAAGTCAAACGTGCGGAACTCTTGCGTCAGCTTGACCGGTTCATAGACCACGCGGCGCTGTTCCTCGTCGTAGCGGACCTCGACATAGCCCGTCATCGGGAAGTCCTTGCGAAGGGGATGCCCCTCGAAGCCGTAGTCCGTCAGCAGGCGACGCATATCCGGGTGGCCCGAGAACAGCATGCCGTACATGTCGTAGGCTTCGCGCTCGAACCAGTTGGCGGCCGGATAGGCCGAAATGACCGAGGGCACCGGCTGGGTCTCATCGGTCGACACCTTGACGCGCAGGCGCGCGTTCCGGGTCATCGACAGCAGATGATAGACGACCTCGAACCGTTCCTTGCGATCCGGATAGTCCACGCCGCAGAGGTCCAGCAGCTGCTGGAAGCCGAACTGATCGCGCAGCGCGGTCAGCACCTCGACGATCCGCTCGCGCGGCGCGACCAGCGTCAGCTCGCCGAATGCGATCTGCGCCTCGACGCCCAAGGCGCCGACCATCTCCGCGCCCAGCGGCGTCAGGGCGACTTCTTGTTGGGCTTGAACAGCCAGAGACGTCATCGGTCGATCGTCCCCGTGCGACGGATCTTCTTCTGCAGTTGCAGCAGGCCGTAAAGCAGCGCCTCCGCCGTCGGCGGGCATCCGGGCACATAGACGTCCACCGGCACGACGCGGTCGCAACCGCGAACGACGCTGTAACTGTAATGATAGTAGCCCCCGCCGTTGGCGCAGCTGCCCATCGACACGACGTAGCGCGGGTCGGGCATCTGGTCGTAGACCTTGCGAATGGCTGGAGCCATCTTGTTGGTCAAGGTGCCGGCGACGATCATCAGGTCCGACTGACGCGGGCTGGCGCGGGGCGCCATGCCGAAGCGCTCGACGTCGAAGCGCGGCATCGACATCTGGATCATCTCGACGGCGCAGCAGGCCAGACCGAAGGTCATCCACATCAGCGAGCCGGTGCGCGCCCAGTTGATGACGTCGTCGGCGGCGGCGACCAGATAGCCCCGCTCGCCGAGTTCCATGTTCACGGCCTCGAAGAACTTGTCGTGGATCTTGGGATCATAGCCCTCGACGGTCGAACGCGCGGCGGCGCCAGCCGGAACCAGCGGCGCGCCGGAAGCCGTGACCAGGGTCGTCGGCGTGGAAGTGGCGACTACTCCCATTCCAGGGCTCCCTTCTTCCACTCGTAGATAAAGCCGATGGTCAGCACGCCCAGGAAGACCATCATCGACCAGAAGGCGAAGATCATGCCGCCGTGCGACAGGTCGAACATCGACACCGCCCACGGGAACAGGAAGGCGACTTCCAGGTCGAAGATGATGAACAGGATCGACACCAGATAGAAGCGGATGTCGAACTTCATGCGCGCATCGTCGAAGGCGTTGAACCCGCACTCATAGGCCGAAAGCTTTTCGGAATCCGGATTCTTCGGCGCCAGCAGAAGCGGCAGCGCGATGAACAGGATGCTGATCAGGCCGGCGACGCCCGCGAAGATGACCACCGGAAGATATTCGAGAAGGAATGCGTTCATTCGAAGAACCTCGTCCGCCGGGGAGAGGCGGGATTCGGCGCTTCTTAGACCCAAGAACGTCGCCGTTCAAACCCCTGCGGACATTGGCTTTTCATTGAGAATGGATCGCAAGTTTCTGCGCCATATGTCGCAGGCCCGACGCTTGCGCGGCTGGCGTCCGCAAAGCCCTATTGCGGGCCTGATCGTGTAACCGAAAGTCATCCGAATGAGCGCAGCCAGCCGCGCCCTGAACGCCGTGGAGCGGATCGGGAATCGCCTGCCCGATCCCGTGTTTCTGTTCTTATGGCTGATCGGGGGACTGATCGTCCTCAGCATGGTCGGCGCGGGCCTGGGATGGTCCGCCGTCAATCCGGTGACCGGCGACCAGTTGGTCGCCAAGAGCCTGCTGTCGCCTGAGAACCTGGGCCAGCTGATCATTGGCATGCCGCGCACCCTGGCCGATTTTCCGCCGCTGGGGATCGTCATCACCATTATCTACGGCGCATCGGTCGCCGAGCGGACAGGCCTATTCGCCACCGCCATTCGCGGCGCCCTGCTGAACGCGCCGCGCGCCATACTGACGCCGATCGTCGTGGTCACCGGCATGGTGTCCCACCACGCGTCGGACGCGTCCTATGTGGTCGTCATTCCTCTGGCGGCCGTGATCTTCGCGGCTGCGGGCCGCAACCCGCTGGCAGGTCTGGCGGCAGGTTTCGCCGCCGTCTCGGGCGGATACGCCGGCAATCTGTTTCCTGGGGCCAGCGATGCGCTGATCCTGGGCATCACCGAACCGGCCGCTCAGCTGATCGACCCGTCCTATTCGGTGAACATCGCCGGCAACTGGTTCTTCATCGTGGGCGTGGTGTTCGTCTTCACCCCCATCGTTTGGTTCCTGACGGATCGCGTGATCGAGCCACGCCTGGGCGTCTGGAAGCCGGCCGAGGGCGTCGCCGCACCCAACGCCTCGGAAAAACAGCCCCTGACCGCCGCCGAGAAGCGCGGCCTGCGGTTCGCCGGCCTGGCGATTCTGGGCATGATCGCCCTGTGGGCCACGCTGACCTTCCTGCCCGGCTCGCCGTTCGTCGATCCCGAGGTCGATCCGGAGCAGAAGTTCAATCCGCTCTACAAGTCCCTGGTCGCCTTCTTCGCCATCACCTTCTTCGTCGCCGGCGGGGCCTATGGCGCCGGGTCCGGGACGATCAAGTCGCACCGCGACATGGTGACGATGATGCGCGACGGCATCGCCCAGCTGGCGCCCTATATCGTGCTGGCCTTCTTCGCCGCCCATTTCGTGGCCATGTTCAACTGGTCGGGCCTCGGACCGATCCTGGCGGTGAACGCGGCGGCCGGGCTGAAGACCCTGGCCCTGCCCGCCCCGCTGCTGCTGATCTGCGTCGTCTTCATCTCCTGCTTCTTCGACCTGTTCATCGGCTCGGCCTCGGCCAAATGGTCGGCCCTGGCGCCCATCGTCGTGCCCATGTTCATGCTGCTGGGCATTTCGCCCGAGATGACGACGGCCGCCTATCGGATGGGCGATTCGGTCACCAACATCGCCACGCCCCTGATGAGCTACTTCCCGCTGATCCTGACCTTCGCCCAGCGTTGGGATCCGCGATTCGGCCTGGGATCACTAATGGCGACGATGCTGCCCTATGCCGGGGCCTTCCTGGTCGCAGGTCTAGCCATGGTGGCGGCCTGGGTCGCCTTCGACCTGCCGCTGGGGCCAGGGGTCGGCGTCCACTATGAGCCGCCCGCGCCGGCTGTGGCCGCTCAGGAGCCCACGAGCGGCGGCCTGGCGGGCCCGCACAGCCCGCCCCAGGCGGCGATCGTCACGCCGTCCACAGCCCCGTCGCGTTGAGGGTCGCGTTTCTCCGAAAAGGTCGCTTGACGCGATGTGTCAGCCCGCCTAAACGACGCCCCTCGCCGGGGCGCACAGCCGCTTCGGCCGGGAAACGCGGGTGTAGCTCAGTTGGTTAGAGTGCCGGCCTGTCACGCCGGAGGTCGCGGGTTCGAGCCCCGTCACTCGCGCCACTCTCTCTAGTAATAGATAGAGTGGCGCACACCGCCTTCCCAAAAGCTTTCGAAACAGCTCAAAAGTTTCGACCTGATACGCGGGTGTAGCTCAGTTGGTTAGAGTGCCGGCCTGTCACGCCGGAGGTCGCGGGTTCGAGCCCCGTCACTCGCGCCACTTCTTTTCCAGACATTGCAAAAAGAAGTGGCGCGCCCCCGTTTCGGAACGCGCCTTAATTCAATCGCTGATCGCCGTGCGTCTGCACGACCGATCAATGCAGCGGCAGCGCCGTGTCCGGGTTCACGAAGGCCGCCTCGCCCGTCAGCTCGCCATAGACCATGCATAGGTCCTCGAACACGCGGTTCCAGGCGAACTGGCTGACCGCCTTCTCCCGCGCCGCCCGGCCGATGGCTTCGATGTCGCGCGCGAACAGGGCCTCGACCGCCTGGGCATAGTCGTCGGCGTCAGCACTGACGGCCAACTGACCCACGGTCTCGTCCACCGTCTCGGCGACTCCGCCTGCGTTGACCCCCACCACGGGCCGCCCGCACGCCATGGCCTCCAGCACGATCAGGCCGAAAGGCTCCTTGTCGTTGGCGTGAACGAAGGCGTCGCAGCTGGCGATGATCTTGGCGACCGCCTTGGGATCGCTTTCATACGGCATGGAGATCACGCGATCTTCCTCCGGCATCCCGGCGCCGGCGCCGACCAGAACCAGATAATAGGGCGCGCCGAGCTTCTGGACCGCCTCGATCAGCACGTCGACGTTCTTCTCCTTCGCGGGCCGTCCGGCGAAGCAAAGCAATCGGGCGTCCTCGCCCAGGCCCAGCTTGTTCAACAGCCATTGACGGTCCCGGCGTTCCGGCCGGAAGGTGTCGATCTCCACGCCCAAGGGACGGATGACGATATTGTCGACTCCGGCCTCCTCAAGCCGCCGCGCGATGAACCGGCTGGGCGACACGACACGATCGAACTGCGAAAACAGCTTGGCCCAGCGCTTCTCGACCGGCTTCTTGGCCCATTCGCCGAAGTGCAGCGCCGCGAGCCCTGCAGGATCGGAGTGGCAGAAACCGACGACCGGGCATCCGACCCGCTGGCCGGCCTCCAGGGCGCCCTGCCCCGGCGTATAGGGATCACCGGCCTCGATGATCGACGGCTTCATCGCCGCCACCCAGGCGCTCCAACGCTTGACCGAACTGGGCCAGCGATAGCCGTCGCCGAACGGCAGCTTGGTCGCCCGCAATTGCACGATGCCGTCGGCGCGCGCCTTGTGCCGGGCGCCGGGCACGATCAGCGAATGGCTGACGCCGGGCCGGTTTGATTCGATCCAGGCCTTCTTGGACAGGATGTAGCGTTTCACCCCGCCCGAACGCGGCGCATACAGCATGGTGGTGTCCACCAGGCGTGGCCGCTCGTCCATCGCCGCCGCCTTCAGGGCCCGCAAGGTATCGGCGACTTCCACGTCCAGCCCCGGAATCAGTCGGAGTTCGCTTTCCTGAACGTCGAGGTCTGTCATGCTCATGGGGTGTTCTCGCCTGGTCTGGGCTGTCGAACGCCGAAGGGGTTCGTTGGATGCGTCGCCTGGACGCCGCCCTTAGACCTCGCGACGGCCGTAAACCCCGTCGCGGCAAAGCTCAAGAGCGACGCGCTGCAAAACGCTCCGTATCCCCCGCAACGCTCGCGAACCGCAGAACACGGGTCCGTTCATAGGCAGGGTCGCCAGCAACTGCGGCCTTGTATTCGCCTCAAATTCGATAAACTTGGAAGGCTGGCGCGGACCCTGCTAAGGGATCGGCCGTACCGTGATGCGTGACCACCAGGGGTTTCTACCGAATGCGTATTCTGCTCGCGACCGCCGTAGCGATCGCCCCCTTGATGGCCGCCGCCGGAGCTCAGGCCGAGATCGTCATCTCGACCGCCCGCACGACGCCCATCCAGACCTCCAATGCGACCGGCACGGCCGCCGATAATATTCGCATCGCCAGCGGCGGCAGCGTCGCCGTCGCCTCGGGCGCGGCGGTGACATTGAACTCGAACAACACGGTTGATCTGGATAGCGGCAGCTCGATCACCATGGACAAGTCGGCCGACGGTTCGACAGGCATCCTGGTCAACGGGGGCAACACCGGCTCGGTCATCGTCGGCGGAACCATCACCGTCAACGACACGCAGGAAACGGCGGACATCAAGGATACGGACGGCGACGGCGACCTGGACGGTCCCTTTGCCACCGGAACTAACCGCTATGGCGTGCGGGTCACGGGCGCATCGCCCTTCACCGGCAACATCCTCGTCGAAAGCACTGGGGCGATCGCCGTCGAAGGCAACAACTCCTACGGCCTTTCGGTCGAATCGGCTGTGAACGGCAAGCTGCAAAGCCTGGGCACAGTGCGCGTCACCGGCAATGACAGCACCGCCATTCGTACGGCCGGCCCCGTCTCCGGCAACGTCGATCTCTCCGGCTCTATCTCGGCGCTCGGGGCCAATGCGACCGGCGTCTCCATCGAGGGCGACGTCGGCGGCGCGCTCAAGATCCACTCCTCGGTCGTCGCTACGGGCTACCGCTACACGACCCCTCCGTCCGTACGCCCCACCACGGGCACCTTCGACAACGCCACAACCCTGTTCCTCGACGAACTGGACGCGGATGATCTGCTCCAGGGAGGGCCGGCCGTGCGCGTGGGCGCCAACGTCGCTGGCGGCGTGTTGCTGGACAACGCCTTGGTCTATTCCGCTCTGGGCATCGAGGGAGACGACGACAAGGACGGCGTCAAGAACGGCGACGAGGACGATGACGGCGACGGCGTCAAGAACCGCGACGACACCGATCGTGATGGTGACGGCGTTCCTGACGTCAGCGAGACAGCAGCTTCGATCACCTCTCTGGGCGGCGCGCCTGCCCTTCTGATCGGTTCCACATCCAATACCGTAACATTGGGCGCCGTCGGCACGGGCGACGCGGCCTATGGCCTGATCAACCGCGGCAGCATTGTCGGTTCCGGCCTCTATTCCGGCATCGAATCCCGAGCGGTTCAACTTGGCGTCACGGGTGGCCAGGCCGTCAACATTGTCGGAGGGGTCCGCAACGAAGGCGGCATCTCTTCGACGGCCGTCGATGCCAACGCCACCGCAGTATGGGTAGGATCGGGAGTCACAGCGCCGACGATCAACAACTCCGGCAACATCCAGGCCACCGCTTCGGGAACGAAGACGGAGAACGCCACGGCCGTATTGATCGGCGCGGGCTCCAACGTCGGGTCGCTGACCAACACCGGCAACATCGTGGCATCCTTCGGCGGCAACCACGGTTCGGCCACTGTCATCCGCGACCAATCGGGTTCGCTGACCCAGCTTAACAACGCCGGATCGATCGTTGGCTCGCTGACGCCCAGCACCACGGACACTACGCCGGTGGACGGAACGGTCACTGCGATCGACCTGTCGGCCAATACGACCGGCGTCACTCTGCGCCAGTACGGCATCCCCGCCGCCGCAGACAGCACGGCCGTTGACACAGATAAGGATGGTGTGCCGGACGCCAGCGAGCCAGCCATCGTCGGTGCAATCAAATTGGGCTCGGGCGCCGACACGCTCAACATCGAGAACGGCGTCGTCAACGGGGACATCGATTTCGGCGCCGGCGCCGACAGTCTGAATATCAGCGGCGGCGCGTTCGTGTCGGGCGCGATCAGGAACGGCGACGGTCTCCTCGACATCAACGTGTCCAAGGGCACGCTGGCCGCCACCCAGACGGGCGCCACGGCGATCTCCAACCTTAACATCGGCGCGGAAGGCGCCCTGCTGGTCAACCTGGACCCGGCGAACAACACGGCAGGCGGCTTTAACGTCAGCGGCAATGCGACCCTTGCGACCGGCTCGACACTTGGCGTTCGCTTCGCGTCGCTCATTGACGGACCCGAGCGGTTCAACGTCATCACCGCCGGCACGCTGAATGTGGGCCAGATCAACCAGACACTCCTTTCCGAGAACTCGCCCTATCTTTACGTGGTCGAAGGCGGCGTTGCGGGCAACACTGTCTATGTCGATGCGCGCCGCCGCACCGCATCGGAAGCTGGCCTGATCCCGGTCGAAGCCTCCGCCTACGACGCCGTGTACGGCGCGCTGGGGTCCAACGAGACGCTTCGCAACCTCTTCCTGTCGCAGACCTCGCGCGACGGCTTCGTTGACGCCTATGAGCAGATGCTGCCCGACCATTCCGGCGGTCCGCTGATGTCGCTGTCGGCCGGCGTGGACGCGGTCACCCGCGCCCTCACGGGTCGCAACGCCGTCGCTGCGCCCGGCGAAACCAGCGCCTGGGTGCAGGAGATCAACTTCTACGCCGACAAGGACAAGACCCATTCTTACGGCTTCCGCTCGGAAGGCTTCGGCGTCGCGGGCGGTGTGGAGAAAGGCTCCAGCCTGGGCGCTTTCGGCATCACGGCCGCCTTCACCTCGTCCGACATCAAGGACCCCGAGGCCGAAGCCGAAGAGGTGCTGTCGGCCAACCTGCTGGAACTGGGCCTCTACTGGCGCGCCCAAGGTCAGTACTGGACGACCTGGGCTCGTGCAGCCGGCGGTTACGCCTCCTTCACCGCCGATCGTTCGCTGGTCGCCAGCGGCGTCTATCTGAACAATAAGTCCGACTGGCATGGCTGGACGGCGGCGGTCGCCGGCGGCGCTTCGTATGAGCGCAACTTCGGTCGCCTGAACGTTCGCCCCGAAATCTATGGCGAGTATTTCAGCCTGTCCGAAGGCGCCCGCAGCGAGACCGGGGGCGGCGACGGCTTCGACCTCGACATCGATTCGCGCGACAGCCACATCTTCTCTGCGGTGGCCGCCATGAACATCGGCTACGGCTTCGGTCGCAACGGCTGGGTGCGTCCTGAACTGCGCATCGGCTATCGCCAGAACATCTCGGTGGATGCCGGTGAGACCATCGCCCGCTTCGCCAGCGGCGGCCCCGACTTCATCCTGTCGCCGGACGCTGTCGAAGGCGGCGGGCCGATCCTGGGCTTCCGCCTGAACTTCGGCAACGAGCTGGGCATGCTGTCGGTTACCGGCGACGCCGAGCTTCTGGAAGACTACGTCCGCTACTCGCTGCTGCTGCGGGCCAGCTTCCGCTTCTGATCGAAAGCGAAAGCCAGAAACACGAAAGGCCGCCGGAGCGATCCGGCGGCCTTTTTGTTTGGTAGGCGGCGACGGGTTCGAACCGCCGACCCTCTCGGTGTAAACGAGATGCTCTGACCAGCTGAGCTAGCCGCCCTCAATGCAGAGCCGGGCTTATGCCCGTTGGACTTCAACCGTTCAAGGCGCTTTTCAAACCTTCCCCGGCGCGAAAGCGCGCGGTGCGGGACGCGGGGCGCGCCACGGCGGCCCCTGTCTGGGGATTGCGGGCGACGCCGGCCTTGCGCTCGACCGCGACGAAGCTGCCGAAGCCGATCAGCTTGACGTCCCGACCCGCCGACAGCGCTTCGGCCACACCATCGGTAAAGGCCTCAAGCGCCGATTTCGCCTGGTCGCGGCTGATGTTCGCCGCGCTGGCCATTCGGCCGATCAGTTCCGCTTTGGTCATCTGTCCTCCGAACGAATCACTAAAGGGCAGATCGACGGTTGCGTCAAAAACGAAAACACCGCCGGCATGCTCACCGGCGGCGCTTCCTGTTCAACTCAGCCTAGTGACTGACGGCGGCGGCAGGCCCTTCAAGCGGTGGCATCTGCGCCGGCAGAGGATCCGTCGCCTCGTCCCATTCGACCGGGGTCAGCGTGCCCACCAGGGCCCATTTCAGCGCCTCGTCCGCCGTGGAGATCGGCACGATCTCCAGCGCCGACTTCACATTGTCCGGCACGTCCGCGAGGTCCTTCTCGTTCTCTTGCGGGATCAGCACCGTCTTGACGCCCGAACGAAGGGCCGCGAGCAGCTTCTCTTTCAGGCCGCCGATGGCGGTGACCCGGCCGCGCAAGGTGATCTCGCCGGTCATGGCGATGTCCTTCCTGATCGGGATGCCCGTCAGGACCGAGACCATGGCCACGGTCATGGCGACGCCGGCGGACGGACCGTCCTTGGGCGTGGCGCCGTCCGGCACGTGGACGTGGATGTCGGTCTTCTCGAACACCGGCGGCTTGACGCCGAAGGCGAGCGCGCGCGAGCGGACATAGGAGGCGGCGGCGGAGATCGACTCCTTCATCACCTCCTTCAGATTTCCGGTCACGGTCATGCGGCCGCGGCCCGGCATCTTGATCGCCTCGATGGTCAGGATGTCGCCGCCGAATTCGGTCCAAGCCAAGCCCGTAACGATGCCGACCTGATCCTCCTCGTCCGTCTCGCCGTAACGGAACTTCTTCACGCCCGCGTATTCGGCCAGCTTGGCGTCATCCACCGTGATCGACTTGGCGCCCGTCTTGGCCATCTCGCGCACAGCCTTGCGGGCCAGGCCGCCTAAGGCGCGTTCCAACGACCGGACGCCAGCTTCGCGGGTGTAGTATCGGATCAGGTCGCGGATCGTGTTTTCCGGCACGATCAGCTCGTCGGCCTTCAGACCATGGTCCGTCAGCTGTTTGGGCAGGACGTGGCGCTTGGCGATCTCGACCTTCTCGTCCTCGGTGTAGCCAGACACCCGGATGATCTCCATCCGGTCCATCAGCGGCTGGGGCATGTTCAGGCTGTTCGCCGTCGTCACGAACATCACCTGAGACAGGTCGTAGTCCACCTCCAGATAGTGGTCGCCGAAGGTCGAGTTCTGGGCCGGGTCCAGCACCTCAAGCAGGGCCGAGGACGGGTCGCCGCGCCAGTCGGAGCCCAGTTTGTCGATCTCGTCCAGCAGGACGAAGGCGTTGGTGGTCTTGGCCTTCTTCATCGACTGAATGATCTTGCCGGGCATGGAGCCGATATAGGTCCGGCGATGGCCGCGGATCTCGCTCTCGTCGCGCACGCCGCCCAGCGACATGCGGACATATTCCCGCCCGGTCGCTTTGGCGATGGACTTGGCCAGCGAGGTCTTGCCGACGCCGGGAGGACCGACGAGGCACAGGATCGGCCCCTTCAGGCTGCCGGTGCGGGCCTGGACGGCCAGATATTCGACGATCCGTTCCTTGACCTTCTCCAGGCCGAAGTGGTCCTCCTCAAGGATCTCCTCGGCCTTGACCAGGTCGATCGGCTTCTGCTTGGCCTTGCCCCACGGCACGGACAGCAGCCAGTCGAGATAGTTCCGAACCACGGTCGACTCGGCCGACATCGGGCTCATGTTGCGCAGCTTCTTGACCTCGGCCTCGGCCTTGGTGCGGGCTTCCTTGGACAGGCGCGTCTTACGGATGCGCTTCTCCAGGTCCATGATCTCGTCGCGCGCGTCGTCGGTCTCGCCCAGCTCGCGCTGGATCGCCTTCATCTGCTCGTTCAGATAATATTCGCGCTGGGTCTTCTCCATCTGGCGCTTCACGCGCGAGCGGATCTTCTTCTCGACCTGAAGGACCGAGATTTCACCCTCCATCAGGCCATAGACCTTCTCCAGCCGCTTGGGCACGTCGAAGGTTTCCAGCAGGCCCTGCTTGTCGGCGATCTTGACCGACAGATGGGCGGCGACCGAGTCGGCCAGCTTGGAGGCGTCGGTGATCTGGGGGATGGAGCTGAGGGCCTCGGGCGGGACCTTCTTGTTCAGTTTCACATAGTTTTCGAACTGTTCGACCACGGCGCGCAGCATGGCCTCGGTCTGGGAGGCGTCGCCCGGCTCGTCCTCGATCTCGACGGCCTCGGCCTCGAAATACTCCTCGCGATCGGTGAACCGGGTCAGGCGCGCACGGCCCTTGCCCTCGACCAGCACCTTCACCGTGCCGTCGGGCAGTTTCAGCAGTTGCAGCACAGTGGCCAGCACGCCGATGGGATAGATGGCGTCGGGCGACGGATCGTCGTCGACGCTGTTCTTCTGGGTCGCCAGCAGGATCTGCTTTTCGCCCTTCATGATTTCGTCCAGCGCCTTCACGGACTTCTCGCGGCCCACGAAGAGCGGCACGACCATGTGCGGGAAGACGACGATGTCTCTCAGCGGCAGGACGGGCAGGATCTTTGGTTCGGTCATGATGCGTACTCCTGGGCCATTGATCATCTCCGGCCCGCCGCCACGGTCCGCCGGGCAAGAGGCCCGACCGGCGCATGACGGCCCGTCGATTCCGACGGCGTTCGGATGAGTATGTGGTTTGAAAGACCCACGGTTCAAGCGTGACCGATGAACCGCCCACATCTGCGTGGTCGCAAGGCCCGCGATCGCGCCGCTTTACGTCCGTATTATGCGGCGCGGCGCTTTCGACATGGCGGCTTTACGGGTTCGGGCGTCTGCTTGGGATCCAAGGAGATGCCCCATGAGCCGTTCACACCTGCTGGCGGAATCGCTAAAACGCCCCGCCCCAAAGCCGACCTCCGTCCAGATGGCGATGACCTTCATCGGCGTCCTGTTCGGCGCGCCGATTCTTCGGGGGCCGTCGCGATGATGCAGGGCCATGTCGAAGGCGGGGCCGCAGCCCCCGTCTCACCCCGACTATATAGGGTCGTGCCACGCGCAAGCAGCTGGGCGGTCGCGGTCAACCAGGCCACGACCCGCCCCCTGCCCGACCGCGTGTCTGCCGAACGCCTGGCTGCACGATTGCAGGCCGAGGCCGACCGCCTGAATCGCGACCAGCACAGGCGCACGCAATGATCGCGGCTGCACCCCCATCGCTGCCGGCCATCGAGACGCTGACGATCCAGCCTGTCGGCGGCCGCTGGCGTGTCACCTCCAGCGACGGTCTGTTCGAAGGCGTCTTCACCGACGCCAAGAGCGCCGTCCAATGCGCAAGGGCCGAGGCGGAAGCCCATCCCGGGCATGCCATCCAGATCGTGCCAAGCTCATAGAGAGGGAGGCTATCGGGTCTTTTTCGACGCCTTGCAAACCGCAACCTCCAACGACCGCCGCGCCCAGGCGACCGCCTCGTCGGGATCATCCAGCGCCGTCTCGGGCAGGGTCCAATAGCCCATGCTCATCGTCCGCCCATCCTTGGTCGGATAGGTGAACTGACGCGACCCGGCCTCCACGAACGCCTCGCCCAGCGCTTCGTCGCCTTTCAGCCAGACCACGCCGTCATCCAACAGGGCGAACATGACGCCGGAGGCATAGACCCCCGCCCCGCCGAACATCCGCTTGATCTCCAGCCGCCCAAGGTCGTGGAAATGCTCGCGCACCCATTCGCCGAAGTCGGCGTCGTACGCCATGTCAGTCGGCGGCGACCGGAACGATGGTGACGCTCTCGCCGCACCCGCAGGCGTCGGTCTGGTTCGGATTGTTGAACACGAACTTGGAGGCCAGTCGCGTCGTCTCGTAGTCGATCTCGGTGCCGATCAGGAACAGGACGGCCTTGGGCTCGATCAGGATGGTGACGCCCTTGTCCTCGACCACCTCGTCCAGCGGCCCGACGCTGTCGGCATAGGCGAAGGTGTATTCCTGTCCCGCGCAGCCGCCGTTCTTGACCCCGATCCGCAGACCGATGTGGTCGTTCTCGGCATTGTCCAGGATTTCGCGCACGCGCTCGGCGGCGGCGTCAGTAAGGGTGACGGCCTTGGGGCGCGGACGACGCGGACGGGATGTGGTTTGAAGATCGGTCATCAGACATATCCATCAGAACATATTCAGGGCCAGCTTGGCCTCGTCGCTCATCTTGGAACTGTCCCACGGCGGGTCGAACACCAGATTGGCCTTGGCGCTACGCACGCCCTCGACCTTCTCGACCGCCGTCTCCACCCAGCCCGGCATTTCGCCGGCGACCGGACAGCCCGGCGCCGTCAGCGTCATGTCCACCACCACGTCGCGGTCGTCATTGACGTCCACGCGATAGATCAGGCCCAGCTCATAGATGTCGACCGGGATTTCGGGGTCATAGACCGACTTCAACGCCTCGATCAGCTGATCGGTCAGCGTATCCAGCTCGGCCTGCGACAGGGCGCTCTTCTGAGGTTCGTCCCAGGCGTCCTTGAAGGCGTCGCTGTCTTGAATAGGTTGATCTGTCATCGGCTTACACGAAGAAGTTCCGCGCCTTGATCAGCGCATCCACGAAGGCGTCGGCATCCTCCACGGTGTTATATAGGGCGAAGGAGGCGCGGGTGCTCGACGTCACCCCCATTCTTTTCGACAGCGGCTCGGCGCAATGCAGCCCGGCCCGCACGGCGACGCCGTAACGGTCCATGATCTGGGCCACGTCATGGGCATGGGCACCCTCGACGGCGAAGGTCAGGATGGCGCCCTTGCCTTGCGCCTGGCCCAGGATGCGAAGCCACCCCTGGCCGTCCAACCGATCCACGGCGTGCTGATACAGCGCATGTTCGTGCGCCTGCACCGCCGCGCGGTCGTATTGCGCCAGCCATTCCAGCGCCACACCCAGGCCGATGGCCTCCAGGATCGGCGGCGTCCCCGCCTCGAACCGGTGCGGCGGCTTGGCGTAGGTCACGCGGTCCCGCTCGACCGTCTCGATCATCTCTCCCCCGCCCTGATAGGGCGGCAGGGCCTCCAGCGCCTCGGCCTTGCCGTACAGGGCGCCGATGCCGGTGGGCGCGAACAGCTTGTGGCCCGTCAGGACATAGAAGTCGCAGCCGATAGCCTGAACATCCGGCGTCGCATGGACCGCGCCCTGGCATCCGTCGATCAAGACCTGAGCGCCCGCCGCATGGGCGAGGCGCGTGATCTCGGCGACCGGATTGATGGTCCCCAGCACGTTCGACATATGGGTGACCGCGACCATGCCCGTCTTCGGCCCCAGCAGGTCCGCGTAAGCCGCCATGTCCAGCGAACCATCGTCCAGTACCGGGATCCATTTGATCACCGCCCCGCGCCGTTCGCGCAACAGGTGCCACGGCACGATGTTGGAATGGTGCTCCATCTCAGAGACGATGATCTCGTCGCCCGGCTTGATGCTCAGCCCCAGCCCGTTGGCCACCAGATTGATCGCCTCGGTCCCTCCCTTGGTCCAGACCACCTGTTCGGGACTCTCGGCGTTCAGGAAGCGGGCGACGATTTCGCGCGCCTTCTCGAAGGCTTCGGTCGCCTCGTTCGACAGGGTGTGCAGGCCGCGGTGGACGTTGGCGTAACCGCCCTCCATCGTCGCCACCAGGGCGTCGATCACCGCCCGCGGCTTCTGCGCCGAGGCTGCATTGTCCAGATAGACCAACGGCTTGCCGTTCACCTGCCGCGACAGGATCGGGAACTGCGCCCGCACGGCATAGGGGTCAAAAGTGGTCACAACCGAGCCGTCAGCCATTCCCTCGCCACCTCTCTTGCGCCCTCGTGCTCGATCCGGTCGATGACCTCGATCAGGAAGGCCTGGGTCAGCAGGGCGCGGGCTTCCTCGGCCGGAATGCCGCGCTGCTGCATGTAGAACAGGGCGCTCTCGTCCAGCGTTCCTACGGTGTTGCCGTGCGCGCACTGCACGTCGTCGGCATAGATGATCAGTTCAGGCTTGGCGTCGATCTCGGCCCGCTCGCTGGCGATCAGGGCGTGGTGGCCCATGCGCGCATCCGTGCCGTCGGCCCCGCGCTCGACCACGATCTTGCCCTGGAAGACGCCGCGCGCCGTGTCGCGCGCCACGCCCTTGATCAACTGGCTGGTCGCGCCGTTATGCTCGACGTGGCGCACCACGCTGGTCAGGTCGGTGTGACGCGATCCGTTCAGCAGATACAGGCCGTCCGCCTGAACCTGGGCGCCTTGGGCGTAATGCGTGATGCGGGTCTCGATCCGCTGCAGCTTGGCGCCGGTCGTGACGATGGTCTGGCGATAGACGCCGCCCGCCTCGACCTTCACATGGGCCTCGGCGATGGAGATGGCGTCCTCCGGCTCCTCGACAAGCACGACGCGCGTCACCTCGGCCCCGGCCGCCACGTCCAGCTCCAGCGTATTGTGCGCCACATAGGCCGAACCCGCGCCCTCGTGCGTCTCCAGCAGCAGAAGCTTGGCGCCCGCGCGCGCCGAAACCCGCGCCCCGGCTGTGTGGCCCGTCCCGACCGCCTCGGAGATATAGCGCAGCCGAAGCGTCTGCTCGCCCGAGGCGATGAAGTCGGTCACGCCGACGGCACGCCCGTTGGCGAAGACGATCGCCTCTCCGCCCAGATCGTAGAACGGCCCTGGCGGTCCGACCGCCGCCGTGCCCGAAGGTTCAGGCGCCGCGCGAAGCCAGCGCTTCAGGTCACTGTATTTCCACGCCTCCGTTCGCCGCGACGGAAAGGTTTCGGCGTCGGTCAGATCAATGGCGAAAACCGCGCTCATGCCGGTTCCAGAAGATACTTGTCGTACCCTTCCGCCTCCAACTGATGCGCCAGCTCCGGCCCGCCAGAGGCCACGATCCGGCCGCCAGCCAGCACATGGACCCGGTCCGGTTTGATATAGTCCAGCAGGCGCTGATAGTGGGTGATGACCAGCATGGCCCGGTCCGAGCGGCGCAGGCCGTTCACCCCCTCCGACACGATCCGCAGGGCGTCGATGTCCAGGCCGGAATCGGTCTCGTCCAGGATCAGCAGCGACGGCTCGAACAGCGCCATCTGCAGGATCTCCATCCGCTTCTTCTCACCGCCGGAGAAGCCGACGTTCAGCGGCCGCTTCAGCATGTCGAAGTCCATCTTCAACGCCTTGGACGCCTCGCGCACCAGCTTCAGGAAGGCCGGCGCCGCCACCTCCTCCTCGCCCCGCGCGCGCTTCTGCGCATTCAGCGCCGTCCGCACGAAGGTCAGGGCCGGGACGCCGGGGATTTCGATCGGATACTGGAAGGACAGGAAGACGCCCTTGGCCGCCCGTTCGGCCGGGTCCAGCGCCAGCAGATCCTCGCCCGCCCATTCGACCGCGCCTTCGGTCGCCTCATAACCCGGCCGTCCCGATAGGGCGTAACCCAGCGTCGACTTCCCGGCCCCGTTCGGCCCCATGATGGCGTGCACCTCGCCCGCCGGCACTTCGAGCGTCAGGCCTTTGAGGATCGGCTTTTCACCGACGGAGACGTGGAGGTTGGAGATGAAGAGGGTCACTGAGCGTTGCCGGAAGTCGTTGAAACGGGAGAAAAAGTGAATGTATCTGCTGTGTCGTCGCCAAGGGTTTGGCCAGTCAGCACGATCGTATCGTTTCGCGCGGCGACCGTCGTCAGTTGAAACGCACGGTCACAGCGATGAGCAAGGTGCGCACGAGCATGCGCCGCGGCCTGCGCAGGATGCCTAATGCTGGCTATCCGCAGAACTTCTCTGAAGACGATGCGGTTTCCCGCGATGGCAAAATCGCCCGAAGACCAACCGCAGCTAAATGATCCAGAATCCTTGTCCGTGAAAACAAGTTCGAAGGCTTGGTCGCCGGAGTCCACTGGCGTCGCATTGATGGCAGCGAGCCCCCAACGGACCTCTTGCGCAGAAACCGGCAGGGCGGCGACAGCGCCGGCAATGAACAAAGAGGCGCAGAACAGCCGCTTCACCCCACGCTCCCTTCAAGGCTGATCGCCACCAGCTTCTGCGCTTCGACCGCGAACTCCATCGGCAACTTCTGCATCACGTCGCGGACGAAGCCGTTGACCAAAAGGGCCACCGCCTCTTCCTGGCTCAGGCCGCGCTGCTGGGCGTAGAACAGCTGGTCGTCGCTCAACCGCGTCGTCGTCGCCTCGTGCTCCAGCTGGGCCGAGCCGTTGCGGGCCTCGATATAGGGGATGGTGTGCGAGCCGCACTCTTTCCCGATCAGCAGGCTGTCGCACTGAGTGAAGTTGCGCACCCCCGTCGCCTTCGGATGCACCGAAACCAGGCCGCGATAGGTCGAGTCCGACTTGCCCGCCGACACCGCCTTGGCGATGATCCGCGACTTGGTGTTCTTGCCCAGGTGGATCATCTTGGTGCCGGTGTCGGCCTGCTGATGTCCATTGGTGATGGCGATGGAATAGAACTCGCCCGAGCTGTCGTCGCCTTTCAGGATGCAGGACGGATATTTCCAGGTCACGGCCGAACCGGTCTCGACCTGGGTCCACGACACCTTCGACCGATCACCCCGGCAATCCGCCCGCTTGGTGACGAAGTTGTAGATGCCGCCCTTGCCCTCGGCGTCGCCGGGGTACCAGTTCTGGACCGTCGAATATTTGATCTCGGCGTCGTCGAGCACGACCAGTTCGACGACCGCAGCATGCAGCTGGTTCTCGTCACGCATCGGCGCCGTGCAGCCCTCCAGATACGAGCAGTACGCCCCCTTGTCGGCGATGATCAGGGTCCGCTCGAACTGGCCCGTCTGGCTCGCATTGATGCGGAAATAGGTCGACAGCTCCATCGGGCAGCGCACGCCCGGCGGGATGTAGACAAACGACCCGTCCGAAAACACCGCGCTGTTCAGGGCCGCAAAATAGTTGTCCGAGACCGGCACCACCGATCCCAGATATTGCCGCACCAGCTCAGGATATTCGCGCAAGGCTTCGGAAATCGGCATGAAAATCACGCCGACCTTGGCCAACTCGGCCTTGAAGGTCGTGACCACCGACACACTGTCGAACACCGCGTCCACGGCGTAACGCGGCGCGCCCTCGACGCCCGCCAACACCGCCTGCTCGCTCAGCGGGATGCCCAGCTTCTTGTAGATTTCCAGGATTTCAGGATCGACCTCGTCCAGCGACTTTGGCCCGTCCTTCTTCTTTGGCGCGGCATAGTAGAACAGCGACTGGTAATCGACCGGCTCGTATTTCACCGCCGCCCAGGTCGGCTCCTCCATCGCCAGCCAGCGCTCATAGGCGGCCAGGCGCCATTCCAGCATCCATTCCGGCTCGCCCTTCTTCTCGGAGATGAAGCGCACGATCTCGGCGTTCAGGCCGCGCGGCGCGTATTCCGTCTCGATGTCCGAGGTGAAGCCGTGCTCGTACTTTTCCAGTGCGGCGACGGCGTCGATGGTTTCCTTGACGGCGGCCATCAGGCGACCTCTCTCACGCGCTCGGCGGCGCGTGTCTTATGCTTGTTGTAGGCGGCGACCCAGGCGTCGGCGAACCGCACCCAGTCGCCTTCTGTCGTTCCCCAGCCGCCGGACACGCGTACGCCTCCGGTCGCTAGCGTATTCAGCCCCATGGCGCTGATGGTCTTGGACGGCTTCACCTTGCCCGACGAACAGGCCGAGCCCGCCGACACCATGACCCCGGCCAGATCCAGGGTGATCAGCTGTTGCGGACTGTCCCAACCCTCGACCGTCATGAACAGGGTGTTGGGCAAGCGCGGCGCGCCTGCGCCGATCACGGTCGCCCCGGCGGCCTTGACCTTCGCCTCCGCGGCGTCGCGCCAGCCTACATGCGATCCCATCGTCCCCAGATCCCGGGCCGCGCAGTCGGCCGCAACGCCGAACCCGGCGATGCCGGGCACATTCTCGGTCCCGGCGCGCAGGCCCCGCTCCTGTCCCGCTCCATGCAGGATGCGCACGCCCGAAACGCCGTCCTTGAGGATCAACGCCCCGACGCCCTGCGGCCCGCCCAGCTTGTGCGCCGACAGGGTCAGGGTGTCCGCATCCAGCGCCCGCATATCGACCGCAATCTTGCCCGCCGACTGGATGGCGTCGACATGCAGCCAGCCGCCCGCCGCGCGCACCAGCTTCGCCGCCTCGACGATCGGCTGGATCACGCCGCTCTCGTTGTTCGCATGATGGATGGCGACCACGGCCCGGCCCGGACGGCTCAGCGCCTCCGCCAGCCAATCCAGATCGACGACGCCGTTCGCATCGACCGGCGCCACCTCGACCGGCGCCCCCGCATGCGCCGCAGCCTCGGCCACGCACGGATGTTCGGTCGCCGAGACGATCAGCCGTTCGCATCCGGCCGCCAGGGCGCTGGCGATGCCCTGAGCGTTGGCCTCGGTCCCCCCGCTGTTGAACACCACCGCCGTTGGATCAGCCCCGACCAGGTCGCCGACCTGGGCCCGCGCCGTCTCGACCCGCGCCCGCGCCCGTCGTCCGGCCGCATGGACCGCCGACGGATTGCCGTTGTCGGCCAGGGCGCGCGCCATGATGTCCTGCACTTCCGGCCGCACCAGGCCCGAGGCGTTGTAATCCAGATAGATGCCGCTCATGCCGCCACCCCGACAGCTTGCGGCTGTTCGACATTGCGGCGACGCTGGCCCGTGCGGTTCATAACCACATCCTCCAGCGACACCCCGGCCAGATAGCGATGGATCTCGTCGCCCAGATCTTCCCACAGATTGTGGGTGATGCAGCGTTCGCCGGCCAGCATGCAGCCCTTGGGCGACCCGTGCGCCACGCAGCGCGTCGCACGGATCGGCTCGTCCACCGCCAGCACGATCTCGGCCACCACCGTCTCGTGCGCCGCCTTGGCCAGGCGATAGCCGCCGCCGGGCCCTCGCACGCTCTTGACCAGCTCGCTCTTGCGCAATCGCGCGAACAGCTGCTCCAGATAGCTGAGCGAAATCTCCTGGCGCGCGGCGATCTCGGCCAGCGAAACCGCCCGGATTTCGCCGCTCTCGCCGCGTCCGTTCTTGGCCAGATCGGCCATCGCCATCACGGCGTATCGTCCCTTGGTCGACAGACGCATTTCGCACCTTCAAAAATTGCGCGCTTTTCGGGGCTCTTGTGCTAGAACCCGCGCCTTCGCGAAGGCGGCGTGCTTGCGGAGGGACTTAGAAAGTCCCACCTCCTTGGTCAAGTATTACGCACCTGCGAAATGACAGTTGAACGGATTCCAGAGCCCCTATGCCTGAAGTCATCCTGCCCGGCGCCTCCGGTCGCATCGAAGGCCGCTATTCCCCGGGCAAGCGCCCGAACGCACCGATCGCCCTGATCCTGCACCCGCACCCCAAGGCGGGAGGGCATATGAACAACCCGGTGACGGTCACCCTGCACCAGCTGTTCCAGCAGCGCGGTTTCGCCACCCTGCGCTACAATTCGCGTGGCGTCGGCAAGTCGCAGGGCGAGTTCGATTCGGGCATCGGCGAGCTGGCTGACGCCGCCACGGCCCTCGACTGGCTTCAGACGAACAATCCCGGCGCCAGCCAGACCTGGGTCGGCGGTTATCAGTTCGGCGCCTATATCGGCATGCAGCTTCTGATGCGCCGCCCTGAAACGGACGGCTTCATCTCGGTCTCGCCCCCGTCGAACATGTATGATTTCTCTTTCCTGGCCCCCTGCCCCGCGTCGGGCCTGTTCCTGCACGGCACCGCCGACACCGTCGTCCCGCCGGTCGAAGTGGAGCGCGTGGTCAACAAGCTGCGCACCCAGAAGGGCATCATCATCGACTACGAACTTGAAGAAGGCGCGAGCCACTTCTGGCAGGACCACATGAGCGCCGTCGACCGCCGCGTCGGCGCCTATCTGGACAAGCGTCTGGAAGAAAAGCCGGCCTGACCCTAGATTCGGGTCGTCTTCAGGAGACCCGGATGCAGCACGACATCGTCATCATCGGCGGCGGCGCCGGCGGGCTTGAGCTCGCCGCCCGCCTGGGGCGTCGCTTCGGACCGCAAGAAGGCCGGCGTCGCATCCTGCTGATCGATCGCTCGATCTTCCACCTATGGAAGCCCAGCCTGCATGAGGTCGCGGCAGGGTCGCTGGACAGCCATCAGGAAGGCCTGTCCTATCCGGTGCTGGCGCGGCGCAATCATTTCAGCTTCGCCTTCGGCGACCTGACGGGCCTGGACCCTGCGAACAAGACCCTGACCCTGGGCGAAATCCGCGACGCCGACGGCGTCGTTCTGGTCGCCCCGCGCACCCTATCCTTCGACACTCTGGTTCTGGCGATCGGCAGCGGTTCCAACCTGTTCGGCACGCCGGGCGCGGCCGAGCACGCCCATCTGCTGGAAGACGTCGCCGATGCGGAAAGCTTCAACAAGCGTCTGACCTCGGCCTTCCTCGCCGCCGCCTATTCTGACGAACGCACCTTGAACATCGCCATCGTCGGCGCGGGCGCGACGGGCGTCGAACTGTCCACCGAACTGATCGAGGGTCACGACGAACTGTCCGCCGGCCTGTCGCCGGATCAGCGCTTCGACCTCGTCGTCACCATCGTCGAGGCCGCGCCGCGCATCCTGGGCGGCCTGCCTGAGCGCGTGTCGGCCAAGGCGTCCAAGGCGTTGGAGGCCAAGGGCGTACGCCTACTGACGGACGCCAAGGTCGCCGCCGTCCACGCTGACCGGCTGGACACCTCCAAAGGCGAAGTCCCCGCCGACCTGATCGTCTGGGCGGCGGGCGTGAAGGCGGCGGACAACAACCGCGACCTGGGTCTGACCACCGGCCGCATCAACCAGTTCGTGGTCGACGATCACCTGCTCACGTCAGCGCCGGACATCTACGCCATGGGCGATTGCGCCGAGGCGCCCGGCCCCGAAGGCCGCCCCGTCCCGGCCCGGGCCCAAGCGGCGGCTCAGCAGGCCGCCTATCTGGCCAAGGCCCTGTCGGACCCATCGCGCGATCCCGGCCCCTATGTCTATCGCGACAAGGGTTCGCTGGTATCCCTGGGCGGCGACAAGGGCGTCGGCTCGCTGATGGGCGGGCTGGGCGGTCCCAACTTCCTGATCGAGGGCCTGGTCGCAAAATGGGCCTATATGGCGCTGCACCTGGATCACCACAGGGCGATTTTGGGCGTACGACGCACCGCCATCCTGGCCCTGTCCCGCCTGCTGCACCGCCGCGTGTCGGGGCGGTTGAAGCTGCACTGATCATCTGCGATTGAGGAGGCCTAAACGGCGGGATAGGAGACATCCGTTTCCTTAGGTATAGATGCGTCTGCTGCTGTTCGCCTTGCCCCCCCGACAGCCACAGGCGGCTCGGCCCTGGCCCAGGATGGGTCTTCGATACAGCGCGACATTTGCGGCGACCGGCCCGAAAGGACGCGCCGACCTGGATCGGCGCCGGCCTCGCGCCGACCTTTCTGATCTCAATCGCGCAGCAACAGGCCGCCGACCAGATGCCGGAAGGCATCGACGGCGCTTTCGAATACACGCTCCGGCTCGTCGGCCGCCGCCACCCATAGGGCGGCGTTCAGGGCGGCGCCGTTCACCAGATGGGCTGCGGCCTCCGCATTCATCGGCTTGACGAATCCATCGTCGATCAGCGCCTGGATCATCTGGGTGGTCGTGCGCAGGCACGCCGTCTGATTGGGCCACCGCGAGGGATCGCCCAGGACCGCCGGTCCGTCCAGCAGCATGATGCGCTGGATTTCCGGCTCCAGCGACATTTCGATATAGGCGACGCCCTCGGCGACGAAGGCGTCCCAAGGCGGCAGCCCCTCGCCCGCCGCGCGCATCCGCACCAGCATCTCCGCGTCGATCTGGTCGATCACCGCCTGCAGCAGACCCTTCTTGTCGCCGAAATTATGATAGAGCGCACCGCGCGTCAGTCCGGCGTCGGCGGTCAGATCGTCCATCGACGCCGCGGCATAGCCCTGGGTCGCAAAGGCTTGGCGGGCGGCTGTGACAAGCCGCGCCTTTGTCTCCTCGACCTTCTCTGACCGCGTCGCCAAATCCAACTCCGTGTTCACATACGATCCGTATGTTAATTTGACATACGGATCGTATCGTCCGATCTAATGACATACGCCGCGTATATCAACGCCGCGCCCTGGATATGAAAATCAAGGACCGCCCCATGACCGCCGCAACCACCCGAGACGCCGTCTTCCCTGCCGGCCGTCAGGCCCTCTACGACATCAATGGATATTCCGCCGCCATCCGCTCCGGCGACCTGCTCTTCGTTTCCGGCCAGGTCGGCAGCCGCGAGGACGGCTCGCCCGAGCCGGATTTCCCCGCCCAGGTCCAGTTGGCCTTCGACAATCTGACAGCCGTACTGGCGGCGGCCGGGGCGGGCCTGGACGACATCGTCGATGTCACCACCTTCCATACCGATCCTGAAAATCAGTTCGACACCGTCATGGCCGCAAAGGCGCGCGCCTTTCCCTCGGCGCCCTACCCGAATTGGACGGCGGTCGGCGTAAACTGGCTCGCTGGCTTTGACTTCGAGATCAAAGTGATCGCACGCATTCCACAGACGACCTGACCGGCGCGGAGGGGGCCTGATGCAGACGACGCTTGGAACAGATCAGGATCGGCACTAGGCTGGCTGACCGGGCCATGCGGACGCCCGATCAGGCGCCTTGGCGTCCAAGCTCCGCTCCTTTTTCCGCGCCAAAGGGTGTGAACTGGAGCACGGCCTGTGACCTTGAGCGATCAAGAGCCCGCCCCGCCCTCCCTGTCCTACGCGGCCCTGTTTCTCCGTTTCCTTCGCTTCGGCCTTCTGGCCTTCGGCGGGCCGGTCGCGCAGATCGCCATGATCCGCCGCGACCTGGTGGATCAGGAAGGCTGGATATCCAGCGCCCACTTCAATCGGCTGCTGGCGGTCCTTCAGGTCCTTCCGGGGCCCGAGGCGCACGAGCTGTGCGTGCATCTGGGCATGCGCGCCAAGGGCCGGATCGGCGGTCTGCTGGCCGGTCTCGGCTTCATGCTGCCGGGCTTCCTGATCATGCTTGGGATCGGTTGGGCCTATGTGTCGTTGACCCCGGTCATGGGCCTGCTGGCCGGCGCCTTCCTGGGCGTCCAGTCGGCGGTCGTGGCGGTCGTCATGCGCGCGGTCCACAAGATCGGCGCGCATATCCTTGAAGATCGCTGGCTGTGGGCCGTCGCCGCCATAGGCTTCGTCGCCACCCTGGCGGAGACCGGCTTCTGGATCGTACTGATCGCCGGCGGTGCGGCCTATGCCTTCATCAAGGCCGGACGGCGCGTCTCCGCCCTCATCGTCATGGCGATCGCGCTTGCCGCCGCCGTGGCGCTTTACCTCTGGGCGAACCCCACGAACTTGCACGGCGCCGCGTCATCCGCCGATCCGACCGCGTGGGCCATGCTTTGGACCGGCTTGAAGGCCGGTCTTCTGACCTTCGGGGGCGCCTATACCGCCATACCCTATGTCCGTGCGGACACCGTCGGACGCGGCCTGATCGATGACGGAACCTTCCTGGACGGCCTAGCCTTCGCCGGCGTCATTCCGGCGCCGCTGGTGATCTTCTGCACCTTCGTCGGCTTCGTCGTGGGCGGGTGGGCGGGCGCGCTGGCGATGACGGCCGGCGTCTTCCTGCCCGCCTTCGCCTTTTCGATGATCTTCTATGAGCGGCTGGAGGCGGTCGTCGCCGACGAACGCCTTCACCGGGTGCTGGCCGGGGTCGCCGCCGCCGTCGTCGGCATCATTGCGGCGACCAGTCTCCAGTTGGGACTGACGACGCTTCAGCGCGCACCGTCGATCCCCATTGCGCTCTTGATCTTTGCGGCGGCCTTGGCGGCGGTGTGGTTCTGGAAGAGCCGTTACGCCGCGGCCGTTGTGCTGGCCATGTCAGCCCTGGCGGGATGGGCGCTGTTTCGATGACCACGCCTGCCCCACCGCAAACGCCTGCATCCTCCAGCAATATGGTCCGGCTGACGCGGGCTATCCGCCGTCTTCCGATCAAGCCTTACCTGCTGCTGACCCTGCCGATGTTCGTTGTAGCGCTGATCCTGCGCGCCATCACCCATTCCGACCTGCCCTATTACGTTTGGGCCGTGCTGTGGGCGGTTCCGTTGCTGATCGTGCTCGCCGCGCGCTGGATCTATTTCGTGGTCACTTTGGCCTGGGCCATCTTGGTCGAAATCGGGCGGGCCGTGCGAAACGCGTTCGCACGGCCCAGATAGATCACGCCGCCTCGACGACCTGTTCCGCCGGCACGGTGCGGATCATGTAGTCGAAGGCCGCCAGCCCCGCCTTGGAGCCCTCGCCCATCGCCACCACGATCTGCTTGTAGGGCACGGTCGTCACGTCGCCTGCGCCGAAGATTCCCGGCTGCGAGGTCTCGCCGCGGTGATCCACTTCGATCTCGCCGCGCGCCGTCAGACCCACGGCGCCTTTCAGCCATTCGGTGTTCGGCACCAGGCCGATCTGGACGAAGATGCCTTCCAGATCGACGTCGTGATGGGCGTCGGAGTTGCGGTCCTTGTAGGACAGGCCCGTCACCTTCTCGCCGTCACCATGCACCTGGGTCGTCAGGGCCGAGGTAACGATCCGCACGTTCGGCAGGGTCGCCAGCTTCCTCTGCAGCACCGCATCGGCCCGCAGTTCGCTATCGTATTCGATCAGGGTCACATGGGCCACGATGCCCGCCAGATCGATGGCCGCCTCTACGCCGGAGTTGCCGCCGCCGATGACCGCCACTCGCTTGCCCTTATACAGCGGCCCGTCGCAGTGCGGGCAATAGGCCACGCCCTTATTCTTGTACTGATCCTCGCCCGGCACATTCATCTGGCGCCAGCGAGCGCCGGTGGCCAGGATCACGGTCCGCGACTTCAACGACGCGCCGTTCTCCAGCACCACCTCGTGCAGCCCGCCCGGAACCTTGGCCGGCACCAGCTTGGCCGCCTTCTGCAGGTTCATCAGGTCCACCTCATATTCGCGGACATGCTGTTCCAGATGGGCGGCCAGTTTCGGCCCTTCGGTATGGGGCACCGAAATGAAGTTCTCGATCGCCATGGTGTCCAGCACCTGGCCGCCGAATCGTTCGGCAGCGATGCCGGTGCGAATGCCCTTGCGCGCCGTATAGATGGCTGCCGCGGCCCCGGCAGGGCCGCCGCCGATCACCAGCACGTCGAACGGGTCCTTGGACTTGATCTTCTCGGCCGCGCGCGCCTCGGCGCCCGAATCCAGCTTGGCGACGATCTGCTCCAGGTCCATCCGCCCCTGGCCGAACAGCTCGCCGTTCAGGAAGACTGTCGGCACGGCCATGATCTTGCGCGCGTCCACCTCGTCCTTGAACAGGCCGCCCTCGATGGCGACGTGTTTGATGCGCGGGTTCAGCACGCTCATCAGGTTCAGGGCCTGCACCACGTCGGGGCAGTTCTGGCAGGACAGCGAGAAATAGGTTTCGAACACATAGTCGCCGTCCAGGTCCTTGACCTGCTGGATCAGCTCCTGCGCCGCCTTGGACGGATGGCCGCCGACGTGCAGCAGGGCCAGCACCAGAGACGTGAACTCGTGGCCCAGCGGAATGCCCGCGAACCGCACGCCGATGTCCGTACCCTTGCGGCGGATCAGGAAGCTGGGCTGACGCTCGTCGTCATAGTCGCGACCCATCTCGACCTTGCCGTGCGAGACCGAAACGATCTCCTCCAGCAGGGTCTTGAGCTCAATCGACTTGGGCCCGGCGCCCAGAGAAGCGACCAGTTCGACCGGATGGACGATGTTCTTGAGGTAGCCCTCAAGCTGAGATTTCAGATTGGCGTCCAGCATGGGGCAGTCCTCGAATTTTCAGGGGTGGCGCGCCGCCTTCCAGCCGATCCCCGGCGAGGCCTGCGCGATAGTGTCCGGCCTCGCCGGGTGGGTCCGACCCGAAGGCCGAACCCGGTAGGCGCCCGATAGGCGTCAGTCTTAGATCTTGCCGACGAGGTCGAGCGACGGCGCCAGGGTGGCTTCGCCTTCTTCCCACTTGGCCGGGCAGACTTCGCCCGGATGCGAACGCACATATTGTGCGGCCTTGACCTTGCGCAGCAGCTCGGCGGCGTTGCGGCCGATGCCTTCCGACGTGGTCTCGGTGAACTGGATCACGCCGTCCGGATCGACCAGGAAGGTCGAGCGATCGGCCAGGCCCACGCCCGGACGCATGGCGTCGAAGTTGTTGGTCACCTGGCCCGAGGGGTCGCCCAGCATGGTGTAGTTGATCTTGCCGATGGCCGGCGACGAGTCGTGCCAGGCCTTGTGCGAGAAGTGGGTGTCGGTCGACACCGAATAGATCTCGACGCCCAGCTTCTGGAACGCGTCATAGTGATCGGCCAGGTCTTCCAGCTCGGTCGGGCACACGAAGGTGAAGTCGGCCGGATAGAAGAAGAAGATCGCCCACTTGCCCGCGACATCGGCGTCCGTGACCGTCAGGAACTTGCCGTTCTTATAGGCCTCGGCCGTGAAGGGTTTGATGGTCGTGTTGATCAGGGCCATGCGGAAAATCCAATGCAGGGTGGTTGGGAGGCCCTCTCCCTACCGCACTGCAACAAATAAGCCCAATCACTTATTTGCAGATGCACAATAGATTTTAGTTATAGCTCTAATACAGCAGGAACGGCCGCCGCGCCTCTTCCCACGCCGCCTCATCCGGGTTCGTCGCCGCATCCAGATCGGCAGGCGTGGCGCTTGCGTCGTCCACCCACTCCCGCAGCCCCGGTCCGCCATTGATCACGTCGATGGGCAGTTTCCCAAACGCATACTCATACGGAAAATCGCGCCAAAGATCATAGTCGGGATACAGCCGCCGGATCGCCTTGAACCCCAGGGCCTGAACCCGCCACGGCTTGAACGCCGCATGGTCGTAGCCGGGGTGATCCACATGGATCTGCACCCCGCTGCACAGTTTCCCGACATGTTTGTGGAAGGTCGGCTCGAACCACATGTCGCGCAGCACGCAGCCGCCCAGCCACTCCGGGGCCAGCGCCCGCATCTCGGCGATCACCGCCCGCGCATCGATGTCCGGCGCCCCGAACAGCTCCAGCGGCCGGGTCGTGCCGCGGCCTTCCGACAGGGTCGCCCCCTCCAGCATCACCGTCCCGGCATAGGCCCGCGCCATCGACAGGTTCGGCGCATTCGGGCTGGGGTTGACCCAGGCCCGCTCCCCCAGCGGCCAGCCGAAGCCCGGCCCCGCCTCGGGCGCCCAGCCCTGCATCTCCACGACCCGGTAATCCACATCCAGCTTGAACTGGTCGATGAACCACAGGCCCAGTTCGCCCATCGTCAGCCCGTGCCGCATCGGCATCGGCCCCGCCCCGACGAAGCTTTCCCAGCCGGGCTTCAGCGTCTGACCCTCGACCGGCCGCCCCGCCGGATTGGGCCGATCCAGCACCCATACCGACTTGCCATGTTTCGCCGCCGCCTCCAGCACGTAGAGAAGCGTCGTCACATAGGTGTAGATGCGGCAGCCCAGGTCCTGCAGGTCGATCAGGACGACGTCGAACGTCTCCATCCATTCGTCCCTGGGCCGGCGCACCTCGCCGTACAGGCTGAAGACCGGGAAGCCGTGCACCGGATCGCGATAATCCGGGCTCTCCATCATATTGTCCTGCAGATCGCCCTTCATCCCGTGCTGCGGCCCGAAGGCGGCGGTCAGCGCGATTTCGGGACAGGCGGCCAGCGCGTCCACCGCATGACCCAGATCCTTGGTCACCGAGGCCGGATGCGCCAGCAACGCCACGCGCCGCCCCTTCAGCTGTGCCTTCAGGGCGTCGTCGGACAGCAGGCGGTCGAGACCGAAATTCATGTCAGTTCCAGCGCGAAAGAGTCGGGATGATGGAAGTCCGGCTTATCCGATGGATGCGCCAAGGCCCAATAGGCGATCGCCCCATCCAGCCCCTCGACCACCGCCGTCAGCCCGACCGCGTCCGTCGCATCCTCCGGCAGTTCGACATCGACCGTCAGTACGAACCGCCCCTGCGCCATCCGCGTGACGATGAAGGGCGCCGCAATCTCCAGCGCCCGCATCCCCTCGCGATAGCCGTCGAACCGATAGGCCGCCCACGCCCCCGACGGCGACAGATTATATTCGACATAGCCGTCCGCCGTCCGCACGAAGGCCTCGAAACAGGTCGTTCGCCACAGCTCGTCCGTCCGCGCCCGCGCCGCCGCCTGGGGCCAAAGCACCCGTTCGACCGGCCCGGCCAGCACATACTCCAGGCTCAACACCCGCCCCGCTCGCCGCGCCTCGACCTCCAGCGTCAGCCCGGCGGGGGAACAGGTCGGGTGTGGGATCAATGGCAGGCGCATCCGTCATTCGTAGCGGAGGCTTGACGCGGGTCAACGCTGCGCCTTATCCAGAACCCATGTTCGCCGCCCGCGCCATCGACGGCCTGTATTACCGCCCGCTGTAAGCGAGCGGCCCGCGAACACGCGCCGCCTTCGCTGGCGACGCGCTCTTCGGAAATGGAAGACGACCGCCGGCATCCCTGCTAACGGAGCCCCGCCATGACCGAACACGCCTTCAAGTCCGACTTCCTCCGCACCCTCCAGGCGCGCGGCTACATCCATCAGATCACCCACCCGGTCGAACTCGACGAGGCGGCCGCCTCGGGCGTGGTGCCGGGCTACATCGGCTTCGACGCAACCGCGCCGTCACTACACGTCGGCAGCTTGATCCAGATCATGATGCTGCGCCGCCTCCAGCAGGCCGGCGGCAAGCCCATCGTCCTGATGGGCGGCGGCACCACCAAGGTCGGCGACCCGACCGGCAAGGACACGTCGCGTCCCCAACTGACCGAAGAAACCATCCAGTCGAACATCGACTCGATCAAGACGGTCTTCGCCAAATTCCTGACCTTCGGCGATGGCCCGACCGATGCGGTCATGGTCAATAACGACGACTGGCTGTCGGGCTATGGCTACATCCAGTTCCTGCGCGACTTCGGCACCCATTTCACCGTCAACCGGATGCTGGCGTTCGACTCGGTCAAGCTGCGCCTTGAGCGCGAGCAGCCGATGACCTTCCTCGAATTCAACTACATGCTGATGCAGTCGGTAGACTTCCTGGAGCTGAACCGCAGCCACAAGGTCACCCTGCAGATGGGCGGCTCGGATCAGTGGGGCAACATCACCTCGGGCGTGGATCTGGTGCGTCGGGTGGATCAGAAGGCCGCATTCGGCCTGACCACGCCGCTGTTGACCACAGCCTCGGGCGGCAAGATGGGCAAGACGGCCCAGGGTGCGATCTGGCTGAACGCCGAACAGCTGAGCCCCTATGACTACTGGCAGTTCTGGCGCAACGCCGAGGACGCCGACGTCGGCCGCTTCATGCGCCTGTTCACCGACCTGAGCCTGGAGCAGGTCGCGGAATACGAGGCCCTGGAAGGCGCGGCCATCAACGACGCCAAGAAGGCCCTCGCCGACGCCGCCACGACGATGCTTCATGGCGCCGATGCGGCTGCAACGGCCCGCGCCGCCGCCGAGAGCAACTTCGAAAAGGGTCAGATCTCCGCCGACCTGCCGACCATCGAACTGCCCTCGGCCGAGGTTTACGGCGCCATGATCGCCGCCGTCGTCACCAAGGCCGGCCTGACCGCCTCGAACGGCGAGGCCCGTCGCCTGGCCCAGGGCGGCGGTCTGCGCCTGAACGACGCCCCTGTTTCGGACGGCGCCCAGTTGCTGACCGAAGCCGACCTCAAGGACGGCGTGATCAAGCTGGCGGCCGGCAAGAAGAAGATCGTGCTGGTTCGCCCGATTTGATTTCCGCTCATCCCGGCGAAAGCCGGGACCCAGTGCTTTGGGCGCTCCGCCGCATCCGACGTCCGCAGCGCTTGATCCAACGTACTGTCTCGCGAAAGAACTGGGTCCCGGTTTTCGCCGGGATGATCGGAGTTTGAAATGTCCGCTGCCGAAGGCCAGCCCGCCCCCGCTCTCGACCTGCCGACCGACAACGGCGGCCGGGTCTCCCTCGCCGCCCTCAACGGCAAGCCCGCCGTCGTCTATTTCTATCCCAAGGACGACACGACCGGCTGCACCCGCGAGGCCCAGGATTTCACCGCCCTGGCCCCCGACTTCGCCGCCCTGGGCGTGCCCGTCATCGGCGTGTCCAAGGACACGGTGAAGAAGCACGACAAGTTCAAAGCCAAATACGACCTCTCCGTCGTCCTGGCCTCGGACGAGGACGGCGCTGCCTGCGAGGCCTGGGGCGTCTGGGTCGAGAAGAAGCTCTACGGCCGTGAATATATGGGAATCGAGCGCGCCACCTTCCTGATCGATGCCGAGGGCCGGATCGCCCGCGCCTGGCGCAATGTGAAGGTCGCCGACCATGCCGGCGCCGTCCTGGAGGCCGTCAAGGCTCTGTGATCGACGACCACGGTTCGGAAGCGATGCTTGACCTTGGGGCCTCGCCCAAGGCCTAGTGAGCCTTAGGGCTACTAGGGGCTTGGCCGGCCTTGGCTGGCAGATGCGGAGCGCACCATGTTCACCAAGAGCAAATCCTACGACAGCGGATCGACCGGGCTGGGCATTCCCCCCGCCCCTGAACCGACGCCGTCACCGACCCCCAATCTGCCGGCGGCGACGCCCGCCGCCCGCGCGCCTGAACCGGCTCGCCCGGCGACACGGTCCAGCAACCTGTCCACCCTGGCAGCCGGGGTGAAATACGAAGGCAATATCTCCGGCGCCGGCGAGCTTCAGGTCGAAGGCAATCTGAAGGGCGACGTCCGCGTGGCCCGCGTCGTCATCGGCGAAGGCGGCGCGGTCGAAGGCACCGTCCACGCCGACGTGCTGGACGTGCGCGGCCGCATCACGGGCGCCATCGTTGCCAAACAGGTCAAGCTCTACGCCACCGCCCGCGTCGAGGGCGACATCACCCAGGAGCAGCTGTCCATCGACCAGGGCGCCTGGTTCCAGGGCCGCTGCAACCAGGCCAAGCGCGACACGCCCGGCGCCGCCATGCTGGAAGCCCCCGAAAAGCCCGCCAAGACGGACAAACCCGAAGCCAAGACCCCGGCCTGACAAGGCTCTTCTTTGAATACAAAAGGGCGGCCTGTTGGGCCGCCCTTTTTCTTTAGTCCGTGCTGGACCCGCGCGTTTCGCCGACACGCTGGGCCAGGGCCGCGCCCATGAAGGCGTCCAGGTCCCCGTCTAGAACCCCGTGGGTGTCAGAGGTCTCGACCTCGGTCCGCAGGTCCTTCACCATCTGATACGGCTGCAGGACATAGGACCGGATTTGGTGGCCCCAGCCGATGTCGGTCTTGGCGTCGGCCAGGGCCTGGGCCACGGCCTCGCGCTTCTGCAGTTCCAGCTCGTACAGGCGCGCCCGCAGCATCTTCCACGCCTGTTCGCGGTTCTGGTGCTGCGACCGGCCGGCCTGGCAGGCCACCACGGTGTTGGTCGGGATGTGCGTCAGACGCACGGCCGAGTCCGTCTTGTTGATGTGCTGACCGCCGGCGCCCGAGGCCCGGTAGGTGTCGGTGCGCACGTCCGACGGATTGATGTCGATCTCGATGGCGTCATCGACGACCGGCGACACCCCGATGGAAGCGAAGCTGGTGTGCCGCTTGGCCGCCGCGTCATAGGGGCTGATGCGCACCAGGCGGTGAACGCCCGATTCCGACTTCAGCCAGCCGTAGGCGTTCGGGCCAGAGATCAGGATGGTGGCCGACTTGACCCCCGCCTGTTCGCCCTCTTCATAGGCCTCGATCGTGACCTCGTAGTCGTGCGCCTTGGCCCAGCGGGAATACATCCGCAGCAGCATGCCGGCCCAGTCGTTCGACTCGGTGCCGCCGGCGCCCGAGTTCACTTCCAGATAGGCATCGTTGCCGTCAGCCTCGCCGGACAGCAGGGCTTCCAGCTCGGCGCGCGCGGCGCGGTCCTTGATGCCCCGCAGAGACGCGCGTGCGTCCTCCAGCGCGCCCTCGTCGCCTTCCTCGTCCGCCATTTCGGCCAGCATCACCCCGTCTTCGAGATCCTGCTCCATCGCCTTGACGGTGTTGATCTTGGCTTCCAGCTGCGAGCGTTCGCGGCTGACGGCCTGGGCCTGTTCGGGCTTGTCCCACAGCGTCGGGGCCTCGACCCGCGCGTTCAGCTCATCGAGCTTTCTTAGAGCGACATCCCAGTCAAAGACGCCTCCTGAGCAGAGCGACGCTCTGCTCGATGTCGGCCTTCATGGCCTCGACATCCGGTCTCATCGCATTCTCCAGCGACACAACGCCCTCGAACAGGGCGGATGAAAGGAAAACGGCGCGCCACGAGGACGCGCCGTTCGAAAGCCCTACCTAGAGCTTCAGTACAGTCCGCTCAAGTCCTCGGCCGGCGCCTTCTTCGGCGGCGGCGGTGCGGTGGGCGCCGGTGCGGCGGCGGGGGCGCCGCTCGCGGCCTCCTGCTCGCGTCGGATGACCTCGTAGTAGTTCTGCGGTCCGGTGGGCTGCACCGGCCCGGTCGGCGCAGGCGGCGGGGCCTGACGCTCGGTGCCGGGGCGGAAGGCTTCCTCGATGCCGTTGACGGTGCGGAAGATGGCGTTCTTAGGCCGCACGAAGGGCCGGGCAGGCCTTTCCTTCAGCGCCGTCTGCATGAACTCCGTAAAGACCGGCACGGCGGCCGAGGCCCCCGCTTCGCCGGAACCCAGCGACCGGTTGTCGTCGAAGCCGATGAAGACGCCGACCACGATGTCGGTGGTGAAGCCCACGAACCAGGCCGAACGATACTCGTTGGTCGTGCCCGTCTTGCCGGCGACCCACGGGCCCAAGCCCCGAGCGCTGGCGGCGGTGCCGCGCTGAACGACGCCCTCCAGCATGGAGCTCATCTGATAGGCGGTGATCGGGTCGATGACCTCGGTGCCGCGCTGTTGCAGGCGGGGCGATTCCTGGCCCGAGAAGCCGCGTCCGCATTCGCGGCAGCTGCGGTTGTCGGCGCGGAAGATGGTCTCGCCGTCGCGGTCTTGCACATAGTCGATCAGATAGGGCGTCACCCGCCGCCCGCCGTTGGCGAAGGCGGAATAGGCGGCCGTGATCTCCAGCGGCGTCACTTCACCGGCGCCCAGCGACACCGACAGGTTCGGGGTCAGGCCGGGGATGCCCATTCTGGCCGACTGATCCACGATCTTCTTCATGCCGACCGACTGGGCCAGCCGCACCGTCATGACGTTGCGCGACAACTCCAGCCCGCGCCGGAGCGTCTGCGGCCCATAGTACTGACGGCTGTAGTTTTCCGGCGTCCAGCGCTGGCCATTGGCCCCGCCGGCGAAGCTGATCGGCGCGTCCAGCACGATGGATGCCGGGGTGAAGTCGCCTTCCAGCGCCGTCGCATAGACGAAGGGCTTGAACGCCGAGCCGGGCTGACGCCGCGCCTGGGTGGCCCGGTTGAAGCTGGACAGTGCATAGGAATAGCCGCCGACCATGGCCAGCACGCGGCCCGACTGCGGTTCGATGGCCACCAGGGCGCCGTTGACGCGCGGCACCTGTTTCAGGGCGTACTGACCGCCCTTGGGCTCCACGAAGATCAGCTCGCCGCGCTTCAGTTGACGGTTGGCGTTGGCCCAGGCCGCATCGGCCGCCAGCAGGGTGCCGGTCTTGTCGTCGCGGGCCGTGCGGATGCGGACGGTGTTGCCGCTGACGCTCTCGATGGCGGCGGGCTGCCAGGTGCGACGTTCGGGCGGCGCCTGTTCCTTCAGGGCGACCGCCTGCCAGCCGTCGGCGAAGTCGGTGGTGCCCCACCCGCCGCGCCAGCCGTGACGCCGGTCATAGTTTTCCAGCCCCTGCATCAGGGCCTGACGCGCCGCCGTCTGCAACGTCGGGTCCAGCGTGGTGCGCATATAGAAACCGCCGGCGCGTAGCTGCTCGCCGAACTGGGGATTGGCGGCGGCCTGACGACGGGCTTCCTCGACGAAGAAGTCCGCGTCCTTGTAATCCGAACGCTGGGGCGCATCGCGCGTGACTAAGGGCTTGGCGCGGGCGGCGATCAGTTCCGCAGGCGTCAGCCAGCCGCTCTGCTCCATCTCGCCCAGCACCCAGTCGCGACGGCCCTTGGCCGCGCCGGGGTGGCGTTTGGGGTGATAGTTGTTCGGCCCCTTGGGCAGGGACGCCAGGAAGGCCGCCTCGTCCGGCGTCAGCTGACCCAGCGACTTGCCGAAATAATTGTAGGCGGCCGAGGCGATGCCGAACGACCGATAACCCAGGAAGATCTCGTTCAGATACAGTTCGAGAATCTGCTCCTTGGACAGGGTCGCCTCCAGGCGATTGGCCAGGATGGCTTCCTTCAGCTTGCGGTTCAGGCTCGATTCGTTGGTCAGCAGGACGTTCTTGGCCACCTGCTGGGTGATGGTCGAACCGCCCTCCAGCCGGCGGCCCTGCGCTAGGTTGAAGACGTTCTTGATCGAGGCGCGGCCGATGCCGCCCACGTCGATACCGCCGTGCTGGAAGAAGTTGCGATCCTCGGCCGCCAGGAAGGCATGGATCACCGGCGTCGGGATTTGGTCGTACGAGACATAGATTCGGCGCTCGTCCGAGAACTCGCCGATCAGGGTGCCGTCGCCGGCATAGACGCGCGTCGCGGTCGGCGGGCGATAATCCGCCAGCTCCGACGCATCGGGCAGGTCGTGGAACAGCCACGCCGCATAGACGGCGACCACAAGCCCCGCCAGGGCGATGCCGCCCAGCAGAACCATGCCCGCCCACACGAACCAGCGTTCGGCAATCTTCACTGCGTACTCCGACGACGCGCCCCGAAAGGGTGCTTTAGCCCGCGTCGCCGGTCGATTGCTAGAGCGGGCGTGCAACGTCCCCTTCCCGTCTTCCGTTAAGACCCCATCTCAAGCATCCCAACCCAAGGAGCCTGCCATGGAAGTTCTGTATCGCGCCCAGTCCACCGCCTCCGGCGGAGGCCGCGAGGACGGCCGCTCGGCCACCGACGACGGCAAGATCGACGTCAAGCTGTCCACGCCCAAGGAAATGGGCGGCAAGGGCGGCGACGGCACCAATCCCGAGCAGCTCTTCGCCACCGGCTACGCTGCCTGCTATCTCGGCGCCCTGCGCCTGGTCAGCGGCAAGGCCGGAACGCCAGTCGGCCCCGACACCAAGATCACGGCCGGCGTCGGCTTCGGCAAGAACACCAAGGGCGAGGGCTTCAACCTCGACGTGGACCTGACCGTCACCGATCACGGTCTCGATCAGGCCGTCATCGACGACCTGATCGAGAAGGCGCACCAGGTCTGTCCCTATTCCAACGCCACCCGCGGCAACGTGGATGTTCGCCTCAGCGCGAAATAAGCGACACGAAGGGCCGCGCGCGTGTTGAGCCGCGCGCGCGGCGCCTCTAGATGAGGTCCATGACCTCCCCGCTCGACGCCTCCCCCGATCCCCTGCTGACGCTCGAACCGCACCGCCGCGTGACCCTGCGCGAGGCTTTCGGCGTGGACAGCGACATGACGGTGCCCTGTTTCGCCGAGCGCGACAGCCATGTGCCCGAGATCGACGAGGCCTATCGCTTCGACCCGCAGACGACGATCGCCATCTGCGCCGGCTTCGCCTTCGACCGCCGCGTCATGGTCCAGGGCTATCACGGCACCGGCAAGTCGACCCATATCGAACAGGTCGCCGCCCGCCTGAACTGGCCCCTGGTGCGCGTCAACCTGGACAGCCACGTCAGCCGAATCGACCTGATCGGCAAGGACGCCATCGTCCTGAAGGACGGCAAGCAGATCACCGAGTTTCGCGAGGGCATTCTGCCCTGGTCGCTGCAACGCCCCATCGCCCTGGTGTTCGACGAATACGACGCCGGCCGTCCTGACGTGATGTTCGTGATCCAGCGCGTGCTGGAGGCCCAGGGCCGCCTGACCCTGCTGGACCAAAACCGCGTCATCCGCCCCAACAAGCATTTCCGCCTGTTCGCCACGACCAACACCATCGGCCTGGGCGACACCACGGGCCTGTATCACGGCGCGCAACAGATCAATCAGGCCCAGCTGGACCGCTGGAACATCGTCACGACGCTGAACTACCTCGACCACGACGTCGAGGCCGAGATCGTCGCCGCCAAGGTCCCCGAATGGTCCGACGCCGAGGGCCGTCGTCGCATCGCCGCCATGGTCCGCGTCGCCGACATGACCCGCAACGCCTTCATGAATGGCGACATCTCAACCGTCATGTCCCCCCGCACCGTCATCACCTGGGCCCAGAACGCCCTGATCTTCAATGGCGACCTGGCGCTCAGCTTCCGCCTTACTTTCCTCAACAAGTGCGACGAACTGGAACGCCCCACCATCGCCGAGTTCTACCAGCGCGCCTTCGGCGAGGACCTGCCGGAAGCGGCGACACGAGTGAAGATCGGCTGATCGCGTCAAGGTTGAGGCCTCGTTAAGCTCCCTCGCTTATGGCTACGCTTGAAGCGGAGACCTGGCGTAAGTGGCCGACAGTACAGATTACCTAAAGGCCTATGCCGAGCGGTACCGGGACATGTTCCCGGTGCGGCTGGCCACCCTCGCCGCCATCTTTCTCCTGACTTTCTGGGTGCTGGGATGGGGATGGGCGGCGAATTTCGCGCTCTTCCAATTCGGCCTCTATGTCCCGCTCTGGCATGCGGTTCAAACCGCCCTCGCCCGACCTGACGCGCCCGGTGCGGCGCGCAGATTCCGACTGTCGGCTGAAATCATCACCCTCTGCCTGGCCGGCCACAACGCCCTGTTCATCCTCGCCGCATGGCAGGCCGAACCTGAGCATCTCGATTATCTTCGCCTGCTGTTGGCCGGCAATCTGATGGTCGGCGCCCATCAGGTGCACATCAGCCGCGCGAGCTTCGCCGCCGCCGTTCTGCCACCTTCCATCGCCGCCATGGTGATCGCCTCGTATCAGGTCGGTTCGGACCCCCGCCTTCTGGGCGCCGTGGCCCTGTTCGTCATGGGCGTCAGCGCAGCCGCCTGGCGTCAATGGCGCAGCGACCGCGAGACCATCGATCTTATGATCACCGTCACGGAACGCTCGCGCGAGCTCCGCGCCGCCCTGGCCGAGGCTGAGGTGAACCGCGCCGCCGCCGAACGGGCGAACAAGGCCAAATCCCGCTTCCTGGCGATGATCAGCCATGAGGTCCGTACGCCTCTGAACGTCATCCTGGGCCTGACCGAGGTGCTGCGCGGCCGTCCACGCCCTGCGGCGGAAGCCGCCGTCGTCACGGACATGGCGGACGCAGGCGGCATGCTGCTGAGGCTGCTGAACGGCGCCCTGGACATATCGAAGATCGAATCGGGCCAGGACGACCTCCAGCTCGCGCCCGTCGATCTCTCCGAACGGCTGGACGCCATCGCCCGCGTCTGGCGCTCGCGCGTCGAGGAACTGGGCCTGACGCTGGAGATCGAACGTCAGGGCGCGCCCGAGCATTTCGTCGTCATGACCGACGAGGCGCGGGTGGAACAGGTGCTGATCAACTATCTGTCCAACGCGCTGAAGCTGACGCCGAACGGAACGATCCGCATCCTGGCCCGCGCCCTCCCCGCCCCTGACGGGCGCGTCGACCTGGACTTCGAAGTCCACGACCAGGGGCCTGGCGTGCCGGCGGACCAGCGCGATCGCATCTTCCAACCCTTCGAACAGCTCCCAGCCGGGCGCGCGGCGGGCGGTTCGGGCCTGGGCCTGGCCCTGTGTCGCGCCAGTGTCGAGGCGCTGGGCGGCGCCTTGGGCGTCCGGTCGGCGCGCCCGCAAGGCGCCGTGTTCTGGTTCCGCTTCACCGCCGACCGGGCGACGCCGGCATCCATGCCTACTTCGCCGGCCGCACCTGCACCGGTCGCTTCAAGTCAGGCGCCACGGATCCTCGCCGCCGAAGACCATCCCGCCAATCGCAAGCTGCTGACGCTGCTGCTCGAACCGTTCGGCGTCGATCTGACCCTGGTCGAGAACGGACAGGAGGCGGTCGCCGCCGTGCGCGACCAGACCTTCGACCTGGTGCTGATGGACGTGATGATGCCCGTCATGGATGGCGTGGAGGCGCTGATCGCCATCCGTGCCGAACAGGCTGCATCCGGCCGCCCCCGCACGCCGATCCATATGCTGACGGCCAATGTCTTCGACGAGGATGTCGCGCGCTACAGCGCGGCCGGCGCCGACGGGGTGCTGAAGAAGCCCATTGAGATCGTCGCTCTTCAGAGCGTCATCCTGGGCGCCATGGCGGTGGACGCCTAGCGGCGCGCCCCTTCGCCGCCGCCGATGAAGGCGCCGGCGATCCAGCTGACAACGCCGGTGACGATGGCGGCGCCGATGCCGGCCCACAGGCCGTCAACCCGGAAGCCATCCAGGAAGATGGACGTCAGCCCGATCATGGCGGCGTTCACCACCAGCAGGAACAGGCCCAGGGTCACCACGGTGATCGGGAAGGTCAGAACCACCAGGATCGGCCGGACGAAGGCGTTGACCAGCCCCAGGATGATAGCCGCCGCGATCAGCGATCCCGTGCTGGTGAAGTCGACGCCCGGCACGAACCGGGCGGACAGCCACAGGCCCGCCATGGTGACCAGAGCCTGGATGATGAAACGGATCATGACGTGCCTCGTTGTGTTCAAGCGTGACCATAATGCATGGCGTGGGCGAAGGCTCCCCCTTCGCACCCGCCGCTGCTATTCCCGACCCAGACACCGCACGGAGACCGCACATGAGCCTGCACGGCGCCTATGACCCGAACAACATCTTCGCCAAGATCCTGCGCGGCGAAATCCCTTCGGTGACGGTGTGGGAGGACGACCACGTCCTGGCCTTCATGGACGTCTTTCCCCAGTCGGAAGGTCACGTCCTGATCATCGCCAAACAGTCTCAGGCCCGCAATCTACTGGAGGTCGAGCCGGAGATTCTGGCCCGCATGACCGCCGCCCTGCAACGAACGGCCAAGGCCGTCGAGAAGGCGCTGCAGCCCGAGGGTCTGGCGATCCTGCAGTTCAATGGCGACGCGGGCGGACAGACGGTGTTCCACCTGCACTTCCACATCGTGCCGCGCTGGGCCGACCGCGAGATGAAGGGGCATGGCCATGCGCCCATGGCCGACACGGCGACCTTGCGGGCGCTGGCCGACCGGATCGCGGCCGCGCTGAATTAGGTCACGCGCCGCTTTTCCAGCTTTCGCGCCAGGGTGCGGCGGTGCATGCCCAGGCGGCGCGCCGCCTCGGAAATGTTGAAGTCGGTTTCCACCAGCGTCTCGTGGATCCGCTCCCATTCCAGGGTCTTGATCGAGGTCGGGCGCGTGCCCAGCGGCGTCTCTGCGTCGCCGTCCGCCCGCCCGAACGCGGTCTCGATGTCGTCGGAACTGGCGGGCTTGGCCAGATAGTGGCGCGCGCCCAGCTTGATGGCCTCGACCGCCGTGGCGATGCTGGCGAAGCCTGTCAGGACGACGATGTTCATCTCGGGATCGAAGGCGTGCAGGGCCTCCACGCAGGTCAGGCCCGAATGACCGCCCAGCTTCAGGTCCACGACAGCATAGCCAGGGCGATGCGTCTTCAGCACCTCGGTCATCTGATCAGGGTTTGCGGCGGTGACGACGGCATAGCCGCGCCGTTCGAACGAGCGTCGCAGGGTGGTCGAGAAGGATTCGTCGTCCTCGACGATCAGCAGCAGTCTGGCCTCATCGGTCATGGAGCGATCTCGTCCTTGGGCGCCAGCGCCGACAGCGGCAACGTCAGCCGCACCTCTGCGCCGCCGGCCGGGGGATTGGAAGCCTCGACCCGACCGCCCAGCGACCGGATCACATTCATCAGCAGGAACAGCCCCAGGCCGGCCCCTGCGCGCGGCTTGGTCGAGTTGTAGGGCTTGCCCCAGGCCTGAAGGATGACATCCGGGAACCCCGGCCCGTCGTCCCGCACGGCGATGCCCAGCGTGTCGTCCGTCCGCGTCGTGGTGACGACGATGCGCCTGGCTCCCGCCTCGACGGCATTGTCGAACAGCACGCCCAGCACCTGACGCAGGGCCGGGTCGGCGATGATCGACGGGTTCTGAGCCAGTTCGTCGCGGATCTGAACGGCCACGCCGTCGCCGTTCCAGCTGGCGACGACATCGGCGACGAAGGCCCGCAGGGTGGTGCGCTCGGGCGCCTGTCCCCTCGCCTCGCCGGCCGACATCAGGATGCCGGTGACGATGGCCTTGCAGCGCTCGACCTCGGCCCGCATCACCGTCATGTCCTGAACCAGATCGGCGTCCTGGGTCAGGGCCGGCATCCGCTTCCAGTCGCTGAGGATCACCGACAGGGACGCCAGCGGCGTGCCCAGTTCGTGCGCGGCGCCCGACGCCAACAGGCCCATGCGGACGATGTGGTCGTGCTCGGCGTTCTGCTGTCGCATGGCGGCGACGGACGCGTCGCGCTCGCGCAGGTTCTGGCTGATCCGGGTGACGAACAGCACCAGCAGCACCGCCATCAGGACGAAACAGATCAGACTGCCCTGAAGATACAGGCTGAGCAGCGAATCCTCGCGCGCCGGCGGCAGGTTCAGCGGCTGGGAATGCAGGCCCAGCCCGGCGAAACACAGGCTGGTGATGGCGATCAGGGCCCAGGCATAGACGGGGGCCAGCAGCACGGCCCCCAGCACGACCTGCAGCAGATACAGCGCCACGAACGGATTGGCGGCGCCCCCCGTCAAGAACAGCAGCCAGGTCAGGGCCGCCACATCCGCCAGCAGGGCGATCATCAGGGCCTGATCCTCGACCTCCTCGCGACGCGCGGTCAGCGGCGCGCTGATCAGATTGACCAGAACCAGTCCCGCCGGCGCCGCCAGCAGCCACAGCACCGGCAGCGGGATCCGCATCACATATTGGACCAGCAGGATCGTCGCCATCTGCCCGGCGACCGCCAGCCAGCGCAGCTGGATCAGCAGCAGCATGTTGCGCCGGTTGGCCCCGCCGTGCGACGCCACCCCGCCTCTGAGCCCCAGCCCCAGCAGACGTTGCAGGGCCGTGGTCATGGCCGGTTGCGCCGGCCGTCACGCAGGAACAGCCACAGGCCGACCAGCGTCAGCAAGGCCATGCCGAACCAGGTCAGGGCGTAGATCAGATGGCTGTTGGCGAACCGGATCACCGTCAGCCCGCCTAACGGCCAGCCGCCCGGATTGGGCGTCGCGTCCGCATCGATGAAATAGGGCGCGACGTTCGTCAGGCCACGCCGCGCCGCGATCGCCGCCACGTCGCGCGACCGCCAGCGGTCCCCCACGGCGTCGTTGGCGCGCAGGAAGCCGCCCTTGGGCTCGGTAATCCTGAGCAGCCCCACGATGGTCTGCGGCCCCACGACCTGTCCATCGGCGCGAGCGGCCGGATCGCGCCGTCCGGTAGGCACGAAGCCGCGATTGACCAGAACGGTAAAGCCGCGCGCATCGACCAGCGGCGTCATGACCCAAAAGCCGCCGCCCGCATCGGTCACGGCCTGAACCAGGGTTTCCTTGTCGTGCAGGAAGGTCCCCTGCACGACGACGCGACGATACTGGTCGTCCTGTCGCGTGACACTCTGCCACTGCCCCGGTCCGGACGCGGGCACAGCCGGCGCATGGACGCGGGCGTCGACCTGGGCGATCAGGTCCGTTTTCCAGGCCAGTCGCTGAATCTGCCAGCCGCCCAAGGCCAGAAAGCCGACGAACAAGACCAGCCCCACGACCGATACGACGAGGCGGATCAGTGGTGAGCGCTTGGCCTTATCGGAGGCCGGGGCTGAAGACGTGTCGGTGATCTCGACCTCAGCTGCCCATGTTCGTCATGTCGTGGGTCATGGGCATCATGTTGGCGTTCAGGTGGTACATGACCCACAGCGAACCCGACAGGGCGATGACGACGACGATGATGGTGAAGATCAGCGCCAGCATGATCCAGCCGCCCTCGGACTTCGAGTTCATGTGCAGGAAGTAGATCATGTGGACCACGATCTGCACCACGGCGAAGCCCATGACGATCAGGGCCGTCGCCTGGGTCGGCAGGACACCGGTCATCACCAGGGCGAACGGGATCGCCGTCAGGATCACCGACAGCACGAAACCGATCATATAGCTCTTGAAGGAGCCGTGATTGTGCCCCTCGTGGCCCAGATGGTCCGCGTCGTGGGACTCGGGCGAGTGGTCGTTCTTGTCGGCGCTCATCGCAGCATGCCCAGCAGGTAGACGAAGGTGAAGACGCCGATCCAGATGACGTCCAGGAAGTGCCAGAACATCGACAGGCACATCAGGCGGCGTTTGTTGGCGGGGATCAGGCCCTTCATGCTGACCTGAACCATCAGCGTCACCAGCCAGATGATGCCGAAGGTGACGTGCAGGCCGTGGGTGCCCACCAGGGTGAAGAAGGCCGACAGGAAGGCGCTGCGTTGCGGCGTCGCGCCCTCATGGATCAGGTGCGCGAACTCGTAGAGTTCGATGCCCAGGAAGGCCAGGCCGAACAGGCCGGTGATCGCCAGCCAGATCAGGGTCTGACGCTGGTTGTTCCTGTCCATCGCCAGCATGGCGAACCCGTAGGTGATCGACGAAAACAGCAGCATGGCGGTGTTGATCGCCACCAGCTCCAGGTCGAACAGTTCCTTGGGGCCCGGCCCGGCGGCGTAGTTGCCGCCCAAGACACCGAACACGGCGAACAGCATCGCGAAGATGAGGCAGTCGCTCATCAGATAGAGCCAGAAGCCCAGCATGGTGCTGGAGCCTTCCTCGTGATGCGGCTCCTCTTCCAGATGGAAGACGGTGGGGTCGTCGAGCTTGATCGTGGTCGCGCTCATGGATCAGGCCTCCGTTCCGGCCAGGGCGCGCGTGCGCGCCTCTTCGGTCGCGCGCACCTCATCCGCAGGGATGTAGTAGTCGCGCTTGTAGTTGAAGGTGTGCCCGATCGAGACGGCCAGCACCCCGATGAAGCTGATCGCCGCCAGCCACCAGATGTACCAGATCAGCGCCAGACCCATCACCAGGCAAAGGCCCGAGATGATGACGCCCGTTCCGGTGTTCGACGGCATGTGGATCGCCTTGTAGCCGCTCAGCGGGCGCTGATAGTTCTTCTTCTTCATGTCCCACCAGGCGTCGGCGTCATGGATGACCGGCGTGGCGGCGAAGTTGTAGGCCGGCGGCGGCGAGGACGTCGCCCACTCCAGCGTGCGGCCGCCCCACGGATCGCCCGTGGTGTCGCGCAGCTTGTCGCGGTTGATGATCGACACGGCGAACTGGATGAACATGGCCGCGATGCCCAGGGCGATCACGCCCGCGCCGATGGCGGCGATCACGAACCAGATCTGCAGCGACGGATCGTCGAACACCCGCATCCGACGCGTCACGCCCATCAGGCCAAGCACGTACAGCGGCAGGAAGGCCAGCCAGAAGCCGGGCACCCAGCACCAGAAGCTGATCAGGCCCCACTTCTTGTCCAGCTTGAAGCCGAAGGCCTTGGGCCACCAGAAGTTGATGGCCGCGAACAGACCGAACAGGACGCCGCCGATGATGACATTGTGGAAGTGCGCCACCAGGAACAGCGAGTTGTGCAGCACGAAGTCGGCCGGCGGCACCGCCAGCAGCACGCCCGTCATCCCGCCGATCACGAATGTCAGCATGAAGGCGATCAGCCACATCATCGGCAGTTCGAAGCGAATCCGCCCGCGGTACATCGTGAACAGCCAGTTGAAGATCTTGGCCCCGGTCGGGATCGAGATGATCATCGTGGTGATGCCGAAGAAGCTGTTCACCGAGGCGCCCGAGCCCATGGTGAAGAAGTGGTGCAGCCAGACCAGGTAGGACAGGATCGTGATGACGACCGTGGCGTAGACCATCGACGTATAGCCGAACAGCTTCTTGCCCGAGAAGGTCGAGGCGATCTCCGAGAAGACGCCGAACAGCGGCAGGATCAGGATGTAGACCTCCGGGTGACCCCAGATCCAGATCAGGTTCACGTACATCATCGGGTTGCCGCCGAAGTCGTTCGTGAAGAAGTTGGTGCCGACATAACGGTCCAGCGTCAGCAGGGCCAGAACGGCGGTCAGGACCGGGAAGGACGCCACGATCAGCACGTTGGTGCACAGCGAGGTCCAGGTGAAGACAGGCATCTTCATCATGCCCATGCCGGGCGCGCGCATCTTCACGATGGTCGCGATCAGGTTGATGCCGGATAGGGTCGTCCCCACCCCCGCGATCTGCAGCGCCCATATGTAATAGTCGACCCCGACGCCGGGGCTGTAGCCGATGCCCGACAGCGGCGGATAGGCAAGCCAGCCGGTGCGCGCGAACTCGCCCACGAACAGCGAGGCCATGACGATGAGGGCGCCGGCCGTGGTCATCCAGAAGCTGAAGTTGTTCAGGAAGGGGAAGGACACGTCGCGCGCGCCGATCTGCAGCGGCACGACATAGTTCATGATGCCCGTCACCAGCGGCATGGCCACGAAGAAGATCATGATCACGCCGTGGGCGGTGAAGATCTGGTCGTAGTGGTGGGCGTTCAGATAGCCCTCGGACCCACCGAAGGCCATGGCCTGCTGGATGCGCATCATGATGGCGTCGGCGAAGCCGCGCACGAACATGATCAGCCCCAGGATCATGTACATGATCCCGATCTTCTTGTGGTCCACGGTGGTGAACCACTCCTTCCAGAGATAGCCCCACAGTTTGAAATAGGTCAGGGCGCCGAACAGGGTGAGGCCGCCCAGTATGACCACGGACATGGTCACGACCAGGATCGGCTCATGCAGAGGCAGGGCCTCCCACGTGAGGCGCCCGAAGATTAGCGGAATGAGTTGGTCAGCGTTCATCGACTGTGTTCGCTCAGGCGTTGGGGGCGGAACGGATGTCGGTCGGAACCGGCCCCGTAGCGAAGGGATTGCGGGCCAAGGTCATCAGCGAGGCCATCGGGGTCTGCTTGGGCGACAACCCCTGCCCGGTCAGACGCTCCAGGCTGGTCGGGCCGACGACGGTGTCCAGTTCGGCGCGACGCATGCGGTCGGCGGCGGCGGCCTCGGCCTGCAACGGCGTGCAGATGGTCATGACGTAGCTTTCGTTCGACCCGAAATAGGCCGGCGACTTACCGCGCCCGGCATATTTGTCGTAAACCAGCGGCATGGTGTTGCGCACCGAGGCCATGCTCAGGCCGCCTTGGCGGTCGATGGCCATCATCTCGCCCATGCACATCTTGCCCGGCTCGACGCACATGTTGAGGATGGCGTCCCACAGTGCGCCGTCGACGGCGCCGAAGTGCAGGACCGGCACCTTCTCGCTGGGCTTCTCCAGCTCCAGATACTGATCGCGATCCAGCGTCTGGCCGCCCTGGCGCACGCCCGACACCCACTGGTCGAAACCGGCTTGGTCCAGGCCGTGGAAGGCAAAGCGCATGTTGGAGAAGCCGTCGCCGGAATAGTTGGCCGAGAAGCCTTCGTATTCGCCCGGACGGTTGATCACGGCGTGCAGCTTCGTCTCCATGCCCGGCATGGCGTAGATCTGACCGGCCAAGGCGGGAATGTAGAAGCTGTTCATCACCGACGATGAGGTGATGTGGAAACGGATCGGACGATCGATCGGTGCCGCAAGTTCATTGACCGTGGCGATGCCGTACTGCGGGTAGATGAACATCCACTTCCAGTCGAGCGCGACGACATTGACCTGCAGCGGCTCGACGCTCTCGTCGACGGCCTGACCCGGCTTGATCCGGTCGATCGGACGATAGGGGTCCAGCAGGTGAGTGCCGGCCCAGGTCAGGGCGCCCAGGCAGATGATGATCATCAGCGGCGCGGCCCAGATGACCAGCTCCAGCGACGTGGAGTGATCCCAGTCGGGCTGATACTCGGCCTCTGCCTCCTTGTTCGACGCCCGGTACTTCCAGGCGAAGAAGACGATCAGCGCCATCACCGGCACGATGATGATCAACATCAGCAGCGTGGAGATCATCAGCAGGTCGCCCTGCTGGGCGGCGACGTCGCCGGCAGGGTTCAGCACGACCAGATTGCAGGCCGACAGCAGGGCCACGAGGGGCGCGAGCAGGAGTAGGCGCAGACGGCGCAAGGCGGATCCAATCGAAAAGCGTCGGGCGATGGGGAGGCGCCGCGACGGTTGGCGTTCGTAGGCTGCGGGATAGTCAGCTTCGTTCTGGAACGACATTGGACAATCTGTCCTATCCTCTTGAGACCGCTTTCATCGCAAAGGGCGCCCGGTCATAATGCGGCAATCGGCCGTACGCCTGATAATCCTGTCTCACACGGAGCGACCAAGCCCATGTCCGCCTCGACGACCCCCTCGTCAGAGTCGCTGGAACGCGACGCCGCCAAGATAAACTCGCACCATGGCAAGGTGGATGCGGGCGAAATCGCCATCGGCGTCATTATCGGCCGAACTTCCGAGTTTTTCGACTTCTTTGTTTACGCCATCGCCTCGGTGGTGGTTTTCCCGCAACTGATCTTCCCCTACGCGGGCGCGGTGGGCGGCACGCTGCTGTCGTTTGCGATCTTCGCCCTCGCCTTCCTGTTCCGCCCGCTGGGCACGGTCCTGTTCATCGCCATCGACCGCAAGTTCGGGCGTGGCGCCAAGCTGACGACCGCCCTGCTGCTGCTGGGCACCTCGACCGTGTCGGTCGCCTTCATCCCCAGCTATGAAAGCATCGGCATGTGGGCGCCGGTGCTGCTGGCCCTCACCCGCATCGGCCAGGGCGTCGCCCTGGGCGGCACCTGGGACGGCCTGGCCTCGCTGCTGGCGTTGAATGCGCCGGAGGGCAAGCGCGGCTGGTACGCCATGATCCCGCAACTCGGCGCGCCCATCGGCCTGCTGGTCGCCTCGGCCCTGTTCGCCTTCTTCCTGAACACCCTGTCGGCCCCCGACTTCCTGGACTGGGGCTGGCGCTATCCATTCTTCGTGGCCTTCGCCATCAACGTGGTCGCCCTGTTCGCCCGCCTGCGTATCGTGGTGACCCCGGCCTTCCAGAAGCTGTTCGAGACCCGCGAGCTTCAGCCCACCCCCGTGTCGCAGGCCCTGCGCGCCGAAGGCCCCAAGATCGCCATCGGCGCCTTCGCCCCCCTGGCCAGCTTCGCCATGTTCCACATGGTCACCGTCTTCCCCCTGTCGTGGGTCTTCCTGTTCACCAACGAGACGCCTGTGCGCTTCCTGATGATCGAGATGGTGGGCGCTGTGTTCGGCCTGATCGCCATCCTGGCGTCGGGTGTTCTGGCCGACCGTTACGGCCGCCGCACCCTGCTGGCGATCACCGCCGCCGGCATCGCCGCCTTCTCGGGCTTTGCGCCGCAGCTGCTGAACGGCGGGGCGGCGGGCGAGCTGACCTTCATGATCTCCGGCTTCATCCTGCTGGGCCTGTCGTTCGGCCAGGCCTCGGGTCCGGTGGCGTCCAGCTTCAGCCTGACCCATCGCTACACCTCCTCGGCCCTGACCTCGGACTTGGCCTGGCTGTTCGGCGCAGGCTTCGCCCCGCTGGCGGCCCTGTGGATCTCCAGCCAGTTCGGCCTGATCGCCGCCGGCGCCTATCTGCTGTCCGGCGCCATCTGCACCCTCGTGGCCCTGTGGCTGAACCGCGAACTGGCCCGCAGCTCCTCCGACAAGGAACGCGCCAAGGCGATCTGATCCGCCGGTTCACGACGCAAAGACACGGCCCGCAGTCGCCTGCGGGCCGTGTTTCGTTTGGGTCTATGGCGGGATCACACTTCCGTCAGGTCGCCCTGAGGCGACACGGCGAAGGTCTTCACCTTCTTCAGCTCGTAGGGTTTGGCCATGATGGTCGACACGGCCCACAGCTCGCCGACGACCTGATCGCGGGTGATGGTCAGCAGCACATAACCCTTGGACGTCTGGTCGCAGAACTTGACCTCGGGATTGGCCGCCGACAGCGCCACGCCCAGCGGCAGGCCGCCGACATGGTCGCCCGGCGACGGGCTTGAGATCGAGGACGTGCCGAACTCCACCGCCCGGCGCGCGCCTGCACTGTCATGCAGTTCGTTGACCCAGAAGGCGTGGCTGTCGCCCGCCAGGACGATGGGCGCGACGTCCGCCGCCGCAAAGGTCTCATACAGACGCTCGCGCCCGGCCGGATAACCGTCCCAGCTGTCCAGATTGAACGGCAGGCCCAGCTTGAACAGCTGGATCGCCGCCTCGATCTGCGGTCGGACATCGTCCTCCAGGCTCGCCAGCATCTGCTGGATCTGCTCCGGCGGCATCATGCGCGAGATGTCCGGTCCCTTGATCTTGGCCATCACCACCTGATTGCCGAGGATCTGCCACGGACGGCCCGCCGCCTTGGATCGGCTCAACGTCTCGCCGATCCACTGACGCTGGCGCTCGCCCAGCAGGTCGCGATCCGACGCCTGGCGCAGGGCCTCGAACGCCGCGACATCCGGCGCGCCCTCCGCCGTCTTGGGGATGTCGGCGAAGGTCATCTGCTCGCCCCGCGCCAGCAGCCGCGTCTCGACCATGACCAGGCTGGCCAAGTCGCCGAAGTCGAAGCTGCGGTTGATCGCTTCGTTCAGCGCGCCAGCCTTGGGCTCGCGGATCGGCATCCATTCGTAATAGGCCCGAAGCGCCGCCGCCTTGCGGGTCGCGAAGTCGCCCTCGGTTTCCGGCTGGTGGTTTTCGGCGCCCATCATCCAGGCGTCGTTGGCCACCTCGTGATCGTCCCACACGCAGATGAAGGGCGCGCGAGCATGGGCGGCCTGCAGGTCGGGATCGCTCTTGTACTGGGCGTGGCGCGTCCGATAGTCGGCTAGGCTGACGATCTCGTGCGGCGGCTGGGGAACACGGTCCAACGCTGCACCCGTCGCCATGCCATAGTCGGACGGCTCGGCCCCGTATTCATAGATGTAGTCGCCCAGGTGGACGACGGCGTCCAGCCGATCCAGCTTCGACAGGGCGTCATAGGCGTTGAACAGGCCGCCAGGATAAAGCTGGCACGACACCGCGGCCAAGGCCAGATCGGCCGTCGCGCCCTCAGGCAAGGTGCGCACCCGCCCGACGGGCGAGGTCACCCCATTGGCGACGAAGCGATAGAAATACTCAGCCCCCGGCTCCAGGCCCTGGCCATCCAGATCGTGCTTGACGGTGAAGTCCCGCTCGGCCCGCGCGCGCAGACCGGTCGAGCGGCGCACGATGTCGCCGAACCCGGCGTCATGTGCGACCTCCAGCACCACGGCGACCTCCCCGACCGACGGATCGGCCGGGGTGACGCGGGTCCAGAAGACGGCCGAACGCATGTCGGGATCGCCGCTGGCCACCCCGTGCAGGAAGGCGACCGATCCGGTGTTCGTCGCCTGCGCCACGGCGGGCGACGCCGCACCCGCGCCGAGGAGACCCAGAAGACTGCGGCGATCCATTTTCATCGTCAGATCCTCAGAGCTTCAGCTTGAACACGAGGCCGTACGACGCAGGCCGTCCAGCGATGAAGGTCGGCATGCCCAGGCCGTCGCCCGTATTGCCGGCGTCCTTGATGTATTCCTCGTCCAGGACGTTCTCGCCGAAGGCCTCGACGCCCCAGCCACCCGAGTCCGGGGTGTAGCGGACGCGCAGGTTCAGCAGGCCGTAGGCGTCCTGATACTCGTCCTGAACCTGGTCAGGCACGATGTTGCGGCTCTGCAGCGCCGGCAGGTCGTTGTCGTCGCTGAAGAAGACCTTGGACTGCCAGGTGTAGGTCGGCTGAACCGCGATCTCGCCGCCGCTGACCGGCAGGCGCCAGGTCGCGCTGATCGAGGCGGCGTTGTCCGGCGACAGGCGGAACTGGTTGCCGTCATAGATCCCGTTCTCGAACCGCGAGTGGTTGTAGGCATAGGTGGCGAACAGGTCGAAGTTCGACGTGACGGCGAAGTTGGCCTGGGTCTCGAAGCCATAAGACTTGGCCTCGCCGGCGTTGGTGACGATGAAGGTCGTGCCTTCCTGAACCGTCGTCTGGAAGTTCTGATAGTCGTACAGGAACACCGCGCCATCGACGCGCAGGCGACCGTCCAGCAGCGACGACTTGGCGCCGACCTCATAGCTGTCGACCGTCTCGGCATCCACGGCCGCGAACCGGGGCGATCCCTGCGGCGCCGACGGGGCCGAGGCGCTGATCACTTCCGGGCGGCGACCGCGCGCATAGTTGGCATAGACGTTCGTGTCGTCGCTCAGGGCGTAACGCACCGTCAGACGCCAGGTCACGCCGTCATCCTCGGAGTCGAAGTAGGCGAAGTCGCCGTTGTTGGCGGTCGGCTGGGCGATCAGGCCGAACAGTGGCAAACCGCTGGCTAGAGGCAGATTGGCCGCCCCCGGCGTGGCTAGGCCCTGCAGAAGCTGACCAATCTGCGTCTGAAGCGCACCGGCGCCGGCGAGGTCCCCGGCCTGAGCCAAGGCTGTGGCGCGCGCGCCCAAGGCCTGCACGGCCAGTAGGCCACCGAGCACAGAACGGCTCTGCACCGAACTGGCGAAGCCCGTCGTCTTGTCGTCACGCGTGTAGCGCACACCCGCCGACACTTCGAACCGGTCGGTGAAGGCGTATGTGGCGTCGGCGAAGACGTCATAGGACGTCAGTTCCGAGCTGTTGATCGGCGTCTCGATATGCGCCGACTTCAGATTGGCGGCGATAGGCCCAACAAAGGGAGCGGCGTTGGCTGGCAGCAGACCGCCCAAAGCAAGTTGAGCTATGCCGGCATACTCGGCCAGCGGCAGCGTCCGGTCGCCGACCGTCGTGGGCGAACCGTCCAGCAGGCCCGACAGCTGCGCCAGGATCAGGCGCTCGTCGAACTGCGTCGGGGTGCGCTGATAGCCCTTTTCATGGAACCAGCCTGCGCCGACGAAGCCGGTCAGGCGACCGCCGTTGTCGAAGCCCAGGCGCAGGTCCTGGCTCCACTGTTCGCCGTGCGTATCCTCGGCTGCGGTCAGCAGCGGCAGGGACACGCCGTCCGCGTCGAAGGTCTCGTAGTTGGTGAACTCGCGATAGGCCGTGGTCGCGTTCAAGCTCCAGGCAGCGTTCAGGTCGATACGCGCCAGACCCGTCACGCCCCAGACCTCGCGGTCCAGACCCAGCGCCTTGCCGCCGTCGAAGGCCGCGCCGCGTGTCAGGGCCGCGCCCTCCCACGGTTCCTTGCCGCCCAGCACGGCGCCCGTGTTCGGATCGGCCGGGGCATAGGCGATCGACTTGAACGACGTGCCCGAGGCGTTGTCCTTCTGATAGTTGCCGATCACGTCAAAGCGCATCGCGTCCGACGGCGTCCAGGCGCCCGACAGACGGAAAGCCCGCGTCTCGATCGCGTTGAAATCCTCGCCGCCCAGCAGGTTCTCGACCGAGCCGTCACGCGTCTTCAGGCGCGTGGCCAGGCGAAGGCCTGCGGTGTCGCCGACCGGCAGGTTCAGCGCGCCCTCGACCATGCGATAGCCCTCGTTGCCGGCCTCGATATTGGCATAGGCTTCGGTCATGCCGGGACGCGCGCGGTTTTGCACCAGATTGACCGCGCCGATCAGGGCGCCGCGCCCGTACAGGGTCGACTGCGGCCCCTTGGCGATCTCGACACGTTCAAGATCGAACAGCTCGACATAGGAGCCGCGCGACTTGGAGATCGACACCCCGTCCTGGAACACCGACACGCGGGCCTCTGACGTCGCAGCGCCGGAATCGGAGGTAATGCCGCGCATCACGAAACCCGGATTGTTCGGCGACTGGTTCTGAACCAGGAAGCCCGGCACGAAGGCCGACAGCTGTTCGAACTCCTGAATGCCCAGGTCTTCCAGGAACTGGCCCGAATAGGCCGTCAGGGCGAACGGCACGTCGATCGTCTTTTGCTCGCGCAGCTGCGCGGTGACGATGACGTCTTCGACGCTGCTGACCGGCGCCTGCTCCTGCGCCCATGCGGCCGATCCGGCCGTCATGGCGCCCGTCAGGGTCGCGGCCGCCAGCAGGCGCGTCTTCAATGTGGTCTTGGACATCTGATCCCCCAGATTCGACTAATCTGGGGAGGTGCCTACGCCGAGCCCATGTCGGGGCGACGACATCCCCGCATCGCCTTGACGACGAGGTCGAGACGATGCGGCGACGGTTGATCCGCCTACTGATCTAGAAGGTCGTCAGAAGGCGGTCTGGACGCGGACGGTGGCGGTGTTTCCGCTGTCGTCGCCGATGAAGGTCCCGGTGCGGTTATCGACCGACCATGCGCTCCAGTGGGCGGAGACGCGGGTGTTGTTCGTCGGGTACCAGTTGACGCCCAGCAACCAGGTGTCGCCTTCGCCGCCGGTCGGGTTGTCGCTGTAGTCTGCGGTGTCGTAGCGGCCGACGATCTCGACCGCGCCGTAGCCGTCGGTCCCCAGCGGGTTCAGCACCTTGGGTCGACCCCAGGTTCCGGTGCGGGGCGAGAGGGGCGGCTTTTCGCCCGTGATGAAGAAGCCGGCGGAGAGGCTGTAGGCGTCTTGATCGAAGTCACGGGCGGCGGTCTCGACGACGCGCTTGCCGCCTTCGGCCATCAGCCAGCCCGAACGATGCACGCCGCCCAGTTCCAGCCCCAGACCCTTGCTGCCTTTGGGATCGGCGTAGGTTCCGCCCGAAAGACGCAGATTATCATTGCCGCGCGACGAGACGACCAGGCTGCGCGAGGCGATCGACGCGTTCGGCGTCAAATCTTCGACGAAGCCCCAACCGCCGAGATGCAGGAAGCCGGCGTCGGTCTTGAACGGCGACCAGTGGGTGCGGCCCATCAGGGTGACGCTGTCATTGGTCGTACCGGTGCTGATGGCGTCGCCGGTCGCCGAGAGCGAGGCGTGCCAGACGCTGCCGGTCAGTTTGGAGGTCACGCCGACCCCATAGGCGCCGCGTTCCGGGCCGATGGTCGAGACCATCAGGCTGCGTTCCAGGAAGGGAACCACGTCTTCCGCCGTCCCGCCCTCGACGCCGCGGTCGTTCAGGCGCTGGCCGGCCGAGACCTCTAGGTCGCGGCCGCCGATCTTGGTGTTATAGGCGACGAAGGCGTTGGCGACGCTGACGGCGTTGTCGGCGATGTCGGCTTCGATCCAGTAGGTGAAGCCGCCGGCGATCTTGCCCTGGCCGCCAAGGCGCAGGCCGCGCAGCTCGGTCGTGGTCAGATTGCGACCATCGAAGTCCGAGCCGAATGTGGTCGACAGGTCGGCCGTGACGCGGATGCGCGGCTTGAAGGTGAAGCTGCCGTCAGGGCTGCGCAGTTCAGGCAGGCCCGTGGCCCAATCGACGGGCGCGGGAGCCGGCGCGGCCGTCGTGGCGGCGGTCTGGACCGGACGCGGCGCGACGGCGGCCGGGGATCCTGCGACGGCGAGGGCGGTCGGGACCGGAACCGCCGTCCGCGACTGGGCCTCAAGCTGTTCGAGGCGGGCGGACAGGGCCTGCACCTGAGCGCGCAGAGCGGCGATCTCGTCGGCGGACGGCGCCGACTGGGCGAAGGCGGAGGTGGCGAGCGCGGCAAGGCCGACACCCGCCGCGAGAGAGCGGTGAATGTGCATAGATCTACCTGAAATTCGCGATTGCGGGATTGGTCAGCGCTGCATGGCGTTGCGCGCCGAGGGCAGATGGCGCTCTGACGCCGCCTGCCCTCTTGAAGACGCCCTAGTCGGCGGTGATGAGCGTCTTGTCGCCGGGTCCGGCGGCCGGATCGGGCTGAGCCGCGATCGGACGGGGCGCGCCGTTCAGGGCGTCTCGCAGCGCGTCGCGGTCCAGGTCGCCTTCCCACCGGGCCACGACGATGGTGGCCACCGCATTGCCGATGAAGTTGGTCAGGGCGCGGCACTCGCTCATGAAGCGGTCGATGCCGAGGATCAGCGCCATGCCCGCGACCGGCACGGCCGGGACGACCGACAGGGTGGCGGCCAGGGTGATGAAGCCGGCGCCGGTGATGCCCGCCGCGCCTTTGGAGCTGAGCATGGCGACCAGCAGCAGCACGATCTGGTCCTGAAGGCTGAGGTCGATGTTCAGAGCCTGGGCGATGAACAGGGCCGCCATCGTCATATAGATGTTGGTGCCGTCCAGATTGAACGAATAACCCGTCGGCACGACCAGTCCGACCACGGACTTGGAGGCGCCAGCCCGCTCCATCTTCTGCAGCAGGCTGGGCAAGGCGGCCTCGGACGAGGAGGTGCCCAGCACCAGCAACAGCTCTTCCTTCAGATAGCGGATCAGCTTCAGGATGTTGAAGCCGTTGGCCCAGCCGACGAGGCCCAACACCCCGACCACGAAGATGGCGGCGGTCGCATAGAAGGTGGCGACAAGCGCGGCCAGGTTGGCGATCGAGCCGATGCCGTATTTGCCGATGGTGAAGGCGAAGGCCCCGAATGCGCCGATGGGTGCGGCCTTCATCAGGATGGCGACCAACTTGAAGAAGGCCGTGCTGATCGATTCCAGGAAGTTCAGGACAGGCTTGCCGACGTCGCCGATCATGGCCAAGGCCAAGCCGAACAGGACCGAGACGAACAGGACCTGCAGGATATTGCCTTCGGAGAAAGCGCTGACGAAGGTGTCGGGGATGATGCTGGTCAGGAAGCCGACGATGGTCGTCTCATGCGCCTGCTCGGAATATTTGGAGACCGCGCTCGCATCCAGGCTGGCTGGATCGATGTTCAGCCCGTTGCCCGGCTGGACCAGATTGGCCACGATCATGCCGATGATCAGTGCGAGCGTCGAGAAGGTCAGGAAGTAGGCGAAGGCCTTGGCGGCGACCCGGCCGACCCGGCCGATGTCGCGCATCCCCGCGATGCCGGTGACGATGGTGAGGAAGATCACCGGCGCGATGATCATCTTCACCAGCTTGATGAAGGCGTCGCCCAGCGGCTTCAGACTCTCGCCGAACGTGGGAAAGAAATGCCCGATGAGGCCGCCGGCGAAAATGGCGAGGAGAACCTGGAAGTAGAGATGCCGATAGAAGGGCTTCCGGACCACTGGCGCGGCCTCTGACGATATCTGGATCACGATAGGCTCCTGATGGGCGAGAACGCGATCTCGCGGTTTCCTCGATGGGCGCGGTCTTCGCCACGCTCCGTTCGACCCACAATCCGTGATTTCGGCCATAGGCAGAAACCGAGACCCGACCTTTAATAATCCATTGTTTTAACGAATTTTTTTTCTGACTTCGCCTTCGTAGCACCTGGTTTCGGTGCGGTTTTTCGCGCAAGGGACTAGCGAGTTAGTGCGATAATCCGCACAGTGGCGGGATGACGACATCCGCTTCTATCGATGCCTGCGCAAACCAGACCCGACGAACTTGGCTGGCCCTCGCTGTCGGGTGGATGCTGATCACCGCCGTCATCGCATTCGGCGCAGGCGAGGCCGCCCGCGGCGACGCCACTGCAGAACTGGCCCGCCAGGCCGATGCCGCGGCCGCGCTCCATGCCGCCGTCCTGCGCAGCGAGCTGGAAAAACATCGCTCCTTGCCTGTCGCCCTGGCCGGAGATCCCGACATCGCCGACCTGCTGGCGGCCGGGCCATATGCTGCAGGCGATGTCGTCAGCAAAAAACTGGAAGGTCTGGCGAGCCAGACACGCGCCGCCGCCATCTACGTCATCGGGGTCGATGGCCGAACGCAAGCCGCCAGCAACTGGCGTCTGCCCACGAGCTTCGTCGGCGCGGACTACAGCTTCAGGCCCTATTTCATCAACGCCATGCGCGATGGCCAGGCTGAGTTTTTCGCCCTGGGCACGGTTTCGCGTCGCCCCGGTCTTTATCTTGCGCGCCGTGTGGACGGACCTGACGCCCGCCCCTTGGGCGTGGTGGTCGTCAAGGTCGAGTTCAACGCGTTGGAGGCTGAATGGCGTGCGTCGGGCGAACCGGCCTTCGTCGTCGATCCCGGAGGCGTCGTCCTGATCACCAGCGTGCCGGACTGGCGATTTCGGACGACCAAGGCGCTGGATGCGCATCGCCGACGCCTGACGCTGACGGACCAGACGCTTCAGCCCCAGGCTCTCGGCCCCCTCCCCTTCAGCACTCCGTCAGGCGATCACCCGCGTCTGGTCCAGACGTCCGTCGATGGCCCCCGGCAAACCTGGATGCACGCCGCAGTCTCTACCGAGACCCCCGGCTGGACCCTGCATCTTCTGTCTCCGACGCGTGGCGCCATCGAGACTGCGGTCATGACCGCCCGCGCGTTTGCAGGGCTTGTGCTTGTCCTTTTAGGCGGCGTGATCGTGCTTCTTTTGCGCCGTCGCCAGCTGGCCTTGGTCCGCGGCCGCGCCGAGGAACTCGCCCGGTTGGAACTGGAACGGCGGATAGACGAAAGCACTCGTGAACTGCGCGACGCCAACGCCGCCCTGAACCGCCAGATCGAGGAGCGCCGCCGCGCCGAGACCGCTCGCGAATTGCTTCGCGACGAACTGGTCCAGGCCAGCAAGCTGGCCGCCCTGGGCCAGATCGTGGCCAGCGTGGCGCACGAGATCAACCAGCCGGTCGCGGCCATCCAGACCCAGGCCGAAACCGCCGGCGTCCTGCTGGACCGCGACGAGCCGCAAAAGGCGCGCGGCGCCCTGGCGCGTATAGGCGACCTGACCCAGCGCATCGGCGCCATCACCGAAGGCCTGCGGGTCTTCTCCAGAAAGTCGGACCCCAAGATCGGCGTGGTCCGGCTGGAAGAGGCCATTCACGGCGCCCTGCTGCTGATCAGAGGTCGGCTGGACGAGGGCGGCGTCGAACTGATCCGCGAAGGCGACGCCGACGTCACGGTGCGCGCCGATCAATTCCGGCTGGAACAGGTGATCGTCAACCTGGTCAAGAACGCCGCCGAGGCGCTGGAAGGCCGCGACCGGCCACGGCTGATGCTGAAGGTCATACGCGAGGGCGACCGTGTCCGCCTGATCGTTTCCGACAACGGCCCCGGCGTGCCGCCCGCCGTGCGCGCCCAGCTGTTCACCCCCTTCGTCACCACCCGCGCCAATGGCCTGGGCCTTGGCCTGGTCATCTGCCGCGACTTGGTCGCCGGTTTCGGCGGTGAGCTTGACCTGATCGACGAGGGCGAAGGCGCGACCTTCGTCGCCACGCTGAGGATCGCCTGATGGAGTTCGCTCGCCCCAACGCCGTCGCCCTGATCGAGGACGACGCCGACTTTCGCCAGGCCCTGGTTGAACGCCTGACGCTGGAAGGCTATGACGTGCGCGCCTTCGCCGGCGCCGAGCCGGCGCTGAGGGGGATCGACGCCGACTTCCCTGGCGTCGTCGTCACCGACCTGCGTATGCCCGGCCTGGACGGGCGCCAGTTGCTCAGTCGCCTGCAGGCGCTGGACCCCGGCCTGCCGGTCATCATGATCACCGGCCACGGCGACATCACCGACGCTGTGGCGGCCATGAAGGACGGCGCCTATGATTTCGTCGCCAAGCCCTTCCCGTTCGAACGCCTTCAGGACAGCCTGAACCGGGCGCTGGAGAAACGCGGCCTGGTGCTGGAGAACCGCCGCCTGCTGGCCATGACCTCGGATGGCGGCCAGGAGCTGCCGCTGGCCGGGTCGTCCCGCGCCATCACCGCCCTTCGCGCCACCATCGCCCAGATCGCCGACGCCAGAATGGACGTGCTGATCGAGGGCGAGACCGGAACCGGCAAGGAGGCGGTCGCCCGCGCCCTTCACAACGGCGGCCGACGCCGGCTGGCCGCCTTCGTCGCGGTCAACTGCGGCGCCCTGCCCGACGGATTGATCGAGAGCGAACTTTTCGGCCACGAACTTGGCGCCTTCGCCGGCGCCCTGCGTCGCCGCGTCGGCCATGTGGAGCGGGCGCATAACGGCTCTCTGTTCCTGGACGAGGTTGAGAGCATGCCTCTTGCCGTCCAGGTCAAGATGCTGCGGGTGCTGGAGGAACGCGAGGTGCACCCCATCGGCGCCAACGAACCCCGCGCCCTGGACCTGCGTATCCTGGCCTCGTCGAAGATCGACCTGGGCGAGGCGGCGCGCACCGGAGCCTTTCGCGAAGACCTGTATTACCGGCTGAACGTCGTGCGGCTGCGCGTGCCGCCGCTGCGCGAACGGCGCGAGGACATCCCCCTGCTGTTCGCCCACTTCCTGCGCCGCGCGGCCGATCGCCACGGGATCGAACCGCCAGCCGTCGGCGACAATGTTCGGCGTCTGCTGGTCGAGGCCGACTGGCCCGGGAACATCCGCGAACTGGCCCACTTTGCAGAACGCGTCGCCCTGTCGCTCGATGACGCGTCGCGTCCTCACGAGCAGGGCCTTAGCCTGCCGGAAAGGATGAACCGCTTCGAAGCGGAACTGCTGCGTGACGCCCTTAACGCCCATCGCGGCGACATCGGCGCCGTCCTCAATGAACTGCAGGTTCCCAGAAAGACCCTGTACGACAAGCTCCAGCGCCATGGATTGAAACCCGCCGCCTTCCGATGAAGCTGCGCTATCGCGGACGATCAGACGAAGTGTCGCGCCGCTGTGCAATCTCGCTTCCGGCCCAGCGGTCCCACATCTGGAAATAGAGACCGTAGTTGCCGTTGAAACGCTTGTGATGGGCGTCGTGGTGGGTGGCGGTGATGAACCAACTTAGCGGCGCGCGGTTCAGCCAGGACGCCGGCCAGACTTCGCGGCCGGCGTGGTTCAACACGGCCGTGGCGGTCATCAGGGTCAGCAGCGCCAGGGCCACGCCCCAATGGATCGGCACGAACAAGGCCAGGGCCGGCAGGAACCAGGCGGTGGCGACGGCCTCGGCCGGATCGAAGGCGAAGGAGGCGAAGGCGCTGGGGTCACGCGACCGATGATGCTCGGCATGGGCCCAGGGGAAGATGCGCGGATGATGCAGCCCCCGATGAACCCAATAGTAGAAGGCGTCGTGGGCCAGCATATAGACGACGAAGCTGACCGGCAGCCACCACAGCGGCCAGGCGTGAACATCGCCATAGATCGCCGTCCCGCCCCGCTTCCAGGCCTCCAGCACCAAAGCCGCCGGCAAGGCGTAGATCGGGCAGGAGATCAGGGAGGCGATGATTTCGGCGCGGATGCGTTTTCCGGTCGGCGCCTTGTGGTTCAGCTGGCGCCCCCGCCCCGGCCCGGCCCACAGCAACCAGTGTGTCGTGACGCCGACCAGCAGATAGCGCACGCCGATGATCAGGCTGAGCGCGAGGGTCGTGACGAGCAGGTCCATCAGCATGGGCGCACAGACGGCCAAACATATGTCCGGGTCAAGTCGTGGCGGGCGCCGTTCAAACCGCCTATGATGCGCTCATGTCTCTGCCGGTGATGATCCTGCTGTTCTTTGTGACCGTCTTCGGGATGGAGGTCTTCGCCTGGGCCATGCATCGCTACGTCATGCACGGCCTGCTGTGGGACTGGCACCGCAGCCACCACGAACCGCACGACGATGTCCTGGAAAAGAACGACCTGTTCGCCGTGGTGTTCGCGGCTCCGGCGATCATCTTGATCGCGCTGGGCCTGCACGTCTGGGCCTGGGCCTTGCCGATCGGCCTGGGCGTGACGGCCTATGGGATGATCTATTTCTATTTCCACGACGGCCTGGTGCATCGGCGATTCCCGACCGGCGTCGAAGGTCGGTCAGGCTTCTGGACCCGTCGCATCCAGGCCCACCGCCTGCACCACGCGGTGCGGACGAAAGACGGCTGCGTCTCGTTCGGCTTTCTGTGGGTGCGGTCGGCGCGGGCGCTGAAGGCCGAACTGACCCAGAAGCGCGGCTCTTCCAGCAGCGGCGTCTGAGCCGGCCGGTTTCCTGAGCATCTCATGACCGGGAAACACGGCGACGGCGGCTTGCATCCGACGCGGTCGTGATGCCGTATGCGATCACAACGGTTCGGATCGTCGTCGCAACGCGACGGTCAGACGACACCAGGAGACCTGTATGGCGATCGTCGGCGCGAGGCCCCAGCCGCCTGTGGCATGCGAACCTTGCGCGCCCGACGACCTGCGTCTGCGGGTCCAGTCACGCCTGGCCAAACTGGCGCCGTCGCCGGACAGCCTGCTGTCGCTGGCAGCGCGCGAGGCCTTGCTGGGACAGGGAAAACGGGTTCGGCCGGTGCTCGCCATGCTGGCGGCGGCCCATGTCGGCGGGCGTCCAGACGATGCGCTGGATTACGGCTGTGCGCTGGAGATGGTCCATGCGGCGTCGCTGGTGCTGGACGACCTGCCCTGTATGGACGACGCGGTCATGAGGCGGGGGCAGCCGACGCTGCATCGCCGCCACGGCGAAGATGCAGCCGTGCTCGCGGCGGTGGCCCTGCTCAACCAGTCCACCCGACTGATCCTGCAAAGCCGACTGCCGGCCGAAACGCGGGTGGCCACCCTGGACCTTTTGACGCAGGCCGTCGGTTTCGACGGTCTGGCCGAGGGGCAGATGCGCGACCTGCGCGACGACGCGCAAGAGCGGGACGCTGTTGCCCTGCGTCAGATCAACGACCTGAAGACAGGCGCCCTGTTCGTGGCGACGGTGCGCGGCGGCGGCCTGCTGGGCGGGGGCGACGCCGACGACCTGGCCCGGCTTTCGGCCTTCGGCGAGTCGGTGGGTTTCGCCTTCCAGCTCTATGACGATCTGCTGGACGCCTGTTCGACCACCAGCGCCGTCGGCAAGGATGTGGGCCAGGATCAGGACACGACCACCTTCGTCGATCTGTGGGGCGAAGGGCGCGTCCGCGCGGCGGTGCGTCAGTCCCTGTCCAGGGCGGCCGAGGCGGTCGGCCACGACAGCCCCCTGACCCTCTATGTCCGCGATCTCTTCCAGCAGGCCGATCTTGGGATCTAGCGTCGCGCCGGCGCTGGTCCTGGACGGAATAGAGGCCGGCTATGACGGCCGGCCGGTGCTGCGGGATTTCAGCCTGACCCTGAATGCGGGCGAGGTATACGCCCTGCTGGGCGCGAACGGCGCGGGCAAGTCCACGGTGGCGCGCGTCGCCTGCGGCCTTCTGCCCGTGCGCCGGGGCCGTGTGGCGGTGGGCGATGGAACCCAGACACGCGCCCGCATCGGCCTGGCGCCTCAGGACAGCGCCCTGTTTCCCGCCCTGTCGCCGCGCGAGAACGTCGAGGTGACGGCGCGGCTTTGCGGGGTCGCGCGCGACGCCCGCCGCGCGGCGGTGGACCGCGCCCTCGATCTGACCGGCTGCGGTCCGCGCGCGGATCAGCCGGTGCGCACCCTGTCCGGCGGCTGGCGACGGCGCGCGAACCTGAGCGCCGCCCTGGTCGGACAGCCCCGATTGTTGATCGCTGACGAGCCGACGGAAGGGGTGGACGCCGGTACGCGCGGCGTCCTGTCCGCCGCCCTGCGCGAGACGGTCAAGGCGGGCGCAGGCTGCCTGTTGATCAGCCACGACGCGGTCTTTGTGTCCGACACGGCGGACCGGATCGGCGTGCTGGCGCAGGGTCGGCTGTTGGCGGAAGGGCCGCCGAACGCCCTGTTGCACCAAGCCTTCGGCGCGGCGCGACTGCTCAGCATTCGTCTGACACGACCGGCCTCGGACGCCGCCGCACAATGGTTCGCCCAGGCTGGATTGACCCAAGGCCAAGACAGGCTGGAATGGCGTCGCCTCTGCGACGATGCGCTCGCCGTCGCCCAGATGCTGGCCGCCGTGGTCGATGGCGAGGGGGGCGAGGTCGCGGTTCGCCGGCCCGGGCTGGACGATCTGGTCGCGCATCTGTCGGGGGCGTCGTCATGATGGCCGTGGCGGGCGCCTGGGCCAGGGGTTTCTGGCGCGACCGGGCCGGGGTGGTGCTGACGCTGCTGCTGCCGCCGCTCGTCTATCTGCTGTTCGCGGCCATCTTCGGCGCGGGCGCGCGGGGCGAGATCGACACGGCCGTGGTGATGCACGATGCGGCGCGCACCCCGGCGACGGCGGCGATGCAAGACGCCCTGACGCGCGACATGGGCGCCCGGCTGCGCACGGTCGAGGACGCGGGTGAGCTGGAGCGCGCCGTGATCGACGGTCGCGCGGACGCCGGCATACTGATCCGACCCTCGGCCGGACGCCCGCCCCAGGTCGTCGTGGTGTCCGCCGCCGGTCGCGACGTGGCGGCAGCCGCGATTCAGGCGCGGCTGGAGCCGATGGCGGCGGCATTGGCGGGCCAGGTCGCGCCGCCCACCGCGCGCGTCGCGACGGTGCAGGTCGGGCCGACCGGCGATGTCCAGGCCACCTATTACGCCGGGGCGGTCGGCGTCATGTTCGTCTTCTTCGCCGCCATGCATGGGGCGATGGGCGGACTGGACGAGCGCCGTTCTGGGCTTCAGGCGCGACTGGCGCTGGCGAGGGGCGGCCTGGCGCCGATCCTGGCCGGGCGGGCGGCGTGGCTGACGGTCGTGGGAGTGATGCAGTCGGCCGCCGTCTTCGTCGCGGCCTGGGCGAAACTGCCTGATCTTGCGCCATGGCAGGCGGCGGCGGCGGCCGTGACGGCGGTGCTGGTCGGGTTTTCGGCGGCGGGTCTGGCCCTGGCGCTGACGGCGGCCTGTCGATCGCGCGAACAGGCCCAGCCCCTGACCACCTTCGTCGTTCTGCTGCTGGCGGCGCTGGGAGGGTCGATGGCGCCGCGCTTCCTGATGCCCGAGGCCTTCCGCGCCCTGGGCTGGATCACGCCGCACGCCTGGGCCATCGAGGCCTATCAGGCCGTGATCTGGCGGGCCGAGTTCACGACGGCCGTCGTCGCCGGCTGGGCAGTTCTGGCCGCCCTCGGCGCGGCGGGCCTGGGGGTATCCCTGGTTCTGGAACGGCGGCGCGCGGCGCGCTGAACCCTCAGACGTGGGTCCACAGGGCGGGGCGCGGTGGCGGTTCACGCCAGGCGTCCAGCGTCTTGCACCACAGGGCGATCAACCCGCCCCGCCCCAGCAGCATCAGCTTGCCCGCCTTGTCGACCGAGGTCCGCCCGTCCCAGGCCGCCGGCCCGGCGCGCGACACATGGCGACCGATCGACCGATAGACGCCGCGCGCCGTGGCGATGGCCCAGGCCGAACGCGGGTTCAGATCGCGCAAGCCCCACCGGGACGAGGCGTAGAAGGGTTCGGCCGCCGCGACCAGACGCTGGGCCGTGCGGGCGACGGCGGCGCGGTGCTGGGGCTGATCGACCTCATCGCGCGGCACCCCGGCCTCGTCCAGCCAGGCGCCCGGCAGATAGACCCGCCCGCCCTTCGCATCCTCGACCACGTCGCGCGCGATGTTCGTCAGCTGGAAGGCAAGCCCCAGATCCTGAGCGCGGCGCAGGGTGGGGGCGTCCTCGACCCCCATGATCCGGGCCATCATCACCCCGACCACGCCCGCGACGTGATAGGCATAGTCCAGCGTGTCCTCCAGCGTGTCGTAACGCCGTCCGACCACATCCATCTCGAACCCGTGCAACAGGTCCATGGCCTCCTCGGCCGGGATGGAATGACGATCCGCCACGCGCTGGAAGGCGGTGAAGACCGGATCGGTCTGCGGCTCTCCGGCCAGGGCCGCGGCGGTGCGGGCGCGCAGTTCTGCCAGCTTTTCGCCCGCCAACACCGGATCGATGCCGACCGCGCCGTGACCCAGGACCTGGCCGTCGATCTCGTCGTCGCAGTGTCGGCACCACGAGTACAGCATCCAGGCGTCGTCGCGGATCGCCGCCGGAAACAGACGCGACGCCGCGGCGAAGCTCTTGGAGCCCTGCTCCATCGCCTGGCGGCTGTGGTCCAGGACGGCGTCGGTCATGCCGGCAGCCTCGCGTCTTCGATCATCAGGGCGGCCGTGGCCTTGGCCGAGCCGACCACGCCGGGCACGCCCGCGCCCGGATGGGTGCCGGCGCCCACGAAATACAGGTTCGGGATCTGGTCGTCGCGATTGTGCACCCGGAACCAGGCGCTCTGGGTCAGGATCGGCTCCAGCGAGAAGGCCGAGCCCTGGTGCGCGTTCAGCTGGTCGCGGAAATCGACGGGCGTGAAGATGCGGCAGGTGTCCAGATCGGCGGTTAGGCCGGGGATGTAGCGCTCCTCCAGATAGGCCAGTATCCGGTCGCGATAGCGCGGCCCCTCGACCTCCCAGTCGATGTCCGCCGAGGCCAGATGCGGCACGGGCGCCAGCACATAGAAGGCGTCGCAGCCTTCGGGCGCCAGGGACGGATCGGTCCGCGTCGGCGCGTGCAGATACAGCGAGAAGTCGTCGGGCAGGTTCGGCCCCTTGAAGATTTCGGCGATCAGCTCGCGATAGCGCGGGCCGAACAGCACCGTGTGGTGGCGCACCTCGGGGTGGACCCGCTTCAGGCCGAAATAGATGACGAACAGCGACATGGAGTGGCGCCGCGACGCCAGCTTGGCGCCCTCCTTCTGGCCACGCGGCTCCTGACCCAGCAGGCGCTGATAGGTGTGGACCACGTCGGCGTTCGACGCGACCATGTCGAAGGCCAAGGTCTCGCCGCCCACGACCACGCCGGTCGCGCGGCCGTTCGCCATCGTGATCCGTTCGACCGGACTGTTCAGCCTGACCTCGCCGCCCAGGTCCTCAAGCAGGCGCACCATGGCCTGGATCAGGGCGCCTGTCCCGCCGCGCGGGAACCACACGCCCCAGCGCCGCTCCAGCGCATGGATCAGCGCATAGATCGACGAGGTGGCGAACGGATTGCCGCCGACCAGCAGGGAGTGGAAGCTGAACGCCTGGCGCAGGTGCTCGTCCTGAATGAAGCTGGCCACCTTGTCATAGACCGACCGCCAGGCCTGAAGCCGCATCAGCTCGGGCGCCGCCTTGATCATGCTGGCGAAATCCAGGAACGGCACGGCCCCCAGCTTCAGATAGCCTTCCTTCAGCAGGTCCTCGGAATAGGCCAGGAACTTGCGATAGCCTTCCTTGTCCGCCGGATTGCGCGCCACGATCTGGCGATCCAGCTCGTCCTGGTCATTGACGTAGTCGAACACGTCGCCGTCTTCCCAGCACAGCCGATAGAAGGGCGCGACCGGCAGCAGTTCGACATAGTCCGACAGCTTGCGGCCGCTGGCCTCGAACAGCTCCTCCAGCGCCGACGGATCGGTGATGACGGTGGGACCGGCGTCGAAGGTGTAGCCCTTGTCCTTGAAGACATAGGCCCGGCCGCCCGCCAGATCGCGCGCCTCGAACACCGTGGTCTGGATGCCCGCCGACTGCAGCCGTATAGCCAGCGACAGCCCCCCAAAACCCGATCCGATCACTGCAGCCCGCATCACGCACGTCCTTTTTCGACCAGACAGGTCAGTGCGGCGCCGATGGGCACCGGGGGTTTTCCGCTCAGAATCCGCGCCTTGTCGGCGAGGGTGGATCCGGCGGCGTAGAAGCGTTCGATCAATGGCTGGGGCAGACGATAGAACCGCTCCAGCAACCTGTATCGTTCTTCGGGGCGCGCCGCGCGAAACAACATCCGATTCAGCAACCGATAAAAACCTCGCCCCGCCCATACGTCACACGCATGGCGGCGGATGTCGGCGGCCAGGGTCGCACCGGAAAAATCGTTCGCCAGACGATCCGCCAGATGATCGGCCAGGCGAACCGCGTCCGGTAGGGAATAGCCGGTGGTCGGGTGAAACAGGCCCGCGCGAAGACCGCTCAACGCCGTCGGCCCCATGCGTGTCAGATGCGCGGCGATGTCGCCGTCCAGGGCCACGGGCAGGACGCCGTCCTCCTCCCTCAGCACCGTCTCGATGACCCACCCCTGCTGTGCGGCATAGTCGCGCACGCCCTGCCTGAATACGTCGCGATCCAGCTCGGCGCCGTCGGTGTAGCGGGTATCCTCGATCAACAAGGTCCGGTCGTCGAACGGCAGGGTGTAGAGAAAACGATAGCCTCCCGCCTGATCGACGCGGGCGTCCATAACGATGGGTGCGGTCAGGCCGTGCGGCGCCGCCAGTCGAACCTCCAGCCCAACGAACTTCTGGAAGCCCAGCGCCAGGTCCGGCGTGGCGACCGGCCCTCGCCCGTCGATGACCGCCTTGGCCTTCAGCCGCCGACCGTCGGCCAGCACAGCCTCGGTCTCGGACACCGACACGACCGGCGCCCCCAGCATGATGCGGCCGGGCAAGGCCGCGCCGACCACCGCCGCGAACCGTTCGGCCGTCACGCTGCGATAGCCGGTGGAGAGGTTGCGCTCGAACTGCGGAAACCGAACCGCATAGCCGGGCCAGCGATGCACGACCAAGGGGTCGATCCAGCCGTGCTGCGCCGCCGTCAGATCACCTTCGAAGAAGGACCAGGTGTGCACGCCGCCCAGCGTCTCGGTCGCCTCGACGATTCGGACATCCAGCTCGGGCCGAACCTGCGACAGGCGCAGCGCCAACAGACCGTTGGCAAGGCCGCCGCCGATCAGGAGGAGGTCGGGCCCGGAGGTGTCAAAGGCGTCGGCCTGCATTCCTGACAGGTGGCACGCGACGACGGATGCGGCAAGCGAACAGGATGCTTACCCGCCCACAGTGCGCTAGTGTCGCGCCATGTCCGCCGTCTCCCCTGCGCCCCGGATCGTCCCGAACCAGACCCTGATCGGTCTGACGCTCGCCGGAATGATCGCGTCGGCCTGGCTGGTTCTGCATATCTACGGCGTCTATTTTCACCGGTGGACGGCGTGGAGCGTTCTGATCGCCCCGCTGATCGTCGCCATCCAGACCTGGCTGTCCGTCGGCCTGTTCATCGTCGCGCACGACGCCATGCACGGCTCGCTGGCGCCGGGCCGGCCCAGGCTGAACGTCGCGGTCGGCAGCCTGGCGCTGGGCCTCTACGCCGGTTTCCGGTTCACGCCACTGAAGACCGCCCATCACGGCCATCACGCCGCGCCCGGCACGCCGGACGATCCCGACTTCCATGCCGACGCCCCGCGCGCCTTTCTTCCGTGGTTCTACGGTTTCTTCCGCACCTATTTCGGCTGGCGCGAGCTGGCCGTGCTGACCTTGCTGGTCTGCATCGCCGTCTTCGCCTTGGGCGCGCACGTCCCGAACCTGCTGGTCTTCTGGGCCGCCCCCGCCCTGCTCTCGGCGCTCCAACTCTTCACCTTCGGCACCTGGCTGCCCCACCGCCACACCGACGACGCCTTCCCCGACCACCACAACGCCCGCAGCAGCCCGTTCGGCCCCTTCCTGTCCCTGCTGACCTGCTTCCACTTCGGCCGCCACCACGAGCACCATCTGACCCCGTGGAAGCCCTGGTGGCGATTGTTCAGCTAGATCGACAGAAGCGATTCCTTCGCCTCAGCGTCAGAAATCGTAAACGGCGCAACCGCCTGGACCACGTATCAGGTCGCCAGTTCGGAAGACTTATGAAGGGATGGCGGAGACGGAGGGATTCTCTGCTGTGTGACACACTAGCCATTGAATCGTCGAAACTATTGCTTTTGCTGATTTATATGGCTTGTGCTGTGACACTTTTTGTCACACACCCTGCACGACATGACAGGCATTCCATCCCACCTCATCGTTCGAAACGGCGTCTATAATTACCGCCGTCGCGTCCCCACTGACCTACAGTCCAAGCCCGCATTCAAAGGCCGCGACGTATTTCAGGTGTCGCTGGGCGTTCGAACGCTGAAGGATGCACGACGCCGCATCCAAGAGCTGAATCTCGACGACCTGTTTGAGCCGCATCATGCGCCGGTAGTCACAAGCGATGAGGGCGCAGTCCTCACGCCCTCCCTACTCACGCACATAGCCCGTAGCCGCTACGAACGCGGCATGATCTCTCTTCAGTCCGAACGGCTCGAAGACGCTTCCGATCACCGCGATATGATGGATGAGCTGGCCGCGCAGGAGGTCGGCGCACTTAACGATCCCAACAGTGCGGATGCCGCGCGTGAACGTCTTTGGCGGGAGCTTTCGCCGGTCATTGAGGTCAGCGCCCAAGCTACAGCCAAGCGTCTCGGATGTGAGAGCGATCCAGCAGCGATACGGAAAATAGCAAAAGCGCTTTTTGAGACGGAGCTTAGCCTTACCAGATCGCGCGTCGATCTATCCGCCGGGAAGACCTCTCCGCCCGCATTCATGTCGCTCTCGATCAGCCAATCCGGTGACGCACAAATGCGGCGCGAAGCGCATTGGACCTTCAAGAAGCTGGCTGACGAGGCGATGCGTCAGAATCCGAACGGTAACGACTGGGAACACAAGGTTAAGGTCGCCGCCGAGTTGTTCCAGGATTATCTAGGCCCCGTCCCTATCCACAAGATCGACAAGGGCGTGGTGCGTCGCTTTGTGAACGACCTCCATCACATGCCCAATCGCATGACAATGCGCTTCAAGGACATGGGACTGAAAGACGCCATCGCCGCCAATCAGGCCCGCGAGACTCCTTACGCAACAGTCTCCCCCAACACGGTCCGCGACAACTATTTCTCGGTGCTTCGGTGGGCCTTCGGCCACGCTTGCGACCTTGAGGCGGTCCCTCTCAACCCATGCACCGGCATTAAAATCCGGGGCGCGACTAAGGCTGAGGGACGACGGACACGAAATCCATTCAAGGTGGAAGAGCTGAACGCCTTCTTCCGTCTTCCTATTTTCACGGGGTGCCTGTCAGAGAGTCGACCCAACATTCCCGGCAACTATGTCTTCGACGACCACCGCCGATGGGCTCCTCTGCTGATGCTCTTCACCGGCGCGCGGCCTAGCGAGATCGCTCAACTCGCTGTCAGCGACATCAAGGGGAATGCAAGGCATCCCTACATTTCCATACTGACCGAATACGATCCGAAAGATCCTGACGACGTGCGAGATTTCGTCGTGTCACATAAAACGGAAAACGCGCGGCGAGACATCCCACTCCACCCGGAACTGATCAGCCTTGGCTTTCTTCGCTATGTGGATGAGCGCCGGGCGGCTGATGACGCGCGCCTGTTCCCCGCATGGAAACTTCCGGCGAATGGCCGGAAGCTCTACTCGTCAGCGTCATGGATTAGAAATCTGAACGACAGGCTCATCCCGAAGATCACAGCACGACGCCCGAAGCCAACCCTCTACAGCTTCCGGCATACATGGAAGACGCAGATGGCTACCCATCAGGTTCCAGCCCAATACCAAAATCAAATCCTCGGCCATGCGCAGACCGGAATGGATGACCACTATCTTGGGCGGATGGACATCAAGAACACTTACGACTCCATCAAGGATATTTCGTTCGAAGGACTAGACCTAACCCACCTAAAACCGTGGTGACTACTCGCTGTTTATGTGATATTATTATCACATGTCTTTATCTGCTTTGGTAGCCCGGTGGCAAAACGGTTCTAACGGCTTCTTCAACTTCCTCGACGACGTAAAGCCCGTCGTCCGATCTTCGAAGGGCGGCTTCATCCCCTTCGTCCCCGGCCCGCGTGAGCGAGCCGAGATCATCCAAGCATTGGACGGCGATCATTCGACCGTCGTGTTCTCGTGGCCCCGGCGACATGGAAAGACCGCCACCAGCGTCATGATCATCCTGTGGCGCTTCCTGACGAAACGCACCGAGGCCATCGCCATCGTCGCGAACTCGGAAAAACAGGTTGTCGATACCGCCTTCAAGACTTTGCGAGAGGCGTTTGACCACACGCCGATGCTGAAGGCCCTTGCCAGCGCCGGAACGGTTGAGGTCGGCGCGGACTCGATCCGCTTCCCTGCAACCTCGTCCGTGATCCAAGCCTATAGCTCCAACCCGTCCGCACTGTGGGGCAAGAAGCTAACGGCTGCCCAACTCAGCGAACTTCACGCCTCAAAGGGGTCCGCTGTCCTTGAAGTCCTGACCGGCTCGCTGATCGACAGCGAAGGATCGATGATGCTGATCGACTCCACGGTCGGGCCGATGTCCTCGCCGCTTTACGACCTCTATCAAGCGCACGTCGCTGGCGACGATCCCAGCCTGTTCTTCAGCCATATCAGCTACACTGACCTCGACGACGCCTGTGCCAATGGGCCATCGTGGATCGACCCGGTGAAGCTACGCGCGGCGTCCAGGCGGATGCTCCCGCAGACCTTCAACCTCATGCACCTGAACCGATGGGGCGATGCGTCTGGTCTGCTGATCGACAGCGAAACGCTCTCGAAATGCACAGAGGTCAGCTACCTCCCCGATCCCAAGGCTATCGCGGCTGGGGCCAGCTATGTCGTCAGCGGCGGGCTGGACCGGGCGTTCGGCGGGTCGAAGCACGGCGACTCTACCATCACGACAGCCATCGTCATGACCGTCCAGGACGACGAAGAACACTATTTCGTTCTGGACTCGGACTCGGTGATGTTCTCCCGGCTCGCTGGCATCAAGGCTAACCTGAAACGCTATCATCGCGATTGGGGAATGACCCGGTGCGGCCTCGAAACCTACGGCGCACAGGACGTATATGATTGGGCGCAAGCGGAGCCGTTCGCGGACGGGACCGAACTGATCACCCCGAGCCGGAAGGCGCAGTATCAGGCCTTCACGCTGCTCGCGAACGCCGCGTCTGAAGGTCGCCTTCACATTGATCCTCGCTTCACCCGCTTGATCGACGAGCTGCGAACATTTGAAGTCGTGGACGACGGCAAGGAGACGGTCGGCAACGAGGCCATTCCCAAGTTCGGCCACCCGCGAGGGAAGCATGATGACGCGGTGTATTCGCTGGCATGGGCGATGTTCGCCACGCGGGAGATCACCCTGAACCCCTATGAACTGCCCGGCGTCCGTTGCACTGACACCGGCCCCACGCGCCACATGTGCGCGCTGAACGGCGGCGCGGCTATCCCGATGTGCGCCAAGTCCTGTCGGTCCATGCGGCGGGCGTTCGACCTGTTCGACCAATACGCCGCGCGAAGCCCCCGGAATAACCTCCCTGTCGAAACCTTCATCATCGACAAGCTAAAAAACGTCGGAAGTCACACGATTGCTCGCTGATTGCCTGTTGCATAGAAGCAACATGTAGTGCTATACTAGTGACATGTTGGGCTTTAGCGATGAAAGGAAGTCATTCCTAGATTTGGTTCGGAAATCGGAGACTCGAAAACTTCGCGCAGCCGAAGCCTTGGCGTTTTTCGACGACAAACAGGACGAAACAACTCTGGCTCTGATCCGGCGTCGCTTCGCAAACCCGGAGTCCTTCCGGGTCTTCAACGTCAACATCGTCAAGAAGATCGTGAGCCGTCGCGCCACGGCCTATCAGACGCCCCCGGTTCGCACGTTCGGTGGATGGGATCAGGCCGCCGCCGCCGCCCTCTATCAGGAAGCCAACATCGACGCCGTGATGAAACGCGCGTCGAAGCTGACGAAACTCCACAAGACAACCGCGCTACAGGTCGTATGGACCGAAGACCGAGGCCTTCAGGTTCGCGTCCACACCCCGAACATCCTCGACGCTGAATGGATCGATCCCGAGCATCCATCCCGGATCGTCGTCACCCATTCCGCGAGCGACCCCGCCAAGACGACCTATGCTGATTGGTCGGCTTCCACCTATCAGCGGAGGAACTTCAATGGACACCCCGTCCCGGTCCCCGGCAACGCTAATGGCGTGAACCCTTACGGCATTCTGCCCTTCGTCCCGCTGTTCGACCGCCTCCCCGATGCCGACTTCTTCCTTCCGGGCGGCGACGACCTCATGGGAGCGCAAAAGGCGCTGAACGTCGGTTTGACGAACCTGTGGCGCGCTGTTGAACTTCAGAGCCACGGGCAGGCGGTCGCCAAGGGCCTTCCGATTGGCGATCCCATCGCCACCGGCCCCGACAAGGTGATCCTGCTCCCCAAGGACGGCGAGTTCTCCTACGCCGCGCCCAATACGCCCATCCCGGACATCCTAGAGGCCTTGGAGTTCCTGATGCGGTCCACGGCGGCGACCAACGATTGCACCGCTGATGTGCTGGACCTTTCGAAGACCGCCGAGTCCGGCTCGGCTCGGGAAGCCCAGCGTATCGACCTGAAGGAAGCGCGACTCGATGACATCGCCCTATGGCGGGGCTACGAGCGCCGCCTGTTCGAGGTGATCAAGCGGGTGATCAACACGCATCGCCCAGGCACGATCCCGGAGACCGCCAGCGTTCGCGCGGACTTCACCGAGCTTCAGGACAATCTCACTGAATCTGAGGTTCTCGCGAATCTGAAAGAGCGCGCGGAACTCGGCATTTCGTCCCCGGTCGATGCTCTCATGACGCTGAACCCTGACGGCTACACCACCCGTGAAGACGCTTACCGCGCCCTAATGACCCGGAAACAAGAAACACAGGAGCTACTGCTCGCGCTCTGAAAGGACGCCCGATGACTGACACTACCACGACGCCGCCTCTCGATCTCACGGAAGACCTGGCCCGTCTGAAAGACGACCTCAAGTCGCTTCGCGACGAGACCGCAGCCATGCGCGCCGAAGAAGACATCGACGGCATGATCACCAATCTGACGGCTCTGATCCCCGAGGCAGATCGCGCCGCCCTTCCCACTGATGGGACGAAGTTCAACCGGCTCTTCGCCCACGTCACCGCTGCACTGAAGGCCGCGAAGGCTCCCGCTGTGCCAGTGACAGACACCACCCGCCCGCCGACGACACCCGGCCCTGAAGACCTCTCTGCCCTCCCGGCACATGCCCGGATGGCTCGCGGCTACGGCAACGCCTGATCCGCTTTTCCCCACCCACACCCATCGCTGGCCGCGCCAGCAGAAAGGATTTTCAAGTCTATACACATGCTGACCCAAGTCGAATGGAGCAAGCTCAACCCGAACCCCCTGCAATCCGGCGTCGTCGAAGTCTTCGCCCGAGAAAACCCCGTCATTGCGCTCATGCCCTTCGCCAACGTGGCGGGCAACGCATACACCTACAACGTTGAGGATACTCTTCCCGGCGTTGAGTTCCGTGGATACAACGAAGGATATTCGGAAAGCACGGGCGTCATTAACCCGCAAACCGAACGCCTGACGATTATCGGCGGCGATAGCGACTTTGACGTTGCTCAAATCGCTCAACAGACCGGCGACAACGACACCCGCGCCATACACGACGCCATGAAAGCCAAGGCTCTGTCGCTGAAGTGGCTTCAGACCTTCTTCGATGGCGATACCGCCACGAACCCGAAAGAGTTCGACGGCATCAAGAAGCGCCTGACCGGCAACCAGATCATCAGCGCCGGCACCAATGGCGGTGCGATCACGCTCGCCATGTTCGACGAGCTGGTTGACGCCGTTCAAGGCCAGCCATCCGCTATCTTCGCCCGTAAATCGGTGATCCGAGCATATCGGGCCGCGCTTCGCGCCGCTGGCGGCACCACGCCCGAGTCGATCATGATCCCGAACTTCGGTCGTCCCGTTCTCGCGCATAACGGCGTCCCGCTGCTACCGATCGAGCTGGATACCCAGGGCAATGAAATCCTGTCTGGCGACGAGACGCAAGGCACCAACAACAAGACGACTTCGGCCTATGCCATCCGCTTCGATTTGGACGCGCTTCATGGGATTCAGACTGCCCCGATCAGCGTCCGCGACCTTGGCGAGGTGGATGACAAGCCCGCCTTCCGAACCCGCATCGAGCATTACAGCGGCATCGTTCTGAAATCCGGTCGATGCGCCGCTCGCCTTAAGGGCCTGACGAACGTCTGACCCGCACCCAAACGTCACCGGGTCTCCCTTCTCTCCCCGGTGACGACGGAAGCCCCCTCGTAACTCAGCAAAGGCACGAGGGGGCTTCCCCACACGGCGACCGCGCCCAACACGCGAGACGCCAACAAAGCAGGCGGGCCGGGATTGCAGCCCGGTCCGCCTTTGCCGACTCTGGAACCCACAGCATGGAATATTACGACGACGACCTATCCCCCCACGACAGCCTGATAACTCTTCAGGCCGCAGACAGCATCCTCGCGACAAGCCTTCATGGCCGCGAATGGACGGCCCGCGTTGCCGCCGACAAACAGGCTGCTACCGACGATCCGGAACGTCTTCCCGACCGCGCCGATGACAAGGCCGCTCTGATCGACGCCAGCACCGTCATGGCCGCCCAACCGTGGAAGGGGCGCAAAGCCTCCCCGGATCAAGCCCAGGCATTTCCTCGCGTCGCCGTCCACATCGATACAGGCGCGGCGGTTATCGGCATCCCTATGGAGATCCAGCGCGCCACAGCGTTGCTCGCCGCCCATCTCTCCAAGCGGGCAGACATGTCGCTCTCCCCGGAACTGATGGTCAGCTACGCCATCGGCGAGACGAGCGGGATTTTTCGCGCGCCCTCGCTCGACGAACTGCCACGCCACATCCGCCAGATGATCACGCCCTTCATGAACGCCGGTTCTGGATGGGCGGCGGTGCGCCCATGATCGCCCTCGACCATTTCGACCATCAAGCCGCGATCTTCGAAGGGGAGTTCCTTGAAGCTCTGGTGCAAGCCTACGGGGGGGCTATGGATGCCGTCGATATAGACGCCCTGATCTCCGCGATTGAAGCTGGCGACGAAGAAGCCATAGCCAGCGCGATGAATATCGACGCAGGGGTCCACTCTGGCCTCGCCGTGGCATTCAGCAGCGGGCTTTTCTACGCCCTGCTAGGCAGCATCGTGATCGCAATGAAAGCCTTCGCGAGCCGCCACAAGTCCCGCGTGAACCTCAGCACCGATATCGCCAAACTCCGGGAGGATATCGAACGCAACATCCTTCAACCGATGGCCCGGTATTCATACGAGGCCATCACGACGGCGCATCGTGAGCTTCAGAAGAGCGACATGACGGCCCGCGCAAAGGCCGCACTGATCATTCGGTCAATCGCCTTCGCTCCGGATCAAGCCAGATCAGCAGCACACTTCGCCCGCGCCCTGCACGAAGCCCTAACCGCGAAAGATCGAAGCGTTCAGGATGGGAAGACATACGTCACCCCGGCGACCGCCAAGCTCATCGTTCAGCGGCATATGAAACACCTCAATGCCGCCCAACGATCAGCACTGCGAAGCGCTTTCGCCAAGGGTTTGACAGAAGAAGGCACGACAGACGTTCAACGGCGACACGACCGCGCCCTGATCAACTACAGGCAATCGATCATCGCCCGCCAAGAAGCGACACGAGCCATGCACGTGGGGGAATACCTGGCCTTCAAACAGGGAAAAGCGAACCGAACGATCCCAAGGGATGCACGTCGCTACTGGAAGACCAGAGGTGATGAGCGGGTCCGCCATGATCACCGGATGGTCACGGCGATGAACCCGAACGGCATAGACGTAGGACAGGCTTTCCAGACGCCATTGGGGCCGGTCATGAACCCGCCCTTGGGAGTGAACTGTCGTTGCCGGGTCGTCGTCAGAAGGCCGTCCGATGCTGATGAGTGATGCGGGGATGGTCAGCCGCTTCATTCCTTCTGGGACCGGCTCCCCCCTTCCCCGCCGCTCTTGCCCGACCACCCGATGCCATGACCCTCACAACACCCGCCCGGAAAGGAGGCGGCACGATGAATCAGACAAATAGAAATATCGAAACAGTGGACCTATCCGCCGTCTTCAACCTAGAAATCGCCGGACAGAAGGTGGATGGCCGCACCGTCGCAGCACGGTCGTTCCGTATGATCGCTGGGGACTTGATGGATCAGCTCGCCCGCCAGCCAAAACCTTCGGAGGCGGTCATGATCCGACAGGCCGCGACCCTAGCCTTCCTATGCGACCGCGACACCGCCTGCCTGATCGCTGGAGAAAAGTTCGACGAGGAGAACTTCCGGCGCAACACGCAGGCGCTGGGCGCGGTGCTGATCAAGCTCGGCATGGCGGCAAAGAGCCGGGACGTGACGAAGGGTGGATCGAAGGGCGGTGACCCGTTCGCGGACGCGATCAATGCGACGTATGGCTCTGCCTAATAAGCCAGCCTCATCCTGCAAAAAAGAAGTCCTGAACAAACTTGGGAAGGGTCTTGCGGTCTATGCCGGGCTTCACCTGCGGGATGTCGAAACGCACAGCGCACTCGTCATCGATCATGTGATGCCGACCGTCACTGCCTATAGTTAGATAATGATCGGACATCTTTCGAAGCACCGCATAGCTTTTGCAGGATGGATTGCTGTCTTTGTATGACGTATATTCAACGTGTCGCCCCTGCTGACCTGTGTTCACGCCGATTATGAAAACAATCGCGGTCACGAATAGAAAACCAAAAGCCGCGTTTATCGCTCTGTCATCTCTTATTCTCAACGAGGCTCCGAGCATCGTGAGGCCACCCAAGCCTACCAGCATCTCGTATACGTTAATGGGGTCACCCACGCTGTAACTTAGAAAAGCCGAACACACTGGCGCGACAGCAAGAATCCACGCCGTTATTTTAAATAACAGAGGAACTTTTATGGGGCGAGAAGGGCCGTAGTGTCGAGGTTTCTTCGTGCCAGAAAGCCAATCGCCGATCTCTTGACGGAAGGTTGGCACTGAAGCCGCCGCAATCAACAGGTATATCGGCGCAAGAAACCTAATCGAAGTTGAAAAAACATCTTCTGCTGACACAAAGCTAGCGATATTCCCACCAAATCCCAGGCAGTAGGAATACAAATATACTGAAGCGAGAAAGAAATGAGCGACCGGCGCGGCGACCAGCACCGTTCCCCAGCTAAACTCCTTCATTGCCCCACCTCCGTTCGCCGCAACGTGAACAAAGCACCGGCTAGTTGCAAGCCCTCGAAGGGGCTCAAAACTTGTAAGTTCTGCGCCATAGCGCAAAACATACGTTGACGAGGTTATGAGCCGGGGTTATGAGCTAGGGGCATAGACACCCTATCTTCTGAGCCAGCCATGCACCGCATAGCCTACTTCCGGGTCTCGACCGGCGACCAGAGTATCGAAGCGCAACGCGCCGCCATGCCCGGTCCATTCGATCAAGAGTTCAGCGACGTGGGGGTGAGCGGGGCCATGCTCGCCGCCTCCCGTCCCGGCTTTGCGGAGCTGCTGACGAAGGTGCGATCCGGGGACACCGTGTATGTGTATGCCGTTGACCGCCTAGGCCGTGACGCCTTGGACGTTCAGGCCACAGTGCGCCGCCTGATCGAAGCTGGCGTAACCGTGGACGTGCGAGGTCTAGGCCCCATCGGTCGCGGTGTTGGCGAGCTGATACTCGCCGTCCTCGCCCAAGTCGCAGACATGGAGCGTCACCGCATAGCCGAACGGACCGAAGCGGGCCGGAATGCCGCTAGGAAGGCGCTACAGGCCACGGGGAAGACGCACCGGGGCAAGGATAGCCTCGGACGCCCGAAGGCCGCTGACGCGGCTTCTGTGGTCAAATGGCGCAAGAGCAACAAGGCCAGCATTCAAGACACCGCCCGTCACTTCAAACTATCACCGGCAACAGTGAAAAGGTATTGCGCGACAGTTGACTTAGTCGAATGATCGGATAGACTGTATAGATCGACCCATCACCTCCTTTTGAGGATCGATGGCGGCGGCGATCCCCCCACTCCGGATCAGAATGGCGCTCCCCTTTAGCGTTTGATCGGCCCCCCCATTTCCTTCGTCACATAGGCCCTCTTTGGGGTTTGCCTCGTGAAGTCGATGGTCAGATTGGAGCTGAAGCCGGAAGGTCGAATGCGAACCCAAGGATCAGCCAGCTCTTGGTCCGAAAAATGCCCCGGCACCGGAAACTCTGTCGGAGAGCGATCAAGACTGAAATCACTCCGTTCGAGGGACATGAGCACATAGCCATCCGCCCAAATCTCAATCGCATCTAGCTTCTCTGCTAGTGTGGCATTGAGGTTCGGCATCACCCAAGCGCCTTGAATGTCCTCCAAGCTCAATCGGGGCAGGAACTGAAAATCGAAGGTGTCCGTGTGGTGATAGGAAACGACTATCTGTTTGACCTCCTTCGCACCAATGCCGCTTCCGGACCCATGCGGAACGTATTTCACGTAGTCCGCCTCGGCGTCATCGTCCTCGGGATCACCCTTGATCTTGAGCCGGGACTCCCAACGCATATCTGACACGCCGTGCGCGATCCCGCTCGGCTCTGGCCGACCTCTGTAGGGATGGGCACTGAATCTGCGGCTCTTGTCTGTCGAGCCAAATAGCGCCTCCGTCAGGCCATGGCGCATCTTCGGGAAGAAGAAGCTGACGAAGGCCCGGAAGTGCCCAATCTCTTTTCCAGTGTAAGTTCGGTCGAGAATGAACCTGACGGATATCGTCTTAAGAGTCGCCCTAGCTTCTTGAAGGAATAGCAGCCGCGAAAGAGTGCTTTCCACGCTCTGAAAACGTGACGCAACGAGCGACTGAATGTCGTCGCCCCAGCGGGCAAAAAAGCTGGCTTGCTCTGCGGACGACATGGGAATGTCGAGATACTGGACGCGAGCGCCCAAGCCGTCCGTGCCGTCCAGAGCAACCCTAAGCCGCTCCCGGTCGAAGATATCGCATTCTGTGACCCCGGCCTTTGTCGCTGCCTTCACCAGTGCCGCCTTCTCGCCCGCCGTCAGAGCGACGTTGGTGAAGAAAACGAACGCGGTAGGCTTAACCTCTTCACGCAAAGCGGCCTGAAGGTCGGCCTTGAACTTGGCTTTGATCTGCTTGATCTGCGCTTCGGAATCGTTGGCCCCATTTACAAAGCCCGCCGCACCGTATGTCAGCTCGGTATCCCGATATTTCGCTTCAATGTCGCGGCCCCCATCGGGGCCGCCCTTCGGGTGCCTAGGACGAACGTCAGAGAAGCGTCGATCCATATTTAGGATGGCGATGCAGAGGCGTTCGCGGGCAGGCTGATTGCCGTCCAGATAGTTGCGAAGGCGTTCTTCGGTGATTTGAGGCGTCGTCATGCGTCACTGCTCCCACGCCTCCAGATGGAGGCCGTAGAGCCGATTCGAGCGCGCTAAGCAACCGCTGCTCCAGATCGGCCTTTGACCCACCTCCATGGCCCAGAAACCGGGCTTCCTGACGATCATTGAAGCAACGCCGGGATCATTTGTTTTGAGAAGGCTACGTTCGAGCGCCGGGAGCGGTTCTTGACACGCTACCCCGCTCCCACGAAGTTTTATAGAATCTTTGAATCTATATAGAATCTAGAGTCTTTGAAGAATCTATATGGCTCGTATCTTCACTCGCTTCGCTCATTCAGATACTCGCGGGGAAAGGGGGTCGTGTCAAGATGAAAATGCCCGAGACACCCTCTCTGATCGAGTCCTGTCCCGGTAATCGGGACAGGATATCGTCACTTCGACCTTCGAGACCATTACCGGCGCTCAGTCTCTATTTTCGAGACAGAGCTATCTTGCTATCAATGTAGCAACCGGCATCCCGGCGTTAACAATGGACTCGACTCGTCCAAGTTGATGGCGTAAAATGGGGAATGATCGCAACTGACGAGGCCCTGCCTACCGCCCCCACCCAAACCTCCCGCCACGTGCGGGTCAACGATGCCAGCGCCCGGATGCTGGACTTCCTGTCGATGATGCGCGGAGAGCCGAAGGGCTTGCTGCTCTACCGACTGCTCCGGGCCGAACTGACGGTTTACCAAGAAGAAACGGCTTGGAGCCCTGCCCCGCCGCCCTTCGTCATCAAGCCGACCTTCGCGAAGGTCGGAAACGCCGTCCTCCTCTACAATCCGTTCATCGACGCCGCCGTTCTCACCGGCAAAGAGGCCGTCGCCTTAGCTGACGCCATCACCGAGTCGCTTGAAGGTCGGTCTATCTCGACGTTCAAGATCGTGACCGCCGAACACGGCCACACCATCCGGCTCAAGCCCGCTGGCCGTCGCATCCACCTCATCGTCAACGACACCGACTTCCCGATGGCCCTCATGGTCGCTCGGGACGTTGCCGCTGCGCTGGATTCCGCCAGCGTCCACGCCACCGACAACACGGTGGCCGCGACCGTCCACTGATGGCCGGCGCATTGCGCAAAATGGGCGAAGCGATAGCCGAGTGGGCTGAAGACATGGGTGCGACCCATTTCATCACCCTGACGGCTGGCTGCTATCCCGAACGCCACTTTGATCCGGACACCAGCTTTCGCCCCGACCTTGCGCGCATCGCTCGCCGGATTGGGCGCGAGCTGTGCGGCCTTCCACGTCGCAAAGACCCGAGACCGGATGATCTCCCTCTGTTCGTCGCGTTCTACGAGCCGACAACGCGAACCGGCGCACCCTACCCTCACATCCACGGATGGATCAGCCTCAAGGGGAACGAGGAAGAACATCTTCGCGCGATCCTCCGGACCTATTGGGGCCAGGACGATAAGCCGGAGATCACGTCACCATTCCTCCGGCGATATCCGTCCTGTCGTCGCGCGCCCAAGGCCGTCTGTCGCAACCCAGCTTGGGAGCCGACCTTCGATTTGCAGCCCATCCACTCGGGCGGCGCGGCGACCTACAGCGGCAAGGGTTACGCCCGAACCGGCATGACCTACGATTGGGGAACGATCCTAAACATCACCTGACAGCCACCACGACGCCAAGAGAACAAGACGCCACGATCAAACGCCAACAACACTACACGATCACACGCACAGCCCTCCGGAGGTCACCACACCGGCCCGGAGGCTGGGGAGCAGGAAGTCAGTCTTCGGCCCCTACGACCAAGCCCGCTACGCCCGCCTAGAAACGAAAGAGGCCCCGCAGCACGTCAGCATCGAAATCCGGCCAGGGGGACGCTCCGAGCCGGATTTAAAGTCATGCCTTCCAGACAAAAGACATCACCATTCCAGACGAAAATAATCATCCAGAAATCGGATTGACCATCCGCACAGTCAAATATCCCGGTCTAGATATCTCTCCCTCAACAACGCTTCCGATTCGTCGGAGCCACAGTGTCGGGGGACACATATGCAAGACCATCACGCCGAACTGATCGATCTCGACGAAGCATGCGAGATCATGGAGCAGTCCTCGATCATCGAGAAAATCCGGGAAGGCGAGCTAAGCCTTCTGTTCCTATGCCATCCTGAGCGCGGCTATCTGACTTTCATGCAGGGCGGTCCTGCTGTCCTATCGATCCGGGGCGGTTATGCAGATCACAGGGAGCGAGGGCTTTGATGGATCGGAGTGTATCTCCATCAATCCGTCAAAGCCCGGAAGCGCTGATTTAACAGCGTCCAAGCCTGGAACTCTTCGTTTGTCTTCCTGTCATGAACTAGTGCTTTCAGGTCGTCGTCATCCAGCGCGATTATGTAGCCGCCGCCGTCCTTGGCCGTGTCGCGACATCCCGCCGCAAACCGGGCTTTGTCGGAAAATGATCGGCAAACCAACAATCCAACTTGCCCGCGGCTTGGAGAGAACCGCCGTGCAAGCTGATCCATTTCAGGATTGGCTACCTTTCCGCCGTAGTTCTTGCACTCAACGAAGATCCGACCGGACGGATAGTGCTTAGCCAACCAGCTGAAGAACCCGCCCTTCGCCATGTTCGTGTAGTCGATATCAATGATCTTCCGACCATCATGAATGCGAGATTGAGCTACCGGGTTCGTCAAGTCTGGGTAGAACAAGGCGGTAAAAAGCGCCTCGATAGCTGTCTCATAACCCTTGGCGTCCGCTTGGCCTGTAGGGATAGCCAAAACCGCTTTGAGCAACTCATCCCAATCAGGCTTTGCAGTCCCCTCGGTGGCGGCAATATCGCCATGATCAAGTGGCAGATAAGGTCGATCGTTGGCCTTACGCTTATATTCTTCCAGCAACGAAGGATTCTGGATCGTCACGTCTGACACCATTTTCTTCGATCTGCCGTATTTCTCTTCAACATCCTTCTTTGTGACGTAGCGCTCCTTCGTTTTTTTCGTGATTTGGACAAGTTGCGAGTTCGCCCGGAGTTCCACATCTTGAAGGTGAGTGAGGACGTGGAACCTGTAATACTCGGTCAGGCTGTAGGCGAGGTGGCGGCGCACAATCGCTTTTGGGACTAGGAGGAGCTTACCCTCCGGTGTCATCGGTAGATCGACGAAGTCCTCATACCAGTCCTTTTTCGTCGGGTTCCACTGCGGACCCGAGGGGATGCCAGGGCTTAGCTTGATCTTGTAATGCGCGGCCATCTGCTGCGTGTACTCGATCAGCGGACCACGAATAATGTTGGTCGTCATGTCGGATATGACATCGACACCAATCCCCGGAATGAGGAGGACAGTGTCTTCCAAGTCCCGGATGAGGCCACTTGTCGCTGCTTGGCTGTTACTCAGCGCTCTCCACACATCGTGCGCGGAGCTGTCCCCCAAAGCTCGTCCTTTCGACTTCCCCACCGACAGGCCAAGGTGGGTTTCGTTAGGTTCCCGCAGAGCCTTCAAAAGCCGTTCGGCTTCTCCGTGGCGGCCAGCTTTGATGTGGCTCAGCACGGTTCCGAAAAAACTCTGCACAAGCGAGACGCAAGCGTCTCCCCAATCAGACGGAAGTCCAGCCAAGGCCTTTGGACTGATAAATAGTCCGGTGTCGCCGCTGTAGTCGACGTCCACAAAATCCAACGTGGGCTGCGTCCGCCCCAACTTAAAATATCGCGACACTCGCAAAAGCGTTCTCCCCGCCAGCCCACCGCAAACGGTCAGCAACGCTTAGACCTAACACGGTTCTTGCCTTTGGCAATCTTGCGTTGCGCGCACGTCGCGCTTGTGGAGAGCGGCGTGCATATCCCCACGGCTCGCTTCAGGTTCTTCGCTGCACCTGGCGTTTGATAGCGACGGCGGAACGATAGAAATCAACTGAGCGTGTCACACAAAGCGTCACACAAACGGCCCGCCGTCCGCATTATGCCATTGAAAATATTGATTTTTTAGGGGGATGGCGGAGACGGAGGGATTCGAACCCTCGGTACCCCTTACGGGGTACGACGATTTAGCAAACCGTTGCCTTCAGCCACTCGGCCACGTCTCCTGCGACGGCGTCGATAGCGGAGGCTGATGCGTCGCGCAATCCGGTTCTGGAGAAAGCTTCCACGTTAACGCGACATAGAGGCGATACCGCCAGTATCGCGGCCGTTCTTCGCCTGTGGATCGCCTTTTGCTCGACCGCCCCGCCAGTCTCGCCGCCGACGCGCCGCCCAAGGGCCGCGCCTCGCGTGGGCCGTTCCGCCCTGAGGTGTGGCTGAATGCGCGCCAGCGGTCGACCGTGCGGCTGTCGGCCCACTATTTCAGGCTCGTCGATGTGCTGGTCGTCGTCGGTCTGGCCTTGGGCGCGATCCTGGCGATCCAGCCCAGGGGCTTGGCCGACATCACCGTCGGCGACGCCGCGCCCGTCATCGGAGGCGCAGTGCTGGTCCTCGTGTCGATGCGGGCGCTACAGCTTTATCGATTCGGTCGCGACACGCCCTGGACCCTGCATCTGGCCGGGGTTGCGGGGGTCGGCGTGGTCTCGGCCGGCGTCGCCTTGATCCTGGGGTGGCTGCTGGATCGACCGGCTCTGGACATCGTCGCGCCCTGGGCCCTGACGACGACGGCGGCCCTGATCGTGCTGCATGGGCTGTGGCTGACGGTGATCGCCCGCTGGCGACGTCTCGGCGCCCTGTCGCCCAATATCGTCATCGTCGGGGCAACACGGAAGGCCCGGATTCTGATCGAGCGGGCGCTGGAGCGGCGCGACATGAATGTGCTGGGCGTGTTCGACGACCGGCTGGCCCGTTCGCCCGACAGCGTCGCCGGCGTGCCGGTTCTGGGCGACGCCAACGCCCTGCTGACCCACCGCATGACGCCCTATGTGGACCGGATCGTGCTGGCCATCGATCCCAATGCGGGCCAGCGGGTGCGAGACCTGACGCAACGTCTGAACGCCCTGCCCAATCCGCTGACGGTGCTGGTCGATTCGGAACTGGGTCGTGACGGGGTGCTGAACCGGCTGGCGAATGCGCCTCTGGCGTCGCTGGACGGGCCGGCCGATCCCGACAGGCGGGCCTTCAACAAGCGGATGCAGGACCTGCTGATCGGCGCGGTCGCCCTGGTGGTCGCCGCCCCCGTCATGGCCCTGGTCGCCCTGGCGGTGCGGCTTGACAGCCCTGGTCCGATCCTCTTCCGCCAGCGTCGCCACGGCTTCAATCACGAGACCATCGTGGTGTGGAAGTTCCGCTCTATGCGTCATGACGCCGCCGACGCCACCGCCAGCCGCCAGGTCTGCCCCGGCGACGACCGCGTCACCCGCGTGGGCCGTTTCATCCGCGCCACCAGCCTGGATGAGCTGCCCCAGATCTTCAACGTCCTGTCGGGCGAGATGTCCCTGGTCGGTCCCCGCCCCCACGCCATCGGCATGAAGACCGGCGAGACCGAATCCGCCCTGCTGGTCGCCGAATACGCCCACCGCCACCGCATCAAGCCCGGCATGACCGGCTGGGCCGCCATCAAGGGATCACGCGGGCCGGTAGACACCGAAGCCCAGGTGCGCGAGCGCGTCCAGCTGGACATCGAATATATCGAACGCCAGTCCTTCTGGCTGGACCTGTGGGTCATCGCCGTCACCATCCCCGTCCTGCTGGGCGACCGGGCGGCCGTGCGTTGAGCGAACAGCGCATGTTCTGGCGCGGCGTCTGGGGCTATCTGCCGGCCCAGATCGTCCAGGGGATGGTCGGGTTCCTGACCATCTTCGTCTTCACGCGCCTGCTCAGCCCCGACGACTTCGGCCACTACGCCCTGGCCTTTTCGGTCACGACCCTGGCGCACACCGTGACCTTCAGCTGGCTGGAGGCGTCGATGGCCCGCTTCTGGGCGGCCGAACGCACGCCCCAGGGCCTGGCCGCCCATTTCGCCAGCCTGTACCGCACCTCCTTCGCCATCATCGCCGTCTTCACGCCCATCGCCGCCCTGGTCGTGTGGCTGGCGCCGCTGACGCCTGCGCTCAAGATCGCCGTCGCCTTCGGCCTGGCCGGCGCGCCGGTGCGCAATCTGGCCAAGCTGGCGCAGGAGCGGTACCGGGCGGCAGGCGAGGTGTCGAAAGCCGCCCGCGTCGATATCGGCGTCTCAATCCTCGGCTTTCTGGTCGGCGCAGGGTTCGCCGTCGCCGGGGCCGGCGCGGCCTCGCCCCTGCTGGGCCTGGCCATCGCCCCCCTGTTCGCCCTGCCCTTCATCTTGCCCGGCGAACTGCGTCAGGCCACCGGCGGAACGGTCGATCGGGCGCGGCTCAAGGCCTATGCCGCCTACGGCTATCCGATCGCGGCGTCGCTGACGCTGGCCGTGGTGCTGGCCTCGACGGATCGGTTCCTGCTGGCCGCCTTCATGGATGCAGGCGCGGTCGGCGCCTATCACGCCAGCTACAGCCTGGCGAACCGGACCCTGGACGTCATATTCATCTGGCTGGGCGCAGCCGGGGCGCCGGCGATGGTCATGGCGCTGGAGCGCGGCGGGCGCGACGCCCTGCGCCGCACGGCGCTGGAGCAGGGATCGACCCTGATCCTGATCGGCCTGCCCGCCGCCGTCGGCCTGTCGATGGTCGCGCGGCCGATGGCGGAGCTGATGATCGGCCAGGATCTGCGCGCCGCCGCCGCCCTGGTCACGCCCTGGATCGCGGCCTCGTCCTTCCTCTCCGGCATGATCGCCTATTATTTCGGCTTCGGCTTCACCCTGGGCAAGAAGACCGGCCTGCTGCTGGTCACCATGGCCATTCCGGCGCTGTGCAACGTCGGCTTGAACCTGATTCTGATCCCGCGGCTGGGCGTCCTCGGCGCGGCCGTCTCCACCGCCGCCAGCTTCGCCATCGGCCTGATCGCCTGCCTGCTGCTCAGCCGCCGCGCCATCGCCCTGCCCATGCCCTGGGAGGCGTTGATCCGCTGTGGCATCGCGTCCGCTGTAATGGCCGGGGTCGTCTGGCTGCTGCCGCCCATCGGCGGATTCTTGGAGCTGGTGCTGGATGCCGGCGTGGGCGGTCTCGTCTATGCCGTCGTGGCCCTGACGCTGAACGCCGCCGGGGTCCGCGACGTGCTGCTGCGCCTGATCCGCGCGCGTCGGAGCGTGCCGGCATGAGCGCCCATATCCACGACAACGCCGCCTGGTCGCAGGCCAAACCGACGATCTCGGTCCTGATCCCCTTCCTGCGCGACGATCCCCAGGCCCTGTTACGCCAACTGAACACCGAGGCCGCAGCCCTGGCCGGTGCGGTCGAACTGATCCTGCTGGACGACGGCACCGCCGACGCGGAACTGACGGCACGGCTTCAGGCGACCCTCGACGCCCTGGAACTGCCCGTGCGCCTGATCAGCCTGGCCGCCAACGAGGGTCGGGCCAGGGGTCGAAACCGCCTGACCACCGCCGCCCGAGGCGAGGCCTATCTGTTCCTCGACAGCGACATGCGGCCCGACACTCCGGTCTTCCTTCAGACCTGGCTGCGCCTGTTCGCCCAGGACGCCCCGGCCGTGGCCTTCGGCGGCTTCTCTCTCGATCAGGCCCCGACCGACGCCCGGTTCGCCGTCCACCGCGCCCTGTCCGGCGCCTCGGAATGTCTGCCGGCGTCCCGGCGCGCCCTGTCCCCCGAGAAATACGTCTACACCTCCAACCTGCTGGTGCGCCGCGACGTCTTCGCCGCCGAATCGTTCGATCCCGGTTTCAGCGGCTGGGGCTGGGAGGATGTGGAGTGGGCCATGCGCGTCTCGCGCCGGTTTCCCGTCGTCCACATCGACAATCCCGCCACCCATATGGGTCTGGACACTGTCGAGGACCTGGCGCGCAAGTTCGACCAGGGCGCCGGCAACTTCGCCCGCGTCGTCGCCCTGCACCCCGCCATCATCCAGACCTATCCCAGCTACAAGGCCGCGCGCGCCCTGAAACGCCTGCCCGCCCTGCACCTGGCGCGCCGCCTGATGAAACAGGCCGCCCTATCGACGGTCCTGCCGGTCAAGGCCCGCGCTTTCGCGCTCAGGCTCTACCGCGCCGCCGTCTATGCGGACGCCGTCTGACCATGCGCGACGTCGCCGTCATCATCCCGACACTGCGCCGCCCCGACAGCCTGGAGCGCGCCCTGCGATCCGTCTTCGCGCAGACCGGATCGCTGGACCGCGTCGCCGCCGTCGTCATCGCCGACAACGACCCGGAAGGGTCCGCCGACGTCCTGATCGCGCGCCTGCGCGGCGAGGCGCCCGTTCCCCTGACCTACGTCCACGCCCCCATGCCCGGCGTGGCGACCGCACGCAACGTCGGCCTGTCCGCGACCGACGCGCCCCTGATCGCCTTCCTCGACGACGACGAGGCCGCCTCGCCCGGCTGGCTCGCCGCCCTGCTGGACGCGCAAAGCCAGACCGGCGCCGATGTCGTCTTCGGTCCCATTCGCGGTCGTGTGCCGGAAAACACCGGCTGGACCACCGCCTATCTGGAACGGTTCTTCGGCCGCGACGGCCCACGCGAGACCGGCCTGACCGACGAAATCCACGGCTGCGGCAACAGTCTGATGGTGCGCGCGACCGCCCTGCCCGGCGACGCGCCCTTCGATGTCGCCATGAACGAGACTGGGGGCGAGGACGACCGGCTGTTCACCGCCCTGTCGGCGCGCGGCGGCCGGTTCGGCTGGGCCGCCGAGGCCTGGGCGGACGAGTTCGCCCCGCCCCACCGCGCCACCCTGAACTACGCCCTCACCCGCGCCTTCGCCTACGGCCAGAGCCCGACCCAGATGGCCGCCGACCGCCGCGACTGGCCCGGCGTCGTCAAATGGATGCTGGTCGGCGGGGCCCAGACCGGAGTCTGGGGCGCCTTGTCGCTGGCGTCCGCCCTCCTGCGTCGCCCCGACCGCGCCCACACCTACGACCGCTGCGCCAGAGGCCTGGGCAAGGTCTTCTGGACCAAGGGATTCGAGCCGAAACTCTATGGCGCGGCGATGCTCGGCTGCCCTGAAGCCTGACCTCGGGATTCAGCGTATCGGGGTGTAATGGCAGGTGAAGTTTGGATCGCCGGTCATCAGGCTCGGCTTCAGGTGAATATGTAACCGTTCAGCCTGAGCGGCGTCGTCCAGCGCGAAGGCCTGCTCTGCTTCGTACATTTCGTCACGATGCGCGTCGGTCCATCCCGTCGCCTGTTTGATGGCGCGCGCCTTGGCCCCATGCAGGCTGTCAGCGACGACGAAGACATTCCGGTGCTGCTCGGCGAAGGCCACGCCGTCATAGCCGCCGAGGTTCACGTAATAGAGCTTGTCCTTGCCCTCGTAGCGCTCGGGCAGGAGACTGATCTCATAGCCGTCCGCTTGCGAAATCTCCGACCAGCAGTCGATGTGCAGCGTGCCCTCACGACCCCACCACTGGGCGAGCAAGGTCTCATACGTCGCCTCGATAGAGGGGGCGGCGACGAAACGCATGTCGTGCACCTCGATGTTCGCGGCCGGATGTTCGCCCCCGATGTAGATCGCAAACAGTTTCATCAGTCCTCGCTTCAGGCCGCCGTTTCGGCGAGATCGATCACAGGCTTTGCGGTATTCATGATCAACGCCAGTCGCCGACCGACGATCCCGCCCATCTCGTGCGAACTGGTGATGCCTTGCGCGAAGGGATGGCGCCCCATCAGGAAGGGCAGGCTGAGACAGAACAGTCGGTCCATGGGCAGCGGCGCATTGACCGGGCGGAACAGATCATCGACGGCGATTCCGCGGACGACATCGGGAGCATCGTTGGCGACCTCGTCTCGGACGATTCCCTGTTCCAGCAGCGACAAGAACGGGAACTGGATGCCGCTTAGGGCGGGCTGTCCCGTCGCCTCGATGAAGATGGGGAAGTGCCGGTTCGCCCCATCGATCGTCACGCGCGCCCCGCCCTCAGGACAACGCGTATCGACCGCATAGTCGTCGCCGACCGCCAGAACCTCAAGCTTGTCCGCCGCGTGCAAGGCCAGCATTCGCTCGATCGATTCATGCGGCACGCCGGCATAGATGTCGACGAAGATTGGCTTGAACACGCGGCTGAAACGGTCGAACTCGCCCGTGTCCAGATGAGGGACAATGACGGCGACGATCTCGTGCATGCGAAGGATGGCGTCGCGCCATGGCACGGTCACTTGCGCCGCGTGGTTCGCCCGCGCCTCCTTCAGGTTGGCGGCGGCCCAAACGAAGGGGTCGACCGCTGCGCGCCGGGCGAAATACGCCTCGGCGAACGTCTCAAGCGTGGCCTCGTGCAGTCCTGTCTCGGCGGCGTAGCCGGGATCGATCTGGATCAATTCCCTTCGAAACAGATCGAAGACCGCATCAAGCAGCCCCGCCGGGCCCCTGCTCACAGCGGCCGAGACCGCCTCGGGGGTGCAATGCTCTAGGGGCGGATGCGGCAGGGGGAAGAAGAAATCGGCCTCCGGCAGAAGGCCCTTGCGCGACATCATGGTGATGTGAAAGCCGTCCGTCCCCGGCATCGCCTCATAAACCAGCCGTCCGTCGCATTGGACGAACGCTCCATGCGACGTGGCCAGCGCCACCGCCGTGTCGATGGCTGTCAGCGACGAGCCACGGATGCCGACGGTCGTCGCTGGAAGGTCCGCGAGGACCGAGGCCGGCCAAGGGCTGAGAAAATAGCCGGGCTGGGCATGCTGGCGAGATGGCCACTGATGACCGGTCGCCAGAACGACATGATCGAACACCGCCTTGGTCGTTCGCCGCGAGGGCGGGGACATGAACGACAACTCCACGCCCGCCTTTCTGTTCGCGGCGTCGACGACGCGACAGCCAGTCTTGACGTCGATCATGACCCCGGCGGCCCGAGCCTGTTCCACCATGATCGCGAACTGGCTTTCGAAATACTGGCCCAGGGCGATGCGGGGCACAAAGGTGCGCTCGTCCAGCGAAGTACGGTCGATATCCAGCGCCTCAAGCTCGGCGCTCGTCCGTGCGCCAAGCCAGTCCGCCAGAGTGTCGTACAGAGGAGGGATTTCGATACTGGCGATGTTGGACAGCATCGCCCGATCGTTCCAGTCCGGGCTGTAGGGGCTGCCGCACCCGGCGACCTTGTTCGCCTCAAAGACGGTGATGCGCGCTGAAACGGCGCCCTGCGCGAGGAGGGCGTGCAGAGCATAGAGGGTTGTCGGCCCGGCTCCTACGAAGGCGATTGACGTGGTCATGGCCCCACAATGCGCGACGCGTGCAAAGGCGCCGCAGGTGGGTCAGCTTTCAGCTCAACCCACTAATTTCCTGCGTGAACTTGCGGAATCGTACACGGTCAGCCCGTCAGCCGCTGCAAAAAGCCCGGCGGCTTGTAGGTCGAGCGGTTCATCACCACCCCGGCGATCCGCCCCCCCACGGCCTCGATCTCGTCGCGCAGGATGACCGGGGCGCTGGCCGCCGTGCTCTCGGCCGCGACCACCAGCACCGTCATGTCCACGAAGGGCGCCAGGATGATCGCCATGTCGTTGCGGTCGGCGGCCGGGGCGTCGATGACGATGGTGTCCGCATGGGGCCGCAGCGCGTCCCAGTAGCGGGGCTCTCCGATCGCCTCGACCCGGTGCCCGGACCGCAGCGCCTCCATATGGAAATGCGTGACCCACAGCCGGCCGCCCAGGCACGACCGCGCCGTCAGCAGTCGCGAATCCGGCACCGGCTTGCCGTCGCGCCCCGTCACGCGCGGCGTCACGGCGTAGAAGCTGGATCCGTCAGGCGAGGCCTGCGCCGCCTTGCCGACCTGCCCGAACCGATCCGGCTCGGCCGACACGGTCTCCAGCTGTCCCTGCTGGGCCAGGTCGCCGTCGATCAGCCAGACGGGCTTTCTCGCCCGCACGGCCGCCAGACGCGCAAACTCGCGCGCCACGGTCGAGACGCCCTCGCCGGTCGCCGCAGCGGCAAATTGGATCACGCGCGCGCGATGCGCCGGCGCCGGTCCCAGCGCCGCCCAAAGGCCCGCCATTTCTGAAGTCAGATCGACCATCGAATCGCCAAGGCGCTCCCTAAGCCCTCAGCCTAGCACGGCTTTCGCTACGCCGCCTTGGCGGGCGCGACGGCCAGAACCGGCATGTCCAGCGTCCGGCTCATCGAGGCCGGCGTCGTGAAGCCCCGCCGCGTGAACACCCGCAACAGACCGACGCACAGGGCCGTGAAGCCCGCGAACAAAAAGACCGCCGCCAGCAGCGGAATCTTCAGGCTCTTGCCTGTTGAGGGCGGCTGGGCGCGTTCGATCACGGTGACATTGTCGGCGCCGGCGGCGACCAGGGCGTTGTCAGCGCGGCTCTGGGTCTCGCGCTGCTGGAACTCGCGGATCGAGGCGCTCAGCACCTCGCGATTGCCGGCCAGGGTCGAGTTCTCGGACTCTAGCGCGGTGAGCCGCGTCTGGCGGGCGCGAATATCGTTCAGTTGCCGATCCAGGACCGCCAGCCGCGCCGCCAGCGAGTCCCGCTCGGCCCGCGTATTGATCCGCGTCGTCTCCAGCTCGGTCCAGACGGGGTTCGGCCCGGTGCGGACCTCCTTGGCGCCCACGGCCGTACCGGTCGCGACATAGGCCTGAAGCTGGTTGATCCGGGCCTCGATATCCTTCACCGGCTGGGCGTCGGGCTGATAGCGCGACAGCAGTTGCTCGCGCTCTGTGCGCAGTTGCAGCACCTGATCCTGGGCCGAAATGTTCAGATCCTGCTGCAGGGCCACTTCCGCCGGCGTGCCCGCCTGCTGCGCGACCAGGGTGTTCAGCCGTTGGCTGGTCTGGTTCAACAGGCTCTGCGTCGACATCCGGTCGGTGAAGATCGTCTGATAGGTCGCCGCCAGCGTCGCCTTGGCCGCCGCGAAATCACCGATGTCGTTGGACATCAGGAAGTTTTCATAGGCGCGGTCGGCGTTGCCCAGCTCGTCCTCGAAGGCGACGCGCTGGCTGGCGATGGCCGGCGTCTTGTCCTGAAACACCTCGCGGCGATAGACCAGATACTGTTCGATGATGGTGTTAAGCACCCGCGCCGCCTGCTCGGGATCGCCGGCCTTGTAGCTGAGGCGGATCACGGCGCTGCCCGGCGCGGTGGCGATGTCCAGGCTTGTTCCGATTACACGCCGCGCGGCGGCCTCGGCCTTTTCCGGACCGCCCTTGGGCGCCTCGCCCAGGATGGCGGCGGGCCCCAGGGCCTCCACCACCTTCTGACGCACCGCCCCCGATCCCAGGATGGCGGCTTCGGAGTTGGCGACCTCGTCGCCCTGCGGCGCCTGGCCCCGCTCGGCCGTGCCGACGCGCGGCTGATAGACGTATTCCTGCCCCACCCCGGCGAAGACCGATCCGGTGGCGGTATAGCTCTTCTTCAGCGTCATGGCCGCCGCGACGCCCAGCGCCAGGATCACGACGAAGACCACGATCATCAGCAACAGCTCGCGGAACAGCAGGCCGATGACGTCCAGCACGCCGTAGCGTGGTCTTGCCGTGACGTGTGCCGTGGAACGCATAGAGCGGGCCGAATCCCTTGAAAGGCTTGTTCTCGCCACCCTTCGCCCACCGGCGTTAACCGATGATTACCCATAACCGGCGAGGTTGCCTCAAATCTCCTCGTCGAGGCCGACCGATTCTCATGCTGTCAGATCGCCGCCTGTTCCTGCTGACCCTGGGTTCAGCCTCCCTCGCCGCCTCATTGGCGGCGTGCGCCAGCGGCCCGCAGCGCGTCGAACGCCCGATGAACGGCGACTTCCCCGATATTCCCTTCGCCGACTGGACGGATCAGGAGCCGGAATATCTGCTCTATCCCGGCGACGAGATCGAGGTGGCCACGCCCACGGCCTCGGAACTGACCCGCACGGTAAGGATCGGCCCCGACGGCCGGATCGCCCTGCCCCTGATCGGATCGGTCATGGCGGCGGATCGCACCCTGCCCCAGCTGCAGCAGGTCGTCTCGGCCGCCTATGCGCCGCAACTGGTGCGGCCGACGGTCGAGGTGACCTTGCGCCAGGCCGGCCCGATCCGTGTCTGGGTCGACGGCGAGGTTCGCACGCCGGGCGTCTTCGAAATGATCGGCGATCTGGACGCCTATCAGGCGGTCATCCAGGCCGGCGGCTTCGCGCCCACGTCACGCCAGGACAGCGTGGCTCTGATCCGTCGCGGTCCGGGCGGGTCGCGCATGATGCGCGTCGTTGACCTGCGTCCGCGTCGCGGCGAGGTCGTTCCCCTGCGCCGGGGCGACATCATCTTCGTGCCGCGTTCGACCCTGGGCGAACTGGCGGCCTTCTTCACCCAGGTGCGCGCCGCCCTGCCCATCGGCTTCAGCTATTCGATCAACGGATCGAACGGCAGCGGTTTCGCGCAGTTCTGAACGGGTTGCTTCAGGCGACCAGCTGAACCACGCCCTGGTCGATGTAGCGTCGCGCGGCCTTCTGGGCCTCGGCGATCTCCTCGCGCTCCATCTCCATGCTCATCTCGCGGCGATAAACGCGCGCCTCGATCGAGCCCTTCATGGCCGCCAGGTTGAAGATCATGTGGGCGGACACACGGTCCATCGGGCACCCGCCCGATCCGGCCGAATACATCATGCCCAGTTTGAACAGGTCGTCGCCGGACATGTCCGGGGTCGGCAGCGGCAGACCGTCTTGCGGGGCCTGCAGGTCGTGCGCCAATTCTTGCGCGGTCATCACCGTATCTCCTGATCGGGCGCCATTCTGGGCCCGCCTCTGAGACGCCATCAAATACCCGTGGTTTGAAGTTAAAGTTAACGGGCGAATGGGCCGTGCGGACTTTTCAGTAAAGCAGGAATGAATACTTCCGGCGGGATTCAGGCTTCGGAAATCTCTCGGAAATCTTTCGTTTACGACTACCCGCACCGCGCAGACGCCCGCCGCGACGCGGCCGTGCAAACCTGACGCGATCGTTCAGCGGGCGTTCAGGCGCACAATCCGACCTTGAACGTCATTAACGGGTCGGTTCGGCATCTCCGTCGGCGGCCCAGAATGGAGCACGAAGATGAACCGCCTCACCAAGGCCGCCGTCGTCGCCATCGCCCTGTCGACCACGGCCGTGCCGATGCTCGTCCAGGCGCAGGATCGCGACCGCCGCGAATATCGCCAGGATCGTCGCGACGACCGCCGCGATTTCCGTCAGGAACGCCGCGACGACAACCGCGACTGGCGCAACGGCCGTTACGACAATCGCCAGGACTATCGTCAGGACCGCCGCGACGACCGTCGTGACTATCGCGACGAACGCCGTGACGACCGCCGCGACTTCCGCAACGACCGCTGGGACCGCAACAACAGCAACTGGTGGCGCGGGCGCTCCGACTTCCGCGGCTACAATGGTCCGCGAGCGGGCTACTGGTACGCGCCCAGCTACGGCTACTACCGCGTCGAGCCACGCTACAGCGGCTATCGCTGGCGCACGGGCGGCTACCTGCCCCACCAGTATCGCAGCTACTATGTGCGCGACCCTTACGTTTACGGCCTTCGCCAAGCCCCCCGCGGCTATCGTTACGTCCACGCTGGCAACGACATCCTGTTGATCGCCGTCGCCAGCGGCCTGATCGCCAGCGTCCTGTCTGGCGTCTATTAGACCGCGCGAAAGATCGACGTCTCGGACCCCGCAGGCCTTGTCTGCGGGGTTCTGTTTTTCAGGCAGAGCCTTGATTGCGAACGATGTTCAGCCTGGGTTCATCGCCAACGGTCGATCATCACCTCAAGCCGCCGGAGAACCGGCGTGCAGGAACCAAAGACCATGAAACGCCTCCTGATGGCTTTCACCGCCATCGCCGCCGTCTTCGGCCCGCTCGCGGCGCCCGTCCAGGCCTTGGCCCAGGAACAGCAAGACCAGCCCCGTCGTGAACGTCCGAGCCGCGACGCCGACCGTCCGCAGCGTCCCCAGATTTCACGCGAGAACCGTCCGTCGCGTCCTATAGCTTCGGCCCCGGAACAATCCGAGCGGCCGCGTCCGTCTCGCCCGAGCCGTCCCGAGACCAGCACGGGCCAAGCGGAGCGCCCGACAACCGGCGCACGGCCGGATCGGCCCCAGACCGGCGGCGACCGCCCCAGCGGCTGGACCCGTCCTGATCGTCCGAACACTGGCGGCCAACGTCCCGAACGGCCCGAAGGCGGCTGGAACAGGCCGGACCGTCCGAACACGGGCGGCCAACGCCCGGACCGTCCCGACCGCCCCGACCGTCCCAACACCGGCGGTCAACGCCCCGACCGGCCAGAGGGTGGCTGGAACCGGCCTGACCGCCCCGACCGTCCCAACACCGGCGGTCAACGCCCCGACCGGCCAGAGGGTGGCTGGAACCGGCCTGACCGCCCCAATACGGGCGGCCAACGCCCCGGCCGTCCTGACGGCGGATGGAACCGTCCTGATCGCCCCAGCACTGGCGGCCAACGCCCGGATCGTCCCGGCAGCGAATGGAACCGGCCCGACCGTCCCAACGCCGGCGGTCAACGTCCTGACCGCCCCGGCTCGGGCTGGAACAACGGCCGCGACCGCGATCGCCAGCACCGCGAGTTCCGCCAGCGCTTCAACGGCGACCAGTGGCGGCGTGAATTCTATCGCAACCACCGCTCGGATTGGTGGAGGAACGACAACCGCTTCAGAGGCTACAGCGGCGTCCGCGCCGGCTTCTATTTCGCGCCGGGCTGGGGCTATTACAGCGTCCCGCGCTCGTATTGGAACCGCACCTGGTCGGTCGGCCAGTATCTGCCCGACACCTTCTGGCGCTATCAGTTGAACGACTGGCGCACCTATGGCCTGGGCTATCCGCCCGAGGGCACGCGCTGGGTTTCCGTCGACAACACCATCTATCTGATCGACGAATACGACGGCTATATTGTCGACGTCATCCGTGACGCTTGGCGCTGGTGACCGCCTGACGATTTCGAAGCTTCAGCCCGACGGCCCCCGGCCGTCGGGCTTTTTTCGGTCTTTCGCGCGTCTCCGAACGCCCAACCATGGCCCTGCCGTGACCTTGGAAGGCTGCGCCGCGACCTCATGCACGACTGCATCGGCATGTATCCACGACCCGGTGCGCACGTGTTTCGCCAGATGTTCCAAAGACGTCCTCAAGCATCCAGGCCCCTGAACTACTCCACGAACCGGGGACGAAAAACGGCCTCGTTAGGGTCCGAGCCTGCTCGTCGTCGCCCTCCCCGACGACGCCCGAACGCCTTCAAGACGCCATTTCTCGTAAAGGATATTTCCCCATGAAGATCGCCTTGACCGCCCTGGCCTCCTCGCTGTTGCTGGCCGGCGCCGCGACGGCTCAGCAAGCCCCGACCGCGCCTCCCCCGCCGCCCCCGCCGGTCGACCAGCAGACGCCGCAAAATCCCGCTCCCCCGCCGACGTGGGATCCGAACGCCCCAACACCGCCCGCGCCGCCGGCTCCCCCGCCCGTCGAGGAACCTGCGCCGCCGCCGCCCCCCGAGCCCACGGAGCCCACCGATCCGGATGCGCCGGTCCCGCCCGCACCGCCGGCTCCCCCCGAACCGCCGACCCCGCCCACGCCGCCGTCGGCCTGAGCCCGGAACTGAAAAGGCCCCGCAGAGCGATCTGCGGGGCCTTTTCAGTTGAACGCGTCGCTCAAGCAGCGAGCGACCGCGTCGCGAGCGTTAGCGACCAGCTGGGGGTTTGGGGGCCGCAGCCCCCAAGCATCAAAGACCCAGCTTGGCCTTCAGGATGTCGTTGACCGCCGCCGGATTGGCCTTGCCGCCCGTGGCCTTCATGACCTGACCGACGAACCAGCCGATGGCCTGGGGCTTGTCGGCCACGGCCGCCGCCTTGTCCGGGTTGGCGGCGATGATCTCATCGACCGCCTTCTCGATGGCGCCGGTGTCGGTGACCTGTTTCAGACCGTGCTTCTCGACCACCTCGGCCGGCGAGCCCTCGCCGTTCCAGACGTGATCGAAGACCTCCTTGGCGATCTTGGACGAGATGACGTTGGTCTCGATCAGCTCGACCAGTTGCGCCACATACGCCGCCGGCAGCGTGTTCTCGCTGAAGTCCTTGTGGTCAGCCGTCAGACGCGCCGAGATCTCGTTGGTGACCCAGTTGGACACCAGCTTAGCGTCGCGGCCTTTCGCGGCGGCCTCGAAATAATCGGCCTTGGCCTGTTCGGAGATCAGCACGATGGCGTCGTACTGGGACAGGCCATACTCGCTCATCAGGCGCTTGCGCTTCTCGTCCGGGAGCTCAGGCAGGGACGCCTTGATCTCCGCGATCCAAGCCTCTTCCAGATCCAGCGGCAGCAGGTCCGGATCCGGGAAATAGCGATAGTCCTGCGCCTCTTCCTTGGACCGCATCGAGCGCGTCTCGCCGGCCGTCGGGTCGTACAGGCGCGTCTCCTGAGTGATAGAGCCGCCGTCCTCCAGAATCTCGATCTGGCGGCGCGCCTCATACTGGATCGCCTGAGAAATGAAGCGGAAGCTGTTGACGTTCTTGATCTCGCAGCGCGTGCCCAGGAAGCTGAAGTCGCCGCTCGCCTTGAACTTCTTGTAGTTCCCTGCGCGGCAGACCGAGACGTTGACGTCGGCGCGGAGGTTGCCCTTCTCCATGTCGCCGTCGCAGGTGCCCAGATAGATCAGGATGGTCCGGATCTTCTTGACGTAGGCGACCGCCTCTTCCGGCGTGCGCAGGTCGGGGCGCGAGACGATCTCCATCAGCGCCGTGCCGGCCCGGTTCAGATCGACATAGCTTTCGGTCGGCGACAGGTCGTGGATCAGCTTGCCCGCATCCTGCTCCAGGTGCAGCCGCTCGATGCCGACGTTGAAGAAGCTGCCGTCCTCGGCCTCCACCTCGACCACGCCTTCGCCGACGATCGGATAATAGAGCTGGCTGATTTGATAGCCGGTCGGCAGGTCGGGATAGAAGTAGTTCTTGCGGTCGAACTGGCTGCGCTTGTTGATCTGGGCGCGCAGGCCCAAGCCGGTCTTCACCGCCTGTTCGACGCAGTGCTTGTTCAGCGTCGGCAGCATGCCGGGGAAGCCGGCGTCCACTAGCGAGACCTGTTCGTTCGGTCCCGCGCCGAAGCCGACGGCGGCGCCGGAGAAGAGCTTAGCCTTGGAGGCCACCTGGGCGTGTATCTCCAGCCCCATGACGATTTCCCAATCGCCGGTGCGGCCCTTGATCGTTTTCGCGTTCGAAACAGTGTCGGTCATGGCTTCGTCCTAGCGCCGTCCTCGGCGGCGAGAAAGGGGGCTGTCTTGATGATGTCGCGAAAGGCGATCAACTTCCGCCTCTCAACGGAGATTTCGATGACCAAGACCCTGTTCGCCGCCGCCGCTGCGGCCTCCCTGTTGCTGGCCGGCGCCGCCTCGGCCCAGACCGCGCCTGCCCCGAGTCCGACGACTTCGCCCGCGCCAGAGCACGAGAATCACGCCGCCCATCCGACCATCGACAGCACCATCGAAGCCCTGGTCGCAAACCCCGCGACCAAGGCGGTCCTGGACAAGCACCTGCCCGGCCTCGACAGACACCCCGCTTACGGACAGTTCAAGGCCATGACACTGCGCCAGATCGCCCCCTACTCCCAGGGCAACATCACCGACGCCAAGATCACCGCCATCGACACCGACCTGAAGGCGCTCCCGGCCGAGTAAATCCATCCTCATCCTCCCGTGGCTTTCAGGCGACGGGAGGGTGAGGGCCTACGGCGCCTGCCGTTCGCGCCTGGGCGCATATCGCATTCAGAACAGTATCCAGCGCGACCGTGACCTGCTCATTGCGAAACCGCAGCACGAACCAGCCCAAGGCTTCGATCTCCTGCTGCCGAACATGGTCGTTCAGGTGGGTGTCGTCCTGATCGTGAACCCCGCCGTCCAGTTCGACGATAAGACGCGCGGACTCACAGGCGAAATCAGCGAAATAGCGTCCGACCGAATGCTGTCGGCGAAACTTCAACCCGTCCAGCCGTCCGCCCCGCAGCGACTTCCACAGCAGCTTCTCAGCATGGGTCTCGCGTCGCCGAAGTCCACGCGCAAATCCCGCCCGCTCCTGCATCGTCACCCCTCTCCCAGAGGGAGAGGGCTTGAGCCTCCGAGAGCGAAGCGATCGGCAAGGCGAAAGGGTGAGGGGTTACGGTTTGGACGCCTAGCCACCTTCGCCACCCCTTCCAGACCGTAACCCCTCACCCTCCCACGCCTGCGGCGCGGGCCCCTCCCTCTCCCTCTGGGAGAGGGGTCTTTAAACTACCACCACTTGCCCGGCTTGGCCGTGAAGCCCGCAGCGCGTTCCAGCGCCGCGCCGACCTGGAAGACCGTGGCCTCGTCCAGCGCCTTGCCGATGATCTGGAGGCCCAGCGGCAACCCGCCGGCATCCACGCCTGCCGGCACCGAGATGCCCGGCAGGCCGGCCAGATTGGTCGTCACCGTGAAGACGTCGTTCAGATACATGGTCAGCGGGTCAATCTGCTTGTCGCCCAGCGCAAACGCAGCCGACGGCGTCGACGGCGTCAGGATGGCGTCCACCTGGCCCCAGACATTGTCGAAGTCCTCGGCGATGCGGCGACGGACTTTCAGTGCACGGACATAATAGGCGTCGTAGAAGCCGGCCGACAGCACATAGGCGCCGATGGTCAGGCGACGCTGGACCTCCTTGCCGAAGCCCTCGGCGCGCGAGGTGGCGTAAAGGTCGTCCAGCGAGCTGAACTGATCCGCCCGGTGCCCGAACCGCATTCCGTCATAACGGGCCAGGTTGGACGAGGCCTCAGCTGGGGCCACGATATAATAGGTCGGCAGGGCGTATTTGGTGTGCGGCAGGCTGATCTCGACGATCTCGCAACCGGCGTCCTTCAGCCAGGCCACGCCCTGGTCCCACAGGGCCTGGATCTCGGCGGGCATGCCGTCCACGACATATTCGCGCGGCACGCCGATGCGCAGGCCCTTGACCGACTTGCCGACAGAAGCGGTCCAGTCGGGCGTCGGGACGTCCAGGCTGGTCGAATCCTTGGCGTCGAACGAGCACATGGATTGCAGCAACAGGGCCGCATCCTCGACCGTCTTGGTGATCGGTCCGGCCTGGTCCAGCGAACTGGCGAAGGCCACCATGCCGAACCGGCTGGCGCGGCCATAGGTGGGCTTGATCCCGACCGTGCCGGTGAAGGCGGCGGGCTGGCGGATCGAGCCGCCCGTGTCGGACGCGGTGGCGGCCAGGCACAGGTCAGCGGCGACGGCCGATGCCGAACCGCCCGAAGACCCGCCCGGCGTCAGATCGGCGTTGGAGCCGGTCGACTTCCACGGGTTCTTGACCGGACCGAAGGCCGAGGTCTCGTTGGACGAGCCCATGGCGAATTCGTCCATGTTCAGCTTGCCCAGCATGACCGCCCCGTCGCGCCACAGATTGGCGGTGACGGTCGATTCATACGGCGGCACGAAGCCGCGCAGCATGTTGGAGCCGGCCGTGGTCTGGACGCCCTCGGTGCAGAACAGGTCCTTGATGCCCAGCGGCGCGCCTTCCAGCACCCCGCCCTCGCCCGCGGCGATGCGGGCGTCCGAGGCGCGGGCCATGTCCATGGCCTTGTCCGCCGTCACCTCAACATAGGCGTTCAGGGTCGGATTGGCGGCCTCGATCTTGGTCAGGAAGGCCTGGGTGATTTCCTGGGACGAGAAGTCCTTCGACTTCAGGCCGTCCACAGCCGCCTTGAGGCTCAGTTTCGTAAGATCAGACATTCGCGCCAAACCCAAAATCCGTCACCCTCGGGCTTGTCCCGAGGGTCCATTGCGCCGCATCCGCCGCGCCTTGACGGCAGACGCCGCCGTTCGAACCCGCCGTGGGCCCTCGGAACAAGTCCGAGGGTGACGGGGAAAGAGAGAGCGTCACTCCACCACCTTGGGCACAACGAAGAAGCCGTCAGCCGACTTCGGGGCGTTGGACAGGACGGCGTCGATCTTGCCGCCGTCGGTGACCACGTCTTCGCGCAGGCGCAGGGGCTGGGCGACGTTCGAGGTCATGGGCTCGACGCCGTCGACATCGACCTCGTTCAGCTGTTCGATCCACTGCAGGATGCCGTTCAGCTCCTGGGCCAGCGGCTCCAGCCGATCCTCGGGGGTCTTGATGCGGGCGAGATGCGCAACCTTGCGCACCGTCGCAGCGTCGATGGCCATGCGGCCCTCCAATGCACGTCGATAAAGGGGTCTAGTGGGCGGGATTAGCGGCACAGGCGCGGATGCACAAGAACGAGGCGGTGTTCGCCTGTACCCAGGTCGCGCCGGGCGCCTTGGCGTGAAAACAGGGTGACAAAGCGCCAAACGCGCCAAACCTGCCAAATCCACCTCATCGCACCCTCCCGCGTTTACGACCGGACACTATAGCTGCGCCAGGAAGGCCGATGGGTTGGGCACGCAAAATGCGCCTTAAAGCCTTGCCGCGCCGTACATCGGCATGATGGACAAATAAATTCCGGGCCTGCCATGTCGCTCCGCCGACAGGTTCTGCGCCTCAGCAGGACGAGATGCGGCATGGGCGGCGAGCGCCAAACGTCCGGCCGCATTGACGCCACAGTCACACGTCTTGCTTTGGTTTCGCGCAACTACAGGGCACGCCATGTTCCTCGCCGCTATCGCAGCCGCCGTCCTGCAGTCTGCCCCCGCGCCCACGCCCTGCACCTATGACAGGGAGGCGATGCTGGCCCTGTCGCCTCAAGCTTTCGATCAGGACATGGAGGGAGGCTGGCGTCCGCTCGGGAACAGGCGCGAATGCCGCGACACTGCCGTTGAGCTTCTGGCCGCCTATCGCAAGGCGCGCTGGAGAGACATGACCAGCGACCAGCTTCACACCAACTATTGGCACGAGGGCCAAGTCCGAGCCGCCTTGGGCCAGACGGATCACGCCGTGCGGCTGCTGCTGGCGGGGGTCAGTCCTGATCCCATCGGCGACGGTAAGGCGGACTATGCGATCGGAACGGTGGCCTTCCTGCTCAAGGACCGCGCCGCGTTGCAAGCCGCCCGCGACCGTCTTTCGGCCATTCCGCCTCCCGAAGGGTTCGAAGAGGGTGCGGCGGAGTTCAAAGCTCGATATGGCCGCGAACTGAGCTGGCCGCTCAACCTTGATGTCCTCGACGGCTTCCTGGCCTGTTTCGACAAGCCCTACGACGAAGCCTACAGCCGCGATTGTCGGCCCTGACGCCGCTTCCTCAACTCATCGCCTTTGACTTCAGGCCGCGCCGGTCCTAACCGCAGGCCGTGCCCGTTCTCGACCTCCTCGACCTGCCCGCCGCCTGCCCGCCCGACACGCCGTGGATGGGGCTGGATCTGGGCGAGAAGACCATCGGCGTCGCCGTGTCGGACGCCACGCGTCTGATCGCTTCGCCGCTGGAACTGATCCGCAAGTCCAAGTTCACCCTGGAGGCCGAACAGCTGTTCAAGCTGATGGCCCATCGCAAGGTCTCGGCCTTGGTGATCGGCCTGCCCGCCAATATGGACGGGACCGAAGGCCCCCGCGCCCAGTCGTGCCGCGCCTTCGCCCGCAATCTGGAGCGGCTGCGGCCCATCAACGTCGCCTTCTGGGACGAGCGGCTATCCACCAGCGCGGTCGAGCGGTTTCTGATCGAGGACCTGGACCTGAACCGCAAGCGCCGGGCCCAGGTCGTGGACCGCACCGCCGCCGCCTGGATTCTGCAAGGGGCGCTGGATCGGGTGCGGGATCAGGCGACCTGGGTTTGACGGCCCTGATCGCCGGCGTCCTGCCGGTCTTTCTGATGATCGCCCTGGGTTATGGGCTCCGAAAATCCGGCTTCCTGCCCGACGAGGCCTGGCGGCCGATCGAGAAGCTGTCGATCAACATCTTCTATCCCAGCTTCCTGATCCCCGCGATCTGGCACGCGGACCTGGCCGGCGGCGGGGCGACGGTCGCGGGCGCGGCGGCGGTGGGGGCGACGCTGATCGTGGCGGCGGCGACCCTGGCGGCCAAGCCCCTGATCACCCTGGACGGCCCGGCCTACACCAGCGTCTTCCAGGGGGTGATCCGCTGGAACAGCTTCGTCTTCGTGCCGGTGATCCAGTCGGTCTATGGCTCAGAGGGCACCGCGCTTGCCGCCGTCGCCATCGCCTTCATCATTCCCGTCACCAATATCGCCTGTGTCGCTGTGCTGGCCAAATGGGGGTCGTTGCGGCGCGAACCGTCGGCCTTGGGGCTGGCGAAGTCGATGCTCGCCAATCCCATCCTGCTGGCCTGCCTGATCGGACTGGCGCTGAACCTTTTGGGCGTGCCCCTGATCCCAGGCCTGTCGGACGCGCTGGATCTGCTGGGCGCCGCCGCCCTGCCGCTGGGCCTGATCGTCGCCGGGGCGGGGCTTTCGTTTGCCGAGGTCAAGCGAAGCCGCACCACCATCGCCGCCGTGACCCTGGTCAAGCTGGGCGTCATGCCGCCGCTGATGTGGTTCATCGCCTGGGCGTTGGGCGGCGACAGCCTGGCCCAGGGCATCGCCCTGATCTGCGGGGCCGCGCCCGGCTCGGCCGCCTCCTATATCCTGGCGCGTCAGATGGGCGGCGACGCGCCCCTGATCGCCGGTGTCATCGCCCTGACCACCGTGGGCAGCGCCGTGGTCATCCCCATCCTTCTGGCGTTGTTCCATTTCGTCTGACTCGCGTTCAGGCCGAGTCACGCCTATAGCCGCGTCTCGATGACCCAGCCCTCAGACGTCACCGACCAGACCATCCGCGATCGGCTGGTCCCGTTCCCGAAACCCCACTTCTTGGCCGCGTCGGACCTCAATCCGTTCGTGACGCCGCAGTTGCTGGATCTCGGCGACGCCTTCGTCGACTTCAATCGTCAGTCGTCCAAGGCGCTGGACCTGCTGCACGGGCGCACGGTCGTGAACCTGTTCTTCGAGAACTCGACCCGCACCAGTTCCTCGTTCGAGATCGCGGCCAAGCGGTTGGGCGCCGATGTGGTGACCATGCCGGTCGGATCGTCGTCGGTGAAGAAGGGCGAGACCCTGATCGACACGGCGGTCACGCTGAACGCCATGAAGCCGGACATTCTGGTCATCCGCCACTCGGCCTCGGGCGCGGCGGAATTGCTGAGCCAGAAGGTCGGCTGCGCCGTCGTCAACGCCGGTGACGGCCGCCACGAACACCCAACCCAGGCCCTGCTGGACCTGCTGTCGATGCGTCGCGCCTTCGGCGACGTGACCAGCCTGACCGTCGCCATCTGCGGCGACATCACCCACAGCCGCGTGGCCCGCTCCAACGTCGCCCTGCTGCAGATGATGGGCGCGCGGGTGCGCCTGATCGGCCCGCCGACCCTGGTGCCCGGCGACGCCGACCGCTGGGGCTGCGAGGTCTTCCACGACATGCGCGAGGGGCTGGCCGGCTGCGACGTGGTCATGATGCTACGACTTCAGCTGGAGCGGATGGCCGGCGCCCTGGTGCCCTCGACCCGCGAATATTTCCGCTTCTGGGGCCTGGACCGCGAGAAGCTGGCCTGGGCCAAGCCGGGGGCCCGGGTCATGCACCCTGGGCCGATGAACCGGGGCGTCGAGATCGATTCCGACGTGGCCGACGATCTGGACGTCTCCCTGATCCAGGATCAGGTCGAGATGGGCGTCGCCGCCCGCATGGCCGTGCTGGCCTCCCTCTCCGCCCGTTGGGGGGACAAGTGATGGACCGCAAAAACATCCGTCACCCTCGGGCTTGTCCCGAGGGCCCACCTGTCCGCCACACGAGCGCCCGCCGCTCAGTCTCCGCCATCCAACAGCCGAGCCGCCTCCGCCGTGGGCCCTCGGGACAAGCCCGAGGGTGACGGGAATGAGCACGATCGCAATCGTCAACGCCCGCCTGCTCGACCCCGCCACCGACTATGACGGTCCCGGCGGCGTCCTGATCGAGCACGGCCGCATCGTCCGCGTCATCCACGGCGCGGTGCCGGATCTCGCCGCCGATCAGGTGATCGACGCGGACGGCCTGTGCCTCGCGCCCGGCCTGATCGACATTCGGGTCAAGACCGGCGAACCGGGCGCCGAGCCCAAGGAGACGCTGAAGTCCGCCAGCCTGGCCGCCGCGGCCGGGGGTGTGACCACCATCGTCGTCCAGCCCGACACCGACCCCGCCGTCGACGACCCGGCGATGATCGACTTCATCCAGCGGCGCGGCGCCGCTCTGAACCTGGTCAATGTCCGGGCGGCCGGCGCGGCGACCAAGGCCCTGGACGGCCAGCGGATGGCCGAGATCGGCCTGATGGACGAAGCCGGCGCCCTGTATTTCACCGACGGCGACAAGGTCATCGTCAACAGCCGCACCCTGCAAAGGGTGATGAGCTACGCCGCCGCCTTCAACGCCCTGATCGCCTGCCGCCCGTCCGATCCCTGGCTGACCGAGGGGGCCGTCGCCGCCTCTGGCGAACTGGCCACCCGCCTGGGTTTGTCCGGCAGCCCGGCCATCGCCGAGCGGATCGGGCTGGAGCGCGACCTGGCCCTGGTCGAACAGACCGGCGCCCGGTTCCTGGTCGATCAGATCTCGACCGAGGGCGCGCTGGAGACCCTGGCGCGCGCCCGCGCCAAGGGGCTGGAGGTCGCGGTCAGCGTCTCGATCAACCACCTGTGCTTCAACGAGGTGGACATAGGCGACTATCGCACCTTCTACCGCCTGGACCCGCCGCTGCGCTCCGAAGCCGACCGCCAGGCCCTGATCGAGGCCGTGCGCGACGGACTGATCGACGTCATCACCTCGGCCCACGCCCCCGCCCCCGCCGAGGACAAGCGCCGCCCCTTCGCCGAGGCCGCGCCTGGCGCCATCGGCCTGGAAACCCTGCTGCCCGCCGCCCTGACCCTGCACCACGAGGACGGGCTGGACCTGCTGGACGTGCTGCGGCCCCTGACCCAGGGACCGGCGGCGCTGCTGGGCCTCGACGCCGGGGTGCTGGCGGAAGGCGCGCCCGCCGACCTCGTCCTGTTCGACCTCGGCGCCCCCGTCATCATCGACGCCGACGCCCTGCACTCCAAATCCAAGAACTCCCCGTTCGACGGCCGCAGGCTCCAGGGCAAGGTGATCGGAACTTGGGTCGGCGGTCGCAAGGTTCACTGAACTCAAAAAACCCCGTCACCCTCGGGCTTGTCCCGAGGGCCCACGCCTGACAACACTCCGCTCATGGAACGAGGCTTGGTCGCCGTCTACATCATGACGAACGGCATACGCGGCACTCTGTATGTCGGCGTGACCAGCGATCTGTACCGGCGCGTCAGCGAACATCAGGTGGGCGCAATCCCCGGCTTTACGAAGGATCACGACCTCAAACGCCTGGTCTGGTTCGAACCTCACGAGCTGATTGTCAGCGCGATCCGACGCGAGAAGGCGATCAAACGCTATCTGCGAGATTGGAAGATCAATCTGATCGAGCGCGACAATCCGAACTGGGACGATCTCTCACTTATCTGGAACGCACCGCCCGTCTGGCGGCATGGGCCGGAGCAGCAGGGTTGAGGCTGACGACAGCCCAACCGTAGGCCCTCGGGACGAGCCCGAGGGTGACGGATATGTTGTTCAGCGCACTCGCTCGCACGTCGCCGCCTTGGCCAGCTCGGCGCCCAGCACCGACTTGACCGCCAGCGGCGTGTCGGTGGCGATCACGGTCACGCCCTGGCGCGCCAGGTCGCGGTATTCCGACACGTCGCCGTCGGCGGCGTATAGGTCGTCGCGGCGCACGCCTTCCCGGCCCAGGGTGCCGAACTGGACTTCGACCCCGGCCTCGCGCAGCGCGCGCCACAGGGCCGGCCGTTCCTCGCGCGTGCCGGTCCAGGCCAGGATCTGCGGGGCGTTCAGCCCCTGCAGGTCGTCCACGCCGCTCAGTCCGGCCGATATCATCATCTCCGGCGCCATGGCCGCCACCGCCCGCGCATCAGCCTCGTTATAGGTGATCAGGATCACCCGGTTTGACGCCCGCGACTGGCGCACCTGATCGATCACCGCCCGCGACAGATCGACGGTCGTCTCGCCGTCGGCGGGTTTCAGGTCGATGCTGGCGATGCCCCCGACGCGCCCGGCGGCGTCCAGCGCCTCGCCCAGGGTCGGCGGCGCGGCGCGGGTCAGGGCGCCGTTCGACGCCTTCAGCCGCGCCTGTTTCACCTGCGCCAGGGTCAGGTCCGCGACCCGCCCGCGCCCGGTGGTGGTCCGCTCCATCGTCTCGTCATGCATCAGCACCAGATGCCGGTCCTTGGTCAGAACGACGTCCAGCTCCAGGATCGCATTGGGAATGGCCCGTCCGGTCGCCTCGATGGCGGCGATGGAGTTTTCTGGCTGATCCATGGCCGAGACCGCCCGGTGCGCCGAGATCGCCACGCCGCCGTCCCGCACGCAGTCGAAATAGGCGGCCAAAGCCGGCCCTGCGACAGGCGTTGAACGGACAGGCGGCGCGCCGACGCAACCTGCCGTAGAAAGCAGCAGGATCACGGCGGCGGCGGCGGGGATTCGGGTCATGACAGTCTCCGGCAAGGCGGGCGGACCAGACGCTGCGCCGATCGTCGGGTCAAGAGGTCGGATCGCGCTTGCTCCGCGTCGCGCGCCGACGCATTTTGCCGCAACGACACGCGGGGAGCGAATCAACGTGCAGGATCTGGTGGGCCCCGCGATCGGGACCTTGGCGCTGGTCGCGCTGGGCGGCTATCTGCTCGGCTCGATTCCGTTCGGCGTGGTGATCACCCGCGCCGCCGGCGCCGGCGACGTGCGCAACATCGGGTCCGGCAATATCGGCGCGACCAATGTGCTGCGCACCGGCCGCAAGGATCTGGCCCTGGCCACCCTGTTGCTGGACGCCGGCAAGGGCGCCGTGGCCCTGCTGATCGCCCGCCACCTGTTCGACAGCGAGGTCGCGGGCGCCGTCGCCGGCGGCGCGGCCTTCCTGGGCCATCTGTTCCCCGTCTGGCTGGGCTTCAAGGGCGGCAAGGGCGTGGCCACCTTCTATGGCCTGCTGCTCGCCGCCGCCTGGCCGCTGGGCCTGATGGCGGGCGCCGTCTGGCTGCTCGCCGCCTTCCTGTTCCGCTATTCGTCGCTTGCGGCCCTGATCTCGGCGGCGACCGCGCCGCTACTGGCCCTGCTGCCGCTCGCTGTGGTCGGCCTGCCGGTGGGTCTGCCCATCCTCGCCCTGACCGTCTTCGCCGCCGTCCTGATCTGGGTGCGTCACCACCAGAACATCGCCCGGCTGCTGAAGGGCGAGGAACCGCGCATCGGGGCCAAGAAAGCGTGAGCCTGAGCCCGGCCGAACGCTTCGCCCGGCTGCGGCTCGCCCGCACCGACCGCATCGGTCCCGTCGCCTTCGCCCAACTCCTCGGCCGCTACGGCTCCGCCGCCAGCGCGCTGGACGCCCTGCCCGATCTGGTGCGCAAGTCCGGCGCCGCCTCCACGCCCCCGCCTGTCGAGGCGGTCGAGCGTGAGCTCGCCGCCGGCGACGCCATCGGCGCCCGCCTGCTGGTGCTGGGCGACGGCGACTATCCCGAAATGCTGGCCGCGCTGGATCCGCCCCCGCCCATCCTGTGGACGCGCGGCCGCGCCGACCTGCTGAACCAACCCAGCGTCGCCATCGTCGGCGCCCGCATCGCCTCGGCCGGCGGTCAACGCATCGCGCGCGGCCTGGCGCAGCAGCTGGGTCAGGCCGGCCACGTCGTCGTCTCGGGCATGGCGCGCGGCATCGACGCCGCGGCCCACGAAGGCAGCATGGAGACCGGCGCCGTCGCCGTCCTGGGCGGCGGCGTGAACGACATCTATCCGCCCGAACACGCCGACCTCTACGCCCGCCTGACGGATCAGGGCTGCATCGTCTCCGAAAGTCCCGTCGGCGCCCGCGCCCAGGCGCGCGACTTCCCCCGCCGCAACCGCATCATCTCGGGCCTGTCGCGCGGGGTCGTTGTGGTCGAGGCCGAGATCAGGTCCGGCTCCCTGATCACCGCCCGTCTCGCCGCCGAACAGGGGCGCGACGTCTTCGCCGTCCCCGGCTCGCCGCTGGATCCCCGTGCGCGCGGCCCCAACGAGCTGCTGCGTCAGGGTGCCATCCTGTGCGAAGGGATCGAGGACATCGACCGCGCCTTCAACACCCTGCGCACCCTGCGCGAGCCGGCGGCCGATCCGATGCGATTCGACGGCGACATCGACGACGCCTTCCTCGACCGCGTCGCCGCCCTGCTCTCGCCCACCCCGACGCCGCGCGACGAGATCGCCCGCGCCCTGAACACGCCCGTCTCCCAGGTCGCCGCCGCCCTGCTGGAACTCAGCCTGACCGGCCGCGCCGAACTGCTGCCCGGCGGGCTGGCGTCCATCTAGGCCGGCGGGTGGCCAGCCACGCCCGCGACCTGTTCCAGCATCCCCGCCAGCCGGGCGTCGCCCTCGTCGCGCGCCAGTCGGGCCATTTCCAGCGCCATGGCGCCGATGTATTCCCGCGTGGGAAAGGCCGCCGCCTCTATGTCGGATCGGAACTCCGGCGCGCTCGCCGATTGGGGGTGTGCCGTCGCCATGATCGCCTCCGTTGCCAGCCTCACAATCTAACCGCGTTTCATTAAAACACAACTACCTTGGGCTGTAAGACGACAGGTGCGATTGACACACGGCCCCGCTCCAACCACGTTCGCGCCCCTTCCCGAGACCGGACAGATATGAACCTCGTCATCGTCGAGAGCCCCGCAAAGGCCAAGACCATCAATAAGTATCTCGGCCCGGACTTCGAAGTCCTGGCCTCCTACGGCCACGTCCGCGACCTGCCGTCGAAGGACGGCTCGGTCCTGCCCGACGACGACTTCTCCATGCATTGGGAGGCCGACGCCAAGGGCGCCAAACGCCTGTCCGAAATCGCCGAGGCCGCCAAGCGCGCCGACCGCGTCATCCTGGCGACCGACCCCGACCGCGAAGGGGAAGCGATCAGCTGGCACGTGCTGGAAGTGCTGAACAAGAAGAAGGTGCTGAAGGACACGCACGTCGAGCGCGTCACCTTCAACGCCATCACCAAGTCCGCCGTCCTCGACGCCATGGCCGCCCCGCGCCAGATCGACATGGAGCTGGTGAACGCCTATCTGGCCCGCCGCGCCCTGGACTATCTGGTCGGCTTCACCCTCTCGCCGGTCCTTTGGCGCAAGCTGCCGGGCGCCCGCTCGGCCGGCCGAGTCCAGTCCGTCGCCCTGCGCATCGTCGTCGATCGCGAGATGGAGATCGAGAAGTTCAAGGCCCAGGAGTACTGGTCCATCGAGGCCGACCTGAACGCCGACAGCCCGCCCTTCACCGCCCGCCTGGTCAAGCATGAGGGCAAGCGGATCCAGCGCCTGGACATCAAGGACGAGGCGACCGCCGCCGCCGCCCGCGCGGCCATCGACGCCGGCGACTTCACCATCAACTCGGTCGAGAAGAAGCCCGTTCGCCGCAACCCGGCCCCGCCCTTCACCACCTCGACCCTGCAACAGGAAGCCTCGCGCAAACTGGGCTTCAGCGCCCAGCGCACCATGCAGGCGGCGCAGAAACTGTATGAGGGCGTGGACGAGACCGGCGGCCTGATCACCTATATGCGGACCGACGGCGTCCAGACCACGCCCGAGGGCATCGCCCAGGCGCGCGAGGTCATCAGCCAGGCGTTCGGCCCCGCCTTCGTTCCGCAGGAACCGCGCTATTACAAGACCAAGGCCAAGAATGCTCAGGAAGCGCACGAAGCGATCCGGCCGACAAACATCGCCCGCCACCCCGATTCCTTGCGCCTCGAATCCGATCTTCAGCGGCTTTATGAGCTGATCTGGAAACGGATGGTCGCCTCCCAGATGGAGGCAGCCCGCATGGACCGCACCACGGTCGATATCGAGACGCCCGACGGCCTGACAGCCTTACGCGCCACCGGCCAGGTGGTCACCTTCGACGGCTTCATGGCCGTCTATGAGGAAGGCCGCGACGAGAAGCAGAAGGGCGCGGAAGAGGACGAGAGCGACGACACCAGCCGCCTGCCGGCCCTGAAGGAAGGCGCCAAGGCCAAGGTCGACGCCATCCGCACCGACCAGCATTTCACCGAACCGCCCCCCCGCTATTCGGAAGCCACCCTGGTCAAGAAGCTGGAAGAGCTGGGCATCGGCCGGCCCTCGACCTACGCCTCGACCCTGTCCACCCTGCGCGACCGCGAATATGTCCGCGTCGACAAGAACCGCTTCTATCCCGAGGACAAGGGACGGCTGGTCACGGCCTTCCTGGAGCAGTTCTTCCGCAAATGGGTCGAATACGACTTCACCGCCGCTCTGGAGACGCGTCTGGACGAGGTGTCGGCCGGTCAGCTGGACTGGAAGGTGCTGCTGCGCGAGTTCTGGTCGGACTTCCACGCCGCGACCCAGGCCGCCGGCGAACTGCGCACCACGGCCATTCTGGACGCCCTGAACGAAAGCCTGGGCGCCCACATCTTCCCGGCCAAGGAAGACGGCTCGGACCCGCGCGAATGCCCCCTGTGTCACATCGGGCAACTCAGCCTGAAGACCAGCCGTTTCGGCGCCTTCATCGGCTGCGAGCGCTATCCGGACTGCAAATACACCCGCCCCGTCGCCAGCCCGTCGGCTGAAGACGGTTTGGCCGAGAGCGGCGACCGCGAACTGGGTATCGACCCTGAGACCGGCCAGCCGGTGCAGTTGAAGATCGGCCGCTTCGGCCCCTATGTCGAAATCACGCCGCCCGAGGGTGAAAAGCCCAAACGCTCGTCCCTGCCCAAGGGCTGGTCGCCGGCCTCCCTGTCTCTGGACCAGGCCCTGCGTCTGCTGGCCCTGCCGCGCGAGGTCGGGGTCCACCCCGAGGACGGCAAGATGATCACGGCGGGCCTGGGCCGTTACGGACCCTTCGTCCTGCACGCCGGCACCTATGCGAACGTCTCGGACATCGACGAGGTGTTCGAGGTCGGTCTGAACCGCGCCGTCGCCCTGCTGGCCGAAAAGCGCGCCGGCCGTCCCGGCCGCGGCGCCGCCACGGCCCCGCTGAAGGACCTGGGCGCCCACCCGGAAACGGGCGAACCGATCCATGTCATGGCCGGCCGCTTCGGTCCCTACGTCAAGTCCGGCAAGATCAACGCCACCCTGCCGAAAGGCACGGCGCCCGAAGACCTGACCCTGGAAGACGCCCTGCCCCTGCTCGCCGCCAAGGCCGGCGCCGCGCCCAAGAAGAAGGCCCCGGCCGCCAAGAAGGCCGCAGCCCCGAAAAAGGCCGCAGCCAAGAAACCGGCCGCGAAGAAGGCCCCCGCTAAGAAGGCCGCAAAGCCGAAGACCGAAGACTGATCCCTCTCCCGTTGGGAGAGGGCTTGAGCGCCCGAGAGCGTCAGCGATCGGCCTTCGCGCGAAAGGGTGAGGGTCACGGTGTTGCGAACTGGCCCACCGCCCGACCCTCACCCGGCCCTTCGGACCACCCTCTCCCAACGGGAGAGGGAAAGGATAGTGCGTGGCGCGAATCCCCCGCGCCCCCTATCTTCCTGCCCTCATGCCCATCCGCCGCCTCTCCCCCGAAACCGTCAACCGCATCGCCGCCGGCGAGGTGGTCGAGCGGCCGGCCAGCGCCATCAAGGAGCTGGTCGAGAACGCCCTGGACGCCGGGGGCCGCAATATCGAGATCCAGGCCGACGGCGGGGGCCTGTCGCGCATCCTGATCGCCGACGACGGCAAGGGCATTCCCAAGGCCGAACTGCCGCTCGCCATCGAACGCCACGCCACCTCCAAGCTGGAGCCCGACGACGCCGGCGACGTGGACCTGCTGCGCATCCACACCCTGGGCTTCCGGGGCGAGGCCCTGCCGTCGATCGGCTCGGTCGCCCGGCTGTCGATCACCACCCGATCCCGCGACGAAGCCGAGGCCTGGACCATTCAGGTCGAGGGCGGCGAGACCCGTCCCCTGGCCCCCGCCCCCTTCCCCGGCCCACACGGCGCGCGGGTCGAGGTGCGCGACCTCTTCTACGCCACCCCCGCCCGGCTCAAGTTCATGAAGTCCGAACGGTCCGAGGCCATGGCCATCTCGGAGGAGATCAAGCGCCAGGCCATGGCGCACGAGGCCGTCGCCTTCACCCTGTCGCTGGACGGCAAGGTCACCCTGCGTCTGCCCGCCGAACACCCCGGCGACGAGGGCCGGCTGAAACGCCTGTCCGCCCTGCTGGGCCGCGACTTCGAGGCCAACGCCCTGTTGATCGATCAGGAGCGGGACGGCGTTCGCCTGTCGGGCTATGCTGGCCTACCCACCTATTCGCGCGGCAATGCGGCGCATCAGTATCTGTTCGTCAACGGCCGCCCGGTGAAGGATCGCCTGCTGCAAGGGGCCCTGCGCGGCGCCTACGCCGACTTCCTGGCCAGGGATCGGCACCCGGCCGCCGTCCTGTTCCTGGACATCGATCCCCTCTATGTCGACGTCAACGTGCACCCGGCCAAGGCCGAGGTCCGGTTCCGCGATCCGGCCCTGGTGCGCGGCCTGATCGTCGGCGCCCTGAGACACGCGCTCCACGCCGCCGGCCACCGCGCCTCCACCACCGTCGCCGCCGATGCGATGGCGGGGTTCCAGCCCCACACCGGCGTCTCAATCGGTCCTGCCTACAGCCCCAGCGCCCCCTCGGCCCAGGGTTTCAGCGGCTGGACCGGCTGGTCCCAGCCCGCCGCAGCCGCCCAAGTCCTGCCCGGCTTCAACGAACGCAGCGCCCGCGTCGAACCGTCCTGGGACGCCCCGTCATGGCCCCAGCAAGCGCCCGCCGACCCCGCCAGTCACGACTCACCCTTCACCAATCACGCCCCGACCGACCCCCTCGACTACCCCCTGGGCGCCGCGCGGGGTCAGTTGCACGCCAACTATATCGTGGCCCAGACCCGCGACGGCCTGGTCATCGTCGATCAGCACGCCGCCCACGAGCGGCTGGTCTATGAGCGGATGAAGGCCCAGATGGCCGAGGGGTCCGTGACCCGCCAGGCCCTGCTGACGCCCGAGGTGGTCGATCTGGACCCGGCCGAGGCCGAACGCGTCGCCTCGCGCGCCGAGGAACTGGCCGAGATGGGCCTGATCGTCGAGGCCTTCGGCGCCGGCGCCGTCCTGGTGCGCGAGACCCCGGCCATGCTGGGCGACACGGACGTCCAGGGCCTGATCCGCGACATCGCCGACGATCTGGCCGAACACGGCCTGGCCCTGTCGCTCAAGGAACGCCTCGCCGCCATCTGCGGCACCATGGCCTGCCACGGCAGCGTCCGCTCCGGCCGCGTCCTCTCGGCCCCCGAAATGAACGCCCTGCTCCGCCAGATGGAAGCCACCCCCCACTCCGGCCAATGCAACCACGGCCGGCCGACCTATGTGGAGCTGAAACTGCACGATCTGGAGAAGCTGTTTGGGCGACGGTGAATGGTGAGCGGTGAGTAGCGGACGTTCAGCAGCCAGCGTCGTGCGCCCGCGCCCCATGCTCCCCCATCCTCGTCATCCCAGGGCTCGTCCCTGGGATCCAGACTCCCGGTCCCGACACCGGCGCACCTTGCGGACACACCGGGAGTCTGGATCCTCGCCACAAGGGCGAGGATGACGCGATGTGAAGGTGCTCCAACGGTTAGTTCAGGACTTCAGTACTTGGCGGTGCTGGGATTCAATCCCGCGAACTCGGTGACCGATCTTAGTTTTTTGCTCAACTTCAGCAGTGGCAGCGAACGCCTTCCGAGCCTCGGATAAATTCAAGTGTGACCGCTTTGGAAGCCGTAAACCGTTCGGCGTAACAACAACCCCAGTAACTACGCCCTCACCCCGCATATACCGTCGCTCTTTTTTATTGTTGAGACGTAGCCCTGTCTTGTGGATTTCCTGCTTTATGGCCCAAAGCAATGACTCGGGCACTCTGTCGCCGGATATTGTCAGATCGTCCATGTAAACCGTGACCCGGCAGCCAGATCCTGCTGCCAGATTTGCTACGTTCAACCACATATCCTCATGAGCCAAATAGGCCATCACCGGACTCAGCGGACTGCCTGTCGGCAGCTGCCCGTTCAGGGTAGCGAGGTGAGCTAATGTCCAAGCGGTGTCGCTCGGCATGCATAGGCGCTTACTGAAGAACCAGAACACCCGCTTCCAAGTCGTCGACTGAAAGTAAGCAGACACGTCCATCGTGACGATTTCAGCGGCCCCTACATGGTGACGAGCGTTTGTGACATAGGACCTCCCCTTTACGGGACACGTCAGAAACTCCGGTGGCTCAATCAAGGCAAGGAGCGTCGCCAACCGCGCTTGCACCCTTTTAAGCTGTGGCTTGGGGTTCTCGATATGACGAGTTTTGCCCTTAGCGCTGACGTCATCCCATTCTGTATAGCCGCGCTCCCCCAAGGCAGCCATCGCCTTAAGGGAGCGGACATCCGTTTTCAGAAGGGCCGCCAACCGCCGGTGGTTACCTAACTTATGCAGTGGTGACAGTTTGAGCGGGTGGGGCCGGGGGAGCGTTTTCACCGTCTAGATCCTCCCCCGATTGAGCATCAATATAGTCCATAATCGCCAGCACTTTCCTTGAAACAAAAGTTCTGGCCCGTTCAGATGGCCTGTCGCCGTCCATTTGTTCGGAGAAAAATAGTATTGAAGAAAGAGGTATATCCAAAACATCAGCATAACCATTCAAAAGGTTAAGTGTCGGATCCTTCTTTCCTCCTTCAATCTCCGAAATCCATGATTTCGTTACGCCAAGCCTCTGAGCCATTTCAGTCTGCGATAGACCCTTAAATCTCCGCAGCAGCGTCAGAGCTTTACTTATCATATAACCTCCAGTTGAGTAACAAGACTGGGTGGCAGAAGACTATCTGTCGAACAGTCGGACTATTTCAACGGCCAAGCGACCGAGAGAAATCAACGTCCGGGCTGTCGTGATGTTGAAAAAGCAGCGCAGCCACTTTCGCTCCATCTTCGAAGTCCGCTGCCCCTGCCGTTGGTCGTCATCAGGACCTAACGTCATGGTAGGTTCTCCCTCATCGCAGACCTGCACTATGCGGGCCTGTCTCGCCGGTGATGCGGAAGTGGAGAACGGCAGTTTTAACCCAGCTTGCACCTGGCGCGCCGTCGCCGGGCGCGCCCGATCTCGCGGGACCGGGATGTCGCCTAGAGGCGGTCACCACGTGCCCTTGAGGGGGCGGGAGACCTAAATCCCCCACGGGTCGCACTGGCGCGACCCAAGGTATGGCGATGCCCTCCACCTGTTAACGACTTGGACACCATACCAGACGTTCGCCGTCCGTCAACTGTGTTCGCTGTCAGCGAACACCGCGCATAAACTTTTACCATCTTGAGTTGGCTAAAACGGACAAAGCTATTGAACTAGATACCGATGTGCGAAGATTCCCCATGCCCTCCATCCTCTTCGTCTGCCTCGGCAACATCTGTCGCTCGCCCCTCGCCGAGGCCGCCCTGCGCGCCGAGGCTGAGCGGCTCCGCCTCGATCTGATCGTCGATTCCGCCGGGACCGGGGACTGGCATGCGGGCGAGCCGCCGGACCCGAGGGCGCAGGCGACGGCGCGGCGGCATGGGGTCGAGATTTCGGGGTTGCGGGCGCGGCAGGTGACGCCGGCCGATTTCCGCCGCTTCACCCATGTGGTGGCCCTGGACCACGACAATCTGGCCAACCTGCGCCGCCTGGCCCCCGCCGACGCCACCGCCGAACTCAGTCTGCTGCTCGACCACGTCCCCGGTCGCGAGGGTCAGGCCGTGACCGACCCTTATTTCGGCGACGACGCCGGGTTCGAGATCACCTGGGCCGAGGTGACGGCCGCCGCGCGCGGTCTGGTCGCCAAACTCTGACACCCTCTCCCGTTGGGAGAGGGCTTGAGCGCCCGAGAGCGCGAGCGATCGGCCTTCGCGCGAAAGGGTGAGGGTCGCATGTTGGACCCGAGCCCCTGCGACGGCTGACGCCGACGGATGGAGCCGACCCTCATCCGGCGCTCAGCGCCACCTTCTCCCAACGGGAGAAGGACAGGACGCGCCCACGTCCGCATCTGACGTAGCATTGGTTTACGGCTGCGGTCATGACCGACGTCTATCGCATCCGCGCCGCTCAAACCTGGGCCCAGGCCCGCGCCGACTATCTTTCCGGCCTCAGCGCCGAGGCCGTCTGTCGCCGCCACGACCTGGGCCTGTCCGCCTTTCGCCGTCGCGCCCGCAAATACGGCTGGCGGCGCAGCGATCAGGTCGAGCCGCCGCCCGGCGAGATCGACCTGAGCCTCTATGAGGACGTGGGCATAGACCATCTGGCCCGGACCGCCCGACTGCATTTCATCGAGGCGACGGAGGCCGGTCGCGCCACCGACGCGCGCCGCTGGCAGCGCCTGTGGCTGGAACTTCGCGACGCGTGCCGCGAAGCCGATGCCGAATTCTTCAAGGGCATGAGCCGCGAAGAGACCCAGGCCCTGTTGGCGCAGGAACGCCGCGAGATCGAAGAGGAGGACGAGGCCCTGCTGGGTCCGCCGCCTGAGGACTGATCCCGTTGCGATCCGCTCGCAAAAATCTGCACTAAAGTGCACTCAAAAAATTGGAGTGCACTTTTCCCGCTCAGGCGGTCGGGGTCAGGACCTTGAGGAACAGCACCCGCGCCGCGCCATAGTCGCGCGCGTCCAGCCGCTGATAGCCGGGCGTGTCGATCTCCGGCTCGTCCGACCCGCGCTCGAACACCACCAGGGCGCCGGGCTTGAGCCAGTTCCCCTCCAACAGCCGCAGCAGCGTCTGTTCCCCCAGCCCCTTGCCATAGGGCGGGTCCAGGAAGGCGATGTCGAAGGCCTCGCCGTCCGATCCGGGCCGGACGCCCAAGTCCGTGGCGCTGCGCCGATGCACGCGGGTGCGCCCCATGACCCCATAGGCGTCGGCGTTCTCGCGGATGGCGCCGCGCGCCCCGTCGTCCGTCTCGACGAACAGGCAGAAACCCGCCCCCCGGCTGACCGCCTCGAACCCCAGGGCGCCCGATCCGGCGTACAGGTCGATGACCCGCGCGCCCTGCAGGCTCTCAGCCCAGGCGGCATGTTCCAGCACATTGAACACCGCCTGCCGCGCCCGGTCAGAGGTCGGGCGCGTGCCCTGCCCCTCCGGCGCGACGATGGCCCGGCCCTTCAAGCTGCCGGCGACGATCCGCACGGCGTCAGGCCTGCGGCGGCGCGAACTGCGCCCACAGCTGTTCGGTTGTCAGGCGCGGCCGGTCGCCCGCCAGCGCATAGGCCGCCGGCTTGCTCTCGATGCAGAACTCGTCCTCCAGCGCGAAGGCCGCCGGATCGTCGAACGCCTGGGCCGAGACCATAGTGATCCCGCCGTCGTTGGCGCGCCAGAACAGGCCGGTCCCGCAGGCCGGGCAGAACTGCCGCGTCGCCCAATCGGACGAGGCGTAGGTCGCCACATCGCCCTGGACCTCGACGCTGTCGCCGCAATCGACGCTGAACAGGATGCCGCCCGACTGCCGTCGGCAGGTGGTACAATGGCAGGCGTGCATGCCGCCGTTCGGCGTGGCGGTGAAGGTCACCGCGCCGCACAGGCACCGGCCGGACAGGCGTGCATCCATCGTCAGGTCTCCGTTCGCCCCTTAGCGCGGCGTGCGGGGCTTGCCCCCCGGCGCGCGACCGCTGGTGCCCGAAGGCCCCGCCGGCTTGCCGCCTCCGGTGCGGGGCGGCCGGACCTCGCGACTGCTGCCGCTCGCGCCGAACCCGCGCGGCTTGAAGTCCCGCTTGCCGTCGTCGGCCCCCGCCGTGCGGGGCTTGTACTCGCGCTTGGGCCCGTCGCTGCTGCGCGCCGGAGCGCCCTCACGCGGCGTATAGGTGCGGGCCGGACGGTCGCCGTCCTCGCGGGGCGTGTAGGCGCGCGCCGGGCGTTCGCCGTCCTCGCGGGGCTTGTAGGTCTTCTTGGGGTGGACGGTGCGGGGCGTCGCCTTGGCCCAGCCTTCCTTCTTGGGCGGCCGCTCGCGGCGCTCGACCGCGTCGGCCTGGGCCGTCTCGGCGGCGCGGACCCGGCTGGGCTTGCGCGACGGGTCCGACATGGCCGAGCCCGAGTTGCCCTTGAGGATCGGCGTGGAGACGCGACGGCCGGGAATGGGCGCAGGCGTCTCGACCGTATTGCCGGTCGGCAGGTTCTCGGGCCGGATGTAGTCGGCCAGCAGCTCGCGGATCACGCGCGGCCCGATCTCCTCGACCGACCCGACGGGCAGGACGTCCAGGCGGAACGGACCATAGGCCAGGCGGATCAGGCGGTTGACCGTCAGGCCCACGGACTCCAGCACCTTGCGGACTTCGCGGTTCTTGCCTTCGGTGATCGAGACCGAGATCCACAGATTGCTCGGCGTGCGGCCGTCCTCGGATTTGGACTCCTTGGCCTTGTCCAGCGTCGCCACCATGGGACCGTAAGAGATGCCCTCCACGACGGCGCCGTTCTTCAGCTCGTCCAGCTGCGCCTGGGTGATCTTGCCCCGCGCCCGCGCCCGGTACTGACGCACCAGCCCGGCCGAAGGCAGCTCCATCGCCCGGCTCAGCTCGCCGTCGTTGGTCAGCAGCAGCAGGCCTTCGGTCGACAGATCCAGCCGTCCGATCGAGATCACGCGCGGCAGGCCGGCCGGCAGGGCGTCGAACACCGTCGGGCGTCCGGTCGGATCCCTGTGGCTGGTCAGCAGGCCGGCGGGCTTGTGATAGCGCCAGACGCGCGTCGCCTGGGTCGAACCCATGGGCTTGCCGTCCACGGTGATCACGTCGTCGCGCGTCACCAGGGTCGCGGGCGTGTCCAGGATGCGGCCGTTGACCGCCACCTTGCCCAGGCCGATCAGCCGCTCGACCTCGCGGCGCGAGGCGATGCCCGCGCGGGCCATGGTCTTGGCGATTCGCTCGGCGCGCAGGGGCGTGTCGGGCGTCTTGGACGGCTTTCCGTCCTTGCCCGCGCGCGGCTTGTCGCCGCGATCAGGCTTGTCGCCGAACCGCTTGGGGCCGTCTTCGCGAGGGCTGCGTGGCTTGTCGCCATAGGATTTCGTCCCGTCGCCGCTCTTGCGGGGACCGGAGGATTTAAAGGGCCGGGGCGACCGTTCGTCTTGACGGGCGCGGGGCTTCTTGTCGTTGTCGTCTGTATGGCGGACCATGATGAGCGGTTCATGCGCATGGCGCTGGACCAAGCGCAAGCGGCGGCGGACGCAGGAGAGGTGCCTGTGGGCGCAATTCTTGTCGATCCTGCCTCAGGTGAGGTAATTTCGACCGGCGCCAACGGTCCGATCGCGTCACACGACCCCACCGCCCATGCCGAGATCGTGGCCATGCGGCGCGCGGCGACGGCGCTCGACAACTACCGCCTGACCGGCCTGACCCTCTATGTGACGCTGGAGCCGTGCGCCATGTGCGCCGGCGCCATCAGCCACGCCCGCATCGGCCGTGTCGTCTGGGCCGCCGACGATCCCAAGGGCGGCGCGGTGATCCACGGCCCTCGCCTGTTCGAACAACCCACCTGCCACTGGCGCCCGACGACGGACTCAGGTCTTCTGGGGCAAGAGGCGTCCACCCTGCTCAAGTCCTTCTTCCGTCAACGGCGGGGAACGGCCACAGGCGGCGCACGTTAGAACGCCGCGAAAAGCTGCGCTGTTGGGCGCCGCCGTGGAGGGAATGTCGTTGTTCAAGCCGGATCTGCCGCAGTCGATCGTCTTCAGCGGCCTCGCCGCGCTTGCTCTGTTGACCGCCTGCGGTCCCAACCCCGACAAGGCGCCCACCACCGGCGACGAGGTCAAGGACCGCGCCATCGAGGCCCAGACCGCCCGCCAGCGCACCGGCGCCGAGATCCAGGACCGCACCCTGAACCGCGTCGTCCACACCGTCTATCTGTGCGACAACGGGGAGCGCCTGTCGGTCGATTTCGACAATCCGCGCCAGATGGCTACCATCCGGAACTCGTCCGGCGAGGCCATCGACCTGTATCAGGAACGCGCCGCCGACGGCATATGGTACCGCGCCTCCAACGTCGAACTGCGCGGCAAGGGCGTCCTCGCCACCTGGTCCGTCGAAGGCCGCCAGCCGACGCAATGTCGCGCGGTGGACTAAAACCTAGCCTCTGCGCGAGGTCGGTCGCGGCGCGAGCCGACCCAGCGCATCCGCATTGTCCCGCCCCCAGGCGTAGAGCAGTTCGACCAGCTCCACGAACCGCGCGCCCAGGTCCGTCAGCCGGTATTCGACGGCGGGCGGCATCGTCTCCAGCACATGGCGGCTGATCAGGCCGCTGACCTCCATCTCGCGCAGCGTCTGGGTCAACATCTTCTTGGACACCCCCGGCAAGCTGCGCAGCAGGACGCCGGCCCGCGCACAGCCGCCATGACGCGCATGCAGGGTGTGCAGGACCATGCTGGTCCATTTGGTCGCGAACAGCTCCAGCACCCGCCGGGGCGCGCAGTCCTCGCGCCAGTCCTCGTCTTCGCCGCCTGCCTGCATGATGGTCGCCTTTCGGGACCCAGGTCCCCAAATGGTGCCTTCTAGCGACCCGGCGTCGCCCCCACTAGGTGATGGGCGAACGAAGAGGAGACGACCATGTCCAAAACAGCCCTTGTGGTGGGATCCAGCGGCATCGCCGGCGGCGCCGTCGCGGCCGAACTCGTGTCGCAAGGCTGGTCGGTGCTGGGCCTCGCCCGCCGTCCTGTCGCGCAGGCGGGCGTCACGCCCATTGTCGCTGACCTCCACGATCCGGCGGCGACAGCGGCGGCCCTCGCCGATGTCCGCCCCGACGCCGTCTTCTTCACCACATGGGCGCGCCAGGCGACAGAGGCCGAGAACATCCGCGTCAACGCCGCCATGGTCCGCACCGTGCTGGACGCCGTGCGCCCGGCGGCCTCGGTGCGCCATGTCGCCCTGGTCACCGGCCTGAAACACTACCTCGGCCCGTTCGAGGCCTATGGCCAGGGCGTCCTGCCCCAGACGCCGTTCCACGAGGAACAGGGCCGACTGGATATCGACAACTTCTACTACGCCCAGGAGGACGAGGTCTTCTCGGCCGCCGAACGCGACGGCTTCGCCTGGAGTATCCACCGCCCCCACACCATCATCGGCAAGGCCGTCGGCAACGCCATGAACATGGGAACCACCCTGGCCGCCTACGCCAGCCTGTGCCGCGAGACAGGCCGTCCGTTCCGCTTCCCCGGTTCCGAGGCCCAGTGGAACGGCCTGACCGACATGACCAGCGCGACCCAGTTGGCGCGTCACTTGGTCTGGGCTGCAACCACGCCCGCCGCCGCCAACCAGGCCTTTAACGTCGTCAACGGCGATGTCTTCCGCTGGAAGTGGATGTGGGGACGGATCGCGGACTGGTTCGGCCTTAAGCCCGCCGAGTTCGACGGGACACTCTCTCCGCTGGAGACCCAGATGGCCGGCGACCACGCCGTCTGGCGCCGGATCGCCGAGCGCGAGAACCTGATCGAGCCCGATCTGGATCGGCTGGCCTCGCCCTGGCACACCGACGCCGACCTCGGCCGCCCCATCGAGGTGGTGACCGACATGGGCAAGAGCCGCCGCCTGGGCTTCCTCGACTACCAACCCACCGACGACGCCTTCTTCGCCCTGTTCGAGCAGCTGAGGGCCGAACGCCTGATCCCCTGACGCCTCTAGGACGGTTCAGCTCCGAGCAGACGCAGTTGCTCGGCGGCGTTGGTGTTGGCCGGATCCAGCACGAGCGACCGCTGGTAGTTCTCCCTAGCCCGCGCACGGTCGCCTGACTTTGCATAGGCCTCGGCCAGGCTGTCGGCTGAAGATCACCTTCATCGGGGCCAGGGCGTCAGCGACCCGGTCCCTGGACAGCAGCCGATAGCCCCAGTTGTTCAGATCGCTTTCCGGCAGCGCGCCGGCGCCGTCGCGTGCTGCGAGTTCCACCGCAACCCGCCCGGCCTGATCGAACCCTTCCATCCCTATTGGATTTCGAGCAGCACGGCTTAAATGCCGATACCTCGCTGAATGGACTCTTGATCATGGCCGACTACGACTACGACCTCTTCGTCATCGGCGCCGGTTCGGGCGGGGTGCGGGCGGCGCGGTTGACGGCGCTGGACGGCAAGAAGGTTGCGGTTGCCGAGGAATACCGGGTCGGCGGCACCTGCGTCATTCGCGGCTGCGTGCCCAAGAAGTTCATGGTTATGGCCTCCGAAGTCAGCCACGCGCTGGAAATCGCCGAAGGCTACGGCTGGTCCTTCGACAACGCCCGGTTCGACTGGCCCACCTTCCTGGAGGCCAAGGACGTCGAGATCGCGCGCCTGTCAGGCATCTACGCCGCCAACCTGGGCAAGGCCGGGGTCGAACTGGTTCACGGCCGCGCGGTCCTGAAGGACGCCCATACGGTCGAGATTGTCGGCAAGAACCAGACCTTCACGGCCGAGAAGATCCTGATCGCCACCGGCGGCCGCCCGTGGAAGCCGGAAAGCCTGCCCGGCATCGAACACGCCATCACCTCGGAAGAGGCTTTCCACCTGCCCGAACTGCCCAAGCGAATCCTGATCGCGGGCGGCGGCTATATCGCGGTGGAGTTCGCGGGCATCTTCGCCGGTCTGGGCGTCGAGACCACCCTAATCTATCGTGGCCCCAACATCCTGCGCGGCTTCGATGACGACGTGCGCGCGCACCTGGCCGGCGAGATCGAGAAGCGCGGCATCAAGGTCGTCCTGGGCTGCCAGCACGAGAAGATCGAAAAGACCGCTGCCGGTCTGGTCAATCACCTCGAAAACGGCATGAAGCTGGAAGCCGACGTGGTCATGTTCGCCACCGGCCGCATCCCCTACGTCAAGGACCTGGGCCTGGAGGCTGCCGGCGTCGAGCTGAATGACGAGGGTGCGATCAAGGTCGATCCCTATTCGAAGACCACGGCCGATAATATCTGGGCCATCGGCGACGTGACCGACCGGATGAACCTGACGCCCGTCGCCATCCGCGAGGCGGTCGCCTTCCACCAGACCGTCTATCGCGGCAACCCCCAGCACTTCGACTACGAGGCCGTGGCCACCGCCGTCTTCAGTCAGCCGCCGGTCGGCGTGGTGGGCCTCAGCGAGTCCGAGGCGCGCCGGTCATGCTCGAACGGCGTGGACGTCTACGTCACCCGCTTCCGCCCGATGAAATACGCCTTCACCGGCTCGGACGAGCGGGTGCTGATGAAGCTGGTGGTCGATGCCGACAGCCAGCGCGTCGTCGGCGTTCACATCGTCGGCCCCGAAAGCCCTGAGATGATTCAGCTCGCCGCCATCGCCGTGAAGGCCGGCCTGACCAAGGCCCAGTGGGACGCCACCTGCGCCGTCCATCCGACCATGGCCGAGGAACTGGTCACCCTGAAAGAGAAGCAGTCGGGCGCCACCTCGGCCGGCTGACGCCCTTACGGACGGGGCCGGTCGCGGAACCGTTCCAGTAGGTCCAGCCGCGCACTGAACGGAACCGGCGTCACCGTCGGCCCGGCGTTGCCGAAATTCATCAGTCGGGTATCCCCTGACCTGGCGCGCGGCCATTCGATGCGACCGACGCCATTGGGATCGCCCGAACGCGCGAAGGCGGTCCAGTAGCCGATCACGGCCTCAGACGCCTTGCGATCCCGATCCTCGACCGGATACGGCAGGGTGTTCAACGTGCCGAACACATAGGGCCGCTCGATCGCATGGGTCGCCCCGCCGTGCGGCTCGGGGTTCTGCGGCGACGAGATGTCGAACCGGTAGAGCCAAGCCGGATGACCGGCCTTGTCGTGCAGCCGCGCCAGCATCCGCGCCGGCTCCGAAAACACCAGATCCGTTATGGACAGCCTGTCGAACGCCTCCGGCCCGCCATAGGCCTGGACCGCATCGGCCCGCTCCAGCCAGGTCATGTCGTCGTCGATCTGGCCATAACCGTTGCAGTCCGTCGGCCGCATCCACCAGAACTCGGCGCTGTTCGTGCCGATGATCAGCGGAACCGGCGCCTGCCGTCCCGCCTTGAACGCCGCCTCGACCGTGGACGGCACGATCCGCCCGTCGATCAGGCTCAGGTCGCCATTGGCGAACACCGGCGGAGGCGTCAGGAACATCTCGGCCGGCGCGGCGCGCAGATCGGCGGCGGTCCTCAGACCCGCGCCGAACGACCAGACCTCGCCCCGCTCGCGCGCCGACGGGGCGCCGTGGGGGCCCTTCTTGTCCAACGGCGTCTGCAACTCGCGCCCCAGGCCCGACTGCACCACGGCCCGGTCGAACAGGCCCCGCGCCGGCGGCGAGATCATCAGCCGCGTCACGATGGCGCCGCCCGCCGACTCGCCGAAGATAGTGACGTTCTCGGGATCGCCGCCGAAGTCCGCGATATTGGCGCGCACCCATTTCAGCGCCGCCGTCACGTCCATCAGGCCATAGTTGCCCGCCGCCTCGCCTGCCGGTCGCTCGGCCGCCAGCGCCGGGTGATCGAAGAAGCCCAGCCGCCCCAGCCGATAGTTGAGCGTCACCACGACGATGCCGCGCTTGGCCACCGTCGTGCCGTCATACAGCGGCGCCGTGCCGGACCCGTTCACCAGACCGCCGCCGTGGATCCACACCATGACCGGCGCCGGCTGGCGTGTGCCCACCGGCCGCCAGACGTTCAGGTTCAGGCAGTCCTCGCTCATCGGCAGAGGTCCCACGCCGGGATCGCCGTTCGGCGGCGCCTGGATACACATGGGCCCATAGGTCGAGGCGTCGCGCTGTCCCTCCCAGGTCGGGGCTGCGCCCGGCGGGCGCCAGCGTCGCTCTGCCGTCGGCGGCGCGGCGTAGGGGATATTCTTGAACGCGGCCACGTCGGCATCGGCGCGTCCGATCAGGACGCCTTGCTGAATGCGGACGGTGGGCTGGTCGGCTGCGGGCGCCATCATGAGCGAGAGGGTGGCGAAGACGCCGGCGATTGTCATCCTCGCTGATTAGCAAATCCTGAGATCGCGCCAATGACCTTGCGATCACAGTTCACGACATCTCGCTGTAGAACCGATTTAGAAATCGTGCGTTATCGCCAAGCTGGACGGGGTAGGCGTTGAACGACACGACACAATCAAGCGACCTGACCGTCGATCTGGGCGCGGCCTTCGAGGCTTCGCCCAACCCGTATCTGTTGCTCACGCCCGACCTGCGGATCGCAGAATTCAATCAAGCCTATGTGGAGGTCACGGGCGCCAAGCGCAGCGAGGTGATCGGCCAGCTTCTGTTCGCCGCCTTCGACTCCGGCCCCGGAACCGAGGCGCCGGAAAACGTGCGACAGGTCCGCGCCTCTCTGGAAAAGGCGCGCGATACCCGACAACGCGATCACCTCGCCGTCGTGCGCTATTCGATGCCTAAGACCTTGCCAGACGGCAGCGAGGTCTTCGTCGAGCGCATCTGGAGCGCCACCCACACGCCGATCCTGAACGACGCAGGCGAGGTGGTGCTGCTGCTCCAGCACACCATGGACGTCACGGACCTTTCCCCGAACATTCAGCCGGACGAGCCGACGACGGCGCTGGACGCCATCATAGGCGGATCGGTCCTGCGTCGCGCCCAGTCGGTCCAGGAAGACAATCGTCGCCTGGAGACTGAGCGCAATCGCCTGGTCGAAATGTTCATGCAGGCTCCGGGCTTCGTCGCCATTCTGTCTGGTCCGGAACACCGGTTCCAGATGCACAACGACGCCTATAGCCAGCTCATCGGCCACCGCGACATCGCCGGCAAGTCCGTGCGCGAGGCCCTGCCGGAGCTGGAGGGCCAGGGCTTCTATGACTTTCTGGACGAAGTCTTCGCGACCGGCGAACCCTATGAGGGCCGCGAGAGCGTGGCCCAGCTACAGCGCACGCCCGACGGCCCGCTAGAAACCGTCTATCTGAACTTCATCTACCAGCCGATCCGTGACGATGCGGGCGTGGTCGTCGGCATCTTCGTCCAGGGCCACGAGATCACCGAGAATGTCCTGGCCGCCCAGCGCCAGAAGCTGATGATCGACGAACTGAATCACCGGGTGAAGAACACCCTGGCCACGGTTCAGTCGATCGCCATCCAGACCGCGCGTTCCAACACTGACCCGGCCAGCTTCGCCGAGACCTTCCAGTCGCGGATCATGGCCCTGTCGCACACCCACAATCTGCTGACGCAAAGCCATTGGGAAGGCGCCGACCTGCGCGCCATCCTGGAGCACGAGACGGAAGCCTACGGCCATACCCGCATCAGTCTGAACGGGCCGCCCGTGTCGTTGGAGCCCGCCATCGTGCTATCTCTGGGCATGATCTTCCACGAACTGGCCACCAACGCCGCCAAATATGGCGCGCTCCACACACCGGAAGGTCGCATACTGATCGACTGGGCGTTGGCGGATCAACGCGCGCCCAGGCTCAAGCTCAGCTGGCGCGAAATGGGCGGGCCGACGGTTGCGGCGCCGGTCAGAAGAGGCTTTGGTAGCCGCTTGATTGAACGAAACATTCGCCATGATCTGGCGGGCGAGATTGATCTGGTCTACGCCCCTGATGGATTGATCGCGGAACTGACGGTTCCGCTCGACAGGACGGCTTCACGATGACCCAACCCCTGAGCGGCCGCCGCGTCCTGGTCGTCGAGGACGAATCCCTCGTCGCCATGCTTCTGGAGACGATCCTGGAAGACATGGAATGCATTCCGGTCGGTCCGGCGTCCAACATCGACGACGGCGAGACCCTGGCCCGAGATACGGCCGACCTCGACGCCGCCCTCCTGGACGTCAACGTCGCCGGTCGTCAGGTCTTCCCGGTCGCCGAGGTCCTGAAGGCGCGCGGCGTGCCGTTCGTCTTCTCGACGGGCTATGGCGAAGGCGGCCTGCCCGAAGAATGGCGCGGCCAACCCACCATCCAGAAACCCTTTACCGAAGCCGCCATCCGCGACGCCCTGATGAAGGCCATGGGCGTCGCCCAGGCCTGAGCCCTAACTCGGCATCCGCCGCGGCGCGAACCAACCGACGTCGGTGCGTTGCACAGAACCCGCGACCGCCAGAACCGCCAGAGTATGGTCGATCATTCGGCGTGCCCGTGGCCTGCTGCCCTCGAACTCGGCGACCAGGGCTGAAGGCGGCATCGGGACGCCTGCCTTGCGCAGGATGGAGAGCAGGCTTGAGGCGAGAGCGCCAGGTTCCTCTGGTAGGAACATCTTCTCACGCGACGCCGGCAGGCTGGGTTGAACAGGCTTCATCGCCCCGCCCTGCCTGACCTTCCCGGCTTGGTATCCCGCGCGCAGGAAGCGAACATCGCCCCTCGCCTCCTGTTCGGCACGCGCCTGATTCAGCACGATAAGGCGATCCACGATCTGGCTGTCCGTCAGGTCGTCAGGCCAGCCGTAGGCATGGGCGACCAGCCGATCGAGACGCTGGTGCAGGTGATCCAGAACACCCACACATCCGGCTTCCTGAGCGACGCGTTCCGCTTCCGTCAGCAGTTCGCCGCCCATCCGCGCCCGGGCATTGTACAATCCGGTCATCGTCAAAGCAGCGTGGCGACCCAAAACGTCGGACCGCAGCCTATCCAGTTCTTCGGCGAGTACGCCGATCTCGGCTGCCAAATCGCCCTTCATTTCGGGAAAAGGAAACGCGTCGAAACAGGCGCCTTTCACATAGACGGCCTCGCGCTCGTATTCGCCGATCCGGCCTGCATTGGCAGCGAACCACGCCCGATGTTGCCGTGAGGACAGCACGCCCAGCACGGCGGGATCGTCGCTGGCGATCACAACCAGCTTGTTGTCCGGCAAGGTCGCCGCATCCATGAAGCGGAACCACCGATGTTTGGCCGTCTCGACAGTGACGATGTAGCGGTTCAGGCCTTCCAGTGCGGTTCGGAGATCGCGACGCGGCTCACCGAAAATCCACCAGTGGTCGCGATAGGCAGCCCTGTTGTTGCGATCCCGATCCGGCTTCACCGTCTCCAACAGATGCTGGAAGAGCAGCGGATGACGTCGCCGCGCCTCCCCTTCGTCCCAGCCGAAGAAGTCGATGACCTGAACACCCCGCGGCCGGTCGGCCAAATCCCGCCCGTTGCGATAGTCGCGAACCGGGGACGGCGCCTGCGGGTCCGACCCCGACAACAGCGCCTTCGCCCTCGCCGGGGAGACTTGAAATCCTGCCCCCATCAACTGCACGCCGCGATAGGCCAAGCCCGCATTAGCCTTCAACGCCCCGACCCGCGTCAGCCGGCTGTCCAGCATCAGATCGGCGCCGATGTCGCCATGCCTTTCCTCGAACGTCAGCGCCTCCGCATCGCGGGCCTTCAGCCATCGCCCCTGGCCGTCCGGTTCGCCCCGCTCGGCGACGGACATAGCGATGCGCACGTCGGCGCATCCGACGCCCTTGACCCAGGGATGATCCGGGATCGCGAATGCCAGACGGATCGACGGATCTCTGTCGAGGTGATGCTCAAGCACGCGACGCGAGAAGGTCTGAGTGATCGAGTTGGTCGTGATGAAGCCGAACCGCCGCAGGATCGACCCGGGCTGGGTCAGGATTTCGGCCGCGCGGTCCCACCAGGCCGTCACGAAATCCGCAGACAGAAACCGCCCGCCCCTGATCGTTGCCAAGGCGTCGACATAGCCGTCGCCAAGCTCACGCCTCAGGTCCTTGCCGCCGATGAAGGGCGGGTTGCCGACGATGAAATGGACCGGAGGCCAGGGCTTCGGACGCGGATCGACGTAACGGACGGTTTCGCGCTCCCAGTCTCTCTCGAACAGAGGCCGGCCTTTGCGATCACCGTCCGGCGCACGGCTATGAACGGCGCTGTCGCGAACGATCTCGATACGCGCATATTCCAACAGCGCGTCCGATCGCTCGATGGTGCGAAAGTCTTTCAGGATCGGCTCGCTGGGCATGGCGTCGCCGGACACGCGGAAATGCCACTGGAGATGGCCGATCCACATGACCATCTCGGCGATCCAGGCGGCGTTGGCGTTCTTCTCCAGCCCATAGAACTGCTCGGGACTGACCACATGGCCTTCCAGGGCCAGAATGCCCTGATGCTCGCCCATCTCGCCCAGGGTGCTGACGACCTCTTCTTCCAACTCCTTCATCATTCGCATCGCGACATAGAGGAAGTTGCCGGTGCCGCAGGCTGGATCCAGCACACGCACCTTGCACAGCTGTTCGTGGAAGCCACGGATCAGACGGCGCGCACCCAAGGGATCACCATTCAGATACAGGCCGATGGCCTGGGCTTCGACCGCCTCCCAATCCGAGCGTAACGGCTCCATGATCGTCGGCTCGATCAGGCGCTCGACAAAGGCGCGTGGCGTGTAGTGGGCGCCCAGTTCAGCGCGTTCCGCTGGATCAAGCGCCTGCTCCAGCAGGGCGCCGAAGATCGCGGGCTCGACATTGGCCCAATCGCATCGCGCCGCTGCGATCAGCGCCGATAACTCGTCTTCTGTGATCGGGATCGGGTCCACGCGATGATAGAGCCCCCCGTTGAACCGCCGGATACGCTCCTGCGTCGCCAGGCAGTGCCCGCCTTCATCCATCGTCCTGAAGAATATCCGCGCGGCATCGTGAAATCGCTCGGCCTTGGAGCGATAGCTTTCCAGCAGCCCAAGGAATCCCCGGTCATCGATCAGCCTGACGCTGTCGGCGAACATGGCGAAGATGCACTGCATGACGAACAACGCCGTCTTTTCGGCCTGAGCCGAAGCGTCCACCCGGTCCAGCCCGGCCTGCCGTCGGTTGTTGATCGATCTCACCAGCCAGGCCAGCCGCGACGCGATGGCCGTGGTCACCTCGGCCGCCTTGGCGGCCGGGTCCAGCGACATGGGCTCTGTCCAGACCCGGCGCAGGCGGTCCATCACCTCGGGCGAGCGAAGCTGATCCAGGGTGATCCGATAACCTGCACGGTCGGGGAACGGCGCGTAGATCTTACCCTGACGCGCGAAGTCGGACCAAAGCTCGATCGATCGCCCGACGTCCATGATCACCAGAAACGGCGGCCATTCATCCAGCGCCTTGGCGTAGTTCTCGGCCTGACGCTTGGCCGTCCGCATCAGCCGATCCAGCGCGTCCTGCGATGGCGCACGCGATTTGGCCGTGGAGCGCGAAAACAGAGCCAGTTGAACGACCGGATCGAAAGGCCCGCCCTCGCGCCGCTTCTGCGACTGCTTCGCCTCAAGCACGAAACAATCGCGCTTGGCGCAGTCGATGTAGCCAGACTGGCTGGACCCGTCGTCATGCCGAAATCGAACCGGCCGTTCGAAGCAGTAGTCCAGGTCGCCGGTCCGTTCATCATCCGGCGCCGGCGCTCCGATCAGGCGACACAGTTGGATGATAAAGGTCTGGTAGTGGGCCCGTTCGCTGATCGGAACGCTCGACCAATGGGCGATGAAGGCCTCGACATCGTCTGATTGTTTCCCCTGCAAGGAAACAATCTAGGGTTATTATACACCATAACGCAATCTATACGCGCAAACCTCCGCGATAACGCGCCGCGCATAAAGGCTTGCCCAGCCAGTAGCAAAGCTCCCCCGGTCGGGTGACGTCCCATATGGCCAGATCCGCCGCCTTGCCGATCTCCACGGTTCCGATCTCGTCCAGCATCCCCAGCGCCCGCGCGGCCTCACGCGTCGCACCGGCCAAGGCCTCTTCGGGGGTCAGGCGGAACTGGACGCAGGCGAGGTTCAGCGCTGCGGTCATGGAGGCGACGGGCGAGGTGCCGGGGTTGCAGTCTGTGGCGACGGCCATCCGCACGCCGTGGCGACGCAGCAGATCGACGGGCGGCGCCTGGGTCTCGCGCAGCATCAGATAGGCGCCGGGCAGCAGCACAGCGACGACGCCGGCGGCGGCCATGGCGGTGACGCCGTCTTCGGTCGCATGTTCGATGTGGTCGGCGGACAGGGCCTGATAGCGCGCCGCCAGGGCCGCGCCGCCGCCGTTCGACAACTGATCGGCATGCAGCTTGACCGGAAGGCCCAGGGCGCGCGCCTTGTCGAACAGGCGCGACACCTCGTCGGTCGAGAAGGCGATGGGCTCGCAATAGGCGTCGACCGCATCGACCAGACCTTCGGCATGGGCGGCGGGCAGGATGTCGTCGATGGCCAGATCGACATAGGCGGCGCGGTCGTCGCGATATTCCGGCGGCACGGCGTGCAGGCCCAGATAGCTGGTGCGGACGCGCACGCCGCTCTCGCGTCCTATCCGGCGGGCGACGCGCAGCATCTTCAGCTCCGTCTCGCGATCCAGCCCATAGCCGGACTTGATCTCGACGGTGGTCACGCCGGTGGCCTTCAGTCCCGCCAGCCGCGTCATGGCCGAGGCGAACAGATCCTCTTCCGACGCCGCCCGCGTGGCCTTGACCGACGAAACGATGCCGCCGCCAGCGCGCGCGATCTCCTCATAGGTCGCCCCGCCCAGTCGTTGCTCGAACTCGGCCGACCGGTCGCCGGCGAACACAAGGTGCGTATGGCAGTCGATCAGGCCCGGCGTGACCCAGCGCCCATCCAGCTGCACGGTTTCGGCCGCATCAACGGCGGGCAGATGAGCGCGCGGCCCCACCCAGGCGATCCGGCCGTCGGCGATGACCACGGCCGCGTCCTGAATGGCGCCATAGGGAACCGGTCCCTCGACCATGGTGGCGACGTGGCAGTCGATCAGCAGACGGTCGGCCTTCATCGACGGGGCTCCTTGGCCAGAACGGGTGAATGGGCTGACGAGAAACGCGCGACCAGATCGTAGCGGTCACCGGGGAAGGTCTGCCAGACCCGCGTCACCCCCTGCCCGTCCCGCCACGTCCGCCGCTCGACGCACAGGCAGGCCGCGCCGGGCTTGAGTTCCAGCAAACGTGCGGCGCGGGCATCGGCCGCGATGGCCGATATGCGGTTCTCCGCCTCGGTCCAAGGGGCGGAGTCCAACAGCCAGCTTCCCGGCGGAACCGTCTGAAAATCAACGTCTATGGCCTGAGGCGCTGCGCCCAGAACGATCAGCCGATGCTCCAGCGCCAGCGGCGCGCCGTCGGCGCTGTGCAGACAGGTCAGGTCCAGCAGACGGCCGCCTGACGCCAGTTCGATCTCGTCCGCGCCCTCCGGCTCGCGCTCGATCCGCTCCAGAAGGGCATAGGCGTAAGCCTGCCCCCGCTCGATCACCTCGGCCCGCAGGTCGGGAATGGCCAGGACGGCGGCATGGGCTTTGGGCTGGGCGACGAAGGTGCCGGCTCGGCGACGGCGCGTCACCAGCCCCCGCCCCGCCAGTTCGGAAATGGCCTTGGACACGGTCATGCGCGAACAGCCGTAGCGTTCGGTCAGCTCGTGCTCAAACGGAATCCGGTCGCCGGGCGACAGATCGCCGGACAGGATGCGCCCCTCCAGATCGGCGTAGATGCGGCGGTGCAGGCTCACCCCAGCACCGTCGCCAGCGCCCTGCGATAGCGCGCCTCAATGTCTTCCCGAGCCATATGACGGCCGTTCTTCACAATCTCGCGCCCCGCGCGCCAGACCGACGAAATCGAGCCCGTCGGCGCGCCGAAGATCCAGCTGTCGAGCAACGCATCGCCCGACCGTCCGGCGAAGGCCAGGCCGCTTGCATCCAACGACACGATGTCCGCCGACGCCCCGACGCTCAGACCCGATGCGGAGCCGGTGGCCTGGGCGCCGCCCGCCAATGCGCGCTCGAACAGGGCGCGGCCCGTCGAGCGCTGGGGGTCCGCCATGACCGCACGGCCGCGCAGCGCCAGCCGCTGGCTGTATTCCAGCATCCGCAGTTCCTCGGCCACGCCGATCTGGACGTTGGAATCCGTGCCGATCCCGAACCGCCCTCCGGCGCGGGTGAACTCCGCCGCCGGGAACACGCCGTCGCCCAGATTGGCCTCGGTGATCGGGCACAGGCCGACGACGGCGCCACGCTCGACCACGCCGCGCCATTCGGTCTCGGTCACGTGGGTCGAGTGGATCAGGCACCAGCGCGGATCGACCGGCGCATTGGCCAGCAGCCATTCGACCGGCCGCGCCCTCGACCAGACCAGGCAGTCCTCGACCTCCTTGGTCTGTTCGGCGACATGGATGTGGATCGGCCCATCGCCCGCCAGCGCGGGCATGGCCGACAGTTCCTCCGGACTGACGGCGCGCAGGCTGTGCGGCGCCACCCCGACCGCCGCGTCCGGCAGATCGGCGGTCAGGGTGCGGCATCGCGAAACCAGATCGGCGAAGCCGTCCAGATCATTGATGAAGCGCCTTTGCCCATGCGACGGCGGCTGCCCCCCGAACCCGGCATGGGCGTAGAAGACCGGCAGCATCGTCAGGGCGATCCCGGTCGCCTGCGCCGCCGCCACGATCTGCCCGGCGATCTCGGCCCGATCGGCGTAGGCTGAGCCGGTCGGGTCGTTATGCAGATAGTGGAACTCGGCGACGCGGGTGAAGCCACCCTCCAGCATCTCCATGAAGGCCAGGGCGGTGATGGCCTCGATCTCTTCCGGCCCGCCCCGGTCGAGGAAGCGGTACATCAGCGCGCGCCAGGTCCAGAAGTCGTCGTCGGATGGGCCGCGGGCCTCGGTCAGACCGGCCATGGCCCGCTGGAAGGCATGGCTATGGATGTTGGCGACGCCAGGTAGGGCTAAGTCCCCGCCCTGATCTGCCGCTTTTCGCGCAACGCCCGCTTCGAGACTGACGATTCGCCCGTCCGCCACGCCGATCCGCACATCTCGCGCCCAGCCATCCGGTAGCAGGGCCGTCTCGAACCAGAGGGTGCGATCCACGGGCTGCGGCTGAAGGGTCACTGGACAGGTCCGTCGTGTTGCGATCAATATGTCTAGACATACCACGACGGATCGATTTGGCGAGGGAGGCTGAACGGATGCAGGACTGGCTGACCGTGCATGAAGGTTCGGCGCCGCTGGTGATCGGCCTGCCGCACACCGGGACCGACATTCCGGCCGCCATTGAGGCGCGAATGACCTCAGGCTGGCTGGCGCGCAAGGACGCCGACTGGTGGGTTGATCGGCTGTACGACTTCGCCGTCCACATGGGCGCGACCCTGGTCCGCACAGGCGTGTCACGCAGCGTCATCGACGTGAACCGCGATCCGTCGGGCGTCTCCCTCTATCCCGGCATGACAACGACCGGCCTGTGCCCCACCGAGACCTTCGACGGCGAGCCGCTGTATCGGGCGGGCCAGGAACCCGATGCGGCCGAGATCGCCGAGCGACGCGCGACATGGTTCGATCCCTATCATGCCGCCCTGCAATCCCAGTTGGACCGGCTGCGTATCAACGGCCCTGTCGTCCTCTATGACGCCCACTCGATCCGCTCGGTGGTGCCGCGCCTGTTCGAGGGCGAACTGCCGCAGTTCAACATCGGCGACAACGACGGCGTGACCTGCGCCGGAGACCTGACCCAGGCTGTCGAGGCCGCTTGTGCGATCAGCGGCGACAGCCTGGTCGTCAATGGCCGGTTCAAGGGCGGCTGGACCACGCGCCACTATGGCCGACCCGAGACCGACGTCCACGCCATCCAGATGGAGCTGGCGGACCGGGGCTACATCCTCGATCCCGTCGGTAAGGTGTCGCCGGACAACTGGCCCAGCCCCTACGAACCCGAACGCGCCGAGCCGATGCGGAGGCATCTGCGCCGCGTGCTGACCGCCTGCATCGCCTTCGCCGAGAGCCAGAGATGAACACGCCCAACGCCCGGATCGTCCGCAGCCCGCGCGGGCCGGACAAGACCGCCAAGACCTGGGCGGCCGAAGCCGCCATGCGCATGCTGATGAACAACCTCGATCCAGAGGTGGCCGAGCGTCCTCAGGATCTGGTCGTCTATGGCGGCATTGGCAAGGCGGCGCGCGACTGGGCCGCCTTCGACAGGATCGTCGAGACGCTGAAGACGCTGGAGGCCGACGAGACCCTGCTGGTGCAGTCGGGCAAGCCGGTCGGCGTGTTCCGCACCCATGCCGACGCCCCGCGCGTCTTGATCGCCAACTCCAACCTGGTGCCCAAATGGGCGACCTGGGAGCATTTCAACGCACTCGATCGCAAGGGCCTGATGATGTACGGCCAGATGACGGCCGGGTCGTGGATCTACATCGGCACCCAAGGCATAGTCCAAGGCACCTATGAGACCTTCATGGAGGCCGGACGCCAGCACTATGGCGGCGACTGGTCGGGCAAGTGGATCCTGACGGCGGGCCTCGGCGGCATGGGCGGCGCCCAGACGCTGGCGGCGACCATGGCCGGCGCCTCCTGCCTGGCCATCGAATGCCAGCGCAGCCGGATCGAGATGCGGCTGAAGACCCGCTACCTCGACGTCATGGCCGAGACGCTGGACGAGGCTTTGGGCCTGATCGAAGACGCCGGTCGAACGGGAAAACCCATATCCGTCGGCCTGTTGGGCAATGCGGCGGATGTTCTGCCTGAAATGGTCAGACGTGGCGTCCGCCCCGACCTGGTCACGGACCAGACCAGCGCCCACGACCTGATCAACGGCTATCTGCCGTCCGGCTGGACCGTCGCCGAATGGGAAGACAAGCGCGTCAGCGACCCTGACAGCGTCGCCGCCGCCGCGCGCAGTTCCATCGTCGAACACGTCAAGGCGATGCTGGCCTTCCAGGCGATGGGCATCCCGACGACCGACTATGGCAACAACATCCGCCAGGTCGCCTTCGACGCAGGCGTTGCCAACGCCTTCGATTTTCCCGGCTTCGTGCCCGCCTATATCCGCCCGCTGTTTTGCCGGGGAATCGGCCCGTTCCGCTGGGCCGCCCTGACCGGCGATCCCGACGACATCCGAAAGACCGATGCAGCCATGAAACGGCTGTTCCCCGACAACGCCGGCCTGCATCGCTGGCTGGACATGGCCGGAGAACGGATTGCATTCCAGGGACTTCCGGCCCGTATCTGCTGGATTGGATTGGGTGATCGCCACCGCGCAGGCCTGATGTTCAACGAGATGGTGGCGTCGGGCGAGCTGTCGGGCCCCATCGTCATCGGCCGCGATCATCTGGACAGCGGATCGGTCGCGAGCCCGAACCGCGAGACCGAGGCCATGATGGACGGCTCCGACGCCGTGTCCGACTGGCCTCTGCTGAACGCCCTGCTGAACACGGCCTCGGGCGCCAGCTGGGTGTCGCTGCACCACGGCGGCGGGGTCGGCATGGGCTATTCCCAGCATTCGGGCGTCGTCATCGTCGCGGACGGCACGCCGGAGGCCGCCAGACGGCTGGAACGGGTGCTATGGAACGACCCCGCCACGGGCGTTATGCGACACGCCGACGCCGGTTACGACATCGCCAAAGCCGCAGCCCGTGAGCACGAACTGAACCTTCCCAGCCTCGCCTGATCTAATGTTCCAGGCCGGTCGACGGCCGGCCCTCATCTCCTAGGAAAGCTGCATGGAATTCGCCGCCGTCGCCCTGCCTCTGGCCCTGGGGATCATCATGTTCGGCCTCGGGCTGGATCTGACGCCCGCCGACTTCGTGCGCGTGGCCAAACAGCCCAGGGCGGCCGCCGTCGCCCTGGGCTGTCAGTTGCTGGTGCTGCCGGCCATCTGTTTCGCCCTGGTGCTTCTGTTCCGCCTACCGCCCATCCTGGCGGTCGGAATGCTGCTGCTGGCGGCCTCGCCCGGCGGCACGACCGCCAACCTCTACAGCCACCTGTTCCGGGGCGATGTGGCTTTGAACATCTCGCTGACAGCGATAAATTCGGTCATCGCCGTCGTGACGCTGCCGGTCATCACCAACCTGGCCATCGCCTGGTTCCAGCCCGGCGACCTCAGCGTCGGCCTGCAGTTCAAGAAGACGCTGGAGGTGTTCCTGATCGTTCTCGCGCCGGTCGCGCTGGGCATGACCGTAAGGGCGCTGAAACCGGACTTCGCCAAGGCCATGGACAAGCCGGTCCGCATCGCCTCGGTGGCGATCCTGGTCCTCGTGATCCTGGGATCGGTGGCCAGCAGCTTTGACCTTCTGGCGGCCAACGTGCTGCTGCTCGGCGGGATCGCCATCGTCTTCTGCGTCCTGAGCCTGACGGTCGGCTATGTCGTTCCGCGCCTGTTGAAGATCGAGAAGAGCCAGGCGGTGGCCAGCGCCTTCGAGGTCGGCATCCACAACGCCACCCTCGCCATCGTCATCGCCCAGGGCGTGCTGCAGCAGCCGGAAATGTCGCTGCCAGCGGCCGTTTATGGGGTGCTGATGTTCCCCATCGCGGCGCTGTTCGGCCTGTGGATTTCACGGCGGCCCGGCTGAGCCGCAGACAGGAAAAGCAAACATGAGCCTCATCCTCGGCCAGTCCCCTCTCACCCTCGCCCAGTTGCGCGCCGTCCTCGACGGCCCTGTCACGGTCGAACTGTCGCCCGCCGCCTGGACCGACGTGGACCGGGGCGCGGCCGTGATCGCCGACATCGTGGCCCAGGGCCTCACCGTCTATGGCGTCAACACGGGTTTCGGCCTGCTGGCCAACACTTCCATTGCCCCGGAGGATCTGGAAACGCTTCAGCGCAACCTGGTGCTCAGCCACGCCTGCGGCGTCGGCCCATTGCTGCCCGACGCGGTGACCCGCCTGCTGATGGTGCTGAAGATCGCCAGCCTGTCGCGCGGCGCATCCGGCATCCGGCGCACGACGCTGGAAGCCCTGATCGCCCTGGTCAATGCCGACGTCCTGCCGTGCATTCCGTCGAAGGGATCGGTCGGCGCCTCGGGCGACCTGGCCCCGCTGGCCCACATGTCCTGCGTCCTGATCGGCGTGGGCGAAGCGCGGCTGAACGGCGAGACGCTGGAGGCCGAAGCGGCCTTGGCCAAGATCGGTCTGACGCCCCTGACGCTCGGCCCCAAGGAAGGCCTGGCCCTGCTGAACGGCACCCAGTGTTCGACGGCGCTGGCTCTGGCGGGCCTGTTCGCGGCCGAGGCGGTCTTCGCCGCCGGCATCGCGGCCGGAGCCTTGTCGGTCGATGCGCTGAAGGGCTCCGACGCCCCGTTCGACGCCCGCATCCATGCCCTGCGTGGCCAGCCGGGCCAGATCGCCGTCGCCGCACGCCTGCGCGAGCTGATGACCGGCTCGGCTATCCGCGACAGCCACCGCGACGACTGCACCAAGGTGCAGGATCCATACTCCCTGCGTTGCCAGCCCCAAGTCATGGGCGCGATCCTGGATGTCCTGAATACCGCCGCCGCCACGCTGGAGCGGGAGGCCAATGCCGTGACCGACAATCCGCTGGTCTTCATCGAGGACGGAGACGTCATCTCGGGCGGCAACTTTCATGCTGAACCCGTTGCTTTTGCAGCCGATCAGATCGCCATGGCCCTGTGCGAGATCGGCAATATCTCCGAGCGCCGCACCTCGATCCTGGTCGATCCGAAGATGAGCGAACTGCCGGCCTTCCTGGTCAAGGAAAGCGGCCTGAACTCTGGCTTCATGATCGCCCAGGTGACGGCCGCCGCCCTGATCGCCGAAAACCGTATGGTCGCCCATCCGTGCAGCGTGGACACGGTGCCGACCAGCGCCAATCAGGAAGACCACGTTTCCATGGCCACCCACGGCGCGCGCCGCCTGCTGGACATGGCCGAGAACGCGGCGACGGTGGTCGGCATCGAGCTTCTGGCGGCGGCTCAAGGACTGGAGTTCCACCGCCCCCTGACCAGCTCCCCCGCCCTGGAACAGGTCTTCGCCGTCGTGCGAGAGGCAGCCGCGCCGTACACCAGCGACCATTATTTCGCGCCCGACATCGCTCGCGCGACGGACGGCGTGCGCGCCGGTCGCTATCGGGCCTTCGCCGCCGACCTTCTGCCCTCGGCCTGACGGGTCAGCCGCCCAGAATACCCAGGTGCTCCAGCAGGATCGCCGTGCCCAAGCCGATCAGGGCCACGCCGCCGACAATTTCGGCGGACTTGCCGAACCGGGTTCCCACGGCCTTGCCGATCAGCATGCCGATGGTCGTCAGGACGAAGGTGGTGAAGCCGATCGAGGCGGCGATCACCCAGATGTTCACGCCGATGAAGGCCAGACCCACGCCCACGGCCGCCGCGTCGATGCTGGTGCCGATGGCGGTGGCGATCAAGGCCCAGGGGCCGGACCGGCGCGGCGCGGCCTCGTCTTGCGCACCGCGCGGCTTGGCGCCTTCCCAGATCATCTTGCCGCCGACGATCAGCAGAAGTGTGAAGGCGATCCAGTGATCCACCTTCTCGACTAGCCCCGCCGCGATGATGCCCAGCCCCCAGCCGATCAGGGGCGTGATCGCCTCTATGACCCCAAACACCAGCCCCGCCTTGATCGCGTCCTTCACAGCCGGACGATGCGAGGCTCCCCGGCCCACGGCGGCCGCAAAGGCGTCCGTGGACATGCTGAGGGACAGGATGGCGATTGTTCCCGGGGTCATGGACTGCACTCGACCGGACGCAAGACAGCGGCTCCACTCCGGCCGGTGCGGCGGTGGAACGCGCTGGTCTCGCTAGGCGGTGATGGTCCGCTGATCGCGCCACGCGCCGAAACGCGAGTGTGTTGACACGATCCCGACGTCTCGACGCCGGAAGCTACTCCCCAACAGGAGGCGGTCCTCTACACGCGCCGCCGACGGATTGGCAACTGTGCAGATCAGTCGAAGGGATGCAGCGGCGCCCGTCTCAGAGCCGCCAGATTGGCGGAGTTAGTGCAGAAACAGGCGGTTCTCAGCTGTCGAATGACCAGCTGGAAATGATCCACGACGGCCTCGGTCGAGATCGTCGCGGCCGCCAGAACGCCCGCCGCCTGCCCTGCCACGTCCGCGCCGAGCCGAATCGCCTTGGCGACATCCAGGCCGTTTCGCACGCCGCCCGATCCAATGATGACGGCGTCCGGGCAGGCGCGCCTGACGTCCACCAGCGCGTGGGCCGTCGGCGTGCCCCAGTCGGCGAAGACGGCGGCGTGGGCCTTGTCCGCCGGATCGATGGCGCGCTCGCCCTCGACCAGACCCCAGTTGGAACCGCCGGCCCCGGCGACGTCCACGGCGGCCACGCCCATGTCCACCAGTCGCCGCGCCGTGTGGCCCGACAGGCCGGCCCCCGTCTCCTTGACGACGACCGGAACCTCCAGCTTGCGGACCAAGGCTTCCAGCGCCGCGCCGACGCCCCACCAGTCGCGGTCGCCCTCGGGCTGACAGGCTTCCTGCAACGGGTTCAGGTGAACGACCAGGGCGTCGGCGTCGATCATCTCGACCGCCCGCCGGGCCTCATCCAGCCCGAAGCCGCGCGTCAGCTGGGCGGCGCCGATGTTGGACAGGATGAAGGTGTCCGGCGCCCGACGACGCAGGGTGCGGTCCAGGCCGCCCGCCGCCCCGCCCTCGACCGCCGCGCGCTGCGAGCCGACCGCCAGGGCGATGCCCAGATGCTGGGCCGCCTCGGCCAGGCGCGCATTGATGGCCTCGGCGCGCGTCGGTCCGCCGGTCATGGCGCTGATCAGCAGTGGCGCCTTCAGCCGCCTGCCCAGGAAGTCGGCGCCGAGGTCGATCTTGTCGTGATCCAGATCCGGCAGCGCCTCATGGACGAAATGCACCCGGTCGAAACCCGCGTCGCGCGCGTGCCGGCCGCGCCCTGCCAGCACTACGTCCAGGTGCTGGTCCTTGCGATTTGGCGGGGTGGCGTCGGTCATCGCCTTATTTCGGCATCACGACGATGGGCGCCTCATCGTGGGCGACGGCCGACGCGCCGGCCGGCTGACGCTCCACCGTCAGAGCATAGGCGCCCGTCTGATTGGGGCCATAGGCGCGAGCGCGCACCAGATACCAGCCGTCGTCCGGCGCGGTCCAGTCCAGCTTGGCGTGGGCGTCAGACAGGCCGTCGTCGTCGGTGGCCAGGCTGGAGAAGTCGCCGTCGTCATCGACTTGACCCAGGTCGATGAAGGAATCGAAGGCGTTCGAGACCATGGTGATCCGCAGTTTCTCGTCCTTCTTGGCCTGGAACCGATAGGCGTCGAAATAGGCGCCTTCGTGGCTGAGCGCCGCGCTGTTGGACAGGGTTCCACGAACCGTCCCGCCGACCAGCAGGCTGCCCGGCTTGGGTTCAGGCCCGCGATCCAGCAGTTCGAGCGAATAAAGCCCCTTGCTTTCCGAATCCAGCGGCGAGGCTCGCACCACATAGTCGCCAGCCGACGGCAGGGTGAAGTTCAGGCGCGAATCCGTGCCTTCCGCCAAGCCGTCGTCATCGCTGGCCAAGGCTTCGAACGTATCGCCGACCTCGCCGATCTCCAGATAGGCGTCGAAGTCGCCCGAGCGCAGGATCGCCTGGACGCGCTGCCCCTCCGTTCCGGTGAAGACATAGGCGTCATAGCGTTTGCCGTCGTCGCCCTGAGGGTCCTCGTCCGTGATCTCCCCCTCGACCTTCTCCCCGAGGGTCGCCGGGGTCGGTGGAGGCGGCGGCGCGGTTTCGGTCAGCTTCAGCGTATAGTCGCCCTCCGCGTCGTCGCTGAATCCCCGCGCCTCGATGATGTAGTCGCCGTCGGCGTCCAGGGTGCGGGCGATGCGGGAATCCGTTCCCGATCCGGCGCCGTCGTCATCCTCGGCCAGCACGGTATCGTCCGATGCCCGCCGCAGGGTGAGATAGGCGTCGAAGTCGCTGGATTTCATCTCGATGGCGACGCGCTGGCCGTTCGTGCCGGTAAAGCGATAGGTGTCGGCGCGCTGGCCGCCGTCGTTGACGGCGCTGTCGGACCCCAACTCGCCCTTGATCTCGTCGCCCACGGCGATGGGCTCGGACGGCGCGGCGGGCGGCGCCTCGGCCAGACCCAACTCATAGCGGCCCAGGCCGTCTTCCAGCGACGTGGCCCGGATCACGTATTCGCCCGCCGTGGGCGCCGTGAAGGTCAGGCGCGAATTCAGCCCGCCGCCAGGCGCGTCGTCGTTGAAGCTGATCTCCGCAAAATCGGGACCGTTCATCCGCCCGACCCGCACCAAGGGATCGAAGTCGCTCGACTCCAAGGTCACGACGAACCGGTCGCCGGCGTTGGCGCGGAACACATAGGCGTCATAGCGGCCGCCGTCGTCCTGCTCCGGATCGCGCGCGGTCAGTTCCCCGCTCTCGGTCGCACCGAGGCGGATGCCGCCAGGTCGCGGCGCACGCGGCGCGGCCGGGCGTTCCTGCAGCGACAGGCGATAGTCGCCGCCGTCCAGTCCGCTCAAAGTTCTGGCCCGCAGGACATAGGCGCCTGCCCGCTCTGGCGTGAAACGCAGACGCGCGTTCGTGCTGTCCTCCAGACCGTCGTCGTCGGTCGCCAGCGGTTCGCCCTCGGCGCCGTCGGCATAGATGGCCAGATAGGCGTCGAAGGCGTCGGACCTCAGAATGGCTTCCAGACGCTGGCCTGCGCGCGCGTCGAACCGATAGTCGTCATAACGATATTCGTCGTCCGCCGCCTTGCCGTCTGCGTCCGTCAGGGCGCCGTTCACCGTCGCGCCGATCCGTAAGGGTTGGGCGTCCTGGGCCAAAGCGGGCGCGGCGGCCCAGAGAAGGGCGACGGTGCTGACAGCGGCGGCAAGAGACGGACGATTCATGAATTCCTCCAGCATTGGACGCGGATCATAGACGCCGAACCGTGACGGCTGTAAATCGCCGCCATCCTCATTTCCCGCCAGACGGAGCTGCCATGTCGGCCCAATCCACGCCTGCGACCCTGATCGACGGCAAGGCCTTTTCGGTCGCCCTGGTGGAGCGTGTCGGCGCGGCCGTCGCCCGGCTGGAGAGCGCACACGGCGTCAAACCCGGCCTGGCCGTCGTCATCGTCGGCGAGGATCCCGCCAGCCAGATCTATGTGCGCAACAAGGGCGAGACGACCCTGCGCGCCGGCATGCGATCCGACACCCACCGCCTGGCCGACACCACCAGCCAGGACGAGTTGCTGGCCCTGATCGCCCAGTTGAATGCGGATGCGGGCATCCACGGCATCCTGGTGCAACTGCCCCTGCCCGCCCACATCGACGCCTCGGTGGTGCTGGACGCCATTTCGCCGGACAAGGATGTGGACGGCTTCCACGTCGTCAACGCGGGTCGTCTGGCCGTCGGCCTGCCGGGCCTCGTGCCCTGCACGCCGCTGGGCTGCCTCATGCTGCTCAAGGATCAGCTGGGCGACCTGTCGGGTCTGAACGCCGTCATCGTCGGCCGCTCCAACATCGTCGGCAAGCCGATGGCCCAGCTTCTGCTCGGCGAGAGCTGCACCGTGACCATCGCTCATTCGCGCACGCGCGACCTGCCCGAGGTGTGCCGCCGCGCCGACATTCTGGTCGCCGCCGTCGGTCGGCCCGAGATGATCAGGGGCGACTGGATCAAGCCGGGCGCGACCGTCATCGACGTGGGCATCAACCGCGTCCCCTCGGCCGATCCGGTCAAGGCCGCCGAGGGCAAGACCCGCGTCGTCGGCGACGTGGCTTTCAAGGAGGCGGTCGAGGTCGCCGGTCGCATCACCCCGGTGCCGGGCGGCGTCGGCCCCATGACCATCGGCTGTCTGCTGGCCAACACCTATTCGGCAGCCTGCCGCATCAACAATATCCAACCGGAGCCATTGGACGCTTGATGCATTCATGCGGCGGGTCAATATTCGACCCGACGGCGATCTGCGCCGACAGGGAGATGTCATGGTTCGCCTCAACGCTCGCGCCCTTGCTCTGACGGCCGCACTCCTCATCACCCCGGCTGCGGCCGGCTGTGGCTACAACACCATCCCGACCAAGCAGGAACGCGCCGAGGCGGCCTGGGCGGACGTTCAGAGCCAGTATCAGCGCCGCGCCGACCTGGTTCCCAATCTTGTCGCCACCGTCCAGGGCGCCGCGATCCAGGAACGCACCACCTTGACGGACGTGATCAACGCCCGCGCCCGCGCCACCTCGGTCAACGTCTCGGCCGACGATCTGGATAACCCGCAGGCCTTCCAGCAGTATCAGGAGGCCCAGGGCCAACTGTCCGGCGCCCTGTCGCGCCTGCTGGTCACGGTCGAGGCCTATCCCCAGCTTCAGGCCAACCAGAACTTCCTGACCCTGCAGTCGCAGCTGGAAGGCACCGAGAACCGCATCGCCATCTCGCGCCGCGACTACAACGAGGCTGTTCGTGACTACAACACCACGCTGCGCACCTTCCCGCAGGTGATCTGGGCCAAGACCCTGCACGGCGGCTCGCAGCCGATGCAGCTGTTCACCGCCACGGCCGCAGCCCAGTCGGCGCCCCAGGTCAACTTCAACCTGAACGCCTCGCCCGCAAACGCCTCGGCGCCCGGCGGCGGCGCACCGGCCGTGGCGCCGGGCGCGACCCCGCCCGCGCAGTGACAGGCCTTCAAGCGGCGGGGTGGCGTTCAACGGGCCTCGCCGCCCTCCTTCTGTGTCTGGTCGCCGCCCTGCTGTTCGCCGTTCCGGCGGCGGCCCAAACCAAAATCGACTTCCCGCCCCTGACCGGCCGAGTGGTCGATCAGGCCAATCTGCTCGATCCCGCGACCGAACAGGCTTTGACGGAAAAGCTGGCAGCGCTGGAGGCTCGCAGCACCGACCAGCTTGTCGTCGTGACCGTGAACAGTCTTCAGGACCAGGAGATCGAGGACTACGGCTATCAGCTAGGTCGCGCCTGGGGTATCGGCCAGAAGGAAAACGACAACGGCGCCCTGCTGATCGTCGCCCCCAACGAACGCAAGGTCCGCGTCGAGGTCGGCTATGGGCTTGAGCCGATCCTGACCGACGCCTTCTCGTCCCAGGTCATACGCGACGACATCCTGCCGTCCTTCCGCAACGGCGATTATCAGGCGGGCGTGGTCAAGGGCGTGGACGCCCTGATCGCCCAACTGTCGCTCGACCCCGCCGAGGCTCAGGCGCGCGCCCAGGCGGCTGCGGCGCAGCAGACTGACACCAAGGCCGAATCGATCGTCCCGATTGTCATCATCGCGGCCATCTTCCTGTTCATGTTCCTGATCGCCATGCGGTCCGGGCGCGGGCGGCGCAGCAACGTCGGATCCGTGCTGCTGTGGGCTGCGTCCGAAGCGCTGAGAAGCTCGGGGCGTGGCGGCGGCGGAGGCTTCGGCGGCGGTGGCGGTGGGTTCGGCGGAGGCGGCGGCAGCTTCGGCGGCGGCGGCGCCTCGGGGGGATGGTGATGCAGATCACGGACAACGACCGCAGCCGGATCGGCGAGGCCATCTCGGCGGCCGAGCGAAAGACGTCGGGCGAAATCTTCTGCGTGATCTCGCGACGGGTCTCCACCTATCTGGACGTCAGCCTGGCCTGGGCGGCAGGCGCCGCCCTTCTGGCGCCCATCGTCTTCATTCCCTTGGTGCTGGATTTTCGGTGGCCCGGCGATGGCTGGGAAGCCGCGCATGAGGCCGCCCAAGCCGCCACCACGGCTCAAGCCCTGGCCCTCTACGCCTTGTCTCAAGCCGTGGTCTTCGTCGGCGTCTTCCTGCTGACGCGCATTCCCGCCGTTCGCAGGCTGGTCACGCCTGCCGGGGTCCGGCGTGGTCGCGTCAGAGAAGCCGCCTTGCAGCAGTTCCTCGCCCAAGGCGTCCACGTCACTCAGGACCGCACCGGCGTCCTGCTGTTCGCCGCTCTGGACGAACATCAGGTCGAGCTGATCGCCGACGAAGGCATCTACGCCAAGGTGGATGAGGACGCCTGGGCCCAGGCCGTCGCCGTCCTGACCCGCGAACTGCGGGCCGATCGTCCAGTCGAGGGTTTCGCGGCGGCTGTCGATCTGTGCGGACAGGTGCTGGCCCGACACTTCCCGCCGCGCCCCGACAACCCCAACGAACTGCCCGATCACCTGATCCTGCTCTGATCGTCGTATCGGGGTCGCATTCGCGCGCCAGAAGGCCTAGCCCACGCTCAACGCCCACACAGCTGCACGCCATGCCTCGCCTTCTCACCTATAATGTCCATCGCTGCGTCGGCACGGATCGACGGCTGGATGTCGGCCGGATCGTCGCCGTCATCGGCGAGTTCGAGCCAGACATCGTCTGTCTTCAGGAACTGGACGTCGGCCGCGTTCGCACCGGCAGCGTGGACCAGGCGCAGGCGATCGCCACAGGTTTGGCCATGACCTCACGCTTTCACCCGGCGATGCGGGTTGAGACCGAACAGTATGGCGACGCCATCCTGACCCCCCATCCCGAACGCCTGATCCGCGCCGGCTCCCTGCCCACCGTATCCGGCATTCCGGGCCTTGAGCCGCGCGGCGCCATCTGGTCCGAGATCGAGATCGATGGGGCCGCCATCAACATCCTGAACACCCACCTGGGCCTGGTCCCCCGCGAACAGCGGCTTCAGGCGGCGGCGCTGGCCGGGTCGGGCTGGGTCGGCGCCTGCACGGGACCGACGCTGCTGGCGGGCGACTTCAACGCCACCTCCATCACCCGCCCCTATCAGACACTGTGCCGCAGCCTTCAGGACTGTCAGCGTCAGCTTGGTCTGAAGCCCAGCGTCAAGACCTTCCCCTCGGCCTTCCCCGCCATCCGCATCGACCACTGTTTCGTCAGTCCGGAAATCCGCATCCGCGCGGTGCGCTCGGCCTTTTCACCCCTGGCGCGCGTGGCCTCGGACCATCTGCCGCTGATCATCGATTTCGATGTGGTTCAGCCCGGCGCGTGACCGCCCTCGGACGCCGGTCGGGTGCGTTGGGACCGTTTCAGCCGCTTCCACGGCCGCCAGGCGTCGGTCGAGGAGGTGGGGTCGCCCAATTGCCACTCGGCGAACATCCGCTGGATGCGCGTCGGCGGGTCAGACCCTAGCGGCTTTAGCCGATCCGTCTCGAAGCTGCAAATCGCCGCCCCGACCGAGCCGAATACGCCCTCGACCGCCGCATAGTCCTTGGTCGCCACGCCCAGCCAGTGGGCGATGGTGCGGTGACGATAGGCGGTGATCACGGCTCGCCCGGCGTCATCCGTCGGCTCGGCGGCGATGTCGCACTCCGTGTCCAATCCCATCGAGCGGTTGTTCAGGTTCGTGGATCCGATTCTCAGCAGCCGGTCGTCGATGATCGTCACCTTGGCGTGGACGATGATCCGGTCGCCATGCTCGGTTAGCGGGGCGAAGGCGAAGAAGCGGTTGTAGGTGTCGGCCTGCTCCAACCGATGCAGCACTTCGGCCCGCGCCGTATCCATGGTCAGGCTGTCGAACCAGCTGGGGCTTTTCGCCGTCGAAATGACGATCACCTGCGGCCCGTCCACCTCGGCCAGCCGTTCGGCCAAGGCGGCGGCGATGACCGGCGAGGTGAAATACTGGTTCTCGAAATAGATCAGCCGCTTGGCGCGGCGAATGGAGTCCAGATGCAGCGCCTCGCTTTCGCGCACCTCGTGCCGGCCCGACCATTTGGGCTCGGTGCGGGCGATGCCGACCGGCACGTCGGTCATCTGCACCGGCACGCCGTCCGGCCAGGGATCGCTTTCGACCTCGTCCGGGGTGGTGCGTTCCCAAGTCGCCTTGAACCAGCGTTCGCGCGCCAGATCGCCCAGCGCGCGCGCCGCCGGCCCGTCCATCACGGCCATGACCTCATGCCGGGCCTTGCAGATCAGGCCGCTGGGCAGGGCGCGGCGCGGGTCGCCGTCCAGATGCTCGTCGGAATCCCAGCGGTCGGTGGAGATGTCCCCGCCGCCGCAGAAGGCCACCTTGTCGTCGATGACGATGACCTTCTGGTGATGGCAGGCGCCGATCGGCCCCGGCGAATCCAGCCGAAACTCCACCATCCGCTTGCGGAACCAGCGCTGCGCCCGGTGCGGATAAAAGCCCTGCGACGCCGCGATCAACAGCGGCGACTTCCAGATCAGCAGCCGCACGTCCAGATCCGGCTTCCTCTTCACCATCATGCGCAACTGGCGACCGATCTCGGCTGATTTGTCGCCGGGCCGCGTCTCTGGGTCTAGGTGCGTGCGGGGATCGAACTGCCAGCCCAGCAAGACGATGGACCTCTCGGCCTTGTGCAACGCCGACGACAGGGCGTCGAAATAGGCCTCGTTTTCCATCAGCACCGAAAAGCGATGCGCGACCGCAGACGTCCACAGGCCCGGACCGGGCTCCAGCAGACTACCTTCGTAACTGTCGCCGCCTTGCGTCATGCGACCTATCTGCCTGATTCGCGTGACACGGTGTCGGAGCGTCCGCATCCTCCGTTCCACGCACGTCTCGTCGGGTCAATCTTTCAGGGCGGGATTGTGACGTTCGTCGATTTGGCGCATAAGGAGCGTAGCCATACAGGCTGCGAGGGAGGGTAGAATGCAGGCGCTTGTCGAACTGATCGCTGGCTTCATCGCCCTGCTGGCCGCCGTCGTCCTGTCGCAGTTCGGCGTAGACACCCACACACCGAATCATGCCGACCGCGAAGTGCGCCGTGTCGCCGAGTGTCGCGACGCCGGATCGCAAGCGCCCCTGCTGTCCGAAACCCAGCGCGACTGCTGATCGGATCGCGCCTTCTGGTGCGTCGGCGCAGCGGTTCATCGACAGGTTGCGGTCTTGAGTCGGTTTCGTCCGCACCAATCATGCTCTAGGGTTTCCTCGGCGCTGTCGGACGCCCGCGTAGAGATCGAGTTTTAGAGCTGATGAAGTCTCCCAAACGGCCGCCGCTTAAGCTGACCGACGACGAAGGCGTTACGCCCGTCGAACTGTCGATCACGGACGAGACGCCGTCGGATGATGCGACTTCAGAACTCGAACCGATCCCCGAGCCTGATTTTGAAATCATTCAGCCGACGTTCGAGGCGCCCCCGTTCGATCCACCCATGTCCGAGCGCCGTCGCCGTCGCCTGTTGGAAGAACAACGCCTCGCCGAGGAACGCGCCCTGGCGACGGAACGTGGCCCCATCGAGCCGGAGCCCATGGCCACGCCCGAGCTGAGCGCAGAGCCTATGCCGGAATCGACCGCCGCCGTCGAAATGGCCGTCGCCGCAGGAAAGCCGCCCGCAACCTTCGAACTGTCCAAGCCGCCGACCGTAAAGACGGTCGCAGCCAAGACCCAGCCCGAACCCTCCGGCCGGCACGCCTATCTGATTTCCGGCATCGCTTCAGCGCTCTGGATCGGCGGCGTCGCGTCCTGGGCCGCCTATGAGTTTGGTGCAGGCGGGGCCGAGCTCGACCCGCTGCGGATCGCCATCTATGTCCTGATCGCCCTGGCCCCGGCCGGTCTGGCCATCATGCTGGCCCATGCCGTGCGTCAAGGAGCCGGCCTCGCCGCCGAGACCCGTCGCGCCCGGCAACTGGCCGAGGCCCTGGTCGCCCCGACCGCCCTGGCCGCGCAACAGACCGGCGAAGTCCTCCAGTCGCTGCGTTCCGACATCGACCATGCGACCTTGGCGGCCGAACGCGCCCGCAACGACATGGCCCTGCTTCGCGAAGCGCTCTCGCAGGAAACCACGCGTCTGAACGAGGCGGCCGAGAACGCGGGCCGCACCGCCCGACGCCTGACCGAAAACCTGGGGCGTGAGCGCGACCAGATGCAGACCCTGGGCATCCATCTGGACACCCAGGCCGCCGGCGTGATCGACGCGGTGGAACGGCAATCCCGCATGGTCGCCGACGCCTCCGACTTGGCGCAGGCGCAACTGCGTGAGGCCGAGGCCGCCTTGGCCGCCCGCGCCGCCGATCTGGCCGCCGCCGCCGGCGAGGCCCAGGACGCCGCGCGGGTCGCCTCCGACGATCTGGCGCGCCAGACGATCCGTCTGGAAAACGCCGGCACCGGCGTCGCCGAACAGATCCAGTCGGTCGAAGAAGGCCTGGGCCAGCAACGCGCCGCCCTGGTCACCGCCGCCTATGCTCTGCGCACGGATCAGGAAGACTTCTCCGCCCAGGTCGAGAGCCAGCGCGCGCAACTGATCGAACACCTGTCCGCCACCCGCACTGCCGCCGGCGATCTGGATCGCACGTCTCAGACCTCGGTCGAGTCGATGCGCGACCTGGTCGAGGCCGCCGCCGATCAGTTCCGCGCCCTGGTCGACATGTCGCAACGCGAGGCCGACGGTTTTGATTCCGCCACCAAGGTCGCCCTGGATCGTTTCGAGGCCCTGGCCGCCGAGGCTCGCGACGCCCTGATGGAAGAAACCCGCAGGGCGCTGGAGCAGATGCGCGCCACAGCCGAGGATTCCCGCGCCGCAGCCGCCGACGCCGTCGAACAGGCCCGTCTGCGCACCGACCGCCTGGGCGAATCCCTGTTTGAAGCCGCCCAGAAGGCCGATACGGCCGCCGACGCCCGCATCGCCGACGCCCGCCGTATCGTCAACGAAACCTCCGGCTTGGTGGACGAGGCCGGCGAGCGTATGGCCAATCGACTGGAAACGCTGGTCACGAGACTGAGTTCGGCTCTGTCGGAGATCGACACCGCCGTCGCCGACATCGACGAACGCGCCGCCCGCCTGCCGCAGGAAGCCCGCGCCCGCGCCGACGCCGTCCGCGCCACGGTCGAGGACGGTCTCGCCGCCCTGTCCGCCGCTTCGCGCAAGGCGGCAGAAGATACCGAGGCGCTGGATGTCGGCTTCCAGGAGCGTGTGCGTTGCAACTACGACATGCTGACCGAGGCCGTGCGCCTGATGGGCGTGGTGTCGGGCGACGCCTCGCCACCGCGCCGTCGCGAACCGACGCCCGAAATCGAGGCCCATCCAGAGCCTCGCACGTCGCGGATGTCACCTCCCGAGACGCCGCCAGAAGAGCGCCGGTTCGGCCTGCGCAGTCGCCTGCGGCTGGAACCCGCCGAAACCCCGCGTCCGCCGTCGGAAAATCGGCTGGACTGGAGCGATCTGATCTCCGGCGACGACGAGCACGAGGCCCCGCTGGAGCTGGATACGCCCTCCCCTTCGCCCGCCGAAGCCGAGGCCCTGTCCGAACGCGTGGCCGCCGCCATCCGGCGCATGGGCGTGGACCCCAACGCCCTATTGCCCCGCTCGCGCGTCGAAGAAGCCGCGCGCGCCATCAGCAACGGCGATCCCGACGCCGCGCGCCAGATCGTGCGCCGTGTCGCCCCGGCCGCCGTGCGTAGCGTCTCGCGCCGCGTGCTCAGCGACGCCGAACTGCGTGGCGACGCCGAACGCTACGTCCGCAACTTCGCCGTCATGTTGAACGCCTCGGCGCGTGCGGGCGACAGCGCGGCGGTCCAGACCAGCCTGGCCTCCGACAGCGGCCGAGCCTTCATGTTGCTGGATGCGGCCGTCGGCGACCTGGGTTAAGGATCATCAGGGCTTGACCGCGTTCGGAAGTTGCCGCCTCTTGCGCGTCACCGAACTGTCATGGATGGGGCTATGGCCGGCACGATGAACGAGATCGACGGCCCTGCGAGCGTTGATCGCCGCCCTGGCATCATCATCTGCGCCTACGACGGCGAAGACGACGGCTGGGACCTGGTCGAGAATTTATCCGGCGAAATCTGGAGTCCCGTCGGCGCACGCGCCGTGCCCATCGCCGCCGCCGACCCTGACGAACTCGCCTCGACCCTGGCCGCACGTCTGAGCAGCGGCGATTGCCGCGCCGTCCTGCTGGTGGGACGCACGCACAAGGGTTCCGGTTTCCGGGTCCAGATGCGCGCCGAGAACCGCACGCTGGATTACAAGAACCGCCTGTCCAGCACCGGCCCCGGCATCGCCCGCACCACCGCGCCCGTCGCCGACATGCTGCGCGCCCTGACCGCCGCCGGCCTGCAGGCCGACGCGTCGTCGGAGGCCGAGGAAGATGTGGGCTCCTACCTTCTCTACCGCGTGCTGGCGGACCTGCCGGACGGCCCGCTGACGCCCTCCGTGGGCCTGTTGCGCGCGCCTGCGCCAGCCAACGAGGCCGCTGTGCGCAAGGGCATCAAGGCCGCCGCCTCCGCCATGGCGAGCCATCTGACGCCGCTGCCTCGCGCCGGTTAACCCTTCCTGATCACAGACATTCGGGATGCGCCGGGCTAGGGTTCTGGAATGCCAGTGAGTCGCAATCTGATCGTCTTCGCCGCCTTGAACGGCGCCATGGCCGTCGCTGTCGGGGCCTTCGCCGCGCACGGGGCCGGCCCGCAGATCAAGACCCTGCTGACCACAGGCGCCCAGTATCAGATGGTCCACGCCGTCTTCGCCTTCGGATGCGCCCAGTGGATTGTCGGCGGGCGGTTGGCGCAGATCGCCGGTTGGCTCGGCGCCTTGGGAGGCCTGATCTTCTGCCTCTCCCTGGCCCTGATCGCCTTCCTCAGCGCCCCCGCCTTCGGCGCGGTTGCACCCGCGGGCGGCCTGCTGATGATCGCCGGCTGGGTTTGCCTGGTCATCGCCGCGCTTCGTTCCTAATCGCTTCGTTCTCGCAGAAAGACCGTTCCTTCATGGCCTTCCCTACGCCCGCCGAGCCGCGTCGTGTGCTCCACCCCGAGATCGAATCCTATGCCTCGGGCTGGATGACGACCGAGGGCGTGCACGAAATCTATTACGAGGAATCCGGCAATCCCCAAGGCCTGCCTGTGCTGGTGCTGCACGGCGGGCCGGGCGGCGCCGTGAACCCCGGCATGCGGCGCTTCTTCGACCCGGCCGTCTATCGCATCGTCATGTTCGACCAGCGCGGTTGCGGCCTGTCGCGGCCCCATGCCTCGCTGGAGGACAACACCACCTGGACCCTGATCGACGATATCGAGCGTCTGCGGGAACTGTGCGGCATCGACAAATGGGTGGTGTTCGGCGGCTCGTGGGGTTCGACCCTGTCGATGGCCTACGCCATCACCCATCCTGATCGGGTGATCGCCCTGCTGCTGCGCGGCATCTTCCTGCTGACGAAGAAGGAGCTGCACTGGTTCTATCAGGACGGCGCCTCGATGATCTTCCCCGACGCCTGGGAACGTTTCGTCGCCCCCATCCCTGAGGCCGAGCGCGGCGACCTGATGGCCGCCTATTACAAACGTCTGATCGGCGACGACGTGGCCGAGCGCGAACGCTGCGCCGTGGCCTGGTCCAGCTGGGAGGGTGAGACCGTCAGCGTCGAGGGCCCCAACGCCCGGCCGGACAAGTTCGCCGAACCTGACTTCGCCGTCGCCTTCGCCAGGATCGAGAACTGGTTCTTCACCAACGCCGGCTTCTTCGAGGAGGACGGCTGGCTGCTGACGAATGTGGACCGGATGCGCCACATCCCCTGCTGGATCGCCCAGGGGCGGTTCGACGTGGTGACGCCGATCTCGGGCGCCTGGGCTCTGCACCGCGCCTGGCCCGAGGCCCATCTGGACATCGTCGGTGACGCCGGCCACGCCTCGTCCGAGCCGGGGATCGTCGATAGCCTGGTCCGCGCCGCCGACTGGGCCGCGACCCTCCAGACGTGAAAAAGCCGCCGCGCCCGACGGCGCGGCGGCTCTCCTTGTCTTAGAAATCAGAACCGCTTTGCGCTGCGGTCGTCGATGCTCCACGCGCCGGGACCGGCCGTGAAAATGTAGAGGAAGACGAAGCAGAACAGGATGGCCGCATCGCCGCCGTTCACCGCCGGATACGGGCTGCTCGGGAAGTGGAACATCCAGTAGGCCACCGCCATCTGGCCCGAGGCGATCAGTGCAGCCGGTCGCGTGAACAGGCCCAGGATCAGCAGAAGGCCTGTGACCAGCTCGACCAGGCCGCCGATGCCGAACAGCGACAGCAGTTCCTGCTGACCCGGCTCGGCCCCGGCGGGAAAGCCGAACACCTTGACGACGCCATGCGCCAGGAACAGCAGGCCGGAGACGATCCTCAGCACCGCCAGCGCGCGAGAAGACCAGCCATTCACTTGATTGAACATTTCTTTCCTCGGCTTTCAAAAGCGGACGTCACGGTCGGAACGGTTCCGACCGTGAAGCTTGATCCTAAAATCAGGCGGCGTCCACCAGCACGATCTCGGCGTCGGACAGCGCCTTGACCGTCACCACATCCTCCTGGGCGATGGCCGCGCCGTCACGGGCGCTCAGCTTGACGCCGTTGACCTCGACCTCGCCCTTGGCCGGGACCAGATAGGCCCGACGGTCGGCGCCCAGCGTATAGTCCGCGCTGTCGCCCGCCTTCAGCGTCGCCGCCACGATCCGCGCATCGGTGCGGATCGGCAGGGCATCCGTATCGCCCTCGAAGCCCGAGGCCAGGACCACGAACTGGCCCGAGCGTTCGCCTTTGGGGAAGGGCTTGGAGCCCCAGCTGGGCGCCTCGCCACGCTTGGTCGGCTCGATCCAGATCTGGAAGATCCGCGTCAGCTCCGGCTCGGCGTTGTATTCGGCGTGGCGGATGCCGGTGCCCGCGCTCATCACCTGGACATCGCCTGCCACGGTGCGGCCCTTGTTGCCCAGACTGTCCTCGTGGGTGATGGCCCCGTCGCGGACATAGGTGATGATCTCCATGTCGGCGTGCGGATGCGGCGGAAAGCCAGAGCCGGCGGCGATCTCGTCGTCGTTCCAGACCCGCAGATTGCCCCAGTTCATGCGCTTGGGATCATAGTAGTTGGCGAAGGAGAAATGGTGTTTGGCGTTCAGCCAGCCATGGTTGGCGCCGCCAAGGGATTCAAACGGTCTGCGCTCGATCATCGAACTCGTCCTTTCGCGTCGGAACGGTCCGACGCCTTTGCTTGACGCCAAGATAGAGATCGGCGACCGAACAGAAATAGAAACAACCGAAACTCATCGTTTCAGGACGCGGAGTCGCCCATGTCCCGCCTGCCCGACCTCGAAGCCCTGGCCATCTTCGCCAAGGTCGCCGACAGCCAGTCGTTCTCCGGCGCCGCCGAGACCCTGGGCCTGTCCAAGGCCACTGTGTCCAAGGCGGTGACGCGGCTGGAGCAGCAACTTCGCACCACACTATTGCACCGCACCTCGCGCCGGTTCGCCCTCACCGATGCGGGTCGAACCCTGGCCGCCCGTGCCGCCCATATGCTGGCCGAGGCTGAGGGCGCGGTGTCCGAGGCGCTGGACATGTCCGTCACCCCGCGCGGCTTGGTGCGGCTGGCGGCGCCCATGTCATTCGGCATGGCCTATGTCGCCCCAGCCCTGCCCGAGTTTCTGGCCACCCACCCGGACGTGTCGATCGACCTGCATCTGTCGGACGAGGTGATCGATCTGGTCGGCGGGGGCTTCGACTGCGCGCTGAGGATCGCGGCCCTGGCGGATTCGTCTCTGACGGCGCGCAAGCTGCGGCCGGTGGCGCGCGCCCTGGTGGCCTCGCCATCGTATCTGGAACAGCGCGGTCGCCCGACCCATCCCGACGATCTGGCCCGCCACGCCTGCCTCGGCTACGCCTATATGCCCAGCCCTGACACTTGGCGGTTCACAAATGATGCGGGAGAAGAGGTCATCGTGCATCCCCGCGGGCCGCTGCGGGCCAACAACTCCGACGCCCTGACCGCCTCGCTGTGCGCGGGGCTGGGCCTCTTCCCCCAGCCGGACTTCATCTACTGGAAGGATGTCGCCGACGGCTGTCTGGAGACGGTGATGACCGACTGGCGCCTGCCGCCCATCGCACTGCATCTGGTGGCGCCCAGCGGAGGACCGCGACCCGCACGGGTCACGGCCTTCATGGACTATCTGGCGGCCAGGTTCAGCGGGCCGCTCTGGCCTGGCGACACCGTTGGACGCTGATCCCTTAGCCGCACTTCACTTCGCGCACGATGCTTGTCGCCTCGTCATAGACGAAATTCACCCGGTTCTCGCGGTAGTCCATCGTCGCCGCGCAGGTCGTGCACAGAACACGGAAGGTCTGGCCCGCAGGCGCGGTGGGGATGGCCGAGCGGTTGCGCCCGACATAGCTCTGATAGTCTTCGACCTTGCAGGCCTTGAAAGCCGTTTCCGAACCCGGCGCGGGCTCGGCGGTTTGTGTCGGCGCACAGGCCGACAACGCCAATGCGCCGGCGGCCATCAGGGTGCTCACGATGATCTTCATGGTCTTCTCCTTCGCGTCAGCCGCAGCGGACCTGTTCGATGACGCCGGTTTGCTCATTGTACAGAATGTTCAGCCGATAGGCCGAGAAGTCGTGGGTGACCGGGCAGGTGGTGCAGGTCACGCGTCGGTTCACCACGTCGACCGGAACCGGAATTTCGGTGCGAGACCTGCCGACGAGATACTGCATCTCGCCCGCCTTGCAGACATCGTCGGTCTGTCCGGTCGGCATACGGCTGCCGACAGGCGGATTCATCTGGGCCTGTTCGATGGTGCGCGGCGCAGGCGCATCGGCGACGGGCGTCGAACAGCCCGCCAGCAGAACCAGCCCGATCAGGCCGCCTTTTCCCAGCGCCCTTCGTCGGTTTGACGCCAGTAGGCCAGGTTCGCGCCCTGCCCCTTCAACGTCTTCCAGCGCCCGCGCGCGTGCTGCAACGCCGGCTCGTCCCGACCGTCGAAAATAATGAAGCATCGTTCGAACCCTTCCGTCGCGCCCAGTTCTGCGTCGTCAACGATGAACAGCGCCTGAGCGCCGTTCAGGTTCTCTCCCGATTCGCTCAACAGCACAGGCTGACGATCCGCATTGGGCTGATCCGCCCGACCGTGCGGCAGGAAACTGTCGTCGCGAAAGGTCCACAGCGTCTCGTCGACCTCGTCCAGCCGATGCGAATGCGACGACTTGATCAGCGCCCGCCAACGCCGCTCGATCGTCTTTTCGAGCAGGGTCGGCAGCACCTGATCCAGCGTCGACCGCTCCAGGTGGTAGAACCAGATTTCGGGCTTGTCGCTCACCCGGCTCTACCCCCGGCGATCAGGATTCGTAAGCGTCGGCGACCATGCGATCCAGCGTGCGCACGGCGAAGCCGACGCCGCCTTCCGGCACAGTGGGGCTGGGGCTCTTGTTGGCCCAGGCGGTCGGGGCGATGTCTAGGTGCGCCCACGGCACGCCGTTGGTGAAGCGTTGCAGGAACAGGGCGGCTGTGATCGAACCGCCGGCGCGACCGTTGCCGGTATTCTTCACATCGGCGATCTTGGAATCGATGTGCTGCTCGTAGATGGCCGGGATCGGCATGCGCCAGAAGTTCTCGCCCACCTTCTTCGACGCCGCCAGGATCGGATCGGCGACATCGTCGGAGTTGGAGAAGACGCCGGCGTAGTCCAGGCCCAGGGCCACGATCATGGCGCCCGTCAAGGTGGCCAGGTCGATCATGAATTTTGGCTTGAAGCGCTGCTGCGTGTACCAGAGGGCGTCGGCCAGAACGAGACGACCCTCGGCGTCGGTGTTGATCACCTCGACCGTCTGGCCCGACATCGACACGACCACGTCGCCCGGACGCTGGGCGTTGCCGTCAGGCATGTTCTCGACCAGGCCCAAAACGCCGATGACGTTCGCCTTGGCCTTGCGGCTGGCCAGGGCGATCATGGTTCCGGTCACGGCGGCCGCGCCGCCCATGTCCCACTTCATGTCTTCCATGCCGTCGGCCGGCTTGATCGAGATGCCGCCGGTGTCGAAGCAGACGCCCTTGCCGACGAAGGCCAGGGGCTGAGCCCCCGCCTCGCCGCCGTTCCATTTCATGATCGCCAGCTGGCTTTCGCGACGGCTGCCCTGTCCCACACCCAACAGGGTGCGCATGCCCAGCTTCTCCATCTCGGCCTCGCCGAGAATCTCGACCTCTAGGCCCAGGCTCTCCAGCGCCTTGACGCGCTTGGCGAACTCGGCCGGATACAGGACGTTGGCGGGCTCGGACACCAGGTCGCGAGCGAAGATTACGCCGTCCGCCACGGCCGAAAGCGGCTCCAGCGCAGTCTCGGCGGCGCGCAGGTCAGAGGTCACCACGCGGATCGCGGTGATCGACGGAATCTTGTCCGGCTTTTGCGTCGTGCGATATCTGTCGAAGCGATAGGCGGCCAGACGCGCGGCGAAACCAACGCGGGCAGCCTGCTCCGGCGCCAGGTCCGAGGCGTCGATGGTCAGAACCTCGGCGCCCGACAGTTTCACCGCCGCATAGGCGTTGCCGCCGAAAGCCTCGACCGCCAGATCGTCCAGCTTGTCCTTGGCGCCCGCGCCGACCAGCAGCACGGTGTCGGCGTTGACGCCGGCCGGTGCGGCGACGCTCAGGCTCTGGCCGGCCTTGCCGGTGAAACGGCCCTTGCCGGCTGCCTTGGTCAGGGCGCCGCTGGTCTTGGCGTCCAGGGCGACGCCTGCGGGCGTAAATGCGCGGTCTTCAAAAACAGGAACCGCCAGAATCTCGGCGGCGTCCACGGCGGCGACGAACTCGATCTTCATTCAAACAACTCCAGCCAGGCCCCACCCGGCGTCTGCAACGACGAAAAGACAACGGCGCGTCTGCTTGTCGCGGACGCGCCCTGATGTGCTACTAGATGCGCCTCAATATCGCCGCCTGCAACCGGGCGAAGTCCAACCGCCCATGAACCTGATTCAAAGATACCTTTTCCGCCAGATCCTGTTCCCCGTGATCGCTGCGTGCGCAGCCTTGGCGGGAATCGGGATTCTGAGCCAAAGCCTCGACCAACTCCAGGTGATCGTGGAGCGGGGCCAGAGCGTGTGGGTCATGATCAAACTGACCCTGCTGGCCCTGCCGCAACTGCTTTCGGTGATTCTGCCCATAGGTCTTTTCGTCGGCGCCCTGATCGCCCTGACGCGGTTGCAACGCGAACAAGAACTGACGGCGGCCTTCGCCGGCGGCATGACGCGCTGGCAGTTGATCTCGCCCGCCGCCCGCATCGCTGTTCTGGTCGCTTTGGTCACCCTGCTGGTCAACGTCTTCCTCTTGCCCTGGGCGCAGCAGGAGGCCCGGCGTCAGGCCTTCGATATCCGCACCGACCTCGCCGCTCTGCTGGTCGAGGAAGGCCAGTTCGTCCAGGGGCCTGACGGCCTGACCGTCTATGTGCAGCAGATCGAACAGAACGGTCTGCTGAAGAACCTGTTCGTCTATCTGGACGACAAGGAAAAGGTCACGACCTGGAACGCCTCTGAGGCCCGGTTCAGCCGTGACGCAGGCGGGACGCCGGTCCTGACCATGCTCGACGGCTCGGCCCAGCGTTACTCGTCGGGCGGCGTGCTGGAGACCCTGTCGTTCGGCCGATACGACTTTTCGCTCGCCCCCTTCGTCGGCGTCACCGACACCATCCGCTACAAGCCGACGGACCTTTATCTGCGCCAACTGCTGAACCCGACGGCCAAGGTGATCGAAGTCGCCGGGTCGCGCGGGGAATTGCTGGCCGAGGCCCATTCACGCCTGTCCTCGCCGCTCTATGCCCTGGTCGCCATGGCCCTGGCCCTGTCCGCCATCCTGGGCGGCGCCTTCAGCAGGACCGGCTATACGCTGCGGATCGCCAAGGCGGCGGGCCTGTTCCTGCTGCTGCGCGTCATCGGCTATGGCCTCGTCGCCGCCAGCGCCTGGAATGGCTGGATGAACATTCTCCAATATGTGGTGCCCGTCATCGCCATCGCCATCGCCCTGCGCGTCCTGTTTCGCGCGCTGAAGCCGCGACGCAGCAAGCGCTGGCTCTTCGTGCGCGACCTGAAAGCGAGGTTCGCATGACCACCGCGCTCATGCCGGGCCGTCGTTCGCCGCATATTCCTCGCCTCGGCGGGATTGAACGCTATGTGCTGGTCCAGCAGCTCAAGTCGCTGGGCGTGGCCCTGGCCGTGATCTCGGCCCTGGTCATGCTGATCGACTTCGTCGAGGTCTCGCGCGGCGTCGGCTCGGCCCAGGACCTGTCGGCGGCGCGGATCTTCGGCCTGGTGCTGCTCAAGTCGCCGTCGGTGATCGTGCAGCTGATGCCTTTCGTCTTCCTGTTCGGCACCCTGTCGGCCTTCATCAGCCTGAACCGGCGCAGCGAACTGATCGCCATGCGCGCCGCCGGCGTGTCCGCCTGGCGCTTCGTCCTGCCCGCGGCCGGCATGGCCTTTGTTTTAGGCATTCTGACCGTCACCGTTCTGGGCCCGATGGCCTCGGCCGGCGACGGCCTGTGGCAACGCGAACGCGCGCGCATCTCCGGCACGGCGCCCGGCGGCGACCCCAAGGAGGCGATCTGGCTGCGCGAAGGCGACGACCAGCGTCAGATGATCATCCGCGCCGGACAGCAGGACCGCGCCAACGCCCGCCTGCTGAACGTCAGCTTCTTCATCTACACGACCGCCCCCGGCGGCGGCCGCACCTTCTCCGAACGGATCGACGCCAAGTCGGCCTCGCTGAATGCGGGCGCCTGGCGCTTGACCGACGCCGTCGGCGCCCAGATCGGCCAGCGCGCCGTGACCTATTCCAGCCTGACCCTGGTCTCCAGTTTGGCCGACGAAGAGGCCTTCGACCGTTTCGCGCGGCCGCAATCGACCCCCTTCTGGTCCCTGCCCAACCAGATCAGTCGGATCGAGAACGCCGGTTTCACCTCCACGGCCTACCGCCTGCGCTTCCAGCAGCTTCTGGCCACGCCGCTGGTGTTCGCGGCCATGTCGATTCTGGCCGCCGCCTTCTCGCTTCGGCTGATGCGTCTGGGCGATCTGGCGCGGATGAGCGTGTCCGCCGTGGTCCTGGGTTTCGCCTTCTTCTTCCTGAACCAGTTTTCTTCGGCGATGGGATCGGCCGAGGTCGTGGCGCCCTTTGTCGCCGCGTGGCTCCCGCCCGTTCTGACGGCGCTCGCAGCCTTTACCTTGCTGTTCTATACTGAAGACGGCTAATCGGGCGCTCGCTTCTCAGAATACGGATGGCCTATGCAGGGTGATCGCCGCGATCGGCGCTTCAACGCTTTCAGAGCAAGGCTTCTCGCCGGTGCGACCCTGGTCGCCTGCGCGCCCTTCGCCATGCCTGTTCTGGCGCAAACCGTTCCGGCCGCGACCACGACCGCGCCTGCCGACGGCCTGCCGCCCGAAGCCGTCTATGTCGATGCCGACAACGCCCGCCGCGAGGGCGCTGACATCGTCGTCAGCGGCACGCCCGAAAACCGCGCCTATGTGCGCACCCGCGGCCATGTGCTGCGCGGCGAGAACCTGTCCTATGACCTGAACGCAGGTTCGGCGACCGGCGAAGGCCAGGTCGAGGCCATCGCGCCGGACGGGACGGTCGTCTACGCCAGCCGTCTCGAACTGGACAAAGACCTGACCACCGGCGTCGCCGTCGATTTCGCAACGCGCCTGTCGAACGGCGCCAGCCTGATGGCCGCCACGGCCATGCGTCGCAGCGAAACCGTCAACGAGCTGAACTACGCGCGCTTCACTCCCTGCCCCATCTGCGACGACGGCGGGCCGAAGACGCCGACCATCTCGATCCAGGCCGAGAAGGTGGTGCAGGACGAGCAACTGCGCGCCATCCTGTATCGCAACGCGGTCTTCTATATCGGCCCCGTGCCGGTCTTCTACACCCCCTTCTTCGCCCACCCCGACCCGACGGTCGAGCGGGCGTCGGGCTTCCTGGTGCCGATCGTCAACTATGACGAAGGGCGCGGCGTCTCGGTCGAGGTTCCCTACCTCCACGTCGTCTCGCCGTCCGAGGACTGGCTGATCAGCCCCCAGATCAACACCTCCGTCGCCCCGCTGCTGAACCTGCAATGGCGCCGCCGGTTCGCCAACGGCATGATCGTGGCGCGCGGCGGCTATACCTATGCCCGCGAGTTCGGCGATTTCGATCTGGACGGCGACGGCGACTTCGAGAGCAATGTCGATTTCGGCGACCGCAAGAGCCGCAGCTATCTGCTGTCGCACGGCGAGTTCGACCCCGACGGTCCCTGGCGTTTCGGCTTCACGGCCGAGCGGACGTCGGACAAGACCCTGTTCGACCGTTATGATGTGCGTTCGCCCTATCAGGACAACGGCCTCTACTACGGCGACCGCCGCCGTCTGATCAGCCAGATCTACGCCGAGCATCAGACCGACCGCTCCTATGTTTCGGTCGCCGCCTTCTCGATCCAGAGCCTGCGCCTGAACCCCGCCTTCGCCGCGAACGACTTCCGCGACGCCAACGGCTTCAAGGTGTTCGAGAACGACGACACCCTGCCCCTGGTCGCCCCGCTGATCGATGCGCGGTGGGAGCCGCACGAACTGGTCTTCGGCGGGCGTCTGCGCCTCAAGGGCTCGGCCGTTTCGCTCTACCGCGACGCCTTCGTCGGCGCGCCGATTCTCAATCCCGAGATCGTGCCGGCTGTCACGACGGGTCTCAGCGGCGTCGACAGCCGACGCATCACGGGACAGGTGGAATGGCGTCGCACCGTCATCCTGCCGGTCGGGATCCGCGTCGAGCCCTTCATCGACACCCGCGTCGATCTCTATTCCATGTCCGATCTGCCGCCGATGATGGGCATCGACAGCGACGCGACCGTCAGCCGCTCGCGCCTTAGCGCCGGCGTGGATGTCAGCTATCCTTTGGTCAAACGCATCAGCGACGCCGACATCATCCTTGAGCCGGTCGGCCAGCTTTCGGTCTCCAACAAGGTCAGCCTGGATCGTCGTATCCCCATCGAGGACTCCCAGGTTCTGGAGCTGGACGAATCGTCCCTGTTCCGCATGGATCGCTTCTCAGGCTACGACCTGCTGGAGGGCGGCGTGCGCCTGACCGCCGGCGGACGCGCCACCATCCGCTGGGCCGAGGGTCGCAAGGCCAGCCTGTTCGTCGGCCGCAGCTATCGCTTCGACCAGCAGGACGACTTCCGCACCTCCATCCCGGACGATCCCGCGCGCCTGTATGATCCGACGGGTCTGGCCGCCGAGACCTCCGACTGGGTGGTTCAAGGCGACTATTCGCCGTCCGACCGCATCCGCAGTTGGGTTCACGCCACCATCGACGGCTCGGGCGACGTGCGTCGCGCCGAGGCGGCCGTCGATGGCCGCTGGGGCCGTCGCAACCTGGCCACCGTCAGCTACATCCTGGATCAGTCGAACCCGATCGATGGCGTGCTGAACCGGAACTACGAGTTCGTCCAACTGGCGGGTCAGCAGTTCGTGTATGGCAACTGGGGCGTCGCCGTCGCCGGCATCGCCGATCTGGATCAGAATGAGATCACCCGATCCGAGGTCGGCGTGCTCTTCGACGACGATTGCCTTCGCTTCGAACTGGGCTACCGCCGCGACAACACCCGTGCGCGGCCCGGCGGGCCTTCAGAAGGCATCTATGTGCGCCTAAACCTCGCCACTTTCGGAGGTTCAGGTTATGGACAGGGCGATATGCGTTGAGCATGACGCTTTACGGGGCGCGACCGCCTGCCGGCCTGGCTGGCGGACCGCTGTGAGGAATCAGGACGACCAATGGGTTTGATGCGTTATTCGACGGGGGCTGCGCTCGCGGCGTTCCTGCTCGCCGGTTCTGCCCATGGCCAGACGGCGCCCGCGCCCGTTCAGGCTCCCGCGCAAGGCCCTGCGGCCGGTGCGCCCAATCCTGCGGCCGAAGAGGCGCCGGCCGCCGCTCGCGCCGAACCTCAGTTCGAGATGGCCGACGGCATCGTCGCCACCGTCAACGACAAGATCATCACGGGCTATGATCTGCGCCAGCGCATGCTGATGCTGATCGCCTCGTCCCAGGTCCAGCCGACCGAGCAGAACCTGCCCGCCATCCAGCAGGCCGCCCTCAACGCCCTGATCGAAGATCGCCTGAAGACCCAGGAGATGGCCAAGTTCGAGAGCCTGAAGGTCACGGACGAAGAGGTCGATGCCGAGATCGCCGAAATGGCGCGTGCGGCCGGCACGGCGCCCGCCGCCTATCTGCAGTTCCTGCAACAGGGAGGCATCCAGCCCGCCGCCTTCCGCGAGAACCTGCGCACCCAGATCGGCTGGGGTCAGCTGATTCCCGGCCGTTTTAACAGCCGCGCCCGCCCCAGCACCCTGCAGGTCGATCAGGAAGTCCGTCGCCTGAACGAGGCCGCGTCGAAGCCGCAGTTTCTGATCGGTGAAATCTACATAGACGCCGCTCGCGTCGGCGGCGCCCAGGCGGCGCTGAACGGCGCCCGGCAACTGGTGCAACAGATCATCGGCGGCGCGCCTTTCCAGGCCGTCGCGCAACAGTTCTCCTCGGCCCCGTCCGCCAACGCCCGCGTCCCCGGCGACGCCGGCTGGGTGGTGAAGGATTCGCTGCAACCGGCCGTTCAGACCGTCCTGGAACAGCTTCAACCGGGTCAGTTGTCCAACCCCATCGTCGTCGATGGCGGCGTCTACATCCTGTATCTGCGCGACAAGCGCGATGGCGCCTCGACCAGCCTGGTCTCGCTGCGGCAGGTCATGGTCGAACTGCCCGAAACCGCCTCGGAAGCCGATGTCGCGGCCGCCGGCGCCAAGCTGGAAGCGATGCGGACCGGCCTGACCTGCGACAACATCATCTCCCAGGCGCGCGCGACCGAGGGCGTCCTCGGCGCCGACCTGGGCGAATCCGACGTCGCCAACCTGGCGCCCCAGTTCCAGCAGTTCGCCCGCACCGGCGAGATCGGCACGGTCTCCACCCCGATCCGTACCCCGCTGGGTCTGCACCTGGTCGCCGTCTGTGGTCGTCGCGTGGGCGGCCCGGAAGCGCCGAACCGCCAGCAGGTCGAAAACCGCCTGCGCGCTCAGAACCTGGCCGTGCTGGAGCGTCGCTATCTGCGTGACCTGCGCAGCGACGCCCTGATCGAGTTCAAATGACCCCAGCGGTCGCGCCTCTGGTCCTGACGCTGGGCGAACCCGCCGGCGTCGGGCCCGAGATCGTGGCCGCCGCCTGGAAGGCGCTGAACAGCGAGGCCTTCGCCTTCGCCGTCATCGGCGACGCCCCTCTCCTGCGGGCCCAAGGCGTGCCGGTCGTCGAGGTCAATGGCCCCGTCGACGCCCACGGCCGCTTCGCCTCTGCCCTGCCGGTCATCCACCGTCCCCTGCCCGCGCCGGTCGAGGTCGGACGCCCCGACCCCGCTAACGCCGCCGCCGTCGCGGACGGTATCGAGGAAGCCGTCAGCTTCGCCCTGTCCGGCGAGGCGTCGGGCGTCGTGACCGCCCCCATCGCCAAGGCGCCGATGTACGCCTCGGGCTTCCGCTTTCCCGGCCATACCGAGTTCATTGCCGAACTGACCGCCGACGCCCCCTATTCCGGCACGCGCGGGCCGGTGATGATGCTGACGGCGCAAAACCTGCGCGCCTGTCTGGTCACCATCCATGTGGCCCTGGATCAGGTGCCGGAACTGGTAACGGCCGAGCGCGTCGCCCGCACCGCCCGCGTCGTCCATGAAAGCCTGAAGCGCGACTTCGCCATCGCCCGCCCGCGCCTGGCCATGGCCGCCCTGAACCCCCATGCGGGCGAAGGCGGCGCCCTGGGGCTTCAGGAACTCGACATTCTGATCCCTGTCGCCGAACAACTCCGCGCCGAAGGGATCGACATCACAGATCCGCGCCCTGCCGACACGATGTTCCATGACGAGGCGCGCGCTACCTATGACGCCGCCATCTGCATGTATCACGACCAGGCCTTGATCCCGGTCAAGACGCTGGACTTCTGGGGTGGGGTCAACGTCTCGCTGGGCCTGCCCATCATCCGCACCTCGCCCGATCACGGCACCGGTTTCGACATCGCAGGCAAGGGCATCGCGCGTCCCGATAGCCTGATCGCCGCCATTCGTCTGGCATCGGAGATGGCGGCGGCTCGCGCCGCGCGCTAACAGGGCGTGTGACCGACCTTCCCTCCCTCCGCGAAACCCTCGACGCCCACGGTCTGCTGGCCAAGAAGAGCTTCGGCCAGCATTTCCTGCTGGACCTCAATGTGACGCGCAAGATCGTCCGCATGGCTGGCCCGTTCGAGGGCCGCGCCGTGATCGAGGTCGGTCCCGGCCCCGGCGGCCTGACCCGCGCCCTGCTGGAATCCGACGCCGGCCCCGTGGTTCTGGTCGAAAAGGATCCGCGCTTCATTCCCCTGCTGACCGAACTGGACGACGGCTCGGGCCGCCTGACCATCGTCGAGGCCGATGCGCTGAAGGTTAAGGAGGCCGATCTTGTCTCCGGCCCGACCCATATGGTCTCCAACCTGCCCTACAACGTCGGCACCCCTCTGCTGATCAAATGGCTGACCGGCCCCTGGCTGCCGCACAGCCTGACCCTGATGTTCCAGAAGGAAGTCGCCGAACGCGTCGCCGCCGGTCCGGGCGAGGACGCCTATGGCCGTCTGGCGGTCATCGCCCAGGCCGTCTGCACCGCCCGCATCGTCATGCACCTGCCGGCCGCCGCCTTCACCCCGCCGCCCAAGGTGGCCTCGGCCGTGGTCCATCTGGTCCCGCTGGACGCACGCCCGTCGCCAGAGCGCCTGAAGAAGCTGGAGCGCGTCACCGCCGCCGCCTTCGGCCAGCGCCGCAAGATGCTGCGATCCAGCCTGAAACAGCTGGGCGGCGCCGAGCTATGCGAGGCTGCCCGGATCGAGCCGGACGTGCGGGCTGAAACCGTGGACGTCGCGGGCTTCCTTCGTCTGGCGGACGCGCTGCAGTAGGGCGTGGTGTCTTGGGCAAGATAGAGCACCGCGTATTGCCGTCAGTTCGCCGTCATCGCTGGCCTAGGGCCATCTTCTGCGTAGTGATGGCTTTTGGCTTGTTCGCGCAGTTTGCTCTGGCGGCTTTCAGCAGGGCGATGAGTCTATCCTGCAACGTTCTATCAGTAATACAGGAAGCACCCTGGTTCGCTGGTGCATCTAGCTTCATCCTCCTCTGCTCTACAATCTATTGGGGACCGAACGTCGCGCTGAGGGCCATAGGTTACGCCTGTGCTTTGCACATCATCAACGCAGGTTTGATCAACATTGTAGTTCACGGCTCTTGGGGGTGCATTCTCGACAACAACCCTAGCTGGATTGATGTTCATCCTACGCCGACAGGCTGGATGACAGTGACCTTGGGCGTTTTGTGCATGGGAATGGTTTGGTTCTTGTCGACGCTGGCTCAACGCCTAGAACGTAAGTGATCCCATGACCGTCGAACCCTTCCGCGCCATCTCCGTCAGCCGACTGGCGCACCAGCTGAAGGCCGAAGGCCGGTCTATCATCCATATGGAGTTCGGCCAGCCCTCGACCGGCGCGCCCGCCGCAGCCATCGCCCGCGCGCACGAGGTGCTGGACGCCGACGCCATGGGCTATTGGGAAAGCCCCGACCTGCGCGGCCGAATCGCGCGGCTGTATGACGAGCGCTACGGCGTCGCAGTCGATCCGAACCGCATCCTGCTGACCTGCGGCGCATCGCCGGCCCTAGTCCTGGCGCTCAGCACCCTGTTCAAGCCCGGCCACCGGATCGCCCTGGCTCGCCCCGGCTATGTCGCCTACCGCAACACCCTGCGCGCCCTGCACCTTGAACCCGTCGAGATCGCCTGCGGAGCCGAGACCCGGTTCCAGCTGACCGCCGACCAACTGGAAGCCCTGGATCCTGCCCCCGACGGCGTCATCATCGCCAGCCCCGCCAATCCGACCGGCACCGTCATCCCCGAGGCCGAACTCGCCGCCATCGCCGAGGTCTGCCGCGCCCGCAACATCGCCATCGTCTCGGACGAGATCTATCACGGCCTCAGCTACGTCGGCCCGACCCCGTCGATGCTGCAGTTCGCCCTCGACGCCGTGGTGATCAACAGCTTCTCCAAATACTGGAGCATGGCCGGCTGGCGCCTGGGCTGGCTTCTGGTGCCAGAGGCCCGGATCGACGCCGCCCGCGCCTATATCGGCAACATGTTCCTGACCCCGCCGTCGCTCAGCCAGCACGCCGGCCTCGTCGCCATGGACGCGGTCGATGAGTTGGAAGGCCATATCCACAACTACGCCCGTAACCGCGACCTGATGCTTGAAGCCCTGCCCGCCCTGGGCCTGAAAAAGATCGCGCCACCGGACGGCGCCTTCTACATCTGGGCCGACATCGGTCATCTTACGGACGACAGCGTGGCCTTCTGCGAACGGTTGCTCCGCGACACCGGGGTCGCCACCGCACCCGGCGTCGACTTCGACCCCGTGGACGGCCATCGTTTCATCCGCTTCAGCTTCGCAGTCTCGACGCCAGAGATCGAGGACGCCCTGAATCGTCTGCGCCCCTGGTTCGCCGCCCTAGCCTAAGCCGCTTCGGCCTGCCCGCCCGACGACGTCGCCTTGTGCAAGGCGTCGTAGAGCTTGCGAGGCTCCAGCGGCTTGGCCAGCCAGTCCGTCATGCCCGCCGCATAACAGGCCTGAACCTGCGCATCCTCGGTCCCCGCGCTGAACCCGATCACCGGCACAGCGGCGTTGATGCCGCCTGACGCTCGCAGACGGCGCGTCGCCTCATTGCCGTCTATGCCCGGCATGTTGACGTCCATCAGCACGACATCGAACGGCCGCTCGGCCAGCAGCGCCAGCGCCAGATGACCGTCCGAGGCGGTCGCCAGGTCCACGTCCAGCGGCTGGAGCACCAGGGAGATGGTGCGACGGTTGATCTCGTGATCGTCCACGGCCAGCACCCGGATACGGCGCGCCAACACCGGCGCCACGGCATCCAGGCTGTTCTCGGCTTGCGTCGGCTCTCCTGCAGGCAGGTCTATGCACAGGGTGAAGGCCGCTCCCTGCCCCGGCACGCTCTCGACCGTCAGGTCGCCGCCCATCAATCGCGCCAGCTCGCGGCTGACGGTCAGCCCCAGCCCTGTCCCGCCATAGGTGCGCGCCACCTCGGCTGATCCTTGCGCGAACGGCGTGAAAAGCCTGCTCATAGCTTCAGGCGTGATGCCTGCCCCCTGATCGGTGACGGTCAAGGTCAGACGATGGCGGCCATCGGCGCGAGGCGCTGCGGCCTGCAGCCGGATCGTGCCGGCCGGCGTGAACTTGATCGCATTCGACACCAGATTGTTGATGATCTGGCGCAGACGATAGGGATCGCCCCGCAGCCAGACGGCGTCACCCTCGCCCCCCGACATCTCCAGCGTCAGTCCCTTCTCGGCCGCTGGCGCCGCCCAGAACCGTGCCGTGTCGCGCATCAGGTCGCCCAGTTCGAAGTCGCGGCTCTCCATCGACATCGCCCCGGCCTCCATCTTCGAATGGTCCAGCAGGTCGTTCAGCATCCCGGTCATCAGCTGCCCGGCGTCAATGATCAGGTCGGCGGTCTCCTCGCGCTGCTCGGGCAGCTTGCCGCCGCGAATGACGTGGGCGCCGGCCAGGATGGCGCTGACGGGCGTGCGCAGCTCGTGGCTGACGATGGCCGCCATCGCGGCGCGATCCGCCATGGCCGCCTGGGCCTGCTCCAGCCGCTGTTCGGCCTCGGCGCGCGACTGGATCTCGGCCTGACGCGCAGCGTGGACCCGCCAATAGACGTTCAGGATCGCCCCCGCGAACAGGGCGGCCGACAGGGTCATGACTACGACGCCGTGGGTGTCGCCCTGAATGATCTTGACCACAGGCATCAGCGTCAGCACCGCCAGATAGGGTCCGCCGCCGATGAAGAAGATCGTACGCGAGCCGATCCCGGACGCCACATTGGTCAACAGCCCACCCGCCAGCGTCAGTGCGGCCAAGGTCACCAGGGCTGGATGATTGGAAGACCAGATGATCAGCGCCATGCCGCCATAGGTCGTCGCCATCAGGGTGGTGGAAGCCAAGGCTACTGCGATCATAAACCGGCCGTGGGAAGGCTCTGCACGCCTGAACGGCGCCATGGCCAGCAGCTCGAACGCTTGAACGAGCAGCGCGACGGCAAGCCAGAGGGGAATCCACCGCCCCATGTCGGCCGCATGCATCGCCCAAGCGACCACGACTGCCAGCAGAAGCCTCACCGGAACCTGCTTGACGCGTTCCTTGGCGCTGCTGGCCACAAGAGGCCCGATTGAATCCAGAAAACGCATGATACCCCCGTTCACCGCCTAACGTTAGGTCAAGAGGGCGAACAGGACGTAAACCAAGCGCGTTCAGCCGCTAGGGAATGTTCCCTATCGCTGTATTTACCGTCTGAAACCTTCTGTCCGGCAAAACGGCTTCAGTAGCGTAGCGTTGAGTAACCCGCAGCGCCGCCGGTCACCCCCACGGCTCGCGGCGCTGTTTTTATTCAGACGACCTCGCGCAGCAGCGCAGTGCGATAGTCCTCGACCCACAGGTTACGGAAGCGGCGCGACCGCTCCGCATGATAGATGTGGGCCAGCTCGGCGTAGGATCGGTCGAAGTCCTCGTTCACCAGCACATAGTCGAAGGCGTCGCAGTGTTCGATCTCGCCCTTGGCGTTGGCGACACGGCGCTCGATCACGTCGTCGGCGTCCTGCGACCGCGTCACCAGACGTCGGCGCAGCTCTTCCAGACTGGGCGGCAGGATGAAGACGCGCACGGCGTCCTCCGGGCATTTCTCGGCGACGTCGCGCGCGCCCTGCCAGTCGATATCGAACAGGACGTCGCGCCCCTCGGCCAGCGCCCGATCCACCGGCGCGCGCGGGCTGCCGTAGCGATTGCCGTGAACGTCCGCCCATTCCAGGAAGGCGTCCTGGTCGATCAGCCGCTGAAACTCGTCATGCTCGACGAAATTATAGTCGCGCCCATGAACCTCGCCCGGGCGAATGCCGCGCGTGGTCATGGAGACGGACAACTCCAGCCCGCCGTGATCCGCCATCAACCGGCGACACAGCGACGTCTTGCCGGCGCCCGACGGGCTGGCGACGATCAGGAGGACGCCCCGGCGGGGCGTGCGTTCATTCGACATTCTGGACCTGCTCACGCAACTGTTCGATGACGGCCTTGAGCTCCAGGCCGATTCCGGTGAGCGCGGTCGTAGCGGATTTCGAGCACAGCGTGTTGGCCTCACGCATGAATTCTTGCATCAGGAAGTCGAGTTTGCGCCCGGCGGGCGCCGAGGCCACAAGCTGGCGCGCCGAGGCGACGTGCGCCGTCAGCCGATCCAGCTCCTCGCGCACGTCCGCCTTGATCGCCAGGGCGGCCGCCTCCAGAAAAATCCGGTCTTCCAGACCCGGCGCATCCGGCGCCAGTTCGGAGATTCGACGCGTGAAACGCTCGCGAATGGTCTCGACCTGGGCTGCCGCCTCGCCTTCGGCCTGCATCGTCAGCGTCTCGATCCGGGCGATAAAGTCTTCCAGCACCGGCGTCAGCTGCGCGCCCTCGTTCTGGCGCGAGGCTTTCAGCGCATCCAGCGCCTCTTCGACGGTGCGGGCCATGGCCGCCTCCACCGCAGCCCGCGCCTCTGGATCGTCCACCTCTTCCGGCGCCTCGATCACGCCGCGCAGGGCCAGCAGGCCGTCGGCCGACGGCGGCGTCGCACCGTCCTCGGCCAGCTCATTGGCCAGGGTCAGATAGCGCGCCAGCACGGCGGCGTTGATCGTGACCGCCGCCTCGCCCCCCTCTGTTCGTTTGGCCTGAACGCCGATAGTGACCTGGCCCCGCGCGAAAGGCGCCTGGCCCGCCGCCTTGGCCGACCGCTCCAGCGCATCGAAACCGTTCGGTCCACGGAACCGGATCTCCAGATTGCGCCCGTTGACCGAGCGCGCCTCGACCGACCAGGTCCAGCCTTCGCCCGCCCCGTCCGCCCGGCCAAAGCCGGTCATTCCAGATAGGCTGCTCATCGTGATCCCTGCGTCGCGCCTGCAGGAAGCGTGATCGTCGCCTGTCCGCCGGCAACGGGCGCAGCGGCCGGCTCGGTCGTCATCGGCGCCGCACTGGTCCCCGGCGTCACAGGCGGAGCGGCCTCGGGTGGCAGGCCCGCCTTCTGACGCTCGATCTGGCGCCAGCGCGCCACGTTCTGCAGATGCTCGTCATAGGTCTGGGCGAAGGCGTGTCCGCCCGATCCGTCCGCGACGAAGAACAGGGCCGGATCAGCCGGCGGGTTCAGCACGGCCTGCACCGCCTCCTTGCCCGGATTGGCGATGGGCGTCGGCGGCAGGCCGTTGATCTGATAGGTGTTCCACGGCGTCGGCGCCAACAGCTCGGAACGCCGGATGCCGCGTCCTAGCGGCCGTCCCTTGGTCACGCCATAGACGATGGTCGGATCGCTCTCCAACCGCATCCCGGCCCGCAACCGGTTTGAAAACACCGCGGCCACGCGCGGACGCTCGGCCGCCAGCGCCGTCTCCTTCTCCACGATGGAGGCCAGGATCACCGCCTCCTCGGGCGTGCGCGCGACCGTGGCCGGCGATCGCTGGCTCCACAGCAGACGCAGGTTCTCGTTCGCCGCGCGCTGCATCCGGTCGATCACCGACTGACGCGTATCGCCGCGCGAGACCTCATAGGTGTCGGGCCACAGGCTGCCTTCCTCGGGCGTCTCGCCGACCACGCCGGTCAGAACCGGCTCCTTGTTCAGGATGTCCACCGCCTGCAGAGACGACCAGCCCTCGGGCAAAGTCACGAAATGGCGCACCACCCGCCCCTCGACCAGCAGGTTCAGCACCCCAGCCAGGGACGTGCCCGACGGCACCTCGTATTCGCCGGCTCTCAGCCGACGATCCGCCCCGGTCAGGGTCGCCGCCGCGCGGAACAGATCCGTCGAACGGATCACCCCCGCCGCCTTCATCCGCGCCGCGATGGCCGAGACCCCCGATCCGCTGGCCAGGGTCACGACCGTCTTGTCGCCCTGCCGCGCCGACGGCCCCGGCGCATAATAGATCGCCCACACCGCGATCAGCGCCGCGAGCAGGAACAGGCCGAAAGTCGCGGACGCGGTCAGCAGCGAGACCGTGAACCCCGACCGCCCGCTGGATTTCTCGACCCGTCCCCGCCCGAACATCTCAGTCGACCTTCTTGAAGATCACCGAGGCGTTGGTGCCTCCGAAGCCGAAGCTGTTGGACATCGCAACATCAATTTTCATCGGCTTGGCCTTGTTGGGCACCAGGTCGATGGGCGTCTCCATCTCCGGGTCGTCCAGATTGATGGTCGGCGGCGCGACCTGATCGCGGATCGCCAGCACGCAGAAGGCCGCTTCGATGGCCCCGGCGGCGCCCAGCAGATGCCCCGTCATCGACTTTGTCGAGCTGACGGTCAGGTTCTTGGCGTGATCCCCCGCCAGGCTCTCGATCCCCTTCAGCTCGATCCAGTCGGCCATGGTCGAGGTGCCGTGGGCGTTGACGTAGTCCAGGTCCGACGGCTGCATCCCCGCCCGTTTCAGCGCCATTTTCATGGCCCGCACCCCGCCTTCGCCGTCCTCGGACGGGGCGGTGATGTGATAGGCGTCGCCGCTCATGCCGTAGCCGACGACCTCGGCGTAGATCTTGGCCCCGCGCGCCTTGGCGTGTTCGTATTCCTCCAGCACCAGGATCCCGGCGCCCTCGCCCATGATGAAGCCCGCGTGGCCCCGATCATAGGGCCGCGACGCCTTCTCCGGCGTGTCATTGTAGGCGGTGCACAACGCCTTGCAGGCCAAAAAACCCGCAATGCCGATCGGCACGACCGAGCTTTCGGCCCCGCCCGCCACCATCACATCGGCGTCGTCCAGCGCGATCATCCGGGCCGCGTCGCCGATGGCGTGGGCGCCGGTGGCGCAGGCGGTGACCGCCGCATGGTTCGGCCCCTTCAGCCCATGCCGAATCGAAATCTGCCCACCGGCCAGATTGATCAGGGCGCTGGGGATGAAGAAGGGGCTGACGCGTCGCACGCCCTGTTCCTTCAGGACGATGGCCGTCTCGGCGATGGGGCCCAGGCCGCCGATGCCGGATCCGACCATCACGCCGGTGCGTTCCTTGTCCTCGTCCGTCTCGGGCTTCCAGTTCGCATCGGCCAGGGCCTCGTCCGCCGCCGCGATGGCGTACAGGATGAAGTCGTCGACGCGCTTTCTGTCCTTCACGGACATGATCTTTTCGGGGTCGAAGTCGCCTTCGCCGCCGCCGCCGCGTCCATCCACGCTCGGGATTTCTCCGGCGATGGTGCAGCCATAGCCCGTGGTGTCGAACGACGTGATCGGACCGATGCCCGATCGTCCTTCGACGATACCCTTCCAGCTCTTCTCGACGCCCCAACCCAGGGGGGTCAGCAGACCGATGCCCGTAACGACGACGCGGCGCATGGTGCGTGCTCCCTTATCTCCAGCCCGACCTTTCAGAATCACCGCGGATTCCCAAGGGTCAGAAACAGTAAAGGCCGCCGGGCGTCTCCGCTAGGAGCGCCGGGCGGCCCTGTGAACCGTCAGCCTGTTCGGCCGATGTCGGCGACTGAAATCAGCCGGCCGACTTTTCGTCGATGAACTTGACCGCATCGCCGACCGTCTGGATGTGCTCGGCGGCGTCATCCGGGATCTCGATGTCGAATTCTTCTTCGAAGGCCATCACCAGCTCGACGTTGTCGAGCGAGTCGGCGCCCAGGTCGTCGATGAAGCTGGCCTTTTCCGTAACCTTGTCCGGATCGGCGTCCAGGTGGTCGATGACGATCTTGCGAACGCGCTCTAGGGTGTCGGACATGAGTGTCTCTCTGCCTGTTTGAAATCGCCGCGGAGGCGGGGGTAGCTAAGAAATCGCCGTCTCACGGCAGCGAAGGCGACGCAAGCCCGAAAGCCCGAACCGCCGTTGCATCTAGCCCTTTAGCACAGGCTTTCGGGCTGGAAATAGTCTGTTGCGCGTCGTGATGACGGCAGACGACCTTAAATCATCGCCATGCCGCCGTTCACATGCAGGGTCTGGCCCGTCACATAGGCGGCTTCGTCGGACGACAGATAGACGGCGGCGGCGGCGATCTCGTCGCCCGAACCCAGTCGGCCGGCCGGAATACGGCCCAGGATGGTCTCGCGCTGCTGGTCGTTCAGCACATCCGTCATCGGCGAGGCGATGAAGCCCGGGGCGATGCAGTTGACGGTGATCCCGCGCGATCCGACCTCTTGGGCCAGCGACTTGGAAAAGCCGATCATCCCGGCCTTGGACGCCGAATAGTTTGTCTGGCCCGGATTGCCGGTCACGCCGACGACCGAGGTCACGCCGATGATTCGGCCCGAGCGGCGCTTCATCATCCCCTTCACCGCTGCACGGGTCAGGCGGAAATAGCTCTCCAGATTCACGGTCAGGACGGACTGGAAGTCCTCGTCCTTCATCCGCATCAGCAGGCCGTCCTTGGTGATGCCGGCGTTGGCCACCAGGATGTCCAGCGGCGACCCCGCCGCCGCCTCGGCCGCGGCGACCAGATTGTCGACCGACTCAGGGTCCGACAGATTCGCCGTGGCGAAATGCGCCCGCTCGCCCAATTCCTTGGCCAGATCCGCCAGCACCGCCTCGCGCGTGCCCGACAGCACCACGGTCGCGCCCTGGGCGTGCAGCGCCCGCGCCACCGCCCCGCCGATCCCGCCCGTCGCGCCGGTCACCAGCGCGGTCTTGCCTGCAAGATTGAACATTCAAATTCTCCGCTCATCCCGGCGAAAGCCGGGACCCAGTGCTTCGTGCGCAGGATGGCCGGGATCACCGTTCCTGCGCAAACCCAAACGCTCATCGCCCAAATATATGGGCTCCGGCTTTCGCCGGGATGAGCGGCTAAATCACAGAGCCTTGGCAAACGCTTCCAGCTCTTCCGGCGTATTCAGCGGCAGACACTCGGCCTCCGGCGCAATCCGCTTGGCCATGCCGGTCAGCACCTTGCCCGAGCCGATCTCGACGAAGCGCGTCACGCCGCCCCCAGAACCGGACGTGCCCGCCATCCACTCCATGCTCTCGCGCCAGCGCACCCGACCAGTCACCTGTTCGACCAGCAGTCGGCGGATGACTTCCGGATCGCTCTCCGGCCGCGCCAGCACATTGGCCACCACGGGTACGACCGGCGCCAGGATGGTCGCCGAGGCCAGGGCTGCCGCCATCTCATCCGCCGCCGGCTGCATCAGCGGGCAATGGAAGGGCGCCGAAACGTTCAGCGGGATCGCCCGCGCGCCCAGTTCCTTGGCCTTTTCGATGGCCCGGTCCACGGCGGCCTTCTCGCCCGAAATGACGATGTTGCCGGTGTTGTTGTCATTGGCGACCACGCAGACGCCGATTTCCGAACCCGCCGCCGCCGCCGCTTCCGCCAGCGCCAAATCTGTCTTGGGACCGATCAGCGAGGCCATCGCGCCGCGCCCCACCGGCACCGCGCGCTGCATGGCCTGGCCGCGCAGCTTCAGCAGCCGCGCCGTATCCGACAGCGACAACGCCCCTGCCGCCGCCAGGGCCGAATATTCGCCAAGCGAGTGACCGGCGACATAGGCCGCCGTCGCGGCGTCGAAGCCGAACTCGACCTTCAGCGCACGCATCGCCGCCATGGACACCGCCATCAGGGCGGGCTGGGCGTTCTCGGTCAGGGTCAGTTGGTCCTCGGGGCCTTCGCGCATCAGCACCGACAGCTTCTGGCCCAGGGCCTCGTCAACCTCGGCGAAGACATCACGCGCGGACGGGAATGCGTCGGCCAGTTGCGCGCCCATGCCTACGGCCTGGCTGCCCTGCCCCGGAAACAGAAGTGCGAGGGTCATCGACCCCTCCCTGAATCATTGATCAAGGCGCGGACCCGTAAGGCCAGACTTCCGTCAGGGCAAGCGAAGTGGCTGCCGTCATGTCCTCCCCACATCGTCGGGAGGAGGACCGCACCACGTCCCACAGGCGCCTCTCCCTCCCCTTCATGGGGAGAGACGATCGCGTAGCGATTCGGGTGGGCCCGTAAGAGCAGGCGCAGCGCTTCACACGCCCCCACCCCGGCTGCGCCCCGCTTCGCCGCCCCTCCCCATGAAGGGGAGGGAGAAACGCGCTCAGCCATCACAATGCCGCTGGTGCATTCGCAGCGATTCCAATCGCTTGCCGATTTATGTCCCCGTTCTCCTGCCCACGGGGTCAAACCGCCGCATAATACACCCGTCCCGTCGCATGGAGGGCTCGCTTGGCCTGCGACCTTGCGGCGGCGGGAGCGGATGGAACGGGGGCGGGTCTGAAACGGCCCGCGCTGACATCGACTCATGGAGCGGTGTCGGAGGGTCGAGGGGGATACTCGATCGCACTCGGGACGGGGTTTCGCAGACCCCGCCGACCCGTCGCAGGCTTATGGGGTTAGGCGATAAGACCGCCACCGCTCGACGCCCCGAGCTTGCAAGCCAACCTTCCGCGCGGAGCGTCAACCCTTCGTCGAAACGGTACTTACAAACTCAAATCTCCGGGCGAAGGCCCGGCGCTCCGCCCAGCCCTCCAAGAATGGGCCTCCTTCCACGCCCCGGCTCGCGCCGAGGGCGGGCTCAGACGCGTCCGGTCTTTCTTAACAGTCTATCCCGCGCCGCATTGACGCGGATGGCCAGGCCTTCGGTGCCGCCCTGATCCGGGTGCGCGCGCGCCATGGCCCGTTTCCAGGCCGCGCGAACCTCGGCCTCGCTCGCGCCCGGCCCGACGCCCAGAACGGCGCTGGCGTCGGCTTCGCTGATCGGTTCGGATCGGATCACGGGCCGGATGCGCGAGGACCAGGCCAGATAGAGCCCCGCCCCAACCAGGACCGCCGCCGTCAGCCACGACCCGCGGAACGCCGCCAAGGCGCCGCCGGCCAGCATGACCGCCCCCAGCAGGGTCGCCGTCACGCGCCAATGCGCCCGACCGCTTCGCTCGGTCTGCCGGCCCAGTCGCACCAGCGCCCAGACGGCGATCGCCGCCAGGGCCAGCCAGATCAAGGCCATCAGGAAATCAGGCCGCCACGTCCAAAGGGCTGAGCGCCTGTTCCAGCCCCATCGCCTTCATCAGGTTGCGCATTTCCTGGCGTGCGGCGACGTGGGCCAGCGACACCGCCACCGGCCGGATGTCGTTCGACAGGTCCGCCACCGTCAGGCCGAACGGGAAAAGCTCGCGATAGATGACCCGGTCGCGCAGGCCCGGCCCGACGCGGAACCCGACCCGTTTGGCCAGCTTGGTCATCCGCTCTTCCAGACGCTTGCGGTTGCGCGCCTCGGCGACGGCGAGGCGATTGGTGACCACCAACCAGTCGATGGTGGCGTGACGCCCCTGGGCGATGGCCCGCTGCTTGCGCGCCTCCCAGACGCTCTCGGAATAGATGGACGGCTTCAGCAGATCCAGCGTCACCGGATCGACGTCCCCCAACAGGTCGAAATCGACGAAACTGTCGTTCATCGGCGTCACGATCTGATCGGCGCGGGCGTGGGCGGCGTTCGAAACGGCCGTGTCGCCGCCTGGCGTATCGATCAGGATGCAGTCCACGCCCTGCGCCGCCGCTTCGTCGAAGGCGCGCTCGAACGCGGCGATCTGCTCGGCGACATCCGCCTTGGCCAAGGCCTTGCCGTCGCCCATGTCGGGAATGAAGGGCTGCGGCAGCGTCTGGCCGTTCGCCGCCAGCCAGGCCAGGCGATTGTGGAAGAAACGCTGCATCGACCGCTGGCGCAGGTCCAAGTCGATGATCGCCACCGTCCGGCCAGCGTGCAGCATGCCGGTCACGATGTGGATGGCCAGGGTGGACTTGCCCGCCCCGCCCTTTTCGTTGCCGAGGACGATCACATGCGGCTGCGTCATTCGAGGGAATCCTCTGTGCTGACCGCGCGACTCAAGCTGCGCGGTCCTAGGTCCGGCGAGATTCGGCCTCAACGCGGCAAACGTCAACGGAACCTTAACGCAGACCTGTGGACGGCGAGCGGGCGGTCCTCAGCTGTTGCGGGCGCACCATGCGTCCGCGACATCGGCGGACCGGCACACGGCGGCGGCGGTCTCGGTCGAGACCGGTCCGACCTTCAACCGCGTCAAGCTCCGGCCGTTGACCTGAACCTCTTCGAACACCGGCGACAGGCCCGACAGATCGGACCTGACCCTCAGCCGCGCCCACGCCTGTTGCGCGCCGGCGGGACTGGAATAGGCGCCCAGCTGGATCGTGCGCCCCTGCGTCGGAACACTCAGGCTGGCGGGACGCAACATGGGCGCCTGAAACCGCGCGACCGCCTCGTCCGCTGCGGCCTTGACGACGGCGGGCGCCGCCGCCTGGACCACGGGCTGGGTGACGCGGATGACGGCGTCGCGCAGACCCGTATCCTCCGCCTCGTGACGAATGCCGGCCTGGGCGTCGCGCGCATCCCACATCGCGTGCGGGTCCATCACGGCGACCTTGACCGGCGTAAACCGGGCGGGGCGCAGACCATCCTGCTCGGCGGATCGATGTCCGGCTTCGCGGGTGCCGGGCGTCAGCGGAACGTCGATCGCGGCGACGTTCTCGGCCATCGAACGGAAACGATAAGGATCGCTGTCCACCGCGCCGCAGCCGGCCAAAGCCAGGCCGCTGGCGCAGGCCAGGGCGATCAGAACTGGACGGGTCGCTTCTGCGGGCGTCATAAGCACGACCCTAGAGCCCAGACTTTGCGGTCTGGTGCATCAACAGGCTTAAGCGGAAAGGTTAATCGCTTCATAATGATAGACGCCGCCTCCCTCCCCGTCGTCCGCACCGTCGCCGAACTGCGTGCGATTGTCCGGGACTGGAAACGACAAGGCCTGAGCGTCGGCATGGTTCCGACCATGGGCGCCTTGCACGAAGGCCACCTGACCCTCGTGCGCGAGGCCGCGCGCCGTGCAGACCGCGTCGTCGCCTCCAACTTCGTCAATCCGACGCAGTTCGCCGCCCACGAAGATCTGGGCAAATATCCCCGACAACAGGAAGAAGACGCGCGTCTGCTGGCTGGCGCCGGCTGCCACCTGATGTTCGCGCCGTCTGCCGAGGAAATGTATCCCGACGGCTTCGCCACCAGCGTCGTCATGACCGGCCCCGCCCTGGGTCTGGAGGGCGATTTCCGCCCCCAGATGTTCGGCGGCGTCGCCTTGATCGTCACCAAGCTTTTCAATCAGGTCCAGCCTGATGTCGCTGTCTTCGGAGAGAAGGACTATCAGCAGCTGTTGGTCATCCGTCGCTTCGTGCGGGATCTAGATCTGCCGGTCGAGATCGTCGGCGCCCCGACCGAACGCGACGGCTGGGGCCTGGCCCTGTCCTCACGCAATGGCTACCTGTCCGAAGCCGAACTTGAGATCGCGCGGCGTCTGAACGGCATTCTGGCTGAAGCCGGCATCCAGGCCGCCAGCGGCCGCCCCCTGCCCGGCGTCGAGCGCGAAGCCTATGCCGCCATCCTGAAAGCCGGGTTCGAGCGCGTCGACTATGTCGTCATACGCCACGACGAGGATCTGACGCCGTTCCGCAACGACATCGTCGACGCCCCCGCCCGCATCCTGACGGCCGCCTGGCTGGGCAAGACGCGGCTGATCGACAATATGGCCGTCTGAAACGACAGGGGCCGCATCCGTTCGTCGGATGCGGCCCCTTCCAGATCAGCCGATGGCGCCGACGCAGCCCTCGGCCTCGCCCGGCGCCAGGTCGGCGTCGGTCAGGGCGATGGTCCAGCCGTGATGGGTATTCAGGCCCCAGCGCCGCGCGCCGCCGCCGTCGCCCGCGTCTCCACCGGCCGTCACCACGACGCGGCGGCCTTTCGGCAGCGCTGGCGGATCGATCTTACCCACGGCCAGCGACGTCGGCGTCTCGCCGCCGTATCCGTCGAAGACGCTGAGCATCGACCATTCGCGGCGCAGGCCCATCCACCAGGCGTCCTCGGTGTTGATCGCCAGCACCGCGATGCCGTGCCCTTCAGCGGCGAAGGCCAGAGCCTTTTGGGGATCGCGCACCATTTTGATGTCGGCGGCGGCGCCGAAGCGCAGCCGGGCGCCGTCATAGGCGCGGGTCGGTTCGATCGGCGCCCAGACCTGCACCTGCAACCGGCCCTGGCGCGCCAAGCCCCAGCCGACGATCTCGCGCCACAGATGCTCGACCGCCTCGGCGTTCTCGGGCTGAGCCTGTTTCAGCATCCGCGACAACACGGTCTGCTCGCGGTCGGGACGCAGCTTGGTATGCGGGCCTGTCGGCGCATCCTTGGCGCGGCCCACGGTGGCGGCCACGGCGAGGCGTTGCTCGAACAGGGCCAGGATCTGGTCGTCGATGCTGTCGATTTCGGCGCGCAGGGCGGCGAGCGCCTGCTGCTCGGGCGTCAGGTCGGCCATGTCAGGCCACACTTGCTGGACGTTGGAATTGGGCATGGGATCGGGCTTTCGGCATTCTGGATTTCGATATGTGCAAGGGCGAACAGCCGCTCTGATCCAGAGCGGTCGCCGGTGAGACTGTCAGGGACGAAGAGCGCCCGACGCCTCAGCCGGCGTATCGAAAGCCGTAAAAGCCGTAGCCGAAATAGAGGCCGGAAACCGCGCGCGAACGGTCGGAAGAAACAGAAAGAGCGCGCTGGCGGGACATGGTCCGGTTCCGGTTATGCGGATCGTTTTGCGATCCGTGCAGGTCTTAAGGACGCAAAGACCGTGCGCCGTCAACCCTTTGGGAAGCTCAACAGGACAAAACGCGTCTGATTATCGCTGGAATCCTGCAAGTCGTTGCGCAGGATCGACAGGCCATAGACCTCTGCGGCGCCGACGGGGGCGATGGCCGCCCGCGTCGGATCACCCGCTTCGGCGACATCGCGCGCTGCGCCTGCGGTGTCGAAATGTTCGATCACCTCGACGTTCAGCCCGGCCAGCGTGCCCTTGCACTGAGCCAGGGCGATGGGGTGGCTTTCCACCGTTTTGATGTCAGACAACCGCGCGCCTGGCGTCGCCATCAGGGCGTGACGGATCGGCCGCCAGACCTCGGCCACAGGCTTCACGCCAAGTCCGCCCACCAGCGTCGCCGCCGGCTCTACGACGCCGATGGTCGAGTTCTCGACCGGGATAAGGGCGCAGCCGCAATCGCCGGCCCGAAGCGCATCCAGCGCCTGGGCGAAGGTCTCGAACGCCACCGCCTCGTCCCACGGCCGCAGAGCCAGGCAGGCCTCGTGGCTGAACGACCCGGGAGCGCCCTGATAGGCGACCCGGCCGGGCTTTTCGTCAATCTGAGCCGCAATTTCCATCGATCACTACCTCGGAATCGTCCCGATCTGGCGCTGCGGAGATGGCGTCACCATGACCGGATCAGCCCGCATTTTAGGCGCTGACGGGGGCTAGGCCGCCGCCGACTGCGCGACCCGCCCCGCCTTGAGCCGTTCTGCGACCAGGAACGCCAACTCAAGCGCCTGGTCGGCGTTCAGGCGCGGGTCGCAATGGGTGTGATAGCGGTTGGACAGGTCGTCCTCGGTCACGGCCTGGGCGCCGCCGATGCATTCGGTGACGTTCTGGCCGGTCATTTCGAGGTGAACGCCGCCGGGGTGGACGCCCTCGGCCTCGGCCACATCGATGAAGGTCCGCACCTCGCCCAGGATCCGGTCGAACGGCCGGGTCTTGTAGCCGTTGCCGGCCTTCAGCGTATTGCCGTGCATCGGGTCGATCGACCAGATGACCTTGCGGCCCGAGGCTTTCACTTCGCGCATCAGCTTGGGCAGGCGCTCGCCGACCTTGTCGTGTCCGAAACGGCCGATCAGGGTCAATCGACCCGAGACATTGTCCGGGTTCAGGGCGTCGATCAGCGGCAGCAGGTCGTCGGCCGTCATGGTCGGTCCGCACTTCACGCCGATGGGATTCTTGATCCCCTTCATGAACTCGACGTGGGCGCCGTCCAGCTGACGGGTGCGTTCGCCGATCCACAGCATGTGTGCCGAGGTGTCGAACCATTCGCCCGACCCGCCGTCCAGACGCGTCAGGGCGCTCTCGACGTTCAGCAGCAGGGCTTCGTGGCTGGTGAAGACCTCGACCCGGCTCAGGTCCGGATGGGTCTCGGGCGTGACACCGACAGCCTCCATGAAGGCCAAGGCCTCGGTGATCTTGTCGGCCAGTTCGCGGTACTGGGCGCCGGCGGCGTTGTCGCCCGCGAAGCCTAGGGTCCAGCGGTGGATATTGTACAGGTCGGCATAGCCGCCGCCGGCGAAGGCCCGCAGCAGGTTCAGGGTCGAGGCCGACTGGTTATAGGCCCGGATCAGACGCTGCGGATCGGGCACGCGCTCTTCCGGCGTGAACCCCATGCCGTTGATGATGTCGCCGCGATAGCTGGGCAGTTCGACGCCGTCGATCTCTTCCAGCGGGGACGAGCGCGGCTTGGCGAACTGACCGGCGATCCGGCCGACCTTCACCACCGGCTTGCGCCCGGCGAAAGTCAGGACGACCGCCATCTGCAGGATTAGGCGGAAGGTATCGCGGATGTTGTCGGTCGAGAACTCCTTGAAGCTCTCGGCGCAGTCCCCGCCCTGAAGCAGAAAGGCCTCGCCACGCTCCACCTGGGCCAGTTTCGACGTCAGGCGGCGCGCCTCGCCCGCGAAGACGAGCGGCGGCAACGCGCGCAACTCGTCCTCGACGACGGCGAGGGCTTTGGGATCTGGATAGTCCGCCGGCATGTGCAGGGCGGTCTTGGTTCTCCAGCTTTCGGGGGTCCAGCGTGTCATCGTGCAAGAATAGGACTTTGCGCCTGTCCAAACAACGAAAAGACGGATGGATTTTGCGGTAAAGCGTCAGTCTTCGGCGGGCGGCGCCTTTTCAGTCGCGGTTTCGGCCTTGCGTTCGGCCTTGGCCGCCGCCTTCTCGGCTGCCTTTATGGCTGCCGCGCGGTCGCGTTCCTGACGCTCGAAGCTGTAGTTGGGTTTGCGGGCCATTGGCGTCCTCGTCTCATGTCCTAGTCTGACGGTGAAGGTGGCGATGCATCGCGTTCAACGCAATCGCCAAATCCCGCCGCGCACGGATTGCTCCTCACAGCAGCCTTTCCTTGCGTGTCAGAATCTTCGTCGTGGCGTCCAGCGTGATCAATATGCGAGCAAGAAGGGTCATGAGCGATAAACGCGTTAAGGCACTCCGCGTTCAGTCCCGCGAACCTTCGTCGCACCCAACAGGCGAGCCACAATGACCCAACCCATTCTGCTCGGCGGCGTCGAGGCCGGCGGCACCAAATTCATCTGCGGCGTCGCGGACGTCGGCGGCAGGATCATCGACCAGATCCGAATCCCCACCACCACGCCTGACGAGACGCTGGATGCCGTCGCCGCCTTCTTCGTCGAGGCCCAGGCGCGCCACGGCAAGCTGGCGGCGCTGGCGATCGGCAGCTTCGGCCCGCTCTCCTTGCGCTCTGACGCGGCCGATTACGGCGCGATCACCACGACGCCCAAACCCGGCTGGAGCAACGTCAATCTGCTCGCCCATCTGCGGCGCACGCTGGATGTGCCGATGACGCTGGACACCGACGTGAACGGCTCGGCCATCGGCGAACGCCTGTTTGGCAGCGGAAAGGGGTTGGACAGCTTCTGCTACGTCACGGTCGGGACAGGCGTGGGCGTCGGGGTGATGATCGGCGGCGCGCCTCATGGCGGGGCGAACCATCCCGAAGCCGGTCATATCCGCCTGCCCCGCGCAAAGGGCGACGAGACGTTCGCGGGCGTCTGCCCCTTCCACGGCGACTGTCTGGAAGGCCTGACCAGCGGCCCTGCCCTCCAGGCCCGCTGGGGCGAGCCGACCGAAACCTTTGCGACAGACCACCCGGCGTGGGCGATGGCGGCCGAATATATCGGCGGCCTCTGCACGAACCTGACGTACGCGCTGCGGCCCGAGCGAATCATCATCGGCGGCGGCGTGATGCAGCCGCATATGTACAATTTGGTTCGGCAGGCGCTGATCCGACAGCTGGGCGGCTATGACGCCAGCCTCCGTGATCTCGACATGGACGCCTATGTCGCGGCTCCGACCGCCGGCGCCTCGGCCGGCCTGATCGGCGCCTTTGCGCTCGCCTATCGCTCGATCACAGGCCAATGGCCGCAAGACTGGGCGATTCAAGGCTAGATCAGAAATGGGGGAAGATGGTGGACGCGACAGGGATTGAACCTGTGACCCCCTCGGTGTGAACGAGGTGCTCTCCCGCTGAGCTACGCGTCCTTGCCTTGCGGAGGCGGCGACATAGCCCGGTCGCCGTCCCCGCGCAAGCGCCTGTTTCAGATTCCGGCGGCGCGAACACCTTCGGCCGTGTCGGCTTCCGGGTCGCCCGGCAGCCAGGCGACGTGGCCGTTGTAGATGTCCTCGTTCAGGATGCCCTCTTCCTTGGCCACCAGCACCGGGACCAGCATCTGGCCGGTCACGTTCGTCGCCGTGCGCATCATGTCGATGATTCGGTCGATGGCGACGATATAGCCGATGCCTTCCAGCGGCAGTCCGGCGGTAGACAACGTAAGGGTCAGCATGACGATGGAGGTTCCCGGCACGCCGGCGGTGCCCAGCGAGCCCAGAACCGCCGTCAGGCCGATCAAGATATATTGGGTCAGGGTCAGGTCGATCTGGAAATACTGGGCGATGAAGATCGAGGCGATGGCCGGATAGATGGCCCCACACCCGTCCATCTTCATATTGGCCCCCAGAGGCACGGCGAAGGCGGCATAGGCCTGGGGCACGCCCAGCCGTTCAACCGTCTGGCGCAGAGTGATCGGCAGGGTGCCGAGCGACGATGAGGTCGCGAACGCCGTCTGCTGGGCCGCGAAGGCGCCGCGGAAGAAGCTGGTGACCTTCAGTCCATGCAACTTCAGCAGGCCCGAATAGACGATCAGGATGTGGAACAGGCAGGCCGCATAGATGGCCAGAATGAACTTCAGCAGCGGAAGCAGGGCTTCCCAGCCATAACCGCCGACGACCGAGCCGATCAGGCCGAACACGCCGATGGGCGTCAGTTGGATCACCCAGCGGGTGATGCGGAAGATGACGGCCGCACCTTCGTCCACCAGCCGCCGCACCCCCTGCGCCCGGTCGCCCAGCGCCACCAGCGCCATCCCGACCAGGGCCGAGAAGAAGATGATCTGCAGCACCTTGCCCTCTGCCAGGGCGGTGAACGGATTGGTCGGCACAACGCCGATCAGCACTTCGAGCGGCGTGGGAATCACCCGGTCCTTGACCTCGCCCAGCGGCAGGTTGGACAGGCCGACGCCCGGATTGATGATGTGCCCGAACGCGAACCCGACCAGCACGGCCAGCAGAGAGGTGATGGCGAACCAGGCGATGGTCCGCACGCCCAGCCGCACCGCCCCGGCCCCCTCGCCCAGCTTGGCGATGGAGCTGGCGATGGTGAACAGCACCAGGGGCGCAACCACCATGCGGATCAGGTTCAGATAGACATCGCCAATCGGCTGCAGCCAGACCTCGGCCCGCTCCCGCAGGATCAGCCCGGCGATGATGCCGAGGATGAAGCCGGCCGCGGTGCGCTGCCACAGGGGGATTTTGAAAAATCTGGCGAGCATGGAGTTGCTTTCAACAGGGGTGCGCCAATCTGTCCCTCGCCGTGTCGATCCGCAACCGCTCCGGCGATCATTCAGCCGACAGATTTCCTGTCGGCGCCGCTCAGAATTTCAGCGCCTTCATGACGTAGAAGTCCGACAGGATGCCGTCGATGGCTTCCTCGACATCCTCGAAATCGTCGATCAGCACGTCGGCGCCCAGTTCCTCGACCGGCACGGGCGTGAAGCCGAAGGTGACCAGGATGCACGGCATGCCCGCATCCTTGGCCGCATCCGCGTCGGGCGCCGCGTCCCCGACCATGATGGCCCGCTCTGGATCGCCGCCGGCCTTGACGACCGCCTCCTTCAGATGCGCGCCGGAGGGTTTTCGCGCGCTGACCCGGTCCGGCCCGACGATGGCGGCGAAATGTCGGGTCAGGTCCAGCTTCTCCAGCAGAAGCTCCGACAGATCCGACCGCTTGTTGGTCGCCACGACCAGGATCGCTCCGCGTTCGCTCAGCCGGTCCAGCGTCTCGACCACGCCTTCGAACGGCTGCGACCCGTCGGCGATGTGGGCGGCGTAATCGACCAGGAACCGTTCGAACAGTTCGTCGGACTGCGCCCGTTCGACCGAGGCCCCGGCGGCCTCGAAGCCGTGAACCAGCAGCGCCCGCGCGCCCGAGCCGATCAGGGTCGAGGCGGATTCCATCGGCACGGGCGGCAAACCCTCCTCGACCAGCAGCCGGTTCAGGGTTCCGATCAGATCCGGCGCGGAATCGACCAGCGTCCCATCCAGATCGAAGGCGATAGTCCAGCCTTCCAGATCGCGATTGGTCATCCACATCTCCCGCTGGCCCGCATGATGGGCTAGATCGCAGGACGACTAGACTGCGAGACGATTCATGACCAGCCAGACGCGCGCCCGCGCCGCCATCATTCTCGCCGCCGGCCAGGGCACGCGGATGAAGTCGCCCCTGCCAAAGGTGCTGCACCCGGTCGCGCACCGCGCCATGCTGGATCACGCCATCGACGCGGCCGAAGGCCTGGGCTGCGAAAGGATCGTCGTTGTCGTCGGAACCCACTCCCCCGAGGTCCGCGCCCATGTGGTCAAGCGGTTGGGCGAGACCGCCGTCGCCGTCCAGGACCCGCCGCTGGGCACCGGCCACGCCGTCCGCGCCGCCGAACAGGCGCTGGCCGGCTTCGACGGCGAGGTGGTCGTCACATATGGCGACGTGCCCCTGCTGAAGGCCGCCGACATCGAACCTGTCTTCAACGCGGACGGCTTGACGGTGATCGGTTTCGAGGCCCGCGATCCCGGCGCCTATGGGCGGTTGATCCTAGACGGCGACGCCTTGACCGCCATCACGGAGGCCAAGGAAGCCTCGGCCGAAGTGCTCGCCATCACCGCCTGCAACTCAGGCGTCATGGCCGCCCCCGCCGCCCTGCTCTTCTCGCTGCTGGCCGACGTGACCAACGCAAACGCCAAGGGCGAATACTATCTAACCGACGTTGTCGAACTGGCGCGCAAGGCCGGTCGTCCGACCCGCGCCGTCTTCGCCGCCGAGGACGCCGTCATGGGCGTCAACTCCCAGGCAGAACTGGCCCAGGCCGAGGCCCTGTTCCAGAGCGTCCAGCGCGACGCCTTCCTAGCCGCCGGCGTCGCCATGGCCGCGCCCGACACCGTCCATTTCGCCTGGGACACCCAGGTCGGTGGAGGTTCCGTGATCGAACCTTTCGTCGTCTTCGGTCCCGGCGCGGTGATCGAGGGCGGCGCTCGTATCCGCAGCTTCAGCCACATCGAAGGCGCCCGCGTCGCCTCCGGCGCCGAGGTCGGTCCCTATGCCCGACTGCGTTTCGGCGCTGACCTGGCCGAAGGGGTCAAGGTCGGCAACTTCGTCGAGGTGAAGAACGTCAAGATGGCCCAGGGCGCCAAGGCCAACCACCTAGCCTATCTGGGCGACGGATCGGTCGGCGCGGGCGCCAACATCGGCGCCGGGACCATCTTCTGTAACTACGACGGCTTCAACAAGGCCCGAACCCAGGTCGGCGCCGGGGCCTTCGTCGGCTCGAACTCCAGCCTGGTCGCTCCGGTCGTCATCGGCGACGGCGCCATCGTCGCCTCGGGCTCTGTGATCACCGAGGACGTGCCGGCTGACGCCCTTGCCTTCGGCCGCGCTCGTCAGACTCTCAAGCCGGACGCCGGCGCCGCCTTCCGCGAGAAGGCGAAAGCTCAGAAAGCCGCAAAATCCAAATGAGCGATCTGCAAAAGAAGAACGCCGGCGAGGCGGCCGCCGCCCATGTCGAGGCCGGCATGGTCGTCGGCCTGGGCACCGGCTCGACCGCCGCCTGGTTCGTCAAGGCGCTGGCGGCGCGCAACCTGTCCGGGCTGCGCTGCGTCCCGACTTCGGAAAAGACCGCCGATCTGGCGCGTGAGCTTGGCCTGACCCTGTCCACGTTGGAAGACACGCCCCGCATCGACCTGACCGTCGACGGCGCCGACGAGGTCGGCCCCGGTCTCGCCCTGATCAAGGGCGGCGGCGCGGCCCTGCTGCGCGAAAAGCTGGTGTGGGAGGCCTCGGCCCGCTGCATCGTCATCGCCGACTCCGCCAAGGTGGTTCCGATGCTGGGGGCCTTTCCCCTGCCGATCGAGGTCGTCGCCTTCGGCCACAAGACCACGGCCAACCGCATCGCCGACGTCCTGATCGACCACGACATCAACCAGCCGGCCCGCGTGCGCCAGGCGGATCGCGGCCTGGTCCGCACCGACGGCGGCAACCTGATCTACGACGCCGGCTGCAAGGCCATCCATGATCCGGTTCGTCTGGCCGACGATCTGAAGCTGATCACCGGCGTGGTCGAACACGGCCTGTTCCTGGACCTTGCGGACCTCGCCATCATCGGCACGGATGACGGTTTCGAGGAACGCCTGCCCTAATAGACGCCCTTGCGACTCAACACCGCCGGGATCGTGCGCGCCAGGATGCTCAAATAGACGCGCACCGTCCGGTTCCTGACCAGCCAGACATCCATCGCCACCCGACGCGGATAGGGCACGTCGTTGCGGCCCGACACCTGCCAAAGCCCCGTCAGGCCCGGCCGCACGGCGCAATAGTCGGCCAGACGACGCCCATACAGCGTCGCCTCGTCCATCACAATCGGACGCGGTCCAACCAGCGACATCTCGCCCCTCAGCACGTTCAGTAGTTGCGGCAGTTCATCCAGGCTGGAAAGGCGCAAGACACGGCCCAGGCGCGTCACCCGAGCATCGCGTCGAAACTTCCGCGCTGCATTCCATTCCGCGTCCACGAGGTCCGGCAGGCTGGCCTCGGCGTCGATGGTCATGGACCGAAACTTCAGGCAGTCGAACACCCGTCCGCCTCGTCCGATCCTTTGCTGGCGAAAGAGCGCCGGGCCTCCGTCCTGCGCCCTCACCGCCAGGGCGGTCAGCGCCAGCAGCGGGAGCAGGATCACCAGGGCGCACGATGACAGAACGACATCCATAAAGCGGATCGGCCCGAAATCGCCGTCGCCACGCCGCATGGTGACAGGACGCGCAGGCTCAACCCGACGCCCGGCAACCTCCATTGTCGACATTCACCCAGTCCCCCAAGAATCATCATTTCTCAGGGTTGTGAAATTATCAACCTAAATGCGGCAGTCGTCGCATCGAGATTGACCGCCAATCAACATGCTACCATAAGTTGATTGTGACCGAGAAATCTCCCCGATCCAGCGAACCGACTACTGTTGATGCCGAACCGCGCTGGTCTGGAATCCGGTCTGTGGGCTTTGTCGTCGGCCTCAGCGTGCTTCTTTGGATTCTGATCGCGACCGGGGTCTATCTGGCCGTTCGCGCTATCCTCTGATCAGTCGCCGCCCCACCAGCTCAGCGCAAAGTCCGTGCGCTGCCCATCCACCGAAACCGTTCCGGTGATGACGGGCGTCTGGTCGCCGAGATTGCGCCGCGCCGTCGCCAGCGCGCCCTGGTCGATCCGCCCCTGCAGCCGCACGATGCCGCCGTCCGAGGCCGAACCCGTCATCTGCACCGTGTCGTCGGTGATCGCATAGGCGTCGGGCGTAACCCGCATCGGCCCCTGCGGCCCGGTCAACGACAGGATCAGCGGCGCCGTGCCGCCTTGTCCCGCCTCCCAGGCCGTGAACGCCGTCGCCTGGCCGACGAACAGCGACGCCACCTGGCTGCTCTCCTGGCCGACAGGGCGATAGTCGCCCGAGATGTCGGCGCTCAGTCGATGACTGAACCGTGCGGTTTCAGGTGTTGGCGCCGCCGCCTCCCGACGCTCGCAGGCGCTGAGGGCAAGCAAGCCCATGACGACGATCGCACCAAGGCGACGTCTCATCGATCCAGCGCCTGATCCAGGGCGCGGAATCCGGCGATGGCGATCTCGGTCGCGCTGGTGAAGACCGACGGCGTGATCCGCTCGAAAGTGTCGCTGGGGCGGTGATAGTCGGGGTGATAGTTCACACCCATATAGAGGAAGGGCACGCCCGCCGCGTGGAAGGCGCCGTGGTCGGACGCCTCGACCCAATTGTTCTCGCCCGTATCCTGCGGCGTGTCTTTGCCGAAAGCGAAGGACACGGCCCCGTTCGGTTGCACGGCTTCCAGCACCGGCCGCAAATTGGGATGTTGATAGGTGCCGGTGACCCACAGATGGCCGTCGGTCTCGGCCCGCGCCGTCATGTCGAAGTTCAGGTTCAGGCTGATCGACGACAGCGGCACCGGCGGCGCCTTGACGAACTCGCGCGCGCCCAACAGGCCCCGCTCCTCTCCGTCCAGAGCCACGATCAGCACGCTGTGTTCCGGCGGCTGGGCCTTCAGCCGCGCAGCCAGTTCCAGCATGGTCGCCACGCCCGAAGCGTTGTCGTCCGCGCCATGGAAGATCTGACCGTCATTGACGCCGACGTGGTCGTAGTGCGCCGTCACGACGATGTAGCGATCAGCAACGCGCGTTCCGGGGATCAGGCCGACGATGTTGACGCCGCTGAACGTCTTGACGCCTTCGCGCGTGCGGCCCGGCGCCTCGAACGGTTGCAAGCGCCCGAACGGCGGCGCCTGCACGCCGATGGCTTCCAGCCGGGATACGATATAGGCGCGTGCGCGCTCTCCCCCCTCGAAGCCGGTGTCGCGCCCCTGCATGTCGTCCGCTGAAAGAATGCGAACGTCCTCCAGCAGTTGGCTCGGCCCCGTCGCGACGGGCGTGACAGAGGCGACAGGCGTCGTTGCGACGGGAACGGCGTTGCAGCCGGTGATGATCAGGGCGGCGCCGGTCAAGACAAGGCAGAGGGTCGAACGATTCATACAGGCTCCAAAACAGACCCCAGACTCTAGCGCCGACCGATCGGGCCGTCAGCCTACGGTTCTGTCATCATCGGCTTTGCGCGATGCACGGCCGCCGCGACAGATGATATGACGACGAAATGGCCTCCGCGATTCCTCTCGAAACTTCTGTTGAATATCTGACCGCCGAATCGGCCGCCGAGGCCCTGGCTTGGCTAGCCGACGAGATGGCCCGCCACGACGCCCTCTACGCCGAGGCCGCGCCGGAAATCTCCGATGCCGACTACGACGCCCTACGCGCGCGGAATCTGGAGATCGAGGCCGCCTTCCCCGACCTGGTCCGCCCGGATTCCCCGTCCAACAAGGTCGGCGCCGTCGCCTCCAGCCAGTTCGCCGAGGTGCGCCACGGCGTGCCCATGCTGTCCCTCGACAACGCCTTCGACGAGGGCGAGGTGCGCGACTTCGTCGCCCGCATCGCCCGCTTCCTGAAACTGCCTGCCGACGAGCCCATCGCCTTCGTCGCCGAGCCCAAGATCGACGGCCTGTCCGCCAACCTCCTCTATGTGGACGGCCGGCTGACCATCGGCGCCACGCGCGGCGACGGCCGCACCGGCGAGGACGTCACCACCAATCTGAACACCATCTCCGATGTGAAACAGACTTTAGCCGGCGACGACTGGCCCGACCGGATCGAGATCCGGGGCGAGGTCTACGCCCCCAACGACGCCTTCGCCGCCTTTAACGCGGCGGCCGAGGCCGAGGGCCGCCGCACCTACGCCAACCCCCGCAATTTCGCCGCCGGCTCCCTGCGCCAGAAGGACGCCCGGATCACCGGCAAACGGCCGCTGAACTTCTTCGCCTACGCCTGGGGCGAACACTCCAGCGACTTCGCCGAGACCCAGTGGGAGGCCCTGCAAAAACTCAAGGCCTGGGGCTTCCCCGTCAACGCCCGCTCGCGCCGGGTCGAGGGGGCCGAAGGCCTGATCGCCGTCTATCGCGAGCTGGAACGCGACCGCGCGACCCTGGGCTATGACATCGACGGCGTGGTCTACAAGGTCGATCGCCTCGACTGGCAGCGCCGCCTGGGCTTCGTCGCCCGCAGCCCCCGCTGGGCCATCGCCCACAAATTCCCGGCGCAACAGGCGACCACGGTGCTGGAGGGCATCGACATCCAGGTCGGTCGCACCGGCTCCCTGACCCCCGTCGCCCGGCTCCACCCCGTCACCGTCGGCGGCGTCGTCGTCCGCAACGCCACCCTCCATAATGAAGACGAGCTCGAACGTCTGGACGTCCGCATCGGCGACACGGTGCGCCTGCAACGCGCCGGCGACGTCATCCCCCAGATCCTGGGCGTGGTTACGGACCTGCGGCCCGCCGACGCCGTCCCCTATGTCTTCCCCGACAAATGCCCGGTCTGCGGGTCAGAGGCGGTGCGCGAGGGCGACGAGGTCAAGCGCCGCTGCACCGGCGGCCTGATCTGCGACGCCCAGATCGTCGAACGGCTGAAACATTTCGTCGGCCGCCGCGCCTTCGACATCGAGGGCCTGGGGGAGAAGCAGCTGGTCGCCTTCAATGCGCGCGGCTGGATCAAGGAGCCGGCCGACATCTTCCGTCTGGCCCGCGACGCGGCGCGGCTGAAGGAACTGGAACGCGACGACGGCTATGGCGAAACCAGCATCCGCAACCTGGTCGCCGGCATCGACGCCCGCCGCGTCATTTCGCTGGACCGGTTCCTGTTCGGCCTGGGCATACGTGACATCGGCGAACAGACCTCCATCGTCCTGGCCCGCGCCTTCGAGAGCTGGCCCGCGCTGAAGGCCGCCTGCCTCCAGGCCGCCTCAGGCGTGCCGTCCGACGCCTGGACCGCCCTCGCCTCCGCCCACGCCATATCGCCCCGCGTCCTGACCCTGATGGCCGAGGCCACGCCCCCCACCGCCGATCCCTGGCCCGAGGCGACCATGGACATGAAGATCAGCCAGGCCTTCCCCGGAATGGCCGCCCCGGCCCGCCGTTCGCTGGCGACGATGACGGACGACTGGTCCGGCCTGATCGAACTGGCCCGGGTGGCGCGCGAGGAAGGCCCGTCCGAAATCCTGAACCAGATCGCCGGCGTCACCGGCGTCGGCCCCGTCGCCGCCCTGGCCTTGGCCCACTTCTTCCATGAGCCGCACAATCTCGAAGTCGTCGCCGCGCTCGAAGCCGAACTGACCGAAATCCTCGACGCCGAACGGCCCAAGTCCGACACCCCGGTCGCCGGCAAGACCGTGGTCTTCACCGGCGCCCTCGAACGCTTTACCCGCGACGAAGCCAAGGCCCGCGCCGAAAGCCTGGGCGCCAAGGTCTCGGGATCGGTGTCGAAAAAGACCGACTACCTCGTCGCCGGCCCCGGCGCGGGATCAAAGCTCAAGGACGCCGAGAAGCACGGCGTCCAGGTTCTGACCGAGGACGAATGGCTGGCCCTGATCGACGCTCAAAGTTGACTTAAGGTCCGGTTTTCGTTGGCGATACCCGTTGTTTCAGCCTTGTTTTCAACTGAAACCGGGATCAACGTCGCCTTCAACGGGCGGTGCAACCGACCCGACGAAAGGGAACGACTATGAAGATCAAGATCATGCTGGCCGCCGCCACGCTGGCGGCCGCCCTCGCCTCCCCGGCCCTGGCTGGCGATCCGACCGGCCTGTGGCAGACGCCGACCAACGGCGGCCAGGTTCGCATCGCGCGCTGTGGTCAGGCGCTGTGCGGCACGCTGGTCACCTCGAACCATATCCGCACTGACGCCGACGCCCGCGACACGCAGAACCGCGACACCGCCCTGCGCAGCCGCACGCTTCGCAACCTGCCCATGCTGACGGGCTTCACCGGCGGCCCGACGGAATGGCGCAACGGCTCGGTCTACAATCCGGCTGACGGCCGCACCTATCGCGGCACCATCACCATGACCGGTGACAACAGCCTGAACCTGCGCGGCTGCGTCGTCGCCCCCCTGTGCAAGACCCAGACCTGGACCCGCATCCAATAGGATCGAAGCGCCGTACAGACGAAGGGCCCGGCCGGAGCGATCCGACCGGGCCTTTTTTCATGTCCGCCTATCGGCCTTAGCGGTTCAAGGCTGCCCGCGCCGCCTCGGCATAGCGATGCCCCGTCGCGGCGCCCTTGGGGAAGACCGCCTCGATCCGAGCCAGATCCTCGGGCGTCAGGATGACGTCCGCAGCCGCCGCATTCTGCTCCAGGGTCGCGATGCGGCGTGTGCCGGGGATCGGGACCAGATCCTCGCCCTGCGCCAGCACCCAGGCCAGGGCCAGTTGGGCGGCGGTGACGCCCTTGCCGGCGGCGATGGCCTTTACCGCCTCGACCAGATCAAGGTTCTTCTGGAAGTTCTCGCCCATGAAGCGCGGATTGGTGCGGCGGAAGTCGTCGGCGTCCAGATCGTCGATCGAGGTGATGTCGCCCGACAGGAAACCCCGGCCCAGCGGGCTGTAGGGCACGAAGCCTATGCCCAGTTCACGCACGACCGAAAACAGCTCCTCCTCGGGATCGCGCGTCCACAGCGAATATTCCGTCTGCAGCGCCGTGATCGGATGGGTCGCATGGGCCTTGCGCAGGGTGTCGGGCGCGGCCTCGGACAGGCCCAGGAAGCGCACCTTGCCCTCCTTGACCAGTTCAGCCATCGCCCCGACCGTCTCCTCGATCGGCGTGTCCGGGTCGACGCGGTGCAGATAGTAGAGATCGACGTGATCTACGCCGAGGCGTTGCAAACTGCCCTCGATGGCGCGGCGAACGTTCGCCGGACTGCCGTCGGTCATAAGCTTGGTGCGGTCGGCGTTGTAGTTGATGCCGAACTTGGTGGCGATGAAGGCCTGGTCGCGCCGGTCCTTCAGCGCCTTGCCCACCAGGACCTCGTTGGTGTGCGGGCCATACATCTCGGCGGTGTCAAACAGGGTGATCCCCAAGTCGAGCGCGCGATGGATAACTGAGATGGACTGGGCCTCACCCGAGCCGCCGTAGAAGGCGCTCATGCCCATACAGCCCAGACCTATGGCCGAAACCTCGGGACCGTTCGGACCCAGCTTGCGCGTCTTCATGAGGCCTTCTCCTATCGATGTGGGGGATCGACCCAAAACCCTAAAGTGGGGGGCCGATGATCAGGAGATGGTCGCTGCGACGGCGGGCTTCAAGCCCGGCCGCGCTTTGCGATGGTACCGCCTCTCAGGCTTGAACTGAGGACCTCCGGTTCCACAAACCGGCGCTCTAACCAACTGAGCTAAGGCGGCCCGCGCATCGCGAGGCGCGTTCTCTACCGGGCATGCGGGAAGCGATCAAGCGACTTCGTGACATTTCGCGAGAGATTTCAGACGCAGACTGCACAAACGAAAACGCCCCGGAGATTGCTCTCCGGGGCGTCTTGTCTATTGCCGTGGCGATCACCCGAGGGTGAAGGGCACCCGGACGCGGAACGTAGCGTCCTGAGCCGCACCATCGACGGTCCGCGGGGACAGTTGTCCACGCTGAACCACCCGAATGGCGGCGCGGCCGAAGCCCATGCCGGCGGGCTCTTCCGAGATCACGCGGCAGTTGGCCGGTGCGCCGTTCGAGCGCGCAGTGCACTCGACCGTAGCCGAACCGCTGATTTCCCGTTCCAGCGCACGGGCCGGGAAGTCGTCAGCAGTAGGACGCGGCTGACGCGACCACTGAACGTTGGTGATCGTCGACGGGCGCGGCGGAGCCGGAGGTGCGGGCGGAGGCGGCGGTCCAGGAATATTGACGGGCGGGCCCGTATATTCGACGCGGTCTTCTTTCTTCGTCGGTGTGATGTTCACCGGCGGAGGCGGCATGACGTTGGGGACCGGTGCCGGCACGCGCACCTGAAGCTTCGGCGGCGGAGGCGTATCCGTCGGCGGAGGCGGCGGGGGCGGCGGAGGCGGAGGCGGCGGAACCGGCTCGACCAACTCGACCTCGACGGACTCGTCGACGTAGTTGAACTCCTTCAGCTTGAACTTCGACTGTTGCAAGAAGAAGATCAGCAGAGCGAACAGGATGGTGACGACCAGCAGGCAGACGATCAGCACGGGGTAGGAAACCCCCATGAAGCCCTTGGCCTTCGGTACGTCGTAACGACTGCGATGATATTCGACGTCTGTCATTCTATCTCCGCACCCTAATTCGTCGCCTGGTCTTCGCCGACCAGTGCAACACTATAGAAGCCGTTATCCTGGAGCGCATTCATGACCTGCATGAAGTCGCCGTAACGGGTGTTCTGGTCGCCCCGAATGAAGATCCGCTCATCCGCCGGGTTCCGGGCGCCGATCTGTTCTTTCAGATCTTCACCCAGGGATCCGACGTCGGTCCGGAAGTCGCCCACATAGACGTCGCCGTCGTTCTGGATCGAAATATAGACCGGTTTGGGCGGGTTCGGGGCCGCCTTGGCGACGGCGATTGGCAACTCTACCGGCACCGACACGGAAGCAAGCGGAGCCGCGACCATGAAGATGATGAGCAAGACCAACATGATATCAACGAAAGGCGTGACGTTGATGTCGCTGTTGGCCTCGACCTGGTTGCCGCCGCCGCCCGATTTAATCTTGGCGGCCATCCGTCTTACGCTCCCTTGTCGAGCTGACGCGAGATGCCGTTCAGCAGCTCAGCGGCGAAGCCGTCGGCGCGGGTGCCGTAGGCGGCGATCCGCGTGTTGAAGTAGTTGTAGAACACAACGGCCGGGATAGCGGCGAACAGACCGATACCGGTGGCCAGCAGGGCCTCGGCGATACCCGGAGCAACGACGGCCAGGTTGGTCGTGTTGGACTGCGCGATGCCGATGAAGGAGTTCATGATGCCGTAAACGGTGCCGAACAGACCGACGAACGGACCGATCGAACCGACCGAAGCCAGGAACTGCTGTCCGCCCGACAGGCGCAGAGCCAGACCGGATTGAACGGCAGTGACGGCGGCGGCGGCGCGGCCCAGAGCCGAGTCGAGGTGATCGCCCGTGACGGACAGACCGGCCTGACGCGACAGCTCGACTTCCTCGGTGGCGGCGGCGGCCATGTCGGCCAGCGGGTTGCCGTCGAACTCTTCCTGGGTCGAGACAGCGCGCATGTCAGCGATGGTGCGGGCGCCGCGGAAGCTTTCGAGGAAGTTGTCCGTCTTGCGGTTCAGAGCGCCGAACTCGAACAGCTTGATGAGCAGCAGGGTCCACGAGAGGATGGAGGCCAGCATCAGGCCGGCCATGACGACCTTAACGACGACCGTGGCTTCCATGAACATGGAGATCGGCGTGATGTCGCCGCCGTGACCGCCGCCAACGGCTTCGTTCATGCTTTCGGGGTTGGCCGCGTCGGCGGCCGGAGCCATTGCCGTCGGGGTCGCCGCAGGTGCGGCAGCCGGGGTCGGCTCGGCCGGGGCCTGAGCCAAGACCGGCGAGCTCGCCATCAGCGCGGCGGCGCCCGCCATGGCGAGAAGGATGTTCGTCTTTTTGCTGTTCAGCATAATTCGCCAGTTCCTGCTTGGTCTGACTCGTGGAACCAAAGGTGCGGCCATAGTCAGCGACCGCCCCCCAACCTGAAATGTTTCCTTCAACGCGCCCCGTCCTATCGAGGATCCGAGCCCGCTGAAATCTTCGGTAGAGACTGTCCGGTCGCCCGCCCAGCCTCTGATGATCGAACCTTCGGAGAGCGCGTCTCCTGTAATCCGTATTAACGCCTCCCTTGGGAAGGCGTCTCAACCCTTTGACGAACCCTTACCGGAGCGTCAAGGGACAAGAGCGGCTTTTAGCCAGTCGAGAGACATGGAGAAAAGTTCCACCCAACCCCGACATTAAAACGTAGCGACGCGACGTTTTCATGATGATCCAGCGTCATTTAGAGCAGGCTTGCCGGAAACAGACCTCTCGTGAGGGAAACTTCCCTGAATGGTCGAAACAAAGACCATTCCCTCCGTCACCCTGTAGATTGACCGTACGACGCACGGCATCCCGGCATTGGATGATGCGGCAAACGTATGACGTTGTGATGTGAGATAAGTGATGGTGCCTGGAGGCGGGTTCGAACCACCGACACGCGGATTTTCAATCCGCTGCTCTACCAGCTGAGCTATCCAGGCGCCGACGCGGCGTCGCGAGAGGCGGGTCTATAGGGGAGGCTTTTCCGCCTGTCCAGCGCCCAATCAGTCCTTTTCGCCATCATCTTCGGCGCCCTCGTCCAGGGCGGCAGGAATGGCGTAGCCGCCTGTGAACCAGCGCTGCAGATCGACCTCGGAGCAGCGGCGCGAGCAGAAGGGTTTGTACTTGGGATCGGCGTCGGCTTTGCGGCAGATGGGGCAGGTCGCCATGGCTCAACTCTCTTCTATACGGCCGTGGCCGGCGGGGACGGCGACGTCGGCCTGTACATGGGACCGCGGCCCAAGTCGCGCCGTCAGCGGGCCAGCAATGGCGGCTTCCTCCGGCGCGCAGCGTGCGGTGATGCGCGGAGATAGAGTGTCGGACAAGAGCTGACGCCGCAGAGATCGCACCAACGATAGGGCGCGGGTCTGGACCGAGGGCAGTCCACTGGCGTCGAGCAATATTTCCTCAATCGGCGTGCGTCGCCAAGGCAGCGACACCTGCAACAGGCCGAATCGACTGATGGGTCCGAAGACGGCTTGCGGTTCATGGGCGAAGGCGGCCCTGGCGCTCTTGGCCTGCGCCTCGGCGTCCTGACCGTCCCCGACCAGGTCGATGACGACCAGACCGGCCCAGTTCCGAAGCCCGATCAGCCGCGCCGCCTGTCTTAGCCCCTCACGATTCGCGACCACCCTCGCCTGTTTCGGGTCACGACCGGGTATAGAAGCGAAATCGATGTCCACGGCCACCAGCGCGCGGGTGCGTTCAATCGCCAAATCGATTCCGTGCGACCCGAAGACGCAGGACCGGGCCAGGGCCTCTTCTTCAGCCTCTATGACCGCGTCGATGGCGGCGAGTCCGACGATTGATTCCTCGTCTGGCGCGAGTTCGCGCAACTGTTCGGCGACGCTGGGCGCGGCCTGAAGCAGGCGGGGTGTCCCCTCCCCCGGCCCTAGACGGCGAACCACAGCGCCCTTCCCGGCCCGAGGCTCGGCCGTGACGACGACCTCCAGCCGTTCGCCTTGGCTCAGGCGGTCGTTGCGGGGAAAGGGTAGGAAGGCAGCGGTAGCCGCGCCGATATCGACGAAGGCGCCGCGCAGGCCCTGATTCACTTCGGTCACCCGCCCGATTGACCGTGCGCCGAGCCGCGTCTGGGCCGCGTCGTCGTCACGATGGATCAGGAGATGGGTGTAGCGCCCGTCGCGCATGACCGCGCCGCGCGTCTCGCCGGGCGTCTCGTCGAGGAAGACCTCGACCGCGCCGCTCATGCGCGCCAGCCGACGCCGTTCAACAGCTGGACGGCCTCATAAACCGGCAACCCCATCACCGACGGATGGCTGCCGACAATTCGCTGGACGAAGGCTCCGGCCGGCCCCTGGATGCCATAGCCGCCTGCCTTGCCGCGCCAGTCGCCTGTGGCGACATAGGTCGCGATCTCGTGGTCCGACAGGGGCTTGAAGGTCACACGCGTCTCGTTGACCCGCGACGACAGCTTGCCGTCGCGCACCACCGCCACGCCGGTGAAGACGCGGTGATTGCGGCCGGACAGAAGTTTCAGGAAACGGATCGCCTCAGCCTCGTCCCCCGCCTTCTCCAGGAAGCGACGACCGACCGACACGACAGTATCGGCGGCGATGACCACGGCGTCGGGACGTCGTGCCGCTATCACCTGGGCCTTGGAGGTCGCCAGACGTTCGGCGAGACGCGGCGGCGTTTCGCCCTTCAACGGCGTCTCGTCGATATCGGCAGGATCGATATGGTCGGGCGTGATCCCGACCTGCGCCAGCAGTTCGATGCGGCGCGGACTGGCCGAGGCCAGCACCAATTCTGGACGCGCCGTCGTCACTTACTTGAAGCGATAGGTGATGCGACCCTTGGTCAGGTCATAAGGGGTCATTTCGACCAGGACCTTGTCGCCGGCCAGCACGCGGATGCGGTTCTTGCGCATCTTGCCTGCCGTGTGGGCGATGATCTCGTGGTCGTTCTCAAGCGTCACGCGGAAGGTGGCGTTCGGCAGCAGTTCGCTGACGGTGCCGGGAAACTCAAGTAATTCTTCCTTAGCCATGCGGCCTCTCACGCCCGATTAAAATGCGTTCGACCCCACGCCGGGCGGGCGCGAGGGGCGGAATGGAGGGGCCTAATGCCCGAAAACGCAGAGATAGTCGAGGTCAGCCGCGACGGTAGAGCGCACACAGTAACGTAAACAGCCGCCGCGCCGTTTCATGATCGACGACGATCTTGCCGTCCAGTCGTGTCTTCAACTGGTCGGCCCCCTCGTTGTGCAGACCACGACGGCCCATATCGACCGATTCGATCTGGCTGGGAGACGAGCCGCGCAGGGCCTCGTAATAGCTGTCGCAGATCAGCAGATAGTCTTTGATCACGCCCTTCAGCGGCGTCAGGCTGATGGCGTAGGTGCGGCTGAAGTTCTCGCCATCGATGTCGAACACCAGCCGATTGTCCTGCAGCGACAGCTTGAGCTTATAGGGTCCGCCCTCCGCACCGACCGGTTCGAAGCTGTTCTTTTCGACCAGATCGAAGATGGCGACCCGGCGCTCGTGCTCGATCTCGGCCGTGGCGGCGGGCAAGGTGACCGCGTCCAGTTCGACCGAAGCCAGCGTGTGGGGACCGCTCATGCCGCATTCCCTTCATCGCGTTTGGGGGCGTCCAGATCCGGGCCGTCGAGGTGGGTCGGCGCGACCCGCGCGGGCCACCGCTCGGAAATGTCCGTGACCACCGCGTCCAGGCATTCGACGTCGATCCGCAAATCCCCGCCGCCGGCGAACATCAGGATGACCTTGCCGCCGGGCGCATCCGTCGGGATGAAATCAAGCGCCAGCAATTCCAGCGAGGCGTCTGGGCTGCGCGACAGGCGACGGCTCTTGACCGCCAGCACGTCGCCGAACTGCATGGCGCACATCACCCGCGTCTCGCCGCATTCCCAGCAGAAGCGGCTGAAGGCGATGGTCAGGGTGCGCGCACTCTTCTCCCATACGATATCGACCGGCCGCAGGATGGCGTCCTGCAGCGCTGCGGAAATGATCTGAAGATCGTCGGCATCCTCGGCCAGCAGGCGCAGCGGCTCGACCGGCGCCTTGGCTTCGGAGATGACGCCGTCGATCTCAGTGCTCATCACCTGTTCCTTTTATGCGTCGAATGTCCGCGCCGCACGCGCCGAGCTTTTCTTCCAAACGCTCGAAGCCGCGATCCAGATGATAGACGCGTCCAACCGTCGTCTCACCTTCGGCGACCAGGCCCGCGATGACCAGGCACATGGAAGCCCGCAGATCGGTCGCCATGACCTGGGCGCCGTGCAGCACCTCGACACCGTTGACGTGGGCCTCGCCGGCGTGGACCGAGATGTCCGCCCCCAGCCGCGCCAGTTCCGGCACATGCATGAAACGGTTCTCGAAGATGGTCTCGCGCACCGTGCTGACGCCCTCGGCCGTCGTCATCAGGGCCATGAACTGGGCCTGCAGGTCGGTGGCGAAGCCTGGATAGATAGCCGTCTCGACGTCCACGGCCTTAAGCCGCTGCTTCGGATCACGCTTGATCAGCACGCCGTCGGCAGTGGGCGACACCTCGACCCCGGCCTCGATCATCTTGTCGGTCAGCGAGCCGATCAGCTCGGCCCGCGCCTTCGTCAGGCGCACCTCGCCCCCCGCCATGGCGGCGGCGACGGCGTAGGAGCCCATCTCGATTCGGTCGGGAATCACCGACCAGGTCGTCCCGTTCAGCGACGAGACCCCGGTGATGGTCAGAACATCCGTGTCGATGCCCTCGATCTTGGCGCCCATGGCGGTCAGACAGTGGGCCAGATCGCCGATCTCGGGTTCGCGCGCGGCGCGATGCAGCACGGTCGTCCCCTGTGCCAGAACGGCGGCCAGCAGGGCGTGTTCGGTCGCCCCGACCGAAACGAACGGAAACTCGATCTCGGCTCCTCGCAACCCCTTGGGCGCGCGAGCAGTGACATAGCCCTCGTCCAGCTCGATCTCGGCCCCCAGCGCCGTCAGCGCCTGGAGGTGCAGGTCCACCGGACGCGCGCCGATGGTGCAGCCGCCGGGCAGCGAGACCTTGGCCTCGCCTGTTCGGGCCAGCAGCGGCCCCAGCACATTGAACGAAGCCCGCATCTGGCGAACCAGATCATAGGGGGCGAAGGTTGAGGTCAACTCGGCCGCATGAAACAGGCTCTCCTGCCCGTCCGCGCCGTCGCGCTCGGTCACTTCGATCCCGAACTGGCGCAGCAGTTGGCCCAGGAACCGGGTGTCCGCCAGACGCGGCATATTGGTCAGCAGCAGAGGCTGATCCGTCAGGATCGAGGCGGCCATCAGCTTGATGGCGGAGTTCTTGGCGCCGCTGACGGGAATTTCCCCGAAAAGCTGGGCGCCGCCCTGAATGGCGATGCTGTCCATGACGTCCTTAAGCGCGCCCGAAGGAAACGCCTCGGGGGGATGGTTCTCTAGCAAGCCGTTGGACGCTTGCCAAAGGGCTGCGAGGTCGCGAGCCGATGACTTTCAGTTGCGATGCGTCAGTTGCTGTCGCGCGGCATCGCCGGCGTCCGCGCCGGGGCCTTGCGACGGCGCAGGTTGGCGCGAAGCGCCGAAGCCAGACGGATCGCCTTCTCGGCCTTGGCTCGCGCGATCTCGAACTCCGGCCCCGATTCGACGGGCGGCGTCGCCGCAGCAGTGGCGGCAGGCGTGTCGGCGTCATGCGGAGGATGAGTCATGGCCGGATGATGCCGTGATAACGGGCCATGTCCAAACTTTCTTTCGAAGGACCAAAAAGGCGCTTCCCTCCCCGGAAGGGTTTGGCTATACGGCCGCTTCCTCAGTCGGGGCCGCCGTAGCTCAGTGGTAGAGCGCATCCTTGGTAAGGCTGAGGTCGTGGGTTCGATTCCCCCCGGCGGCACCATCTGAGACCTGAAAAGGCCCGGCTTTCGCCGGGCCTTTTTGAGTTTCCAGAGCAGGCCTAGAGCCGTCAGTCGTAGCCGTACTGCCCACGACGATAGGGATCGCGCGCTTCCGCATCGCCGTCCTTGCTCCAACTGAAGCCCATCGACATCGATTTGGTGGTGGTGTCCGCGCCATAGCCCCGACCGCGCCAGCCGCCGCCGTAGGGCGAGTAGAAGCCCGGTCCACGCAGGCCGTAACCGCCGTACCCATAGCCCCAGGGCTCGTTGCGCCCCTCGCGATAGGCCAGGTCCAGGCGACCATTCTCGCCCACAGGCAGGGACACGGCGGCGCCATAGCTGCGATAGCCGCCGGTGCCGATTCCGGCCTCGACCATGCCGTGCATCTTGCGCTCCGCCGGCGGACCGACCTCGGCGCCTTCGTCGAAGCTGGCGCCTGGCGTGCGCGAGCTGATCCAGTTCTGGATCTGCTGTTCGGTCGTCAGGCCGTGCGGAGCAGCGTCCTGGGCCGTGGGGGCGGTCAGCGATTCTTGAGGCGCGGCCGCCATGGCCTGGGCCAAGGTCGGGGCGTTGGACGGCGCGGTCGTGACGACGCCGTCGGGATCACCGCCCGCCGCGACAAGGGCCGCACTCGCCAAGAAACCTGCAATCAGCATGGGCCGCCTCCGTTCGAAATCATCCTAGCACAGCGATTGAGGCCAAGGTCAGGCGACGCCGTCGCCCCGCTTAAGCGGGTCGGGCAGAGCCTCGCCTTCGGCGACGAAACTGAGCGCGACAGAGTTGATGCAATAGCGATTTCCAGTCGGCGGCGGACCGTCGGGGAAGACGTGGCCCTGGTGGCTGCCGCAGCGGGCGCACTGGGTCTCGATGCGGACCATGCCGTAGCTGGTGTCGCGAATCTCGTGAACGTGGCTCTCGTCCACCGGCTGGGTGAAGCTGGGCCAGCCGGTGCCGCTCTCGAACTTGGTCCCGCTCCTGAACAGCGGCAGGCCGCATTCGCGGCAGCAGAAGACCCCTGCCCGCTTCTCGCCCAGCAAAGTGCCGCAGAAGGGCGCCTCGGTGCCGTGCGACAGCAGGACTCGCCGTTCTTCTGGGGTGAGGTCGGCTTCCAGACGAGCGCGTTCCTCGTCGTTCGGCGGAGTCAGGTCGAAGCCCGACGGCGAACGCAGGCTTTCGTGTGTTGGGGCGAGATCGGTCATGATCTGCAAATGGGAAGGGGCGGGCCGGGGTTCCACCCCTGCCCGCCCCCTGATCCGTTCGGCGCCGCGTTTTTACTGGAACAGCGTGCCGACCCAGGCGCGCACAGCGGTCTCGTCGGTCGCCGAGCCCGTGTAGGCGAGGCCCTGCGCCGGGGTGAAGGGGGCGTCGTTGCCGCGCTGACGCGTCGTCCAGGCCTTGTGGCCATAGGTCAGCTCGGCATAGTTCGACGGCAGGCGCAGCACGGTGGGCTCGATGAAGATCGAATCCTCGGCCGTGACCGATCCGGCCAGGCGCACGTTCGGCAGGCGCGTCAGTAGATCCAGCGTATCCAGGCAGCCGCTGGTGCAGCCGCTATCGACCAGGACCACCACCTGACCGGCGACCGGGTTGGCCGCGCCGGTATCCGCCACGGACGGACGGCCCGGCATGGTGAAGGTCGGCTGATTGGCGGCGAGCGCCGAATCGAAGGCTGCGACGATGGCCTGGGTCTGTTCGATCACCGGACCGGATTCGGCGACGAAGCGCGGATCGGCCTGCATCCGAGCCAGGGTGTCGGCGAACCACTGACGGTTAGCCGTCGTGGCGCGATAGGTGATCGAGCCGGCTTCAGGCTGGCGGCTGACAGTGAACTCCGGCGTCCAGATGCGGTTGGCCAGGCCATAGCCCTTGCCGGTGGCGTTCAGCGATGCGCCGTTGGCGCCGCGCAGATCGATGACCAGGCCTTGTGCGCCGCGAATGGCAGGCAACTGGCCCTCGACGGCGGCGAAGAAGGCGTCCCAACCGGCGTCGTCGGCCAGAGTGTGGACGTGGATCCAGGGACGGCCGTCGACCGTCTCGACCGACAGCGGATTGGCGCCGGGCATATAGATGGTGGCGCGGTAGGCGGCCTCCAGGCTGGCGGCGTCGGCCGGCTGGGGCTGCATCTGGAAATCACGATCGCGACGCCCGACCTTGAAGGTGCAAAGCGAAGGCACGCCGCCGGTGAAGGGGTTGTTGCGGTTCCACAGCAGATAGGGGGCGGTGCGGACGCGTCCGGCCTCGGTCGTCAGGTCGCCTTCCCACCGGTCCAGACGTTCCTGGGACAGTTGAGCGGCGGTCTTGTCGCCGCATTTGACCAGTGTCGCGCCGACCGGCGGCACGTTACGCACGCCCGGCTTCACATAGGAGACGACATATTCGCCATTGCGCCAGGCTGTGGTCACGCCCGGCCAGCTCGTCGCGAAGAAGGGACCGAGCCCCTCATAGGTCGGGCGGATCGCGATGTTCGAATCGCGGAAACCGTTGGCGTAGTAGCGCATCAGATAGGCGTGGCTGTCGCCGCTGTTGACGCGCCCGACCTTGCCTTGCGCGTCGGCCAGGCCGGCGTCGATCCAGGTGCGGAAGGCTTCGCTGGGCGCGCCGGGGATCACGGCGGCGGGATGGTTGGCGGCCAGGGCGTCATGCGCGGCCTGAAGGTCCTGTTGCGCCAGGGCGCGAAAATCCTGTGCGACTGCGGCGCCGGCGGCGACGGTCAGCGACAGAACGGCGGCCGATGCGGCGGCGATCATGCGGTTCATGGAGGTTTCCTGCGGCCTTCTATTTCAAGCTCGTGATGAAGGTTAAACCTCATGCGTCACGCGCTTGCCAACCCCGCAGGTCAGGATTTCGCCCGATTGTCACACGCCCTGCGGCGATGCGGCGCGCTTTAGAACGGCGCCTTGGCCTCGGCCGCCGCGCCGAAGATGCGGTCGAAGCTGCGTCGCAACGCCTCGTCCGCCTCGTCCATCGTCGCCAGCACGCCCAGATCGACAAGGCTGGTGACGCCATGGTCCTGAATGCCGCAAGGCACGATGCCGCCGAAATGGTCCAGGTTCGGCTCGACGTTCAGGCTGATGCCGTGAAAGCTGACCCATTTTCGGACCTTGACGCCAATGGCGGCGATCTTGTCCTCGCGCGACCAGCCCGGCCCCTTGCGCTCGACCCACACCCCGACGCGTCCGGGCCGGATGTCGGCTTCGATGCCGAACTGGTCCAGCGCACCGATCAGCCACAGTTCCAGCCCGCGCACGAAACACCGCACGTCCTTGCCGCGCCGGTTCAGGTCAAGCATCACATAGGCCACCCGCTGGCCGGGCCCATGATAGGTGAACTGCCCGCCCCGCCCCGTCCGGTGCACCGGGAACCGGCCCGCATCCAGAAGATCCTCGTCCTTGGACGAGACCCCGGCGGTATAGAGCGGCGGATGTTCCAGCAGCCACACCATCTCCTGCGCCTCCCCGGCCGCGATGGCGGCGACTCGCGCCTCCATGAAGGCTTCGGCGGCGGCGTAATCGACATAGCCCTGCGACACGGCCCATTCGACGGGCCGCCCGTCGTCGAGACGCAGTTTCTGAAGGGACGGGCTTAACGGCTCAGCAAGCATGACGCTTCAATGTGGTCGGCGAGGCGTTTGCGCAAGAGACGGCCTTTCAGTGATCGAGAGCTTTACGTGACCCAAATCAACGCCGTCGACGTCGAAATCTCCGTGGTTCTGGGTCGATCGGTGCTGCCGATGTCGCAACTGCTGCGCATGGGCCGTGGCGCGGTGATTCCCCTGGACGCCGCAGAGGGCGACGAGGTCTGGATTTTGGCCAACAACTACCCCGTTGCGCGGGGCGAGATTGAGATCCGCGACGACCGAATCGCCATCACCGTCACCCGCCAGGCCGACGTCTATGACTTCATGGCCGGGTCCGCCTGAGGCTTGCATCCGTCGCTCGCCACGAACCGTTCAATTCGCCCTTTCCTTTTCCGGCGGCTTCGTCTATTCGCCGCCGCTCCGATGCGAGCGGTCGTGGCGGAATTGGTAGACGCGCAGCGTTGAGGTCGCTGTGGGGCAACCCGTGGAAGTTCGAGTCTTCTCGACCGCACCATCTGGCTAAACAGGGCGATTCATCGGCTAACTACGGCTGGACATACCAAGGGAGGCGACCACGTGAACACCACGGACTCCGCCTTCGCTCCAGCCGAAGCGCCTGATAACGAAGACCACGCCGCCCTGGACGAGGACTATGTCCTCACCCCTCAATTCGTCGAGAAAGTCGTGGACGCCGCCGACGACGGCGATGGGGTGCGACTGCGGTCGCTTCTGGAAGATCTGCACCCGGCCGACGTCGCCGACCTGATGGGCTTTCTGACGGCGGAACACCGCGCCGTCGTTGTGCTTTGGTTGCCGCCGGAACTGCTGGCCGAAACCCTGCCCGAGCTGGACGACAACATCCGCGAGGAGGTGCTTGAGCGGGTGCCGCACGGCACCTTGGCCGTGGCGCTTCAGGAACTGGACTCCGACGACGCCGCCGCCGTGGTCGAGGACCTGGAAGACGACCAACGCGAGCGCGTTCTGGCCGCCATGCCCGAGGTCGATCGCGCCGCGATCGAGAACAGCCTGGGCTATGACGAGGAGTCCGCCGGCCGCCTGATGCAGCGCGAGGTGATGGCCGCGCCCCAGTTCTGGAGCGTGGGCGACACCATCGACCACATCCGCAAGCAGGGCGACGACCTGCCTGAGCTGTTCTTCGACATCTATGTGGTCGATCCGTTGAACAGGCCGGTCGGCGGCGTGCCGATCAGCGGACTGTTGCGCGCCGCGCGCAGCATCGCCCTGTCCGACCTGATGGAACCGATCAACGTGATCGCCGTCGGTCAGGACCAGGAAGAGGTCGCCTATATCTTCGAGAAATACCACCTGATCTCTGCGCCGGTTGTTGACGCCGGCGGGCGGCTGGTCGGCCAGATCACCGTCGATGACATCGTCAACATCATTCAGGAAGAGAACCGAGAGGACATCCTGCGTCTGGCCGGCGTGTCCGACGAGGACCGCGGCTCGTCCGTGTCCGAAATCGTGCGCGGTCGCGTGCCGTGGCTGGCGATCAATCTGGCGACGGCGGCCCTGGGCGCCAGCGTCATCGGCCTGTTCGAAGGCACGATTCAGCAGATCGTCGCCCTTGCCGTGCTGATGCCGATCGTGTCCGCCATCGGCGGCAATGCCGGCACCCAGGCTCTGACCGTGACCGTGCGTGCGCTGGCGACGCGCGAACTGAACAGTTCGAACGCCCCTCGCACCTTCTGGCGCGAGATGGCGGTGGGCCTCGCCAACGGAATGATTCTGGCGCCCCTGATCGGCATCGCGGCCGGCTTCTGGTTCCGTGACGAAGACTGGAAGATCGGTCTGGTGATCGGCGCCGCCATGATCCTGAATTTGCTGATCGCCGCCAGCATCGGCGTGCTGACGCCGCTGACTCTCTCCAAGCTGAAGTTCGACCCCGCCGTGTCCTCCGCCGTGTTCGTCACGGCGACCACCGACTTCTTCGGCTTCCTGATATTCCTTGGTCTGGCCACACTGGTGCTGCTCTAGACATCATCCACGCCGATCCGGCGCGGGCCTTGCTGATGATCGTGCGAGCGCCGCGCGCCTGTTTCCAATTGGGTCAACTGTGTCTGACGTCCTCCCCAATCCCGGGCCCAAACCCGGCCCCAAACTCAGCAAGGTGTCCCGCGAGGGCGTCCTGCTGATCAAGAGCTTCGAAGGCTTCCGTCCTCGCGCCATGCAGCGCAGCGACGGCCGATGGGTGATCGGTTACGGCCACACCCATTCGGCCCGCGAGGGCGCCACGGTGTCCGAGCAGGACGCCGAACTGCTGATGCAGTATGATCTGATCCCGGTCGTGAAGGCTGTGGCAGATCATGTTCGCGTGCCACTGAACCAGCACCAGTTCGACGCCCTGGCCAGTTTCGCCTTCTCCATCGGCGCTGATCGGTTCGCCTCGTCAGACGTGGTCGAGCAGTTGAACGCCGGCGCCGCCCGCCAGGCCGCCTTGGCCCTGTCCGAATGGGCGGATGACGCCGCCGCCGAAAAGCCGACGCGCCGACGCTCGGCCGAACATGCGCTGTTCAACGCCGCCCCCGGCGCGCCCGTGACCCTGGCGGACCTGCTGGCCGCCCCCCTGCCGTCTCCATTCGAGACGCCCCAGCCGACCCTTGCCGCCGTCGAGGGCGCGCTGGACGAAGCCGTCGCTCCGTTCCCCGCGCACGACGAGACCGCCGCGCCGGCTGCGCCTCAGCCCCATTCCATCTATCCCGCTACAGCCGTCGGTCCCGTCGCCGCCAATGACCTGCAGGCGCCGCTCGAAGCCAAGCCCCTCGCCTCGAAGGCAGAGTTCACCAGCGCCGAGAAAGCCAGCGTCGTCCTGACCGCACCAGGCCTTTCGGAACCGGAGGCCGTTGCACCCGTCGATGCCGAAGCCGCGCCGAGCTCCGAGCCGGACGCGACACCCGTCGAACAAACGCCGAGCACGCGCGAAGTCGTCGCCCGCGCCAGGGCCGCGAAACGCCCCGGCTGGGGCGAGACGGCCACCTTCCTGATCATGGGCGGTCTGGGCATGCTGTCGCTGGGCGTCGCCATGGCGGCCTTTCGCCGCGCGTCGGTGTCGAACAGCAGCGACACGGCCACCGTCGCCTGGGTGCTGGCTCTGATCGCCGTCGCCTGCGTCGGGGTGTCGGGCTACAATCTCTATCGTCGCTGGGGACGGGCTGACCGCACCTGACAGCGCTTGGCGAAAGGCCGTGCGCAATGCTACGCCCTAGGGCATGAGCATTCCCTTCGCGCCCCAATCCATGGAATTCGGTCTTGGCGAAAACGCCGACGCAATTCGCGACACGACCGCCCGCTGGGCCGCCGATCGCCTGGCCCCTCTGGCGGCCGAGATCGACGAGAAGAACGCCTTCAAGCGCGAGCTGTGGCCCGAAATGGGCGAACTGGGCCTGCACGGAATCACGGTCGAGGAAGAATACGGCGGCCTGGGTCTGGGCTATCTCGAACACGTCGTGGCGATGGAAGAAGTGTCGCGCGCCTCGGCCTCGATCGGCCTGGCCTACGGAGCGCACTCCAACCTTTGCGTCAATCAGATCCGTCGCTGGGGCACGCCCGAGCAGAAGCAGAAGTATCTGCCCAAACTCATCAGCGGCGAACACGTCGGCTCTCTGGCCATGTCCGAGGCCGGGTCCGGTTCCGACGTCATGTCGATGCGCACCCGCGCCGACAAGAAGGGCGACCGCTACGTCCTGAACGGCACCAAGTTCTGGATCACCAACGCCCCCCACGCCGACACCCTGGTCGTCTACGCCAAGACCGATCCCGAGGCTGGCTCGAAGGGGTGCACCGCCTTCCTGATCGAAAAGGGCATGAAGGGGTTCAGCGTCTCCAAGAAGCTGGACAAGATGGGCATGCGCGGCTCGGACACCGCCGAACTGGTGTTCGAGGACTGCGAAGTGCCTGAGGAAAACATCATGGGTCCGCTGGGCGGCGGCGCCGGCGTGCTGATGAGTGGTCTGGACTATGAGCGAGCCGTCCTGGCCGCTGGCCCGCTGGGCATCATGCAGGCCGCGTTGGACGTGGTGCTGCCCTACGTTCGCGACCGCAAGCAGTTCGGCAAGCCTATCGGCTCCTTCCAGCTGATGCAGGCCAAGGTGGCCGACATGTACGTCGCCCTGAACAGCGCCCGCGCCTATGTCTACGCCGTCGCCCGCGCCTGCGATCAGGGCAAGACTACCCGCTACGATGCGGCCGGCGCCATTTTGCTGGCCTCGGAAAACGCCGTGAAGGTCAGCCTGGAGGCTGTCCAGGCCCTGGGCGGCGCCGGCTACACGAAGGAATGGCCGGTCGAGCGCCTGGTCCGCGACGCCAAGCTCTATGATATCGGCGCCGGCACCAACGAAATCCGTCGCTTCCTGATCGGCCGGGAACTGCTGGGAAGCTGATGGTTTGTCTCCGCAAAAGGAGACACCCGATGCCCGCCAAATCCGCAGCCCAGCAAAAGGCCGCCGGCGCCGCCCTATCGGCCAAGCGCGGCGAGACGCCGAAGTCGAAGCTGAAGGGCGCGTCCAAATCCATGGCCGCGTCCATGACCGAGACCCAGCTCGAAGAGCTCGCCGCCACCAAGCGGAAGACAAGCCCGACCATGTGCAGGACTGAGACATAGGCGAATTATCTGATCGCCTTTCCGTTCTGTAAGTGGCGATCCACGCGCCGACCGCCTAGATGGGCGCAATCCCTAGCCGAGCGCCCTGCCTGATGCCCGCCCAACCGCTTCCGAACGACGACCTGCGGCGGTTTTCCGACGTCCTCGAAGATCTCGGCCATGCCCCAGAACCCAAGCTGACCATGGACGAACTGGTCGCGTCCTTCGGCGAGCGCGGCTTCGGGGCCATGATCCTGATTCTGTCGCTGCTGGCGCTCCTGCCCTGGCCTCCCGGCGGCAAGGCAGTCTTCGCCGTGCCGATCATCCTGATGTCGCTGGAACTGGCTTTCCAGAGACAAACCGTCTGGCTACCGCGCTGGATGTTGAAGGCCTCGGTCTCGCGCAGCGCCTACAATGCCCTGATCGCCACGCCCTTCGCCGCCCCGGCCTGGCTGCGTCGCTGGGTCCTGTCGTCGAGAGTTCGGATCGCGCACCGCCGCTACATGTTCGCCGACCGCATCCGGCGCGCCGTGCGTCGACGGCCAAAGGGCGCCAGCGTCCTGAAACTGGTCCGCGCCGTCGAAAGGCTGACCCGCCCGCGCCTGCCCCTGCTGACCGGCGATGTCGCCGACACCTTCACCGGTCTGGTCTGCGTCGTGCTGGCGCTGATCATGGCCCTGCCCATCCCGTTCGGAGACGCCCTACCCGGCATCGCCCTGGTCCTGTTCGCGCTGGGCATGATGCAGCGCGACGGGGTTGCGATCCTGCTGGGCATGCTGGCGACAGCGGCGAGCGCCCTGTACCTGTTTCTGATCTGGGCGACGGTGGTCGAGGTGGGCCATCACGTCGCCGGCTGGTTCGCCCGCCTGTTCCACTGATCCCAACAAAAAGGGCCGCCGGGCTTCCCCGACGACCCTTCATTGCCTGACCGCTAACGGTCGGGCCGCAACTCAGTCTGAAAGGATCAGACCAGGCCCTCTCCGAGGACCAGGGTCGCGGTCGCCGCTCGCGATTGATGACAATGAGACACTGGATCACCTCCTTTCGACTGTTGAACAGGGAGGTGAAACATAAGACGCCTCAACGCCTTGCGCCAAGAGGCTTCGCGTTATCGTGACCGCGTCTATCTATTGCGTGGGCGACGCCCCGCCCGACAGGCCCTGCATGATCATCCGATTGATGTCGATCAGGTCCTGAAACGTCTCTTCGCCCCGCATCACTGCCGAGGAGTGACGATTGATGAACAGGCTCAGGGAAATGATCTGCGCACGCATGGGCGCACCAAGGGCATTGGCGGGATCGCTGCAATCGCCGGCCAGCGTCGACCACAGGCGCCGGTTCCAGTCCAGCGCATCGATACGCGTGGCAAGGTCGGAGGGATCGACGGTTGAGGCGTGAACCAAGGCGCGCGTGACCTGACCGAACAGACGGTACTCCAGGTCGCGCGGGCTCTCAGCTCTCGCTGTCGCCGCTGTGTAGGCCTGAAGCGACATTCAGCACTCTCTCTTCATACTCGACAATCTTACGCGCCGACATCAGGGCCTTGTAGTATTCGCGCGCCAGCACGTGACGCGAGGCCGAGACGCATTCGGCCAGGATGGCCGGGTTCTGCGTCGCGCCCATGAACTCGGTGATACGCAGCGCCAATTCGTCGTAAAACTTCGCCGCAGAACTCTCTTCCAGATACATCATCATGATGGGGAAGTAGATGCGTCGGGCAGGCGTGATGACGTCCTCGGCCTGCATGATGTCCTTCTCGCGCAGCACGCTGGCGCGGTTCTGCAGGATTAGCACGCCCCGTCGGTCGCCATTCTGGACCACGGCGCCATTCAGGACGAACTTTTCGCCGGGTTTCAGCGACAGCTTCAAGGCCATTGAGGACCGAACTCCAGATGGAACCGAGCCGGTCGTATCCGACAGGCATTGAATCGAACCTTAGCCCGCCATCAGTTAACCATCTCTTGTGAACTGGCCCCGCTGGAACGCCTATCGTCGCCGCTGCGTTGGTTTCTCGAAGAGGAGACGACAATGCCGGACAACGATTATCAGGACGACCAGGAACAGTCGGAAACTTTCGACGAGACCCATCTGGACGACGAAGGCGACGGTGAGTTCCTGCTCGACGAAGCCGATCAGGTATTGGACGTGACACAAGCCGACGGTGACGCCGACGAAGAGGATTTCGACGAGGACGCCGAGGTCGATCTCGACGATCAGTTGGCTTTGGACGGGATCGAGCGCGAGGCCGACGCCCTGCTGGGCGTGGACGGCGAAACCCGCAGCCAGTCCGACGCCGACGGCGAGCCCCAATCAGCGCCCAACGAAATCGAACTGGTCTATTCCGGCTTGATGGAAAATGAGCGCGGCGCCCAGGCCAGCGCCGCCCATTGGGAGGCCAAACGCCTCTCTGACGACGACATCTCCGATCTGGGCTACGGCCCGGACGGCGAACAAGACACTCCGACTCAATCAGGGCCGGCTCGATAAGGGAGACATCGACATGACCGATCACAAGGCACGCCACGACGCCTCGTCCGACACCCCTCACGCCAAGCGCAGCCCGTCCGAAGACGGTATGCCCGATCAGTTGGACAAGATCGAAAAGAGCGAAAGCCGCCAGGAGGCCTTAATCGATGAAGGTCTGGAAGAGACCTTCCCCGCCAGCGATCCCGTCTCGGCCAAACGCATCACCTGATCACTGTTCATGCGGATAACGATCCGCTACCCACTTCGTGGAGACACGGAGTGGGTTTTTCATGAGCCGGTTCGAAGGCACAGATCGATACATCGCCACCGGCGATCTGAAGGTGGCGGTCAACGCCGCCGTCGCGTTGGAACGACCCTTGCTGATCAAGGGCGAACCCGGCACCGGCAAGACGGTTCTGGCTTACGAGATCGCCAAGGCGTTCGACGCGCCCCTGATAACCTGGCACGTCAAATCCACGACCAAGGCCCATAGCGGCCTTTATGAATATGACGCCGTCAGCCGCCTGCGCGACAGCCAGCTGGGCGAGGCGCGCGTTCATGACGTCCGCAACTATCTGAAGAAGGGCAAGCTGTGGGAGGCCTTCACCGCCCCTGCCCGCCCCGTCCTTCTGATCGACGAGATCGACAAGGCCGACATCGAGTTCCCCAACGACCTGTTGCAGGAACTCGATCGCATGGAGTTCTACGTCCAGGAGACCGACGAGACGATCCGCGCCGAGGTCCGCCCGATCGTCATCATCACCTCCAACAATGAAAAGGAACTACCCGACGCCTTCCTGCGCCGCTGCTTCTTCCATTTCATCCGCTTCCCCGATCCCGAAACCCTGTCGGCTATCGTCGATGTGCACTTCCCCGGCATCAAGCCCCGCCTGGTGTCCGAGGCGCTGAAGACCTTCTACGAAATCCGCGACACGCCGGGCCTGAAGAAGAAGCCCTCCACGTCGGAACTGCTGGACTGGTTGAAGCTGTTGCTGGTTGAGGACATCGACGCCGAGACCCTGCGCGAGAAGACGCCCAACAAGCTGATACCGCCTCTGCACGGCGCCCTGCTGAAGAACGAGCAGGACGTGCATCTGTTCGAACGTCTTGCCTTCCTGAATCGCCGCGAAGGCTCGCGCCCCGGCGGCTGACCTGTGATTACCGCGATTTCACTGGATCGAACGGCGGCAGCGCGCAGTATGGAGGCCACGAGAGGTTCGACCATGCGTCACGTCCTGCTTTATCTAGCCCTGAGCGCCAGCCTGGCCGCGTGCGACGGCGACAACTCGGTGCGGATCACCACCACCTCGTCCGGCGACGATCAAGGCGCGGGCGTCCTGAAGGTCATCGACGCCCTGCAATGTCCCGACAGTGTCGGCGTGCTGACGCGCAAGGGCCTGATCGCGGCTGGCGGCACGAGCTGCGTCTATGGCGGACCAAAGGGCGCCGACGTCGTGCTGCATCTGGTCAAGCTGGACGGACGTTCCGTCGATGACGTGCTGCGCGATTTCGAGACGCGGGTCAGCACGGACCTGCCCCACACTGTGGCGCGTCTGGCTCCCGGCGCCGGCGACGCCTCGCCCGCGCCATCGACGACAAAGCCGACCGAGACCGCCTCGGTCCAGGCGCCCGGCGTCGATATCCAGGCGCGTGGCGACGACGCCTCGGTCAATCTTCCGGGGCTGAAAATCGAGACCCAGGGCGATAACGCCAGCGTCCGTATCGGCGGCATCAACATCCAGTCCAAGGACGGACAGAACACCCGCACGGAAACCTCCAGCGTCAGCATCGACACCAACGACAACTCCACACGCGTGCGCACCCGTGCGCCGGGCGCCGCCACGCGCATGACCTATATCCTGGCCGACGATCAGCCCAGCAACGCCGGATGGCGTCAGGTCGGCTTCGAGGCTAGAGGCCCCAGCGGCGGCCCTATCGTGGTCGCCGTGGTCCGGTCAAAGGATCGCGAGAACGGCCGCATCTTCGACGACGCCAAAGATCTGGTCGCGCTTAACGTCGGCCGCTGACGCCCGTCGAAAGGGCCCCTTTTCCCCGTCCATCGGCGCGGATGGGCCCATGCGGCTTGATCCCGGCGCGTCTTTGGGTCACCTGACCCCCCGACAAGCGATCAGGACACGCCCTTTGGCCGAGCGCACACCCAAGAAGAACGCACCGCGCGCATGGCAGCGCATGCTGTCAGGCCGTCGTCTGGACCTGCTCGATCCCTCGCCCTTCGACATCGAGATCGAGGACATCGCCCATGGCCTGGCCCGCGTCGCGCGCTGGAACGGCCAGACCATCGGTGAACACGCCTTCTCGGTGGCCCAGCACTCGTGCGTCGTCGAAGAGATCGCCGCCCACATCAAGCCGGGCCTGGATCCGAAATGGCGCTTGGCGGCCTTGCTGCATGACGCCTCCGAATACGTCATCGGCGACATGATCTCGCCGTTCAAGGCAGCCCTGGGGTCAGGCTACAAGGACTTCGAGGCTCGGCTGGAGGCCGCCATCCACCTGCGATACGGCCTGCCGCCCAAGACGCCGCACACAATCAAGACCCTGATTAAGAAGGCCGACAAGGCCTGCGCCTTCTTCGAGGCGACGCAACTGGCGGGCTTCACCGAAAAGGAATCGCTGGGCTTCTTCGGCAGCCCGCCCGAGGGCTACAGCCTGATCATCGAACCCCAACCCGCCCCGGTCGCCCAGGCCCGCTATCTGGAACGCTACCGCGTCCTCGCCGGCGCGGTAGGGCTGATCCCCGCCGACGACGCCTGGCATACGGAATAGCCATGACGCAGGGTGCGGAGGACGGCGTTCGCATCGGTCTGTCGGCGGTCGTTATGACGCTGAAGGCCCGCCAGGCCGTCGTCCTGACCACCCCATCCGAGGACGGCTCGCGCGCCCTGCCCTTCGGCCCGTTCGACCCGCTGCGCGATCGTACGTTCGAGCGCGCCCTGCGTGACTTCGTGACGGCCCAGACGGGGTTCCGCCTCGGCTTCGTCGAACAGCTCTACACCTTCGGCGACGCCGGCCGCGCCTCGCCCCGCGCCACGCCCGGCCCCGGCCGCCACCGCGAGGTCTCCGTCGGCTATCTGGCTCTGACGCCCGACGCCTCGGAAGGCCAGACCCACGACGCACGCTGGGACGCCGTCTTCGACTTCTTCCCGTGGGAAGACCGCCGCAACGACCACGACGCCGCCCTGACCGACGGCCTGCTCGCCTGGGCCGCCGGCGACGAACACCGCCTGGCCCGCGTCCGCGCCCTGTTCGCCCTGACGCCCGAGCATCGCTGGAACGAGGAGCGGGTGCTGGAGCGCTACGAGCTGCTCTATGAGGCGCGCCTGGTCGCCGAGGCCTGGCGCGATGCCGATCAGCCCCCGTCTCAGCCCATGCCCGGCCGCATCATGACCTCGGATCACCGACGCATCCTGGCCACCGCTCTTGGCCGCCTGCGCAGCAAGCTGAAATACCGCCCAGTCCTGTTCGACCTGACCCCCGGCGTCTTCACCCTGTCGCAACTTCAGGCGGGCGCCGAGGCCGTCTCGGGCCTCAGCCTGCACAAGCAGAACTTCCGTCGCGGGGTGGAGCGAACGGGCCTCGTCGAACCCACCGGACAACTCTCCTCGACCACCGGCGGCCGCCCCGCCGAACTGTTTCGATTCAAGGGCGTGGACGCCCAAACCGGCGCCGCGCCGGGCCTGTCCCTGCCTGCCCAAAGATAGCGTCGGATTTCTTTCACAGACGGGTTGCGAAGCGCTGCGGCTCCGACTAGAGAAGCCCCTCGCTCGACCAAGCGATATCGGCGCCGCGGAGAGGTGGCAGAGTGGTCGAATGTACCGCACTCGAAATGCGGCGTGCCTGGAAGGGTACCGTGGGTTCGAATCCCACCCTCTCCGCCATCCGTCAGCCCGCCGCTGACGACCGCCCAGATCTAGAAATCGTTGAAAGTTTAAAGCGGGCCGTGACAGCAGGTCGCGCTCGCTGTCGACTTTTCCTGCACAAGAAAAAAGAGGCGGCCTTTCGACCGCCTCTTCCTAAATGACCCGTCGTTGAAAGGCCGAGCCGCCGCAGCGGCTCGGCTTCCATCAGAAGCGATACCGCGCGCCCAGGAATACTTGGCGACCGGTGTGGTGATAGACATAGGTGCTGTCGCGCGAGCCGCCCAGTTCGCCATGATTCTGGCGATTGAAC
>NZ_JBKBOC010000002.1:0-284691 GCF_046295075.1 Brevundimonas sp. | reverse complement strand
TGACGAAGGCCTCGGTCCCCGCATCCGTCATCGCCGCCGGCGAGGCCGCACGGGGCCAAAGGCCGGGATGCGCACGCGCCGCGTCCGTCACGATCGAAGCCTGGGCCGTCACCGCCTGAACCGGAACAGGGCGGACAAAGCCGGGGGCGACGGCGCAGGCGCTCGACATGAGAGTGATCACCAGGGCGGTGGCGGCCTTGCGCATGGGATGGACCTGATCGTTGCGGCCATCGCGTCGCCCAAGCCAACCCCGGAAACGCGCCTTCAGGCCAATATTGATGTCCGAACTACGGACAGGGCGAACAGTGCCAAACGAATGACAGCGCTGTCAAGAACAGGAAAGCAATCGTCCTCAGCCCAGAGGGCGAGACGTCGATTGGCGGGCGATCAGATCATGGGCGACGATGACACGCTCGCTCAAATCCTCGTTCAAAAGACGACGCAGCGGGGGGATCAACCGCTGGGCGGCGGCTGCGGCCATTTCCGCCACGGGCTGACGAATGGTGGTCAGATCCGGCGTGCTGAACCCCGCACCAGGAGAATCGTCGAAGCCCGCGATCGAGAGGTCCGCCGGGACCGACAACCCCAGACGCGCCGCGCCCTGCAGCACGCCCAGCGCAGTGTCGTCGTTGCTGGCGAATACGGCGGTGATTTCCGGCGCGACCTGATGCAGGCGGTCGATCGCGACGGTCCCGGACTTGAAGGTAAAATCCCCCTCGACCACCCAGTGCGCCTTTATCTCTAGACCCGCCTCGGCCATCGCATCCTGATAACCGGCGAGACGTCGGCGGCTGGCGCCATAGGCGATGGGGCCGGTGACGAAGCCGATCCTGCTATGGCCCAGATCGATCAGATGGCGCGTCATCTCATAGGCGGCGCGCCTCTCGTCCATCTCGATGCAATAGCCTCTGTCGAAGGCCGCCTCGGGACCGATGCGGGCGTAGGGCGTGCCGGTGGCGTCCAGCACATCCATTACCATGGCGTTGTCGGAGTTCGGCGGGGTCAGGATGACGCCCTCGGGCCGGATCGAGTTCAGCAGGGCCATAAGGTCCCGTTCCAGATCCGGTGAGTTGTGATCCACCAGTTCGACCATCAGATGGTAATCGACCTGGCGCGCCTCCATCAAAGCGCCGAACTCCAGACGGCCAAGGTAATCGCTGCCGCGCCCGCTCTTCCAGTGTTCGATGGTCAGGTCGGCGTCCACCAGGACGGCGATCAAGGACGACGACGCGCCCGCCAGACTGCGCGCCGACAGACTGCGCCGATAACCCAGCGACGACGCGGCCTCTTCGACCTTGGCGCGAAGTACTGAGCTGACGTTGGGCTCGTTGTTGAGAACACGCGACACGGACTTGATGGAGACGCCGGCCTTGGCCGCCACGTCATAGATCGTCACCGTCGCCAAATCACACCCCCGAACACCGCAACGCTCAAGCCGTTCTTAGCACTGATCTCGGGAATAGCGAGGTCGCACGGGAAGCAGGCAGGCACGCCATTGTCCGGCGCTGTCATGACCGAATGGCTTCTGTTACCACAGGCTGATGGAACCCATTGCTGACCCAAGCCTGATCCGACGCATCGTCATCCTGGGCGGCGGCACGGCAGGCTGGATGACCGCCGCCGCCTTGTCACATCGCCTTGCCGGCCGAGGCATGGACATCGTGCTTATCGAGTCCGACGCCATCGGCATCGTCGGCGTCGGAGAGGCCACCCTGCCCCACATCCGTTTCTTCAATACGGCGATGGGGATCGACGAACAGACCCTGATCGACCGCACGAAAGCGACCTTCAAACTGGGCATCCAGTTCGTGGACTGGGGCCGGGCGGGCGAGGCCTATATCCATCCGTTCGGCGCCTATGGCGAACCGATCGACGGCATTGATTTTCACCACATCTGGGCGATGCGGCGCGCGGCGGGCGATCCGACCCCGCTGGACGACTACAGCTATCCCGTTCGCGCGGCGGAAGCTTGCCGGTTCCAGTCGCCGATCGCCAATCCGGCCTCCCCCCTGTCGACCTTCAGCTATGCGTTCCAGTTCGACGCCAGCCTCTACGCGGCCTTCTTGAAAGAGGTTTCGTGCGCCCGCGGGGTCGTGCGCACCGAAGGCAAGGTCGTCAGTCACAGCCAGGATTCCGACACCGGCGACATCACCGCTCTCACTCTGGAAGACGGCCGACGCATCGAAGGCGACCTGTTCATCGACTGCTCGGGCTTTCGCGGACATCTTATCGCCCAGGCGCTGGAGACGCCGTTCGACGACTGGAGCCATTGGCTGCCTTGCGACAGCGCCTTCGCCGTGCCTTGCGAAACGACGGCGCCGGTCGGCCCCTATACGCGCGCGACGGCACGGCAGGCCGGCTGGCAATGGCGCATTCCGTTGCAGCATAGGACCGGCAACGGCCACGTCTTTTCTTCGGCGCATATCTCGGACGAGGCGGCGGTGGGCGTCCTGATGTCGAACCTCGAAGGGCCCGCTCTGGCCGAGCCGCGTCGCCTTTCGTTCCGCACGGGCCGTCGCCGGCAGTTGTGGAACCGCAACGTGGTCGCGGTAGGCCTGTCCGGCGGGTTTCTGGAGCCGCTGGAATCGACCAGCATCTATTTGATCCAGCTGGGCATCACGACCCTGCTGGACCTGTTTCCCGACAAGGCGGCGATGGCAGACGACGCGCGCGAATACAACGCCGTCATGGCGCTGGAATTCGAGCGTATCCGCGACTTCCTGGTGCTGCACTACGTCGCCAACCAGCGCGACGAACCGTTCTGGCGCGAGATGCGGTCCATGACGTGGCCGGACAGTCTGTCGGCCAAGGTGGAGGCCTTCGTCACGCGCGGCCTGCTTCCCGACTACGACATCGGCGTCTTCCATCCGCCCAGTTGGCTGGCCGTTCTGGCCGGCCAGAACATCCTGCCGCAAGGCTGGGATCCGCGGGCGGAGCGGCTGGACGCCGCAACGCTCTCCGCACGATTGGCGCGGTTGCGAAAGGACATTCACAACGCCGTCGCCCAGACGCCGGATCACATGACCTTCATACGCGACAATGCGCTGCGTCATCATGAGGCGCACTGACATGGCCGCAAAGACCTGGGTGATCCATGGCGGCGGCTTGGCCGCCTGGGCCGCAGCGGTGCTTCTTGCCCGCGACCTGACGTCCGATCACAGCGTGGTCGTCGTGGAGGACGCCGCCGAAGACGCCGACGACACTGTGGATGTCGTTCTGGCCGACCCGGACGGCATGCTGCTTCAGTTGGCCGATGGGGCCGCCGACGAACTGCTGGCCGCCGGACAGGCTGGCTTCTGCCTGGGCGCGGTCTGGCGCGATTGGCGCGCAGGCAAGGATATCGCGGTCGCTCATCAGGAGCCGCTGCCCAACATCGACGGCGTGGCGATCCCGGATCTGGTCCACCGCGCCGCAACGACGGCGTCCGATGGCCATAGCTATGCCGACCTGCTGGCGCCGCTGCAGTTTCAGGCGCGCGCGATGATCGCGGGACGCTACGCCCATCCCAGTGCTGATCGACAGTCGCCGCGATCGCTGCTCAAGCCCCAGATAATTCTGGGCGGAAATGCGCTCGCGACGCGCCTCAAGGCGAAGGCCCGGCAGTTGGGCGTAACGGCTGTTTGCGAGACTGATGCGGCGGGCCTGTCGCCGTTCATGACCCTCGACACCCGTCCCGCCGCATTCGCCGGGGACGCGGACTGGCGCACGCGACTGGGTCATGATCGGCGACTGACGATGCACATTCGGCCACGCCGTGCGCCTCAACCCTATGTGGAGATGCGCCTTCTGGTCGAAGGACTGGCGACACGTTTCGCCATGCCCCACGTCGAGATCGTCAGTCTCGATTACGACAGCGCCCTCGTCACGACCGATCAGGCGCGCCGCGACATCACATCGCTGATCGGCGAGACGGACATTCTGCAAGAAACAGATGCGTCTTCCAGTCCAGGATTCGTGCGTGCGCCATGGCGCGCCAAGACATTGGCCTTCGGCCTCGCCGCAGCGCGGTTCGGCCCCCTTATGGACAGCGTCTGTCTGGATGAGCAGTTGCGGCGGCTGGCGACCCATCTGCCCGGTGCGTCAGATCAGGTCTCGGCCTGCGCGGCGGCCTACAACCAGGCCTTGGCGCGCGATCTCGGCCACCGGGCCGACCGGCTGCATCTGATCAGACTTCAGGGACCGGGCGGCGAGCGGCTGGCTCCGCCGGGGCCGGACCTGCAGCGGCGGATCGATCTGTTCCGATCTCGCAACGCGTCGGTCGCTCTGGACGGCGATCCCTACGACGCTCAGCATTGGATCATGCTGATGGCGGGCCTGGGCCTTCAGGCGCGTCGTCATGACGTGCAGGCCGACCGTCTGAACCTGTCCGCAGCGATGGGGTCTATCGGCCGGATGGTGATGGCGTTCGACCAGACACTGGCGGCCATGCCGTCGCACGAAGCCGTCCTGAACAGCCTTCGTCGCGCCGACTGACAGGCAAAAAAAGGGGGCGTCGATCCGTGGATCGACGCCCCAGGCTCAGCTCAGAGAAGACCTAGAAGGTGTAGCGCAGGCTGAACGTCACGCGACGGTCGCTGCGGAAGTAGGAGCGCGGCGCCAGCGGGCCGGCCTGGTTCGCGCCGTTGACGTTGTATGACGTCTGCTGCTGCGTGACCGTGACCTCGTCCAGCAGGTTCGCGCCATACAGCCCGATCTTCCAGTTGTCGTTCAGGGTGTAGAAGATCGAACCGTCCAGTTGGCCCGTCGAGTCGTTGAAGATCGGCGAGAACGGATTGACGTCATCGCGCGGCGTCAACAGGAAGCCGTTGCGCCAGTTGTAGGCAAGGCGGGCCGACAGCCGATCCCTCTCGTAGAAGACCGAGAAGTTGTAGGTGTGTTTCGACAGCTGCTGCAACGGCAGTTCAAGACCCGCGTATCGCGGCTCCGTCACGGCGTTGGGGAAGGTCGAGGGCTCGACGAAGGTGTAGTTGGCCTCGATGCCCAGACCGCTCAGAAGACCCGGCAGGAAGCTGTAGGTCTGCTGGTAGCCGACCTCGAAGCCCTTGATCCAGCCGGAGCCGATGTTGACCTGCTGGTTGACCAGCACATCCGTCGAAACGCCCTGGGCGTTGCTGAACTGCTGGACGTTGGAGCCGCTGGCCAGGATGTCCGACAGGTCCTTGTAGAAGGCGTTGAACGTCAGCGAGCTGCCCGGTTTGAAGTACCACTCCACGCCAAGATCATAGTTCCAGGCCCGCACGCCCGTCAGCTGTGAGCCGCCGGTGAAGGTGCTCAACAGCGGCGCGGTGTTGACGTCGCCGCCGTTCGCCTGGATCTGGTTCATGTCCGTATAGAACAGGGTCGCCGCAAAGGCCGTCACGCCGAAGTCCGGGCGCGTCATGGCGCGCGACACGGCGCCGCGGAAGACCCACTCCTTGTATTTCAGGTTCAGGTTCAGGCTCGGCAGCCAATCGTCATAGCTGTTGCTGCGCTCGACCTCCTGGTTGCTGCCGTCGCTGAAGGCGATCAGTTCGTCCAGTCGCGCATCGGAAAGCAGGCAGTACCCTGGCGCGGACTGTCCGGGCTGGATCAGGGCGCACCGATAGCGGGCGATCGCCGCCGCGTTGCTCTGGGTGACCGGGATGTTCTGACCGGGGAAGCGCGGATCGTTCTGGTCGGCGTCGCCGAAGTTCAGGCCGACGTTCGGGCTGGAAATGAAGCCGATCGTCTGGAAATCGGTCTTGGCGTAACGCACACCGATATTGCCGCTCAGCGCGGTATCCGGCCCGAAGATCTCGTCGCGGCCGAAGTCGAACCGGACATAGGCCGACGAGGTCTGTTCAGACGAGTTGTTGATGTCGCCGGGCAGGAACGGCGTGCCTGCGATGGCGCCGGGCCGCTGGTCCAGCGGAACCCAGGTTCCGCCCGAACTGCGCACGCCAGCCAAGGCCGCCTGCAGCGAACCATCACGATAGGCCGAAGCCAGGTCGACCGTCGGATAGTAGCCGTTGATCGGGCTCGGGTTATTTCCGCGCTGGAAGTTGGGGAAGTCGTACTGTGCGACCGCCAACGGGCCCGTGGTCTGGAAGGGAGAAACCCCGCCGCTCCAGCTTTCGGAAATATTGCCCCAGTTATAGGCAGTGTATCGGCGCGTCTGTTCGCGATCCGAATAGCGGGCGCCCATGCGGATGGCGCGCAGGAACGAGTTGTCGAAGTCGTATTTCAGGTCGGCCTTGAAGGCCTTCTGCTCGCCTTCGGACTGCTCGATATGGTCCATGGCCGCGCGGTAGTAGAAGTTCGCCGGATCGTTGGCGAGGGCCGAGGGCTGGCCCGAGGCATCGACGAACTGGATGTCCGGCACGCCGTGGCGGCCTTCGCCGATCAGGGTGTAGACCGGCGTGATCGCGCCGGAGATGCTCATGTCCACGTCGTCGGCCGAGGCCTTGCTGTACTGGGCGTCCAGCCAGATCGACAGTCGATCCGTCGGATGGAATTCGCCCGCCAGCGAGAAATCTTCCGTCAGGGTCTGAAGGTCACGCTCGCGCTTGGGCGCCACCTGCAGGTTCGGCGCATTGTCGACCAGCAGTCCGCTGGTGAAGACGCCGTTCGAATCATAGGTGAACGGATTGCCGGCCGTCGGCGTCGGATCGCCGCCGCTGCCCAGATCGACCTCGATCACGCGCTCGACCCAGCCGGACCGCGAGTCGGCCCGGATGTATTCGCCCGTCAGCTTGGCGCGGCCGTCGTTCGATTCCCACTGCAGCGCGCCGTCCAGCGTCGAACGCGAGCGGTCGAACTGCTGCGTCCGCACGGCCCCGCCGCGCGGGACATAGCGGCGATCTTCGCCCGTCGACAGATCGGGGCGATACACGAAGTCGGTCAGGTGGCTGCCGTAGGCCTCAGAATAGAGTTCGGATTCGCCATAGCTCAACAGGGCACCGAACACGCCGTGCTGCGTGTCCCAGACGTTGCTCATCAGAGCGGAATAACCCAGGCCCGGCTTCTCGCGCAGATCACCGTAGGATCCTTCGACCGAAGCCCCGAATACGAACTTCCTGTTGTCGAAAGGTTTGCGCGTGCGCAGATCCACGACGCCGGCGATGCCGCCCTCGATGCGGTCGGCCGTCGCATTCTTGAAGACGGCGACGCTCGACAGCAATTCAGGGGAGACGTCGTTGAAGCCCAGCGCCCGGCCGGTGTTGACGCTGAAGGCGTCGCGGCCGTTGAACTCGGACCGGACATAGCTCAGGCCGCGAATGATGACGTTCGACCCTTCGACCGAGAAGTGGTCCGGGTCGGTCGGTCCCTGGAAGCGGTTGATGTTGACGCCGGGAATGCGCTGCAGCACCTCGTTGACCGACTTGTCCGGCAGGGCGCCGATGTCGTCAGCGGTGACGGCGTCCACGAAGGTGTCGGAGTCGCGCTTGATCGCCTGCGACGAGGCGATCCGCGCGCGAATGCCCGTGACGACGACGTCATCGACCTGGGCGGCGTCATCCGTTGCCGGAGCTGTCGTCTGCGACGCAGGCGTCGATTGCGCATGTGCAGCGGTCGCGCCGACGACGGCGACCGTCAGCGCCAGGGCGGACACGGAGCGGCGCAGGCCACGCGCGGCAGGCGCATGTGCGGCATGGAACATTTCTGACTTCACTTCTGATTCCCCCAAGTCCGACGGACATGGCCGTCGCTATGCTGTCGGCGGCCTTTTCGACCGTCCGAAGACCGTATGGACAACTGATTGACAGCGATGTCAACGCCTCGCAACCGTGACCTCCAGGATTTTTGGGGCTGTTGCGGGGATGTCCGAAGACCTCAGGCCTGAGCCTGCAGATCAGGGCAAGTTCAGGAGCGGCGTCGGCTTATGGTCGCCGACACGACATCTGCGTGCTGCGGCAGGGCGTCGGCGGTGCGCCGGATACTGTCGCGGATCGCCGCCAACCGGCCGGCGTTTTCCTTTGGTGTGAGGACGTCCGAAATCGGGTGGCGGCCTTTTGGAACGAGGCCCTGGCCGATCGCCACCGCCAACCAACTCGATTCGGCGAAGATGTCGTGATCGCGCCGGACGATTCGCCCCGTTTCCTGAAACAGGGCGATTTTTTCGATCAACCGATCCGGAATCGGCATGGCCCGGACCTGGTCCCAAAAGGCGCCGTCTCGCTCGTTGAGCTTGTAATGCAGGATCAGAAAGTCCCTGACTGTGACGAATTCCTCTTCCATCAAGGCGTTGAACTGGCGCCGTAGCCCATCGTCGCTTGTACGCGCCGGGAACAGGCTGATCAGCTTGGTGATGGCGCTCTGGATCAGGTGGATACTGGTCGATTCGAGCGGCTCAAGAAAACCGCTGGACAGGCCGACCGCCACACAGTTGCGTTTCCAGCATTCGCGTCTTCGTCCGGTAGCGAACCTCAGCGGACGCGGCTCGGCCAGGGCCGCGCCCTCAAGTCGCGACAACAGGGCGTCTTCCGCATCCTGATGCGACAGATACTTCGACGAATAGACGTAACCGTTGCCGACGCGATGCTGCAACGGAATGCGCCACTGCCAACCGGCTTCGCGGGCTGTGGAGCGTGTGTAGGGCGACAGCGGGCCGTTCCGGTCGCACGGCACGGCGACAGCGCTGTCACAAGGCAACCAGGCAGACCAGTCTTCGTAGCCCGCCTTCAAGGCCTTCTCGATCAGCAACCCGACGAAACCGGTGCAATCAATGAAGAAGTCGCCGGCGATGACGCGCCCGTTTTCCAGCTTCACGCCCGAGACGTCGCCGTCGGCCGCCTGCTGAACTTCGACGACGCGGCCCTCGTGTCGAACGACGCCCAGGCCTTCGGCGAACCGACGCAGGAAGCCCGCGTAAAGCGCAGCATCGAAATGATAGGCGTAGCCTAGGTTGGACAGCGGCGATTGCGGCCCGCCCTGCGGATGGGCGAAGCGGTCGCGCTTGGCCGCCTGCCAAGCCATGGAATAGGTTTCGAGCGGTTCAGCCTGCCCGTCGGCACAGGCCTTCAGCCAGAAATGATGAAAGGCGATGCCTTCCATATCCAATCCGAACCCGCCGAACGGATGAAAATAGCGCTCGCCGTCACGCCGCCAGCCGTCGAACTCGATTCCCAGTTTGAAGGTGGCCTTGGTCTCTCGAAGAAAGTCCGCCTCGTCGATCCCCAGACGGGCGTTGAACTTCAGGATTTCCGGGATCGTCGCCTCCCCCACCCCGATGATGCCGATGGCCTCGGATTCCACCAGTGACACCGACTTCGTGGACCCGCTGAAGGCATGGGCCAGCGCCGCCGCCGCCATCCAGCCCGCCGTTCCGCCACCGACGATGACGATGCGCTCGATGATTGACGATGAATGGGACACTTCGAACTTCCTTGGCGCCACGGCGATCATTCGCACTTGGTCCAATCGTCCTGCGTCGTCCACAATTATTCAAACCGGCACATCAGAAGCTGCTATCGAGAAAGCGGCGCGGCGTCCCTCCGACTGATCGCCAGACTTCAGACGTGACCCGACGACATCGTGTGTTCATCATGGCGATCAACCTATCCGGCAGGTCAGGCGCTCGCGAGCACGTCCCCTTGCCGGATGCTCCTCGCCTGCTCCATCGTCAGGCGTGCGCCGCGCGAGAAGTCCGCGCGACCCGGCCCGCGCGAGCCAAAGGTCGCGAAGCGAACCTCTTCGGGCTGGAGCATGGTGCGCGGATTGCCGTTGCGTCCCGTATACCACATCTCGGTCCAGCCCTCCGGCGCGATATGGTCGTCCATCCAGCAGTTTAGGAAGGTCGCCGCCCCGACGAAACGCGGGTCGCCATATCGTCCATCCGGGAAGGCGCTGGAGGGCCGCCACGGACGCCCCAGGAAGACGGAGTGCCGGGCGACGCCATCATCCTTGGTCAGGCGGCAATCGTGGAAGACGAAGCCGTAAGCCTGTTCGATCGGCGTGCTGGGGGCCGCGATATAGCCTTCGACCGGATCGGCGGCTCGCAGGCGCGACCGGATTTCGCAGCGTTCGAACCAGGCGCGTCCGCCCCCGAAGATGAAATCATAGCTGCCCGTGATCAGGCAGCGATCGAACAGGGTTGCGCCTGCATCAGGGAACAGCGTGTCCTGATAGCTGAGGATATCGCAGTTGCGGATGACGGCGCGATCCGACCCCTTGTCCATCATCAGGGCCACGGCCTGCGGCCCTGCCCCATTGTGCGAATGCAGGCCGTTCGGCTTGGTCATTTCCGCCAGACCGTCGAAGGCGTTGTTGATCGTCAAAGTCTCGGCGTGAAAATCGGGCGCCCGCACGAACAGGGTCGGCGTGCGGAACGTGCCCCACATCCGGCCATCCGGCGCCGCAAGCCCCGAGGCCGCCAGGTGGTTGATCACAGAGCCCGAGCGATCCTCGCCGATCAGATGGATGAACGGCTTGTCCACCACGACCTGCTCGGTCCAGATTCCGCGCGTCACCAGAATGCGGAATGGTCGTCGGCCATCCGCCGGCGCAGCCGCGATCGCAGCGGACAGGCTGGGATAGACGGGCGCCCCGAATTGACCGTCGCCGGGGCCGGCCCAGATGACCGCGTCGAAGGCTGTCGCGGCCGCCCATGACGGCGTCGACGCCATCATCGGCAGGACGGCGCCGGCGGCCAACAGGTTGCGACGTGAGACCAGCGGGATCATGGCGGCTCCGAATGGAAAAAGAGGGCGCCGGCCGGCGTACCGGCCAGCGCCCAGTCTCCCGGGGGGAGTTGGGAGTGTCTTAGAAGGTGTAACGGACGCCGAAGTTGTACTGCCGTCCCGTGTGCGAATAGACGTAGATGCTGTCGCGGCGGCTGTCGGTGTACTGTTCGTTGAAGGCGTCGGTCAGGTTCAGCCCTTCGAACGTCACCTTGATGCGGTCGTTCAAGGCGTAGGAGGCCGAAGCGTCCACTGTCACGATCTCGCGCACCCCGTCGATATCGTTGGTGCTGGTGCCGCTGGGCACCGCCGTCAGATAGCGATCGCGATAGGCCGCCGAGACACGGGCGCTGAACCGTTCGTCCTCATAGTAGAGGGTGGCGTTGTAGGCGGTCTTCGACAGACCGAGCAGGTCGTTCTCGACGAAGCCGGTCGGCGAGCGCGACGAGAGGTATTTTATTTTCGAATCCACCAGGGTGACGTTGAAGATGGCGCCGAGATTGTCGAACGGACCTGGCAGGAAGCTGAACGGCTGCTGATAGCTGATCTCGATCCCCTTCAACGGACCGCCCTCGGTGTTCACAGGCTGGCTGAACAAAAACTCAGCCGTTGGCGGCACGCCCGTGCCGTTGAGCAGATCCGGCGACAGGCCAGACTGGTTGAACGGCTGCGAAACGCGCGAGGTCTGGATGTAGCTTTCGATGTCCTTGTAGAAGAGCCCGACGGACAGCAGGGCGTCCGGGGCGAAATACCATTCGGCCGACAGGTCGTAGGTCGTGGCGCGAATGGGATCCAGATACGGATTGCCCGAACTGATGCTGAAGACGCCCACCGTGCTCAGGCTGCCGCCCGGCGTCACGCTGCCGAGGTTGGGGCGCGTCATGACCTTGGCAGCACCGAAGCGCAGCAGGAAGTCCGGAGAGACTTCGGCCGTCAGGTTCAGCGCAGGCAGCACGTCGTCGTAGTCGCGATCGACCGTAGCTTGCTGGGCGGCGCCGGCGACCAGCAAATAGCCTGTCGAGCTCTGCTTCGTCTTCACATAGCGAACACCGATGTCGCCACGCACCGGAATCCCACCCAGCTCCGTATCGAAGTCCAGCTGAAGATAGGCGGCCGAATCCTTCTCGGTCACATTGCGGATATTGCCGCGCGCATTGGCGTTCGATGCGCCGCTCAGTTCGAACAGGCCCGTGCCGCTGTAGATGTTGAACAGGTCCGCGAAGGCGTTGAGGTTCGGTGCGATCCAGTTGGTGACAGTGCCGTCCGGCGCACCCAGATTGCGTCCGAAACCGCTGACCAGCTCGGTCAGGCTTGCCAGGGTCACACCCGCGGGCAGCTGGGGCACGACGCCCTCGTTGACGCGCGCCAGAGCCCAGGAATCGAACTCATATTCCTTGTAGTTCAGCCCCGCCTTCAGCGTCAGCGAAGGCGTCAGGTCAAAGCCTCCGTCGAGCTGCGCCGTCTTGATCGTGTTCGTCACCCCCTGCGGACGCAGACGGATTTCCGAGCGCGCCGCTCCGAAATTATAGGCCAGCGGGTCGGTGACATCGTAGCCGAAGCCGATCAGCGGCGCGTCGCGGTTCTGCCGATAGTCGTAGAAGTAGTTGTCCGAATTCTCACGATTCAGTATCACCGTCGTCTGGATCGGGTTATCGAAGTCGGACTTGGAATAGCCGATCAGACCCTTGACGCGGAACCGGTCGCTGAACGCATGTTCGATGCTCAGCGTGCCTTGGGTGTATTTGGTGTCCAGCTCGTCGTAGCGGGTCTCGGTCTCCACATCGACATCGTCGAACAGGCCATAGACCATGTCCCCGTTCGCATCGATGACGCCGTCGCGCACGATGATTTCCGGTCGTCCGCCCTGGAAGCCGTTTCGGGCGAAGGACAGGGCTTCCAGCCAGTTCTCCTGACGCGTCGCCTTGAAGTCGGAATAGAGCAGATCGAGGTTGATCAGCGTCTGTTCCTGCGGGCGGAACTGCACTGAGCCGGTCAGGCCGAGACGTTCCTGATCATGCGTGAGCCGTCCGTAGCGCGGGAAGCGCGGCGTATAGACATCCGCCCGGCTGGCATCCGCAAAGGGCGACGCGGGGTTGTAGCCGCCGACCTCCTGGCCGTTCAGCCAGCCGCCGGAGCCGTGGCCTTCTTCCAGCAGCTGACGCTTGGTGTAGGCGACCGACACGAGGGCGCCGAGCCGACCGTCCATCCAGGTGTTGCTGGCGAGCGCGGCGAACCTAGGGTCCCATTTGCGCGACAGGTCGTTGTAGCCATACTGGCCCGACAGCACGAGATTGGCGCCGGAATAGTCGAAGGGTCGCCCGGTCTGTAGATCGACCGTCGCGCCCAGCGAGCCTTCTTCAGTCTCGGCCGAGGCGGTCTTGCGCACGGTGATGCTGTTGAAAAGCTCGGACGCAAAGACGTTGAAGTCGAACGCGCGGTTGCGGTTCGCGCCGCCCGAACTGTCGGTGCCCGACGCCGTGCTCTGACCCTCGACGCCGTTGATGCGGACACGCGTAAACTGCGGTCCCAGACCCCGCACCGTGATCTGACGGCCTTCGCCGGCGTCGCGCGCGATGGAGACGCCCGGCACCCGTTGGATGGACTCGGCCAGATTGGCGTCGGGGAAGTCGGCCATGTCCTCGGCCTTGATCACATCGACGACGCCGTTGGCCCGACGCTTGGCCGTCAGCGCGCTGCCCAACGAAGCGCGGAAACCGGTTACCACGATAGTTTCGACTTCGTCGGCCTGATCCTCGACCTCGCTCCCCTGAGCGGCGGTCTGTGGGGCCACGGTGGCGCCGGCGAGCACCGCCGTCCGTCCGTTGTTGGACGCCACGACAAGATTGCTGCCCTGCAGAAGCTGGTTCAGGCCCTGATTGACGGAATAGACGCCCTGCACGGCGGCGGTACGTTGTCCGGCGACCGCATCCGTCGAAGCCAGAACCTGCAGATCGGCCTGGCGCGCAAACGCCGGCACGCCGGTCGAGGCGGGTTGCGCCGGAACATTGAACTGCCTGTCTTGCGCCTGGACGGCGCCAGCGCCGGCCAGAGCCATCGTGCTGACGGCGATCATCAGCGACGCCCTCGCGCCTTGGTTTCGCGACATGGCCATGTGTCGGCCCTCCCTTTTCTGTTTCCTGGTTCCCGGACCCTTCTGCGAGGGTTCCAAGAGTCTCGATGTCCGGCGGCCGACTTTCCGTCGCCGGATCAAAAGATTTATTTCGCCCCGCCCAGCATGATGACGTCATTTCCGATCGTCACCCCTGCACCATGGGCGACACCGACGGCCTCGGCGAAGCTTTCCGGCTCGTTGGTGCGGAACCAGCCGACGACCGTGCGGCCTTCCAGATCGGGATCGACGATCACGATCTTGCGGCTGTTGTAGCGATTGAACTCGGCGGCGGCGGCGGCGATGGTGTCGCCGTCCAGGACGATCTGGCCATCCCGCCACGACAGGGCGCGCTCCATCTCCAGCGGACGCTTGACGGGGCTTGAGGCGCCGGCCTGATCACTGACGAAGACCTGTTCGCCGGCCAAGACTCGGCGACGCAGTCCTTCGGCGCCCTTGTCGCTCCAGACCTCCACCACGCCTTCGGTCACCCGAACCTCGGCCCCGCCGGCCTTGCGACGAACGGAGAAGGCCGTGCCGACCGCCTGAACCCGAATGTCGCCCGCCGCCACGACGAACGGACGCGCCCGGTCTTTCGCGACCTGGAACCAGGCCTCGCCGCGGTCCAGCGTCACGGCGCGCTCGGCCTTCTGGAAGCGGATATCCAGCGTCGTATCGGTATTGATCGCGGCCATCGACCCGTCCGCCAACGGCACCCGACGGATCTCTCCCACCAGGGTGCGATAACGCTGTCGCGACAAGACCGGCGTCAGCACGACGCCGGCGGCGACCGCCGCCGCTATGCCAAAACCGCCCAACAGGATGCGGCGGTCGAGCTTTGCCGGCGTCTGGTGCGCCTTCGCCTCCGACACAGGATCGACCATCAAGGTCATGACCGCCCGCGCCCGCCACAAGGCGCCCTGACGACGGCTGTCGCCTGCGAGCCAGTCGTTCAGTGCGATCTGGTCCCCAGCGCCCAACGCGCCCGCGTCAAGCCGAGCGGCCCATTCGGCGGCGACGGCGTCGATTTCGGTCGAGATTTCCCGGCTCATGCGCGCCGCTCCCCGCTCGACGACGCATGAATTTGGGAATCCGCCTTCGCCAGGCCGGCCAGGACCGCCTTCAGCCCCCGCGCGGCTTCGTTCTCGACCACGTTTTCGGTTACGCCCAGCTGAACCGCGATCTCCTTTTGCGACAGCCCCATGATCCGGCGCATCTCGAAGATGCGTCGGCTGCGTTCCGGCAATGTAGCGACGATCTTCATTACGCGTTCGAGTTCCTTGCGCCCCCCGGCGATACGCTCGGGCGACGGTTCGTCCCACTCGATGCGCAGGGCGTCGATTTCCGTCACGGCGTCGATCCGCACGATCCGGGCGCGCCGCATCTGCTCCAGCACCACGGACCGCGCGGTCTGAAAGAAATAGGCGCGCGGGCTTTCGATCTGTTCGACCGCCTTCAGGTTCGCCAGTCGGCAATAGGCTTCCTGAACGACGTCATCGACATCGTTGGACGTGACGAGCGAACGCTTCAACCAGACACGAACATCCTGCTCATGGGGCAGGATTTCCTGCGCCAACCAGCGCACCCGCGCTCGTTCCGACTCCCCGCCGCCTTGCACCTACCGTCGCTCCCCTTTGGGAGCACGATGCGCGCGGACGAACTTTCCGTCAAAGCGTGGGAAGTTCGGTGGTGAAAATACTGGATCTAGGCCTCGACCACCCCGCTGGCGCATCGCCGAAGCGGTCTGCTTCCGTCAGCGGAGGCACATGTTCCTGCGGCGCGCCGTTGATGACGACGCAAAATGCAGACTTCGCGATCTTAGCGTTTCACAGACTGAAAACCCGAACTGAATACGGCGATCATGGTTTCGAGCGCCGCAGCAAGATCGGAGGATGTGCACAATCCGCCGGACACGTCGTCAATCCGACCGGTCTGGGCCAGGCCGTGGGTCAGGCTGGATGAGACGAGATCGAAGAACCAGTAGATGCGCTCCGGTGGAGCCTCGGGCGCCAAGGCCTTGAGCATGCCGATGAAGCGCTGGACGATGGGGTCGAAGTTCTCGGCCATCACGTCCTTGCCGCCAAAATGCGAGGCGTTGGCGTGGCCGACGATGGCGGCGAAATAAACCCACCCTTCGCCCTTCTCGATCACCATTTCATAGATGGGGCGCAGGAAGACATCGAGAACGCCTTCGATGGTGGTCGCGTCACCGACTCGCGCCTCATAGGCGTCCATCGCGGCGATCCGGGCCGCATTCACTTCACCGGCGCGGCGGGCGAACACGGCCCGGAAGACTCCGTCCTTGTCGCCGAAATAGTAGTGGATCAATGCCGTATCGACACTGGCGGCCGTGGCGATCGCCCGGAGCGTGACCCCGTCACGACCATGCAAGGCGAAGAGTTTCTCGGCGGCGTCCAGGATCGTGTTCGTCGCTTCCTCGCGCCGTTCCGATTGCGGACGGCGGCGCGGCCGTTTCGTCGGCTTGAGGTTCGACCTCGATGTCGAAGACGGGGTGACGATGTCGGTCATGGTGCGCCGCTGCAAATCCGAGGCTGTAGATACGGCCATCGCCGCCGCGACGCCATACGGATCACTTCTTTATTTTATCGCCAATAAAGTTTGTTGACGACCGAAATCCCCTCGGTCTTAATCCGCTCGTTCGACCAACGGACACAGATGAGCCGACGACAAGCCGGCCGCTCACATAGGGAACGGAGACCGCGATGCGGCAGACCATAATGATGGGCGCAAGCGCGCTCGCGCTTGCCTTCGCCGGGTCGCCGGCTTTCGCCCAGACGGCCGACCCGAGAGGCGAGCCGGAGGCCGCCACTCTGGACGAAGTCGTCGTCACCGCCCGCCGCACCGAGGAGAACATCCAGAAGGTGCCCGTCGCCGTGACCGCCTTCAGCCAGGAGGGCCTTCGCCAGCGCGGCATCGAAACCGGCACCGACTTGCAGAACTTCACCCCGTCGCTCAGCGTCGTGGGCAACACCAACCGCAACCAGGAAAACTATACGATCCGCGGCATCGGCGGAATCGGCAGCCTGGGGACCGGCGGCGGACCGGGCGTCGTCGCCTATTTCGCCGAAGTGCCCTCGACCGCCAGCGGCCCGGGCCTGCTGTTCGACCTGCAGTCCATCCAGGTCCTGAAGGGTCCGCAAGGCACCCTGTTCGGCCGCAACACGACGGGCGGGGCCGTCCTGCTCGATCCGGTCAAGCCGGGCTTCGAACCCGACGGCTATATCGAGGGGACGGTCGGCAATCTGGACCGCCGCTCGGGCCGGGCCGCAGTGACCCTGCCGCTGAGCGACACCCTCTCGCTTCGCCTGGCGGGCCAGTTTGATCAGCGCGAGGGTTTCGTCACCGACGTCAACACCGGCAAGGACTACAACGACCGCAACAACTTCAGCCTGCGCGGCGGCCTGCTGTTCCGGCCCAACGACCGGCTGAGCAGTTATACCGCCCTCAACTATGTCGACATCGATGAGAACGGCCCCGGCACGGTGCTGCTCGCCGTCAACCCCGCCGGCCCGGCGGCCGCCTTGCTCAATCCGCTGCTCGCGGCCCAGCAGGCCCGCGGCAACGACCGGATCGCCCTCAGCGCCGACACCAAGAACGTCAGCCGAACTCTGCTGGCGCTCAACAACACGACGTTCCGGCTCAACGACAACGTCACCCTCAAGAACGTCGTCAGCTACACTCGAACCGCGCGGACTTCGGCTCTGATGGCGACGCTTCAGTTCTGGTGATCAACGACCTGAACGGCGCCATTCCGGGACGATGGAACGTCGATAACGAGACCTGGACGGAAGAACTGCAGGCCCGGATCGAACTCGGGCGTCTGACCTTCCAGACCGGCCTCTTTTATTCCGACACCTCCACAGTCACCCCCCTGACGTTCGTCCAGCGCGCCAATCTTGGAGCCGTCAGCCTGGTTCAGGACAGCGCCCACGCCAACGATAGCTCCAAGGCGGTCTACGGCCAGTTCACCTATGCGATCACGGATACGCTGACCGCCAACGCCGGCTATCGCTATACCTGGGACGAGTTCGGCGGCGACATCAGCATCTACATCCCACAATTCGGCAACGCCTGCGGCACCAATCCCGGCTTCGCCTTCCCCAACTGCAGCCGCGCCTTCGACGGCGAGAGCGACGGCGACACCTGGCAGATCGGCCTGGACTGGCAGGCCACGCCGGACACACTGATCTATGGCGTCAGTCGGCACGGCTACAAGAGCGGCGGCATCAACCCGTCCGTCCTGCTGGTCAGCGCCACAAGCCCCCTGTTCCGCGTCCGGCCCGAGACCGTCACCGACGGCGAGATCGGCCTGAAGCACGACTGGTCAGCCTCCGGGATCAACGCGCGCACGAACCTGTCCGCCTTCTACATGAAGTATGAGGATATCCAGCGCAGCGACTACGCCCTGATCGGCGGGTTCAATACCCAGCTGATCACCAACGCCGCCGAGGCGACGGTCAAGGGCTTCGAGTTCGAGGGCGTCATCCAGCCCATCGCGCCGCTAACGCTTACGGCGACCTATTCCTACAATGACGCGACCTACGACAAATACATCGACGGTCTTAGCGTCGATCGTAGCGGCTTCCCGTTCCAGTATGTTCCCAAGAACAAATACAGTCTCGACGCCAAGCTCTACCTCCCGGTCCCCTCGACGATCGGCGACGTCAGCCTGCGCGCTTCCTATGCCTGGCAGGACGACCAGCAGGTCGCTTCGGACCTGCAACCCTTCGGCGTGATCCCGGCCTATGGTCTGCTGAATGTTCGCCTGGACTGGGAGCATATCGCGGGATCGGACGTCGCCCTTTCGCTCTATGGGACCAATGTCACCGACGAGGAATATCGGGTCACCTCGAACGCCACCTACAACACGACGGGTCTCGTCGGTGCGGCCTATGGCGATCCGCGCCAATATGGCGTGACCCTGCGCTACAGCTGGTAGGAGAGACCGCCATGACGATGACGCCCAAGCTCGGTCGAAGCGGGAGCGCGATCGCGGTCCTGGCGTTCGCCGCCGTCCTGTCGGGCGCCGCCTGCAGCACCCCGGCCAACGCCGATCTGCAGCCGGCCCAGGCCGCCTTCGCCGCTCGCGCCACGGCCCAGCAAGCGACGGACGTCGATGTCCGAACGCGGGCCGACGGCGGCTTCACTGTCAACGGCCGGCTGGACGGCGATCATTTCGCCATGGCCGTGCCGTCTAACTGGAATGGCCAAGCTCTGGTCTTCGCTCACGGATATTCCGTGCCCGGCAGCGCGATCGCCGTGTCGAAAGATCCGGTCGAGAAGGACCCCTCCGGCGGCCTGATGACGGGCGCCTACGCCCAAGGCTTCGCCGTCGCCCACAGCGATTTCGACAAGGCCGGGGTGGGCGTGGAATCCGCCGTGGAGAACACGCTTCGCTTGCGGGCCTTCCTCGGTCGCATGGGCGTCACGGACGCCTATGTGGCCGGCGGCTCCATGGGCGGCAATGTCGTCATGGCGATCATCGAGACGCATCCCACCGCCTTCAAGGGCGCCCTGTCGGGATGCGGCCTGATCGATAACTGGAGCGACGAGGTCGGCCTGCTGATCGATCTGCGCGCGCTCTACAATTTCTACACCCGCGACACCGAATACGCCCTGCCGGGAGAGACGGACATCAGACGTTCCGCCATCTCGACCACCACGCCCGACGCCATCGGTCTGCTGGGCGACCCTTATCGTCTGCTGCAAATGAAGCGGATCGCAGACCCGATCGCCGCCCTGTTCAAGGCGGCGCGCGATAGCCCCGGCGGGCGTGAAGACCAGATCATCGCCAAGATCGCCTCGATCACCGGCGTGACCCCCGAACCGGCGTCTCTGATCGTCCCGATCATGACCGTCAGCCTGGGCATGGACGACATGAACGCCACCTTCGGCGGCTTCATCTACGACAATTCGGCCAAGGTCTACGCCAGCCCGCTCCTGTCGTCCGAGGAGAGCCAGCGGCTGAATCGTGAGATTGCCAGGATCACGGCTGATCCTGCGGCCGTCGCCTATGCCGATCGCTGGCGGCGCTCGACAGGGCGCTTCAGCACGCCGCTGGTCGCGCTTCACAATCGCGTCGATTCCCTCGTTCCCTACAGCCAGTTCGAAGGCCTCGTCCGAAAGACGCAAGCCGCCGGGAACGCCGATCGCCTCCTGGCCATCACTGTTCCTGAGATCAAAACGCCCCTGCCGGGAACAGGCCTCGAAGGGATCGCGCACTGCGGCTTCACCCCGGCGCAGTTGGGCGCTGCCTTCGACGCCTTGCAGGCCTGGACCACGACCGGTCAACGGCCGACGCCGGTCATGCCGCCCCCCGCTCCGGCGCCCTGATCCATGGCGCTTCGTTTCGCCCATCCGGCGCCGGAGGCCTACGCCTATCCGCTGCTGATCCGGCATCTGCTGCACAGCGCTCTGGACGCCCGGAGCGGTCAGGAGATCGTCGGTTCCGACGGGCGCCGCCACGGCTATGAGGCGCTGTCGCAGCGCGTCGGACGTCTCGCCGCCGTCCTCGCCGAACACGGAGTCGAGCCGGGCGATGTAGTGGCCGTCATGGACTGGGACAGCCACCGCTACCTTGAGGCCTATTTCGCTGTCCCGATGATGGGAGCTGTTCTGCAGACCGTGAACGTGCGTCTGTCTCGTGATCAGATCGCCTACACCCTCAACGACACCCGCCCCCGCGCCCTCATCGTCCACGCGGACTTCGTCGCCGAACTAGAGGCGTTGCGAACGGCGCTGCCGGGGGACTGCATCGTCATCACCTGCCATGACGGAACGGCCGCCTCCGTCGCAAACAGCCTCGGCGACTACGAGGCGCTTCTGGCCGCGGGGAGTGAGACCTACGACTTCGTCGATTTCGACGAGAACGCCCTGGCCACCACCTTCCACACCACCGGAACGACGGGCCTGCCCAAGGCTGTGACCTTCAGCCACCGACAGCTGGTCCTCCATACCCTGGCGGTCGGGCTGGCCATGGGGCAACAGCCTTGCGAACAGGGTCTGTGGCGCGGGTCGGTCTATATGCCGGTGACGCCGATGTTCCATGTCCATGCCTGGGGCCTGCCCTATGTGGCGACTCTGCTGGGGCTGAAGCAGGTCTATCCCGGCCGATACGTCCCGGCGCGCTTGCTGGCGCTGAAGCGGGACGAGGGCGTCACCTATTCGCACTGCGTGCCCACGATCCTGCAGATGATCCTGGACGAGGCCGGACCCGACGCCCGGCTGGGTCCCTGGACCGTCATCATCGGCGGATCGGCCCTGCCGGAGTCGCTGCTCTGCGCCGCCGCCGCTGTCGGGATCACCGCCGTGGCAGGCTACGGCATGTCGGAGACCGGTCCGGTGCTCACGCTCTCGCGCCACGAGGACGATGACGCTCGCCCGCCTGAGCAGGTCCGCCGCTGGGCCGGCCGTCCCATTCCCCTGGTCCAGGTCCACTTACAGGACGAGAACGGCGACAACGTCTCGGACGAAAGCGGCGCCCAAGGCGAGGTCGTGGTGCGCGCGCCGTGGCTCACCCAAACCTATCCGAACAGCGCCGAGGCCGGCGCCGCCCTCTGGTCTGGCGGCTGGCTCCACACCCAGGACGTCGCCACTCGTGAGGCGGCGGGCGACCTCGTCATTCGGGACCGACTGAAGGATGTGATCAAGACCGGAGGCGAGTGGGTCTCTTCGGCCGAAATCGAGGACCTGGCTCTGCGGGACCCGGACATCGCCGAGGCGGCGGTCGTCGGCGCCCCGGATCCCCGTTGGGGCGAACGGCCTGTGGTGTTCGCCGTCGCCCGAGAGGGCCGTACGCCGCAGCTGCAAACGCTCAAGGATCACATGACCCCTCTTGTCGCAGCAGGGCAGCTCAGCCGCTGGGCCGCGCCCGACCGCCTCATTCTCATCGACGCCCTACCCCGGACCAGCGTCGGCAAGATCGACAAGAAGGCGTTACGTCTTCGCCTCGGAGACGATGTCCTCGACAGCAGGAGCTTCTGATGCGCTCACTCAGCCGACGCGCCGTTCTGGCGGCCGGAACCCTCGCGGCGGCCTTCGCCCCCCGAGCCGGCGCTGCGGCGACCGCCGTTGCGCCGTTACGCGACGGCCGCCACGCAAGCGCGACGCCCTTTCTGTGGGGCGCGGCCACGGCAGGCCATCAGGTCGAGGGCAACAATGTCGCCAGCGATGTCTGGCTGCTGGAACAGGTCAAACCGACCCTGTTCAGCGAACCGTCGGGCGACGCCTGCGACAGTTTCGAACGCTGGCGTGAAGATATCGAGATCGTGCGGTCGCTGAACCTGAACGCCTATAGGTTTTCGGTCGAATGGTCGCGTATAGAGCCCGCCGAGGGACAGGTTTCCCTGTCGGCGTTGGACCACTATCGTCGTATGGTCCTGGCCTGCCGCGAAGCGGGACTGGCCCCGATCGTCACCCTCAGCCATTTCACTTCGCCGCGCTGGTTCGCGGCCAAGGGCGGGTGGTTACATCCGGATGCGCCAACGGTCTTCGCGCGTCACGCCGAGCGGGTCATTCGCCACCTGGGCGAGGGCGTCAGCCACGTCGTGACCTTCAACGAACCCAACCTTCAGCTTCTGGGCGAATGGGGCAGGACGCCCGACCCGGCCGTGCGACAGACCATGACCGACATGCTGGCGGCGGCGGCGAAGGCCAGCGGGTCAGACCGTTTCTCACTAATGAACACGGGCGACGCGGCGGCCATGGTCGCGCCCGTTCTTGAGGCGCATCGTCAGGCCCGCCAGGCGATCAAGGGGGTCCGACCGGATCTGCCGGTTGGGATGACCCTGGCCATTCCCGACGACCAGGCCGTGGGCCCAGACAGCCGGATCGAGGAGAAGCGGGCGACGGTCTACGCCCCCTTCTTCGTAGAGGCGCGCCAGGACGATTTCCTCGGTGTCCAAACCTACAGCCGCAGCCTGATCGGCGCTGAGGGACCGCTGCCGGTCCCTGAAGGGGCCGAACGGACCCAGATGGGCGACGAATTCTATCCGCAGGCGATCGGCGCTTCGATCCGTTATGCCCATGCCCAGACCGGCCGACCGATTCTGGTGACCGAGAACGGGTTGGCGACCCAGGACGATACGGTGCGCGCCCGGTTCATTCCCATAGCGACGGCGGCCGTTCTCGCCGCCCGCGACGAGGGCGTGCCGGTGATCGGCTACCTGCATTGGTCCCTGCTGGACAATTTCGAATGGTTCTCGGGCTATAGTCCCAAGTTCGGCCTCGTCTCGGTAGATCGGGCCACGTTCAAGCGGACGATCAAGCCCAGCGCACAGATTCTGGCCCGCATCGCGCGGTCGGACCTGTCCCGATAAAGGAGCCCATGTCGCCATGTTGATCCGCACCTGTTGCGCCGCTCTGGCGCTGCTGATGACGACCCCGCCGGCCGTGGCCCAGACCACCGCTGTCCTCGACGACCCGTCCACAGCGCATCTTCCACCGATCGTCCTGCCCTATTCCAACTTCGCCAGCCCGGAGGCGCGGACCCTCGCCGGCCGGTTGATGCATGAGCCGCCCTTCGTGCTCGGCGACGACATCGCCAAGGCGCGCGACCACTACGGCCGCTACAACGATGCGCGCCTCGCCGAGGTGAGAGCGCTTTACGCCAGCCGCGAGGACCGTCAGACCCTGGGCGGCGTGCCGGTCGATATCGTCGTCCCCAGCCAAGGCGTTTCAGAGCGAAACGCGGACCGCGTCCTGATCAATGTCCACGGCGGCGCCTGGATGTGGGGTTCCGGCAGCGGCGCCCTGGTGGAGGCCATTCCCATCGCCGCCGTCGGTCGGATCAAGGTGGTGGCCGTCGACTATAGGCTCGCGCCTGAGCACCGCTATCCCGCAGCGTCCGAAGATGTCGCAGCGGTCTATCGCGAGCTCCTCAAAACCTACCGCCCGGAGAATATCGGTCTGTACGGCTGCTCCGCCGGCGGGGTCGTCGTGGCCCAGGCGACCGCCTGGTTCCAGACCCACGACCTGCCGACGCCCGGGGCGATCGGCACCTTCTGCGGCACCGGGTCGGGCTATGGCGGCGACAGCGTCTTCCTGGGCCAGGCGACCACGGGCGGAACGGCCCCGCCGCCCGGCGCCGCCGATACGATCGGCATCCCCAACCCCTATATGGAGGGCGTGGCGCTCGATGACGCTGAAGCCTATCCGGTAACCGACGCCGCCGTCATCGCGCGCTTCCCGCCCACCCTGCTGCTCGCCGGCGCCCGCGACTTCGCGGCCTCGACCCTGACGACCATGCATCGTCGCCTAGCCGCCGTCGGCGTCGAGTCCGAACTCTTCCTGTTCGACGGGCTGTGGCACGCCTTCTTCGTCTGGCCTGAGTTGCCGGAATCGAAGGAGGCGTACGGCCTGATCGCCCGCTTCTTCGACCGCCATCTCGGCGTGCCTCGACAAGCGCCTCCTCCCGCCTCCTGAGCCTCGCCCTTCGTTCGTGTTCTGTCGAACGGAGGGCGTCTTTTTTCCGTTCAGAAACCTGGCGTCCTTGCCCGCAGATTGGAGATCTCGACGATGCGTTTCGCGAAACCCCCATTTGGACGCCTGCTGCTGGTCGCCCTGGCGGCCTCCAGCCTGGCGGCGCGCGCACCCGACCAGACCCCGGCTGATCTCTACGGTCCGTTGTTCGAGGCGGTTCAGTCACAGAGGATTTTTCCGGACGGCAAGACCTTCGTCGATGCCGTGCCCCGTCTGCCTGTCGACCGGATCATGGCCGATTACGCCGCTTCACCGCCGGCCGACGCCGCGGCGCTGAAGGCCTTCGTCGACGCCCGCTTCGTCATCCCCGGAGATACGCCCGCGCCGGACACGCCGCCCGTGCCGCAAGGCTTGGATCTGAAGGCGCACATCGCCGCCTTGTGGCCCATTCTCACCCGGCCGGCGTTGACGCCCGAACCTGGCTCCTCCGCCCTGGCCATGCCGGCGCCCTATGTCGTTCCCGGCGGCCGCTTCCGCGAAATCTATTACTGGGACAGCTATTTCACCATGCTGGGCCTGAAAGCCGACGGCCAGCAGCCGCTCATCGAGTCCATGCTGGAGAATTTCGAGGCCTTGATCGCCAACCACGGCCACATCCCGAACGGCGCGCGAACCTATTATCTCAGCCGCTCCCAGCCGCCCTTCTTCGCCCTGATGGTGGGGCTGTCGGAGCGCACCGACCCCGCCTCGCGGCGAACCCAACTGGAGGCCATGAAGCGCGAACACGCCTTCTGGATGTCCGGCGCCGCTTGTGTGACGGCGACGGCGGCTTGCGAGCATGTCGTGCGGATGCCGGACGGCTCACTGCTCAATCGTTACTGGGACGCACGCGAGACGCCGCGCGACGAGTCCTGGGCCGAGGATGTGGCGACCGCCGCCTCGGCGCCCGATCGCGCGCCACGGGAGGTTTACCGAGAGCTGCGCTCGGGCGCGGAAAGCGGCTGGGACTTCAGCTCCCGCTGGCTTGATGATCCGCAAGATCTGGCGACGATCCACGTCACCGACATCGTCCCGGTCGATCTGAACAGTCTGATGTGGTCGCTTGAAACCCGGATCGCCGCCCACTGTCGCGAACTCGCAGAGCGCGCCTGCATCCGTGAGTTCGGCCGGCGAGCAAACGACCGCCGCCGCGCCGTGCATCGGTATCTCTGGAGCGCTCGCGAGCGGCGGTTCGGCGACTGGGACCAGCGGACCGGCAGGATGACTGAGGCCGTGTCCGCCGCAGGGCTCTACCCTCTCTTTGTCGGCCTCGCGACACCAAATCAGGCGCGAGGCGCGGCGCAGTCCACCCAAGAGACGCTCCTTGCGCCGGGAGGCCTACGAACGACGGTCGTTTCGACCGGCCAGCAGTGGGACAGCCCCAACGGATGGGCGCCCCTTCAGTGGGTCGCGGTCGCCGGCCTGGATCGCTACGGCCATCGCGAAACGGCGGACACAATCACGGCGCGCTGGCTCGCCACGGTCGATCGCGTCTACCGTGAGACAGGGAAAATGCTTGAGAAATACGACATCGAAGACCAGCGCCCCGGCGGCGGCGGCGAATACCCGCTTCAGGACGGATTCGGCTGGACGAACGGCGTAACCCGCGCGCTTCTTGATCGTAGTCCGAACGCACTCCAAGACGCCAGGCGGCCCGTACCCTGACTGTGCAGGCTTTGGACGAGACGGTCGGGAACGGATGGATCGACGCTCGCTAGCCCGTTCGATGTTCATAAAGGCGAAGGTCGAACGTATTAGGATTAGAGATCTAAAGCGAGATCGCCTTCCTTGAGCAAACCTGTGACGCCCCGATTGCTGGATACGACGGTGAGCGCGGGGCCGGGTCTGCGTTCCAGGATTGTCGAACGGCCAGGCCTTGCGCTGGCGCCGGCCGATCTCGCGGTCCTGATCGAGGATGTTCGGTCGATCGCGAGCAGCGTTCTAGGCGACCGCGATCTGACCTACGGGATCTTCGTCGGCGATCCGGAGACTCTGTCCCGGACCGTGCTGACGGTGGTCTATGAAAAGAAGAGCAGACGGCCCGTCGCCTTCAACGCCCTGGCCATTCTGGATGCCGATCTGGGCGGCCGGCCGGTGGAGATACTGCACCTGGGCCTGGTCATGGTGCGTCCGGATGTACGTGGAAGCGGTCTGTCCGCAACCCTCTATGGGCTAACCTGCGTGCTGCTGTTCGTGCGCCGGCAATGCCGGGCCGTCTGGGTGTCCAGCGTGACCCAGGTGCCGGCCGTCGTCGGCATGGTCGCCGAGACCTTTTCCGACGTCTATCCCGCCAGGCCGCCCGCGCGCCGATCCTTCCAGCACGAGAGACTGGCGCGCCAGATCATGGGCCGCTGGCGTCATGCCTTCGGCGTCGGCGAAGAGGCCGGTTTCGACGCGGATCGGTTCGTGATCACCGACGGCTATACCGGCGGTTCGGACGAGCTGAAGAAGACCTTCGAGACCGCCGCCAAACATCGCGACGCGATCTACAACGACCTCTGCGCCGCAGAGCTGGACTATGGTCGGGGCGACGACCTGCTTCAGATCGGTCAGATCGATATGCGTGCCGCCAGCCGTTATCTCGCCAAGGTGGCCCCGTCCGACACCGTTCCCGGCCTGCTCGGTCGGTTCGCCCTGCTGATGATCCAGGCGGCCCTGCTGCCGCTGGTGCACTGGCTCGATCACACTCAACCCTGGGGGAGTCTACGCGCATGGAAGACTTGACCGCCTTCGACTACGCCGAATTCACCACCCGCAATCTGGGCTTCGTCACCGAGGCGGAACAGGCGGCCCTGAAAGGCGGCGCCGTGTTCGTCGCGGGCGTCGGCGGCATGGGGAGCGCCTGTTTTCTGGCCCTGGTCCGCGCGGGCGTGGGGCGGTTCGCCGTCTGCGACATCGACGTGTTCGAAACCTCCAACATGAACCGTCAGGTCTTCGCCTTCACCGACACGGTCGGGCAGGACAAGGCCGAGGTCGCCTGCGCGGCGGCGCGGCGCATCAACCCCCAGGTCGAGATCGAGCGTCTGGGCGCGGCGTGGGTGGATCAGGTCGCGGACCTCGCCGCGCGTTACCCGGTGATCGTGAACGGAACCGACGACATCGCCGCCGGCATCGCCCTGTATCGTGCTGCGAAAACGGCAGGCGCGACGGTGATCGACGCCTATGCCTCGCCCCTGCCCTCCGTGATCGTCGTGCGGCCGTCCGACCCGCGACCGGAGGCGCGTCTGAAGTATCCGACGCGCGGCAAGGCGCTGGATGCGATCCGGCCCGAAGACCTGCGAGCCAGCTTCATGAAGGAGCTCGAATACGTCATGGTCCATTCATCATCGGCCCATCACGTCGATCTGGACGCCGCAGCCGCCCTAGCCGCCGGGACGGCCAAGCGGATGTCCTTTGCGCCGATGGTGATCTCAACCGGCTGCCTGATGGCCTATGAGGCGCTGTGGCTGCTGATGGGCCGCCGATCCAGGACCGATTGCCGAGGCTGGTTCCTCAATGCGTTCGCGGGCCGGACCGAACGGCCGTTGTGGGGTCCGGTCGCCGCCGTGAAGGGCCTGATCGTGCGGGCCTTCATGGCCCGGCTGCTGAAGGGCGCCGCATGATCCGCGTCGAGACCCAGGCCCTGCTCGACGGGTTCGCGGCAGCGGGTCTGGCGGCCTATGTCGCGGCTTTGCTCGTGCGCCGCGCCGGCGGTCCGTTGACGCCGCGGCTGGTCTTCCTGTTCGGGGTCATGTCGGTCTTCTACGGCGTCCGCAGCCTGGCCGTCCGGACGGGCCTGCCGATCTTCGAAGGCGCGACCTACGCCGCCATATCGCTCGCCCCGCTGGCGGCGCTACTGCTGGCTGAAGGAGTACTTCGCCGTCATGCGCCACGCGCGATGAAGATCGCTGTCTTCGCGGCGTCCGCCTTGGGTCTGGGTTTCGCCCTGTTCACGACCAGCCATGTCGCCTTCGGCTCTCGCATCGCGCTGGCCGTCATCATCCTTTCGTCGCTGGTCGCCATCCTGATCCTGCTATGGGCAAGAGACCGAAAGGCCTTGTCCCGCGCGGAGAACGGCGCCGTCCGCCGTCTCGCCGTTGGCCTGGCCATCGTCATTCCGTTGATCGGCACGGACTTCTCTGAACTGGTGGCCTCGCCCATCGGGTTCAGCCCCATCGCCGCCCTCGTGATCGTCCTGCTGGCCCTGTCGAACGGGGTCAGCGATGCGCGCGACGTGTGGATCGACGTCGCCGTGATCGTGGCGACGACCCTGGCCCTGACCTGCGGCCTGATCGAGCAGCTGGATGTTGGCGCATTAGGCGACCGGGTTCGACTGTTCGCCCTGATCGGCGCGGCCCTGATCACCATGACCCTGGTGGTCCGCATCCAGCCGTTCGGCGCCGCCGGTCGGCGCACCAGTTTGCGCCAGCGCCTGGCCTCGGCGAACACCCGATCCCTGGACGGCTTCCTGGGCGACCTGACCAAGGAGCCGATGCTGAAGGACCTTTCGGTGCTGTCCGAACACGATCTCGCCGACTATCGCCCCAAGGCAATGGCGCAGACGCTGGAGCGCCAGCCTCTGTGGAGCGCGGCCGCCCTGCAGGCCGGTGCGGGGACGATCGACGAGGCCGAACGCGAGCCGCTGCTGGATCTTCTGGCGCGATCGGACGCCACCCATGTCGGGCTGTTGAGCCGCTCGCCGGTTCGGATCGGCCTCGTTCGTTTGCCGGATCTGTTGCGCAACACCGAGGTTGAGATCGATCTGGGCCTCGCCTTCCGAATGGCGCAGTTGACGGCGGAGAACCGCCAATGACCGACCCGACCCTGGACCTTCGCGAGGGCGATCTGGAAGGCTTCTTCCGGGTTCCGTTCGAGATCTATCCCCCCGACAGCCCCTATGTGACGCCGATGCGTGCGGATCTGGAGCGGTATCTAGATCCGGCGCGCAACCCCCTGATGCGCGACGACGGCGGCCGCCTGACCTTCTTCACCGCCTGGCGAGACGGGCGTCCGGTCGGGCGGCTGACGGCCCACACCCATCCGTCCTCGAACGCGCGTCACGGCACGCGACGCTGTCAGTTCGGTTATTTCGACTGCGAGGACCGTGTCGAAACCGCGCGGCTTCTGTTCGACGCGGCCGAGACCTTCGCGCAAGGCGAAGGCTGCGATGAACTGGTCGGCGCCTTCAACCTGACGGCCATGCAGCAGGCCGGCGTCCTGACCGAAGGGTTCGAGAACCAGCCCTATACCGACATGATCTGGGGCGCGCCGCATCTGCCGCGCCTGCTGGAAGCCTGCGGCTACTCACCCGTATTCCCGATGTCGACGTTCGAGTTCGATGTCGGACCGAACACCGCCGACGCCCTGTTGGGCGACAGGCAGCGCGCGGTGCTGTCGGACCCTGACTGGACGTGGAAGCCCATCAGCCGCAGCGCCTTCAAGGCCCGGTTCGAGGAGGCCCGGCAATGCCTCAACGACGGCTTCAGCGACAATCCGATGTTCGTGCCCCTGACCCCGGCCGAGTTCGACTTTCAGGCCGGCGAGATGATGTGGATCGTGGATCCCCGCATCGCCTGCGTCGTCCACTACAGGGGCGAACCTGCGGGGGTGGTGATCTGCATCCCGGATCTGAACCCGTTCCAGAAAGCGACGCGCGGTCGGATGGGACCGATGACCCTGGTCCATTTCATCCGAGAGCGGCTTAGGCGCCGACGCGCGGTGATCATCTTCTATTCGGTGAAGCGCGCCTTGCACGGACAGGGCTTGAACGGCGCCATGCTGCACCGGGTGATCAAGGCCCTGTTCGCAGGCGGCTACAGACAATGCGGCGTGACCTGGATCGCCGACGAGAACACCGCGTCGCTGCGCCAGATGGAGAAGCTGGGCGCGCGGCGGCTTCAGCGGCTGAACCTGTTCAGGAAAGACCTGCGATGACGCTGGATGCAGAGACGCTCCGGACGCTGGTGGCCGAGGCCGCCCTTTCGCCGAGCGTGCACAATACTCAGCCGACGCGGTGGCGGCTGGCGCCCGACGGCCGGGTGCAGGTGCTGGAGGACGAAGGCCGCAGGCTGCCCGTCGGCGATCCCGAAGGCCGCGACCTGAACGTCAGCCATGGCTCTGCGGTGGAGGGGTTCTGTCTCGCCGCCGGACGGCGTGGGCTGATCGTCGATGTCGTACATGACGGCGTCCACGTCGTTGAACTGACCGTCCGCCCTGGAGAGGCTTCCGATCCGCTGGCGGCGTATCTGACGCAGCGGCGAACCTATCGCGGAAAGTTCGAAGGCGGTCAGGCCGCTCACGCCGCACTGGCCCGACTGGAGCGGAGCGACGACCTGATCGTCGTCCAAACCCCGCAGCCTATCACCGAACTGGCGCGCCTTTACGATGAGGCCAGCCTGCGCTGGTTCCGCAACGCCTCCTATCGGGCGGAACTGTTGTCATGGATGCGGCTGTCGAGACGCCATCCGTCCTGGTCGCTGGATGGGCTGAACGCAGAGGCTATGGAAATGTCCGGGATCGAGGCCGTCGGGGCCGGCGTCGTGTTGAGACCTGGGGTATTCGAGACGTTGGACCGGGTCGGCCTGGCCGGCGCCCTGATCGCGGAGGCGGCGGTGGTGCGCAGCGCCTCGGCCATCGTCCTGTTCCATCGCCCCGCGAACGAAGCGCCTTTCGACACAGGACGACGGTTTCATCGCGCCTGGCTCGGTTTCACCCAGGCCGGACTGTCGGCCGCGCCGATGGCGGTGCTGGCGGACGATGTCGAGGCGCGCGCACGTTTGCAGGCGGATTTCGAGACTGGCAGCGACCGTCGCCTGATCACCGCCTTCCGGCTGGGGATCGCGCCGGCTCGCGAGCTGGCGCCCAAGCCCCGCCTCGGGCTAGACGCCCTGATCGTCTGAGCTAGAGGCCCTTTAGATATTCGATCAGGTCCCGGCGCTCGGCGACCGTCAGGCCTTCGATCTGGGCTTCATGACCGCGATTGGATCGGCCGGGCATGCGGGTGTCGAATACGGCCGGCTGAGACCAAGGCGTGTAGCCGGTTGGATAGACCCGCACCCCGCCCTGATCTTGGCCCGCAATGCCGACGGCCGCGAAGTCCAGCCGATGACCCCCGACGAGAAACCGTTCGGAACGCGGTTCGAGCAACAGGAACTGCGCCAGCGTCGGCACAGAGCCGTTGTGCATATAGGGCGCCGTCGCCCACAGGCCGGACAACAGGGTGGCGGCGTATTCGCCGGTGGGTCTGGCGTCCAGAACCTTGTCATAACCGCCGTTGGCGGCGTAGCGCGTCAGGTCGTTGGTGAAGGCCGCCGCCCGCACGGGATCGGATCCGACATGGCCGTGCCAGTTCGGAAAACGCTGAAGACGGGGGCGGTCTATCGGACCCGAATAGACGCCATGGCAAGACGAACAGGCGCGGTCATAGACCACCGCCCCTCTCCCCGCGCCGGCCCGGTCGACCGGACCCGGAAAGGCCTGCGGGCGACGCGTCTCCAGCCAGGCGAAGGCGCGTTCCGCATCCGGAATCTGACGATGGGCCCCGCGCGGCGACTGACCCATGCTGGGCACGGTGAAGAAGCTGGTGATGGCCGCCAGGCGGTCGCGGTGCTCCGGCGTCAGATCCTCGCGCCCCATCGACCGCCAGCGCGACTGGCCCTGCGGCGCATAGGCGCCGTCGTACAGCAGGGTCGAACGGAAGCTGCGGTCCGCAAGATCCGGGATGGAGGTGAAACCGGCCTCCTCCGCGCTGGACAGGGTGTGGCCCTGCAGCTTCAACGCGGCGATCCCGTTCGTCAGGCCGGGCGAGCCGTTGACAAACGGCAGGGGACTGCCGCCGTCGGGAACCTCGGCCAGCCGTCGCCGCGCCAGCGGAATGACCGCCCAGCGCAGGCTGGCCATCTCCCACGCATCGGTCTCGGGAAAGAGCGTCCGAACCGCCGCAAGAAGCTCGGGCGTATCGCCGCTCCGACGTTTGAGGGCCTGAGTTACGGCGCGGGTATAGGCTTCCAGGTCCAGGCTGGTGTTGGGCGATCCCAGCCAGGCGGTCGTCGGTCGCGGCGACCCGTCAGCGGCATAGGCAGGCCCGGCATGGCACGAGGCGCAGCCCAGATTGGCGACCGTCACCTTGACCGGCGGCAGGCCCGGCGTGACTTCGCCGACGCTGATGCCCAACGGATGGTCGCGGCTGGGCATGATCGGCACATCGGCGCCCTCGATCCGCTCGGGCCATAGGAAGCCGAAGGTCTGGAGCCTTGCTTTGAGATGCGCCTGACTGACCTCGCCCCCCTGCGGATCGTCAAGCACCAGGGCCGCCGCCACCAGCTTCCACGGCACGGCCACGGTGTCCAAGGCCCTGAAGTTCACGGCCCCGAAATCGTGCCGCGCGAACGCATCAGCCCCGCTGACCGGCGCCCTCGCGAGCGGCGCGGACGCGGCCAGCAGGAGGAGACACAGGCTCAAACCGATGCGCAGTTTCATGCTTGATCTCCCCGGTTGACAAAGCGATCAACCGCCTTTGCAAAAAACCTTGTGCTGTTCCCGGGCGCACGATGGCCGAACTGGTCGATCAGGAGCCGCTTTGCCACCTTTTCACGTACCGATGCTGATGAAATGTGAAGCCCGCGCCACCCAACATTAGCGCTAACGGTCGGATCGTTCCAAATCTCCAGATAACTCCGGAATTTCGAACTACTGAGATGAGTGGCTGACGGGACGAAGTCCAAACTACAAGCCCAAGGCCGCAATCAGGGTCGTGAACGACCGCGTCATCATACGCTGGCAAAGCCGAGTTTAACGGTAGCGTCGCCTAAGCTCCGCGTTCCGACTTCAGCAGAAAGTAAGGCAGCAAGCCGGCGACAACCTTCCGGCTGGCGTCGTCGTCTTGATCAAGCATGTTGCGCAGCGGAGGTCCGATCAAAGCCTCTCCGAACGCGCTTAGAGCGATGAACAAGACAGCTGCGGAAAGCTGGTTCTGCGACGGATTCAAGGGGTCGCCGAGCTTGTCCTGAATGGCTTGGACCAGCCCGTTTACGGCGGCTCTAACCGGCTCCAGATGGGTAAGATCGCCTTTCAAGACGATCCAGGCGGCCAACTTGCCCGCGCCGCCTTCGGCGAAGGCGTCGAAGACGGCGTTGATAAGTTCAAGCGGCGCGCCCTCGTCCGTTCGCAAACGTGCGATGGCCGTATCGAGCGCGTTCGACAGATCCGCCACCATCGACCCCATCAGCGCCGACTGGAGCCCTTCCGCCGATCCGAAGTGATGGATCAGATTGGCGTGGGTCACGCCCAGGTCATCGGCCACCGCCTTGAGCGTGACAGAATCCGGCCCCCCGGCCAGCAAACGCGCACGAGCGCAGGCCACAGCTTCCAGCCGGGCTTCATCGGGAGTGCGTCGACGACGACGGACACGCTCTATTGACATCAGTGTTAGTTACATCCATGTAGATAGCAGATTGGTTAAGCGCACTGACGGGAGAGAGCAAGTGACGGCGGAACTATTGATCGACGACGCGATGTCGCCCGCACCCTCGCGGACGTCTGGACGGCTTAAACCCCGGCGTGTTCAGCCGCTTCGGGCCTTTCGCGCGCTGCGACGCCTGATCGCCGACAAAGAAGACACGACCCAGGTGTTCGAGATCATGAACGCCTTGGCCGGAGGGTCGGTCAGGCGCGGCTATCACAAGATGCTGGAGCAAAACGAAGGCTCTCGGCAGGCCTTCCTGATGGTCGAGCTGGCGGACCGCCTTCACGATCGCGCCTGGCTGGAATCGCTGCCGTCCGGTTCGGTGGGCCGGGCCTATCTGGACTTCATCGACGAGCGCAATCTGTCGGCCTACGGCCTTGCGGGCGAGAGCCAGAAGGTCGCCGACAGCGAGATCGAGGCCGCCCATCCCTATGCCTGGTACGCGCGACGCCTGCGCGACGTCCACGACCTGTGGCACATCCTGACCGGCTATCGCACCGACGCCTTGGGCGAGGCCTGCGTGGTCGCCTTCTCCCTGCCGCAGACGCGCAGCACCGGGTTCGGCCTGATCGCGGCGGGGGTCGCCATCGAAGCCGCCAAGGCGCGAACCGGTCACCCTTGTGCGCGCGCCATTCTTCAGGCCTGGCGTCGTGGGCGCCGGGCGGCCTGGCTGCCGGGTCTGGATTACGAGGCCTTAATGGCCGAACCTCTGCATCAGGCGCGCGCCCGTTTGGGCCTAGCCGGGCCGACGCTTTACGATCAGATTCCGGTCGAGGTGCGCAATACCCTCCTGGTCGCGGCCTGATGCTTCGCGTCGCCGTCGCCATGATCGCTGGTCTGATGGTGGTCGGACCCGCGTCGGCTCAGGACAGTCCGCTCCTTGGGCGGTGGCGCACCGCCGCCCAGGGCGGCGTGGTCGAAATCCACCGCTGCGGCGGCGCCCTGTGCGGCCGCGTGGTCGATGCGGCGCCGCTTCGGCGCAATCCGGACCAGACGGATGTCCGCAATCATGATCCGGCGTTGCGGACGCGTCCCCTACGCGGGTTGCGGGTTCTGGACGGGTTCACGGGCGGTCCGACGACCTGGACCGGCGGCCCGCTCTATGACCCGGACAGCGGCCAGCGCGCCGGTCGGGGCAGTCTGACGCTGGTCGAGCGCGACCGGCTTTCCGTGCGCGGCTGCATCGCGCCCCTGCTGTGTCGCACCCAGACCTGGACCCGGTCGCCTTGAAGCGCGGCGGTCACGCCATGGATCTGCCGGCCGCGCGTCCGGTGAAGATGCAACCGCCCAGGAAGGTGCCCTCCAGGGCGTTGTAGCCGTGGGCGCCGCCGCCGCCGAAGCCGGCGGCCTCGCCGGCGGCGAACAGACCTTCCAGCACCGATCCGTCGGGCTTGAGAACACGGCTGTCGAGATCGGTCTGAATCCCGCCCAGGCTCTTGCGGGTCAGGACATGCAGTTTGACGGCGATCAACGGCCCTGCATCGGGATCGAGAATCCGATGGAGTTTGGCCACCCGCGCCAACCGGTCGCCCAGGTAGCGCCTGGCGTTATGGATGCCCTGAACCTGCAGATCCTTGGCGAAGGGATTGTCGATCTGGGCGTCGCGGGCCTCGACCACCCCCCGCACCATGTGCGCGTCCAGCAGAGGCGTCGGCGTCAGGGCGTTCATTCCGGCGACCAGGGTTTCGAGATCGCCGGCGACCACGAAATCCGCGCCCTGCGCCTTGAAGGCCTCCACCTCCGGCGATGCGCCCTTGCCCAATCGCGTCCTGAGCACCCGCAGCCAGTGGCCCGAGGTGATGTCGCCGTTCTGTTCGGAGCCGGAGAGAGCGAACTCCTTTTCTATGATCGCCTGGGTCAGGACGAACCAGGAGTGGTCGTGCGCCGCCAGGTCAGGCGTGGTCCGCAGATGGCGCAGGGTCGACAGGGTGTCGTAGCCCGGCAGCGCCGGGAACGGCAGACGACGCCCCAAGGCGTCCAGCCACACCGATGACGGCCCCGGCAGGATGCGGATGCCGTGTCCGGGCCAGATCGGATCCCAGTTCCGGATGCCCTCGACATAGTGCCACATCCGGTCGCGGTTCACGAGACGCGCGCCGGCCGCCTCGGCGATGTCCAGCCCCCGTCCGTCGACATAGGCGGGCACGCCGGTGATCATCTCGCGCGGCGGCGCGCCCAGTCGCGTCGGCCAGAGGCGTCGCACCTTTTCATGGTCGCCGCCGATGCCGCCCGTCGCGATCAGAACCGACGACGCTCGCAAGGTGAAGGGGTCTGTCGCATCCCGATTGGACGGCGCTCCACGCGGCGCGGCGTCCGGCGCCAGGCGAACGCCCGACAGGCCGGTCACACGTCCCGCCTCCACGATCAGATCGTCCACGCGGCAGCGCCAGTAGAAGGTCAGCTTCCCCTGCGCCTCCGCCTCCAGCGCGCGCGCCGCGAACGGACCGCTGACGCCGGTGCCCGTGCCCCACGCGACATGAAACCGGGGCACGGAGTTGCCGTGGCCCGCAGCCCGGCCGTCCCCGCGCTCAGCCCAGCCGACCATCGGCGTCAGGCGAATGCCGTGACGACGCAGCCAGCTGCGTTTCTCGCCCGCTGCGAACTCGACATAGGCCCGTCCCCAGCGCGCCGCCCATTCGTCTTGCGCCAGCGGGCCGTCCAGCCGGTCCCAGCCGGCGCTGCCCTGCCAGTCGGACCAGGCCAGATCGAAGCCGTCGCGCACGCCCAAACGGCGCTGTTCGGGACTGTCGACCAAGAACAGACCGCCGAACGACCAATAGGCCTGACCTCCCAGATTGGCGGCGTTCTCCTGATCAACCACCGCCACCCGACGGCCGGCCTGGACCAGTTCGTTTGCGGCGACCAGACCGGCCAGACCCGCCCCGACGATCACGGCGTCATAGTTCATCCCGCCCCCTGAGTTTGGCAGCTCAACGACCTCGACGTTGACCGTCTCTTCGGGCGACCGTCAACCAACATTACTGTCAATATGTATTGACATGCTGGTGAGTAGTGCGAAGTTGGCGACAACCGCCGGTGGCCCCGCCCCGTCGAGCGGAAACATCAGGCGGGAGGAAACGCACATCACGCGCTGTCGGTAAATCGGCGCGCTTCGGGAGGATTTCATGGCTTCAGCGGTCTGTATTCGCGCGCGCCTCGCGCTCTCCGTATCGGCGACGGCCCTCTTGATAACCTGGGCGCCCGCCGCGCTGGCGCAAACAACCGCACCCCAGCCGAATCCCGCTCCTGCCGTCGTGGACGACATCATCGTTACGGCCCAGAAGCGCGAGCAGTCCGTGCAGGACGTGCCGATCGCCGTCACCGCCCTGTCGTCCGAAGCCTTGCAGTCGCGTCAGATCGAAGGCGGGTCGGAACTGCTGCGCGCGGTGCCGAACGTCACCTTCTCCAAGGCCAACTTCAGCATGTACAACTTCTCGATCCGCGGGATCGGGACCAAGGCCGTCTCGGCCTCCAGCGACCCGGCGGTCGCCGTCAGTTTCAACAACACCCCCCTGATCCGAAACCGACTGTTCGAGCAAGAGTATCTGGACGTCGATCGGGTCGAGGTGCTGCGCGGCCCGCAGGGCACGCTTTACGGCCGCAACGCCACGGGCGGGGTGGTCAACATGTTCCCACAACTGCCGCGCTTCCAGTCTGAGGGGTTCGTGACCGGCGAGCTCGGCAACTATGACACCCAGCGCGCACAGGCCATGGCCAACATCCCGCTCGGCGACACCTTCGCCGTCCGTGGCGCCTTCGCCTTCACCAAGCGCGGCGGTTTCGACTACAACAGCTTCAACGACACCCATGTGAACGACCGCGACCTCTTCACCACCCGACTGTCGGCGCGGTGGGAGCCGACGGAACGGTTCCGGGCCAATGCGATCTGGGAACATTTCGAGGAAGACGACAACCGCTCACGCACCGGCAAGCAGCTCTGCACCACCGATCCCGGTCCGACCCAGGTCGGATCGGCGACGATCACGACGCCCTACACCCAGGATCAGCTGAGCCAGGGGTGCCTGCCCGGCTCCCTGTATAGCGACGCAGCCTATGGCGTGCCCAATGGCGGATCGTTTGGCCCGGTTCGACTGCTGGGGACAGGCCCCAGCGTCGGTGTCGATCTCAACTTCCAGCCCGTCAATCTCATCCCTCTCGGGTTCGATCCCTACGAGGGCGTGGTTCAGTCCAAAAACCTCAGAGAGATCGCCACCAACTACGACCCTGTGTTCCGCGCCAAGAACGATCTGTTCCAGTTCAATCTTGAGTTCGATCTCACCGACACGCTGACGCTGTATTCTCAAACGGCGTATTCGAAGGACGACTATTATGCGTCGCAGGACTATGCGCGCTACGTCTCCAACCCCGCCTTCGTCGACAGCAACAATGTCTACGATTTCTTCGGCGCCCCCCTCCCATCCACGGCGACACCGGGCGGCGTTTACACGGACCCGCAACTCGGGCCTTCAGATCGCATCCTGTCGGCGGACATCAGTCGCTCCGATAGCCGTCAGTGGTATCAGGAGTTCCGGCTGCAGTCGGACCGCGACGGTGGCTTCAACTTCAGCCTCGGCGCCAACTACCTCGATTTCAAATCCCAGGACGACTACTTCGTCTTCAACAACACCTTCTCGCTGATCGCCGAATATTTCTACAACGGCGACTTCTCGCCGAACGGCAACTACATCACGCGGCCATGCGACGACACCCAGCCCTTCGAGTGCGTTTACGTCGATCCCAACCCGCTCGGAGAGATCAACGAGGACGGGCACAACTATTTCCGCAGCAAGAACGTCATCCACACCCGTTCCTGGGCCGTCTTCGGCGAGGGTTATTGGGACCTGACGCCCGACCTGCGCCTGACCACCGGCCTGCGCTACACAGAGGACCGCAAGGACACGACGCCCTATCCCAGCCAGTTGCTGCTCGGCGCCAATCTGAACGGCGATCCCGGCCTCGCCACCGGCGGCTATGTGCGAGAGGGCTATTATGCGCTGCCGGACATCGAACAGAAGTGGGAGGCGCTGACGGGCCGCATCGTTCTGGACTGGGCACCCGACCTGTCGTTCACGAACGACACCCTGATTTATGCGTCCCTGTCGCGCGGCTACAAGGGCGGCGGCACAAACCCGCCCCGCCTCGATCTGAACCCCACGGTCGTCCAGTATCAGCCCCTGGCCAGCACCTTCGAGCCCGAATACGTCAACGCCTTCGAGATCGGGACCAAGAATACGCTGCTGGACGGCAAGCTTCGCCTGAACGCCACCGCCTTCTACTACGACTACAAGGACTATCAGGTCTCTCAGATCGTCGACCGCATCTCGCTGAACGAAAACTTCGACGCCAAGATCTGGGGGCTTGAACTTGAGACCGTCTACAAGCCCACGCCCAACTTCCAGATCGACGCCAACTTCGGATATTTGAAGACCCGCGTCGCCGATGGCGAGGGGTCCATCGACGTGATGAACCGGACCCAGGGGAATGAGGACTGGATCACCTTACGTCCGTGGATTCAGGTGCCGTCGAACTGCGTCGCGCCACGGGATCTGGCCGAGCAGATCCTGAACAGTCCGTTCGGCCCGGAGTTGGCCGTCTTCTCTCTCAGCGCCCTGTGCGCTGGCTCCTCGCGGTTCGGCACGTTCAACCCCGACCTCGCGTCCAGTCTGCCCTTCTGGGCCTTCTATGGCTTCACCTATGATCCGCTGACCCAGGCGCCGAACGGCGGGCGGGGCTTCGAGGCGGACCTGGGCGGCAACGAACTGCCCAACTCACCGAACTGGACCGCCAACATCGGGGCTCAGTACACCTGGTTCCTGGGCGACTGGGATCTGACCGTGCGAGGCGACTACTACCGCCAGGCCGAAAGCTATTTCCGGGTCTACAACACCGAGTACGACCGCCTGAGGGGATGGGACAACCTCAATCTGTCCGTCTCGTTGAAGGACGCCGAGCGCGGCCTAACGCTCCAGGCCTATGTGAAGAACGTCTTCGACGACGCGCCCATCGTCGACGCCTTCACCAATTCCGACGACACCGGCCTGACCACCAATGTCTTCACCCTGGATCCACGGCTGATCGCCGTGCGTCTGACCAAGAGCTTCTGACGCTCGGACACCGCTGACGCGCGGTCGATTATGGCATCTCCCGGTCGCTTAGGCGGCCGGGAAAGCTGCGCCATATTCCGTTTACCACGCTGAAAAATAACGATTTTATTCTTGACTCATCGATGCTTACGGCGCTGTAAATAGCACGTCCGCCGTTAGGACAATCCAAGGTTCACAAGGGCCGATGAAGGCCCGCTCAAGGGAGGACTATCATGATCAAGACACTTTCCTTCGCCGCCGCAGCCCTCGCGACGGTCGCCCTGGCTTCGCCATCCTTCGCCCAATCGTTCTCGCCCAGCTCGGGCAGCGTATCGGGTTCCGGATCCGTCACCCTGTCCCAAACCACGACCGTCACCTGCAACGTCTCCGTCACCGCCAGTCCGCTGAGCGCGACCAGCGCGCCCATCCCGACCCGCAGCATCTCCCCCGGCAGCGTGCTTTGCTTCGCCGTGGCGCCGACCGGCTCGTGGGGCGCCGCTGTCGTGCCGGGATCGACGACCTCGATCGCCCTGACCATCGGGGCCAACACGGTCGCCAACGATCCCTGCTACGGCACCGTCGTCGTGGCCTGGAACAATGCGACCAGCACCGCCACCTTCAGCAACAATGTGCTGCCGCCCGTCAACGCCGGCGGTCGCAGCTGCACGATCCGTAGCGGCTCGATCCGTATTCCCGGCCTGCAGATCCTTTAAGCCAGGCGCTTTCCTGGATCCCCAACCTGAAAAGCCTTGCCGGGCGTCTCTGACGTCCGGCCTTTTTCGCTTCCAGCCTGTCGTTCGGGCAGGCCGGGATGGCGATTGATCCATGTTGGCTCATCTGGCTCTTATCGTCGTCCAGGAAGCGCCGTCCGCCCTCCCCTCGCCCACACAGCTGGAAGAGGTCGAGGTGGTTGGACGACGCGGCGCGGCCAGGGTCGCGCCAGAGCTGGAGCTCGGCCCGGAGGAAATCGACAATCTCGGCGCCTACGACATCGGCGAGGTGATCGCCCGTTTTGGCGAGCGTCTGGGCTTGCAGCAGCCGCCCGTGGTGATCGTCAACGGTCGCCAGGTGGTAGACGCCCGAAACTTCATGGGCTTCCCGCCCGACGCCCTGGTCCGCGTCGAAGCCCTGCCGCCGCAGGCGGGCGCCCTCTACGGCGGCGACCCGTCGCGCCGTGTCGTCAACATCGTGCTCCAGCCCGCGTTCAGGAGCCGCGACGCCCAGGCGAAGATGTCGCGCCCGACGGCGGGCGGAACCTCGTCCGTCGCTGTCGATGGACGTCAGTCGCAGATCAAGGACAGCGACACCTTTCAACTGGGCGCCCAGGCGTCCCGAACGACCTCGCTTCGCGCGGACGAGCGACCGGCGGACGACCAAGATTCGTCCGGGTTTGGCGCCTATAGCCTGCGCCCGGAAACCCAGGTCGCCTCGGCCAATATCGCGATCACCGGCGCCTTGGGCGATTGGGCCACATCGTTCAGCGCCACGGCCCAACAACAGCGCGACGCATTCACCTCACGCACGTCTGGCCAAGTCGTCGAGACTCGCCAACGCGCGGACACCGTCACCGTCGCCGGCGGCGTGAGCGGCCGGACCCTGGGCTGGTCCGTGCGCGCCGGTCTGGACGGCCTGATCGCCGAGACCCGCCAATCGGGGCTGGCGGCGCTCGTGACGCGCAGCCAGGTCCTCTCCGCCACCCTGTCCGCCGACCGCCCCTTGATGGACCTGCCGGCCGGGCCGGTTCTGGTCACGGCGGATGCTCGCTACGTCGGGTCGCGATCCGAAACCCTAGACGCGCCGACGGATCAGACGCAGTCGTCCCAGACCCTTGATCTGCGTTCCAATCTGAACCTGCCGATCTTCTCGACATCTCCCGACCGAAGCGGCGGTTGGGGCGATCTTTCCGTCAATCTCGGCGGCCGATTGGCCGCCCTGGCCGCCCTGGGCGACACCGGCGCCAACGGAGGCCTGAACGCGGGCTTCGCCTGGACGCCTCTGAGCAAGCTGAGACTGTCGGGCCAGTGGTCGCAGGCGACCGATGCACCGACACGCGAACAGAGGTTCGATCCCCCGCGATATGGACCGCCCAGAACCGTCTATGATTTCCGATCACAACAGGCGGTGGACATCACGCCCCTTCTTGGCGGCAACCCCGATCTTAAAGCTCAGAAGACCGAAACCCTGTCGCTGTCCGGGTCGGCAGGGCCGTTCGGGCCTTGGGGCGTGCAGGGCAATGTCGATCTCCAGAGCGTCAGATCCTCCAACGCGATCGGCGCCCTGCCGGCGCTGACCCCCGCCGTCGAAGCCGCCTTTCCCGACCGCATCATCAGGGACGCCGAGGGCCGTTTGATCGGCATCGACCAGCGCCCGATCAATCTGGCGCAGATCGCGTCGGACACATTGTCCTCAGGTGTTTCGGCCAATATTCCGCTTGGGGGCGAAACGGGCGGATCGGCCCGGCGTGGGTCTGTGCAGGTGGCGATCGCCCATATCTGGCGGCTCGACGACGGCGTCACCATTCGCGACGACATCCCCAGGCTGGATCAACTGGCGGGCGACGGCGGCGCCGTTCCCCGCCATCAACTGACCTTGAGGCTCGACGGCCGTTACGCCCGCTGGGGCGTGAATGCGCTCTTGAACTGGAGAGGCCCGTCCCGTCTTCGCCGCGACTTCGGCCGGGACGGGCCGGAGGACCTTCGCCTGTCGGATCTGACGACGGTCGGCGTCCGGATCAGCACGACGATCGAGCCGTCCAGCGCTGCGCGCGACACCGCCGGCCGTCGCCGCAGCGAGGGTCTTCGTCTAGAATTCGAAATCGAAAACCTGCTCGACGCCCGCCCGGAAGCCACCCTCGGCGACGGCCGTTCCGCACCCGGCTACGCCAGAGACAGCCAGGACCCTCTGGGCAGGACAGCTCGCATAAGCCTCAGCCGCCGCTTTTGAGGAAACGCCGCCCAAACCGCTGTGACGGGCCGACTGTCCTAATCCCGATCCGGGTCGCTCAACCTGACCGCGCTCACGAAGGAGCGCATTGCGGCGTTGAACCGCGCAAGATTATCCTCGCCATCATAGACGCCGTGGGGCCCCGCGAAATAGGCGGCGGTTAGTTGTTCGGCCGGCACGCCCACCTGATCCAGCACATAGCGGCCCGCATAGGCTGGCGTGGTCAGGTCGTAGTAGCCCGCCGCCCAGAACAGCCGCATGTCCGGCCGCGCCTGCAACGTCTTGGCCAGCCCCTCCATTGCCTCGGGCGAATCCCCATGGGACCAGGCGGCGTTCACAAGAAAGTTGAGGCTGTAGTAGGGTTCGTCGGTCGCAAAGCCGAGCGTGTTGCGGACATAGTCGCCCAGGGCCTGATTGACGATCGGGCCGATGCTAGCCGGGGTCGGTGCGGGTCCGCCCGCCCTACCCTTGGGCACGACGCCGAGGGACGGATCATCCAGCGCGCCCAGCGCCCCGGCTTCCATGGGCGAGGTGACCCGGACATCCAGCAGGCCGGTGCGCAGGCCCTGGTCCTTCAACAGGTTGAACATCCAGGTGTTGCTGGAGATGCGCAGGTTCTCGGTCAAGATTAGATCCGTCGGCAGGCCGATCAGGGCGGACATCCGTTCCGCGACCCGGCGTCGGTCCGCATCTGGCAAGCTCGAACCCTGGATCAGGGCCTCGACGTAATCGGTGCGTGCGAACGTCAGGGCCTGGTCATAAACCTGATCGACGGTGCGGCCGGCTCGGTCGATCCTCTGGTGATGCCACGCCCCGGCGGCCATCGTCGGCAGGCTGGCCACGAAGGGCATCTCGCGCCCGGTCACCGGCGCGACGAGCGCGATCAGCATGACGCCGTCGAAGCTCAGCGTCTCGGCGTCGGCGGCGATCAGCGCCGCCCGGGTCGTGCCGTAGCTCTCGCCCGCCAGATAGCGCGGCGAGGCCTCGCGGCCGTTGAGCTTCAACCAGTTGAGTATGGCCGTCTGCACCGCCTTCGCATCGGTGGTGCCAGTGTACCAGTATTTTTCGTCCATGCCGGGAAGGGCGCGACTGAAGCCGGTGCCGACCGGATCGATGAAGACGATATCCGCCGCATCCAGCGGACTGAACGGATTGTCGACCAGACCGCTCTGCCCTTGCGGCGCCTTGCGCATCGGCCCCAGGGCCGAGATGTGCAGGGGCGACGAGGATGCGCCCGGCCCGCCGTTGAAGGCGAAGATCACCGGCCGGGTCGTCGGGTCGCCGACATCGTCGCGCGTATAGGCGATGGTGATGACAGCTGCGCCCGGCCGGCCGTCAGGACCGGCAACGAAGTTGTCGGCGACGGTGGCGGTGTAGGCGACGGCCTGACCGTTGAAGCGGCCGGCATGATGCGTGACCGAACGTCGAGGCTCCATCGCCGCCTGCGCGGTGGACACTGGTTCGGCGGCGACTTGCGCCATCGCCGGGACGACGCCCGAACCGGCTGCGATCATCAGGGCCAGGACGGAGAAAACGGCGCCCCGGACACACCCAGCCGGTCTCCACCGCATCGGCTCACTCCCCTTCGCTCTCATCGGCGTTTGCCCCGGATCAGCGCCCGGACGTCATCGGAAAAGGCCGCCGCCGTGTCGCCGAGATAGAGCATATGGCCGGACTCGTAGTTGCGGATCGTCAGCCGATCGGCGGGAACTCCCGCCTTTTCCAGCGCGTCATGCGCGGCCGCCGGGGTCGTGACCATGTCGAAATAACCGCTGGCCACCAGCACCCTCAGATCGCCGTTGCGGCGCATGGCCGTGGCCAGGTCGCCGGCGAAGGACTGGCCCTCGGGCACGCCGGTCCGCTTCCAGTTCCAGCCGAACAGAAGATTGCGCCAAACGATGGCCCCGTAGGGCCGGTCCTCCTGGACCTTCAGATCCTCGGCCAGCATCTGGTGGAAGGCGGCGATGAAGCCCGGCACATAGCGCCCCATGGCCGGATCGTCGGCGACCGGCTCACCGCCGTCGTGCGCTGACGGCAGGGTGTAGCGACCGTCGTAGAGGCCGACCGTCAGACCATCGGCGGCCAAAAGCTGCTGAGAAAAGGCCTTGGGCGACATCGTCAGACCGGGCAACCAGGCCCCGACCGGCAATCCGGTATAGGCCGCCAGACGCGCCGCGACCGCGCCGCGTTCGACGTCGTCCAGCGTTCCGGCGGCCGCCTTGTCCAGCGCCGCCAGATAGTCGGTTGTGGCGAAGGCAGTGACTTCGGCGTCGAAGGCCTCGATCGTCAGGCCCCGGCGGTCGATCCTATGGTGCGCCCAGGCCGTGGCGGCCATGGCGGGCAGGTTCAGGGCCGCAGCGAGCGACGGAGACAGTCCCGCCGTCCCTGCGCCGTTCAGGCTGGACCCCAGCAGGACGATTCCATTGACCGTGATCCCCCGCATCACGCCGCCATAGGTCGGCCCGCCCATCAGGGCGCGCGGCAAGAGCGCCGCCCGCGCGCTGCCGTAGCTTTCGCCCATCAGATATTTGGGCGCGTTCCAGCGATTGTTCCGCGTCAGCCACAGCTCGATGAACTGGGCCACGCTCTCGGCGTCCTCGTCCACGCCATAGAAGTCCTCGGGCTTGCCGACGCCGACGATGCGGCTGAAGCCGGTGCCGACCGGGTCGATGAAGACCAGATCGGCGACGTCCAGCAGGCTGTCGGGATTGTCGACCACGCCGAACGGCGGGACATTGCTGGGATTCACCTCGCGGTCCAGCTGGACCCGGCGCGGACCGACCACCCCCATGTGCAGCCAGACCGAAGACGAACCCGGCCCGCCGTTGAACACGAACATGACCGGCCGATCGCGCTCGCCCCCCGTCTTGACGTAGGCGAAGCTGTAGATCGAGGCCGTCGGTTCGTCGCGATCATTGCGCAACAGGGTCTCGCCGGCCGTGGCCGTGTAGGCGATCCGCTGACCCCGGATGGTCGTTTCGTGGCGGGTCACCACCGGTGCGGCGACTGCGACCGCCTCGGACGACCTCGCCTGGACCGAGGCCGGCGCCATGCCCATGGCGAGCCCCGTTACAGCCAGGGCGAAGGCCGCGCCCACCCGGATTTTCCGGCGCTTCACGTTCTCAGTGACCATGATCATCGTCCATCCCCTCGCCGAACAGAAAGCTCTCGCCCGCCACGCCCGCCGACGTGTCTTCCGGCGCCTTCGGCGGCTGGATGACGACGGGATCGGCGAAGGGGCGAATACCGAGCGCCTCGTGGATTTCGCTGGGGAAGTAGAGCACTCCGCCCTTCATCACCATGCGGATCTGACGGATGGCGTTGATGTCCTGCGTCGGATCGCCGGACACCAGGAAGAAATCGGCCAGCTTGCCGCGCGCGATACTGCCCAGAGACTGGTTGCGACCCAGATACTGTTCGGCCTTCAGCGTGCCCAGGCTCAGGGCCTCGGCCGGGGTCAGACCCGCCTTGACGTACAGCTCCAGTTCGCGGTGCACGGTGAAGCCGGTGCCGGCGTCCGTGCCCGGCAGCAGTTGCACGCCGCTGTCATGAAGCAGTTTCACGGTGTCGAGCAGCTTCTGGAACGCCGCCTTGTAGGTCTGGTCCACCGCCGGGCTGTCGATGTCGACGAAGGATCGACGACGGTATCGCTGATAACCGATCGGCATGTGGTCCACATAGCCGACGGCCGACGGCGGGATTTCACCCGCGCGGCTCAGCATCAGCACTTCCAGCGCCACGGCCGTCGTGTCGAGAGCCACGCCCTTCTCCTGCATCAGGGCCAGGGTGCGTCGGACCGGCAGGCTGTTCAGATCCAGATCCGCCGCCCGCGCCATGGCGGTCAGGCGCAGGGTGGTGCGTGAATCCTCGCCGGGCTGAAGCAGCCAGCCCAGCATCAGCTGGTTGATATGGGCGATTTCGTTATAGCCCGCCTCCACGGCATGGTCCGGCGTGACGAAGGCGGGGACGTGGCCCGTCACTCCCATGCCCAGACGATGCGCCTCTTGCGCGACCGGCGCGACCCAGTCGGGGTGCAGGGAGTTGTAGATCTTGACCTGGCGATAGCCGCGCTGGCCGTACCACCGGACATCCTCCAGCGCCTCGTCCAGCGTATCGGCCAGCAGGCCGGTGCGCACCGAATAGGGGCTGCGCCCCTCCAGCATGCCGTCGCGGACGATGCGCGGTCCGGGGGCCACGCCCTGGTCGATGTCTCGGGTCAGGTTCAGCAGAAAGGCGTTGCCGTTGCCCATGTCCCGCACCGAGGTCACGCCCGCGCCCAGATAGAACAGGCCGGTCTGCAGGGTGCTGTGGGAATGCATGTCGTGCAGACCAGGGACCAGCGTCCCGCCTTGGCCGTCGATCTCGTAATCTCCGGCGGCGGTGGGGGTGTCCGGCTCGGGCACGATGGCGGCGATCCGGTCGCCGAAGACCGTCACCGACGACAGGGCCGACAGGGTCCCCGTCTCCGGCTGGAATATCCGCACATTGCGGATGCGGACCGGCGCATCGAAGCTGTGCGCCAGTTGGGTCTGCAGCGCATGAATGCGCTCGCCCTCCAGCGCCGCCGTCATCCGCATCAGTTCGGGCGCGGTCGCTTCCAGGCCCTCGCGCACCGTGATCTGGCTGCCCGAAAACTCGGCGACCATCCGTCCGGCGTCGTCCAGCATGACGTAGCCGGGCTGAAGTTCCAGTCCGGTCAGGCGATAGATGGTCACCGTCAGGGCGTTCGGGCCGAACGCCTGGCTGCGGACGGCCGTCAAGGTCAGACGGCCGCCGGGCGTCACGTCGAGGCTTTGCTCCGGCGCGGACTTCAACACATTGGCGTAGAGGGCCAGGCTCCAGGGGCTGTCGTCATTGGCGATATAGAGGCTTGGCGCAGGCGTTGGACGTTCGCCGCTGTCCGCCTGACTGCACCAGCGCAACGTCCCGTCGCCATGCTCGAACCGTTCATCGACGCGCGCGCCGAACAGCGACACGCCCTCGATGGTCCAGAGCCGCGGCATGCCGTCGGCGCCGAGCACCAGATGCTCCTTGTGCTTGGGACCGCGACCGTTGTTGTCGACGTGATAGTCGACATCGACCTTATCGCCAGCCTGATCCACGATCAGATGGCCGACGTTCTCGCCGCTGGAGATAACCACAAACCGCTGAACCTCAGCCAGGGCGGATGTCGCGCCCAGCCAGGCGACGGCGAAAAGGATCGGGGTCAGCAAGCGACGCATGGACATCTCCTCAACGCGTTGCGGCAGGACGTGAAACGAGCGGAGAGCCCGAGCGTCGAAGCGCGAACAGGGCCTCGTGCAACTTCGCCAGCCCCCGGTCGATGGCCGGCGCCGGCACGCCGAACCCCAACCGCATATGACCGGCCTGGCCAAAGAACTCGCCCGGCGCCGTGACGATGTCGTGGTCGCGCCACAGGACCTCCGCCAGTGTGCGCGTATCGGCGTGACCGACGACCTTGGGAAAGGCGATGCAGCCATAGGGCGGCAGGTCGCCCTCGATCAGTTCGTCGGCGCGCATGGCCGCCAGATGACGCTCGACCACCGGCCGACTTTCGGCCAGCACCGACCGCCAGTGCGCCTCGAACGGCGCGGGCTTTTCCAGCACCAGCGCCCCGATGGCATGGGTCAGTTTCGACACCCCGAACTCGCGCCCCGCACTGGCGTTGGCGATCCGCCGCGCCGTGGCGCGCGTCGTGAAGATCCAGCCGCACCGCAGGGAGAACAGGCCGAACACCTTGGTCAGGCTGTTGACGCTGATCAGATTGGGCGCGAGCCGCGCGGCGGGCAGATCGCCCTTGTCGCTGGCGAAGTCCGCATAGACCTCGTCCACCAGCACATGGGCGCCCACGGTCGCGACGACGCCAGCCAGGGCCTGAAGCGCCTTTTCATCCAGATGATGACCGGATGGATTATGCAGGTTGGTGATGATCACCAGCCGCGTGTTCGGCCTCAACCGCGCCCGCAGATCATCGGTATCAAAGGCGAACGTATCGCCCGTTCGAGGCAGCAGCTCGACCTCGGCGCCCGCGAGCCGCGCCAGATCGGAAAGAACGTCGAAGCCCGGCGTCTCGACCAGCACATGATCGCCGGGCGCCACCAGACCGGCCAGCACCTGGACGACGCCGTTGCAGACGCCGGTGGTCGGCAGGATGCACTGCTCGTCAACGCCATACCGCTTGGCCAAGGCGGCCAGCAGATAGGGATTGCCGCGCCCGAACACGCTTTCGAACCGGTCGCTGACAGGCGGGGCGAAGGCGTCTGTGACGAGGCGCGCCAGCAGGTGTTCGGGCTCCGCGACCGTGCTTTCAAACAGGATGGAAGCCTCGGCCGGCAGGGGCATATGCCGGTACAGGGATCGTCCGAAGGCGGCGAAATCCCTAATGTCGTAGATCGGCGCCCGCGCCGGAGCCTGGCGCCCGATCACGCTCGCGGCTCCGGGCCGCCACAGGCTGCGGCTGGGGTGTTCGTCTGTCGCAATGGCTTGCCCGTCGAGGACGACAGGGCGTCGTCCTTCACCCCTGCATTGTTACCGTCGCGGCGCCGCAGCTTCTTTGCGTATCGCCGCTTGCACGCTCGCGGGATTGGATAGCTAATGCGCTGTATCGGCAAATCGGAGACTAGACGATGTCCACCGGCCTGGACGCCATCGACGTCCGCATTCTGCAGCAACTGCAGATAGACTGCTCCATCTCCACCTCGGAGCTGGCGGAGCGTGTGGGCCTGTCTCAATCGCCCTGCTGGCGGCGCATCCAGCGCCTGCGCGAGGAGGGCTACATCAAGGCGCAGGTGGCCATTCTCGATCCCGAACGGATGGGCTTCCACATGCACATCTTCGCCCAGCTGAAGATGAACAATCTCGCCGAAAACGAGCGCGAGAAATTCATCCGCGAGATCGCCGCCATCCCCGAGATCGTCGAATGTTATTCGGTGTTGGGCGAGCGTGACGCCATGATCAAGGTCATCGCCCCCGACATCAAATGGTACCAGGACTTCATCTTCCGCAAGATCCTGAAACTGCCCGGCGTCATCGACATCAGCTCGACCGTCGCCCTGTCGGAAATGAAACGGACCACCGCCCTGCCCGTGCGTCAGGGCGTCTGACGCCTCAGGCGCCAGGCGTAGTAGGCCAGACCGAGCGCCAGCCAGACGACCAGCAGCACATAGGGCCGCCAGTCAGTGCTGAAGCCCAGGGCGGCGATGACGACGGCGGCGATGACGCCCAGCACGGACAGGGTCTTGACCGTCGGTCGGCTGAACCGGAGCCGGGCCTGGTCATGCACCTCCGGGTGGGCGCGCGCGACATTGTAGGCGGCCAGGCAGGTCCCGAGATATTTCATCATCGTGGGCACATTCACCGCCAGCAGCAGGAACAACAGGCTCGATGGCAGGAACAGGGCGGCCGAAGAGGCGGCGAAGGCCACGAGTGTCGCCACATGCGGCGTGCCGAACCGGGGATGGATCCGCGCCAGGGCCGAAGGCAGGACGCCGGACCGGCCCATGGCGAACAGGAAGCGGGAATAGACCAGGAAGACGGCGTTCATCGACTTGAGCAGGGCCACCACGGCGGCGGTGACGATCAGGGGCGCCGCCCACGACCCCAGCGCCGCCTCCGCGGCCGTCAGAAGCGGCGCGTCGCTGCTCGCCAGGGCTTGCGGCCCGACCAGGCTCAGGGCCGTGAAGGTGATCACCAGATAGACGACGACGGTCAGCGCCAGCCCAAGCGCGATCCCCAGCGGCACAACCACCTTGGCGTTGCGCACCTCGTCCCCGACTTCGGTCGCGGTCTCGATGCCGAGGAAGAGCTGGATCATCAGAGGCAGGGCCGCCAGGATCGGCAGCCATCCGCCCGCCGTCGCCTGGACCAGAAGTCCCGGCTTCAGGTCGGGCGCCCCCGCCACGACGAAGACGGTGAAGATCGCCAGCAACAGCAGCATCAGCACGGTCTGCGCCCGCGCGGCCACGGCGACGCCGACATAGTTCAGCGCAAAAATCAGGGCGAACAGGCCGAACATGACCGGCTTGGCCGGCAACGGGATCACCATCGACAGATAGTTCACCAGCACCCGCGCCAGCACGATCATGACCACCGCATTGCTCAGCACCCGAAGCCAGACGATGGCGAAGGCGACCAGCGGATGGGTGAAGCGGCGCTGCCATTCGTAGGACGCCGCCGTGCTGGGCGCCGCCGAGGCCATATAGGCATAGACTAGGGCGAACAGGACCATGGGCAGGGCCGCCAGGGCCACGGTGATCAGTATGCCCGTCCCGCCCACGGCGGCAGCGGGACCGAGCACAGTGAAGATCGCCGCCCCGATCGCCGTCCCCGCGCCCAGCATCACCAGGTCGATCAGGCCGACCCCATGCTTCAGCTCGGACGATGGCGTCGGGGAAGATGCGGTCATGCGGCGTGTGTCCGGGCGTTTGATCGGCTCCACGGGAGCGAACGACAACCGTAACCCCGGCTGTCCGAAAGGACTATTCAAACCCGGTCGCGGCGGGGGGAACAGACGACTGCTTTAGTCCTCAAGCGCCACACTCGCGCATCGACCATGTTCGCGCCTGACAGCCGACATCTCGCCCCGAACTCTTGCTTGCGAGGCCCAGCGCCAACCGAGGACGCTCCCGTCTTCCGCGCAAATATTATTCGTCTCATCGGACAGCGGCATGACACCTGTGTCGCGTCCGCGCGCGTCAGCCGCGACAAAGAATGAATTGTCGCGATGCCAGGCTCTAGACTGATCTCGAACACGGAGATGACGATGACGACACTCACCAAACGACATCTCATCGGCGCCACGGCCGCTGGCCTGGCGCTGGCGTCTGCCGGCAGGGTTTCCGCCCACGTCCAATCCGCAGCCCAGCCGCGCCAGCGACGCACCGGTGTCTTCAACGGTCAGACCGTGACCTACACCGCCGGGCTGGAAGAGACCGTGGTCAGGGATGCGCAGGGCGCGCCCCAGGTGCGCTTCGTCTGCGCCAGCTACATCCGCGAAGGCGTCGCGCATGGCGACCGGCCGGTGATCTTCGCCTTCAACGGCGGCCCCAGCTCCTCGTCCGCCACCCTGCACATGCTGGCCCTTGGGCCGAAGCGGATCGCGTTGGAACAGGCCCCCGCCGCCCCGGCCCTTTCGCCCCCGCGCCTGGTCGACAACCCGGAAACCCTGCTCGATGTGGCCGATATCGTCCTGGTCGATCCGCCCGAGACCGGGTTCACGCGGCTGGCGTCAGAAGCCGACCGCGCCGAGGCCTATTCCGTCAACGGCGACGCGCGCGCGGTGTCGGACTTCATCCGCACCTGGATCGCGGACCACGGTCGCCAGACCTCGCCCAAATATGTCCTCGGCGAGAGCTACGGCACCATCCGCGCCGCCGTCATGGCGGAGCAGCTGTCCCAGGACATGCCGCTGGACGGGGTCTTCCTCTTCGGCCAGGCGGTGAACATGATCGAGACGTCCCAGCGCGTCGACAACATGATCGCCTATGCGACCAATCTGCCGGCCCTGGCGGCGATCGCGGTCTATCATGGCAAGGCCGACACGGGCGGCCGGTCGATGAACCGCTTCATCGACGATGTCTATGCGTGGGGGATGAGCGACTATCTCGCCGCCCTGGTCCAGGGCCGGGGCCTGCCGCAGACACAACGCCGCGCCGTCGCCGCCGAACTGGAGCGGCTGACCGGGATCGACGTCGACTTCTATTTCGACGGCGACCTGACCATTTCGAAGGTCGCCTTCGCCGGCCGACTGCTCGCCGACAAGGGCCAGAGACTGGGCATCTACGACGCCCGTTACGTCGGCCCGGCCCCGGGCCAGGGTCAGCGTCCCCAAGATCCGTTCGGCGCCAAGGTATCGGACGCCATCCTGCCGATGATGCAGCACTATCTGCGCACGGACCTGGCGCCCGAACGCGACGCCGCCGACTATCGCCCTCTGGCCCCCGGCGTGGCCGCCTGGACCTACGACACCACCGGTGGGGCGGGCGGGCCGTTCAACGAATACGACTATCCCGCCAAACTGGTCGCGGCCTTCAAGGCCAATCCGCGTTTCCGCCTGATGATCGGCACCGGCATCTACGACCTGACCACGACCGTCGGCCCGGCCCTCTATCTTGCGGCCCAGAGCGACTATCCCGCCGAACGCGTGATCCAGCGGCGCTACGAGGGCGGTCACATGGCCTATACGAACCGGCCGGCCCTGACGGCCTTCACCCGCGACATCCGCAGTTTCGTCACCGGAACGCCCTTCATCGACACCTGAGCAGGCGCCCGAGATGCTGATCCTGGACCGCGACTTCGTCCGCAACCACCTGACCTATGCCGCCTGCATACCCCTGATGCGCGACGCCATGTCAGCCTTGTCCAGAGGCGAAACGCGCCAGCCGCTGCGCAGCATCGTGCCCTTAGAGAACGGCCGCGCCTTCGGCGTCATGCCCGGCGCCCTGTCAGCAGGCGGGGTCTTCGGGGCCAAGCTGGTCAGCGTCTATCCCCAGAACCACGCGGCGGGTCCGCAGTCGCATCAAGGCGCCGTCGTCGTGTTCGACCCCGAGACAGGCGCCCTGTCCGCCCTGGTCCACGCGGGCGAGGTCACCGGCATCCGCACCGCCGCCGCCAGCGCCGCCGCCTCCCAGGTTCTGGCGCGCGCCGACGCCTCGCGCCTTGCCGTGCTCGGTACGGGAGAACAGGCCGCCGCCCATGTCCGCGCCTTACACGTCGCCTTCCGCCTGTCGTCCGTCACGATCTGGGGCCGGTCAGCAGAACAAGCCGCCGCCCTGGCCGTACGTCTGGCGCAGGAAACCTCCCTGCCGGTCGCCGCCGCCCCCACGGTCGCCGAAGCGGTCGCCCAGGCCGACATCATCTGCACCACCACCGCCTCGGCCCAGCCGATCCTCTACGCGGCGGACGTGCCCGCCGGCTGCCATGTGAACTTGGTCGGATCCAGCTATGACGGCCCCGTCGAAATCGACGACGACCTAGTGGTCCGTGCCCGCTTCATCGCCGATTCCCGCGCCGGCGTTCTCGCCCAGGGTGCGGAGTTCCTGTCGGCCAAGCGCGCAGGCCGCGTGGACGACGATCACGTCGTCGCCGAGATCGGCGAGGTCTTCCTGGGCCTGAAATCCGGCCGCACCTCCGATCAGGAGATCACGATCTACAAGTCCCTGGGCCACGTCGCCCAGGACCTGGCCAGCGCCCGCTATCTTCTCGACCTCGCCCGCACCCTGAACCAGGGCGTTCACGTCCCTTTCTGATCATCAGGCGGGCGGCGACGCCGGCAAGGCCTCCAGCAGGCGGTCGATGTCATTCATGTCGTTGAACACCGCCAGCGACACCCGGAACCGGTGCTGGGAGACGGTGATCCGCACCTTGGCCGCCGTCAGCCGCTCCGACAGTTTGGGCCGGGAGTCCTTCAGCGCGAAGGCGACCAGGGCCGTGCGGCTGTCCAACGGCGTCAAAGGCTCATAGCCCCGCCGCCGCAGTTCCGACTGCACCGCATCCGCCAGCGGCTGACGCGCCTTTTGAATGGCGTCGACGCCCAGCCGGTTGATCCAGGTCAGGGAATGGTCGAGCTGCACCGCGCCCGTCCACGAGGTCGTCCCCATGGCGAAACGCCCCGAGGCGTCCTCCCGCGCCGCATAGTCGGCGGGCATGGGGCCCGGCGCGTCATAGGGGTAGGCATGGCTCTGAAAGGAGCGGATCTGGTGATAGCCCCACCAGGGCCGGCGGATCTTGTCCTGCACGGACTTGCGCACATAGAGGAAGCCCAGGCCGAAGTCCCCCATCAGCCACTTGTAAGAGGCACAGGCTGCGAAATCGACGCCCGCCGCCTTCAGGTCCAGCGGCGTCGAGCCCGCCCCGTGGATGATATCGACATAGACATAGGCGCCGTGAGCATGGGCCAGGTCGCAGACCCGCTTCAGGTCGTGCTCGAAGCCGTTGATGGTCGAGACATGGCTGATGGACACCAGCCGCGTCCGGTCGTTCACCGCCGCCTCCATCGCCGCCATGTCGATCCGCCCCTCGGCGGTCATGGGCAGGGTGACGACGTCCATCCCGGCCTTGGCCAGTTCCCCATAGGTGTAGAAGGAGCCGAAGAAATGCAGGGCGTCGGTGACGATCCGTCCGCCCGTCTCCGGCATGTCCAGCGCCTGCAAGACCAGATTCTCGCCCATGGTCGTGGACTGGACGAAGCACAGCTCGTCAGGGTCGGCCCCGACCAGCAGGCCGAACTGACGGATCGCATTCTCTTCCATCGCCGACAGGTCCAGATCGGGCGCCCCGGTCGCACGGGTCTTGTAGCGTAGATAGTCCTCCAGCGCCGTGCGGGCGCCCAGCGGCATCGGGTGGGTCGATCCGCTGTCCAGATAGGTCACCGGCATGGCGGCGAAAGCCCCCCGCGCCGGCAGGGTCAACTGCGGCTCCGACCGCGCCTCCTCCGCCGTGGTCTGCGAGGCCAGCCCGACCGTCGGCGAGACGGCGGCCGCAGCGATCAGGGATCTTCGGGTGAAACGCATGGCGGGGCTCGCAACAGGCTCGGAACGCGCCATCCTAGGACGACGCGGCGGAATAATCCTTTCGTCTTGTCGATCGACGGCCGCCACGAAAGGCAGGAATAGCCACGGACGATGCGATAGGCTGCGCGAACTCCATCCCTTCACCGCGTCCGTCCGTTCATGTCTTCATCGCCCTCCCCCGCCACTTCCCTCGTCGTCTTCGACGCTGCGGCCGTGCGCGTGGGTCTGGATGCCGAACGGCTGATCCCTGTCATCCGCGACGCCATGATCGCCCTGTCCGACGGGCGGGTGCGCCAGAATCTGCGCAGCTTCATCGGCCTGGGCGAAGGCCGGACCTTCGCCCTGATGCCCGCCGCCTTTTCCGACGAGGGCCTGTTCGGCGCCAAGCTGGTCAGCGTCTTCGCCGATGGCGCGGGCCGCAAGGCGCACGAGGGCGTCGTCGTGCTGTTCGACGGTCGTACGGGGGTTCCGATCTGCATCGCCGATGCGGGCGAGATAACAGCCTTGCGCACGGCGGCTGCCAGCGCCGTCGCCACCCAGGCCTTGGCCCGTCCCGATGCGAAAACCCTCTCTGTTCTGGGGCTGGGCCGTCAGTCGGCCGAACATATCGTCGCCATCGCCAGGGTTCGCCCGCTGGCGTCCATCCGCGTCTGGGGCCGCGACCTGCAGCGGGCCGAAGCCTTCGCGGCCGAGATGACGGCGCTGACCGACCTTCCCGTCTCGGCGGTCGCCAGCCCGCAAGCCGCCGCCGAGGGCACCGACATCCTCTGCACCGTCACCACCGCCGTCGATCCGATACTGGAAGGCGCCTGGGTCATGCCCGGCGCCCACGTCAATGTCGTCGGCTCCAGCGGACCGTCCGCCGCCGAGATCGATACGGACCTGGTCGCACGCAGCCGCTTCATCGTCGATCACGCCGAACACGTCCGGGTCCATGGCGGCGAGTTTCTGCGCGCACGTGCAACCGGCCGCATCGGCGAGGATCATATCGCGGCCGAGATCGGCGCCGTCCTGTCCGCCGCGGCGCCGGGGCGGACCCACAGCGACGAGATCACGGTCTACAAGTCGCTGGGCCACGCCGTGCAGGACATTGCGGCGGCCGGCCTGCTGTATTCCGCTGCGCACGGCGGCTGATCAGGTCTTGCAGGCGGTGTCGGCGGCATCCGGCACACGCCGCCACTGATAGACATCGACCTCTTCACCCCTGGGCAGATAGGTCACCGGGAAGCGGTCCTCGCCGCGCGTCACCTGCAGGGTCAGCGTCGCCTCCTGGTCGCTCTGCACGCCGTCCATCGCCACGGCATAGGTGACCACGTCCCCGTTACGAATCCCGGCCCGCTCAGCCACCGAACCGGGCACGAGGCCCCGGATGGTCTTCACGTCGCCGACGAAGGATTTCGGGTCGAAGCCCAGATCGAACCGTCGCGCCCGGCCCACATAGCGGGTGAAGCAGTGACCATAGTCGCCGGATTCCGGCAGCATCAGTTCGCCTGCCTTCATCGCGGCATGCAGCGCTTGCCCGTCCTCGCCCAATTCGGCGGTCAGAAGCGCCACCCAGGCCGCCTCGTCCACCGGCTCGCCTGCGCGCCGGCGCCGGTTCATCTCCAGGATCAGGTCGTCCAGCGACCGCGCGCCCTGGCTGGCCCGACGGATCTTGCCGTTGACTACGGCGAAATACAGACCACCGCGATCATAGGGCAGCACCCGGATACGGCTGTCCTCCCAGAAGCGCGGCGCGATCTGATCGTCCGGCGTGTCGTTGAGCAGGTTCGAATAATAGCGACGCGCGGTCTCGTTGATGTCGGCCAGATAGTCATCCGCCGTGATCAGCCCCGCGCGGTACGGCAGCAGCCCCTGATAATAGACGGCGATCCCTTCGCCATACCATTGGCCGCGCCCGTCCCACTGGGTCCAGGTATGGATCATCTCATGCGACAGGGTCGATTTCAGATCAGCCGGATCGGTCGCCTGACCGTAGGTCACCAGGAAGGACCGCGTCAGCGCCACGCCCCCGCCGGCGTTGATCGGATTGTAGCGCATAAAGACGCGGTAAGGCGGGTCGCCCGGCTCGGCGAAGAACCGGCTCATCCAGCCGTGCAACTGGTGCGTCCAGGCCATCAGCGGCCGCGCCTCGAACGGCGTCTCGCCCATCCACGCGGCCGAGAAGCCGGCGTTGGACACCGGCATCGGCTCGCGGTGCATCGGCCCCGCCATGAAGACGGTAGAGGACAGCCTGTCCGCCTTCCCCGGTTCCAACTCGACGTCGCCCTCACCATAGCTGGACGTCGCCCCGGCCCCGGCGCCCAGCCCGGTCAGATTCCAGCGCAGGGCGATGCGATAATCACGGTCGTCTTCCGGCATCAGGATGAAGGTGTTGCCGACGCCCGAGACGCCCCCGCCTTCGGTGCGCAGGCTGTAGGGCGGCCCCGAACCGCGACGCGGCGGCGTATTGTCGATCGGCGCGCGATAGCGAACGGTCACGTCCCCGCTGACGGCTCGCCCGGCGATCCAGTGCCGCGCATAGACCAGGGCCACGGGATCGTCCCGCACCGTCAACGGAACCGGCCCCAGGGCGTCGGTCATCGTCAGATCCGTCAGGGTCGTGGCGATGGTGTCGGTATTGGCGATGACGACCGGCAGGGTCAGAACGGCCTGCCCCGCCTCCGCCTCCATCGCCGAAATCTGCAGTTCCACATCCATCCGGGCGAGGCCGCGCGCGACATCGACATGGCCGGGCGCAAGCGTGACCTGCATCGTCTGCGCCGACGCCGAGGCGGGAAACGCGCCCAACAGCAGCATGACGGCCGCCAGAACCGACAGAGGATGACGCAGGACGTCGGCAATCGTCATGTCGCAGGCTCTCCCGGAAATCTCACGCAGTCCCGTCCCCGAGCGCCGAAACGCTCGGGGACGACGACCCAGTCTTAGAAGCGCGCGTTCAGGCCGACGAAATACTGGCGACCGAGAATGTCCCCATAGTTCCGCGTCGGATAGGACGGCTCCTCGTCGGTCAGGTTGATGACCCCGGCCCGCACCGCATAGTCGCCGAATCGATACTCGCCCGACAGGTTGTGGCGGACGTTCTCTTCGATCAATGGCGTCGGCGTCGTCTCGATGGTGTCGAACCGATTGACCTGGGACTTGGGCAGATAGTTCATCGAATAGCTGAGGCGCACAGGCCCCAGGGCATAACGCGCATCGAACCGGCTGACCCAGTCGGGCGTCAGGGTCGTGTCGTCGGTCCGGTTGTAGTCGAAGCCGGTGACCGAGGTTTCCAGCAGGGCGTTGTGGGTGACTTCCAGCCCCAGCTCTAGGCGGCCCCAATCCGCATCGCTCCGCGCCAGGTCCGCGACGTCGAAGGCGTAGTTGACCGTGTAGATTTCGCCCTCATACCGCACCGTGCCGGCGTTGAAGGTGGTCGAGTTGGCGGTCGCCACCTGGCCCAGGGCGTTGAAGGTGAACTGGCCGCACACGTCGGCCGGTTGCGGCGTGGAATCGAAACAGGTCGCCATGAAGTCCTGCGGCGTGAAGGCCGACAGGCCGTCCCGCAGCTCCACCTGGATACGGTCCGCCACGATGGTCAGGCCGGGCGCGAAGCTGGGCTGCAGCACGATGCCGAAGGTCGTAGTGTCCGAAATCTCATTCTTCAGATTCGGATTGCCGCCCGTCGTGATGAGGACGTTGTTGAAGTTCTCGCCCGGATCCTGGAAGCCCGTCAGCGCGCCATAGCCGGGATTGGCGGCGAACAACGCCTGACAATTGGCCAGGCGAACGGCGGGGTTCGCGCCGCTGTTGATGCGGTCCGCATCGCAAGGGTTCTGCGCGATGGCGCCCAGGGTGGTGCTGGACGGCGAGAACAACTGATCCAACGTCGGCGCCCGGAAGTTGCGGCTGCGCGACGCACGCACCGTCACGCCGGAAACGACTTCCCAACGCAGGCCCGCACCCCAGACGTCGGCCTTGCCGGCGATCGAGTTGTCGACGGTCCGATAGGCGCCATCCACCTCCAGCGAGTTGACGAACGGCAGGGTGAAGTCGCCGCCGAAGATCGGCACCAGGACTTCGGCCGAGAACTCGTTGGTGTTGTAGGCGCCGCTGGCGGCCCGCGTCGGCGTGCCCGATCCCGTCAGCCCACGCTGATTGGCGTCGAAAGGATTGAACTCGGCCTTCTCGCGCCGATACTCATAGGCGAGGCTGAAGCTGGCCGCACCGGCCGGCAGGGTGAACATCTCGCCGCCGATGGTCGCCAGGATGTCGTCCTGGGTGTTCTCGAACCGCTCGCCCACCGGCACGGCGACATAGGCCCGCATCTCGTCGGTGATCGTGCCGGTGCCGAAGATGTTGATGGGCACGCAGGCGGCGTCGTCATTCGCTGTCGAGGCGTCGGCGTTGATGGCGCACACGGCCTGGCCGCCGGTATTGCGCGTGGCGTTGACCGCATTGGTCAGGCGCGAGGTCCAGGTGTCCCAGCCCGACCGTTCGCCCTTGGTGATCCCGCGGCTGGCCGACAGGCTCCAGTAGAAGTTGCGATCCGCCCAGTCGAAGTCCCCTTCCAGCGCGACCAGGCCGCGCCAGACGTCCGTCTCGGTCACGAACTCCCGCGTGGGCAGGGCGTCGGAAAAGCTCTTGGACAGCCACAGCGGCGCGCCGGCGGCAAAGCCGGGGTTGGCGGCCGTCAGCTGAGCCAGAGCGGTCGGCGTCAGGAAGGGGTTGGTCCTGAAGAAGGCGATGGGGCCCGCGCCGGACGCGGCGGAGTTCAGCACCGTGCGGGTCGAACCCTGGGTGCCGTAAGGATCGCGCCCTTCGGTGTTCGAATAGAGCAGTTCGCCCTTCAGCTTGATCCGGTCCGTCAGATCGTAGCGGCCGAGCAGGTTCACGTTGAACCGCTCGACACCCGAATAGAGGGCCGCCAGATCGCGATAGTCGAAGCCGTCGCCGCCCGAGGCGAAGGGCACCCCGGCGACGACGCCGGTGTTATAGGCGATCAGGCTCGACCCATCGGCCGAGAACTGCTGCGGCACGCCACCCGAACGCACCAAGAAGCCCTGGACCGGGGCCGGGGTCGAGAAGATCAGCCCGTTGGTGTTGAACGGCCAGAAATGGGCGTCCAGCAGTTCGCGCACGGCCGGAACGCCGTCGTTGGGACCGGTGTTGGCCGAGTTCGAGACGGTCAGCCGCGACAGGTTCGAGCGGGGCCGATCCTGCCCATAGAGCGCGTCCGACTTCGACCATTCGACATTGCCCGCCAGATTGGCCCGACCGTCCAGGAAGTTGTCGCCGAACGTCATGCGCAGGCTGGTCTGGGGATAGTCGTCACGCGAGGAGATGCCGTATTGGGCGTCCACCTCCAGCCCCTCGAAATCGTCCTTGAGCACATAGTTGATCACGCCGGCGATGGCGTCCGAGCCATAGACGGCCGCGCCGCCCGCCTGAACCACATCGACCCGTTCCAGAAGACCGACCGGGATCAGGTTGGTGTCCACCACCCGGTCGCCCATGCCGGACGACGAGGTGACGAACCGCCGACCGTTCACGAGCGACAGGGTGCGACCGGCGCCCAGGCCGAACAGGTTGGGGAACTGCTGACCCGAACCCGCCGCCGAACCGGACCCGCTGGCGACCGGCGTCGACGGCGTCGCGGAGGTGATCTGGTTCAGCGCCTGACCGACCTGAACGAAGCCCCGTTCCGACAGCACCTCGGCGTCGATGACCGAGACCGGTGCGGCCGTCGTCGTCTGGACGCGGCGGATACGCGACCCGGTGACGACGATGTCGTCCACGGCCTGGGTCTCGTCCTGGGCCTGCGCCGCCGAGGCGGTCTGGGCCAGAGCCGAGCCCGCTCCGCCGAGCAGGAACAAGGCGGACCCCGCCACGGTCGTGGCCAGCAGGCGCTTCTTCATCGACATCCGCGTCATCGTATCCCCTCGATCTACGTTTCAGGATCGCCGGACGACATCCCCCGTCATCCCGCCTCTGCTGAAAGGCTAACCCCGCGCGACCTGCACATTCTTTCCTATTTCTGGCCGCAAGCGGATCGTCACACAACTTTCATGCAGACGATGTGATTCAAGCGACTGAAATATTCCTCAGCCAAAATTGGAGACACGCCCAACACATCCGACCGTCAGGCAAGCCGGAGCCATCATTCCTCGGCAAATCTCGCCCTATCGACGCTCAGCAACAGGCAGGAGAGCAAGGATGCGCTCGCCCCCACACGCCGCAATGGCCGACAGATCGCGCATAGATATTGCGGGAACGCAGATCACCTCTCCGACGGCGTCTATTCGCCAGAGGTCTCAAGACCACGGCGTTCATGCCATCGACACCGGGCCATCACGTGGAGTTTGCATAACGCTTGCGGACGCGACTGCGTAACCTGCTCCTGCAAACGGGGAGCCGACACATGAGTCTTCACACACGGATCGTCAGACGAACGGCCGGCCTTCTCTGCGGCCTGACGCTGACCGCCATGATCGCTCTCCCGGTGAACGCCGCCGAGATGAGCGCCGCCCGTTCAGAACGCGATGTCGTGCCGCCCGCGCCGGTCGAGACGCATCAGACCATCCGCCTGGCCGACGGCCGCCTTGATCACCTCGCCGAGGTCGGCCGGGTCGCGATCCGTGACGTCGAGACCACTGAGGCTCTCGGCTATATGGGCTACATCGCCTACCGCGTGCCCAGTCGTTCGCCACGCCCGCTGATCTTCGTCTGGAACGGCGGACCGGGCGCCAACTCGGCCACCCTTCATTTCGAAGTCGCCGGCCCCCGTCGCGGGGAAGGCGACCATCTGGTCGACAATGCCGAAACCTGGCTGACGAGCGCCGACCTCGTCTTCGTCGATCCCATCGGCACCGGCTTCAGCCGCCCCACGAGCACGCAGGCGGCCGACGCATTCTACGGCACGGTCGGAGACGTGGCCTCGGTCGCCGAATTCGTCCGATCCTGGCTCCTGCTGCACGACGCTCAGGATCGCCCCATCTACCTCGCCGGCGAAAGCTGGGGCGCCGGCCGCGCCGCGAGCGTCGGCTACCGCCTTCTGCGTCAAGGCGTTCCGATCAAGGGCTTGATCCTGATCTCCGGCGGCGACGGCCTCAACACCGTCCGCCTCCCATCCGAGACCGCCACGGCTCTGCGCGTCGTCGACCTGGCGCCCGTCACCCTCTTCCACGGCAAACTGCCCGCCGAATTGGGAACCACTGCCGAGGCCGCCCGCGCGGCTGCCGAATCCTGGGCTCGCACCACTTACGAACCGGCCGTGGCCCGCCGCGCCGAACTGACGGACGCTGAACGCGACACGGTGATCTCCGGCCTGTCGCGCTTCACCGGTGTTCCCACAGATCAGATCGACCGCGCCACCCTGACCTTCACCCCGCGCCAGCATCTGCGCGGCCTGCTGCAGGACCAGGGAAAGACGCTGAACATCTTCGACATGCGACTGACCGAAAGCCCGCGCGACGCCTTCAACCCGGCGATCGACCGCTACCTGCGCCGCACGCTGAACTACCGCACAGACCTCGCCTATGTCGGGCTGGACGAGGTTCAGGTCGGCTACGCCCCGCACGACCGTTTCCCGGACAGCGTCGGCGCCCGCTGGAATTATGCGACCATCGAGGACGCCAGCCCCGAAGTGGTCCAGGCCGCCATCAGCGAAGCCATCCGCCGCGGCGGCGGCCCTCCCCGCATCGGCCCGCCCCTTCCCGCGACCGAAGACGCCCTCACCCTGTCGCCGACGCTGAAAGTGCTCGTCGCCTCGGGCCGCTACGATTCCCTGGCGAGTTGTGCGCGCGACGCGGCGACGGAACATATCCTCCCGTCGCCCTTACGCACCGCGATGACCTATCGCTGCTACGAAGGCGGCCACATGTTTTATCGCGACCCGGCAACACGTCTCCAGTTCAGCCAGGACATCGCCGATATGGTGTCCAGTTCGCGCTGAGGAAGATTGCAAGACATCTGGCGTCAGCGCCGCTCCCCTCGCCATGGACGGGATTGTCTTGAATGCTTAAGGTTGTGATTTAGGATCGCGGATCAGCACCAAGATCAGGCGCACGTCGCCTCTGTCGCCGACTCCGCCACCGCTCGCCTCCTCGTCAAAGGCTTCCTCAGTGCCGTCCAGTAAGCGTCCCTACGTCCAATACTCCATCGTCCAGCTGGAGGGGCTGTTCGCCAAAGCCAAGGCGGGTTCCGTTGTTATGGGCGAGATCGAGCACGAGTTGAGCTTCCGCAAAACCGACCGCGCCGCAAAGCTGCGCCTGCGCGCCCAGGAAGTCTTGCTCAGCCAAGCCGCCGCGCGGCCTCGTCCTGCGGCCGCCCCCGCAAAGACAAAGACGAAGCCCACACGCGCCAAGACTTCGTCGCCCCCTGCCCCGTCGCCAGCCTCTACGCCCAGGGCCAACCGCACGCAGCATGTCGCCGCCGCCGCGAAGGCCTGGAGCGATGATCTCCAAGAGGCCTTCGATCCTGGTCGGCCGACCGAACCCAATACGCCCGACGGCGTGCTGGGCGCATGGATGGCTTTGGAAGCCCTGTCGCCTCAGACGTACAAGCGCCCCTACGACCTGGCCCTAGGCCAGCACGCCAGCGTCGCGGAGCTGGGCAAAGGCCCATTACCTTGGGAACGAGGTGAAAAGTCGAAACCGAATTACCAGCTCTATTATCAGATCATCCTCGGCGCGATCCCGATGGAGAAGGCGACGGCCGACCTGGTCAAGGCCTTCGGCTCCGATGAGGAAGGCAGAACTCGCGCCCGGGAAAAGTCGGCGATCGCCGCCATCTTGGTCGACCGCAATGGCCTCTTGGTTCAGGACAACGGCATCGCCGTCTCAAGCTTCGGCTGGGCCCTGCCACTCGCCCTAAAGCTCAAGCTGGAAGCGCTCGGCGCCTGGCCCGGTCTTGAGCCCAAGGTCGTTCAAGCGCTCGATGACATCCTGCGTCGAACCGACGAAGCCGGCGCGCCCCTTCCGCTGGACCGGGAGACCATCGCGCGCGCCTATGCCCACCTGGTCGAGCGGTTTGGACTGCCAGATCACCTGGTCGAAGCGCCCACGTTCGCTCTGCGGGTCTTTCACTACTTCAAGGCCAAGAATCCGCCGGAAGCCTCGCTGCTGAACTCGTTCTTCATGACGGATCTGGCGAAGGCCGCCATCCACTGCCGCAAACAGACCGCCCCCCGAACGCTACGCCAATATCTGGGCAGCGAGCGGCCGACTCACGTCCTTGATATGCTGAACGACCGCCATGCCGTCGAAGACGCCGTAGCGCCGGCCAGGATGCCAGCGGCGCGTTGGCCCAGCGCCGGCGGCCATTCCCTCGTGCTCTTGCAACAGGCGGCGGTGAATCTCGCACGGTCGGAATTGGCGACAGCTTGCGGCATGATCGCCGTCAATGGTCCGCCCGGCACAGGCAAGACGACCCTCCTTCGCGATATCGTCGCCGCCGCCGTGCTGGATCGCGCCCTGGCGATGGCGGCGTTCGACGATCCGCAGGAAGCCTTCAAGGCCTCAGGCGAGCGGTGGACCTTCGGCGGCCCTGGCTTCTTCCAGCTCTACAAGCTCGATCCCAGCCTGCGTGGCCACGAGGTGCTGGTCGCCTCCAGCAACAACAAGGCTGTCGAGAACATCAGTCGCGAACTTCCGGCGGCCAAGGCGATCGGCCGACCAGAGCTGAGCTACTTCAAGTCCATCAGCGACTTCGTCTATCGCCCCGACACGTCTGAGGATGGGGCGGAAGCGACCGCTGCGCGCACCATCGAACCGCTTCAGACCTGGGGCTTGATCGCGGCGGTCCTGGGCAATGCCAAGAACCGCGCGGCCTTCTCCAGGTCGTTCTGGTGGGACGACGATCACGGCTTCCGGGTCTATCTGAAAGCCGCAAAGGGCGACGCCGTCATACGCGAGATCAAGGATCCCGAGACGGACAAGGTGATCGAGCGGACAACGCCCGCAGTCGTCATCGAAGAAGCGCCTCCCAGCCCGCAGGAGGCCACATCCAACTGGCGACGCGCACGCCAGCGGCTGATGACGCTGCACCGCGAAATCCAGGACGAATTGGCGGCATTGGAAGGCGTGCGCCAGATCGCGCTCAATCTTGCAGCGGCGAAACGAGAGGTCGCCGAACGCCTCGCCGAAAAGGCTTCACGCGTTGAAAGCCTCCAACGCATCCAATCTGACAGAGCGATGCTGGACGCGGACCTCAACGTCGCAAGCCTTGCAGCCAAGCAGGCCAAGGACGCGATCAAACGCCATCGCCAGAACCGCCCATGTTTCTTCGCCTGGTTGTTCCGCCGCGAAGTACGCCGACGCTGGAACGCCGAAAACCAGCCGCTGTTGGCTGCGGCCGAGGTCGCCAATGGCGAATGCCGCCAAGCCCAACAAGCGCTTGACGCCTGCACCAGCCAGTTCGAGGCGCTGACCCTGGAGATCGCCCGCGCCGACCGCGCCCTGATCGAACCTCGCGAACGGGTCGTGCTGCTAGACGGCCGGTTGGAAGGTCATCGTCCTCTGCTGGGCCGGCACATCATTGATGACGCCTTCTTCGAGCGTGGACATGAGGCCTCCAACCTTGAATCGCCCTGGCTGCCTGAGGCGCTTCAACGCAAGCGCGAGGACCTCTTCATCGCGGCCATGGACGTGCACAAGGCGTTCATCGACGCCTCGGCGCAGAAGGTGCTGCACAACCTGACCGTCCTGATGGACGTCTTTTCGGGCGGCCCGCCCCAGGATCCCGCCAAGCGGGCCCTGCTCGGCGAATTGTGGTCGACGCTGTTCATGGTCACGCCGGTCCTTTCGACCACCTTCGCCTCGGTCGAGCGCATGCTGGGCGACCTGCCGCCCGACAGCCTCGGTTGGCTTCTGGTCGATGAGGCGGGCCAGGCCCTGCCTCAGGCCGCCATCGGCGCCGTGATGCGTGCGCGGCGCGCGATCATCGTCGGCGATCCGCTGCAGATCCCTCCAGTGGTCACCCTGCCCGAACGGCTGAACGTCGAGATCGCCGACTTCTTCAAAATTCATCGCCCCTCCTGGCTGGCGCCAGAAGCGTCCACCCAGATCGTGGCCGACCGGGTGTCGCCCTTCCAGGCGGCGTTCAAATCGGATGTCGGCCCCCGCCAGGTCGGGATTCCTCTGCTCGTCCACCGGCGTTGCCAGGAGCCGATGTTCAGCATCTCCAACCGGATCGCCTACGACGGTCAAATGGTCCACACGCCGGGCCAAAAGGTCAGCGCCATCGGCGACGGTCTTGGTCCATCGACCTGGCACGACATCGACGGCGACGCGGATTCGAAATGGAGCCCCGACGAAGGCGAACAGGTCGTGTCTCTGCTGCACAAGATCGCCGCTGCGGGCATTCGAAATCCGGACGTGTTCGTCATCACGCCGTTCCGCATCGTCGCGCAGGAGCTGCGAGCGCGATTGAAGGGTGAGAGAGAGTTATTCGCTCAGTTCGGCGTCGATATCGACGAATGGCTGACGGATCGCGTGGGCACGATCCACACGGTGCAGGGTCGCGAAGCCGAGGCCGTGATCCTCGTCCTGGGCGCCCCAAAGGCTTCGCAGAACGGTGCACGAGCCTGGGCCGCCGGCACGCCCAACATTCTCAATGTCGCGGTCTCCCGCGCAAAACAACGCCTCTACGTCGTCGGCTCCCATGGCGCATGGCGCGGTGTCGGCCATGCCAAAGACCTGGCGATGTCCCTCCCCGTCTCGCGTTCACGTTAGGAGCGCGGGTTAGTCACCAAGCGAAAGACCATCTCACACGGTACTGACGTTTGGCGAGGCAAAGCTGATGACCTAGTCTAACATAACGCCATAGCCGTTCACCCAGCGCCTGAAGGGTGGAAGAGCCATGTAGGCAAAGGACGGCAATCCGACCGGGCTCGCTATTCGCTGTTGTTGTCGATCGGCGCTGATGGGGTCGATGTCGACCTGTACGTAGAAGCTAGTGCCGTCATGATAGAGAAGGAGACCGCCATCGTGCTCAAAAGCTTGATCGGTTAAGGCATCGACTGACGGCAAGCATGTCCGCTTTGTGCTCGGATGCCAATGCCGCCTTTGGCCCTTAATGGAAATCCCGCGATCCCGGCAGGATACGCGTATCGCGAGGATGGCGGTGTGGCGTGTGGCGCGGCGGCTGGGGATTGGCGACGACGTCGGCGCGGGCGAGCTGGACAGCGGTGTCGTGATCTTCGGACAGGCGGGACAGTTCGCTGGATCGGTCGATGACGCGGCGGGCGACCAGGTGGACGACGCCTTCCGGGCTCTTTTCCACGACGCCTTCGACCGCCATTAGCCGGGCGGCCATGACCTCTCGGCGGAATTGTTCGAACATCCGCGCCCACAGGACGACATTGATGATGCCCGTTTCGTCTTCAAGGGTGACAAAGATGGCGTTGCCCTTGCCGGGACGTTGACGCACCAGAACCACGCCTGCCACCCGCACCAGGGCGCCGCCGCGTGTTGCCTCGGTCTGGGCGCAGGTCAGGATGTTTGCGGCGTCGAAGATGGGACGCAGGATGGCCATGGGATGCGCCTTCAGCGACAGGCGCAGGGTCTGATAGTCGGCGGCGACATGCTCGCCCAGCGGCATGGTCGGCAGCCGGGCGTCGGGTTCGGCGCCGAGTTCGCGGGCGTCGGCGGCGGCGAACAGGGGCAGGGGTGCGTCGTCGGAAAGGCGTCGCACGGCCCACAGGGCTTCACGGCGGTCCAGCCCTAAAGATCGGAAGGCGTCCGCGTCGGCCAGTTTGCGCATGGCGGCGGACGGCAGCGCGGCGCGGCGGGCCAGGGTCTCGATGTCGGACACGGAGAAGGCGCGGGCGGCGACCAGGGCCTGGGCCCAATCTTCGCGGAAGCCGTCGATCTGACGCAGGCCGATGCGCAGCGTCGGCTGTGTGCTCGGGCCTTCCAGACTATTGTCCCACTGGCTGTACGAGACATCGACAGGGCGCACCTCGACGCCGTGGTCGCTTGCGTCACGCACGATCTGGGCCGGGGCGTAGAAACCCATCGGCTGGCTGTTCAGCAGCGCGCAGGCGAAGGCCGCCGGGTGGTGGCGTTTGATCCAGGACGAAACATAGACCAGTTGGGCGAATGAAGCGGCGTGGCTTTCGGGGAAGCCGTAGGAGCCGAACCCCTTGATCTGATCAAAGCAGCGCTGGGCGAATGTCGGGTCATAGCCGCGTTCGATCATCTTGCCGACCATCCGGTCCTCATAGGTGTGCAGGGTGCCGTCGCCCCGGAAAGTGCCCATGGCCTTGCGCAGGCCGTTGGCCTCCTTCTCATTGAACTCGGCGGCGACCATGGCGACCTTCATCGCCTGCTCCTGGAACAGGGGCACGCCCAGGGTTTTCTTCAGCACCTGTTCCAGCTCGTCCTGGGGATACTGCGGTCCAGGCTTCGAGTAGTCCGGCAGCTCCAATCCATTGCGGCGACGCAGATAGGGATGGACCATGTCGCCCTGGATCGGGCCGGGCCGGACGATGGCCACCTGGATCACCAAATCGTAGAGGCGGCGCGGCTTGAGCCGGGGCAGCATGTTGATCTGGGCGCGGCTCTCGACCTGGAAGACGCCGATGGAGTCGCCCTTGCACAGCATGTCGTAGACCTTGGGGTCGTCGGGCGGGACTGTATGTAAGGCCCAGTCCTCGCCCGCATGGGCGCGGATCAGGTCGAAGGCCTTGCGGATGCAGGTCAGCATGCCCAGCGCCAGCACATCGACCTTCATCAGGCGCAGTTCGTCGATGTCATCCTTGTCCCATTCTATGAAGGTGCGATCCGGCATGGCGGCGTTGCCGATGGGAACCAGTTCGTCTAGCCGATCTTGGGTCAGGACGAAGCCGCCGACGTGCTGGGACAGATGGCGGGGGAAGTTCAGCAATCGCATGGCCATTTTCACCGCACGTCGGATCATGGGGTTGGCGGGATCCAGACCAGCCTGTTCGACATGGCGTTCGCCGATCTCGGCGCCCCAGCTGCTCCACTGGCTGGAGGCCAGGCGGGCCGTCACGTCCTCGGTCAGGCCCAGCGCCTTGCCGACGTCACGTATGGCGCTCTTGGGGCGGTAGCGGATGACGGTGGCGGCGATGCCGGCGCGCTCGCGGCCGTAACGGGTGTAGATGTGCTGGATGATCTCTTCGCGCCGCTCATGCTCGAAATCGACGTCGATGTCGGGCGGCTCACCCCGGTCGGAGGACAAAAAGCGCTCGAACAGAAGGTCGGATTCGGCCGGGTCCACCGCCGTGATCCCCAGCACATAGCAGACGGCGGAGTTGGCGGCCGAACCCCGGCCCTGGCACAGGATGCGCTTGTCGCGCGCCACACGCACGATGTCATAGATGGTCAGGAAATACGGCGCGTAGCTGGCTTTTGCGATGAAGGTCAGTTCCTTCTCCAGCAGCGCCTTCACCTTGTCGGGCAGGCCGCGGGGATAGCGCATCTCGGCATGACGCCAGGTCAGATTCTCCAGCCAACCCTGTGGCGTCTCATCAGGCGGGGTCGTCTCTTCGGGATACTGGTAACTGATGTCGCCTAGATCAAAGCCGATGCGAACCAAGACGTTCGCGGTTTCGGTGACAGCCTCGGGGGCGTCGCGGAACAGGCGGGCCATTTCGGTGGGCGGTTTCAGCCAGCGTTCGGCATTGGCGTTCAGGCGACGACCCGCGTCCTCGATGGTCACGCCTTCGCGAATACAGGTCAGCACGTCCTGCAGGTCGCGCTGGACCGGGTCGTGATAGAGGATGTCGTTGACGGCCAGAAGCGGCGCGCCGCTCTGTTCCGAGAGCGTCTTCAGCCGCGCCAGTCTTCGGCGATCGTCGCCGTTGCGCCCCATGACCGCGCCCAGCCAGACCGCGCCGGGCGCCGCATCGATCAACTGCGCCAAGGTCTGACCTATGCCATCCAACCGTGCCCCCGGCATGAGGATCAGGAGCAGATCCTCGGGCGCGGCCAGCAGGTCGCGCAATCCGATCTCGCACTGGCCTTTCACCGCCCGGCGATTGCCCAGGGTCAGCAGCCGCGTCAGCCGTCCCCAGCCGGCGCGCGTCTCGGGATAGGCGATGATGTCGGGCGTCCCGTCGTTGAAGACCAGACGCGCACCCGTCGCCAGTTTGAAGCTCGCCGCCCGCTCCTTGACCATCTGCGACAGGGCCGGATCGTTCAGCGGATCCTCGACATAGGTCACTTCGCCGGGGCCGCCGCCGTCCCGCACGACATCGGGGGGCGACAGGCCGTCCTCGCGGATCGTGCGCAGGGCGCTCCAGGCCCGCACAACGCCGGAGACCGTGTTGCGGTCGGCCAGACCCAGCCCCGTGTGCCCTCTCAGGATCGCGGTCAGCACCAGATCCTTGGGATGGGACGCCCCGCGCAGAAAGGAAAAGTTGCTGGTCGTCGCCAGCTCGACATATGCGGGCGCGATCATGCGAACAGGCCGTGGACAAACCAGCGCGGCTCGTCGGTCTCGCCATACAGACCCTGGCGGAACAGCCAGAAGCGGCGGCCCTCGCGGTCCTCGACGCGGTAATAGTCGCGCGTCTTCTGACCCGGCGCGCGCCACCACTCGCCGCCGATCCGCTCCGGTCCCTCGGCCAGAGCTACCTCATGCAGTACTCGCCGCCAGCGGAACCTCAGAGGAGAGCCGTCAGGCACCTCGGCGAGGGTGTCGATGGGCTGGGGCGGCTCGAACATCTGCAAGGGGCGCAACGGCGGATCGTCAGGGGTCAAATCCGGCCAATCATGGGCCGGTCGGAAGCCTTTCATGGTCGCCGGGACCATCCGTGCGGCGCGCTCGGGGATGTGCGACCCTAGGGGTTCGAAACTCAGCACCGCTTCGGGGCCCAGCCGCGCCGTCAGCCGGTCGATCAGGCGGCTGAAGTCCTCGCCGTTGGGTCGGTCCCCCTCCAGACCACGCTGGGCGGGTTTCATCGTCTGGGTTTCCAGAACCGACAGCCGCATCTGATCGAAGCCGAAACCGGGATCCAGAGGATTGGCCAGCGCCGCCAACCGTTCGCGGAACAGGCGCAGCACCGCGTACACATCGCGCGTCGCGCGTCCCGTTCTTGCGACGATGCGGCGAACCTGGCCATCGACGCGGTAGAAGCCGACCTCGAAGGCTCGGCCGCCCTGACCCGCCTGATCCAGGCGATCGGCGGTCTCGATCAGCAGGTCGGACAGAACGCGGCCTACATCCTCGTCGGTGAGGATGGGTTCGAAGAAGACGCGGTCCACGACGATGGGCGGCGGCGGGCGGTGCGGCGTGATGCGGATGTCCTCGTCGCCCAAGACACGCGCCAGGCGGGCTGGAAAATCGGCGCCGAAACGCGCGGCCAAAGGCGCGCGCGGACGGTCATCCAGATCAGCGATCCGCTTCAGTCCGGCGCGTTGCAGGGCCTGGGCGTCACGCTGAGTCAATTCCAGCGCCGTGATCGGCAGCCGGCGCACGGCCTGTCGATCCTGCCCAGCCTCGAACAGACCGCCCGGCCCGAACCGGGCCAGCCCGCGCGCCGCTTGGGGCGCGGAGGCCAGGGCGCTGCGCACCTCCAGGCCGATGCGCCCTGCGCGCTGATGCGCGGCGCGGATCAGGCCGGTCTCGCCGCCGAACAGGTGGGCGCAGCCGGTGACGTCCAGCATCAGGCCGTGCGGGGCATCTTCGGCGATCATGGGGGTGAAACGGCCGAAATCCTCCATCACCTGCAACAGCAGGGCCGCATCTGCTTCCGGTCGATGGACGACGGTGCGCAGGGACGGCGTTCGCGCGCGGGCATCGGCCAAGGTCAGGCCGGGCGTCAGGCCCACCCGCGCCGCCGCCGGATCGACGGCGGCCAGGCGTAGGGCGCCGCTGATCTTTTCGACGAGAACGACAGGCGCGGGATCAGGCGACGCGTCTGCCGCTGGCGTCCCACGCCTCAGCCGGTCGCTGGGCAACCAGGGGAACCACAGCGCCAGATAGCGGCGCCGGTTCTCGGAAGGATCGGGCGTCACGATCCCACTCCAAGGTCCAGGTTCTCGGTTCGCCCCCGCCGCGTCGCCGCAGCAGGGTCGCCGAAAAAGACGGCCGCCCCGGCGCTCTCCCTTCCAGAGCTTCTGAAGCCCAGCACGACACCGACCACCGGGTCTCGGCCGCGCTGGGACTGATCAGTGCGCCCGCACGCGCCAGGAACAGGGTCGCCCCGCTGCTCTTGGCCGCCAAGGCCAGTCGCCGGCTAGCTGTCAGGCTAAAGGCCTTGGCTTCGCCCCAGGCGCTCAACAGCACGGCGCCCACGGCCGGACTGCGCAGGGCCTCCTCGCCTACAGCCAACAAGCTCTGCACATCGCGCGTCCTCACCAACAATAGATCGCGCGGCGACAGCCCCATCTCATGCAGGCCGGGCCCATGGGGCCGTCCCGCCTCTTGGGCCATCATCTCGTGCAGTCCCCAGACGATGGGCCGCCCCGCCGCAGCCCGCAGCGCCATGCCAAGACCAAAAGCGTTGACCGCCACGGCGTCTGCTGGCCCAGCGGCGTAGAGGTCGTGAACCACGCTTTTGCCCAAGGTGGCAAAGTCGTCGTCACTTCCCTCACGCACACCCGAGCTGAAGCGAAGACCGCTCGCCCGATCCAAGGCGTCCAAGCGAGACTTCAGCGACGCCAGAGCGTCAGGTTGAGAATGAATGTTCCTCATATGTTCTATATGCGCCCTGACCCTGGGATGGAGTCAAGCGAGACGGTTGCAACGCCTGGGAAAGGGCTGACTTACGAGGCGATGGACATGCTTGCGCATGTCTGGATGAAGCGTCGATGCAATTCTCCGATTGCCCGGTATGCTTGGCCCATGTCGGCTTGCTCGCGGAATGGCTCGTCGCGCAGGATTGCCGGCGCTCCTAAAGACGCGGCCTTGGGATTAACGTGACAACGTTCTCATGAACGGGGCGGCCGCCAGCACCGCTTGGCTGCGGTTGTTGACTTCCAATTTCTTGAGGATCGCAGAGACGTGCTGTTTGACCGTGCCTTCGGTCAGGTTCATCTCGCCGGCGATTTCCTTGTTCAGCTTGCCATCCGACAGGGCCCGCAGCACCCGCAACTGGGCTGCAGAGAGACGTGCCACGCGCTTGTGAAAGTCGATCACGGCCTCGTCGGCCTGTGCGTCGTGCGGAAACAGTTCCTCGCCGCGCAAAAGGGCGCCCACGCCGTTCACCAGGGTTTCGACCGGAGCAGCCTTGGACAAATAGCCCTGAACACCGAAGGCCCGGGCCATGCTGATCGAATGCAAGTCGGCGCGCGATGAGACGATCGCCACGGCGCTGTCAGGCAGCAATTGCTGAAGCCGTAAAAGCGCGCTGAAGCCCTCGGCGTCGGGCAACAACAAGTCCAACATCACCAGCTTCACCCGGGGTCCATGCAATCGGGCGTATTGCTCAGCTTCGGCGGCGGACGTTACACGGCCGACGTCCAAATGCGGGTAAGCCGCCCGGATCGACAACTCCAAGGCCTGCCCGACCAATGGGTGGTCATCAACGATCAAGACGATCCAGCGCATGGGTCATTACACCCCGTGATTGTTACCCGTCGCTTAAAATCAATCCAACCCCGCCAGAAAGCTCGGCGTCTTCGCATTCCCTTGAGTTCGCCCGCCCGCTGACTGGAAACAACGGCCAAAGCCTATAACTTTGGTTCGATTTCGCCCGTTTTTCACGGACCGCTTGTGGACCCCGGACGAAATCGGGATGATTTGGCTCTCCAACGCCGCCGCGGAACCCTCCGTGACGCACCCCGAAAAAAGTTGGAGAGTTTCATGTTCATCAAGTCGTTGACCGTCGCCGCCGCCATCGCCCTGACCGCCGTCGCCGCCCCCGCCATGGCCCAGAGCGCATCGACGACCGGTTCGGGTTCGATCACCGTGATCCGCCCCCTGACCCTTACCAAAACCGCCGACCTGAAATTCGGCACCGTGGTTCGCCCGGCGACGGGTTCAGGCACGGCCGTGATCAGCGCCGCCGGCGCCCGCTCCGTCACCGGCGGCGTGGTTGGCCTGAGCTCGGGCGACGCTCCGGCTGCGGCCGCCTTCACGGTCGCCGGCGAAGGCGGCCAGTCGGTCTCGGTCACCGTCCCGGCCTCCTTCTCGATGGCCAATGGCACCGACACCCTGGTCGTCACCACCTCGAACAGCCTGACGGGTTCGGCCGCCAGCCAGACCTTGTCGAACGCCCTTGGGTCGGCTGGTTCGCTGGCCTTCACGGTCGGTGGATCCGTGCCGGTCGCCTCGACCACGACCACCGGCGCCTACACCGGGACGTTCACCGTCTCGGCCGCCTACAACTAAGGCCAGGCGGGATGTTTCCGCTGCATCAGGAGGGCGAGACAGCTGGGCCCATTAACCCCACGATAGGGTCTTGGGGCCATCGTTTCGCGTCCCTGTTGCATACGGCCTTCACCATGAGCCTGCGATTACTGATCCCTGCGTTCGCGCTCCTGCTGATTGCGGGTTCTGCAGAGGCCCAGGTCGGGGCGGATCTGAACATCTCGCCCAAGCGCGTCGTGTTCGGTCCCGGCGAGCGCAGCGCCACGGTCTATATTTTCAATCAGGGCGATAGCGAAGCCACCTACACGGTCGAGACCGTGGACCGGATCATGCTGGCCGACGGCCAGATCGTCGCCGCCGCCGACCGGCCGGAAATCGCCGTCAACTCGGCCGGCGACCTGGTTCAGTACACGCCGCGGCGCATCACCTTGCAGCCGCGCGAAAGCCAGGCCATCCGCGTGCGGGCCCGCCCCGGCGCGGACGCGGGCGAATACCGCACCCACCTGACCGTCACCGCCTTGCCGTCCGAGGACACCGGCTTCACCGTCCAGCAGGCGACGCAGCCGGGCGGCGGCGAGGTGTCCTTGCAGGTCGTGGCCCTATTCAGCGTCAGCATTCCCGTCATCGTGCGCGACGGCCCTGCCGACGCCCGCGCGGCGATCGAGAACCCCGCCATCGTGCAGGAGGGGGAGGCGCGCCTGCTGTCGCTCGACCTGGTTCGGCTGGGCGCCAGCTCGGTCTATGGCGATGTCGAAATCCTGTCGGGTCAAGGCGACAACGCGAAGATCATCACCGCCGTGCGCGGCGTCGCCGTCTATCCCGAGGTCGCCCGACGCACGATGGTCGCCGCGCTTCCGGCCGCGATTGGCGCAGGCCAAGTCTTGACGGTCATCTATCGCGACGACGATGCGCACAAGGGCGAGGTTCTGGCGATGACGACCCTCGTCGCTCCGTGATCACGGCCCGTTCAGCCGGCGCGGCGGCGGTTGCGCTCGCCGCCGCCATGGGCTCATCGGACGCGTTCGCCCAAACCCTGATGCGCAATCTGGTGATCGCCGCCGATCCTCAGCCTTTCAGCGCCGACGACCTGCTTTGGATGGAGGTGCGCGCCGGCGACCTGCAACTGGCTGAATCGATGAATGTGTACGCCTCCCGTTCGGGCGTCTTCGTCCCCTTGGGCGAGTTCTCGCGGGTGCTGGAACTGGCCGTCGGCGTGTTTCCCGGCCAACGCCGGGCCGAGGGCTGGGTGCTGTCGCCAGACCGGCGCCTGGTCGTCGATCTGACGACACGCCAGGCGACGCTGCAGGGGCGCATCATCCCCTTCAGCACAGACCAGGCCGCCATCTACGACGGCGACCTCTATGTCCGCGCAGATTTGCTGGAACAACTGCTGCCGGTTCGGATCAAGGCCGATGCCAGCGCCCAGGTTCTGGCCCTGACGGCGACCGAGGCCCTGCCCTTTCAACAACGGGCCGAACGCGAGCAGCGCCGCGCCAGCGCCGTGGGCGCTCCGCAGGACGAAGGGACCCGGCTGGCGACGCCCTATCGCCTGTTCACCGCACCGTCTTTCGACGTCAACATCGGCGGCCAACTGGCGCGTGACGGGATCGATCAGGCCAGCCGCTATGACATCCGCGCCGCCGGCGACCTGCTGCATGCTGGACTAGAGGCCTATGCCGGGTCTGATGACGACGGCCGCATAAGCGATGTTCGCGTAACCCTCAGCCGCAAGGATCCCTACGGGCGCGCCCTCGGGCCGCTGGGCGGGACGCGTGCCGGCGTGGGCGACATCTTCACCCCATCCATGGCCATCGGCGCCGCCAGTTATGCGGGACGTGGACTCTATTATACTTCCGCGCCGCTGGAGAATCTGGACCTTGCCACGCCGCTGAACCTGCGCGGTGAACTGGCGCTGGGCGAGGATGTCGAACTGTATGTCAACGAGGTGCTGCAGCGCGCCCAGACCTCGCCGGTGCAGGGGCGCTATGAATTTCTGGACGTACCGCTGGCGTTCGGACTGAACACGCTGCGCCTGGTGTTTTACGGCTCCCAGGGCCAGCGACGCGAGGTGGTGCGACGCATCAACTTCGGAACGGGCCAGGTCGAGGCCGGCCGGTTCGTCCTGCGGCTCGGCGCGGCCGAGCAGGGGCTGACGGTCTTCGATGTCGGCGGCGGCGAGACCCCGATGATGGCCGAGGCCGGCGCCACGCGCCTGGTGGCCTTGGCCGACTATGGGCTGTCCCCCGGCCTGACGCTGAGCGCCGGCGCCGCCCGCTATCGGCCCCAGGGTCAGGCGACCCGCACCCTGGGCAGTCTGGGTCTACGCGGATCCCTGGGCGCCGTGGCGGCCCAGGTCGACGCGGCCTTCGACGATCAGGGCGGGCGGGGCGTCACCCTGGGCGCAGCGGCGCGGCCGTTTGGCGTTTCTATCGTCGGCCGCCATTCGGAATACGCCGGCGACTTTATCGATGAGACTCGACAGTTGGGCGTCAGCGACCAAGCGCCGCTGGCCCGCGCCACCGACTTGCGGCTGGACGGTCAGGTATCGGGTCCCCGAGGACTGGCCGTGCCGCTGTCGTTCAATGTGCGCAGGCTTCAGCGCGCGGACGATAGTCTGACGACCAATGCCGAACTGCGAGCCTCAGCGCCCATAGGCCGCTATTACGCCTCCAGCAGCGTCGTCTATGAGGCCGAAAAGACCGCCTTGGCCAGCCGCCGTCGCTGGCTGGGCGCCAGCGATGTCACCACCCTTATCTCGGCCCGGCTGCAGGCGCGTGCGGGCGTGTCCTATGAGCTGTCGCCGGATCCGGGCGTCGACACCGCCTATGCGACCGTGGACTGGCAAATCAGTGACGCCAACGCCCTGCGCCTCGGCGTCGTGCGCGCCATCGGCCCCCGGCCGGCGACCAGCTTCCAGGCCTCGAACCTGTGGCGCGCGCGGCGTTTCGATCTGGCGCTGAACGTCGCCTATGAGACCGAGCGCAAGGACTGGCGCATCGGTCTGCAACTGGGCTTCGGTTTTGGTTATGATCCGCTTGAGCGTCGCTACGAGATGACCCGACCCGGCGTAGCCGGTGGTGGAGCAGTAGCGGTCAACGCCTGGATCGACGCCAACGGCGACGGCCTGCGCCAAACGGACGAACAGGGCGTCGGCGGCCTGGTCGTGGACACGCCTGCCGGCGCCGAGGTGACCGACGAGGCGGGTCGCGTCTTCGCCACCGGCCTCGGGGACGCCGCCGTCGCGCGTATTCGCCTGAACGACGAGGCGATCGACGATCCCTTCCTGATCGGCGGCGCCGGCGTGATCGAGATCGTGCCCCGCGCCGGACGCACCCTCGTCATCGACCGGCCGATGGCGCGCAGCGCCGAGGTCGAACTGACCGCCCTGTTCATACGAGACGACGGCGCAGCGCGTCCGCTGGCGGCGCTGGACGTCGAACTGGTCGCCGAACGCGACGGCCAAGCGATCCAGGCGCGCAGCGACCACGCCGGCGTCCTGTTCTTCGAAGGCGTCCCGCCCGGCGCCTACGCCCTACGCCTCCAGACGGATCAGGCCCGAACGCATGGCATGAGCCTGGCGGCGCCGGTGACTTTGTTTGTGCCGGCTGACGGCGGCTTTGTTCGGGGCGGCGAGGTGCGTGTGCGCCTGGGCCAGGATGGTCAGCCATGAACCGTGTCCTGGCCCCCCTGTTCGCGATCGGCGCCCTGCTGGCGGCGGCCCAAGGCGCTCAGGCTCAGGCGACGGTTACGAGGTCGCCCGCCACCGCGCCCGCCCTGGGTACGACAATCCGGGGCAATGCGACGACGGTCTTCAGCATCTCGGCCACGGGAACTGTGACCCGCGTCTCCGGCAACGCCATCCGCCTGTCCAGTGCGTCGGTGACAACGCCGACCCTGACCATCAACTGCGGTCTGCTGAACCTGTCGGGCCTGTGCGCCCTGCGCTATGTGCGGGTCACGATCACGCCGGTCGCCGGGTCAGGACCCGCAACCATATCGAAACTGCGCGTCTCATCACTGTCGGGCGCCAGCTATCGCAGCGGGTCTGCGCCATCCGAAGGAGCCAGTTTGGTGTTCGACCTGAATCCGCTGGGCCTGCTCGGCAGCGCCACCCTGCGGTTGGGCATGGACGTGACCCTGGCCGCCAACGCCGCCAGCGGAAACCACAGCTACGACTACATCGTCACCGTGGCCCTGGTTCAATGATCGCTCGTCTCGCCTTGATCGCATCTCTGATCGCCCCTTTGGTCACGGCGCCGGCCTTCGCCCAGACAGCGCGGGGCTCGCTGGAGGTGCAGCGCAGCCTGAGCGTCGCGGCCGTCCACGTCAGGTCGATTCAGCCGGACACCTTGTCGGCGTCGCTATCGGTCGTGTCTGATGCGAGCCGCCCCGATGCGCCGTCGGTCGTGATGGTCCGCGGCGATCCCGGGCGGGTCTATCGCATCCGCGTGCCGGAAACCCTGACCTCCGATCAGGGGGTGTCGATCGTGGAGGATGTCCAGATCTGGAGCGCCAATACCGGCGATGTCTCGACCGTGCGCGTGTCCCACATGGATGCGGACGGTCGCGATCTGTTGCGCATTACGGGTCGGCTGCGACAGCAGGGGCCGGCTTCGGACAGCGCCGTCCTGACCACCCTGCCCCTGACCATCGACTACGAATAGTCAGATTCGGTCGATGGCGGACACCAGCGCGTCGACCTCTTCCTCCCGGGGAACCTCACCCGCTGCGAAACGCCCATCCACCGCCACTGCCGCCGCTCCGACTTCGACGAAGCCGAAGATGCCCGCTGCGCCCGCGAGGCCGTGGGCCAGATGCTCGACGTCCTGAAGCCCTTCCGCGCCTCTTGCCCAGGCCAGACGAATGGCCGACGCCTCTTCTTTCGCCTTCTTGCGAAAACGGTCGCGCAACTCGGCCAGAGGATCGACGGTCAAGCGCGGGCTTCGGCCAAAAGATCCCGGACCTGACTGGCCAGGGTCATTGGGTCGAACGGCTTGGTGATGACGCCGATCGCCCCCAGGGTCTTGAAACGATCGATCTCTCCGGATTGTGCGCGCGCCGTCATGAAGATGACCGGCGTCTCGGCCAGCCCCTCCATCCGGCGCAGCGCCGACAGCACGCCGGGTCCATCCATCTGCGGCATCATGACATCCAGCAGGATCACGTCGGGACGTGCGCCCGCCGACAGCTGCTCCAGCGCCGCTTCACCGGACGCCATGCTGGTCAGGCTGATCTCGGGATCGAGCTCCAGCGCCATGGCCGCCACCTCGCGGATGTCCGGCTCGTCGTCGACGTGCATCAGGGTGATCGGCATGGCGGCTCCAGTGCTCAGTTGCGAACGTCCTTGTGGGTGAGACGCCGCACGGTACGGGCCAGGTGCGCCAGCGAGGTGCGCGACTTCACCAGCACGGCCTCGACCCTTTCGCCCAGCGCGGCGTCCATCTCCTGGGCAGAATAGACGACGACCGGAATCGATCCGCCTGCATCGTCTCCCAACTCTTTCAGAAGCTCCAGACCCGACCCATCCGGCAAGCCGAGGTCCAGGATCACCAGATCGGGACGCGCGACGGCCAGAGCGCGGCGCGCATCGGCCAAGCTGCCCGCTCCCAACATTTCTGCAACCCCCGCCAGGGTCGAAGCCGTCACCTGGAGGATATCCGGATCGTCGTCCACATGAAGGATCGAGGGACGGCGCGTCTCCAGTCTATCCAGGATAGAAGCGACGGCCGATCTCAGCCGGCTCTGATCGAACGGCTTCTCCAGCCAGTCCAGCACCTCCAACGACCGTCCACGCGCCTTGCCGCGCGCCACGTCCGCCGACACCACGACAACAGGCAGATCCCGTGTCGCCGCATGGCCCCGCAAGGCGCGAATCAGACCGATCCCGTCCGCATCGGGCAGCTGCAGATCGACCAGAACGGCCGCGTAACGCTCCTGCCGAACCACGTCGAGCGCCCCCCGCGCGGTGGCGACGACATGGGCCTCGAACCCGTCCTGCTCCAGCATGACGCGCAGCACCTCGGCGGCGTCGGGATCATCCTCGACGATCAGCAATCTCGGGCCGGTTCCGGGGACCGTATCGGAAACCCGGATGGCCAACGGGAGGTCCAGATGGAAGGTCGCACCCTCGCCGGGTGTCGATTCGAACCACAGCCGCCCTCCGTGTCGTTCCGCGATCTCGCGGGCGATGGCGAGCCCCAGCCCTGTCCCGCCGCGCTGGCGGGTGTCGGAGCCATCGGCCTGGGCGAACTTGGTGAAGATGCGCGCGCGGAAGGCGTCGGGGATGCCCGGCCCATGGTCGCGCACGCTAAGCCGCGCAATCCGCGCCTCGGGCACGACGCTGACCTCGACCACCCCGCCCGAAGGCGAGAACTTGGCTGCATTGGACAGCAGATTGACCACCACCTGCACCAGCCGATCAGCATCGCCGCTGACAGGCGCCTCGGCACCCTCGCTTAGCGCCAGGCTGACCCCCAGGCCGTCGGCGAAACCCCGCACGCTGTCCAGGGAGCGCAGCGCAATGTCGCGCAGGTCCAGCGACGCCAGATCCAGCGTCATCTGACCCGACTCGATCTTCTCCACATCCAGGATGTCGTTGATAAGCCGAACCAGCCGCTGGCTGTTGGAATGAGCGATGCCGATCAACCGACCCGCCTTCTCAGGCAGCACGCCGCCCGCCCCCCCGACCAGCAGGCCCAAAGACCCCGCGATCGAGGTCAAGGGCGTCCTCAACTCATGACTGACGGTAGAGACGAATTGCTGCTTCATCTCCTCCACGCGACGCCGCTCCGAAATGTCACGGATCACCGCCACCAAGTGCACGCCCGTCGGCAAAGTCATCGGGCTCAAGGCCACATCCACGGGGAAGGTCGTGCCGTCACGGCGGCGGGCGGTGAGTTCACGCACGACGCCCTGTTCGAAATCTTCGCGATTGGCGCCGATCCGGGTCAGGAAAGCTGTTTCTCCATCGCCGCCCAAATCCATCAAGACCGAAACATCGCGACGCCCCAGTTCAGGCGCGGTCCAGCCAAACATGCGCGTCGCCGCCGTGTTCAGCGTCTCGACGCTGCCGCTGGGATTCAGCGTCAGGATGGCGTCGATGGCGCTGTCGAAAATGGCCGTCTGACGTGCGGCCGTCGCTTGCACCGCGTCGAGCAGCACGCGGCGCGTCCGAACATAACGCCAGACCAGAAAACCGCTCGACGCGACCACCGCAATCAGCAGCAGGAACACGCCTGCCACCAAACGTTCGGTCATACGGCTGCGGGCATCTGCGCGCCGCGTCACATCAGCAAGCGCCTGGGCGTCGACGGCCACCATCCGGTCGACGGCGACGCGAATATCGTCCATCGCCGCCTTTCCGACGCCGTTGGAGACCGCGTCGAGCCCGGCCTCGCGACCCTGGGTGTCGTGCGCCGAGATACCCGCCCGCATCGTCGCCTGTTTGCGGGCGATCAGTGTCTCCAGCCAAGCCAGATTGGCCGCCTGTTCGGGATTGTCGCGATAGAGCGCCTTCAGCCGCGGCAATTCGGCCCCCAGCGCACGGGCCGCGCTGTTATAGGGCTCCAGATAGCTGGCCTGTCCCGTGATCACATAGCCCCGTTGGCCCGTCTCGGCGTCCTGCATCGACGAGAAGATTTGCAGCAACTGGGCGCGGGCCACATGGGATCGCTCGACCTCGGCTCGCAATGCGCGCGCGCGATCAAATTCAAGCCGAAGCTCTAGTCCGACGAAGGCCAGCCCCAGCAGGACGGCGACAGCCAACGCGGCCAACAGGGCTTGCTGGTAGGGTCTCGTGATTACGACGCGCTTCAAGGTCGGCAAGCGAAGGTCTCCGACGCAGGCTCGAAGACGCCCGCTCAATCACGAAGCGCGTTTCTTTGCGCCAAACGATGCAGCAGGCTCCCACGATCGGGGCCACACGACAACAGAAGGTTCTGTCGGCGCCATTTCCATACGGAAGATAGGTGGACCCGCTGCCGCCGGGTGTCGCTCCGTCAACCGACCCCGGCGGAATAGCCGGCCGTTTTTGAAGCTCGAAGGCGATCGGTGGACCGGCCGCTTCCGCTAGTCGGGAGTGGTGCCGCAGGATAGCCAAGCAAGCGATGCCAAAATTTCATTGTCGGCAAGTGTCCGAGAAGCACCAGAAGCGGACATTCCGCGTGAGAAGTGCGCAATCGTGCGAAAACGCGATCCTATCAGGGCCTTGATCGCACCTCGAAATCGAGGGTCCAGCGGCCCTCGCCTGCCCGCCGGAAGTCGGCGACGGGCGCGACGATCTGGCGATCCAGGCCATCGAGCAGGGCGGTTCCACTGCCGACCGAGGCGACCGTTGCATTTGTCTGCCAGAACGGGCCGCTTTCGCCCTTCAGCGTGAAGCGCAGATGGACGGTGTCGTTGGCTTTGGGCATGGCGCGCTCGGACAGGAGATCGTTCCGGACAAAAATCAGCCCCGTCGCACAGGGCGACGAGGCCGGAAGTCGATTTGGGAGGAAACGCCCAGGAAGGGCAGACCCGAGATGGCGATGGGCGAACGGGGGTTCAAGGGCGATCCCATGACCTTCGCCGTCTCCCTAGCCGCCAGACAGTGCGGTCGCCACGACCGGCGCCAGACCTTCGGCGATGATGCGCACGCCTTGGGCGTTGGGGTGGATGCCGTCTGGCTGGTTGTAGCGACGATCCAGGGCCACGCCTTCCAACAGGAAGGGATAGGCCGGGACATCGTCCTGGCGCGCCAGATCCACGAAGATGCGGTCGAACTCGGCGGCGTAGGCGCCGTACTGCGGTGGCGCTCTCATCCCCGCCAGCAGGACGGGAATGTCGCGCGCCTTCAGCGATGCGATGATGGCCTCCAGATTGGCCCGGACCGTTTTCGGATCCACGCCTTGAAGCATGTCGTTGCCCCCAAGGGCGACGATGCACAGATCGGTGTCGTCCTGGACGCTGTAGCCGACCCGGGCCAGCCCGCCGCCGGTCGTGTCGCCCGACACCCCGGCCCCGCGAACCCTCACCCTGAGCCCCTTTGCACGCAACGCCTCTTCCAGTCGCACCGGCAGAGCCTCGGCCGATGGCAAGCCGAAGCCGGCCGTGATGGAATCACCCAAGAGGGTCACGATCTTCTCCGGCGCGCCCGCAGGGACCGTCGTGGGCGGAGCGGAAGCCGAGGGCTTAGCCGGCGTCTCTGACGCGTTCTCTTCCGAGGGGCTGCATCCGGCGAGCACGAGCCCCAGCCCTCCGGTCAGGAGCGTGCGGCGAGGAATAGGCGGCATGGGCGAGGAGGGCTTTGGAGTCATGATCTGCGCACCCATATAGGGACCGACCTTCCTCCTCCCAATGCAGCAAGCGACATATCGATGGCTTCAGCCGCTCCGCTCGTCCTCGACGGCGTCGTCCTCACCCTGCCCTCGGCCGCAGGGCCCGTGGAGATCCTTCGCGGCGTGGACCTGGTCGTGGCGCCCGCAGAGACGGTCGCCATCGTCGGCCCCTCCGGGTCGGGCAAGTCGTCGCTGATCTCCATCGCCGCCGGCCTGGAGACGCCGACCTGCGGCCGGGCGATGCTGTTCGATCAGGATCTGGCCGCTCTGGGCGAAGACGGCCGCGCCCGTCTGCGTCGGGGGCGCGCCGCCCTGGTGTTCCAGAGCTTTCACCTCCTTCCCAATATGACGGCCGAGGAGAATGTATCCGCGCCGCTGGAGCTGGCTCACCGGCCTGATGCGGTCGCTCAGGCGCGCAACTGGCTGGAGCGGGTCGGCCTGGGCGCCCGGCGGTCGCACTATCCCCATCAGATGTCGGGCGGCGAACAGCAGCGCGTGGCCTTGGCCCGCGCCCTGGCCGTCGGGCCGGAACTCCTGTTCGCCGACGAACCGACCGGCAATCTGGACGGAACCAACGGCGCCCTGGTCGCCGACCTGCTGTTCGACCTCGTGCGCGACAGCGGCGCGGCCCTGGTCCTGGTGACCCATGACGACCGTCTCGCCGCCCGCGCGGACCGGATCGTGACGATGCGCGACGGCCAGGTCGTCACCCCCTCGCAGGCCTCCGCGTGAAGCTCGCCTTCCGCTTCGCCCGCCGCGAGCTCCGCTCCGGGATCGCGGGGTTCCGCATCTTCCTGGCCTGTCTGGCGCTGGGCGTGGCGGCGATCGCCGCCTCGGGCTCGACCGCCGAGGCCTTCCGCCAGGGGCTGGCCAGTCAGGCGCGGGAGATCCTCGGCGGGGACGTCGTCTTCAGCCTCGACCAGGGCCGGTTCAGCCCCGACCAACGCGCCGCGTTCGCCGCCCTGGGTCCGGTCGCCTATTCGGTGCGGGCTAACGGCATGGCCGAGGCCGGCGCCGGCCGACGTCGCCTCGTGGACATGCGTGGGGTGGACGCCGCCTATCCCCTGGTCGGCGCGGTCGAACTGTCCGGCGCGCCCGATCTGGCCACGGCCTTGCGCGTCGAGAACGGCGTGGCAGGCGCCGTCGTCGAACAGGGACTGCTGGACCGCCTCGCCCTCAGGCTCGGCGACACCTTCACGGTGGGCGGAACGCCGTTCGTCGCGCGCGCCGTCCTTCTGGCCGAACCCGACCGGCTGGGCCGGGGCTTTGCGCTGGGTCCCCGCGTGGTGACGACGGTCCCCGCCGTCGAACGGGCCGGCCTGCTCGCTCCCGGCGGCCTGTTCGGCGAGGCGGTGCGCATCGCCCTTCCCGCCGACGTCGATCCCAAGGCCGCCATCGCGGTCATAGAGAAACGCTTTCCGCAGGCTCGGCTCGAAGCCCGGGATCGGTCCGAGGCCGCCGCCGGCGCCGGGCGACTGATCGATCAGCTCGAATACTTCCTCGGCTTCATCGGCCTGGCGTCTCTCGTGGCCGGCGGGCTCGGCGTCGGGGGCGCCGTCTCGGCCTATCTGGAAGGCCGCAAGCCGTCGATCGCGACGCTGAAGGCCCTCGGCGCGGAGGGTGGGCTGATCCGCGACATCTATCTGATCCAGATCGGGGTGCTGGCCGCCGTCGGGGTCGCCATCGGTCTCGTAATCGGCGCCGTCGTGCCGCTCGTCATCGGCGTGCTGGCGAAGGACAGCCTGCCGATCCCCGCCCTCTTCGCCGTCTATCCCGCGCCGCTCGTCAAGGCGGGGGCCTTCGGCCTTCTGGCGGCCGCCGCCTTCGCGCTCGCGCCCCTGGCCCGCGCCCGTGCGACGCCGCCGTCGGCCCTGTTCCGTCGCCAGCTCACCGACCGGCCCGTCCTCGGTGTCGAACTGATGTTCGCCGTGCTGGCCGCGTTCGGACTTGCGGGCCTGGCACTGTGGACCGCGCCGTCGAAACTTGCGGCGGCGGCATTAATCGGCGGCACGGTCATCGCCTTCGCCCTTCTGTGGCTGCTCGGCCGGGCGGCGGCAGCCCTCGCCGGACGCCTGAGACGACACGCCGGCGGCGCGGTGCGCCTGGGGCTGGCCAATCTCGCCGGCCCCCGCTCGGCGGCGCGCACCGCCTCCCCCGCCATCGGCTTGGGCGTCGCGCTTCTGGCCATGGTCGTCCTCATCCAGTCCAGCCTTCTCGGCCAGATCACCGAGGTCGCCCCGCGATCGGCCCCGTCCGTGGTCTTCACCGAAATCCCGGCGGATCGCGGGGCGGCGTTCGATGCGACGGTGGCCCAGGCGATGGTCGACCCCGGACCGGATCGCTATCGGCGACTTCCTCTCCTCACGGGGCGGATCGTGCGGTTGAAGGGCGCGCCCGTCGATCTGGACGCCCTGCCTCAAGGGGAACGCTGGGCCTTCGATCAGGACATTCTCATGACCGCGCTCGCCGGCGCGCCGGACGATGCCAACATCGTCTCCGGCCGGTGGTGGGCCGCCGACTACGCCGGTCCGCCACAGATCGCCCTCTCGCAAGATCTGGCCAAGGCGGCCGATCTCAAGGTCGGCGACAGCCTGACCCTGCAACTGCTCGGTCGAGAGATGGACGTCCGCATCGCCGCCCTGCGCCGGACCGAACCGGGCGGCTTCGGGACCAACTTCCTGCTCGTCCTCAACGCCGCCGCCATCGAAGGCGCCAATCCCCGCAGCGTCGCCATCGCCCGCGCTACACGCGCCGAGGAAAGGGCCCTGACCCAGACGCTTGGCGCAGACTTCCGCGAAGTGAACATCATCAGCGTCCGCGAACAGCTTGAGGCCGCCGCCACCCTGTTCGACCGCCTCGCTCTCGCCATCCGCGGGGCCGCGGCCGTCGCCGGTCTCGCCGGCCTGCTCGTTCTGATCGGGGCCATCGCCGCGGGCGTGCGCGAGCGGGCGCGCGAGGCGGCCGTCCTCAAAGTTTTGGGCGGCTCCCACGCCCAGATTCTGACCGCCTACCTCGTCGAATACAGTTTGGTCGGCGCCATCGCCGGCCTCGCCGGCCTGCTCCTGGGCGCCGCCGGCGCATGGCCGGTCGTGACCCTCGCCTTCAAGGCGACCTGGAGCATGGACTGGACCGGCGTCGTCCTGCTGCTGACCGGGGCCACGGGGATCGCGGCCCTGGGCGGCGGCTTGGCGGCCCTGCACGCCCTGTCGCGGCGCCCCGCACCGGTTCTCCGATCGGACTGACGACGGCGACATCCCCAAGGGCGTTCGGACGATCACACGTCGCCAGAACGCGCCGACTGGCACGCCAGCCCGGTTCGTCCGCGCCTTAGGTGAACCATTACGTGGTGCGGTTCTTACTTCTGCGCTTGTCGGGAAGTGACCCCCATCGGTTGCCCAGCTGCACTTGTGTGAAGCTAGGCGTCTCGACGCCGTCGCAAAAGCCTCACCGATCTGAGCATCCAGGCGCTTTTCATAGGCTGTCAGTACAGGGCTATGAGCGGGTCAGCGTCCGGTGACGCGGCTCATGCTGCTGACTTTGAGATAGTAGAGACAACATAGTTGCGGGGTGGCGGTGCTGTCAGTCCAAAGATAGAAAGTCTCCTCACACCGCAAGCATGTGCCACTCGCGAGCTGTCAGTCTAAACGCTAAGGGGAAATGCCCGATCTCGTCATCCGGCGACGCCGGGACGATGACGCGGCCATGAGGCTCTTGGGCTGCCTGCTATGCATGCACCAGGCTGGGGCCGCGAGACACTCCGTCGCTTACGCATCGGCGTTGATGCGGAAGCGACGGGCTCGGCCACGTGGGATTGCGGCGCAGGCGGCTTAGAACCTGTAGCTCACACCCAGCTTGTAGGACGCCCCGTATCGATAATAGCCTTGGGGCAGCAAGGGGTTGCCGTTGATCGAATAGGTGTTCGCTTCATCCAGGAGGTTTTGGCCCTCCAGCGAGATGTCGATGTTGTCCGTCACCTTGTAGGAAATATGGGCCGTGACCCAGGTGATCGGGTCGGCTTCTTCGTTGTAGCCTTCACCCAGGACGTTGATCGCGGTGACGAAACCATCCGTATGGTCCGCCGACGCGCTCACTGACAGCGGCCCACGCTCGTAGAAGAGGCCCAGCGAATAGACCGACGGCGCGATGCCTTCCAGCGGCCGCTCCAGATCCCCGACATAGCTCTTGGACCAGTTGCGGGTGTATTGCGCCCGCACGCCCAGGCCGTTGTCCAGGAAGTGCTGCAGACCGATTTCGACGCCGTGCACCTCGGCCGTGTCGCCGTTGATCGGGCGCTGGACGTTGAACAGATACCCCGGCACGCCGATGTCCTGCCCCGGTTCCCAGCTGGTGGTGATCTGGTCCTCGATGTCCTTCTTGAAGACGGCGATGTTGAAGATCGAGTTCGGGCGGAAATAGTATTCCAGCGACGCATCATACTGCACGGCCGAATACGGCTTCAGAGCCGCGTTGCCGCCGTAGATCTGGGTGAACTCGCCCCATGACACGCTTTCGGTGGTGTTCGTCGGCGCCAGGGTCTCGACCGACGGACGGGCCATGGTCTTGGCCGCGCCCAGACGCAGACGCAGTTCCTCGGTGATGCGATAGTTCAGATTTATCGACGGCAAGACGTAGGTGTAGTCGTTGTCCTGGGTGATCGCCGTCGGGTTGTCGTACACCGCCGTATAGTTGAAGGCGCCATTCTCGATGATGTCGAGGATCTTGGCGTCCCAGGCCTGGGCGCTGGTGTTCGTCTGGACCACGCGGACGCCGATGTTGCCGCTCCAGCGCTCGCCCGACAGATTGGCTTGAAGGAAGCCGGCCCAGGATTCCTCGCTGACGCGATAGCTCTGCAGCGGGTTCCACACCGGCGCAGCCGCCGCGTAGTCGTAAACGCCGCCGCCGGGGCGCGGATTGCCGTCATAGGCGGCCAAGGCCGCCTGATAGCTGGCGATGTCGAAGGCCAGGAAGGTGCGCGGGAATTTCGCGTTCAACTCGCTCATGAAGTTGGGGAAGGTGAAGCTGTTCGAGATCACGCCGCCGCCCAGATTCCCGACATTGATCGCGTAGGTCCCGGAATAGTAGTCGGCGCCGCCCGTCAGAGAGTTGTTGACCAGATCCCGCGACTTTCTGCGATCCGTATAGTTGACGCCGAACTGCACATTGTCGAGCCAGCCGATACCTGCGGTCCAACGACCGTTGAAGGCGGCGCCGGTGATTTCGTCCTCGATATTGTCGCCTGCGAGCGAGAAGTAGTGGGTGTTGAAATCCGAATCCGTGAACTCGCCGTTGGCCAGGCCGCTGGACAGATCGCGACCGTCATCGAAGTTGATGGTGACGTCGGGCACATAGGCGCCGTTCAGCGCGATCTGCGCGGTATTGGCCTGGTTCATCCGCAGGACGACATAGCTGTCCTGACCGCCCGAGTTCCGGCTGGACGTCGAGCGATAGACATCGCCGGTCAGGGTCAGGCTGTCGGTCACGTCCCACTGGGCGTTCACGCCGTAAAGCTGGGTCTCCACGACCCGGTAGGTGGTCTGGTTCAGCAGTTCCGGATTGAGGCGTTGCTCAGGATCGGGATTGGCCATGTCGAAGCTGGTGACGATGCCGTCATTGATCACCATGTTCGACCAGCGGCCGGGCGCATACAGCGTGTAGAAGGACTGCTGGTAGCCGACCTGTGGTGAGTCGAGCTTGGTCGACAGGCCATCGACGACCAGGCGGAAGTTGTCGGTCGGACGCCATTCCAGTTTCGCCGTATAGGCGGTCCGCTTCTTCTTCTCCAGAATCGAACCCACGCGGAACTGGCCAGGACCGATCAGGCCGTACTCCTCGACGTCCAGTTCACCGTTGCCGTTCGGGTCGATATTGCCGCCCCAGGCGTTGCCCCACAGCCAGCTCTCGTCCGTCGGATCCGGGTTGCGGGTCCAGCCGCCGTCATTGCCGGCGACGTCCGAACGGTCGTCGCGCCGTTCGCTCACGACCCCTAGGATCAGGCCGAAGGTGCCGTCGAAGAAGGTGTTGCTGTAGACGGCCGACAGTTTGCTGCCGTCCAACTCGGACATCTGGTTGCGGTCGCCCTCGACGCGGATGATTCCGTGCTGGCCGCGTTGGTCGAAGGGGCTGGCGGAGCGCAGGTTGATCAGGCCGCCGATCGCGCCCTCCGTGTTCGCCGCTTCGGCGCCCTTGATGACATCGGCGCCGCTGATGACGTCGGAAGGCAGGACATCGTACGCGAAGTCGCGTCCCGCGCCGTCGGTCGCCAGGATGCGGCCGTTGAAGGTCGACAGCGTGTATTCGGGGCCCAATCCCCGAACGCTGACGCTCTGCCCCTCGCCGCCCGCAGTACGCGAAATCGAAACGCCGGTGATGTGGCTCAGGGAGTCGGCGACGTTGTCGTCCGGAAACATGCCCAGTTCGAGCGCGCTGATGGAATCCTGCACCGTGCCGGATTCGCGCTTCAGACCCACCGCGCGGGCGATGCTTCCCCGCGTCCCCACGACGACGATCTCATCGACCTGCTGGGCTTGGTCAGCCGTTGTTTCGATTTCATCAGCGTCGGCTGACTGGGCGTGAGCCGTGCCGACGGACAACAAGGCTGCGAAACCGACGCCCGCTAGAGCGGCTGTTCGAAGTGATAGACGACGTGACATTGCGATCCCCTTTTCCCGCATGATCGACGAACGCCGCTTGAACTGCCGAGGCTTCGGTTCAGTCAAGAAAACGCTACAAAAGGGAACTACGGTTTCGCGAAACTGTCAAATAGATACGTAACGAAACTTCTTGGCGGGAGCATCCGCAGAGCCGACATGACCGCTGCCGTCGGCAAATATCCTGCTCAAGGGGCGCACGCCTCGCCTGAGCCAACCCGGAACCAGGGGCGAAAGAGGTCATAAGGGTCTCGAATTGGGGCCTACCGACATCTCTCGACCTCGTCACTTCATGACGTCCGCGGTCCAGGTCCAGGCCCAGACAATCGAGATGCGACGGCCCGATCAGGCGGCGACGGCGATGCCGAGCGATGCGCCGTCGAGACGCGCCGCATAGATGGCGGCGCCGATGGCCGGGCTGTAGCGCGGCGAAATGATCCTGTAGTCCGGCGAACAGGCCGAAAGCCGCCGCCTGAAGGGATCAAGAATCAGCTCGCCGCTCTGGAACACCCCGCCTGAGTAGGACAGGTTTACGGGTTCTCCGGGCCGATACTCCAGCCGCTGTCGGATGGTGTCCACGATCTGGGCCAGGGCTTCGCCCGCGTCGACGAAGATGCGACGTGCGGCCTCGTCACCTTGCACGGCCGCACGCGCGACCAGCCTCGAAATGGCGGCTATCCGGTCACGTTGGGGCGCGCTCCTGCAATAGATGTGGGCGCACAGGTCCAGGTCGTTCGTCAGGGCGAACTCTTGCACCAGCAGATCATGCAGGGGTCCGCGCGAAAGGCGACCATCCGACATGCGCGAGAAGGCGTTCAGCCCCTGGATGGCGATCCAGTAGGCGGAGCCCTCGTCCGAGAACAGTTCGCCCCATCCGCCGCCGCGAGCGGACAGGCCCTGGCGCTCGCCGTATCCGATGGAGCCGGTGCCGGCGACGATATTGATCCCGTCCTCGCCGGCGAGCGAGCCGGCCCAGCCGCAGATCATGTCGTTGCCGCAGGCATAGCGGCGATGCCCAAGCAAAGCCTCTGGAATGACGTCCAGAACGGGCTGGATCTGCGAATCCTCGCCATGGGCGGGCAATCCGAAGAAGGCGTAGAGAACGTCATCCGCCGACGCCCCTGCCTGCCGCAGCACCGAATGGACGCCGTCGTGGAGCAGAACGTGCAGCCTCTCGACGCCGATATCGACGTGATAGCTGGAACCGCCCTCGTGTCGGGCAAGCTCGCGGCCGGCGCGGTCAACCAGCACGAAGGCGGTCTTGGTGCCGCCGCCGTCCACGCCCAGATAACACCCGTCAGACAGGCTCACTCTCCCTGCCCCCGCATCAGCTCAACTCGTGAATCCGCACGCCTTGCACAACCCGATTCACAGTGCCTGACGTGTTGGGCTTGTCGGGATTCAAACCCAGCTGCAGGGACTCGAAGAAGGCCAGCATCTGGGGCGCCACGATATAGGGGAACAGCAGGTCCGCATCGTCCGAGGCCGTCAGGCCCTGTACGCTGATCTGGTCCTGCTCGGACAATCCCACACCCTCCTGGGCCGTTATGGCGATGACGCGGGCGGCGTCGTTGTCGCGGCGCAGCTCGTCCAAAAGGTCCATGTCGTAGCTGCGAGTGTAGGCGTCATTCGAGAAGAAGACGACGATCAGCGTACGATCGTTCACGATCGTCTTGGGGCCATGCCGGAATCCCAGCGGTGAATCGAACATCGTCACCAGCGCGCCGTTGGTGAGCTCCAGCAGCTTCAGCCCCGATTCCCTGGCCAGACCCTTGAAGATGTGACTGCCCAGATAGACGACGCGCTGATAGCCCTCCGCTGCGGCGGACTGCATCACCGAGGTATAGTTCGCGATCACCGCCTGGGTGGCGCGCGCGATGGCCTCGACCCGTGCGTCCATGACGGCCAGGCCGCTGAACACCGCCAGGGCGGCGTACATCATGCACGAGAAGCTCGATGTCATGGCGAAGCTGCGGTCGTGCGTGGCCTCGGGCAGTTGCACGGTCAGGCCACGCGGCCCCTGACCATAGGCGGCCAAGGCGCCTTCTGCGTTGCAGGTGATCACCAGATGGCTCAGGGTCTTCACCAGACGGTCCGCGAGCTCAATCGCCGCTACGCTTTCCGGGCTGTTGCCGGAGCGGCCGAACGACACGAGCAGGGTCGGCGTCTCGGCCTCGAAATAGAGGTGGGGGGCGCAGACCAGGTCCGTCGTCGCGATGGCCTCGACCCGCCTGCCCAGACGCGCCGACAGCACCGGCGCCAAGCATTCGCCGGCGAAGGCCGAAGTCCCCGCGCCCGTGAGTATGATGCGAAGTCCAGGCAGGGCCAAAAGCGGATCCAGAAACGCCTCGATCTCGGCGCGGCGGGCCATCAACAGCTTCTGGGTTTCGCGCAACATCGCCGGCTGCTGCGCAATCTCGCGCGCAGTCCACAGCCCCCCCAGCCGCTCCAGTTCGGACTCTTCGAGCCCCAATTGGGTGACGTCAGACATAAGCGAACTCCGGCTCGGGGGTGCAGGCGGTCCGATAGGCTTCCAGGGTCGCGCCGATATGGGCGATCACCAGATTGGTCGGATTTGAGGGCAGCGCGGCCTCGCGCAGGGCGGCGTTGGCCGCCGGCAGATATTGGCTGATCAGAGCCATCGGCGGCGGATTGGCCGTCAGATTGGCGAACATCTGATCCTGGGCGGCCACGATGGACGGGTCCGGCCAGTAATAGCGTATCCGGTCGGACAGGCTGTACTGCAGATCGAACTCCAGGTCCGCTCCGTTGGAATGGTAGTATTTGGCCCAGTTGCGCGGATCGGCCTTCATTCGCTCGATGGCGACATGGCGGAACCGCGACGCGCGCTCCTCGCCGATCCACTCGCGTTCGATGGCGTCCAGCGCCCACAGCGCTTCACGCAGGGCGAAGGTCACGCCCGGCCCGACCTTGAGGATGGCGAAATGATCTTCGACCAGGGCCTTGAGCGCTCCGGCGGTCTGGTAATCGGTCGAATGCGCCTCGAAGACGATGTGCGACTGCCCGTGCAGCGCAGCGCTCAGATCGACCGCCTTGGCGCGCTCGTAGTCGATGACCTTGTGATGATCGAACTCGACACCCGGCTGGACGACCACGCCGATGACCCGCGACCAGGCCTCGGCCAGGCCCTCGGCCGCGAAGATGATGCGGTGCGCCTCGATCGTCGCCAGCGCCGCTTCGGGCGTGGTCACTTCCAACTCGGGCAGGTCTTCGGCGGCCCCGCCCGGCACAGGCACCTCTGTGCCGATGACGTAGACGCAGGCCTCGCCGCCGACGCGCGCCTGCGTCGCTTCGGCGATCTTGATCAACCGCGCGGCGCGGCGAGCGATCGTGTCTTCCGGCAGGGGCGTCGGATCGTCGGCGCACGACATGGAGCAGTCCGCATGGATCTTGCGGAAACCGGCGGCCACATACTGCTCGATCAACACTTCCGCCTTCGCCATCGCCTCTTCGGCAGGCAGGCCGGTCCACGGATTGGGCCCCAGGTGATCGCCGCCCAGAAGCACGCGATCGATCGGCAGACCGGCGTCGCGCGCGATGGCGTGGACGAAGTCGCGGAACTTGTCCGGCGTCATGCCGGTGTAGCCGCCGTCCTGATTGACCTGGTTGCAGGTCGCCTCGATCAGCAGCACGTCCAGCCCGGTATCGAGCGCGTGAACGCACGCGGCTTTGATGACCAGCGGATGCGCCGAGCATACGGAATAGATGCCACAAGCCTGCCCGGACTTGTGCCGGGCGACGAGGTCGCGCATCGCCTTCATAGGAAATCCTTTCGGTGACAGGTTTCCACTCTACTGAAGTCCACCTGAAACGCAACCAAAGCAATGAAACCGAAACTTCACGGCGCGTTTCATACATCAGCAGACGAAACTTGGACTTTCCAACGCTGAAGCCGAACTAGGCGGCGGTCGCCAGAAGCGCCGCCGCGATGAAGGCCAACGCCAGACCGACCATCTTCAATTCGCCCGGCATCACGCCGACGATCAGCAGCGAAATCACGGCGGTGACCAGCGGTCCGCCGGCGTTGGTGAGCGGAGAGACCACGATCGCCTTGCCGTGCCGGAAGGCGTAAACGAGGAACAGGGCGCCCACGGCGTTCAGCATCTGGATCACCGCCGCCAGCCACGGCCCGTCCCAGCCCCAGTTGATGGGCTTTGAGAAGTCCGTCATCGCCAAAGCCGCCGGGGTCAGCAGCAAACCGCTGAGCATCATGTAGAAGAAGATGCTCTCGGCGCTCATGTGGTTGTTGGCCAGCTTCATGAAGTAGGCCTGCACGCCCCAGCAGGCCATGATGATCAAGGCCAGCGGAAACCACGTCGACCCTTGCGTGAACGAGAAGCCCTGCGGCGAGAAGTCGAGCAGGGGCAGGGCGACCAGCGCCAGGGCCACACCCAGCGCCCCCAGCCGCGAGGTGCGCTCCTTCAGCAGCAGTAACGACAGCAGGATGGTGATCAGCGGCGACAGGGAGATGATCGGGAAGATCAGATAGGCCGGACCCGTCGTCACCGCATAGAACAGGATCATCTGCCCACCAGCGCCGGTCAGGCCGATCAGCAGACCGAAGAGGATCGACTTGGGATCGCGATCCAGCTTCCACTTCTCGCGCTGCATGACGACCACCGCCGGCAAGATCATGGTGACTGCCCAGACGCAATAGACCAGCGTTTCGGGGAAGCCGCGCTGGGCGGAGATGCCCGCAAACGCGCCCCATACCCCCCACAGACCGACCGTCAGAAAGGCGAACAGCAGCCAGCGACGCGAAGTGACGGCGGGCGTGATGGGAGAGGTCGCAGGAGTGTCGGTCACGCGCGTGCGCCTTGCATGGGAACGGCCTCGATCAGCAGGAACCGCTGGAATCGGGCGGGAATACGCGCGGCCTCCGCCGTCACCGTACCCAGGTCCGCACCGTTGAAATAATCGGTCAGGCGATAGGCGCCCTCACCCAGGCCGCGCAGCTCGACCTGTCCGTCCCATTCCGGCGCGTAGAAGGCATAGTACAGCCGGCCATCCTTCTCGACGGCGTGGGCTTCCGGCTTGTCGAAGCCGATGTCGTACAGCTCGCCCAAGTACTTCCCCTTGGGCAGCATCTTGGCGTTGTAGATATCCGCCCACTTGCGCCACACCGCCTCGCGTTCGGCGGTCAGTCGGAAGTTCGCGTCCTTGCCCCGGCCCTCGTTCGGCCAGGTGAACTTGGTCGAGATGACCGCCCCGATGCCGACGGACGACGCGAAGTCGTCGCCGCCGTCGCTCAGTTCGACATGGTCTCCGGCATAGGCGGCGTCGCGGCCCATCAGCGCCTTGAGCGACTTGCCCTTCAGGCGCACCTGCCAGGACGACAACGGATCCGACGATGGGACCTGGTTGGTGTAGGGCAGATTGTGGAAGGCGTAAGACGTGCCGCAGGGGCAGAACTCGACGACGGCTTCAGGATTGGCTTCGCGCGCCGTGTCGTAGACCATCTTCCAGAAGTCCTGGAGCTTTTCGACCGACTCCTCCGGGCGCGCATGGTTGTGGGCCGGGTTGTGACAGGGGGCGACCCCGTTCATGTGCTGACCGTCCAGCTTCAGCCCTTCATAGCCCCACTCGCCGATGATCTTGCGGATCAGCGCCTGGGTGTAGTCCCGCGTCGGCTGGTAGGCGGGGCACAGGTAGAAGGCGTTCCACCAGGTCACGTCCTGCACCGCGCCGTTCTCGTCGAGCAGCAGCATGTCGGTGTGGTCGTGCAGCAGGTCCGACCCCGGATCGACCGCCAGGGGCGCGAGCCACAGCCGGGGCTTCAGACCGGCCGCGCGGATGTTGCGCGCAAAGGCGATCATGTCCGCCTCAGTGCGGAACTTGCGAGGGTCCAGCGCCCAGTCGCCCTCGTTGGTCTGCCAGCCATCGTCCAGCACGGCCCATTTGAAGCCCAGATCCTTGACCTTGGCGTAGGTGCCTTCGATTTCGGCGACGGTGAAGTTCCGATCGTAGCCCCAGGCGCACCAGATCGCCTCATACGATCCTTCCGGCGCCTTGGGCGCCGCCAGGCCGCGGTCCGCCATCACCCGACGATAGGCGTCGAGCGTCGCGTAATAGTCGCGCCGGTGAACGGTGACGAAGGCGTCGAGCGAGCTCATGGCGTCCCCGGGGCTCAACGTCACGGCCCGCGCCTCTTCCAGAGCCACGGACGCACCCACCGCCGAAGCGATGATCGGCAGCGAGATCAGCTTCGGCGTCAGCTCGATATGGCCGACGGCGATGCCAGCGTCCGGCCGCCAGACGTCGGCCACCGGCGTGCCCGACCCGTAGTCGGAGGCGTTCATGCCCATGAAGTTGGCCTGCTCGAAGCCATCCTTCACCGGCTGGACCCAGTCGCGGCGATCGGCGTGCGTCGAGCCGGACCAGGACCAGAAGCCCGCGCCGGACGACTTCAGCGTATGCGCCCCCACGCGGCAGCTCTTGATCGCCAGCGGTTCGCCGCGCGTGTGGCGCCAGGCGACCTTCACCAGCGGAAAACCGGGATAGCGGTCGTAGAAGCTCAGACTGACGGTCTTTTCCAGCCCCTCGGCGGAAACACCGCGCAACACGTGGCGCACGCCCTGGCCATGAGCGTCGCTGATCGCGGCCTGGCTCCGATCGACGAAGGCGAAGCTGTCGATGATCCGGTCGTCTTGCAGCGTCACCGTCTCTGAAGCGGCGAAATCGGTCAGTGCGACCGGCTGTCCGGCAAGCCCGGAGATCAGCCGACTGTTCAGGGCCGAATCGAACTCGACCGTCAGAACGTCGTCCCCGACGCGCGCCACCGCCGGCCCCGCCCAGGCGCGCCCCGCGCCCGTCGCACCTGTCGCCAGGACCGTCCCCCCCAGCAGGGCGAGCAGACCACGGCGGTGAAGAAGAGGTTTCGTCATCATCGTCGCACCCTCTTTTGACGATCATCCTGGAAATAGCCTTGCATAGCCCCCTTTCCAAAGGCAAACAAAAAGATGCACAACGAAACATCTGAACATGTTTCATTGTCTGCTGATTTCGGTTGGATGGAGACCATCATGAGGTTCAACACGCGCTGGGCGCTCGCTGTGACCGCTCCGCTCCTCGCCTGCGCGGCGCTGTCCGCCTGCACCACCCTTGCTGAGGGCGAAACCTACGCCGCAGCGGATTTCGCTGGTGTGCGCAAGATCGACGCCCATGTGCACGTCAATGTCGCCGACGACGCCTTCCTCGACCAGGCGACGGCCGACAATTTCGAAATCCTGTCGATCAATGTCGACTATCCGGCCTTCCCCTCCATCAGCGACCAGGCGGAGGTGGCGCACCACTATGCCGAGGCGAACCCCGAGCGTTTCCATTACGCCACGACCTTCTCGATGCAGGGGTTCGGCCAGCCTGGATGGGCGGACCGCACCAATGCGCTGATCGATGCCGAAGTCCGCCGCGGCGCGCTAGCCGTGAAGGTGTGGAAGAACATCGGCATGGTCGAACGTGACGCCGAGGGAACCCTGATCTTCATCGACGACGCGGGCTTCGATCCCGTCTTCAGCCGCCTAGCCGACACGGGCGTTCCACTCATCGCGCATCAGGGCGAACCCTATAACTGCTGGCTGCCGCTCGACCAGATGACGACCCGGAACGACCGGCTCTACTTCTCGGCCCATCCCGAGTACCACATGTATCTCCACCCGGAGATGCCGAGCTATCAGGATCTGATGGCCCGACGCGATGCGATGGTCGCGCGCAATCCGAACCTTCACGTCGTCGGCGCACACATGGCCAGCCTGGAATGGAACGTCGACGAGGCGGCGAAATTCCTCGACGCCCATCCGAACGCCGTCATCGAACTGGCCGCCCGCATGGCCCAGATTCAACACCAGTCCGTCCGCGACCACCGCAAGGTTCGGGACTTCTTCGTCAAGTATCAGGACCGCATTCTCTACGGCACCGATCTGACCCTGAATCCCGGAGAGGACGCGCAGGTCTTCAGGCAGTCGGCCCATCAGGTGTGGTCGTCGGACTGGACCTATCTGGCCACCGCAGACACCCAGCGCGTCGATGACATCGACGCCGATGCGAAGGGGTTGGCCCTGCCCCGGTCGGTGATCGACAAAATCTATTACGCCAATGCACGGCGCGAGTTCTTCTCGCGTCCCAGCCGCTGATCGGAGATCCCATGACCGTCCGCACCCTCCTGTCGTCCGTCGCCGTCTGCGGCCTTCTCGGCCTGGCTTGGCCGGCGATCGCTCAAACCGATCCCTTGGCGGCCCGTGGCGCATGGTCGATCCCCGAGCGGTCGCAGGCGCGAACGCCGCCCATGGGATGGAACTCGTGGAACGCCTTTCGCACCGAGGTGGACGAAGCCAAGGTCCTGGGCGCAGCCAAGGCCATGGTCGACAGCGGCCTGTCCGACCTTGGCTATAACTACGTCAATATCGACGACGGCTGGTGGCTCAAGCGACGGCAGTCGGACGGACGTCTGGAGATTCGCACGGCGATTTTCCCGTCCGCGCGGATCGAGGGCCAGGATTCCAGCTTCCGGCCCTTCACCGACACTCTGCACGCCATGGGCCTGAAGGCCGGCATCTACACCGACATCGGCCGCAACGCCTGCTCTCAGGCGTATGACCTGCATTCACCGAACCTGCCGGAAGGCACGACCGCGGAACGCGAAGTCGGTCTCCATGGCCATGTCGATCAGGACATCGGGCTCTACTTCGCTGAATGGGGCTTCGACTACATCAAGGTCGATGCGTGCGGCATCAATGTCTATGGGCCAGACAACCCGCTGGTGCGCGAGCACGCCTACACCCCCGTGCCGCCTCTGATCGATCAGGTCTCGATCAACCGCACCGACGTGCCTGCCGTTCAGGCCCTCTACGGCGAAGTCGCCCAGTCGCTGCACAAACACAATCCGGACGGCGACTATATTCTGGCGATCTGCAACTGGGGTTCGGCCGACGTCCGATCCTGGGGCAAGAACGTCGGCCACATGTGGCGGACCAGCGGCGACATCACCCCGACCTGGACGCGGATGCTGCATAACTTCGACAGCGCCTCGACCCGCGCCCTCTACGCCAAGCCCGGCGCCTGGAACGATCCTGACATCCTCTTCGTCGGGCACGGAGACTTCGACCAGAACCATCTGACCGAGGCCCGGTCCCACTTCGCCCTGTGGGCCATGATCAATGCCCCGCTGCTGATCAGCTATGACCTGCGCCAGGCGCCGCAAAGCCTGATGGACATCTGGGGCAATGCCGACATCGTGCGGCTGAACCAGGATCCGGCCGGCCATCAGGGGGTCATCGCCTATGCGTCGGACGACGTGCAGATCATCGTCAAGACGCTGTCGAATGGAAAGAAGGCCGTGGCCCTCTTCAACCGCGGCTTCGCCGAGACCGAGGTGACCCTGACGGCCGCCCATCTGAAGTTCGCAGGCGATGCGCCGGTCCAGCTTCAGAACCTTTGGGACAAGTCCGCCTCGACCTTCACCGGAGAGGCCGAATTCATGCTGGCGCCGCGCCAGACCCTGGTGTTCGAGGCGGCAGGCGTCCGGCAGCTGGCCGACGGCGTCTATCTGTCCGAAGTTCCGGGCGACGTGAATGTGGCGGTCGATGGCGTGATCGCGCCGGAACCGGACCCCGTCGTGCACCGGATGCGCAATGTGTGGGGTGAGACGCGTGGTTCGGGCGAGCGCCCGACCTATTCCGGCTGGGGCGGCGCCCAGGCCGACGCCACACCCTACGACCAGGGCCTGAAGGTCGCGGGCCAGGCCTTCGATACGGGGCTCGGCGTGCTGACTAACTCACGCCTGGAAGTGCGAAACGCGGGCTACACACGCTTCCAGGCCAGCGTCGGTGTGGACGATTCCACCCGCAACACGCGCGATCCGGTACGCTTCGCCGTCTATGGCGATGGCAGGCTGCTGGCCGAGAGCGCGCCCATGCGCCTTGGGGCGGCGCCCAGCACCCTCGCCGCCGACATAAGCGGCGTTCGCATCGTGGAGATGGTTGCGCGATCGCAAGACATGACCAGCGACCTGCCGCTCGTGGTCACCTGGGGCGACGCGGCCCTGCGCCGCTGACGGGGTCGGGCCGCGTCGCCCTTTCAGGCGGCGTCGCCCCCCCCTTCAGGCTTTGTGAAGCTGAAACCCCAGCCGCTCGGCCGCTTCATCGATATAGGCCGGCGCGCCCGTGTCCGTGACCAGGGCGTTCAGGTCGTTCAAGCCGATGATGCGGTGAAGGCATATCTTGCCGAACTTGGACGCGTCGGTGACCGCAATGACTTCGCGGGCCGTCTCGACCATCCGACGGTTCAGTTGGGCCTCGGGTTCGTGGTGGGTGGTGATGCCCCGTTCGGTATCGAGCCCATCGACCCCGAGGAACAGCTTGTCCAGCAACAGGTCGTCTAGCGCGGCCACGGTCTGCGCCCCATAAAAGGCCATGTTGCGCCGCCGCAGTTCCCCCCCAAGCATGACGATCTTTATCTTTCGCTTCTGCGCAAGCACGCTCAGAATATCGAAGTCGTTGGTGACGACGGTCAGATCTTCGTCGTCGGGCAGGAAGCGCGCAACCTGAAGTGTCGTCGTGCCTGAGTCCAGCATGATGGAATCGCCCGGCTTGACCATGCCTGCCGCCATCCTGCCGACGCGCTCCTTAGCCTCGGTGTGGCTGACCCGCTTGGTCTCGATGGCCGGCTCGACCGGGGCGTTGACCACCTCGGTGCTGATCGCCCCGCCATAGGCGCGCGTCGCGACTCCGCGTTCCTCCAGGTATTGCAGATCCTTGCGGATGGTCTGCATGGACACGTGAAACATCTCGGACAGGGCCGCAACCTGAACGCTGCCGCGTGTTCGAACCATGGTCGTGATTTCACGACGACGCTCCGAGGTGTCGCGCGACATCACGCGAGAACCATCCGCCATGCAACTATGTCTCCCTACGCCACCGCGCGGCGCCGATCGCTACGGGTCATGCATATCCGGTTTTCACTTTGCCTACAAAACGAAAGCTGGGACGAGACGACATTCATCGCGTCCAGATGATCCTTCCCTATCGGAGGACCGGCCGCCCAGGTCCCCTGAGCGGTGGTGCTGTCAGTCTAACGCTAATTTGTCTCCACTTCAGAGCCGCCTAACGGCCTGATCGGAGATCGCATTTCGTGAAGCCACTTTATTTAAGGGCCATCGCTTTCCAGCGGCGGTGATCCGTCAAGCCGTGTGCTTCTACTTTCGCTTCAACCTCAGCCTTCGCTACGTTGAAGAGTTAATGGCCGCGCGCGGAATCGATGTGAGCTACGAGACGATCCGCTGCTGGACGATCAAGTTCGGACCTCAGATTGCACGGCGGCCGAAGAAGCTTCGCTTCTCCCCTTCTTCCCGTTGGCATCTCGACAAGGTCGTTTACTCGATAAGGTGGGAAGCGCATGTTTTTCTGCGCGCGGTGGATGATGACGGCGAAGTGCTAGACGTCGTCGTTCAGCGAGGGCGGGATGCCAATGCGGCCTTCAAGCTTGCTCCGGCGTCTGCTGCGAAACCAGCCTGCCGAGCCAGAGAAGATCGTGACTGATAGCCTCGGGTCCTACCAGGCGGCGCTGGGCGAACTTGGCCTGCGGCACCTACATTCGCTTGACCGACTGCGAGAAAACAATCCAGCAGAAACTCTCACCTTCCGATTCGCCGACGAGAGCGACAGCAACAGCAGCTATTCAAATCCCAGGTGTCAGACCAGCGCTTTCTCACCACCCACGCAGCGATCTACAATACCTTTTACGCCCAACGACATCTCATCCGCCGTATGAACCTCCGTCGCTTTCGCGGGGGGCTGGTGAGGCTTAGGCAGTAGCTACCGCTTGAGATTGAGTGGCCTAACCAATCTGTAGCCCGCCGACTTAAGCTGACAACGCTCCTTCACGGCTGTCCGCTTGGGCCAGTTGCGACCCAATGCGATTGCCCTGAAAGGACTCCATTTTCAGTCACGTTTCCTAGAGGTAAGCGCCCGGAAAAACAGGAAGGTCAGAATGGCGACGAGGCCCAGAGCAACCACCGCATAGTGGTAGAGGGGGACGCCTGCCACACTGTCCTCCGTGATCTTTGAAGGATTGGCCGCCGGGCTTTCGCCCTGACCCTTTCAGGCTGGCGTCAGGCCGGCATTGGTCAGTCGCAATTGACGAAGATCGACGCCCATTTCGTTTCTGAACCGAGTGACGGCCGCATCGCCCAAACGACGCGCCATGGCGTCATCGCCGCGCTGCATGGCGTCCACATAGGCCGCATGCTGCACGAGGAAGTTCAACATCAGCACCTCGGCCATCTCCTGACGACCGGCGTCGTCGAGCCTCGCGACCGGTCCGCCTGCGATCGAACGACGAACCTGATCCCGAACCGCCAGGGTCTGGGTGCGGTTGTTATCGCCCTGATTGGCGATGACCCAGTTCATCACCCAATAGGCGGCCATGGCGTCCGCCACATCGCCGGCTCGCAGGCCATCGGACCGGACGATGCCGGACCAACTGCCGATGGGATCTCCGTTCGTGAGCACGGATCGCACGCGCTGCTCCGCCTCGCGACCCGAATTTCTGCCGACGAATTCCGCGAACTGAGACCTGACCCGCGTGGAGACGGCAGGCGAGGCGCGATAGGTCGTGCGGACCACGCCCCCCGACGGAGCCGCAAGAGCGCGAGGTGCGGCCCCTCTGGCAGACGAAGCCGAGCCATCGCCTGAGGACATCATGCTGTCCCGCATGGCCGCGTGCATCTGGTTCATGGCGTCGGATGTCGCGAACCCCTGGAACGCATAGTCCTGAGCCACGGTCGGTCCGGCCCCCAGAAGCGCGACTGCCGCGACTGCGCCGAGAATGTCCGTTCTGATGCTCATGGTCCTCGCTCCATTCAACCGGTTTTCACTAAAACTAAGACGGCGGGCGAAGGTTTCGCCCGCCGTCCGATGTCGTCTGTCCGTCAGGCCTAGCCTTGCTTTCTCGCCAGGGTAGAAGCGGATTCGCCAATCGACTTGAGGGCGTTGTTCAGGGCCTGGGAGACGAAGTCCAGTTCCTTGCCCACCGCCGTCATTTCTGCGGACAGGCTGCCCATCTGGGGCTTCTTCTTCTGACTTTCGGCGTCGATCTTCTCGCCGATCTCGGCCATGCGCTCCATCTTGGCGTCCAGGACGCTGCCCAGGGCCAGCGCCAGACGCAGCATGAAGCTCTTGCCGTTGGCGCCGCCGCCGACGGTGTTGCCGTCCTCGTCGCGGCCGCCGGTGCGGGCCTTCTCCAGGGTCTTGTCGACCAGATCCTGAACGATGTCGTTCATCTGACGATCGATCTCGCCCGCTTCAAAGGCGCCGCCGCCGGTGGCCGCCGCCAGGCCTGCGGCCGATTCACCGATGCTCTGGAAGGCGCCGCCCGTGTTGCCCGAGCTGGCAGCGAAGGCGCTTTGGGCCAGGTCGATGACCGACTGCGGCAGGCCCAGTTGCTGACCGACCATCTGGATGACTTGCTGGCCGATTGAGGAAATGGCCTGGGTCAGGGCCGCCTGGATGAGGGCCGAGGCGCCTCCTGTCACGGTGGCCAGAGCCGTCTGAGCCACCGTGCTGACCAGGGTGCTGAAGAGGTTGCCGCCGCCGCCGATACCGAGGAATGACATCTGAAATCTCCGAGTTTGGGTTTCCGGTCCGCCGGGCAGGCGCATCGCCCGGAAACCCGACGTCGTCACAAAACCACCCCTCCCCTATCGCCGGTAGTCAGGCCGTTCCCCAGCTAGGGATTTCCCTAGCAGCGCCTTCAGACGCTTAGGCATGGCGGCCGTCTGGGCCTGGGCGGCCTCGACGCGGGCGGCGTCCTCGGCGATTTCCTCGGGCGTACGCGTTCGGCGATCCAGCACGGTGACGCCGCCCGCCGTGACGCCCAGCAGCAGCACCTCGTCGCGCCAGATCACCACCGTCGCGCGCTCGCGTGGTCCCAGCGGCAGGGCGCGAACGAAGCGGATTTCGTCCCCGCTCGGGGTTCCGGTCTGGACCTTCTTGAGGAAGCGGATCGAGAAGAAGGCCAGCCCCAGCACCAGGGCCATGGCGACCAGGACCGTGAACAGGTCCATCAGCATTCCAAGCGGGTTCATCGGGTCTCCGGCGACGGTGAACGGGGCGTCACCATGCCGTCCTCGGGCATGGCGGGAAAGAGCGGACCGGAATTGCCGGACCGATCCGGTGCGGTTTCGTGCGCGACGGCGGGCTGCTCGTCAGAGTCGCCGGCCATCTCGACCGGCTGCAACCGCTCGCCCCGCGCCGCGTCGTCGCGCAGGCGTCGCGCCATCAGGATGATTTCGGCGACGGCGGCGAACATGTCCTCGGGCACCACGGCTTCGACCGGCACCTGTTCGTGCAGCGCCCGCGCCAGGGGCACGTTGCGGATGATGGGTACGCCCTCGCGCTCGGCCATGTCGCGCATAGCGCCGGCGATCATGCCGTCTCCCTTGCCCGCCACCACCGGCACCACATGCTCGGTCGGATCATAGGCCAGGGCCACGGCGATATGGGTCGGGTTGACCACCAGGGCGGCCGCGCCCCGCACCGAGCCGACGGCGTTCGACTGCGCCCATTCCTGCGCCAGTTCGCGACGGCGGGCCTTCACAGTCGGATCCCCTTCCATGTCCTTCGCCTCCTGACGGATGTCGCGATGGCTCATCCGCATCTTCTTCATGAAGCTGAAGCGCTGGTACGAGGAATCCAGGATCGAGATGAAGACGAACACCACCAGGGTCCAGCCCAGCAAGTGGAAAGCCGTCGATCCGAAGGCGCCCAGAACCTCGCCCGGCTGGGCGCCCGGCAGGCGCAGGATGCGGTCGATCTGGCCGAACAACAGCAGGGCCGTCAGCCCCAGCAGCAGCACGGTCTTGATCAGCGACTTGCCGACTTCGAACAGATTGTCGGTGTTGAACATCCGCTTGAGCCCCTCGCCGGGGTTCATGTGGTCCATCTTGGGCGTCATCTTCTCGAACGTCAGGACCGGCCCGACCTGCAGGAACTCCACGACCGAGGCGAACAGGGCGACCGGCAGCATCAGGACCGCCATGATCAGCACCAGCCGCCGCGCCGCCGACCAGGCGATCTGCTCGTAGGCGTCGCCGAAAGGCTGGTCCATGACGCGGAACACCTCGTCGAACAGGCCGGCGAAATGATCGAACACCGTGCCGGACAACAGCAGGCCGACCAACAGCCAGGCGAAAAGGACGGCGGTCGAACCGACGTCCTTGCTCTTGGCGACGTCACCCTTCCTGCGTGCATCCTGCAGGCGTTTGGGTGTCGGACGTTCTGTCTTGTCCCCGCCGTCGTTCTTCTCGGCCATGAGGATCGAATCTCCCGGATGCGACGGAAACGACGCGAAATTTCGTCACTGAAGGGCGCCAGAGCAACCCGCTTACGGCAACGCTTAAAAGCCGATCAGGACACTGATTAATACGCACAATTAGACATGACGATGTTAACCGAGTTGCAAAAAATCAATCTTTGCCACTTCGTTGACAACATTCATGGTCACCCATATCAACGTAACGCAACACCGTTGTTTCGAGAAGCGGAGGTCAAACGAGCTATGAAAAAGCTATGCTTGACCATTGGCATATCGATGCTTCTAGTTGCGCATCCTTATCAGGATGCGGAGGCGCAGGACTGTAACAGCAGCAGGTCGAATCTGGTCGCTTCGGCCGATTCTGTCAGTCGGTTCGCCCTAGCGCTGGGAAACTGGCCGGTGTGCGCAAGCACGCCCTCGGCCTCGCAGCAGTTGCTGACCTATGAGAACCAGACGCCCGTAGATGCGATCGGTTCCGCCGGTCTGGCGTTTTCTCCACAAGCTCCCGTTGCACGTTCCCGCTCCGGTCGGACGCGGACAGCGCCCGCGCAATATCAGACCAGCCAGTATCGGGACGTCATCGTCGCGGCCGCCCGGCGTCACGACATCGATCCCGATCTGTTGCAGGCGATCATGAGCGTGGAATCCGCGTCGAACGCGCGCGCCACCTCGCCCGTCGGCGCACGCGGCCTGATGCAGGTCATGCCCGCGACCGGCGCCCGTTTCGGCGTCGCCGACCCCGCCGGCCTTTATGAGCCGGAGACCAATGTTCACGCCGCCTCGGCCTATCTGAAGACACTTCAGGGGCTGTTCGGCAACAATCTGACGCTCGTGCTGGCGGCCTACAACGCCGGCGAGGGCGCGGTTCAGAAATACGGCCGTCGGGTCCCGCCTTACCGCGAGACCCAGGCCTACGTCCGCAATGTGCTGGCCCGCTACGACCAGCTTCTCCAGGCGCGCCGCGCCTCCACCCGATAGGCCCGATCCCCTCACCGGCCTGATCCGCCGGCAGCCAAGAAGGCGCGTTCCATGCGTTTCGCCAACCCGCTGAATTTCTTCAATCCGCGCACCTCGGGCCGCGGGCTGGGCCAGTTCTCAGACCTGTTCCTGGTGGCGGGCGTGGCGGCGATCATCGCTATGATGATCATGCCCCTGCCGTCGCTGGCCATCGACACGCTCGTGGCCATCAACATCAGCGCCGGCGTCGTTCTGCTGCTGGTCTCGATCTACATCGCCTCGATCGTCGAGATTTCGGTCTTCCCCAGCCTGCTGCTGATCACGACCCTGTTCCGCCTGGCCCTGTCGATCGCGACGACGCGGATGATCTTGCTGGAAGGCCACGCCGGGGCGATCATCAACACCTTCGGCAACATGGTCGCTGGCGGCAATCTGGTCGTCGGACTGGTGGTCTTCCTGATCATCACCGTCGTCCAGTTCATTGTCATCGCCAAAGGTGCGGAACGGGTGGCCGAGGTCGCCGCACGCTTCAGCCTGGACGCCATGCCCGGCAAGCAGTTGTCGATCGATTCCGACCTGCGCTCGGGCCTGATCGACAAGGACGAAGCCAAACGTCGCCGCAAGCTGCTGGAAATGGAAAGCAAGCTGAACGGCAATCTGGACGGCGCGATGAAGTTCGTGAAGGGCGACGCCATCGCCAGCATCATCATCGTCGTCATCAACCTGCTGGGCGGGCTGGCGGTCGGCATGCTGCAGGGCGGGCTCGATTTCGGCGCGGCGGTCCACAAATATTCGATCCTGACCATCGGCGACGGCATGGTCATGCAGATCCCGGCCCTGCTGGCGGCGATGGCGGCGGGTCTGATCGTGACCCGCAGCGGCGACGGCGACAGCGGTGACCTGCACCTGGGCGCCTCGATGCACCGCCAGTTATCGGCCCAACCCAAGGTCTTCCTGGTCGCCGGCGGCATGTGCTGGCTCCTGGCCCTGGTGCCCGGCTTCCCGACCATCGTCTTCCTGCTGCTGGGCGCGGCGGCCATGCTGGGCGCGGTGATGATCGAGCCGAACTGGCGCAAGCGCGCCAGCCGCCGGGTCAAGGCCATGACCGGCCGCGCCGCCAACGACGCCGAGGGGCCGATCGAACAGGCGCAGACCCGCGCCATGGAAAGCACCGCCATGACCCCGCTGCTGCTGGAGGTCCAGGGCCGCGCCATCCGCACCTTCGAATCCGACCGGATCACCGCCGCCCTCGAAGCCTTGTTGGAAGAGTTCGAGAACTCTCTAGGCGTCGCCCTGCCTCGCGTCACCGTGCGCTATGGCGCGGCTGATGCGCCGGATCGCTGGCGGTTGATGGCCTTCGAGGCGCCGCTGGGATCGGGCGATCTGGTCGCCGCCGAGGATCCGGTCGGTGAGACGGTGCTGGGCGTGCGCGCCCTGCTGCGCCGCAACGCCGGCATGTTCATCGGCATCCAGGAGGCGTCCGCCCTGCTGACCCGCGCCGGCGAATCCTATCCCGAAGTGGTCAAAGAGGTGGCGCGCGCCCTGCCGCTGGCCCGGATCGCCGAGATCATGCGCCGCCTAGCCGAAGAAGAGGTGCCGCTGCGCAATTTGCGCGACATCCTGGAAGCCTTGGCCGACGCCGGTCAGCGCGAGAAGGATCCGCTGGCCCTGACCGAGTTCGCCCGCGTCGCCCTGCGCCGTCAGATCAGCCACCGCTATGCGCCGGAAGGCGTCCTGAAAGCCGTGGTGCTGGAACCCGCGCTGGAACAGCATCTGCGAGAATCCATCCGCGTCGGCGGGGCCGGCCAGCAACTGGCCCTGGATCCCGACATGGCGCGCGCGACCATCGACGCCATTCGGGACGCGGTCCGAGCGGCCGATGCTGACGCCGTCCTGACCGCCATCGACCTGCGACGGCACATTCGCAAACTGGTGGAGCCGGACCTGTTCGAGACACCCGCCCTCTCGTTCCATGAGCTGCTGCCCAGCCTGAAGCTCGATATCGTCGGCCGCGTGGCCCTGCCTCGTTTGGACGTAACGACGACCGCCCCGACCGCTTCCTCGCAAGTTTCCCCTCCCTCGGCCGCCGCGGCCTGAACCAAGGACCCTGCATGACGTCTCAGCCTTCGAAGCGCAGAACGCCTTTCACGCCCTCGTCGATCGCGATGCTGGCGGCCGCCGGCCTGTTGGCCTTCGCCGTTCCCGCAGCGGCGGGTGACCCGCCGATCGGTTCGCAGACGATCCAGATCGCGCCGCGCGAACAGCCGGTGGGCCAGTTCCTGCAAAGCTTCTTCGGCCAGATCGGCGTACCCGTCGTGATCAGCCCCAACCTGCGTGGAACCGTGAACGGCGCCTTCAGCGGCTCGGCGTCGGACGTTTACGCCCAGGTGGCGGAGGCCTTCGACCTGGTCGGCTATTACGATGGCGCGGCCGTCTACATCTACCAGACGTCGGAACTGACCACCCAGTCGATGCCCATCTCGCCTCAGGCGCTGCGTCGCGTCCGCGCCACCGCCCAGGAGATGGGCCTGACCGACGGCCGCAACACGCTTCAGGGCGCGGGCCAGATGCTGGTCGCTAACGGCACCCGTCGGTTCATCCAACAGATCAGCGAGATCGCCAGCGCCGGGCCTGGCGCGCGGGCCGAAGCGGCCCAGCCGACATATGAGTATCGCGTCTTCACCCTGCGCTACGCCTGGGCCGACGACGTCACCTTCAAGACCGCCCAGAGCGAGACGGTCATCCCCGGCGTCGCCTCCATCCTGCGCGCCATGGTCAGCAACGACCCCAACGGCGCCGTCGCCCGCCGTATCGAGACCCGCAACGCGCCACGCGTCCAGGGTCTGCGCGGCCAGGGCCTGGCGTCGCAGGGCGGCGTCCAGTCGACCGGCTACTATCCCGACGAATTCTCGGCCACGCCGGACACGCTCGGCGCCGCCGTCGCGGACGAACAACTGGCGGGCGGCGCGCCCGTGCAACATGCCCGGATCCAGGCTGACACCCGTCTGAACGCCGTGATCGTGCGCGACACAGCCGATCGGATGGGCGCCTACGAGGCCCTGATCGCCGCGCTGGACAAGGAACCCCAGCTGCTTGAGATCGAAGCGACGATCATCGACATCGACACCACGCGTGCCCGCGAACTGGGCATCACCTGGCGGTTCGACGACGGCCGCGGCGGCGTCCTGTTCGGCGACGGAACGGCCAACGACCTGCGCCTTCGTCGTGGCCAGGACATCACGCCCCGCAATAACGGTTTGGCCATCTCCTCCATCATCGGCAACGGCGACTATTTCGTCTCGCGCATCACCGCCATGGAGGACGAAGGCGTCGCACGGATCGTCTCGCGGCCCCAGGTCGTGACCCTGTCCAACGTCCAGGCCCTGTTCGAGAACACCCGCAGCTTCTACGTCGGCTTGGAAGGCGAGCGTGACGTCGATCTGTTCAACGTCACTGCCGGCACGACCCTGAAGGTTACGCCCCACGTCCTGCGCGACCAGAACCAGACCCGCATCCGCATGCAGGTCGAGATCGAGGACGGTTCGGTCACCGACGCCAGCGTCGACGACATTCCCGTGGTCGAGCGCGCGGCACTGAACACCCAGGCCATGATCGTGGAGGGCCAGAGCCTGCTCTTGGGCGGCATGGTGGTTCAGCAGGATGTCAACTCGGTCGGCAAGGTGCCGATCCTGGGCGACATTCCTGGCCTGGGCCTGCTCTTCCGCCGCTCGTCCCGCTCTACGGGCCGGGTCGAGCGCCTGTTCCTGATCACCCCGCGCCTGGCCCCGATCGGCGGCGACGTGGCGGGACCGCGCCTCGACTTCGGCGCCACGCCCGGTTCGCCCGAGGCCCAGCCCCTGCCGGCGGCGCCGGCCCTGCCGCAGGGCGGACCGCGCATGGGCTTCAATCAGCAGGCGTCGCCGCCAAACGATCCCCTGCCCTCCGCCCCCCTGCCCCCGCTGCCTGCGGGCGCCGTTCCCTATCAGCCGTCAGGACGCTGAAGCCCCCACATGACCGACGCCGCCACCGCATCGATAGCCGAGATCGAAACCCTGGTCCTCAAGGTGCTGGCCGGACGCGTGCGTGGCGCGTCGGCGCCGCTGGAACGGGGTCAGGCGGTCACGGTCGGCCATGATCTGGACGCCGACATCGTGTTGCGTGATCCCAGCGCACAGGGCGTCCGGCTGAAGCTTAAGGCCCGTACGGACGCCGCCGATCTTGAACTGCTGGAGGGCAAGGTCGTCCTTCTGGGGCACGAGTTGACCGCCCCGGCCCAGGCCCTGCTGCCGCTGTATCTGCCGCTGATGATCGGCGACAACGCCGTGGCGATCGGCGACCCCGACAGCCCGCGCTGGAGCGAGGCCGAGCGCATCCTGACCGCCGGCCGCCCCATCATCGATGATGAGGATGACGACGAGCCTCAACCCGGCCAGTCTTGGCAATATCTGCTGAACAACACCAACGCCCTGGTGTCGCGCTCGGTGAAGTTCGTGCCGGTTTTGCTGATCGCGGTGATCACCGTGTCCGCCCTGTTCGCCATCAGCTCCGGCGTGCCGTCCTGGCCCAAGATGCAGCCGAAACCGGCCAAGGTTCAGGGCGTCCTTCAGGACGAGGGCTTCACCGATCTGGCGGTGACGAAAACCAGCGAAGGCGACCTCCGCATCGAGGGCATGGTGGCCTCCGACGCCGACCGCGCCCGGCTGCAACGTCTCATGGCCGCCCACGACTGGCAGCCCCGGCTTCAGGTCCAGAGCCAGGAAGGCATGGCCCGTCAGGTCGAGGACTTCTACCTGGCCAACGGCGTCGAGGCCTCTGCCCGATCCGCAGGGGTCGGCCTGGTGCGCCTGGACGTCGTCGGCAGCAGCCAGGAAGAAGCCGGCCGTCTGCAACGCCTCGCCATGACTGAGGTCAAGGGCGTGCGTCGCATCGACATCAACATGCTGCCGGGCGCCGACGAGGGCGGCCGTTTCGAAGACATGCAGGAAGGCGGCGGCAAGCGCGTCGTCTCCGTCATCGGCGGCCCGCGCGGCCATGTAACCACCGCCGACGGCGCGCGTTATTTCCCCGGCGCGGTCCTGCCCACGGGCCACCGCATCGTCTCGATCGAGGAGACCAAGGTCCTGGTCGAGCGAAACGGCAGCCGATCCGAGTTGAATTTCTGAACGCCCACCAACCCCAAGTCCAACCCAAAGGAGAAACGTCTATGTCATCCCAAGGTCTGAACGGTCTGAGCATGCTGGCGGTCACGCCCGGTCTCAACAGCGACAAGGACAAGGCCCGACCCGGGTCCTGGTTCGAAGCCATGGCTCACGCCTGGGGCCAAACTCTGGACGCCCAGGCCGGCCGCATCACCGAACTGTCGGAACAGATCGGTCCGGGCGGCGAGGACAAGCCCTCGACGATGGCGATGCTGACCGCCGAGTCGATGCGCATGAATTTCATGGCCAACTCCTCCTCCACCTCGACCGACTCCGTCGGCAAGGCGCTGGAGACCATGGCCCGCAAGAACTAGTCCCCTTTTTGACAGGAGGGACGCATGTCCTTCGACGCCTCAGCGGCCATGGCCGCAATGCCACCGGAAATGCTGCAGCCCCAGATGCAGCTCCAGCCCCAGCAGATCGACGTTGGCTATAACGCCACCCTCGGTCAGGCGGTGCAGTTCCAGAACCTGCTCCACGTCAGTCCGTCGGCGGCTCCGGCCCCGACCGGGCCGACCGAACCAACGGGCGTCATGAAGACCATGATGGGCGCTCTGGAACAGGTGAACGGCCAGGCTTCCGACCTCTCGGCCATGGCCCAGAAGGCCGAAAACAGCGGCGCGGGCATGACCCCGGGCGAAATGGTCATGATGACCGTTCGCTGCCACGAGTTCATGTTCAACTGCCAACTGACCTCCAACATGGCCAACCGCACATCGGACGGCCTGCAACAGCTGTTCCGGCAACAGTCGTAGGGGGCGGTGATGCGTATCCGATCGCTCGCCGCCGTCGCCGCCGTCACGCTCCTCCTCGCCGCCTGCGGTCAGGAGGAGCTCTATGGCGGCCTGACCGAACGCGACGCCAACGAGATGGCGGCCGTGCTCAAGTCCCAAGGCATCGACGCGGCCAAGAGCAAGGACGGCGAGGTCTGGGTTCTGAAGGCCGATAGCGGCGACTTCTCGCGCGCCGTCGCGGTCCTTCACGACCGGGGCTATCCCCGCGAGAACTTCGCCAGCATGGGCGAGGTCTTCGAAAAGGAGGGCTTCGTCTCCTCGCCGATGGAGCAGCGGATGCGAATGATGTTCGCGCTGCAACAGGAGTTGGGTCAGACCATCTCCTCCATCGACGGCGTCGTCCAGGCCCGTGTCCACATCGCCGTGCCGGAAAGCGATCCTCTCGCTGAGGACAAACCCCCGTCGTCCGCTTCAGTCTTCATCAAGCACCGGCCGGACTACGACATCTCGTCCCAGACGGGTTCGATCAAGGCCTTGGTGGTCAACTCCATCGAAGGCCTGCCGTACGACAAGGTCACGGTCGTCGCCTTCCCAGCGGGGGATGTTCTCGCAGAGCCGGCCAAGCCGACCTACACCCAGCTCAGCCTGCCCATGGGCGCTCTGATTTTGGGAGCCGCGGGTCTTGGGGTCTATGGCCTGTATCGCAGGCCCAAGCGCAAGGACGGGCGGTCCAAGCCGAAAGGCGAGGTCGCTTGACCCTGGTGGATGTCCGCACCCATCGCGACGCCCTGTGGCGTCGCGCCCGAACGCTGGACGGCGCACGGGATCAGGCGCGCTCGCCCCGCGCACGCTTGCTGGCCCGCCAATTGCGCGCGGCATCGACGCCGCTCGACTATCAGGCCGTGATCGCGGCGCCAGTCTGGTCCGGCTGGGCGGACGACGAGCGCCGCCGTCTGGCCGTCGTCGCCGGCGCCGTCCTGATGTCGGGGCGTCTGGCCTCGACCATCGATGGTCGCGTTCTGGGGGCCGTGGCTCTCGCGATCGGCGAAGACGCTCTGGACCAGGTGCTGCTCCTGGCGCCGACGGACCGCCCGGAAAGTCCGCCCCTGGCCTCGCTCGATCCCGAGGTTCTCCAGGGCCTGGGCGCTGCGGCCTTGCTTGCGGGGCTGAACGAACCGACGGCCGAGCGGATGGGCCGCGACCTGGCCGCCCCCCTCTTGCGGCTGGACGCCGAACAGGCCGCCGCCGCCCGCTATCACGCGCTTCGCATCACGGAGGCGACCGCATGACCTATCTGTTGATCGCCTCCGCCCCCGGCGCGGCGCTGCTGACGGACCAGTCGGTGATCCCGCGTGAGGACGCCGCCCAGGTCGCGCGCGCTGCCGAACTGGTCGCCCTGGCCCAGGCCCGCCTGGCGGTCATCGATGATTATCGCACCGCCCAGGGCCAGGCCGGCCATGCCGAAGGTTTCACCGCCGGCTACGAGGAGGGCCGCGCCCTCGCCGCCCGCGAAGCCGCCGAAGTCGTCGCTCGCCTGCACGAGGAAATGGAAGCCGTGCGTGAGCAGATGCGCGCCGCCACCGGCCGGTTGGCGCTGGACGTCGTGCGCCGCATCGCCGTCGAGCTTGGCCCGGAGGCCACGCTCGCCGCCCTGACCGAGCGTGCCGTCCGCGACGTCCTGCCCGATGCCCCCATCACCGTCCATGTCGCCCCCGCCAGCGTCGGCGCCGTGACCACGCGCCTGTGGCCCATCGGCGCCCCCATCGCGGTCGAGGCCGACGAGACTCTGGCCCCCGGCGACTGCATCATCGAGACCGCCGCCGGGCGCAGCCACGCCGGGCTTGAGGTCCAGTTGGCCGCCCTGGAACGGGTGTTCGAACGGGATCAGGCCGCATGACCCCCGAAGCCGCCAACGACCAACGTCTGCACGATGCGCTGCGCCGCGCCCGCACTGTCGATCGGCGCGGACGGGTGGTCCAGGCGTTCGGCACGACGATCCGCGCCACGGGCCTGAACGCCCGCATCGGCCAGCAGGTCGAGATCCGCGACCCGTCCGGCGGCCCCTCCGTCAAGGCCGAGGTGGTGGGCCTCAGCGACGGCTCGGCCATCCTGACGCCCCTGACCAGCTTGAACGGCCTGGGTCTGGACGCCGAGGTCATCGCCGGGGACGAACGCACCGAAATCCTGTCCGGCCCCGGCCTGCTGGGTCGGGTGATCGACGCCTTTGGAAACCCTCTGGACGGGCTGGGCCCCATCGTCGGCCCTGCGCCCCTGCGCGACGTCTATGCCGACGCGCCCAATCCGCTGGATCGGCCGCCGATCAGCGACCTGTTCCCGACCGGCGTGCGCGCGGTCGACACCCTGCTCAGCGTAGGCGTGGGCCAGCGCGTCGGCGTCTTCGCCATGGCCGGCGGCGGCAAGTCCACCCTGATGGGCATGTTCGCCCGGCACTGCGCCGCCGACGTCAATGTCATCGCCCTGATCGGCGAACGCGGCCGCGAGGTGCGTGAGTTCCTGGACGACAGCCTGGGCCCGGACGGCCTTGCCCGCTCGGTCGTGGTGGTCGCCACCTCGGATCGCCCGGCTATGGAACGCGTCCGCGCCGCCCATGCCGCCACCGCCATCGCCGAGGGTTTCCGCGCCCAGGGCCGGCGCGTGATGCTGCAGATGGATTCCGTCACCCGCTTCGCCCGCGCCCTGCGCGAGATCGGCCTGTCGGTCGGCGAACCGGCCGTTCGACGCGGGTTTCCGCCCTCGGTCTTCGCCGAACTGCCGCGCCTGTTCGAACGCGCCGGCGCCATCGAGGGCGGGTCCATCACCGCCTTCTACACGGTGCTGATCGAGGACGAGGACGGCGGCGACCCCATAGGCGAGGAGGTCCGCTCGATCCTGGACGGCCATATCTATCTGTCGCGCAAACTGGCCCAAGCGAACCACTATCCGGCCATCGATCCGCTGACGAGCCTGAGCCGGGTCTTCCCGCGCGTGACCTCGCGCGATCACCAAGCGGCGGCGGGCAAGGTCCGCGCCTGGTTGGCCAGATACGCCGAGATCGAGTTCCTGCTTCAGATCGGGGAATACAAGCCGGGCGGCGATCCTCTGGCTGACGAAGCCGTGCAGCGGATGCCGGCCTTGCGGATCCTGCTTCAACAGGGCGCGCACGAAGGCGTCGGCGCCGACGACGCCCTGCACCAGCTGATGGCGGCGGCGTCATGAGCGGCCGCGACCGGATCACCGCCCTGCGCCGTCTGCTGCGACTGCGCGCCCAGCGGGTCGAGGCCGCGCGCCGTGTCGTGGCTGTCGCCCAGGACGCCCTGGCCCGCGCCGAAGCCGCTTTACAGGCGCGCGAGGCGGCCATCGTCGCCCTGGGCCGTGACATCGAACATCTGGACGAATGGTTCGCCTCGGGCGCGGGCGGGGATGCTCAGCTTATCGAAGGCGCCCTGTCGCGGCGTGGCTTGATCGCCGATCGCCGCACGGCCGAGAACCAGGCGCGCGAGGACGATCGCCGCGCCGTGCAACAGGCCATGACCGAACGCGACGACGCCCTGCGCGCCCTGATGCGCGCCACCGCCCGCCAGGACGCGGTTGATGGCCAACTGCGCCGCGCCGTCGCCGTCCGCGCCGGTCAGCGCGAGGAACGTGAACACAGCGAATTCGAGGACCGGGGTCGCCCCCGCCTTCAACTGGTGATGGGAGGACGCGCCTGATGGCCGACGCCGTGACGAACAACACCCAGCCCCGCACGCCGACGCCGTCGCGCGGATCCTCTCAGCCCCCTTCGGCCTGGAGCGCCGCCTCCTTCGAGGCCGCCATGGATCAGGCCGCTGCGCGTCGTCAGGGCCTGGAGGCCGGCGAACGCCAGCCCAAATTCCTGAAACGCGACGACGAGGTCGAACCCGTGCGCGACCGGGCCGACGACCGCAATCAGGACGACAGCCTTTCCAGGGAAGACCGTGCGGACAAGGCCGAAGGCGTGACCGCCCTGACGGGCCAGACGGCGTTCGCCGGACTTCAGGCCGGACAGATCGGGACCGTCGGTTTCACCGGCGACGCCGAGGCCATGGCCATGATGATGGAAAAGGCCTGGCTGGCCGCTCAGGCCGACGCGGCCAAGGGGATGCAGGTCCAGTTCACCGACAAGGCCTTCGCCCTGGCCGGGTTCGGGGTGATGCGGATGGCGGATGGCGGCCTGTCGCTGCAACTCGCCGCTCACCAGCGCTCGACGCCGGAGCTGGAGCGCGCCCTGGAACTGATGCGTCGCCGGCTGGAGGCCAAAGGCGTCCACGTCGGCGATGTCAGCGTCGCCCAAGTCGATCCCGACAGCATCCACCGCCCGGTCGATCAGGCGCGGTGATCCATGGCCTCAGCGCGGCGTGAAATTCCAGCGACCCTGATCCCGATCCGCGCGGGCGGCGTCCAGCACCGCCTTGACGGTGTCGGCGGGCGCGCGGTTCGCCACCATCCCCTCGGCCATCAGCCGCACCAGGCGTCGGCTCTGGCGATTGTGCAACCCCTCGATGGGATTGTCGGCGTCGTCGGCCAGCTTGCTGGCATAGAGGCGCATCGCCTCGGGCGAGGCCGCGACCAGGGTCAGAACCAGGGTCGCCGCCCGTTCGAACGCCTCGTCCTCCAGCGGCTGTCCGACCACGTCGCGCGTCAGCCAGATGCACAGGAACTCAAGCGGCCCGACGCTACGCGCATTGGTCATCAGACCGCCGCCCCCCATTCCTCCCATGCCGGGCAAGCCGGAGAAGGCCGCCGCGCCCCAGGCGGGCAGGCGCACGGTCGGCAGCCGATCGGTAACCAGGGCGCGCGCCAGGGCGTCGGCGACCAGCACCCGCGCCGGCCCATCGCCGAACCGCGCCGCGGCCGCCAGAAGTTTGACGAAACCGGGATAGAGCGCCTCGCCCAGGCCGTCGCAGATACGCTGCAACACGGTGACGCGGCCATCGACCGTCGTCTGGCCGTTCAGCCCATCGACCAGGGCCTGAGCCGCCCCGGCCCAGTCGGGTTCAGACTTGATGATAAGGTCGGTCACGATGACCGAGGCATAGCCTCAGCCGAAGCCGTTGTCTCGGGCTTCCGTCAGATAGCTGGCCACCGCGCCGGCGGCCTCGTCCATGTCCAGACGGCCGGAAATGCTGACACGCGCGTCATCACCGGCGAAGGCGGAAAAATCGGCGAAGGCTTGGCTGCCCTTGCTCTGGCCGGCCGCCTGGGGCGTGACGCCCGACAGATCGCGCGACCAGACGCCGGAGATCGAGGCGTTGTCGGTGCGGATCGTGTTCATGACGTTCTCCTCGACGCGGATGGACCCACGTTAGGACGCCTGTCTAGGCTTGAACGATCCGCCGCGCCATTCGGGATATCCCTAGCGGGGGCGCGCCCATGACCGCCGCGCTTCGCCTTGAAACGCCGTCGGACTGGACGGCGGAAGCCGTCTCTGCGCTGGGCCTGTGCGCTGTCGCCTTCGACGGGCGCGATCTGGTCTGGCGTTCGGACGCCTTCGCCGCCTGTTTCTCCGACCTGACCGAAGGGGCGTCGCTGGAAACCGTCGACGCGCGTCTGCCAGGCCTGGCTCAGGCCCTGACCACCGCCCGCAGCGCCGGGACCGCCACGGCCCTGATCGTCCAGCCCGGCGGCAAGCGGGTTCATGACGCCCGCCTGGCCCGATCCGGCGATCGGATCTTTGTCGAACTGTCCGACGCGGCCGAACGCCAGGAGGCCCAGCAGCGCCATCTGGCCGACCGCGAGGAGCTGCTGCTGACCTCACGCGTGCTGTCTGTGGGCGAGATGGCGACCATGATCGCCCATGAACTGAACCAGCCGATCGGCTCCATCGCCAACATCCTGCGCGGCCTCAAGGCGCGGATGGATCGCGACGCCCTGACGAAGGAGGTCGGGACCGAAGCCTTGGAACGGGCGACCGAACAGGCCCTCTACGCCTCGGGCGTGATCCAGCGGGTCCGCACCTTCGTCGATCAGCGCCAGCCCCAGGTCCAGCGCCTCGACTTGGCGCGTTTGGCCAGGAACACCCTAGAGCTGCTGGACTGGGAGATCACGCGCGACCGTGTCACAGCCCGCGCCGAGACGCCCGCCGACCTGCCGGCTGTGCTGGGCGATCCGGTGATGATCCAGCAGGTGCTGGTCAATCTGGCCCGCAACGCCCTGGACGCCATGCGCAGCGCCGACCTGCCGCGTCGGGCCCTGACCATCGCCGCGCGCGAGATCGCCGAAACGCGCCAGATCGAACTGACCCTGACCGACACCGGTCCCGGCATTCCGCAAGACGCCGCCGGACGCGTCTTCTCACCCTTCTTCAGCACCCGCAGCGGGGGGATGGGCGTGGGCTTGGGCATCTGTCGCTCCATCATCGAACTGCACCGGGGCCGGCTGTGGTTCAGCCCCGCGCCAGAGGGGGGCAGCGTCTTTCACATCGCCCTGCCGCTCGCCGCACCCGAGGAGGTATCCGCATGACCGCCGCATCGCCCGAAACGGCTCGATCCGCCGGCCGCATCTGCCTAGTCGACGACCATGCCGAGTTCCGCCAGTCCGCCGCCTGGTGGCTGGAAAGCCTGGGCTACGAGGTCGAATGCTGGGAGGAACCCAAGGCCTTTCTGGACGCCATGGCCGACCGTCCGACCGAGCCCGCCTGTTTCCTGCTCGACGTGCGGATGCCCGAGATGTCGGGGCTGGAGTTGATGGATGCGGCGCGCGAGCGCGGCCTGACCCAGCCGGTGGTCTTCATGACCGGCCACGGCGACGTGCCCCTGGCGGTCGAGGCGATGCGGCGCGGTGCCGTGACCTTCCTCGAAAAGCCGTTCCAGGAACAGGCGCTGGAAGACGCCATCGCCCTGGCCTTCCGCTCGGGCCCGACCGTCGCGGCCGAAGCCGAGCCGTCCGCCACGCCCGGCGCCCTGGCCTATCAAGAGCGTTTGGCCCGGCTGACGGCCCGCGAACGCGAGGTGATGGACCTGGTCGTCGCCGGGGCCTTCAACAAGGTGATCGCCTATGAGCTGGGCATCAGCCCAAAGACCGTCGAACTGCACCGCGCCCGCATCATGACCAAGATGGAGGCCCCGACCCTGACCCATCTGGTCCGCATGGCCGTGTCCGGCCAGGTCGAGGAGGGTTGAGCATGGCGGTGGATGCTGCCGAACACGCCCCGCCCCGCCTGCCGCGTCTGGACGAAGACTCCGCCTTGGGCGTCAACGCCGCCCTCGCCGCGCTGGACGGCCATGTCGTCGATAGACTGACCGTCTCGGCCGCGCCGCAGACCCAGGCCGACGCCGATAGCGTCGTGGACCAGGTCGCCTTCTCCACCCCGCACGGCCCGATCCAGGTCGCGCCGTTCATGGCGGACGGCGCGGTCTTCACCAGCCAGGACCACGCCGCCCTGCTGTCCGTCGTCTCCCTGCTGGAGCCGCTGTTCAGGACGCTGGAAGACGCCGGCGCCGAAGCCCTGCGACCCGAGGGCGTCACCCGCGTCGATCTGGCAGGGGCCGTGCGGATCACGGTCGGCTTGGCCGACGCGGACGGACGCCCCTTGCACGCCGCGCGCCTGTCGCTGGCGCCCAGCGTGGCGCGGCGATTGCGCCGCGCCGGCGATGCCTTCCAGGCGCTGGACATTCCCCTGCCTGTTCGTCTTCAGGCCGAGGGTCCACTCCTCTCTCCTGCCGAGATCGGCGCCCTGCGGCCTGGCGACCTGGTGCTGCTCCCCATCATCGACGGCGGCTGGCGTCTGCGCCTGTCCGCCCAGGGCGCGGCCGGAACGGCGGTCGGCCTCTTTTCCCCGACGACCCGACTTTTCACCCATCAGACCAAGGAAAGCCGCATGACCGATCAGGCCCCATCGGACGTCGCGCCGCCCACGGCGACAGCGCCCGATCTCGTTCCAGCCTCGGATGCGCGCGTCGCCGTCACGGTCGATCTGGGCGAGACGGCGGTGTCGTTGAAAGCCCTGACCGGTCTCGTGCCCGGCTCGGTCCTGCCTCTGCCCGACCTGCCCGTCGACCTCGCCGTCACCCTGTCCAGTGCCGGCCGAGGCTTCGCGCGCGGGCGGCTGGTGTCGCTGGGGGACGCCCACGCCGTACTGATCGAGACGATCGCCGAAAACAGCGAGACGCACTGACCATGGATCTGTCGCAGTTCTCTCCCGGTTCGGCCCTCGTCACCGTCATCCTGCTGGCGCTCGCGCCTTTCGTCGCGGTGATGGTGACCTCCTTCACCAAGATCGTCGTGGTGCTGTCGCTGCTGCGCAATGCGCTGGGCCTGCAACAGGTGCCGCCCAATATCGTGCTGAACGGCATGGCCCTGATCCTGACGCTCTACGTCATGTTCCCGGTCGGTCAGAAGATGGCCGAGGCGACCGACAACATGCCGCCGACCGCCGCCCTCAGCGACACCCAGCAACTGTTCTCCTACGCCAACCAGGCCAAGGAACCGCTGCGCGAGTTCCTGATCAAACATTCGTCCGACCGCGAGCGCGCCTTCTTCCTGCGCACGGCCCAGCGCATCTCGGCCCCGGAAAAGCGCGCCGAGATCACCGGCCGCGACTTCCTGGTCGTCGTTCCCGCCTTCACCGTGTCGGAGTTGGCGACCGCGTTTCAGATCGGCTTTCTGATCTTCCTGCCGTTCCTGATCATCGACCTTGTGGTCTCCAACATCCTGTTGGCGATGGGCATGATGATGCTGTCGCCCACCACCGTATCCCTGCCGTTCAAGCTGCTCCTGTTCGTCCTGATCGACGGCTGGGTGAAGCTGGCCCACGGCCTTGTGCTCAGTTACGTCTGAAGGAGACGCCCCATGATGAACGCCCAGGCCATCGAGATCGTCAATCAGGCGCTCTGGCTCGTTCTCTTCCTGTCCGCCCCGCCGATCATCGCCGCCTCCGTGGTCGGGCTGATCGTGGCCGTGGTCCAGTCCGCGACCCAGATCCAGGAACAGACGCTTCAGTACACCGCCAAATTCTTCGCCATCGTCCTGACCCTCTTCGCTACCGCCGCCCTGCTGGGCGGCAGCCTGTATCAGTTCGGCGACCGCATCTTCACCGAGTTCCCGGCCCTGGTGCGCCGCTAGGTGTTCGGCGGTCTGGAGAACCTGTTCGACAACGCCATCCTGCTGGCGGTGTCGACGACGCGTATCGCAACGGCCTTCCTGTTGATGCCGCTGCTGTCGCCCCAGACCGTCCCGGCCATGGTCAGGAACTCCATCTTCCTGGTCTTCGGACTGGCGGTCCTGACCATGCAGCCGCAGGTCATGCAGATGACCCTGCCGGTCGTCGAATGGATTCTGCTGTTCGGCAAGGAGGCCCTGATCGGCATCGTCATCGGCTTCTTCTTCGCCACCATGCTGTGGGCCTTCGAGGCGGCGGGCCAGATCATCGACACCAAGGTCGGCGCCACAATGGCCCAGGTGGTCGATCCGCTCAGCGGACACCAGACCTCGTTGAACGGCGAGTTCCTGGGCCGACTGGCCAACTTCGTCTTCATGTTCTCGGGCGGGCTGCTGATGCTTGTCGGCACCATTCTGGACAGTTTCGTCATATGGCCGATCGGCAGCCTGACGCCGGTCCTGACCATGAGCAGCCTCAGCCTGTTCGAGGGCGAGTTTACACGGCTGATGACCCTGTCGGTCCTGTTCGCCTCACCGCCCCTTGTGATCCTGTTCATCACCGATGCGGGCCTGGGCTTGGTCAACCGCTATGCGCCGCAGTTGAACGTCTTCTCCCTCTCCCTGTCGATCAAGTCATGGCTGGCGACGCTGATCATACTGATCATGATGACCGGCCTGGTTCAAACCCTGCTGAACGAGATCGTAGGCCGCCGCGAAGTGGTGCTGAACGTGCTGAAATCCATGGGCCGCGCCGCAGGGGTATGAGGGGCTAGGGTCGTCCCTGATGGGGACCGCCCCAGCTACAACGGCGTCGCTGGAAATGATCTTGTCGATCCACGCAATCTCAACCGTGGGGCCCACCGATGACCAACATCAACACCGCCTTCTCCAACGCCGTCGGCACGCTGGTGCTGGGGGCCGTCGCCGACCGTCTGGCGACCGCATCCAACTTCACCCAGATGGCCTTCCAGATGGGAACGATGATGGCCGGCGCCTTCCAGCCCGCCGCCCCCGCCTTCTCGGCCTCCATGCCTCAGGACGGCAAGGCGACCGTCGATCTGGGCGACGGCTATACGCTGGAGATCAACGAGGCGAACTCCGAGTTCGTCGTCCGCGACGCCCAGGGCAATGTCACCCAGATCTGGGGCGACCCCCATTTCAACTACAACGGCCAGCACGTCGGCGACTTCTGGGACACCATGACCCTGGAGCTGGAGAACGGGACCAAGATCACCATCAACACCGAACCCTTCGGTCCGAACCCCGACGCCACCGTCACCAGCCAACTGGTCATCACACGCGGCGACCAGGCCATGATCATCGACGGCGTCAGCCAGAATCAGCTGGGCGACCTGTCCATCTCGATGAGCAACAATGGCTACGCCCTGGACGCCGCATTCAGCGACGGCCTGACCATTCGCGAGAACGACGGCGCATCGTCGGGCTGGACCAGCGGCATCACCGAACAGGCCGTCGGCCAGAACGACTTCAACCTGACCAAGATTGGCAATGACGGTCTGCCTGAAACGCTCCAGGCCTTCAGCGACGCCATGCGCAGCGTGCTGGGCTCCTGGCTTCTGGCTGGCGTCCTGACCGGCATGGCCGAAGCCGTGTCCGCTGCGGACGTCGGCGAAAGAAATGGATCACGCCTTGCCCAAGGCCTCATCCAGGCGCGCTGACCGCCGAACGTCGGACGTCGCCGCCCGAAACCCCGCGATCCGCCCCCGGATCGCGGGGTTTTCGTCATTCGCTGCGACAAAGGCTTTCCGTCGAGGTCTCGACCATTCGCACGAACTGCTCGACCGCGCTGGAGCGGGACGACATCGGGCCCTCCTCGCGCAGGAAACCGGCGGCCAGGGCGCGCGCCAAAGGCTCGACCAAGGCGGGCGCTGTAATGTGGGGAACCGCTGCGGCATGAACCTGAAGAGCGCGGACGAAGTCGGCGATGGCGCGGTCGATCTTCCCGGTCTCGATCGGCGACACGGCGCTCAACCGTCCAGCGACCGCCTGGCCCGTCTGGGCCGCCAGGATACGCATGTCGCCAGCGACCACAGCCCCGCCCTGCTGGCCCTGCTCGGCCCAGACCTGCGACAGGGCCACGCCCCGATCCATGCTCTCGCCCGGGTCCGGCTGGGCCGCGCCTTCCAGCACCGCCCCCGCCAGTCCCGCTATGGCCTTAAAAGCGACGCTGGACGCCAGCGACCGGACATCACGCGCGTCGGAAGGGCCGCTGTTCGCGTTGACCCCGCCCGCCGCCGTGACCGCGCCGGTTTCAGCCACCGGTCGCGCGCCTGTAGTCTCCATTGAGATCGGCGCCCATGCCGCAACCGTCATAGTCGGTCGTCACACTGGCGGTCTCGCCGCTGATCCGCACCGTCACCACATAGGCATGCCCTTGAAGGTCTTGGGCGGTCACGCTGCTGATGTCGCCTTCGAACGGCACGACGGCGCCGTTGATCTGATCACCCGCCAGCGACCCTTCGGCCTGCAGTTCGCAATCCGCCGGGGTCGAAGCGCCCATATCGGTCGGCACGCCGCCCCGCAGGCGAATCTTCCAGCCGCTCGAAGCCTGTTCCAGCGTCAGGTCGCCGACCCGCGCGCCCTCCATCCTATAGGCGCCGGCGATCACGGGTGATGCGACCGGAGACGACACCTCAGCCTTCGGGGCCGCATCCGCCGCAGCCTCGTTAGCGGGGCGATCAGCCGCCGCCGGCTGACCACAGGCCGACAGGCCGATCACCAGAACCGCGACCGGCATCGACCGGGCGAAACTCATCCGTCGTTTCATGGAATGGCCTTTAATGGGTTGACGCCAGAGACGCTGGAGGCAGCGGAGGCAGTGACGGACATAAGACGGCTCCAGAACAGGGACGCATTGATCCGTGCCGTTATTCTGATCCGATCGGGCGGCGACAAAATCGGGGATTTCCCTAGCCGCCCGCATAAGCCGGCCGACCCCATAGGGGTTGTCCCTAGCTATGGACGCCCCTGACTTATCCGGGCCGACACCTCCGCCTAGGCTCTGCACGAAACTCGCGCCAAGCGCCGGGAACTGCATCCAGGAGTCTTCCATGACCGCCACTCCCGTTTCGTCGTCCAGCTATGTGGCCGCGCCGCCCTCGCAACCCATAGCCAGCACGGTCTCCACCAGCCGGGTCGATCAGGCGGTCGGCACGATCCGCGACCGGCTTGAGGAAGGCTGGTTCAACGACGTTTCCCACGGTGACCTGAAGGACATCAACCAAACCCTGGCGGGGTTGAACGCCGAGGAGCGCAACGCCGTCATCTCCGAACTGTCCGACGCCGAGCTGAACAAATGGACCGGCGAGCTCGACAACGGCGGCGGCGTCCTTGGCATGGGGGAAGGTCTCAGCGTGGATGAACGCCGCGACCTGCACGCCGACCTCGGCGGTTCCCTGGATGCGACCCAGCTGGAACGCCTCTACAACGCCTATGACAACCGCGAGCAGAAGCTGGAACTGGCCCAAGGCGTAGCCACCCACGCCACCGCCGATGTAAAGACGGATTTCGTCGGAGAGCTGGCCGCCCAAATCACCGAGAACGACAGCCTTGGCGGCGTCATGATCAGCGATCTGGGCGATACGGAAGGCTTGGCGGTCGCCAATGTTCTGTCCAGTCTGGGCGGAAACCAGACCGCCCTGGGCGCGGCCTATGGCAAGCTGAGCGACACCCAGTTGTCGGGCGTGTTCGAGGCGGCGACCCAACAGGTGATGTACGCCAATATGTCGGGCGGCGCGCCGACCTACTCCTATGACGCCGGCCCTCTTGGCGATGTCATCGACGCCGCCGCCACCAGCACCGACGCCGAGTTGAAGGCCCGCGTGTTCGAACTGGCCGGCCGCCAGATGGAGACGGTCTCCGGCGCCAACGGCGTCTTCACCCCCACCGTCGGCTCGGGCGAGGCCGCCGACCAGATCCGCTCCAGCCTGGAAGGGCTGCTGAAGTCCGATGTCAACGGCGTGGTCGAGGCGCTGGAGCAGGACTATCAAGCCGGCAAGGGCATGACAGCCTTCCTGCAGGAAACCCTGGGTCAGGAGGGCGGGGCCGAGACCATCCGCGGCTTGGTCGATCAGCTGGCGCGCGGCAATGACCTAAGCGGCGACTTGCTGTCGCGCTTCACCGCCTCGACGCAACAGGACGGCGGCGTCTTCTTCCCGGCCGCCGAACGGATGGGCTACTTCTCCGGCGCCCTGCATCAGGCGTTCGAGGGCGTGAACAAGAGCGCCGCCGAGAACGTCGATACCCTGAAGACAATCTTCGGCTTTGCGACCGGCAAGCTCCCGGGGCCGGGCGTCGGCGACGCTACGGGCTGGCTTACCGAACAGGCCATGGATACGGCCCTGAGCGAATACCAGAGCGGCCAGGCGGACCTGTTCGAGAGCATCGTGGACCTGACCACGCCCACGGCGGCCGACGGTCGACCCTATGACGGTCCTGCAGAAGTCAGCTACAATGAGGGTTGGGAGTCCGTGACGCGGATTCCGCTGAACTGACAGCTCGCTCTCCATCGATCCGAAAGGACGCCGCTTGCGATCTCCGCGACTGATCCTGATCGCTGCGACGGCGATGACCCTGATGTCCTGTGAACAAAACAAGGCCGTCTCTCCGTCACCGGCGACGCCTGTAGCAACTGACGAATTCATTGCGGCGAGCGCCGACATCGACCGGTCCAGCCTCCCGGCCCTGATCGCCGCCTTCGACGCCGATCCCGTCGGCGTCATCGACCGGCTGGAACGTGATATCGGCGGCCAGTCCGCCCTGCGCCGCTATGCGACCGCCATGGTCGAACAGGGACAGGCCGAAAATCTCGGCCGCCAGCTGACCCTCATCCTGAACCGGGGCGACGATCTTGCCCGTCCCGATAATCAGGACGGCGCCGTCTGGTATCCCCACGCCGAGGACGCCGGCTTCTTCGCGGGCGGCGTCGGCGCCGTTCTGTCGTCGCACCCGGACGCCCTTGCCGCCTTCTCCAGGGGAACCGGCCGTTCTGCTCCGGCCGCCAGCGACGACCTGCAAGCCTGGCTGTCTGCGGCCGTCGCCGATTTGCCCCGCCCTGCCCGCTCGGCCTTTGACGACGCTTTCCGCGCCGCCGCCTATCAGCCCGACTAGGGAAGACCCCAGCATCGCGGTTCGCCGACCCGCGCTAGCATCGCTCCCATAGTTATCGGGAGGCGGCCATGCAGATCGACCGGATCGGCGCGACATCGTTCCAGAACCAGAACTCGGTTCACGACACAGTTCCGACTGGGGCGACCTCCGCTGGCCTGACGTTCGACCCGCGTATTGCTCAGGACTGGGCCGCCCCACAGACCTTCGCACCCAAAGCTTTCTCAGACGCCGGCGCAGTCGCCGCGCCCTCGGAAAAGTCCGACGTTTCCAATCTGGACGAAGCCCGCACTCACCTGGCTCTTTCGGCCGACGTCTATAACGACACGCCTAATCCACCCGACGGCTGGCGTGTGGCTGGCCAGGACGATCTGGACCGGTTGCGTCTGACACCCGACCTGTTGGAGCGTCCGGACGCCAGCTTCCGCGCCCGCGTCTATGTCAGCGATGAGGGCGGCGAGACCCGATATGTCGTCGCCTTCCGCGGCTCGGCGACTGGCGATGACTGGATCAACAACGGTCAGCAGGCGATCGGCGCCTCGTCCGAGCATTATGACAAGGCCCTGCGCATCGGACAGAGACTGGCCGCCGTCGGCGCCGACGTCGCCCTGACCGGCCATTCGCTGGGCGGCGGCCTGGCCTCGGCTGCCGCTCTGGCATCAGGCCACGAGGCAGACACCTTCAACGCCGCCGGCCTGCATTCCTCGACCATCGATGCAGCTCGGTCAGGCGGCCGCGCCACCCCGGACATCGACGCCTTCTATCTGCGCGGTGATCCGCTCAGCGCGCTTCAGGACGGCGGCGACCGCCTGATCGTCGGCGGCCTCGGCGCGATCATTCTCGGCCTACCTGGCGCGCTGCTGGGCGGCGCGGTCGGTGACGCCGCCCCCGCCGTCGGCGATCGCATCCCGATCGAACCGACCCCGCCCGAGGGCCAGTCATGGTGGGATGCCGGCCCCGGAGCCCTGCACGGCGTCGAATGGTTCCAGTCCAGCCTGGATGCGGCCCGCTGATGCAGGAACGCCCTCGACCCGCCGGCCGTTGAGCGTCAGGATGACCAGACACGTCTTCACATCGATTGTTCTTGCGGGAGTCCTGATGAGCGGCTGCGACGCCCGCGCCGGCGCCTTTGTTTCCGGCACCACCCTGCCCACGGCCGATCAAGTCCGGGCCTTGGGCGCCCAGGGTCATTCGACCCGCCAGATGGTCGAGGCCGTGCGCGATGGCGACGCAGACGCCGCGCGTCGATTGCTGGACGCCGACCCGGCCTTGGTTCGGATCAGCGATGGCCGCGACCTGGATCTACTGACCCTGGCGATATCGCGCGACGACCCTGCTATGGTTCGATTGCTGCTCGCCAAGGGCGCTTTGCCCGACGGTCCGAACGGCGAGGTTCCGCTCAGCCTTGCTCTGCGGGCGCGGGAACCCTGGTACGCCCTGACGCTGCTTCAGGCCGGCGCCAGGCCCGATCCGATCCGCGCCGACGGCTTCTGGCCGCTGGACGAGGCGATTTCGCTCAACTCGCTAGGCGCCGTTCGCCTGTTGCTGGATCATGGGGCGGATGTGAACCGCGCGGATCGCACCGGCGGCACGCCGCTGGAAAGCGCGGTGGCCATGCAGAACTACAGGATCGCCGAACTGCTGCTGGAACTCGGCGCAGATCCATGGGCCGTAGGCGTAAATGGCGACACGATCGCCGCCGCCGCGACCACTCCAGTTCGGCCGGGAGAGCCAGAAGAAGCCCAGGCCCGCGACCGCGTCCTGGCCCGGCTCAAGGCCGCGGGCTGGCGCCTACCACCGCCTTCAGCCGAGGCGGTGCGCGCCCAGGTCCTTGCTGGTCGCTGGCCCCCCGCCGAGGCCCAGGGCGGTCGCACCCCATCCCCCGAAATCGTCGACCGGATGCGTCGCCTCTGGCCGGACTGACTAGTGGGGCTTTAGCCGCGCTGGCATGATGTTCAACGTCTTGGGCGTCACCTTCCAACGCGCTGCGTCGTCGTACTCGAACTCGATCCGGGTCTTCAGTTCCTCGCGCTTGATCTGCACCAGACAGGTCTTCCAAGGCGACTGCCCGTCGACCTGCGTCACAGCCTGCAACTCGACGAAAAGATCGTGCAAGTTCGTATTACGTGGCGCGCCTGCATGCGCCTGTCCCTGGAGATCGTAACTGTAACCGCTGACTTGGCTGGATCCGCCATCCAGAACCGCCACGACCGAAATCGCCGACCATTTACGATCGGCGTAGCGTTCGTCGGCGATGATCATGCCGCCGATCTGTTCGATCAGCATGTCGGCGCGGTCTTGATCCACCGCGATCTCCTCAGGTTCATCCGTTCAGCAGACCCGTCGTATCCGAAGACGGCGTACGATCGAACGTATGATCGGCCTGGTTCCGGAACAGGACAGTGTTCTCATAGACGATGTCTCCGCTGGCGGCGCTCAGCACCTCGTAGGCGACACGGACCTGCACAGGTCGATCCCCGCCGCCAAGCAGGTCGATCGTGACCCGCACCTCGGCGCCGGCTTCGACCCAGTCGGCCATCTCGTTCTCGAGCGTCTTGTAAGCCGAGATGTTGAAGTCGCCGTTCTGGGGGAAAAGGTTGTCCAACCCCTGGTCCTTGACGAAACGATGGCCGATGATGTGCCCGCCATGGTCGCCCTCGACGCCGCGATCCTCCGCATCACCCTGCGCCCGCGTCTCGGCGCTGCTTCGCTCGAGATCGGTGAAGACCTCCTTCAGCGTCGCCTCGGCCCGAACGGGACGTCCCTGTGCGCCCAGGGTCCAAGTCGCCTCGTTGCGCCCGACGACCGCCGTCCGCTCCGTACCTGTCGCCGCACCAACCGCGGATAGAGTAGCGGTCGCAGTGACCGGGCCGACCTCGGCCAATGTCGGGCGCGATCCGAAAGACAGGACCTGACCCAACGTCCGATCTACGGCTTCGCCGAGGCCCGACGGCTCCGGACGCGTCAGGGCCAGGCCCACGACCGTCCCGTCGATACGCCGCGTCAGATCGAAGCTCAGCGGCGTCGCTGCTCGCGCCACGGTGTCTACCGTCCCGTCCAGCAGGTCGCGAGCGCCGCCGGCGACCCCGTCAGCCAGGCCGCCAACCGGCCCCTCTACCACCGGCCCGAGCCCTTCTCCGAGGGCGGTGATGACGCCGACCACATCCGAAGTCAGCCGCGCCAGGTCCAGCGGGGCCAGCACATCCGTCAGGTCATTCAGGACTTGCACGGCCCCCTGCACGTTCAGTTGCGCCAGTTGCGACACGCCCTCCGCCAGCGCCCTGACATCAAACACCCCCGCCAACCGGCTCTCGGCCAGCAATTGCATGGCCGGCGACGGGACATTCTGCTCCGGCCGAGACGGTCCCATACCTGTATGCGAGTGGATCGCTGACATGAGGCGCGCTTTCGCTATTCAATACCGGCAGACTAGAGACGACAGAGACCAGCGCGAGCTGGGATTGTCCCTAGTGGGACAGAGACCAGCGCGAGCTGGGATTGTCCCTAGTGGCCAAGGGAGGAAGGCGGGCGTCGAACAGCAGTCCAGTTTCTCCGAATGCCGACTTAGGCGCAAAGGTGCGGCGGTGAGCTACCTGGATCACGCCAGATGGGAGCCCGATGAACAGCGCATCCTCTGCACCAGCCAGACGGCCTTCGCCCGACTGAAGGACCTCGTCGGTCGGCCGCTCGCGGCGAAAGGCGTGTCCATCGCATTGCAACCCTCCGGCCCCCGGCAGCTCGCGGCCTGATCGAGAGGCATGCGGTGAATAGACCCGACAATCACCGCACAGCTTGCGTCGATTACATCTTGCCCTTGAGGCGAATAGCATACACATTCACCGCAGGAAGCGCGGCAAATATGACCTACATCCACGAACTGGCCGATTGGCCCAACCTGACCTGGGACGACAGCGCCCTCGCCCAACCGCTCGCCGCCGTGCGCCATCGTCAGGGCCGCCTGATCGGCCGCATGGAGGCCTTGGGCTTTCCGCTGCGCGAAGAGGCCGTCCTCCGCACCCTGACCGAGGACGTGCTGAAGTCCAGCGAGATCGAGGGCGAAGTCCTGGACCGAGACCAGGTCCATTCATCCATCGCTCGCCGCCTGGGCATGGATGTCGTCGGCCTGGTCCCAGCGGATCGCGACGTCGAGGGCGTCGTCGAAATGATGCTCGACGCCACCCAGAGCTATGGCGAGCCGCTCACCGCTGACCGCCTGTTCGGCTGGCACGCCGCCCTCTTCCCGACGGGCCGCAGCGGCATGACCAAGATCACCGTCGGAGCTTGGCGCACCCCAGACGGCGACCCGATGCAGGTCGTCTCAGGACCGGTCGGCCGCGAACGCGTCCACTACGAGGCTCCGGCCGCCGACCGCCTGAACGCCGAAATGACAGCCTTCCTGAATTGGTTCGAAACGGCTGCCCCCGACCCGGTTCTAAAGGCTGGCGTCGCCCATTTGTGGTTCGTCACCAACCACCCCTTCGACGACGGCAACGGCCGCATCGCCCGCGCCATAGCCGACCTCGCCCTGGCCCGCGCCGAGAGTACGGCACAGCGCTTCTACAGCATGTCCGCCCAGATCCGCGCAGAGCGGAATGCCTATTACGAGACGCTGGAGGCGACCCAGAAAGGCGGCCGGGACATCACCGCCTGGCTGCTGTGGTTCATCGCCTGCCTCGACCGCGCCTTCGACGGCGCCGAGACAATCCTAGCCAGCGTCATGCGCAAGGCCCGGTTCTGGGAGGCCCTGGCCGATCAGCCGCTGAATGAACGCCAGAGAAAGGTGCTGAACCGGCTGCTCGACGGTTTCGATGGCAAGCTGACCAATGCCAAGTGGGCGGCGCTGGCGAAGACGTCGCCCGATACGGCGCTCCGCGATATCAGCGATCTAGTCCGGCGGGAAGTTTTGGAAAAGGATGCTCACGGAGGGCGCAGCACGAGCTATTCGCTGGCCCGTTGACCTTCACCAAGGTGCACATTGTGCGAGCCCGCCGACTTGCAAACGCCGTGAAAATCGCCGCTTACGTTAATTGAAGACGGACTGGCGCATCATCGCATCGAGGCAACGAGGCAACGAACGTCATGACCTTGTACGACTTGCGGCAGCCGGGCACAAAGCTTTGAGTCCTACGCTCAACATCTTCATCCATATCAAAGGTGGCCCGGGAGAAGTGTCACAGCGCGCGGCGGGTATCGAAGAGATGTTTCGGGTTTATTGGAACCTTTATGACACTCTACTTGCCGGTGGCCGTCATGCAGCCCTAGAACGTCTTTTCAAATAAAATTTCAGCAAGGTCGGTCTTTGGCCACCATACAAACTCGCTGCTCAGAGCGTAGCGCTGGCACAGGCCGATGATCTTGCGGCCATCACCGAGAGCCACCCGAGACGGAATAATCTCAAGTCTTTCAGCCAGAACCACTGGTCGAAAGCCGGACGATGATAGAAGAAGCCCTTTTGCTGCGGCTTGAGAAACGACCACCTCAGCAAACTGCGAGACGACTGTGGCACCAACCAAAGCCGGCGCGGACCAGTGCTTCACTTCAATAAGGTAACGCGCTCCATCAGCCTCGACCTCGAGGTCAACCCCCCCATCCTTCGCAAGGCGTGTCAGCGTCGTTCGAAATCCCAACCCTTCGCAAACTTCCGCGAGTAGGTGCTGTCAGTCTAACGCTAACTTGTCTCCACTGCAGACCGCCTAATGGCCTGATCGGAGATCGCAATTCGTGAAGCCGCTATCGTTCAAGCGCCATCGCTTCCCCGCGGCGGTGATCCGCCAGGCAGTATGGCTCTACTTCCGCTTCAGCCTCAGCCTTCGCGACGTTGAAGAGCTGATGGCCGCGCGTGGAATCGATGTGAGCTACGAGACGATCCGCTGCTGGACGATCAAGTTTGGACCCCAGATCGCACGGCGGTTGAAGAAGCTTCGCCCCTCCCCTTCTCCCCGCTGGCATCTCGACGAGGTGGTTTGCTCGATCGGTGGGAAGCGGATGTTCCTATGGCGCGCGGTAGATGATGAAGGCGAGGTGCTGGATGTTGTCGTCCAGCGACGGCGAGACACCGACGCCGCCTTGAAGCTGCTCCGGCGTTTGCTGCGGAACCAACCTGTCGAGCCCGAGAAGATCGTCACCGACGGGCTCGCGTCTTACCAAGCGGCCTTGAGCCAGCTTGGCCTTCGGCACCTGCATTCCCCAGGCCGTTTGCGGGAGAACAATCGGGCGGAGAACTCCCATCTGCCGATCCGCCGGCGAGAGCGGCAACAGCAGCTATTCAAATCCCAGGCTTCAGCCCAGCGTTTCCTCACTACACACGCCGCGATCTACAACACCTTCTACATCCAGAGACATCTCGTCAGCCGACCAACGCTCCGCCGTCTTCGCGCCGGAGCCGAGGCGGCTTGGGTGGCCGCAGCTGCCTGAGATTTCGTCGGGTGGGGACAGTTGCGGCCCGCCTCGATTAACCTGACAGCGCTCGAGAGCCTAACCGTCGCTGCCCGCTTTCCAAATGCTGCGGGACAGTGGCTCAACGAGATACGCCAGAGCTGTCCGCTTACGGGTCAGGATGACGACTTCGACCGGCATGCCTGCTCGGATCGTCTCGGCAGATGGTCCGAGCTTGGCGAGCTCTTCGCGAGGGAGGACAATCTCCGCCCGAAAGTGCCGTTGCCCAGTTTGGTCGTTTGTTATGGCGTCAGGCGAAAGGAGCATGACGCGGCCGCGCAGGATCGGGGGGTTCTGCCGTTTCAGGCCGGGGAACCGCACTTCAGTGGCCAGTCCGGGAAACAGACTGTCGATGTAGATCGGATCGACCTGTGCAACGATCACCTGAGCGGCGTCATCAGGGACGATCTCCATCAGCACCTGTGCGGGCTGCACGACCCCGCCCTCGGTGAAGGTCGATAATCCGACGACCTCGCCTGAGGATGGGCTGCGGATTTGCGAGCGAGCGATCTGGTCGCGCAGATCCAAGAGGCGCGGCACAGTGTCATTGAGTTGCACTTCCATCTCGCGCAACTGTTCGGCCACCTCCTCCCTTAAGGTCGTCGGGACTGCTCGGATTTGTTCGTCGATCTCCAGACTTTGCTGCTGCGTTCGGGCGGCCTCTGCCCGCAAGTAGCCGGCTTGACCGCGAAGCTCCGCCGCCGCGCGCTCGAGAGCACGAACCCGCGTGACCGGCGCATAGCCACGGGCGGCCAAAGCGCGAACGCCTTCCAGTTCGTCGACGACAAGGCGCTGTTGCTCGGCGTTCGCCTCGGCTTGATTACGATATCCGTCGGCCTGATCGCGAAGCTGCGCGATCCGTAGACGCAGGGCTGTGACTTGTGCCGTTCGACTGTCTCGACGTGCGATCATCTGCCGTCGTTGAATTTGCAAGGCGTCCTCGACAAGCGCTCGGTCTGTTTCGGACAGGTCAATCAAGCCATAGGGCATTTCGAACTGACTATGCCCTTCACGCTCTGCGATCAGTCGCGCCTTTTGGGCAAGACCGGCGATAACCTGCGACGCCAGGGCGCGCTCAGATGCGCGCAACTCTCCGCTCGCCAGTTCCATCAGAATCTGGCCTTGAGCGACGTGTTCGCCCTCGCTGACAGCCAACCGGGCGACGGTGCCGCCTTCGCGATGCTGAACCGCCTGTCGATTGCCAGACACGGCCACCTGCCCCTGAGCGTAGGCGCCTGCCGACAGGGGCGTGATAGCCGCCCATCCCAAGAAGATCGCGAAGAAGCAAATTGTAACAACCAATCCGATCCGAACTTCCCGTCCCATCGCATCGCTGACGTCGGCTTCGATGGCGCTCATTCCGCGGCCTCCCACGATCGACTTACGGTTCGGTCGTCAGGGGCGGGCTCGCCAAGCAGAGATTTGGCTCGCGGTTCACTGCTGTGAATTGCGCCGTCCTTCATCACGACGATGCGGTCTGCCAGAGCTAGGACGCGGGACGTGTGCGCAACCAAGAGAATGGCGCACCCTCGCCCGGAGGCCTTGGTGAGGCATGTTCTAAGAGCCGTTTCGCCCTCACGGTCGAGGTTTGCATTGGGCTCGTCCAAGACGAGTAAAGCAGGTGCCCCATAGAGTGCACGAGCCAGAGCTATGCGCTGGGACTGACCGACCGAAACTCCCGAGCCGCCTAACCCAAGGACGGTGTCGTAGGCATTGGGGAGTTTAAGAATCATCTCATGACAGCCGGCGGCGATGCTGGCGTCGATCACGCCCTGATCGATCTCCGCGTTGGTGACCGCGCCGGCAATCGCGAAGCGGGAGATGTTGTCTCGGATGGTGCCCGGGAACAGCGTCGGCACTTGAGGGAGATAGCCGATGAACTTGGCTAGTTCGTCGCCGTCTCGAGCGCGATATTCGGCGCCCCCCAATCGAATCTCTCCGATTGTCGGAGCAATACCGCCGGAGGCGACCCGCGCCAGCGACGTCTTGCCTGAACCGCTGTCGCCCGTGACGCCGACCACCTCTCCCGGATTGATGACAAGGTTAAGGTTGCGAAGCTGGGGGGGCTGGCTATCCGCCACGCGCAAGGATACTCCGCGAAGCTGAAGACGCCCCTCCGGACGAGGAAGGCCCGTGCGATGCGGGTTCTCGGTTCCGACGTTGCCGAACAGATCCGAAAGAGCGTTCCAGCTCGTTCGCGCTTGAACGAGTGCGGTCCAGTTGCCAACAAGTTGCTCGACCGGTGCCACGGCCCGGCTCAGAAGAATCGACGACGCGATGATCGCGCCGGGCGATATTTGGCCTTTGACGACGAGATAAGCCGCGAGGCACAGGGACGCCGCCTGCAGGGCCAACCTGACGAAACGAATCCAGCCTGAATAGACGCCGGCGGTAAGCTGGGCCACGGCGGATTGGCGAACGGCATTCTGTCGCTGCATCAGTTGCCGGCGAACAGTGACGGCGACCATTCCGAGCGCACGCACAACTTCCGCGCGAGCCGCGATTCCATCCTGCGCGGCATAAGCAGCGGCGTTGTTGTTGATCGAACGCGCAAGTCGTTCGCGGTTTTCTCGCTCGTTGGCGAGCGCCAAGAGGATCAAACCGCTTCCGCCGACAAGCGTCAGGAGCCCAATCGCCGGATGAAGCATGAAGCAGACCAGCAAATAGAGAGGCGTCCAGGGCGCATCAAGCAAGGCCAGCGCGCCGGGGCCGGAGATACAGGCTCTGACCTGGTCGAGTTCCCGAAGGCCGGCCTCGGTCGGGCGGCGCTCGGTCCGGGCGACGATCACCCGCTCCAGGATCGGCTGTGAAAGTAGGCGCTCCAGCTTGATGCTGGCCCGGAATAGAATTCGCCCGCGAAGCCAGTCCAGAACAGCTAGGCAAGCCAGCGCGAAAACGGCGATGCCGGTCAATAGTCCCAGCGTGCCCAAGCCCGCCGTCGGGACCACGCGGTCGTAGACCTGCATCATGTAGAGGGTGGGAGTCAGGAACAGGAGGTTGACTAGGGCGCTGAAGAAAATCGCCCAGCGCAGGTAGGGCCGACAGGACCTGATGGCCTCATCGAGCGGCGTAGCGGGTAAACTCTTTTGTCGCCTTGGAACCGGAGCGCGACTCATTGATCGGCACTCGCCGGCAAGCGGGAAACCGCTTCTGCCAGTTCGCATGCCTCAGCGAGAACCTCGGCAGCCCAATCGAGGGCGATTGACCACTGGCCCGTGGCGCTAAAGGCTGCCATGACCTCCCCGATCTGAGGGCCCCGACCAAGGAATGCTGGCGCCAGTGGAAGAACAGGCGCACTGATCAGCCCTGCTCTCGCCAAACCGCCGTGGATCAAACTTCGGCCGACCCGACCGTTACCGTCCCGCAGAGGATGGCATACGACAAAGATGCAGAACGCGGCCAGTGCCGAATTGATGGGGCAGTTGCATGCACTTTCTGCGGCCATGATCAAATGCGGCCAGCTATTTTGTTGAGCCCGCGGCGCATAGACGGTCATGCGCCCAGATGGATCTGGATGAGTTTGCATTCTCGACGCCGCGTAGCCGACCGCTCGACCGCAGAGCCGACCAGCGAGCTCAGCGATCTTGTCGGCGGCGAGCGGACGATCGGCGAGATGCCGCCATGACGACAGAAGATGAGGTTCAATCGCGGAACGCTCGAAGACCCTCTTTACAAGCCGGGGATGCTCAGGTCTCCGATATCGAAGCGAGATCGCGGCCGCACGGGTCTCGAGACCAAAGGTGTCGATAAACGCTCTAGAACTGTTGTCCAATGCTGTGATTCGCGCTTGCAGCTCAGGAAGCGCTCTACACTCCATCAGACCGGCAACGGCGGGCACTTCGAGGATCGAAACACTGTCCGTGATGTCACGCACACTGAGCAGGGTCATCGATCCAGGCGACAGTCAGATTGTTCATTCGTTCAAAGCTATCCCGCGCATCGACGGCCAAAGTCCACTCGAACTGAATGTTCCGCACGCCGAAATGCTCGAGAACAGCTGGCGACAGCCATACGAACTCCTTGCCGAACGGAATGCGTGGACGCCCGTCAGTCAACGGTCGCCGTGTTTCGTCAATCCTCGGCTCCGTCGCATTGTCGATGCATTCCAGAATTGCTGGATCTATTCCGCGCCTGCGAAGCCCTTCGCCCAAAGCGCGAGAAGTCTCATCGATCAACGCGGAAACTCCCTCGCTGATGAGTTGGGGCCTGTGGCGCCGCAGCTTCTCCCACAAGGCCGGAGTACTATGAAAGAGCAGCGTGGAACCCTCGGTCACTCGCGCAGAGCGCGCTGGTAGGACGGCGTAGAGGGCGCAAAATGAGAAACAGCTTCCCACTGTTTCGACAGTAGCATCAGTCCTTTCCAGAAGGCTGACGACTCTTGGCGCCGCTGCGGTCGATCCACCCGTACTGTGAATTTTCAGTTCGCCGCCGGGACGCAACTTCTCTTCAAGAAGTGTGACGGTTCCGTCGCCGACAAACCCATTTACTGACACGCCCGCAGGGGTCTCGACGACAGCACCGTCAGTATTTTGCGCTGAGGCGCAGCTAGCGGCGATCATCGCCGCCAGCGTCACTGAAGTAATTCTACGCATACTCAATAACCCAACTATCATTCTTAGCTACCAGACCATCCCTGGGCGAGTTGCATCTTGCGGACTTCATAAGCCGCTTCATAGAACCGTGCCTTTGCGAGTTCCTTCCCGAAATATCCATCGGAAACAGCACTCGAGACGATGTCGAAGCCGAGCGAGGAAAAGAAGGCCAACGTCGCGGAGGCCGCGGTCGCCGGTGCCATCGCGACCTGTTGAGCGAACGCGATCCCATAGCGCCCTTCACGAGAGTAATGTCCTTGACGCTCCTCAGCTCCAGCAATGGAGTTCCACTGCACGTCGTATTGAGGGGGAACAAACTGTATGAGTTGCCCCATCTGATTATAAATCCGGAAGCCGTCGGGGGTGACCTCGACCGAGCCGAGTGCAGTTCCATCCGCATTGGTAACATCCGCTCGCCAATAGCTCGCATTCGACTCACGCACCGTTGCTGCCTGCGAGTCAGGCGGGATGTCCGTCGCTGAATCAACGAACTTCTGGTAGAGGCCCAAAAGCCCCTCAGTATTTCGCACTGCGCCAGCGAGGTCCAGCGTCTCGACCCCCCGGCGGAACCAATCAGAACCGGACGCGTCGATAATTTTGGACTCGTCTATCCCCCACAAAACTGAACGGGCATGCATCGTGATTACGATGTTGTCTGGGCCGCCGGGGTTCGGGACGAAAGTCGTCTCGGCCCAATAGGTTAGGATTTCTTGCTGTCCGGATGCAGTGTTCATGTACGCAGTCTGCCGTGCGACCGTTCCGCCATTAGTGAAGTCATTGCTCGCCGGGTCAAATCCTGACCAACTATTATCATAGTTGGTCAGCCCGGCTGCCTCGAGGAACTCCGGGTCGATCTCGCCCCAGTACAATTCGCCATTCAACATGTGCTCTAGACTATCGTAGCCCGGACTCGTCCAAGTGTAATCTTTCTGCCCTTCGTAGTTGACCTCGAAATAACTCGAGTACGTTGAACCACCGAGCAGCACTTCATACTGGAGCCACAGCTCTTCTGTGGTCAATTGCTGACCGCCGGTATCACCGCCCGAGTTTCCGCCGCCGCCAGGGTCACCAGGATACCAGCCGTCGCCCGTATCGTAAGGATAGGAATTCAGAGAGACCATACCTTCCTCTTCCGCGTCCTTTTCGCTTTCGACCGCGGCGGTCCACTCAGCCCAATCGCCCGGCAGGCCCCTCGTCGCGTCATCGTTCAAAGGAGGGGGCGGCGCACTCTCGCTACCGGTTTCAACCAGCCAGTCCGTCATCTCTAAAACTCCACAGCCCATATTATGGTGGAGTTTGTGCACGCGGCATCTTAGCGCGCACAAGTTGTTCTAGACGCCTGCGACTTTCGGTCGCATAATTTATAACTATTGCGAAACAGATAGTTATCATTAGAGCGACAGGGCGCCCGGTGAGGATAGCCTCAAGCCCGGCTTGATCACGGTTCAGACGGACGACTGGATTAGTCGGCTGAGCGCGCTGCAGTCCGGCCGCCCCCAATCCATCGCCGACGGCATCCGCATCCGAGACATCAAGGTTGCCGTCGGTAGCAGCGATGCCAGCAAGATACTGACCCGCGCCGAGGCGGGCGACCGGGGGCTAGCCTTATCGGGACCTGGCGGCTTGGCCCCCGAACGATCAAGACCGCCACCTCGAAGGATGACAGCCTCGCTAGAGCGCCTTAGGCTCGCCTTTTATCGAAGGCGTTCAATTTAGCCGCATCACTTCATTTTCCACGCCCTCTACCCTGATGCGAGGGCGACCTGTGGAACTCCAGCGTAGTTGATTACCTGCGCCCGCCACGGTCACATGCGCGTCGGGCGCCAGATTGATCTCGACCTTGTTATCCACCCCCGCAAGATCGAGCCCGGCGCAGGTTCCGGTCAACTCAATGACATTGCCTGACCCGGCGATGACGACCTGGCGACCATCGCATGGTAAAGCTTGGCGCTGATCCACGCCATTGAGCTCTAGGGTTTCGCTCGTCCGGGAGGTTGTTCCGGATTGTTCAAGCGGGCCAGCTGCGGCGCTGAACGCTAGGGCGACACCAAAAGCGAGCGTGGTGACGAACAATCGATTAGGCATAGGCGGCCTCATGATTTGGTATGCCGAAGGGTCACCGGTGATCATGGCAAAAGATCGCCCTCCAAAAAAAGCGGACCTCGATAGCGGAGCCTGAAGGCTCGACGCTCAATGTCACGGAACGGCTGGGCAAGTGGGCATTGGTTTTTGTATGAACCTCTTCGCCAACATGCTGATCGGCGCTGACAGTCTACTGAAGTTGCTGACCCACCGCGAGCGCTTCCTGTAGTCGGGTACGCTCCCGCACATTGGAACAGGGCTTCGCTACGCGCCGTTGCGAGCCCATGAACGACCTCGTGGCCAACATTGTCGGATCGGCTGCAGCCATCTGCTCCATCACCAGCTTCGCCCCTCAAGGGATCAAAATCTGGAAGGAGCGAGACGCCTCATCAGTCAGCCTCAAAACATATTCGCTGACCGTAACCTGCTTCATTCTGTGGGTCGGGTACGGCGTGATGACCCAGGCTTGGCCGGTGACCGTGTCTAATAGCTTCGCGCTCGTGATGGCGTCGGGAGTGCTCTTCATGAAGTGGCGCTTCCGAGACGGCGACCCGGAATCGAAAGACGCCTGAACCCAGTCGAGGCGGCACAAAGGGCGGGTCTGGCCCCGCCGAGTAGGGGGCGTTTTTGGAACTGGTAGCGCGGGTCGCTGTTGGCGCTCCCAGCAGGAGAGCCCAATGGATCAGCACACTTTCAACACCGCCGCCGCTTCGTTCAAGGCGGGCAACATCAAACTCGCCACGAAGGTGAAGATCACCAACCCCGGCGTACTCGCCATCGGCGGCTTGGTGTCCAGCATCCTGCTTTCAACCACTGTACTCGTTTGGGTTTTGACGTCGGCTACCCGGCGGCATCCGGTACCGACCGGCTTGTGCCGCGGGTGCTAGCCGATCAACGACGGCGCCAGACTTCTTTGCCTTCGACCGCCACCGACTGAACTTGCTAGCTGCGGAGTGTGCAAACTACCTCGCCTCGGCTTGGTGTCGCCGGCCAGAACTTCTCGCCGAGCACATATTCCACCCCTGCGATGACGGTGTCTTGGGCGGGTGCACCACCGATGGCGACGCCATTTCTCGCCGTAATGCCCAAGCAATCGGCGGCGGCTGCGGCTTGCGGATCTGATGCCACTGTATAGGCGCACCCTGCCAGAATGAGGCGAGTAGGAGAACGCAGGAGCGCGTGACTTGATCACTCTGATGGTTCGACGCTGTCGAGACTAAGGCGCCAACCAAACATCGCTATTGCTCCGTCATCGCATCCCGCTCTGACTAGCGAACAAACGTCTCCATCATTCGCGTGACTGCCTCGCGCTGTTTAGCATCGAGCCTGCTCCACGCCCTGATCATCCGGCCCGCTCCCGGCTGCGCTCCGACCTCCTCATCAAGCAACTCCGATGCTTCGCATTCCAAAGCGTCCGCGATCCGGACGAGCTTGGACGAGGCGATACGGTTCGTCCCCTGCTCGTACTTCTGGAGCTGTTGAAAGGTCACACCGATCGCTGAGCCAAGGGCCTTTTGGCTCAAGCCAAGCGCTTCGCGCCGTACCCGAACACCCTGGCCAATGCGTGCGTCGATCCGCTTTTCGTATTCAGTCTGGGACATGGTGGCACGTGAAAACCGTAGGTCGAAGGCACCGTCAAGCGCCCACTACCTCACTCGCGGATAAACCCGCGCACAGGTGGCGGTTTAGCCCAAGTACGCGCCTCCAGTTTAACTTCTCGTGGCAGGGTTAGCGACAGCCGCCTGCGCATTACAGCAGGCTCAGCGCTGGCCAGCGCGCCAGCTCCACGGGGTAACGAACTGTCCCGACCAGAGGCCTTTGCGGGCCTGTTCGGCGTCGTATTGCTGCTCGGCGTGTTCGCCGTCGCTGTAGCGGGGATAATCCAGAGCCCAGCCGGCGGCGACCATCCACCCGCCGAGGTCACGGCGGAAGGTTTTGCAGTCTTCGTCGCGGGCGCAGTCGGCGGTGACTTCGCAGCGCGCGACCATGCGCCCCCAGCGGTCGGGGCGGCCTTGGGGCGTGCAGGTCACCGGACGGTCGTTGATTAAGCTGTCGAGGTGTCGGGCGGCCTCTGTGCCGCAGCGGTAGGCCTGGCCGTCGCGTTGGCAGGACTGGCGGCTCTCGGGCGCATCGATCCCCCACAGGCGCACCCGCTGGCCGCGGATCTCCAGGGTGTCGCCGTCGATGACGGTGGCGCGGCCGACGAGGGGTGTCGTGGTAACGGCGGACTGGAGGCTGACTGCGAGAACAAGGGCGGTGATCATGGGGTGGTCCTAGCCGAGACGAGGCGGAAGATCGTGCGGGTTTAGCGGCTGCGGCGCAGCGACCAGATCAAACCGGCGATGGCGCTGACCAGGGTGGCGACGGCGAGGATCAGGTCGGGCGTGACGGACATGGGTTGTCTCCTTTGGAGCCAGTATCCGCCCGTCCAGGACCACCGCAGGGAGATTGCCTCATCTCGGCGACAAAGCCGGACGTAAGCTCAACTCCCGCCTGGGATTGCCAATCGGATGTTATGCGCGGCTCAAACGTTGCCTCCAAATCGGATGCCCTCCAGCAATACGAACGCGGCTTAGCGGCGCCAGGAACCGGTGAACCGCCGTACCAGGTCAGTCATGCCCGCTTTCGCTTTGCCCGAGATCGATTTCTCCGAACCGCTGCAATCAGCCAGAGGCTACTTGGTCAGTCTCCACTGGTGGGTTTTGCACCACGCCAAGGCATCAGGTCGCGTAGGAGATTTCCGCCATCCACACTGCGCGATGAATTTTCAGCTTTCACACTAGCTGTTGGCGAAGATGCAGCCTCGCAGCCGCCAGCGTGTTGTGACCGTATAAGCATGCCCACCTCACGCCCCCTTCCCCCGATCGTCTATCACCCGGCCTACAGCGCTCCGCTTCCGCCCGGTCACCGCTTCCCCATGCAGAAGTACGCTCGCTTGGCAGAGGTTTTGGTGCAAGAGGGGCTGATCGGACCTGAGGGGCTGCATCTCCCTGGGTGCTGTCAGTCTAACGCTAACTTGTCTCCACTTCAGACCGCCTAAAGGCCTGATCGGAGATCGCATTTCGTGAAGCCACTATCGTTTAAGCGCTATCGCTTTCCTGCGGCGGTGATCCGTCAGGCAGTCTGGCTCTACTTTCGCTTCAGCCTCAGCCTTCGTGACGTTGAAGAGCTGATGGCCGCGCGTGGAATCGATGTGAGCTACGAGACGATCCGTTGCTGGACGATCAAGTTTGGACCCCAGATCGCACGGCTGAAGAAGCTTCGCCCCTCCCCTTCTCGCCGCTGGCATCTCGACGAGGTCGTTTGCTCGATCGGTGGGAAGCGGATGTTCCTATGGCGCGCGGTAGATGATGAAGGCGAGGTGCTGGACGTTGTCGTCCAGCGACGGCGAGACACCGACGCCGCCTTGAAGCTGCTCCGGCGTTTGCTGCGGAACCAACCTGTCGAGCCCGAGAAGATCGTCACCGACGGGCTCGCGTCTTACCAAGCGGCCTTGAGCCAGCTTGGCCTTCGGCACCTGCATTCCCCAGGCCGTTTGCGGGAGAACAATCGGGCGGAGAACTCCCATCTGCCAATCCGCCGGCGAGAGCGGCAACAGCAGCTATTCAAATCCCAGGCTTCAGCCCAGCGTTTCCTCACCACCCACGCCGCGATCTACAACACGTTCTACACGCAGAGACATCTGATCACCCGCCCTACCCTTCGTCGCTTCCGCGCCGAAGCCGAGGCGGCGTGGGTGGCGGCCGCCGCCTGAGATTTTCATCGGGTTACGACAGTTGCGGCCCGCCTCGATTAACCTGACAGCGCTACAACCATTCATTCAAGGGGGAAGAACGGCGACAGATGGCCGGCTTCCTCTCGCGCTCTGGCCTATTGGTCCCCGTTCGGCAACGGCTCTTGCCTCGGCACGCCGTCGTGCCCTTTGAAAAGGCGAAAGCCATCAAGCAGCCGTCCTGTGGCTGTGAACGCGCGATAGACGATGGCGTCACCGGACACGTCGAGCGTCTGGAAGGTCTGGGTCCGTTCCGCCATCCGCTCGGCCCAGGTCAGGTTGGCCACTGGATACATCTTCGGCCCCGCGACCGACACCACATAGGTCGAGCCGTGGTCCGACCGATGATCCGGCCCCGCATTGCCCATGATACCTTCGCCGATGGCGCCGCGCGCATAGCCGTGGTCGTGCGCCTGGAGCACCAGGTCCACCTTGTATTTGTCGATCAAGGGCTTCAGCGCGTCACGGACACGCGAGTTGTCGCGGTCGGGATCGATCGAGAACAGAGGGAAGTGTAAAAACATCACTGTCCAACGATTGGGATTGTCGGCCAGTATCTGATCAAGCCACCGCACCATCTCACCGCGCATGGCCTCGTCGCCATGGAACAAAGGCGCGTCGATGGAAATCAGGCGCATGCCCTGATAGTCGACGGCCCAGGCGGTTTCCTTCAGCCGCTCCACGCCCGCCGGTCCGGTTTCCGGCAGGGTGAACTGGCGGCGCCATTGGGGATTCAGGATCGGGCCACGGCCGTATTCGTGATTGCCCGGCGTCGGCATCTGCGGCGTCTGGGCATATAAGAAGCCGCCGGAGGCGAACCACTCGCCCCACTCGTTGTCACTGTCGTGCCGGTTGATCAGGTCGCCGGCATGGATGACGAAGGCGGCGTCGCCGGCCTTGCGGAACCCCATCCGCAGCGTGCGCGAGGCCTCGCTGAGAATATTGTTCTGCATGTCCCCCATGTAAAGGAAGGTGAAGGGCTCAGGCGTCTCCGCCGCCGTCCTGAACTGGAACCATTCGGACCAAGTCTGACCCGACCCAACCCGGTAGACATAGACCGTCGCCGGCTTCAGCCCGGTCATCACCGCCGAATGGTAGGCGGCCTTGAAGTCCGGGGCCTCGCGCACCACCAGCACAGCGTCGTCAGTTTCAGCCGTCAGGCGCGTCGCCGAAGCGATAAAGTCCGGCCCATCGAGCGCCTCGGCGACCTGAACCTCACCTGTCATCCCAGGCGCGGTCCGCCACGTGACCGCCATAGCGTGAGCGGGATCGGCGGTGAGATTGAGCACAATTCGTTCGGGCTGCGCCGTCGCCGGGGCGATGGGACGGTCGGAGGCCTGGACCGGCGCCGGCTCGGGCCGCTGCTCGACCTGAGCTAGGGCCTGCCCTCCGCCCAGGGCCGCAAACGCGGCCCCAAGCATCAGCGTCGTCATAAGCTTAGAAGACATAGGTCAGGCCCGCCGTGATCGAACGACCGTTCTTGATGTAGGCGCGGCTGGACGCCGTGCTGGCCCCGGCCGTGTACCAGTACGTGTGGTTGTCGAAGAGGTTCTGGACCTGCAGCGAGGCGGTGGCGCCGCCCCACAGCTTGCGCCGCACGTTCAGATCCACAAACTCATAATCCTGCTCGTACGGATTGTTGCCGAAGTCCTGAATGCCTTCGAGGAACTCAGACTGGTAGCTGTAGGCCGCATAGGCTTCCCAGCCCGAATATTGCCAGAACAGCTGGACGTTCGCGATGGCTTCCGGCGTCTCCATCAGCGGCAGGGTGTAACCGTCGGGGTGCCACGAAATGCCGGTTTCGGCTTCCGACCGCTGCACCGTCAGGTTCACGCTCGCGCCCAGACCCGACAGGGCGCCGGGCAGCCAGTGGAAGATTTGCTGGGCGCTCAGTTCGACGCCGTAGACCTTGGCCCACTTGCCGTTGTTGGGCATGGAGATGGTCACGCCGTCCGGGCTGACGTTCACGCCCGCCGTCCCGTCGCGGATGTTGCTGGATGAGGAGCGGAACAGGAAGTTTCGGATGTCCTTATAATAGAGCCCGATCGAATAGGCGCCGGTGTTGCCGTTGTAGCGTTCGATGGACAGATCGTAGTTGATCGCCCGCATCGGCTTCAGATCGGGATTTCCCTGTTCGATGCCGACCAGCAGCCAGTCCGAAGTCGGGTTCTCGTCGCCGTCGCCGTCTGGATCCACGTCGTAGCTGTACTCACGCGACGACGACATGCGGGCGATGTCGGGGCGAGCAAAGCTGGTCCAGATCGCGGCCCTGATCTTGGTGCTGGGATCCAGCGCATAGTTCAGATGGATTGACGGCAGAACGTTGACGAAGTCGCTCTTGTCGGTGGTGAAGCCCGGACCCTGCACCTCGTCCAGCACATAGGCCGAGATGTCGTTGCGGGTGCTTTCCACCCGGACGCCGCCGATGATCTGGGCTTCGCCGAACCGCGCGGTGGCCATCAGATAGCCGGCGAGGATATCTTCCTGGAACTCGAAGCTATCCTCGCCGCTCAGCTCCGCCTGGGACGGGTCGGTGGCGAAGCCTTCGAAGAAGGTGCTGTCGCCGTTCATGGCGCGTTGCAGTTCCGCCAGCATGGCCTCGTTGTCGATGACCACACCCAGGCGATAAAGGCCGGTGTATTCACCGTCGAACAGGTCGTCGACCTCTTTGCCAAAGAAGGGGGAGAAGTCCGCCAGCGTGCCGTCGGCGTCCAGGTCCAGGAACTCGCCATTGTAGGTCGAGCGCTTGGACGAGTAGAATTTGGCGCCGCTCTTGACCGATTCCAGCCAAGCCGAGGCCGGCTTCCATTCGACGTTAAACTGACCTTGCCACAGGTCCTCCTCGACGCCCCCGACCTCGCCAGACAGACCGGAATAGGCGTACTGCGCGGGGTCTTGCACCGCCGCCATGCCGGCGTCGTTCAGCACCCATTTCGGAAAGCGGCTGTCGCCGAAGTTGGTGACGTTGACGCCCTTGTTGCCAAGCCATCCGTATTTGTCGCTGCGGAACTCCATCTCGTAGCTGTCGTCGGTGTTGTCCTCGGACTGGGCGTAGGACAGGTCATAGTCGGTGGTGAAGTCGCCGAAGCGACTGACGCCGCCCAAGTTCAGCGACATCACCGTGCCCGTTTCGCGCGAGCCTTCCCAGAAACGACGCAAGCGGAAACCCTGCGGATCCCAGGTCCCGGAGGCGCCGTTCAGCGTATAGTAGGAACGTACCGAGCGGTCGGCGTCGGTGATCACGCCGTCGCGGTCACGATCGACGATCTGGGCCGTTGTATAGGAATAGATACGGCCCTTGGCGCCCGATCCGATGATCGCGGCGTCCGGGTTCGCCAGACCGGTCTGTCGAGGATCGACCTGAGACAGACGGGTCGAGTTCTTGCTGGTGTCGTTGCGGAAGTTCAGGCGGTTGCCGAACTCGTCCTGGGTGTATTCATTGTACTGACTGCGAAAGTGGAAATCGTGGTCGCTGCCCTGATAGTCGAGGCTGACGTTCAGGCCCTTGCGTTCCACCTCGGTCTCGCCGAACGCCAAGTCCATGCCGCGCAGGACGAAAGTGTCAGTATCCCAGCCCAGGCTCTCGCTGTTGTCGTACCAGACCGGGGGTTGGTTATCGCCGTCGACTCCATTCTGTTCGAACTGGGACTTGCGGCGCGACCAGCTGGCGGTGGCGAAGACGCCCCAGTTATCATTGAACTGCTGGCCGAATGACCCCGAAATCTCGCCAGAGGTGCGATCGTCGAACTTGTCCAAAACGCCGGCGGAGGCGGAAAGCACCGCATAGGTCGGCTTGTGATCGAACGCCGTCGGTGTGCGGATGTCGATGGAGCCGCCCAGAGCGTCGCCGTCGCGATCCGGCGTCAGGCTTTTGACCACAGTGATGGAGTCGATGCCTTCCGGGGGCAGAAAGCTGAGGCGGACGCCGCGATAGAAACTGTCGTCAGGCGAGCCGGTGCCGCCAATGCGGACCCCGTTCATGGTGTAGTTGTTCAACTCGGTTGACAGGCCGCGGATCGTGATCCGGTCGCCCTCACCGGTCGTGTGGTTGCGCACGGCGTTGACGCCCGGCAGGCGCGACAGGGACTCGGCGACGTTATTGGCGGGCAGATTGCCCATGTCGTCGGCGCTGATGACGTCGGAGATGAAGTCGGCGTCGCGCTTGGCATCGAGCGAGCGCAACATGCCGGCGGCATAGCCGACCACCACCACGTCATCGACCACGACAGCGTCAGGACTGGCTGTGGAAATGTCGGCTGTCTGCCGCACCAGTGTGATCACCCCGCGAATGTCGCGCGCCTCGACGCCAGAGCTGGAGATCATGCGACGCAGCGCCTCGCGCGGAGCCATCGATCCTGATACCGGCCGGGAGATCAGCCCCCGGGTGACGCTGGGATCGTGCACAATCTGCAGTCCCGTCTGACGCGACAGGGCGCGAAGGGCCTGATCCAGATCCTGCTCAGGCACGTTGATGCTGACGCGGGCCTCGGCGCCCGGCGTGGCCTGCCAGGCCTGAGCCGGCGCCGCCGCAGACGCGAGAACGGCCGCAGCCGCTGCGGCCAGCAGCCCGGTTTTGCGATACGACATTGAAACATTCCCCCGAGGCCGAAAGTGACCGCTACAGGGGAAGACGACGCCGCCCGCCAACCTGACAGCTGTCGCAAAAACTTGCTCTTATCGTCGCCTAACCTTCTGACAGGGCGTAATGGTCGGGGCCATTTCGCGTCAGCGTGTAGCCATGCAATCGCGCGATCGCAGCCAAGGCGTTTTCAGGCTGGTCATAGGCGAAGCGTCCGCTGACCAGGGCCTGTCCCATACCGCTCCTGGACAGGTCGACCCTGACGCCTGTGGCGCGGTTCAGATCGTCGATGACGCTGAGCAGGGTTGCTTCGTCCAGCTCCAGCCAGCCTGCCGTCCAGGCTGGCAAGGCGGTTTCGCCATCGGCCTGATCCAGTAAGGCGTGCTGAATGGCGCCTTTGAGCACCCGCACTCTCTCACCCGCTTTTGCGCGCGTGACCCCACCCCCTTTCGAGGTCACCTCCACGACCCCTTCCAGCACCATCACCTCGACCAGGGGACCGCCCGGCGTATCGTGCTGCTCGACATTGAAGCGAGTGCCGACAGCGGTGACGCGAACGCCGCCCGCATCGACGGTGAACGGACGGTGCTTGTCCGCAGCCACTTCGAAAAATCCCTCGCCGGTGAGGCGCAGGGCGCGCGCGTCCCGACGCAGGTCCGCGCGGACTTCGCTTGCGCCGTTCAGGCGAACGGTGGACCCGTCACCCAGCGTGACCGCCTCCACATGGCCGCGTTCGCCCTGGATCAACTCCCCCCGAGGCAGGGCGTGAATCAGGACCGCACACGCCAGGCTCGCCGCAACCAGGCCGGCGGTGGTCGACCAGGCGAACCGCGGCGCACGCCGAACCGATCGTTCGGCTGCGCCCTGTCGCGACACGCGCTTGGCGGCCAACAGAATGGCGGGATCAGCGAGCAAACGCTCGTGGCGCGCGAGGAGCGCCTGCCGGTCCGGCCGGTCGGCCAGCCAGGTTTGCAATGCCGCCTGTCGCAGCGGCGTCAGACCGCCCACAAGACGCTCGTCCGCCCAGAGCGCAGCCACGCGATCGTCGGTCTCGTTGCTCTGCTCAGCCGGCATGAGGCCCCTCCTCCACCGCGCGCCGCAGCATCAAGGCGGCGCGGCTGTAGTGTTTATGGACGGCTTCGATCGACAGTTTCAAATCTCGTGCAATAACATCATAGGCCTGTTCCTCGACCCGACGTCGAATGAAAACCTCCCGGCGTAGTGGAGGCATAGCCTCCAGGGTCACCTGGAAGCGGCGAAGCCGCTCGGTCATGTCCAGCGCCTCCAGGGGCGTCGCCGCTGCATCCGCCGGCGCGTCGGCATCTTCCAGATCGTCCAACGACACCGGGGGTCGCGCGCGGTCGTTGTCGATCAGGATGTTTCGCACAGCCTGCAGCGCGTAGGAAAGGGGATCCACGATAAGCGAGTCTCGCGCGCGCGACAGCACCCTAACCATCGCCTCTTGCACGACGTCTTCTGCATCGACGGCGGACCTCAGGCGTCGGCGAACATAGGCCAGGAGGGTTCGATTATGCGCCACAAGCGCTCGCCCGACCTCCTGCTCATGGCTCACCACGCGCGCATTCCTCAACAGTAAGGTTTCGCTCTAGAAGCGTTGCGTTACGAGAACCTCGAACTTTCGTGTCAGTTTGAATGCGAGGCCGAACCGTTCGGAGAAAGTCCCTACGGCAGTGAGGGAGGATGCATGCGGGCATAGCTCGCACTTGTAAGGGCGCCGCCTTCCGGTGACGCCCGAATCGAGCGCAAATCGCGGACGTCGCTTGCGCGCGCTGCTGTGCTTGACGTCCCGTTTCGTTCCGGGACTGCCGCTTGGGCGCAAAGCACCCTCCTTGCGTGACCTGGCAGGTCTGCAAAGCGCCAGATCCGGCCATTCACGCGCGCCGGAAACAGGACACTCCGCCGCGTAGGGCGGTCGGCGAAAAGATGACATCGCCCCCTCGGAACGAAGACTCAAAGTGGCGATACGCCAGTCTGGATGTCGAGGGGAACGACTCAGCGCGCCACAACCAAATCCATTTCGGTTCCGTCAGCGGATGCCGATGCCTTGGAACAAGAGGTCGATAAGATGCGGGACGCGGGATCGAGATGAGGCGCTCCTCTCCACGGAGAGGGAAATCGCAACGACCACATGAACCAGATCGTCAAAGGTGACGTCTTGGCGGATCGATCCTGCCTCCTGGCCGCATCTGAGCAGTCGTTCCCCCTCCGCAGTGATCGCATTGCAGCCCGGTGTGCCGGATTCAAGGACGGCGCCGAGCGACAAAGCGAGGCTCTGATAGAGGTTGGTGTTCTTGATCAGGTCGTCGAGAAAGGCGCGTAGGGCTTGGCTTGAGTCTAGTTTCGCGCCGCGCAAACGGCTTGTCTCCGCCACCGAGAGAAATCGCGCATTGCTGGCTCCCGCCAGAAGCGCCTCCCGCGTTGGAAAACGGCGATACAGCGTGCCAATACCGACGCCCGCGCGCTTCGCGACATCCTCCAGCGAGACGCCGGTGCCTTGTTCCAGAAACATCTCTTCGGCCGCAGCGAGGATGCGCTCGCGGTTCTTTTGCGCATCGGCGCGCAGAGCAGAATTGTCGTCCAAATTTTTACCGCCCTCGCTTGCTAAGTGGAGGATGCCTCCACTATATAAGTGGAGCAACCCTCCACTTATTGGAAAGCATTGAAAATGACCCATCGGTTTGAAGGCAAGGTTGTCGTGATCACGGGCGGCAGCGATGGCATAGGTCTGGCGACGGCGAAGCTATTCGCGGACGAAGGCGCCCATGTCTATGTCACGGGACGCCGTCAGGAACTGCTCGACGAGGCTGTGAAGGTGATCGGCAAGACGGCTGTCGGCGTCCAAGGCGATGTCACAAACTCCGCCGATCTGGACCGGCTTTACGATCGGGTTCGGCAGGACCACGGCCGGGTTGACGTGGTGTTCGCCAACGCCGGCATGCACGCGATCGTCCCGATCGAGGAAATCGCTGACGCCCACTACGACAGCATGTTCGACCTGAACGTCAAAGCGGTCATCTACACGGTTCAGAAGGCGTTGCCGCTGATGTCGGCCGGAGGCGCCATCATCCTGAATGGCTCGATCGCCGGGAGTAAGGGTTTCCCCGGACAATCGCTTTACAACGCCAGCAAGGCCGCCGTGCGTTCCTTCGCAAGAAGCTGGACGTCCGACCTCCAGGCGCAGGGCATCCGGGTCAACGTCGTGGCCCCCGGCGGCACCGCCACGCCCCTGATGCGCAACTTCCTGGATGCGCGACCGGAAACAGAAGAGACTTTGAATCGGAACGTGCCCTTGGGGCGGTTGGGACAGACCGATGAGGTCGGGCGAGCCGTGCTCTTCCTGGCGTCTGACGACAGCAGTTTCATCGCAGGCCACGAGCTGTTTGTAGACGGCGGTGTCGCGGCGGTTTGACACGGAACCGGGCGGAGCAGACTTCTGCCCCCAGCCGACTTCACTGAATGGCGCTTAGGCGCAATAGCGCCATGCCCTCACCTGCTTCGGAGCGTCCGTCATGCGCCAGTTTCGGACATTAGCGCAGAGGCGCATATCAGACGTTCGTGCTAGCCTTTCTCATTACGACAGACGCCATCTCGGAGAGATTACATGAGCGACGCCGCACCGAAGGGGCCTGTTTCCTACTTCCCTTCTATCGAGAAGAAGTATGGCGAGCCCATCGCTCATTGGCAGCAGATTGTCCGCTCCGGTTATCCCGCCAAGCATATGGAGCTCGTCACGCTTCTCAAGAACGAGCACGGCCTCGGTCACGGCCACGCCAACGCCATAGTGGCGTACACTTTAGCCAGTGACGGCCTGAAGTAGCGGCAGATACGGGGACAATGCCGGCTACGGCCTTACATCAGAAGAGCGCCAGGATCGGTAATTCACTGATTGCCGGAAACACGACATTCAGCGTGCGGCTCGAAAGTCAACTTTTCGGCCGCTAGCATCAGACGGTTCCCGACCCCTAGCTGCCATTAGGACGGTCCGGTTTCGGGTGACTCCACAAACCCGGTTCGTCGTGCGAGCGTCGCCACATGTGCAACCTCTATCGCCAGCGCTCCGGTCCTCAGGCAATCATGGACATGGCCAAAGCCATGCAATCGACCGTCGGCAACCTGGCGCCTGGCGATATCTATCCCGACTACCCCGCGCCGATCGTCAGATGGGAAGGCGACGAACGCATCCTCGCCTCCGCACGCTGTGGCATGCCTTCGTCCAAGAAGGCGATCTTCGACAACGCGACCAAGCGCGCCGACAAGCTGCGAGCCAAGGGCAGCGAGGTCGATTTCCAGAAGATCCTGGAGTTCGAACCCGATAGCGGGACGACCAACGTCCGCAACACCAGCTCAAGCCACTGGCGCCCGCACTTGTCGACGGCGCATCGGTGCCTGGTCCCGTTCACGGCTTTCAGCGAACCGGGCAGGGACGCGGTCGGCAAGTACCGCCCGATCTGGTTCAAGCTGGCGGGTGACGATCCCGATCCGCTGGCCTTCTTCGCCGGCATCCACCTCCAGGCCCACACCGGCGTCCGCAAGATCAAGACCGGCGTGGAGACGATCGACGTCTTCGCCTTCCTGACGACCGAGCCGAACGCTGAGGTCGGGGCGGTGCATCCCAAGGCGATGCCTGTGATTCTCACCGAACCTAACGAGATCGAAATGTGGATGTCGGCGCCGTGGGAGATCGCTAAGGAACTGCAACGCCCACTGGCAGGCGGTAGTCTAATCAACCTCACTGAGCAGATGTAGTGACCGCTCTAGTTCTCATGATCATGGCGCTGCAGACTGCCCCGATACCTCCGCCACCCCCGCAAGACCCAGGCCCCGAACGGCGCGCCGCCGCTGCCGCGCTTTTCGACGCCGATCCCTACACGTCCGAGAACAGCTGGGGCATCCGCATCGCCGCTAGCCGTCTGGCCGGCGACGTTCTGACTGAACGCAACGCCAATCTTTACGACCGAGACAGTCGCCTCGCTGACCGAATGGGAGTCAGAGCAAAGACAGGTCAGGATGAGATCATCGCCGCCGCGATCAGGTGTGTGGCGGAACCTATCGCCTGGCGCCTTTATGTGCCGGACCTGGTTGCGCTCAGAACCTTCTCGAAAAGTGCGGAGGGCAGGCCCTTTTGGTCCTACTTCGTGGCTTCGCAGCCTTGGTACGACTGTTTTCGACAGCCGGTGCGAGATTACCTGGCCCCGTATGTCGATGAAGATTTGCAGATCGTGATAGCGGAGACCCCGCTTCGGTGAACCCAGAATGGGAAAGGCCGCCACCCAAAAGGATGACGGCCTCAGTTGCGGAGCCTGTCGCCTAGATGCCGCCTGATCGAACTACGACCACGGCAATCAGGGCCAGGCAGATGACGGCAGCAGCCGCAATCGCTAGCCCAGAGATTTTGAACGCGCCCTTGCTCACCTCGTCGGGCGCGTCTTCGTAACCGATAGGGGTATCGCGTGGGGGCTTTTCATCCATAGCCCACCAACGCGCCCGCAGCATAAGCGGTTCGCTGTCCGGCCGATTTATTGGTGATCTAGCCCGGCTGAGGCGGCGCGGCGGGCGAACGCCAGCCAGGCAGGCTCTTTAGAGGCCATGATCCGTCTCCAGGTTGTTAGAGTTGCGTTTCGAAGCTAAGCCGCAGCCGTCGCGGTTCGTGCTGGAACTGCGTCAGGCGGTCTGGTCGGTGGCGACATCGGCTGGACCGCATCACCGCAACGGGGAATTGCGATGGATGACGGAACGCTGGAGCGGCGCGCCATGGGGGCGGAGCAGCTGGTCGCCGCCAAGATCACCGAGTTCGGGGCCCACCTGACGGCCGGCGATCGGGCAGCGGCTGAGCGGGCGCGAACGGAAGCGCTCGCCGCTCTTGAAGCCCATCTGGACCTGACCGACCAGTTGATCAGTCAGACGTTCGCCTGATGTCGATCGAGCACGACAACGGAAGCCCGCTATGGAGCGCACCAGAGCCGAAGTGGTCAGGGAAGGTGCGCGTGATCGCCCTAGTCGTCGCCAGCCTCGCCGCTTGGGCGGTCGTCGCCGGCGGCGCCTATCTGATCACGCGATGGGCAGCCGGGTAAGTCTGTTTTGCGGTCAACAGCCAAAGACCGCTCACGACCCATAGCGGACGTTAGCCACCAAGCAGCCGATGACCACGGCCAAGTCGGCAAATATCATTTTGACATTTTTAGGACAAGTTCACGGCCCCTCAACCAAACGCTGTGATCTTGCCTAGATGCGAGATCAAGACTGGACCGATATTGCGCGCCGCCGCGTCCGGGAGTTTCCCATCCGGCTGTTCTTCAGCGTGGGAATCGCGGCAGCCGTCTTTCTACATGACGCGGCAGCGTGGCCGGTCATTTGGTTGATCGCGACAGTCGCTGCGCAACTCGCCACGTCCTGGATAAGCGCGCCGATGCGTAGGGAGGGGTTTGTCGCACCCCACTGGCGTAAACAGCTTTTTGTCGCGTCTGTCGTTGTCAGCACCACCGTGTTTGCGAGCGTCGCGCCGTTGGCATGGTTCATGGAAGGTTGGCAGGGGCGAGTGCTCGCTGTCACTGTGCTTGCAGGTGGGGTGATGAATGTGCGGTTGCACGCGAGTTCCTCCGCCGCAATGGTTTGGGCTGCTACGGCGCCGTTTGGCCTGTTGCTTCTGGCCTTGCCTCTGATTTCGCTGGTGACCGAGCCGGGCAAGCAGACCGCTGCCTTCGTCTGTCTCGCCAACTTTATGTACGTGGCTCATCTCGCCGCGGCGACGCGACGGGGACTGGCGGACAGCAGGGCCGTATCGGCATCGCTGGATCTGGCGGAAAAGACGTCTGAAGAGCTGAAGGCCGCAGCTGAAAAAGCGGGGGCCGCCAACCAGGCCAAGTCGGAATTCTTGGCGAACATGAGCCATGAGATACGCACGCCCCTTAACGGGGTCATGGGGGTAGCCGGCGCACTGGCGCGCACGAATCTTGATTCAAATCAGCGTGAAATGGTCCAATTGATCGAGGGGTCCGCGAAAACTCTAGAGACGCTTCTCACAGATATTCTCGATCTTGCGAGGGTCGAAGCGGGAAAGCTCACCGTCTTGGCCGAGCCCTTCAACGTGGCTGACGCCGTCAATGCTTGTGCAGCGTTGTTCGACCCCCAGGCCCAGGCAAAGGGGCTGGACCTTCAAGTCGTCGTCCATCCCGACGCTGCTGACGCTTACATAGGCGACGCCGTGAGGGTCAGGCAGATCATTGCCAATCTGCTGAGCAACGCCGTCAAGTTCACGCCCAGCGGGAGCATCCACCTGACAGTGGCCGCGAAACCTGAAGCCTCTCACACCCGCTTCACCATTAAGGTTCGAGACAGCGGCATCGGGTTCGATGCAAACGCACAAGCAAAGCTGTTTTCCAGGTTCGAGCAGATTGATGGTTCAATCACGCGGAGCTTTGGCGGTTCAGGCCTGGGCCTGTCGATTTCCCATGCACTAGCGGGTGCTATGGGAGGGACGCTGACCGCAGATGGCGCTCCCGGAAAGGGGGCGACCTTCACCTTGACCCTGAAATTAGCCAAGGCTCCTTCAAATACTCAGGCCGTTCGGGCCGACGAGGAAGATCAAATCGAAGCTGCACCTTTACAAGGCGTTCGCATACTTTTGGCCGAAGATCATCCCGTCAATCGCCGTGTCGTTGAGCTCATCCTGGGCGCGGGTGGGGCCAGTCTGACGTCCGTCGAGAATGGGGCCGACGCCGTCAACACAGCAAAATGCGAGACCTTCGACCTGATCCTTATGGATATGCAGATGCCGGTCATGGACGGCCTCACTGCCATCACCAAAATCAGGGCGTTAGAGGCAACGGGCGAGGTTCTCACCACACCGATCTACGTGCTTTCGGCGAACGCCATGCCAGAAGATGTCGCGAAGTCTATGGCAGCTGGAGCCGACGGGCATATCTCCAAGCCGATAGAGGCGACACGTCTATTGGACCAAGTGTGTCAGGCGATCACGGCAGTTCGGTCAACTGAGCTCGCCAACGTCGCCTGACAACCCCTGGCTGACGTCGACCGCAACCGCTTTCCGGCCTGGGGCCAACGTCCGCTTTCGGCCTCTAAGACCAGGACTGAAATCGACCCGAAGCTGACCTTTATTCGGCGCAAGTTTTCACGACCACCTTACGAGGGAGGTTTCGGTTATGGCGCTCGATTTCGCGTTCACGGGCGAGTGCAGTCCTATGGTCAAGCACTCCAACATCGACGCGAACTGCATCTGCTCCGGGTGTTTTCAGGCACTCGATGCCGGGCGTCATCCACACGAGCCCCTCCGTTGTCGCTCGCTCGATCCATATGACTTGGTCAGCGAAAAGATCGGGTTTGCGTTCACAGCTCAAGAGCGATGCTGCGACGGATAATAAGACCGACCATCGGGTGATTTTTGAATGGAGCATGAGCCGAATGATGTCGTGCTCAGCTTCCGTTTTCCACCCCTAGCTGACGCCGACCCAGCCCGCTTTCCGGCCTGGAGGCCAACGTCTGCCTCCGGTGCTGAAGCCCAGGACCAAATTCGACCCAATGCGGAGGTGTGAGCGGCTATCAGGCCGAAGCATCAGCGTTGCTGATCAAAATGAGCCAGCCTCTTGCTTCCTAGCTTCTTCGCCCGTGAGAACACTCCCCCATACAAAAGATACAGGAAATAAGCCGCCAGACCGGGCACCACAAAGATAGACAAGACTTCGGACACTTCAGAAGGGATGCCGTAAAGCCACAGGCTCACGAGGACGAAGAATCCGTACAACGGCGCGAAGAAAAATCTGAGCTTTCTGGAAAACATAATGATCAAGTCCCTAGCTTCGCTTTATCAGAGCAGCGGCGCATCCATGTTGCAATGAATGTCTGCTTTCCACCCCTTCAAGACCTTGGGACAGTCCGCTTTCCGGCGGATTGTCCCAAGCTGGCTTAGAGGTCTATCTGCTCCGAGATCTCCAGCGCGTCATCCACTTCGATGCCGAGATACCTGACAGTGCTCTCCAATTTCCCGTGGCCGAGCAGTAGCTGGCAAGCGCGGAGATTGCCGGTCTTCTTATAGATCAATGCCACCTTTGTCCGCCGAAGGCTGTGGGTACCGTAGGCGCTTGGATTCAAGTCGATTGACCTCACCCAAGCATCGACCAGGCGAGCATATTGTCGAGTGCCTATGTGCTCTCCATCTCGGCTGCGGCTGGGGAACAGCCAGTCGTCACGCCGTCGTCCTCGGCGCTCCAACCAATGAGCTAGAGCTTCTCTAGCGGCCTCCGTGATTTCGAACGGTACGGGCCGACCGGTCTTTTGCTGAATGATCGTCGATCGTTGCCGAATGACACCGCCTTGAGCAACATCACCGAGCCGAAGCTTCACCAGGTCACAGCCTCGTAGTTTGGCGTCCAAAGCGATGTTGAACATTGCCAGATCCCTGACCGAGCCGACCGACTTCAAATGCTGTCGGATCGCCCAGATGTGCCTTGGCTTGAGCGGTGCTTTGGCGCCGGTCATTCGACCAGCGTTCCAAGATTTGCGAGGAATACGAAACAGATCGGGCTGGCTCATGGCCACCTCCCGCGATCGACGCCCCCCGTCGCAGAATACGCATACGGCATCGTTGCGCAAAAACCGGACCGTCGCGGGCGTGGTCCTGGAGCAGGCTCTCCGCAGTTCGGCTAGGGGTGGTGAGCCGCTGTCCGCGATGTGGTTCGGCTCAGAGACCAACGCCCAGGGCTGTCCAGGCCGCCATCTCACCGTCCGCGATCGTCAGCGACACCCGCCAGGCTTCGCTTCGGCGGAGGATGTAGACATGTTCCCACTCAGCAACCAGCTGGTCCCCGTGACCCAACATCCGGTAAGCGATCCGCGCCTGAGCGACATCCGGAAACAGTTCGTCCGCCGACAGGACCTCACCGACGGGCCGAACGACGCCCTGTTGCCGATAGAAGTCCATCAGCGTCACGCAGTGATCGCGAAACGCATCCCGAGGCATGGCGAAGTTGCCGGTTGGCGAGGGAAATAGCCCGACAGGTTCCCACATCTCACTCAGGGCTTCCGCGTCGCTACGAGCGAACGCATCGATGTACCGGGCAAAAAACTGATCGATCTGGTCGCGGAAGGCCGTGATCGGGTCGGATAGGATGTTGTCCCTGTGATCCATCAAGCTGCGACTGCCGACGCATGCCGGTCGTCCGCCGCATCGATTTGCGCCCTGACGATGTCGTTGAATGTCAGGGTCGGGTTCGCTTCGGCCAGCTTGCCCATCTTTATCCAGAACTCCGCCTGCGCATTGATGGATCGACACATGACGGAGCTTGCCCGCCGAACATCTTCATGCAGCTGATCGTCGATTTTTACGAGGCCCATCACTTTTCCTTCCGCTATACGAAGCGTTTATGATCCGTATATCAGGCTGTCAATCTCGGGCTTCACGGGCATGGCTTCCACGGCAGACGAAGTCGGCTACTGAGATGCCCGCAGAGGGTCGATTTCAGTCCTGGGCTTCACCGCCGAAAACCGGCGTTGGCCTCCGGGCCGGAAAACGGACGCGCCGAACTGCGGCTAGGGGTGGAAAGCTGACGCAGGCTGAGGCAACTTAGCTGTCTCAGTTGGAAAAAAGGATTATGCCCATGGGGCTAAGCATCGCTCAGAGAACGGCAGGCTTAGTCATCGCATTGCTCTTGTCAGCTTGCGTGCCCTCGGTTTCTTACACCAACTCGGCTCCGAATGCCGGTTCGGCGCTCAGAGCTTTAGCGGCAGAGCGCAATCTTACGCACTATCAAGCCCAGGCCTCTAGACACATCGATCCTGATTTCACGGAGCTTTCGTTTTGCTCGGCAGATGGCAGCCACGTTGTAATTCAGGCTGTAAGGATCACCGACGGCGGGGTGTGCGGTAGGGAGATGCGCTTCGAGCCAATGGGACCCTCTGAGCGGAGACCAGAGCGATGCTGGGAATTCAAGGAAATCTCGACTGTCGGACAGCCTCGGGACGCTATGGTTGTCGGATACTATCCTGTTAGAGGATACCTTCGCTGCCCAAAAGGATAGGCAGCAGCGGCTTATCTGAGCGTCGGCTTGGTGCTGTCAGTCTAACGCTAACTTGTCTCCACTTCAGAGCCGCCTAACGGTCTGATCGGAGATCGCATTTCGTGAAGCCACTCTCGTTTAAGCGCCATCGCTTTCCAGCGGCGGTGATCCGGCAGGCCGTGTGGCTCTACTTTCGCTTCAGCCTAAGCTTTCGCGACGTCGAAGAGCTGATGGCCGCGCGCGGGATCGACGTCAGCTACGAGACGATCCGTTGCTGGACGATCAAGTTTGGACCTCAGATTGCACGACGGCTGAAGAAGCTTCGCCCCTCCCCTTCTCCACGCTGGCATCTCGACGAGGTCGTTTGCTCAATCGGGGGAAAGCGGATGTTCCTATGGCGCGCGGTCGATGATGAGGGCGAAGTTCTGGACGTCGTCGTTCAGCGACGGCGAGACACTGATGCGGCTTTGAGGCTGCTCCGGCGTCTGCTGCGAAACCAGCCCATTGAGCCAGAGAAGATCGTGACTGATGGGCTCGCATCGTACCAGGCGGCGCTGGGCCAACTTGGCTTGCGGCACCTCCATTCACCGGGTCGGCTTCGAGAGAACAATCGAGCGGAAAACTCGCACCTACCAATCCGCCGACGAGAGCGGCAGCAGCAACTCTTCAAATCCCAGGCGTCAGCCCAGCGCTTTCTGACTACCCACGCCGCGATCTACAACACCTTCTACGCCCAACGACATCTCATCAGCCGTAGGAATCTCCGTCACTTTCGCACGGGGGCTGGCGAGACCTGGGCGGTGGCAACCGCCTGAGATTCGGTGGGCTAACCAAGTTGTGCCCTCAAGTCGATAACCTGACAGCGCTCTGACAACGCTGCCGCAGGCTGTGACCAACACCTGACTTTCGGAACGTAGGCCTTGTGGCGGCGCTCCTTTTGGCAGGAGCCCCCATGACAACTTCACGTTCGGTCCTTGTAACCGGCGGCGCCGGCTACATCGGCGCGCACACCGCCAAAGCCCTGCATAGGGCCGGCATTACCCCCGTCGTCTATGACGATCTCAGCAACGGGCATCGCGCCGCCGTCCAATGGGGGCCATTGGTGGTCGGGGACGTGCGCGACCGCGACCATCTCTTGGAAGTCATGAACGACTACGGGATCAGCGGCGTGATCCATTTCGCCGGTCTGATCGAGGTCGGACGCTCAACCGCAGATCCCGCGCCCTTCTGGGACATCAACGTCAACGGCGTCGCCGCTGTGCTGTGGGCGATGCGTGAGACCGGCGTGCGCCGGATGGTCTTCTCCTCGACCGCCGCCGTTTACGGTCTGCCGACCGGCGCGGTGGACGACCGCTTGGCGGAGTCCGCGCCGACCCTTCCGATCAATCCCTATGGCGACGGCAAGCTGGCGGCCGAGCGGATGATCGCCGCCCATGCCCGCGCTTACGGATTGGAAGGTGTCGCCCTGCGGTATTTCAACGCCGCAGGCGCGGACGAGGACGGCGACCTAGGCGAGGCTCATAGCTGCGAAAGCCATTTGATACCCCTGGCGATCGAAGCCGCGCTTGGCCTCGGTCCGGCGCTGACGGTCTTCGGCGCGGACTTTCCGACGCCGGACGGCGCTTGTCTGCGCGACTACGTCCACGTCTCCGATCTGGCGCGGGCCCACTGTCTGGCTCTGGACCTGCCGTTGGGCGGGGAGCATTTCGCGGCGTTCAATCTCGGCGGCGGTCGGGGCCATTCGGTATTCGACGTGCTGGCCGCCGTGGAGCAGGCAACCGGGCGCCCCTCCCCCCATCAGATCGGCGCACGACGCGCCGGCGACCCTCCCGCGCTGGTCGCGGACTGTCGCAAGGCCGCTGAAAGGCTGGGCTGGCACCCTCATATCGCCTCCCTATCGGCCATTGTGGCCAGCGCTGTGGCTTGGCGCCGCGCACCCCGCTTCGGCTTCCGCCCGCAGCTCGCCGTGGTCGTATCTTGACGTCCGCCGCGCCGGAAATCTGGGGCGGCGTGGAGTGCACGGTCAACCGGGTTGGCGACCAGGTCATCGACCAGATACGGATGACGGGGCATCACGACCGTCTGTCAGACCTTGATCAATTCCATGCCTTGGGTCTTCGCGTCCTGCGGGTCCCCCTGTTGTGGGAACGGATCGAGATGGCGCCGAGCGTCCATGACTGGACCTGGGCGGATGCCTATATGGCCCGGCTGTCGGAGCTCGAAATCCGGCCTATCGTCGGCTTGGTTCATCACGGCTCTGGGCCCCGATGGGCCGATCTGACCACGCCAGATTTCGCGACAGGCCTCGCGGCCTTCGCCGGCCTCGTCGCGGCGCGCTATCCGTGGGTGCGGGACTGGACCCCGGTTAACGAGCCCCTGACCACCGCGCGGTTCAGTTGCCTGTACGGTCATTGGAGCCCGCATCAGCGTGATGACAAGGCGTTCTGGAACGCGCTTCTGAACCAGATCGACGCAACCGCCGCCGCCATGACGTCCATTCGAACCGTCACGCCCGACGCGCGACTGATCCAGACCGAGGACTTCGGCCACGTGACGGCGACCCCGCCATGCGATCCCCAGGCGGAGTTTGAGAACCTGCGACGCTACATGACCTGGGACCTACTTGCCGGTCGCGTGGACGCAGCCCACCCGCTTCGCGCCATGCTGGATGACATGGGGCATTCCGAGAGGCTGGATCGCCTATGCGACGAAACCTGTCCGGCCGATCTGATCGGCATGAACGCCTACGTCACCAGCGACCGGTTTCTTGACCACCGACTTGAGCTTCATACGCCCGCGAGCCACGGCGGAAACGGCGAACTGGCCTATGCGGACATCGAGACGGTCCGCGCTCTGGAGACTTGGCGCCCCCGCTGGGGCGAGGCGCTGGCGGACCTGGCGCAGCGTTACGACCGCCCGGTCGCCGTCACCGAATGCCATCTCGGCTGCAGCGCCGACGAACAGATCGCCTGGCTGGCCCAGTGCTGGGACGCCGCCTGCGCCGCCCGCCGATCCGGAATTCCGGTCGAGGCCGTCACCGTCTGGTCCTTGCTCGGCTCGGCGGGGTGGGACCGACTGCTGGTCGGGCCGAACCATGCCTATGAGGCGGGCGTCTTCGACGTGTCCAAGGGCGCGCCCGTCCCGACCCCGCTGGCCGCCTTCGTCACTGCCCTTGCTGCTGGCGAGGCCGGCACGGCCCCCGTGCGGGGCTGGTGGACCGAACCGGCGCGACTGACCCTCGACGCCCGCCGGACTGCACCCCCTCCAATCCCTTCAGAGCCCCGTTCCCTCTTGCTGAAAGACTCGTCCATGGCTGCTCCGGATCCCACAACCTCGGTCGTTCCCCTTCGCCAGGACGATACCAGCCATCCCGCCGTGGTCTGCTTCTCCCATCTGCGTTGGGATTTCGTCTTCCAGCGTCCGCAGCATCTGATGACGCGGCTCGCCGCCACACGGCCGGTCATCTACGTCGAGGAGCCGATCTTCGAGCCCGAAGCCGAAGTCGCCTTCCACCTCACGCCCGACCAGCCCGGCGTCGTCATTGTCGCCACCCCGATCCTGCCTGAAGGTCTGTCGCCAGCCGAGGTCGAATCCAGTCTGCGGAACCTGTTGGACGATCTGCTGTCGGCGCGTGGCGTCCATCTTCCTGTGCTCTGGTATTACACGCCCATGATGCTGCCGATCTCGCGGCACATCCCGGCGGGCGCGGTCGTCTATGACTGTATGGATGAGCTGGCCAACTTCCGTTTCGCGCCAGCCAGCCTGAGGCCGCTGGAGCAGGAACTGATCGCAAACGCCGACCTGGTCTTCACCGGCGGCTACAGCCTGTTCGAGGCCAAGCAGCACCTCCATGCCGACATCCACCCCTTCCCCTCCAGTGTCGACCGCGACCATTTTGGCCAGGCGCGCGACATGGAAGTGGTGCGCGACGATCGCCCGACTTTCGGATTCTACGGCGTCATAGACGAGCGGATGGATTTGGGTCTGCTCGCCGCCGTGGCCGATGCGCGACCTGACTGGTCGATCGTCGTCGTCGGCCCGGTGGTGAAGATCGCCGAGAGCGAACTGCCGCGCCGGCCCAATCTGACCTATCCCGGGAGCGCGGCCTACGGCGATCTTCCGGCCATCCTTGCCGGGTGGGACGTGGCCCTGATGCCGTTCGCCCTCAACGAGTCGACACGTTTCATCAGCCCGACGAAGACGCCGGAATATCTGGCGGCCGGCCGGCCGGTTGTCTCGACCTCCATCCGCGACGTTGTGCGTCACTATGGCGACCTGCCAGGGGTCGAAATCGCCGACAGCCCGGAGGCCTTCATCGCGGCATGCGAGGCCGCCCTCGCGCTTGCGCGTGGTCCAAAGGCGGCTTGGCTTCCGGCGGTCGACGGCCTGCTGGCCGAACTGTCGTGGGACCAGACCCTGCTGCGCATGACCGCCCAGCTCGACCGGGTGACCCGGACCCGCACGCCCTCAGCCGCGACGAGCCGCGCGCCAATCCGGCGTAGCAAGCCACGCACAGACTATGACGTGCTTGTCGTCGGCGCAGGGTTTGCCGGCGCGGTGATGGCCGAACGGCTCGCCTCCGAAGGCGGCAAGCGCGTGCTGGTCGTCGATAGACGCCCTCACATCGGCGGCAACGCCTATGACGAACTGGATGCCGCCGGACTGCTGATCCACCGCTACGGCCCGCACATCTTCCACACCAACTCGGTCGAGGTGTTCGCCTATCTGTCGCGGTTCACGCGCTGGCGGCCTTATGAGCATCGCGTCCTAGCCCAGGTCGGCGATCAGCAGACCCCGATCCCGATCAACCGCACCACCCTGAACCAGCTTTATGGTCTGGAGCTGAACACAGACGCCGAGGCGGCGGCCTGGCTGGAGGCGCGCGCCGAGCCGGTCTCCCCGATCAAGACGTCCGAGGACGTCGTGGTCTCTGCGGTCGGCCGCGAACTCTACGAGACCTTCTTCCGCGGCTATACGCGCAAACAGTGGGGCCTCGACCCGTCGGAGCTGGACCGGTCCGTCACGGCGCGGGTTCCGACCCGCACCAACACCGACGACCGGTATTTCACCGACGTCTTCCAGGCCATGCCGCTGGACGGTTACACGCGCATGTTCGAACGCCTGCTGGAACATCCGAACATCGAGGTGCGCACCGGCGTCGACTATCGCGAGGTCGCCGATCAGGTGGATGTCGAACATCTGGTCTTCACCGGCCCGATCGACGAATTCTTCGATCACCGCTACGGCCGGCTGCCCTATCGCTCGCTACGGTTCGAACACGCCACCCTGAACCAGCCGCACGCCCAGGCCGTCGCCACAATCAACTACCCGGACGAGGCCACGCCCCAGACCCGCGTCACCGAATACAAGCACCTGACCGGCCAGATCCACGCGAAGACCAGCGTCACCTATGAGTATCCGTCGGCCGAGGGGGATCCTTACTACCCCGTGCCTCGCCCAGAGAACCAGGCGCTCTACAAGCGCTACGAAGCGCTGGCCCTGGCGCGGCCGGACGTCAGTTTTGTCGGGCGACTGGCGACCTATCGTTACTACAATATGGACCAGGTCGTGGGTCAGGCTCTGGCCGCCTATCGCCGGCTTTCGGAACGGCTTGAGCGGCCTTCGATCAAGTCCGTCTCGACCGCCTTCGCCGAGCCCGCCGGTTGAGCCCTCTCATCCCGACACCTCCAAGGCAAGTGATCAAGCTGGAGCGCTGGGCGTATCGTAGCCGCGCGAACACGCTCCAGCCGTCTCTTGCGTTGATCGCCGACATTCTGGCTGTATCCGAGCGGAACAACAGCCGCGATCACATCACCGGCAGTCTCGTCTTCGACGATGGCTGGTTCTTCCAAGCAATGGAAGGACCGGCCGTGGGTCTGGACCGCCTGATGCGACGGCTGGAGTCGGACAGCCGACATTGCGAAATCGACGTCGTGCAGCAGGGCCAGGTCACCTCACGCCTGTTTCAGGACTGGTCGATGTCCGTGCCACGGCTGACGCCGTCCTTCGCGCCACTGATGCATCAGGTTCTTGAAGCGTCACGGACAAGTCCGTGCGAAGCGATCCGGCTGCTGCATCGTCTGGCGGTCGAAGATGCGATCCACCCAAGCGCGTCCTGAGGCGCGGATCAGGCCGCGAAAACGTCGCCTGCTACGCCATCTGGAAGACTGTCGTGGCTGAGCGAACAGCACGCCGCCTCGGCAAGCTTCTGGCGATCCAGAACGATCGTCCTCCCACGGATCGTCCGGATAGCGCCCGCACGGCGCAGGGTCTGGCAAGCGGCGTTTACGCTGGTGCGGCGAAGGGCCAGCATGGCGGCGATGTCGGACTGGCACAGGGGCACGTCGGACCCATCGCAGACGGCGTCGATCTCCAGCAAAAGGCTGGCGACGCGGGCTACTGCGGGGTGGGCCATGGCGCAGGCCAGGCGGGCGTCAGCCGCTTGCCGTCGACGCTCGGCGGCGAGAAGCAGAAAGCGAAGACCGGCATCGCCAGCGTCGTCGAGGAAGGTCTTCAGCGAAGCGCGATAAATCTCGCCCGCCGCGATCCAGCGCCCGCTGGCGCCACCGCCCAGATCGACCAAGTCGCCCGCCCCCGCGACGCCCGCACACAAGGGCGACTGGTCCACTGTCAGCAGCAGACAGCCCCCGAGCACCACCGCAATCTCGCCTTGCGCCTGGAAGGCGTCGCCCTTTTTGGCGGCGTCCACGCCGCCGCTGCGCAGAGCGCGAGCCCTTATGTCCATGTCCAACGGCGCAAACGCGCGCCACAACCGCAGGGTTGCAGGACGAGCCATGGGCTCCATCATCGGTTGAGACGTCATGGCGAAAGAGGTCTGCATGAAAAAAACCCTGGGCCTTTCGGTCCAGGGCTGCATTCACATGCGTTAAGTCTGCAACGGATCGCGCCTCAGTGAGGGGTGGAAGGCGATCCGCCGGGTGACGCGGTGACTTCCGCCACCACCCGCCCGCCGGCGTCCATCACCTTGACGCTGAACCGACCGTCCACCCAGAAGGCCTCGGAGTGGTCTAGCAACAGCGCGGCGAACAGGAGAACGGCTTCACGCCGCGCCGCCAGGTCATCGACAAGTTCTTCACCTTCGTTGTCGGTGAAGATTTCGCCATTGGCGCTATGAAAGAAGTACCGCATCCAGCCTTCGGGCGGTGCCGCCGTCAGTCCTCCAGTCGCGTCATCGTGCCTGCGCCCGGGCCTGCGCCGAGGTCGGCGCCGGTGACGGGATTGACGCTGGGATCCGACGCCGTTCGCGTCGCGAAGGCCTCGACAGCGTCCGTTTCGAGAACGGACAGTTCGACGCTTGCGGTTCCATCACCGCCATCGACGGCGGCCTGGGCGTCGTAGTCATCGACGAACTCCCACTGCTCGCCTTCATTCCACGGGCCCCGCGCGTCGCCCTCGCCCTGGGACAGGTTGAAATATTTGTCCGAAAACTCCGGCAGGCCGGCGAGCTTGCCGGTCGGGAAGTTGGGCTCGATGGCGTAGAGCGCTTTTTCGAACGACTTCTGGTGGGCGACCTCGCGGGTCATCAGGAAGGCCAGGGCATCCTTGATGCCGGCATCGTCTGTGCAGTTGATCAGGCGTTCATAAACGATCTTGGCGCGCGACTCCGCCGCAATGTTCGAGCGCAGGTCGCAGGTCGGATCGCCGATCGAGTCGATATAGGCTGCGGTCCACGGCACCCCGGCCGAGTTCACCAATGCCGGCGCGCCGCCGTAAAGGATCGACGTGGTGTGGCTTTCACCGCCCGCATTGAGAGAGGCGTAAAGTTCGGCCTCCTCCAGCGCCGCCTCGGCCAGCTGTCCCTTGACGCCGCGGTTCAGCATTGAAACGATCGACCCGATCACCTCCAGGTGGCTCAGCTCCTCTGTGGCGATGTCCAGCAGCATGTCCTTGCGGCCTGCATCTTCTTCGCCGAGCGCCTGGGTGAAGTAGCGCATGGCGGCGGCGAGCTCGCCCTGCGGGCCGCCGAATTGTTCGAGCATGAGCGTGGCCAGGCCGGGGTTCGGCTCGGCGACGCGCACCGTGTACATCAGTCGTTTGTTGTGCATGAACATGGGGATGATCCTTTGAGGCCAGGCTGATCAAACCGGTCGCCAAGGCCCCTGTTCCGAAAGTCGCATCGTGGACACTGGCGCGCTTTTCCGATCGTTCGGGGAACATCCGTCGGGGACGGCTGGTTGGCCTCGGAGCGCGTTTTTGCGCACCGGATGCCGACATGCCCCTTACCTTCCTCACCCGGCTACTGCTGGGGGTCTTATCGATCCTCTGGATCGCCCTGGCCGTCTATCTCCTCTGGTCGTGGCAGGACGGACGTGTGGTGACGGACCCCGCCGGAGAAGCGGTGCGGGTCTATGAAGACTGGCGTCTTTGGGGCGCCCTTGGGCTGATCGCCTGGTCTCTGCTGGGCCATGTGCCGCTCCGCTTCCTATTGGCGCGCGGGGACAGGGACAAAACCAAGGCAGAACGCGGGAACGGCGCAATCATCGACGGCCCCGACGGCGCGCGCCTTTATGTCGAAAGCCACGGCCCGGCCGACGCACCGGCCCTGGTGCTCACTCATGGCTGGGGATTGGACAGCACGATCTGGTACTACGCGCGCCGGGCTCTCGGCGATCGTTTCCGCGTGGTCGTGTGGGATTTGCCGGGACTGGGCCGCTCGCGCGGTAACATCTCGCTTGAGGCCTTCGCCCGCGACCTCGGGCGTGTGGTTGAATGGACCGGCGGGCCCGTCGTCCTCGTGGGTCACAGCATCGGCGGCATGGCGATCCAGACGCTGATCCGCGATGGGGAACCTGCGGTAAGAAATCAGGTCAAGGGCGTGGTCCTGCTGAACACAACCTACACCAACCCGCTCAAGACCATGATCGCCTCGCCTGTCATGAGGGCGCTGAGACATCCGGTGCTCGAACCGCTGATGTGGGTCGCCATCGTGCTTCAGCCCGTGATCTGGCTGTTCGCCTGGCAGGGCTATCTGAACGGGTCGGCGCATCTGGCGCATCGGCTGGGGTTCGGTCGCTATGTGACCCGCAGCCAGCTGGACCACACCAGCCTGTTGTCTACGCGCAATCCTCCCGGCGCCTCGGCGCGCGGCAATCTAGCGATGTTCGCTTGGGACGCCACCGACGCCGTTCGTGGCTTCGATGGCCCGCTGCTCGTGGTGACGGGTCACGCCGATATCGTCACCCTGCCGTCGGCCGGCGAGGCGATTAGGAATGCGGCTCCGCTGGGGCGGCGGCTGGACATCGAGGGGGTCAACCACATGGGCCTGTTGGAACGCCACGACCTTTACAACGCCGCGATCTCGGAATTTGCAGTCGAGGCTTTCGCGCACGTCGCGACACCCGCCCCGGCCACCAACGACCCCCGATCCGGACTGGCCCAAGGCGGTCTCGGCCACGACGAAGATCAACTGCTCGAAGACGGGCAGGAGGAAGTCTTCTCCCGCGCCGAGGTCGAGAGCGGCCTGATCGAGCATCATGCCGATACAGAGGTCACGCCTGACGACGAAGGCGTTCGCCCTCCCTTCCCTGCTGGAACGCTCGGACATGGCTGACGCATTGCGACACGCCATACCGAAGATGGCCGTCCATCTGTGCGTCGACATGCAGAGGATGTCCGTCGCGGAGAAGACGGAGCGCCGAAAAATCGCGGAGGTGCTGGATGGCTGGCGCTAAACGGACCCCACAGGACTGGCGGCCGATCAGCCCCGCCGAAGCCGTCGGCCCCCGCGACGGCGCCCTGCCCGCCTATATCGCCAACGGCCTGGTCGGGCTGCGCATACGCGAGATGGCCTTGGCGCCCGGCATGTGTCTTCTCAACGGGGTCGTCGGCGAGGATCCGGAACGCCGGATCGAAGCGGCCTCACCGGTCCCCTATCCGCTGGAGGCCGACGTAGCCGTCAACGGCGTCTGGCTGTCGGATCAGCCGTGGTGCGTGACCGACCTGGCCCAGGCCTACGACTTCGCAACCGGCGAACTGACCAGCCGATGGCGAGCCCGGTTGGGCGGCGTCGAGGTCGCCTTCGAGACGGTCACCTTCGCCAGTCGCACCGCTCCGACCGTGGTGCTGCAGGAGCTGAACGTCCATCCCGACGCCCGCTGCCATGTCCAAATCCGCGCCCGCGTCGCGACAGCAGATCTGCGCGGCCGGGTTACCCGCCGTCGCACCGACACGCCAGGCGAGCCTGAAGTGGCCTGCGACGGGTCGCTGCTTTGGTCGACAGAGGGGAATCTATCGACCTGCGGCGTTGCGCTGATCACCGAGACCGTTCCGGCGGCGGAGCGAGACGTCACGGCCTGGGACGCCAGCGGCCCGCTGCAGACCGCCTATGACCTGGGCATGGTCGGCAAACGCGGCGTGCGGCTTCGTCAGATGGCGGCTCTGGTTCCCTCGCTCGTCCATGACCGTCCGGATGAGGAGGCGGTGCGTCGCGTGGCCCGTGCCGCACAGTCGGGTTTCGACACCCTGCGCGCTCGCAACCGCGAAGCCTGGCGCGAGCTGTGGCGAGGGCGCGTCGTCGCTGTCGGCGCCACACCGGAGCATCAGGGACTGATCGACGCCGCCTTCTTCTATCTGAACAGTTCGGTCCACGCGGCGTCGCCGGCGGCGACCTCGATCTTCGGCCTCGCGACGTGGCGCGACTACACCTACTATTTCGGCCATGTGATGTGGGACATCGAGGCTTTCTGCCTGCCTCCGCTGATCCTCAGCCAGCCCGACGCCGCCCGGGCCGTGCTGGATTTCCGCAGCCGAGGCCTGGCGGCGGCGGGCGCAAATGCCCGGCTGTCTGGCCGACAGGGATTGCAGTTTCCATGGGAAGCCGCCCCGATGACCGGGCAGGAGGCGACCCCGGGCGGCGGCTCGGGCGCGGCGCACGAGGATCACGGGTCCCTGCATGTCGCCCGCGCCTTCGCCCTGTTCGCAGAGGCGACCGGCGACGCGGCCTTCTTGCGCGAAGACGCCTGGCCGGTGCTCAGCGGCGTCGCGGACTGGATCGTTAGCCGCCTGACGCTCACCACGCGCGGATATGAACTCAAGCGCGCCACGGGACCCGCAGAAGTGCCTAACCCGCCCGACAACGACGCCTTCTCCCTGATGCTGGTTCATGACGTGCTGGGCCGGGCCGTCGCGGCGGCGGAGGCCCTGGACCGCACCCCGCCCGAGGCCTGGCGCGCGATAAGAGAGGATCTCTACCTCCCGATCCGGTCGGATCAGGTCATCGCGGCGCATGACGGCTTCCGGGTGGACGAACCGAAGGGAGCGACACCGTCTCCGCTCGCAGGGCTGTTTCCAGGCGACTACGAGGCCGGCGAAGCGGTGGAGCGCAGCACGCTCGACTTCTATCTGTCGCACTGGGAAGCCTATGTCGGCTCGCCGATGTTCCCCGCCCTTTACGGCGCCTGGGCGGCCAGGGCCGGCGACCGCGTTCTGGCGCTGAAGCTGTTCGAGGAAGGATACGCCGCCTACGACGCCGGCCGTTTCCACCAATGCCTCGAATACCGTCCGGACCACCCCGACAGTGAGACTGCCGCCGGACCCTTCTTCGCCAACCTGGCGGGGATGCTGCTGGGCCTGCTGTTCGGCTTCACCGGTTTGCGGACGCAAGGCGATCCGGCGAACTGGCCCGACCGCCCGGTCGTCCTGCCGCAAGGCTGGAAGGCCATCACGGTCGAGCGAATCTGGCTTTGCGGCAAGCCCGCCTCCCTGCGCGCAGATCACGGGGCCGATCGGGCCCTCATCGAATTTCACTGAAAGTGAGATCGACCGACGGTGGGACCGGATCGGCGCTAACGCATATGTATCGGCGTCTTCGGTCCGGAGCGGCAGGCTGATCCCTCTATTATCATCCTGTTCGTCGCCGGCGCGCGGAACACCCTCTTGGCCTAACCGCCGCAAGTTCCGCTGTCGCTGCCGATCATCTGCGCAACCCCGGCGCAACCCCTGTTCGCCATTCCTGGCAGGGCGAACGACTGTGGGCGCTGGGCGGCCTGACCTGCCTGATGTCGATCCTGCTGCACGGCGTGTCGGCCAGCCCGTCACGCGCATCTTCAACCGAAACCAGGGCGCAACCCCGACGGCGACATCGCCCCTACCGAAACGTCCGGTCGGGGCGCGGGGTATAACGCCGCCTGCCCGTCGTCGCTCTCGCCAAAGCCCGGTGTCCATCATCGGACACAAGGAACCGCGCCGTCAAAGGCCTGTTGGTTGTCCTTCAGGACAAGGAAAACCGCATGCTGGCGATGGATTACAGAGGGCCGCGACGGGTCCGGATCGAACACAAGCCGATGCCGGTGATCCAGCATCCGCGCGACGCCGTGGTGCGGGTGACGCGGTCGTGCATCTGCGGCTCGGACCTGCATCTGTATCACGGCATGGTGCCGGACACCCGGGTCGGCATGACCTTCGGCCATGAGTTCTGCGGGGTGGTTGAGGAGGTGGGACCCGACGTCGAAAACCTGAAGCGCGGCGACCGGGTGCTGGTGCCCTTCAACATCGCCTGCGGCCAGTGCCACTTCTGCAAACAGGGTCTGTTCGGCAACTGTCATGAGTCCAACGCCCAGGCCACGGCGGTCGGCGGCATCTTCGGCTATTCCCACACGGCGGGCGGCTATGACGGCGGTCAGGCCGAATATGTGCGCGTCCCTTATGCCGACTTCGGCCCGACGCTGATCCCGGACTGGATGGACCCCGATGACGCGGTTCTGCTGACCGATGTCGTGCCCACCGGCTATCAGGCGGCGGAGATGGGCGGCATCCAGAAGGGCGACACGGTGGTGGTGTTCGGCGCCGGGCCGGTGGGGCTGATGGCCGCGCGTTGCGCCTGGCTGTTCGGCGCGGGGCGGGTGATCGTCATCGACCACGTCGAATACCGGCTGGAGTTCGCTCGCACCTATTGCCCGGCGGAGGTCTATGATTTCCGCGAGATCGGCGACCCGGTCGTTTTCCTGAAGAAGATCACCGAGATCGGGGCCGACGTCTGTATCGACGCCGTCGGCGCAGACGCCTCTGGCAACGCCTGGCACAGCCTGTTCGGCAAGAAGCTCAAGCTGGAGGCGGGCAATGCGACCCCGCTGGCCTGGGCGATCAATTCGGTCAAGAAGGGCGGCGTCGTCTCGATCGTTGGGGTCTATGGGCCCACCGGCAACATGATCCCGATCGGCAATGTCGTGAACAAGGGCGTCACCATCCGGGCCAACCAGGCGTCGGTGAAACGGCTGCTGCCGCGCCTGATCGATCACGTCCAGGCGGGCCGGATCGACCCCAAGGGCCTGATCACCCACCGGGTGCCTCTGGAGGACGTGGCCGAAGCCTATCATCTGTTCTCCTCCAAGCTGGACGGCTGCATCAAGCCTGTCCTGATTCCCAATGCAGAGTGATCGGAACCCCATGACACAGAGCGATAAGGCCAACGCCGCCGCCGACGAGGCCCCAACCGCCGCCTATCCGTTGATCGATCCGACGGCCGTCGTCGGCTGGGGCGTGGACGCCGATCCCGAGAACGATCCGACCTGGCCGATCCGCGACCGCAGCCGCGACGACGGTCCCGGCGCCAACTGGACGCCGCCCATAGCCCAGGTCGCCGGCGTCGAAATCCTTCAGTCGGTGGAATACGGCCGTCGCCCGGCGGTGGTCGGGGAATCGACGCCCCCCGCCGGTCTGTCGGGCATGATGCGCCGCGCGGCCTTTCGCTTCAGCGAAGGCCAGTGGGGCCATTGGCTGCTGTTGATGGGCGCAGACCGCGTGAACTCGGTCGAAGGCCTGGTTCAGGATATCGGTCGCGGCCGGATGCCCAATCCGCTCGTGGAGATGGGGTTCGTCAAATACGAGCGCCGACATCAAGCGGCCTTGGCGACGGCGGCCGTTGTGGGCGTCGCGGTGGCGGGCCTGGTGCTGCTGAACCGGCGGCGTCGCCACCTTCCCTTCTAACCGTCATTAACCCCTAAGAAGCGAGAGACGCCATGGACCCGCAACCCCGCGAAGAAGACCTCGATCCGGAAGACATGGCCGATGGTGATAAAGCCCAGGAAGAGGCGGCGCGCCAACGCGAGGAAGAAGGCGGCTATCAGTAGGTAGGGCCTAACCCCTCGCCCTCCTGAGATCGGCGACCATGATCTTGCGTTGCTTGTCGTGGTCGCAGTCCAGCGTAGCGCGCGCATTGTTCAGCGCCTGCTGCCTGTCATCCATATCAGGGGAAGCCGTCTGATAGTCGGCGTCCAGGCGTTCCAGCGCCGCCTCCAGCTTGGCGATTTTCTCGCGCTTGGCCTTTGAGGGAGCGGCCGATGTCCTCGGCTTGCGCTTCGAAATCTTGCCGATGTCGATGGTCAGGCCGCGCTCGACTACCTCTCCGGGCGAGGCCACGGCGGCGTCATAGTCCGGCCCGCCGCTTAGTTCGCTGGCCAGGCCCGCAGCAAACAAATCCTGTTTAGAGCCCCAGGCCTCCAGCGCCTTGGGCCGTGAGCTGGTCGCCACCGAGAAAGCACGGAAGCCGTCCGACCAGGTGAAGACCTTAAGCCTGGGCGCCATGATCAATCCTCCCAAGTCTTCCTCACACAACGAACGCGGTTTGTGGGGTCGCCTCGAACCTCTCATACCGAGTTGTGCGCGCGGGCGAAAAACATTCTTTGCCGCATGAAAGTCTGACATTACCGAACTGCCCAAGCGACCGTCAGCTGGTAGTCTGGCTATGCGTCAATGTACCCAGATAGTCCTCGTCGGCGAAGATGTGGGCGCCCAACGCCCTGTGCTGATCGCAAAGGAGACGGCGCGCGTATTCACCGGCTTCTTCAAGCGTGTCGACCGGCATCGGCTCCATGTACGGAACATTGCAGCCTTCGAGTTCTACGAAACAGAAATAGATCATCCGACATCCCGGAGTCCGCGAACCAAGAGCGCGGCGGAGGCGCCGATCGCTCTGTCACCCGATCAATCGGGCGGCGGATTACCATGGCATGGGCATCCTGCAGGCCGTCGAACATAGGTTGGTCAGGATGCGCAAATGCGCAAAAGCACCCGATACGGCGGATTTAGATCGCTCGTCGCAGTCGCCGATGCAGATAGTTCTCGTCGAAGCCGGCGATGCGGATCAGCTTAGCCGGGTCCTCGATGATCAGACTGCCGCGTTGCAACGTCATCGCTTCGCTGGATCGCAGCTCCTTCATCACTCTGTTCAGGTGGACCGGAGTCATGCCCAGCGAGTCGGCCAGCATCGTCTGCGACAGCGGCACGGCCAGCCGGGGTTCCAACGTCAGGCCGATATTCCGCGCCCTGAGATAGAGCTCGCACATCAGGTGCGCCACGCGTTCGATGCTGGCGCGCCGCCCCATGCTGGTGATCCAGGCCCGCATCGTGCCTTCGTCGATCAGTTGCGCCAGATACATCGCCCTCGCGATACCGCGGTGCTTGTCCATGATCTCGTCCATATCGGCGCGCTCGATCGTGGCGACGGTGGCCGGGGTGATCGTTTGGATGCTGTGGTCCATTTCCGCCAGCAGGCCGACGTTCAGGTCGCAGGAGTCGCCTGGCATCAGATAGGCCAGCACCTGACGCGACCCGTTCGGGAGGATCTTGTACCGGCATGCCCAGCCGTCAAGCATCACGAAAACGGGACCAGGCCGATCGCCCTCCCGGATAAGGTCGTATTTAGCGGCATGAGTGCGCGGTGCGCCCGTCGCCGTGGCAAGGGCGGCGACTTCCGCAGAGGATAAGCTGGCAAAACCGCTCAGCTTGTCGATGAAACGGTTGCTCATTCCAACATCATTCCACAGCCAGTGATCGAGCGATATTGTTCATTGTTATAGTCAAATGTTAATATAGGTGATAGTTGGAACGTCTCGGTCCGCTACAAGCCGTTCAGTCGGCGGGCGCGGTATCAGCTCCATCGGCAAAAAGACCGATCGGAGAGATCTTGATGTCTTCTGACACATCCAATGATAATGTTTACGTCGCTAGCGCCGCCACCGGAAACAACACGCATGGCCGCGCAGCCATACTTTTGGTCGAGAGCTTGATCCACGGGCTGATTGCACGCGACATCATTACGGTGGCGGATGCAGTGGAGATCGTCGACGTCGCCGCCCAGGTCACTACCGATATCTCCGATGATCCCAACAGCTCAGCAGCGGGCGTTTGGGAGCCTGTCGAGCTTCTTAACGCAATCGGGACCAGTCTGCGTTTGGATCAGCCTCACGACTGAAGGCTAAACCGCTTCCGCGATGGTTCAGTGGATCATGCCCTCGTCGTGCTGCGGTTCGCAGTTGGGCTCCGACAGCCGAACGAGCGCGGCGATTCCATTTGCGTCGATACGCATGATCATCGTCGATCCGTCCCACACCTCGGCGCGCGTCGCGACTAGGTCGTGGGCGAACAGGCTGCGAAGGCGATCTGCCAGGTTTTCCGACGCGCAGGTGACAGGGACGACCAGAGGCAGAACCAACCCGTCTGCATAGACGTAGATTCGGAAATCGGTCACGGCTCTCCCCTCTCTCGATCGGGGAACGGTGGCACAACCTGAGCATGGTCTATCAAACATAGATCAGTGTATGGCCGCTCTAATCTGCTGACGTCGCGTGAGGACTGATCAGTGCTCCGGCTGGAGCGCCCTTCAGACGCAGAGACGCTCTGCCGGAATACGCAGCGTCGCGATCAGCCAGTCCTGTTTCCATTAGAAATCGACCGACCCGGTTCCCGATCTTCACATCGAGACGATCCGGCCCAGCACACGGGACTTCCGCTAGCGGCGCTGCCCCTCGCGAGCGTCCGCCTGACCCTGCGCCAAACAGCGCCCGCCCACGGCGGGAATTTCCAAATCTAACAACCTTGGCATTCGGAACGAACCCGGTCGGCGGCCCCTTTCGATGGACCACTTTGAAAGGAAGCACCATGTTGAAAGCCGCCCTCGCCCTCTCGGCGACCGCCGTCCTTCTGACCGCCTGCGGAAACAACGATCAAACCGAGGCGCCTGTCGAAGGCCCTGCCGTCTCTTCCGCCGAAACACCGATGAACCCTGCCGTCGATACGCAGGAAACATCCGAAAAGGCCGCCCTGACACCCGGCGCAAACTCCTTCACCGAAGGCCAGGCGAAGGAAGCGATCGAGAAACAAGGCTACGTCGTCTCCGGCCCCCTGATGCAGGACGATCAGGGTATCTGGAAGGGCCAGGCCAGCCGTGCGGGCGGCGAACCCACCACCGTTTCAGTCGATTACAAGGGCGTCGTGACGCCCCAATAATCGCAACCTAATTTCTGATCCTCTCAAACATTCCCAAGGAGCCCCTCATGGCGACCGTCACTCGGCTGTTCGACAGCCACACCGAAGCCCTCGACGCCGTTTCGAAACTCGAAGCCGCTGGCGTTTCCCACGACAAGATCAGCATCGTTTCGAACAACGCCGACAACTGGCATGCTGGATCAGGCGACCACAAGGCACTCCCTCTTGGAGACCGTAACGGCGACGGCGAGAATGATGTCGCTGACGGCGCCGGCAAGGGCGCGACCACCGGCGGTCTGCTCGGCGCAGGCGCAGGCGTCCTTGCCGGCCTCGGCATGCTCGCCATTCCGGGCCTCGGCCCGGTTGTCGCCGCCGGCTGGCTGGCCTCGACGGCGGTCGGCGCAGCGGTAGGCGCTGCAGCCGGCGGCGCGACAGGCGGCCTGCTCGGAGCGCTGAAAGAATCCGGCCACAGCGACGAAGAAGCGAACGTCTATTCGGAAGGTGTCCGTCGCGGTGGCACGCTCGTCAGCGTCAAGGCCGACGGCGACGAGGCGCAGCGGATTCAAGCGATCCTGGACAGCAGCCGCGGTTATGACGCCACCGCGCGCGGCGAAGCCTATCGCCAATCGGGCTGGTCCGGTTTCGACGCCGACGCCAAGCCCTACACCTCGGATCAGATCCTCGAGGAACGCGCCCGCTATCGATAAGCCGGTCTCGCTACCCGGCTGAGCCGAGTGGTGGTGATCAGAACGGCCCGGTGTCCTCGACGCCGGGCCGTTTGCCGTGCGGTGTGAGATCGCAGTCCGCGATCTTCAGTAGATCGCGACAACATCATAGAAGTTGGGCCGGGCTCGCCGGACAAGGATCCGCCATGCATCAACCATCCTCGTCCCTCATCCCAGATGGATTTTCACGAAACGGCGCGAAGGATGGGGCGAAGGGGCGGCGGCTAAGGGTCGGTAAGGTGTCGCCTAATCCGGGCGGTTTAGAGCGCCTTGAGTTTGCACCGAAGGGGTTGCCCGCCGGCGCACCTCTCGTTGTAGTTCTCCACGGATGCACTCAGACTGCAGAAGCCTATGCGTCTGGCGCCGGTTGGCTGGACCTGGCTGAGCGCCACGGTTTCGCGGTCCTCTGCCCGCAGCAGGCTGCAACGAACAATCCCAACCGCTGCTTCAACTGGTTTCTTGAGAGCGACACAGCACGGGGCTGTGGGGAGGCGGCTTCGATCGCGGCCATGGTACGCGCCGCGGTGTCGGATCATGGAAGCGACCCTGGCCGCGTGTTCATCACGGGCCTTTCGGCAGGCGGGGCCATGGCGGGTGTCTTGGCGGCGACCTATCCCGAGCTGTTCGCCGGCGTCGGCATCATAGCTGGCTTGCCGTATGGCGCGGCATCCACAATGGGGGAAGCGTTTGCGGCCATGACAAACCTCAGGGCACGGACGGCTTCGGAATGGGGCGACACTGTGCGCGCTGCGTCCGCCCATCAAGGGCCTTGGCCGAGTATTTCAATCTGGCACGGCGATGGCGATATGACCGTCCGGCCGGCTTCAGCCGAGGCGCTGGTCGCGCAGTGGACGGATGTGCACAGCCCGGCCGAGGCGCAACACCGCCAGTCCGCTGACGGCCGAGCTTTCGAAGCTTGGGTCGCATCGGACGGCCGCCAAGTGGTCGAGTTGCACCGTATCGCCGGCATGGGACACGGGACGCCAGTGCAGACCCGCGGACCGCAAGCTTGCGGAGCCGCGGGGCCGTTTCTCCTCGACGTGAACGTCGGGTCCAGTCGTGAAATGGCGCGGACCTGGGGTATCCTGAACGAAGACGAACGGCTCGCTCACGATTTGCCAGGCCAGGATGCGATCACCAATTCGGCGGACAGGCCTGCGCGAGAAACGACCGTTCAAGACCGCGTGTCCCGCACAATAGAAGAGGCCCTGAAGGCCGCAGGGTTGCTGCGCTAGGTCAGAAAGCACGGTCGCCCGGGAGGGCCGGTTCGGCGGCACCCCCCGCAGTCAATCTTCCTTGGATTGCCCTCAGGCGCAAGCCGCTCAGCCTCGCCCGGTTCGGAGCGTCCGTAATGCGCCATTAACGGACTCTGGGGCCGCTCCAGTTTCCTGACATTAACGGCTTGCCGATGGCGAGGACCCTCTCGTCGGACTCCCACCAGCGTCACGAGGCCTAAGCCGCCTCGCGCATCGGGGGCAGCAGATTGTCGAGGTCGAGCAGGCTGATCAGGTTGCTGTCGACCGCGAACACGCCCGACACGACGCCCGGGCCTTGCGCCTCGCCCATGTCCGGCGGGTCCTGACGGGTCGCGTCGTCCAGTTGCATGATGTCCGAAACGCCCTCGACCAGCAGGCCGACGGTGCGCTCGCCGCAGCGCACGACCACGATGGCGTGACGGGCGGACGGCTCTGTCGAAGGCAGGCCCAGCCGCGAGGCCAGGTCGATGATCGGCAGCACCGTCCCACGCAGATTGACCACGCCCTTCATATAGGCCGGAGCGCCGGGCAGCGGCGTGGTCGCCGTCCAGCCGCGGATCTCCAGCACCGAGGTGATGTCGATGCAGAAGGCCTGTTCGCCGACGCGGAAGCCGACCAGTTCGCGATGTCCGGGCGCGCGGGCGGTCATCAGAACTCTTCCCAGTCGGACTGAACGGCGGCGGCGCGACCGCCGCCGACGGCGATGCGCGCCCGAGCCGGCGCGGCCTGGGCGCGGGCGAAGCTCTCGATCCGCGCCTTCATCTGTTGCACGGGAGCCTTTCGGATCGGCGTCGGCGCTTGAGCAGCGACCTGGCTGGTCTCGAAACGTCCGACCAGTTCGGCCAGTTCGGCGGCTTCGCGGCTCAGGCTCAGGCTGGCGGCGGTCGATTGCTCGACCATGGCGGCGTTCTGCTGGGTGACCTGATCCATCTGGTTCACGGCGGTGTTGACCTCGGCGAGGCCGACCGCCTGTTCCTGTGTCGAGGCGCGGATTTCGCTCATCAGGGTGGTGATTTCCTCGATCCGGCCGGCGATGCCGGTCAGGGCCTCGCCCGATTGCCGCACCAGAACCACGCCGTCCTTGACCTGACTGGAGCTGGCCGAGATCAGCGTCTTGATCTCCTTAGCCGATTCCGCCGAGCGCTGGGCCAGAGCCCGGACTTCCGACGCCACGACCGCAAAACCGCGACCGGCCTCGCCGGCACGGGCGGCCTCGACCCCTGCGTTGAGGGCCAGGAGGTTGGTCTGGAAAGCGATCTCATCGATGACGCCGATGATCTGACCGATTTCATTGGACGAGCGTTCGATCTCGCCCATGGCGGCGACGGCCTTCTGGACGACCACGCCACCGGTCTCGGCCTGGGTCCGACTTTGGGTGACCACGCTGTCAGCCGCCTGGGCGTTCTCGGCCGTCTTGCGGACGGTCGCGGTGATCTCGTCGAGGGCGGCAGCGGTCTCTTCCAGGCTGGCGGCCTGTTGTTCGGTGCGGCGCGACAGGTCTTCGGCGGCGCTGCTGATCTCGTTCGCACCCGATTGCATCGATCCCGCATTGAGCCCGATCACACCGACAGCCTCGTCCAGCGCGCCCATAGCGTGGTTGAAGTTCTCGCGCAGAACGGCGTAGTCGCCGGGAAAGTCTTCCTGAATACGATAGGACAGATCGCCTGCCGCCATGGCCGACAAACCTCGCGCCGTGCCTTCGACAACGGCGGCCTGAACCTGGGCGGACTGCCGATCCGCCTCGGCGCGCCGCTCACGTTCGTCCTCGACTGCCGTCACGTCCATGGCGAACTTTACGACCTTGTAGGGACGGCCATCCTTGTCGAGGATCGGATTGTAGCTGGCCTCGATCACCGCGCGCTTTCCGCCCTTGCCGTAGCGGACGAACTTGTCGGCGACGAACTCACCCGCATTCAACCGACGCCAGAACTCGGCGTAGGCCGGCGTCTGGGCCTCAGCAGGATCGACGAACATCCGGTGGTGGCGGCCGACGATCTCGCCAAGGTCGTAACCGACGACCGACAGGAAGTTGGGGTTCGCCTCCCGGATCGTGCCGTCCAGATCGAACTGGATGACGGCCTGGGAGCGCTCGACCGCCGCCATCATGCTGCGCAGCTCGATCGTTTCACTTGAGCCGACTTCTCGACGCTTGAAGATGTTTCGCATGGCCTCTTTCGCTCCAACCCGAACCCCGCGTTAGCCGTCAAGGATTACGATAGCTCTTCGAGGTGCTTTCCCCACTAAGGACCCGATCCGCCACTTTGCGGCGTCGTCGCGTCGAAGCTGAAGCTCTACGTTTGGATGTGACCGCCCGGCGCAATGCTGTGCCCGCTGCGAGCCTGCTCACCATACGCACACGCATCAGTCTGCGTAAGCGTGATCGCCCAAGGTGGTGCCGGTATTGCAGGCGTCTTGGCGCAAATTCCTATCCAATAGAGCGAGCGTGTGGAGCGTTTGGGAAAGCTCCGCCTGCGAGAGGCCTACGGTAGTTCGTTGGCGCAGACAAGCCAAGCATCCCCCCCAGATGGTCAAAGCCTCGACTCCAGCCGCACTGAGACGAACGAGATTCGCGCGCCGGTCGCCGATGAGGGCGGACCGGTCGATCATTCCTTTTTTCAGCAGGTTGCCGGTGCGCTTTGAGAGCACAGGCTCCGATAGAGCAAGCGCAACAGACAGTTCCTTTTGAGTCATGCCTGTCGCGTGTTCTTCGAGAAGCAAGAGCACAGCGATCTCGCTGCCGCTTAGGCCTGATTCAGCCAGCGCCTCGTCCGCACGCGCTATCCATCGCCTGCTGAAGCCTACAACCGCATAGGCAAGCCGCATGACCAGTTGGTCGTGCGCTACATCGGCCGCCGCTCGCGCGGTGGCGTCTTTTGGGGAGTACGACTCGCTCAAGTGTCAAAAATCCCTATGGGTCAGATCCCGCTAAGCGCTCAGATACCGATGGGAGCACGTTGCGACAGGCCGAATGCCCCCGTTTCGCGCAAATCCGTCGAGCTTGGCGCAGTGTGTGCGAGACTAGTTTAACGAGCCTGTACCGGCGAATGCCGAAATCTACGCATGGACTTTCGTCGTGTTCAACGCATCGTTGGACGGGGCCCTGTACCTTGGCCTCCCTCGACTGCGACAAGTACCGGTGAAGCTGGCCGTAGACGCTGCAAATCTAACGGCTTCGAACGCGTGTGCCCGCCTTTCGCAGTGCATGAAGAAGGCACGTTCGTTCATGCTTTCGTACGGCTGCGGTCGGCCAGCCTTCCGGCTGGCATAGACACCGGTTGTGATGACCCTGCGGCCGGTGACGATGGTGCGGATGGGAGCTCCGCATTGTGTGGTGATGTCGTCTCTCATGTCGGTGATCGGCTGGGCGAGAAGTCGAGCGCCCTGCAGGTTGCCGCAACCATTGTAGAACAGTACGGCAAGACCGTTGGCACCGCCGCTCGTCTCGACAAGACGGCGGACCGGGTCCGTCAGCTTGTCTTCGGTGAGGAGGAGCCGATTTCGGTTTGGATCAAGACCTCCGCTCCACTCGTTAGCGCCCCGAGCGACATCAAGATCGGAATGGCGGGACGTCGCGCGGCGTCCACCTCGACCTTCGCGCCCTCGTTCATTCACACGACTTCGGCCTGGTCGTCGTACAGTCTTTGGATGAGCTGCGGCGAGTGGCTCGCTAGGACCGGTTGGCGCCAGAAGCGGGCATTTCCTCTCTACCTGGAAGCAGACTTTGTGGGTCTCGGCTTTTCGTTAGCGAGCAAGCCACCCTTAGCCGTCTCGGCCTGACTGCGACCGTCGACCACCCCAAAACCCCAGCCCGGCCCCCAGCGCGAAGAGTACGCCAGGGACGCCGATCAGCATGCCCACCCAAAGCAGCGGCTATGTCGCGAAAGCCTCTCCAGATTTCAGTCCGAGGTAGGCCACGACGACCGATGCAAAAGCCAAGGGCAGGCAGCACCAGCCTATCAATGCGCGCCTGCGAAAGGGGGCGGTGCGAGCGCGGCTGATCGCGACTCCGCCCAGTGCGCCAACGGCAAGAGCGATCATCACAAGGCTGAACACAGACGCACCTCTCGTCGTCGGAAATTAGAGCTGAACTTTGCGCAGCGGGGCTGGCGGGGCTGCGTGGGCATTCTGACGATCCCAAAACGCCGCAACCGTGGCCATCCCTCAGTCGATGATGTCGGTTTGCGGATCGAGAAAGCCGTATTTGCACTCGGGGCTGTCGTCGCCCGAAAGACAATCCGACCACCGGAACAGGTTTTCGATCTGGACGACCGGACCGGTCCTGTCTCCGCCCCCGGAACCTATGTCGGTCGTGCCCGAGATGCGACCGATGATCGTGACATTGGTCAGCTCATGAACCAGCCTCGGGTCGTACGGGCCCGCGGCGCAGGCTTCGAAGTGTTGGTAGGTTGGCGTGTTGGTCCAGAGAGGCTCACCGTTCTCACCGCTGCGGGCATAAAGTATGGTCAAGCACACGCCCTGATCGATTGTGGTGATCCGCTCGACCGCGCCAGCCCAACGGATGCGCTCGCCACGGTGTCGCTCCTCAACTCCCTGATTAGGGCTCAACGCAGCGACCGAGACTGTCTTTAGGACCTCAAAGTCGTCGGAGGCTGAGCCTGCTTCCGAGGACGCGAGCGCGGACGCGGCGTAAGGCCCTGACGACGCGAGAGGCGGCTTCACCGTCCGAGAGCCGTCCGACGCGACCGGGTTCGGGGACGTAACGCATCCCGACAAGACCGCACAGCTGAGGAAAACACCTACGTTCATTCTGCTCGACATCTTGAGGAAGCGAATTTTCATTGAGCATGCACTTTCGGCTTGGGCAGATGCGCGCGCAATCATCAAACCACAGGTCGGCGGTCGCCGCACCCTTGAACGCCTGCCTATACGGCGGTTGGTATTTTGGTCCAGTGCGTGCAGCATCGGGCCCTGACTGCGGCAAGGGTTGATGTGATGGTGCGCACGACACGACAGTTTAAACAGAAGACCGTCGGCTCGATTGTGTCGCACGCTTTGGCTTGCGCGCTGCTCGTCGCGGGCGTCTGCACGTCGAACGCCGTCGCTGCGACCGAACGTTCGGGCCAGGACGTCTTCCTCACCTGTCGAATCGAAGGGCGCGATCGGCAGGCATCCGTATCTCTCAGTGATATCGGCGCAACCTATCGCTACGGCCCTTCGTCGTCAGAGCCGGAGCTGACCCTGTCGAGCCCCTTGGCCGATCTCGACTATGTCCGCCACAACGGGCCGGCGGGAACGGTCGACGAGATCCTGACCTTCGCGAATGGAGACACTACCTACCGATTTGAGACAGGCCTTCGCAACGGCGCCCAGCGCGATTCTTCCGCCCTTCTGCCGTTCGGACACCTCACCATCAGTCGCAACGGCAGCGAACTTGCTCGCCTGCCTTGCCGTCCCGACACGATTGAGCGCGCACACGACCGGCTGCTGGCGCGAATGCGCGACATCGGGCGGGAGCGGGCGTCGGACGGCGTTGGCTTCCCAAACTATACTATTCATGACCTCGCGCCCGCATCGGCATCTCCGCCTTGCGAGGTGGAAAACAACGTCGACACCTGCTGGAGCCGCGGCGTCAGCGCGGCACGGGGCGGCGACCTGAAGTCCGCGCTAGAACACTACGACATGTCCTGCGCGGCCCGCATCATGACTGCAGGCTGCTACGAGGCCGGCAAGCTGTATCTCCAGAACCGCCAGCTGCGCGATTACGTGCGGGCCCGGCAAAGTCTCGTGCGCACCTGCGACGGCGACGATTCAGGTCAGGGACCCTACGCCTGCAAATACCTCGGCTGGATGTACCTCACGGGAACCGGCGTCGAGCGTGATCTAACCCAGGCCTTCGTCGCGCTATCGAAGGCCTGTTTCCTGCACAACGACGCCATCCTCATCGACGGGGAAGGCTGCCACTTCCTCGGCCAGGTGATTTTCGCGACACGGGCCCCATCCGTCCGCAGCGAGACGAACGTCGACTACCTTGCTTTCCTGTCGTTCGCACAGGGGTGCACCGACGAGGCTGAGACGGTTTGCGACGAAGGCCGCGCCCTCCTCCGGCGGGCGCAGGCGAGCGCCGCGCCCTGGATCAAGCGTTGCGATCGAAACGTCGGCCATTACGGCGACATAGGCTCATGCGCGGAGCTGCTCACCATCTCGGCGGACTACGACGCCCGGCAGGCGATGCGGCGACAGCTCAAGTCGCTCTTCAGCCAGGCCTTAGCCGCCCCGGAATAACGCCCTGGCGCTCATCGCCATCCTCCAGATTGTGACGGTTGCTCGCGATAGGTGCGTGCGATAACGTCAAGGCTGAGCCTTTCGGCTCGCTCTAGCGGGGAGCTAGGGCCGGAGGTTCCGCAGATGCCCCGGCCAATCTTCAAAATTTGCCAAGCCATGCAGTGAGGCGATACGGCAGAGCTGTCGCGGCTCATGCCCGAACTGCGTCACGCGGCCCGGCTGGGCGAGGACACATTCGGCCGGGCCGCATTACAGCGACGGGGGTTGCGATGGATGACGGGACGCTGGAGCGGCGCGCTATGGGGGCTGAGCAACTGGTCGCCGCCAAGATCACCGAGTTCGGTGCCCACTTGACGGCAGGCGACCGAGCAGCGGCAGAGCGAGCGCGGACGGAAGCCCTTGCCGCCTTGGAGGTTCACCTCGACCTAACCGATCTGTTGATCAGTCAGACATTCGCGTAGGCCCTGATCATACGTAAGAGCACGCTTGCCGATTGAGCGACTCGCGTAATCTAAAAGGTATCCGGGAGGGATTATTGCGGGGCTTCGATCGGCTCGCATCCCCGGCAGGCGCGATCCGCAACCGCTGACGATAACCGTCACAGCCGGGACCTGAACAGACATGCGTTTCATCGCGATGGGGATAGGCACACCGACGGTCCGCTTTCCACCCAAGCCGATGACCAATAGGTCGGCCTCTTGCTTGGATTTCGATGCTCTGTTCAGCACCTTCGCAATGACCGTGGTCAAGCATTGCAGACGGGCAATCCCTGTGTGAAACGCCCAACGAAAGCAGGAAGTCGCCATGCAGCTATTCCGTCCCATCCTGCCCGGCACGACGATCATCGATCGTGTTGTCGCCTGCATCGGAGCCATAATCGGGATCGGGGCGACCGGGCTCGCCGCTCGATGGATGCTGGGATCGGACAGCCCAGCGTCCTTCGTGATGGTCGCATCAATGGGAGCCTCCGCCGTTCTCGTCTTCGCCGTTCCCGCAAGCCCTCTTGCACAGCCTTGGCCTGTGCTCGGCGGCAATGTTGTTTCGGCTGCCGTAGGCCTGGCGGTCGCCCACCTGATCGACGACCCTATGCTTGGCGCAGGAATCGCCGTCGGAGCGGCCATCGCGATGATGTCGCTTCTTCGCTGTCTACATCCCCCAGGCGGAGGTACGGCTCTCATCCCGGTGCTTGCCGGCATCGGCGCACCAGCGGCGAGCTGGTTGTTTCTGCTTTTGCCGGTCGGGCTCAACGCCGCGCTTCTGCTCGGCGTCGCCTGGCTCTTCCACCGCTTCTCGGGGCACCGTTACCCGAGGGTCGTCCAAGTCGCGACAGCGCAAACGTTCTCAATCAACGACGACGACATCACCTACGCTCTCGCCCAAATGCATGAGCCTCTGGACGTAAATCCAGGCGACCTGCGTATCATTGCAACACTGGCTGCGGAGCACGCGCGAAGTCGGGAGTGAAATGTCCGCCACCCGCCCCTAATGCTGCACACGTCCGCTTTGAAGGACGGGCAGCCTCGAACGGAGGCTATCTCCCGAAAGCGGACCCTGCGAATGTCTCAGCTGAGTCACGAAGCGACATTGAGGTCTTCCCAGTCGGCAATGTCTGAGTTTGACTCATCTCGGCCAATCCGAGAGTCCGCTTTAGGGACGGATGGTCGCCACGCCTGAATGTCCGCTTGTGGATCGGATACCTTCGTCGCAAACCGACCCATAGGCGACCTCAATTCGGAACCTTTGCCGCCCGCATCATGGATCATGTCTTGCGTCAGGGTTGCGCCCGGCCGGATGCCGACAGCCAAGCCGCTTTGCGTCGTTCCCGATCTGGGCCCGTAGCCCCGCAAGCCGTCGAATTAGGTCTGGTCCCGAGAATATCTCCGACGCATTCGCCGTAAGCTCGTGCGAACACTCGAACTCTGGCATTCACAGGTCTCTGAACCGTTCTGGCCTGCGCTTGCTGTCCGCCCCCACCAGGAATGAACTGAGTGACGGTCTCGGTCTCATAAGGACCTTGGCTATTGGCTTTTCGCAGGAATGAGGCAGACACTTCAAAGTTCACCTGACGACCGTGCAACCCGTTCTGAGCGACAAGATACATCGCATACTGCGCGGCCACGTCCCCTTGGTTTGCGGCCCTCATTGTACCGGTCAGGTCATTAGACGTCGCTAGATCAAAGGCGTCGAAAGCCTCTTCCCCATACGGCAGAGACGGATCTTCATTCGGTTCAACTTGGCGGAAAGCACACAGCAAAAACGCAGCCAAGAGGACGGTTGTCGTCGTCGAGCAGCGGATGGCTTGTTTCATATCTCATGTCCCGACTGAGCTGTGTGACACACATTTCTGAAGTCTAGCTTCTTTTCAAGCCCCTAAGCAGATGTCCGCTCCCTACCCCTTGCCGCAGTTCGGCGCGTCCGCTTTTGGGCTTTGGGGCCGATGTCCGCTTTCCGCGCTGGTGTCGATGTCGTGGTCCGACCCATTGCGGACTTTCAGGGTTGCGATAACTTTTGGCTTGGACAGCAGGGGATGGTGCGCGGTGAAGCCCACAACATTTTTCTTGATCGGGGCAGTCATCCTAACCAGCGGATGCGCGAGCACATCCGCTTTAGACGAACGTGGTAATCGCACAGCTTTCTGGGGCGAACGAATGGCTCGGATCGGACAACCCGCTCGCGGCGACGTGCTGTGCTTCGAACCTGTTGGCCAGTTCGAACTTGCTGATGGCGAAACCGTATCAAACAGTGCCGCAGGGGTTGTGACGATCAGTAGTCCACGCGGCGAGTTCACGATCCACCCCAACACTTTCGACCAACCGGCTCCAGAGCCTGTAGCGTTGGCGAACCGCGATATGATGGGTGGTTTCTATCGCTACCAAGAGCCAGGAATCGGCTACCTGATCACTGTCGCCAATCCAGTCCAGGAAGGAGAGTTCCCGGTAGCTTGGATCGAAGGCCCAGCCCTGACCGGCACCGCAACCGACTCTTCAATCTATTCACGGTTTGGGTTCGGACTGTCTTCGGACGCATGCCCTGATGGCTCGTGAAGCCATCAGACTAAGATGCGATTGTCGTTCGGGGGTCCGCTAACCACCCCTCTCAGACATTGGCCCCGCCCGCTATCCTGACGCCGCCGATTTAGGTGTGCGTCCGTCAGCAGGCGCGGCGAGCGACGCCGACCACAAGGGTATGGGTGGCGAACCTGTGGTTAGACACCATCGCAAAAGCTATTGATTTATATGAATAATAAGATAGTTTTGGCGACCCAGGAGGGAGGCCCCCAACTGTTTTATTTCAACCCGTTATGGGTGTCTAACCGTGCCTCTGGTCACAAGGTGACCACTGGTTTTGCGCCGCAGTGTCTAACCCGCTCAAGCAACTATCGCATCAGCGCCGACCCTCCGGAGCGCTTGCTGAGTCATCCCCAAGCCGCCGGCAATTGTCCGCCGCTAATCGGTTGCGGTTAACGTTTTTCTGGGTTGCGAATCGAATTCCGGGGCATATTGGCCCTGCTCGGGGTCACTCGGGCCTTGAGCGACGGCGGCGGTTCGCTTGCCGCGCTTCGAGCAGAGGAGTTTCGCACGATGAAAATCGGACGAAACGCAGGCACGGGACGGTTTACGCCGGTTCGTGTCGCCCAGGCAAAACCGAAGACCCACGTGGTCGAAACGGTGAAGCCGGGTCCCAAAAAGCGCCGCTAGGCCTTTTTGGGGTCGCCAGGGTCGCTAGCGTGATGCAGCGGGTCTGACGAACGGAGGGAGAGGCGGTTCCATGGTTGGTGCCTGAGGAAGCCGTCTCCCCTCCACCTCGTCACGAACGTGACCGGTCCTTCTTGATCTGATGCGCCGAAGTTGGCAAGCGGCAGCGAAGTCAGAACAACGAAGCTTGCGAAGCCGCTGGCGCCAACTCGACACCTTTCCCGACCAGCAGCTCGGCCGCGCCTGGCGCATTGCCGCCCTGGACCGAGTAGGTCGTCTTCACGGCCTCGATGTCGGACCAGGCGAACATCTCGCGGATCTCCGGCCGGTCGTTGATCGACAGCAGGAACCGCCCCTCGATTCCCTGCAGCTTGTCGGCCATCCGCTGGAAGTCATCGCGTGAGAACATGCCGGCGCCGTAGTCGGCTTCGCCGCCCCAATACGGCGGGTCCAGATAGAACAAGCTGCCGGCGCGATCGTAGCGCGTGATGAAGGCAAGCCAGTCCAGGTTCTCGATCACCACGCCGGCCATGCGGTCATGCAGCTGGCGCAGGCGCGGTTCGATCTTCGTCAGGTCGAAGTTATGGGCGCTGGTGGGGCTGACGCCATACGACCGCCCGGCGACCTTGCCGCCGAAGCCCAGCGTCTGGAGATAGAGGAACCGGGCGGCGCGCTCGATGTCCAGCAGATCGCCGTCGGGAGTCTCGCGAAGCCGTTCAAACTCCGCCCGCGCCGCCGGCCGCCAGGCCAACTCATGGATCAGGGCGTCAGGGAATCGCTGCGCCACACGGAACAGGGTCACGACGTCGCCGCTCAGGTCGTTGATGACCTCGACGGCCGGTCGGACACGCCGACGCAGGAAGACGCCGCCCATGCCGATGAACGGCTCGCAATAGGCGTCATGGGGCGTGGCGGCCAGCACGCCGCAGATGCGGCGCGCCAGATGGCGCTTGCCGCCCAGCCAGGCCGTGGGCGGCTCACAGGGCGCGACGGGTCGCTGATCGACAATGAGAACATTACGAGAACAATTCATTTGCGAAGTCGCCTTTTGCACGAGTAGGAGTCCCCGGCTCGCGTGAGCGGGGGCGGCGATCAGCCGAGCGGCCGATCGGTCCTGGTCGTGCGGGGGAACGCCCGCAGATCGACGCGCTGCAACGCGCCGATCCCGCCCCGGACGGGGACGGAATGAAGAGGAGTGAGGGTATGCCGATCGACAAACCGGGTTCGCCACGACCCATGCCGCTTTCGGAGCTGATGGAGCTGGAGGCCGAGCTGGCGGCGAACGGCGTGCGCAATCCGCCACCGCACCCCAGCCTGCCGGCGACGCCGGGACCGGGATCGAACGTCACCTACATGTCAAAGGAAGAAAACGACCGCTTGGTCAGCGCCGCGATCGCATCTGGGCTAGGCCGTTTCCGGGTGTCCGAACATGATCACCGCATGGCCTTGGAACGCACCAGGCGCGCTCAGCGATGAGCCGGCACAAGGGCATGAGCAGCAAGGCGGCCATCGACGCCGACGACCTTCGCGAGATCGTCGATTGCCACCGCCGGATCCAGCGCATTCACGCCGGCCTCAATCACGCCTCGCCGCAGATCCTGCCGCTGATGGCCGCCTCCGCAACGCTCAAGGCCTGCTGGGCCGAGTTGAGTGGCGCGGTTATTCTCGGCGGCTGGGCCTATCCGACCGATCTCATGCCTGCGGACGGCCTGGCCCCTGGCGCAGATCGCTCGGGCCAGCCGAGGGAGAAGACGCATATGGACACATCGATCTTTGGGAAGCGGGACTGAAACGACAAAGCCGCTGCCTCCGGGAGAAGGCAGCGGCTCGGCTTCGTCTGAACCATCCACCCAGGAGGGCTCAAACGCCACAACCATGCAGGGCCATCGCAGTTCCGAAAGTCCAAGAGACGACAAAGCCGCCGCCTTACGAGAAGACGGCGGCCCGGGGTCGAAACTGACCGCTCTTCGCAGACGGTCAGACTCCACAATCGCGGAGGGCCGTGTCAGGTTCCGATCCGGGAGGATTGAGCCATGGGAACACGGAAGACCCTCATCAAATCGCAAGCTGGCGTGCAGCTCCAGCGCATCGAGCACTTAGCCGGCCAGCAGAAGGTCGTGCAGTCGTCGTGGCGATTGTCCACGCTGCGAGCGAACCAACCGCGCTCTTTCGCCGACGAGGCGGCGGCCGAGGACGCGTTCGACATCGAGGTCATCGCCTCCCTGACCGACCCCATCATCATCGACATGCAGCGGCGCGGGCTGCTCGACTAAGGATCACTACATGACGAAGAATGACCTGATGGCCTGGCTGCCGCTTGGCGCTGGCGTGGGCGGCGGCGTCGCCATTGGCGCGGCGACAGACAACATGGGGGTTTGGCTGGCGATCGGCGTTGCCGTTGGAATGGGCATGACCGCGGCCTTCTGGCGAAAGCGCAGCGACACCTGATGGAGGACATCCCCGTCACCCACCGCCCAACGAACGATTATTCTTGATCATGATCGCAGCCCTTGTCTCTGCCCTGAGCCTGCAAGTCGCTCCCATCCCGCCGGCCCTGCCGCAGGATCCGGGTCCTGAGCGTCGCGCCGCTGCCGCCGACCTCTTCCCGCGACAGGCTTACACATCCGAATACCGCCACGGCATGAACATGGCTGCTGCTCGCCTGTCCGGTGAAGTACTGAATTCACGTGGCGTGAACCTGTATGACCGTGACTTCCGCCTGTCGGACCGCTTGGCGGCCAGGGCAATTGCATCGCCTGACGCACTTATCGAACAGGCGATACAGTGCGTTTCAGAGCCGATCGCGCAAACGCTGAGCATCCCCGATCTGCTGGCGCTCAAGGCCTTTGCCGCTAGTGCGGAGGGTCGTAACTTCTGGTCCCTCTACTTTAGGAACCTGAACTGGATGGGGTGCTTCGACCGGCCTGTCAGGGTGTTCCTGGCGCCTTTCGTCGAAGAAGATCTTGCTGCTGTAATCGCTGAGACTCCGCTGAAATGATGGGGATAGGCTTGAGCGCTGCGCTGCTACTCTTTTCCCAAGACGATGAACTCCTTCGTATGTTCATTCAGTCGAGCGCTTGGGCGCGGGTACTGACCGCAGCTGAAGGACAGCCTGTCCGAGCCCGAGACGTCAGACGCGTGACCTGCGTAGGAATGGAGATGCGGCAAATGCTCTGTAGTTGGGAGCAACGTTCGGTGTGGCGTTGGCACCAACGCAATCGGTACGCAGAATTCAGGGGCGCTAATGACATCAGGCTCCTCCCGCACGAGACCTCTTAAGGCCGCTGGTCGTTAGCTTCTCGACCTACCGACCAACATCCACTTTCGGTGCCGGCTCCTAAGGCCGCAATCGACCCTTATCGGACATCCGGAAACCCGGTCTGGGCCGCCGTCCGCTTCCGACTCAGTCGCCCGATCCCAATGCCTCCGATGAACGCACAGAACGCGATCAGCCCGGCAATGATTAGCGGCAAACGATCTTGCCTTGGCGTCTCCATCCACAACGTCGTTACCTCGCCCGGATCGAGTTGGTCGATTACCCGCGCCTTCAATGCCTCGTCGCGAATGTCATTCGGTCCCAGCATTCCGCGAACAGCCAGCCGGTCATTCTCGCGGCTGCCGTAGAAGATTCCGACCCTGTCGAAATCGGGGAAGGCGGCGCGATCACACGACACTTCAAGCCAGTTGTGGTCGTAGATGATTACGCCGGTCCCGGCGTCGCCCTTGAATGAAGTTCTAGGCTCCACTCTCACTTCAAGGCCACGGTCGCTCTGGATGAGCGCGACCACCCGCCCAACGAATATCGTATCAGCTTCAGCCCAGTAGGTATCCTGATTGGTGCGCGACAAGCGTTCGTAGGCATGTGCTTTGGTCTCTCCGGGATTACGGGGAACCTGATAGTTGCAGGCTTCTGCTGTGCTGGCCGTGAGCCAGCAAAAGACCACGAATCCGAAGATTGAAATGGGGCGAAGCATCCGCTCATCCTTCGACACCCAAGAGGCTGCGGTCAACGTCAACTTGCCACCCCTAGCTGACGTGGACGGCGACTGCTTTCCGGCCCGACGGGCAGCGTCCGCCTTCGGCGCTGGAACCTAGGGCCGAAATCGACCCGTTGCGGTCATCGTTGTCACTCGTCTTTGCCAGCAACCTCGAATAGCGGAGATTGAGATAGGGCATTGAAGATGGCTGCGAGGTGAGTTGGGTCGGTAGTCCGCAGACCGGACGTGTAACCATCCCAGTCCAAAATGACTTCGCTGCTGCCAAGACTGTAGCGCCGCATTTCCTCTAAGGGATTCCCAACAGACATTATTTTCTCGGCCCCGAGTCCGAGCAGGGCTTTTTCGACGGGCTCTAAGTCGCCAGCGTCGTAGTTGATAAGATCAATTGTGTCAGCACGACTTTGCAGCCGCATGCGGATCGGTTTGGTCATGTCGCTGAAGCTGCCCTATGCCTTGTCCGCTTTCCACCCCTAGTCGTCGTTCGCCGTGTCTGCTGTCGGACACTATCGGCGAGGTCCACTTCCGGCACCTGACGCTAATGCCGAAATCGACCCGTTGCGGAGATTGGCTCGACCTATAAGTTGTGGGCATGAAACACGCTATCGCGCTCGCAACGGCTGTTCTTTCGTGCGCGATTTCAGGCTGCGGACAGGTCAGCAAAGGATCGAGCGATCCATCATACACCGCATCCTTCAAGGTCGAGGCGGAGCAGTGCACAACCTATTGCCGATTTGTGATCGTTCGCTTGAGGGTCGAGAACACCGGCAACGAAGTTCTATGCGTTCCGAGTGTCTATTCTGACAGTAGCGGTTCAGCTGCACTGAACCTCACGGATCAGGCCAGCGGCGAGCCCATCAACCTTACGCGGTCTTACGACCCGGACAGGTTTCATAGCATCCGCTACCGAGACGATATGCTGGACTTTTTTGACCTGCCTCAAACAGTCGTTCAACCGGGCAGCCATCACGATTTTCGGCTGACGTTCGACGGCGATTTCGAGCTTCGGAATCAGTCAGCAGATGCCATGCTCCGGCTCGTCGCTTTTCGTTGCCGCGCAACCTCCGCCAAACCCGATGCCAAATTTCAGGACCTACGTTCCGAAGTGGTTTTCCATTAGCAAGACAAGGTCCGCTTACCACCCTTAGCTGACATCGACCGCGACCGTTTTCCGGCCTGGAGGCCAACGTCCGCTTTCGGCGGCGAAGCCCAAGCCTGAAATCGACCCTAAGCCGACCTTCAGCACCTATTTGTTCAGATGGTCAGCCGAAGGCTTAATGAAGGTGCGAAGCTTGGTGTCGATACCGGTCGAAATTCGCCACAACTCAGCTTGATCGACTACGCCGTGATGCTCCCAACTCGCTTCTACGAAGACGCCCTCGACAAGGAAAGCTATTCTGCAAATCCGCGAGGCAGCTCCAGCTTGGCAGACAATGAGAGGCCACTGTCGGTCTGTTGTGACGATTGGGTCATCTTCTCCCCCGCCTGCCTTAAGCCTAGAAAATGCATACCAGTTGGGTGACTTGGGGATGCCGTTTGGATCGAGCATTTCATCGACCCTAGAAGCGATCAAAGGCCTAGCCTGGGGTGAAAAAACGCCTTCGGGACGCTCCCCAAATGGAGGTGAGGTCCATCGCATTCGCTCCATCATCAAAACTCGAAAACCCCGCACGCTGTCTCCGAGCGCGGGATCCTTCTGCCTACACCCATAGGTTAAGGCTGCCTCACCGAGACTGAGGTTGCAGAATTCAATGACAGCGGTTTGTTCACCCGCACTAGCCGTGAGGATATCTGCTCGTCTTGCGGCTTCAAAAGTGAAGGAGCCGAAAGCCATCTGCGCCGGACTTTCACGACAAGAACCTAAAACACAGGCAAGTGTGCCGACGACGACCAGCAAAGTTGATCTCAAATCCATAGGCCTATCGTAGCATCAAAGATGTCTTTTGGCTTTCTGCCTGCCCGGAACAATGGCCGCTCTCCACCCCTAGCCGACGTCGACCGCGACCGCTTTTCGGTCTGCGGGCCACTGTCCGATTTCCGCAGCGAAGCCTAGGACTGAAATCGACCCATTGCGGATGTATGACCAGCAACTTCAGCTTTCGTCGACGATTAGCTCAATCCTATCGTCGCGAAGCCTGAACAGTGAAGCGCCGACGAGACTCAGCGACTGGCCTTTTTTCCAACCGTTCGGCAGGTCCGCACCAACGACCGCAGAATAGTCGACTTGAATGACTGTCGTGCCTGCGACGCTGATCGCGTTCGTTACGGATTGGCATCGGGTTTCGAACGCGGAAACGCCAACCAGCGCCAGCTCTCGGAACTCGTCTCGACCTCGAGTTTGCGCTGTGACAGCGCCGTCCGACAGGTTTGTGAAGGCTACATCTTCGGTGAGGCAGTCGAGCATCCCGTCGACATCCATACGATTGTAAGCGTCGATGTAAGCTGCGACGGCGGACGGAAGAGGGTGCATCTCAGCCTCCTATTTGCACGGGCCCAGAAAGCATCTTTGGCTGCCGAATTGAAGTCTGCTTTCCACCCCTTCAAGACCTTGGGACAGTCCGCTTTCCGGCGGATTGTCCCAAGCTGGCTTAGAGGTCTATCTGCTCCGAGATCTCCAGCGCGTCATCCACTTCGATGCCGAGATACCTGACAGTGCTCTCCAACTTCCCGTGGCCAAGCAGTAGCTGGCAAGCGCGGAGATTGCCGGTCTTATTATAGATCAGCGCCACCTTTGTCCGTCGAAGGCTGTGGGTGCCATAGGCGCTTGGATTCAAGTCGATTGTCCTCACCCAAGCATCGACCAGGCGAGCATACTGTCGAGTGCCTATGTGCTTTCCATCTCGGCTGCGGCTGGGGAACAGCCAGTCGTCACGCCGTCGTCCTCGGCGCTCCAACCAGTGAGCCAGAGCGTCTCTAGCGGCCTCCGTGATCTCGAACGGCACGGGTCGGCCGGTCCTTTGCTGGATGATCGTCGATCGCTGCCGAATGACATCGCCTTGAGCAACATCACCGAGCCGAAGCTTCACCAGGTCACAGCCGCGTAGTTTGGCGTCCAACGCGATGTTGAACATTGCCAGATCCCTGACCGAGCCGACCGACTTCAAATGCTGTCGGATCGCCCAGATGTGCTTTGGCTTGAGAGGCGCCTTGGCGCCGGTCATTCGACCAGCGTTCCAAGGTTTGCGAGGTATACGAAACAGATCGGGCTGGCTCATGGCCACCTCCCGCGATCGACGCCCCCGTCGCAGAATACGCCCACGGCATCGATGCGCCAAAGCCGGCTTGTCGCGGGCATGGCCCAGGAGCAGACTCGCCGAAGTTCGGCTAGGGGTGGGAAGCGGACGTTCCAGAGCCTGCGTTATTGGTGCATAGTCGAGCTGCGTTCCGTCAGCGAGAGATTGGTCATGCTTGGGCTGTTGACAGCGATAGCAGTTCAAACAACGAGCGCGCAGCCGCAAGTCGCCACGCTCGGCGAAGTGCGGACGTGGTCTAAGTTCGAGGCCGCTGATCGACTTTTGCCCGTCGATATCGCCGAAAAAATCGTTGACGGTCGCTTCCAAACAGGCGGGCCGCCCGGCTTTTATTCCGGGTTCTGGTGGGCAAGTGCAGAGCGGGCCCGAGCAGGCTTCTGTCACCGCTCCGCCTTCTACGCATCGGTCCGCGTCCAGGACTATGCAAACTTGTCGGCCGCGTCGCCTATGCAGGCAGATGTTAAGGTCTTCACCCAGTACGCGCCGAGTAATCAGAACACCCCCTCGGCAGAGCGTTGTGCGGTGCTAACCGGCTGGGTGAGCACGACGCCAGAGGACGAGGAGTCCAAGTTGGAGACCCTCCGTCGCCTAGTTGAAGCAATGGATTTGGCCGCGAACAGGCGGCCTCTACCGTTCGAGATATCGATTGAGTGCGATAGCGGCACGTCCGGACGCTGCCCCGAAGCCCGGGCAGCATTGCGCGACCTACCGTTGAAAGCGCTTTACGATGTCCGCCTTTACAGCGATCGCTATCGCATCGAGCCTGCCCGGAATGGTGTTCAGGTGCGTTACGCGCTGCCCCCGCCTGACGGGGTATACGCCAAAGCAGAGGTGGCCTTTGGTCGGGCTCAGGATGCGTCGTCGTGGTTCGTGACGCTCGAAGGCAGGGACCAAATACAAAGGATTACACTTCGGCGAGCGTCCGTAATCTACCACTAGACGCTCAGCCGCCAGGCGTAGACACGGAGGCCCATTCCGGGTCGATTACGGCCCACGGCTTCAGAGCCGCAAGCATACATTGGCGGTCAGGCTGGAAAACGGTCGCTGCCGCCGTCCGCTAGGCGTGGGAAGCGAATGTGGTTTGACCCCTCTCCGAGGCCACCACAACCAAGTTCGGTTTAGCCAAAAATGGCGCGACCGATATCCATTCCGATCCAAACACCGACAGCCCCAGCGAACAGCCATACGGCCCCCACAGCAGCAATGGCTCCTGCCCAGCGAAGTCGCGTCGTTTCTTTCATTCGCTGACCTTACTCAATCGACGAACGTCCGCAACGGGTCGATTTGCGACGAAGGCATTCCGGCCGAAAGCGGACCTTCGGCTCGCTCGCGGAATGTCGCATTTGCGGCGTGGTCCGCATGACCGCTACTGGCGCAGAACAGCCATCCGCCTCTAAACGACTGGACTTCCCGGCCGACGAGAGCGGTAGTCGCAGTCATGTTTGACGATTACGACCCGCCCGCCCCCGTCCTTGATCCGGAAGACGCGTTAGAAGCCAAGCTGCGGCTCGGCGTGCTCGCATCGAACTTGATCGAGCGCGCAGACATCATGTGCACGGACGTCGGAATCCTTCGGACGTCGATCACCGGCCAGCTTTTGCAGACCGTAGCTTCCGACTTCTCCAAGCTCGTCGATGCTATCGAGGTCCTCGAGCGCCGCAGCGCGCCTGCTACCCGTCAAAGCTGACCAGGTCAGGCATTGGGACACCCAGGCCGATAGCTAACTTCTCCAAGACCGTGACCGTTGGATTTCTGACACCGCGTTCTACGCCTGACACGTAAGTCCGGTGCAGGCCGGCCCGATCGGCAAACTCCTCCTGCGACCAGCCCTGATCCTGGCGGAGCCGCTGAACGCGGGCTCCCAACTTCCGACGGATATCCATCCCGCCAAATGCTGCGCGTGACGCCTATCGGACGACAGCCGATGAGTCTCATTTCAGGTTGACTAGTGCACGTCGTTCGAGCCACCAGCGAACTGAGATGGAGACTCATAGGATGCAAGATGCTTAGAACTGTTCTCGCCGCCACGGTTCTGTTGGGGATCACCAGCCCCGCCCTAGGCCAAGAGGCTTCCGCTGGGGAGGAGACAGGCTCCAACGGACTATTTTCGGATGAGGCGATTACCCGCGAGCTCGTCGCCACTCGGGGATGGCTGGAGACATCCCTGCTCGATTACGAGACCGCCCGCTTCCGCGATGTCAGGGTCGTCTTGTTGAGCCCCGACCGTCGCGACCGCAGCAGAGTCTATCTGGCCGTTTGCGGCATGGCCAACGCCCGCAACCGTATGGGTGGCTACATCGGCTTCACGGATTTTTACTTCGGGTCCCACCTCCCCGGATACACATCGACCGCCTTCGGCGTGATGGCTACGGAAGTCTGCTCCCGAGCGAACCGTCTTAACGCCGTCGACTACACGGACCGCCTTGCACCCGGAGATGCGGCTAATGACTAACCGCGTCCTTGTAGCCGCCGCGCTCGCATTTTCCGTCGCTGCTTGCGCCTCGATCCCGTCGACCGCCGTTGCGCCGTTTCAGACGACCGCTGGCGGACTTGGCTTCACCCTTCAGGGTCTTGCCCAGTTCACCCGAGACGAGGCGGCGATCGAGCTGAAAGTTCGGGCCGATCTGGCGGAAGCCTGCCGCGGCGAGATAGAGAAGTTCGAGATCACCTTCTTAGACGCCACGAGCCGCGGCGGCGTGCCTCACACAGCTTACACCGGCCGGGCAGAGTGCAAACGCTAAACGAGGCCGGGTGAGGCCGCTCGCTAAGCGACTTCGCTCGGCTTCGGCGCCCCCGGGCCCCTGCAGCGAGGCTAGGTTCGGTTTTGTATGTCACGCCGCGCATGAGGATTGAGAGCGGTCCTCCCTCCCCGACCGACTGCCCAGTTCAAAAACTGGCTGATGCTGTCGGCTTGGTCGTCATGCCTGACGTCCGGAAAGGCCTGCAGCTCGTGGCGCAGATCGTCCATCCAAGGGGCTGATCGAGGGAACTTCCCGAGCCCCGTGTAGAGGCGATCGACCGATGAGAAAAAGCGCTCTGTCTTCGGCACGCGGGTAGAGGCCGCGATAGGTTTTGAGCGTGGCGCATAGTGCGCACGGTCCTGCCCGAGGCCTCGATGGTCTCGAATGAGGTCGGGAAGAAGCGCGTGACCCACCGATGATTTCTCAACCAAGATGTAGTCCGCGTTCCATCTCCGACGCTCCGCTCTTACGCGGGCGAGCAGGTCGGAGTAGGCTAGCTTGATGCGGATGACATCCAGCAACAGCCATGCCTCCCCGTCATACCCCCACACAGTGCCTACAGAGTAGTCAGAGCCTGGGTCACAGGTTGCGGCAGGATCCCAGCTGTGAACGACCATCTGGAGCCGATCCCGCTCCGGGGGGTCGTCGTAAAACTGCACTTTCTCCCAGCGTAAGAAGTCATTCGACCCCGCGCTGGGGTTCTGCTGCCACTGGGCTTCAAAGACCCGCTGACCGACGTCCAGTCGGAACTCTTGCAAAACGTCGTGCGGCTCGCGCAGCGGGTTGAGAATATCGCCTATGCGACGGTTATGGACTGCCCCGCGGGTCAGCCTGATGGTTTCATCTTGGACCGCGATCGCAGGCAAGTTCAGGTGCCTGTAAGACCCTTTCGCCGCCAGGTGCGCTGAGACGTCGTCCTCATGAAGCCGCTGCATGATCGCTACGACCGCGCCCGTCTTCTTGTCATCCAGGCGGGACATCAGTGTCTCATCGACGAACCTTTTGGCCTTTGCCCGCGCCTCGGGATAGGCGCTGTCACTCGCCTTCATCAGGTCGTCTACAATGATCAGGTGCGCACCGATGCCGGTGACGGTCCCGCCGACGGCTGTGGCATAACGGTAGCCGCCCGCAGACGTCGTGAACTCCGCCGTGGTGCTACGGACGATCGACGCCGCCATTTGAGGGAAGACGTCGGCGTACCAGTTGGACTCCACCACCTTACGGAACTTGCGAGCCAGGTTGTCAGCGAGGTCCTGGCTGTAGCTGGCGCAGATGATGCGGGTCTCAGGCCGTCGCCCCATCAACCAAGCGGGATAGGCGATCGACACCATCTCAGATTTCAGGTGCCGAGGCGGCACAGTAATCTGGAGACGGCGATCGTGGCCCGCTTCAACGTCCATAAGCGCCTGGACCATGGCCTGGATATACCAGCCCGATGAAAGCCGCACGCCCGGGTTCAAATGGTGGAAGACAAGATACAGGAAGGCTTCGAAGTTCTCACGTGCGAAGGCGTGAAGCGCAGCCTGTTTGGCCAGGGCGCTACTCATGACCGGGCTCCTCTTGCACCGAGCTGCCGGAGCGCAAGCCCGCCAGGATATCGTCGTAGACATCCAAGGGGATCTCGCTCGATACGTGATGCTTCCCTGGCGTATCGACCTCGTCTCCGCCGAAGCCTTGGCTCTCTAGCTTCATCAATGCGGCGAAGGCCTTCGGATCTCCCTTTACGGCGCGATCGACTTGCTGACGCACGGCGACCCGACGCTTTGACATGCGCTGGGTTCGTCCGTCGGACGTGACAGTCACCTTCTGATCAAGCTCTTCCATCATAAGGGTCAGCATATTTTTTGAGCCCTTCGGACGCCCCTTGGGGTTGCCCGACTGGCCCGGCTTGAACCGCGTAGCGACGGGGGGCTGGCCGTAGCCGACCCCTTTTGGCGATGATGAGTCTGACATAACTCACCCCCTACGCCGCGGCCGCGCGAACGCGCGTCCGGACCCGTGCAGCAGGCAGGACTGCAGTTATGGCAGGTATGTCCGGGTTAGATACTGCGAGGGTCAGCGCCGTCTGCTGCCGTTCGGCGCGGACTTCCCGGAAGGTCTTTCCGCTTGAGGCTAAGCGGGCTTCGAAGCCGGTATAGTCCTGCCAACGAATGACGCCGACATCCACATACCCCGGATCGAGCTCGGTCGCCCTGCCCTGACGCCGGCTCTGTTCTGCAGCAATGATTGTCGTCCCGCTGCCGCTAAACAAGTCCAGCACGACATCCCCTCTGGCAGAGCTGTCCAATAGAGCGTCTCGCACCATCGCCATGGGCTTGACCGTCGGATGCATCTCTCGGGCCTTGGCCTTCTTGGCGCCGAACCCATTGACGCCTTCGTAGGCCCAGACGTTCGCACGGTTCCGGCCGTGCTTGCCAAGTTCAACCCGATTTAGATGCGAGCCACCCGCCTTGCGAAAGAGAAAGATGAGCTCGTGGCGCGAGCGGTAGAAGCTGCCCATGCCGCCCGTAACCTTGTCCCAGACAATAAGGTTGAGCATCTCCATTTGGGTCGCGGATGCTGCGGCAATTGTGTTCGCAATATGTCGATGATCCATGCACCAGTACAGCAGTCCGCCTGGCATCAGATGTTCACTCGCTCTGGCCATTGCCTTGACCGAAAACTCGGTGAACTCGGCATCGGTCATCTCTCCAGATGCCATCACGAACTCCCCATGATGGCCCGATCCGGTAATGTGCCCGTCGACCGCGACGTTGTAGGGCGGGTCCGTGAAGACGGTCCGAACCTGTTCGCCTTGAAGCAGAACGTCGAAGCTCGCCGGATCCGTAGCATCCCCGCAATAAAGACGGTGATCACCCAGGAGCCAAAGATCGCCCAGCCGGCTCACGGGTGACGTCGGACGATCGGGCGACACATCAGCGTTCTCGCCTCCTCGGTCGCCCTCGAGGATGAGCGTATCGATCTTGGCCGCGGAGAACCCAGTCACCTCCAGGCTGAAGTCCAGTTTGAGGTTGGACAGTTCTTTCAGCTCGAGGCCCAGCGCTTCAGTGTCCCACCCTGCCAACTGGCTGAGTTGGTTCTCGGCAATCCGAAACGCCTTCAATTTGGCGGCGTCGAGGTGGATGGCACGGATGCAGGGCACGTGCGTCATGCCAAGCTGGCGCGCCGCTTCGATGCGGCCGTTGCCAGAGACGATCTTGTTGTCCCGATCGATGATCACGGGCGCAAGGAAGCCGAACGTTCGGATGGCGTTGGCTAGGGCGGTGATGTCCTGCTTCTTATGCAGTCGTAGCTTGCGGCCACCAGCAGCCAAGTCTGCGATGGGCAGATGCTCGATGACAAGTTGGAGGTCGAATGGCAGTTCGGGTGCGCCGAGGCGCGCGGGTTTTGCAGAGACCATGACGGCTCTCCTTCCGTTAGGCAGCCGCAAGCGCGTGCAAAAGCACGTGCGGCGGACGCCGGGGGTTAGGGGAAAGTCGCTGAGTGCTCTGCGGGTCGAGACCCATGTGCTGCCAGCTCGTTACGAAAAGATGGGTGTGAGGAATGAAGCCGACAAGGCCTCCTGCCGGAAGATTTTTCGGCTTAAATCAACTGGACTAATGCTGCGATCAGAGCGCTACTGATCGTGTTCCGCCCGGCCAGCCGGGCTCGGCTCAGTAGGAGGCAAACCGCCCCTGTTGAACCGAGAATGACATGACTAACACCACCACCACCCTCACAGCCGTGACCACGGACACGGTGCCGCGCGTGTCAAAGCTGGACCTTCTCTCCGGGCTACTCAAAGCCTCCGACGGCGCGACCATGAAGCAGATGATGGACGCCACGGGCTGGCAGCCGCATTCAGTACGCGGCGCCATGGCGGGCGCCCTGCGCAAACGCGGGCTCAAGATCGCCAGCAACCGCATCGACGGCGTTCGCCGCTGGAGTCTATCGCAAGACGGCGCCGCCCGATGAGCGAGATCAAAGCGCTCATCGCCACTCTTGAACGGCAAAGGATCGATGCTCTACGCAGCATCTGGTGCGAACAGTTTGAGGAGGGGCCGCCGCCCCTCCGATCCGCCAATGTCCTGCGCTACCTTCTCGCCGAGCGTCTTCAGTTGCGCGCGCATGGCTCGAACCACGACCTAGATCGTCGGCTTAGCAAAACTGCCAGTCGTCACCGGCCGGGCTACAAGCCGACGGTTCGGACTGCCGCCTTCAAACCGGGCTCTCGGCTGGAGCGTGAATGGAAGGGGGAGCGCCATCAGGTCGATGTGGTCGATGGCGGCTACGTCTGGAACGGTCAGACTTTCGCCAGCCTCTCTCCGATCGCTCGTCAGATCACGGGCTCTCGGTGGAATGGGCCGCGCTTCTTTGGCCTGCGCGAGGAGGCCGCTTAATGCAGCCGAGCCGAACGATCCGCTGCGCCATCTATACGCGCAAGAGCACCGAGGAAGGGTTGGAGCAGGATTACAACTCCCTCCACGCCCAGCGCGACGCCTGCGCCGCCTATGTGATGTCACAGGCGGGCGAAGGCTGGACGCTGCTGCCTGAAATCTACGATGACGGCGGTTACTCCGGCGGCAACCTGGATCGTCCGGCGCTGCGCCGCCTGATGGACGACATCGAAGCCAAGAAGATCGACGTGGTCATCGTCTACAAGGTCGACCGCCTCACTCGATCCCTCGCCGACTTCTCGAAGATCGTGGATGTACTCGATCGGACCGGCTCAAGCTTCGTCAGCGTCACCCAGGCCTTCAACACTACGACGTCCATGGGCCGGCTGACGCTCAACGTCTTGCTGTCCTTCGCCCAGTTCGAGCGTGAGGTCACCGGCGAGCGCATCCGCGACAAGATCGCCGCCTCCAAGAAGAAGGGCCTTTGGATGGGAGGTCGGCCGGTGTTTGGCTACGATCCCGACGGACGAACGCTCACGACCAATCCTGCAGAGGCGGAGGAGGTGCGATGGATGTTCGCCCGCTACCTCGAGATCAAATCGGTCAACAAGCTGGTCGCAGAGCTGAAGGCGCGCGGCGTGACTTCCAAGCGGTGGATCAACAGAGCGGGTGACGACCAAGGCGGCGTGCCGCTCGTTCGCGGCGTGCTCTACCAGATGCTGCGCAACCCGATTTACGTCGGCGACATCCCTCACAAAGACGCCGTGTATCCTGGGCAGCATCCTGGGATCATTGACCGGGAGACTTTTGAGGCCGCCCAGGCGCTTCTAGACCTAAGCGTACGACGTCGGCAGCCCGGCAAGGCCCGACCGCCGCATCGCGGCGCGCCTCTTACTGGCCTGGTCTACGACAGCGCCGGACATTTGATGTCGCCGGTCAGCGCCTCGCGAAAGGGTGGCGCAACCTATCGCTACTACGTCTCATGCGTGGCTCAGCGGGGCAGGCCTGACGAAGCCGGCGTGCACAAGCGCGTCCCTGCCCCCGTCATCGAGACCATGGTCCGCGAGGCGATCGCTCCACTTCTGGCGAACGCCGACGATGGCGAAGACTGGCTCAAGGTGCGGGACTTGATAGATCGTGTGGAGATTCATCGGCATGAACTGGTCGTGCGGCTGGACCAGACACGTTGCGACGCGAACGTCGTCACCAGCCAGGGTAAGCTCAGGCTCGGGCAGCTGGAGCGAGACAGAAACGCTCCGCTCTTGCGCCTTTCGCTCCGTTTCAATCGAGGCGGCGGCATCGCCATGGTCGGTCCGGGCGGTGGACCGGCTATTACCCGCCAATCTATCGATCCCGCCCTGAGCTCGGCGCTTGTGCGAGCAGAGGCTTGGAAGCGGCGTTTGATCGGTGGCGAGGGCACGACCCTCGACACGATCGCGGACGAGGAAAAGCTCAACCAGTCCTACGCCTCGCGGATGCTTCGAGTGGCGTTCTTGGCGCCGGATCTGAAACAGGCCGTCCTCGAAGGGACAGCGCCCGAGGCCCTCTCGCTCTACGCCATCATGCATCGTGGCCTGCCGCTCGACTGGGATGAGCAGCGGGCGATGTTCGCCGCCTGACGCGTGAGGCCATCCCTGATCCGGTCGATTTAATTCCCTGATCCCAGAAAGAAGCTCCCTGTTCCGTGCGATTATTTTCCCTGTTATCTCCCAAGGGAATTTCGCCCTTTCTCATCGTATGAAGCCCGGCACGCCGGGCTTCGGGCGTTAGTTGGAACTTCGGCTGAACAAGTGATTCTGGCCGGATTTCCCTGTATTTCCCTGTAAACAGGCAACGGCCGAAAACGGACTGGCCTCTCGAAACTGGAGACTGGCGTCAGGTTGATGCGGTTTTGGGGAGGGCTGAAGGCGCGCAGAGACGCGCTCTGGGCAAAGCCCAAGCGGTAACGCGCCGGAATGTCGGGGGTATTTCCCTGCTCTCGCAGACTTGTCGTTTAGCGGAGGACGGCGTGGCGGACAGAGAGGGATTCGAACCCTCGGTAGGCTTTCACCTACACACGCTTTCCAAGCGTGCGCGATCGACCACTCCGCCACCTGTCCGTTTCACGCCACGTCTTGCGCGCCGCCGGAGGTCGATCCGGCGGGAGGCGGGCCTGATAGAACACACTCGCCCCCTCGGCAAGCGCCTCTGACGTCCCCATATAGGCGTCGAAGTCATTTTTCGTCCGAGGAGCCCCCGATGTTGTTCAAGAAAAGCGCCGAACTACCGACCGCAGAGACGGCCTTGCCCGGCCGCGCCGAGGCCCTGGCGACCGACGAAAACCATTTCGTCAGCGGCAACCCGCTGAAAGGGCCATATCCCGAGGGTTTCCAGACCGCCATTTTCGGCATGGGATGCTTCTGGGGCGTGGAGCGGATCTTTTGGTCGTTGCCGGGCGTGTGGGTGACCTCGGCCGGTTACTCGGGCGGCATCACGCCGAACCCCACCTATGAAGAGACCTGCACAGGTCGCACCGGCCACACCGAAGTGGTCAAGGTCGTGTTCGATCCGAAGGTGATCACCTATGCCGAACTGCTGAAGGCCTTCTGGGAGAACCATGACCCGACCCAGGGCATGCGCCAGGGCAACGACATCGGCACCACCTACCGCTCGGCCATCTACACCCTGAACGCCGACCAACAGCGCGAGGCCGAAAGCTCGCGCGACGCCTATCAGGCGGCCCTGACGGCGGCGGGACGCGGCGCGATCACCACTGAGATCGAACCGGCCGGCGAGTATTTCTACGCCGAGGCCTATCATCAGGGCTATCTGGCCAAGAACCCGGCCGGATACTGCGGCATCGGCGGGACCGGCGTGGTCTGCCCGATCGGGGTCGGCGTCGACGCCTGACGTTCGATGCGGTCGCCGGGTTCCAACCGGCGGCCGACCGGCCTATGGATCGCCGAAAAGTGGGAGCGCTCATGTCCGCCTTCGTCCATCCTGACGAGATCCGCAGCCGGTTCTCGGCCGCCCTGTCCGCCATGTACCGGGCCGAGGTGCCGCAATATGGCGACCTGCTGACGCTGGTGGCCGACATCAACGCCCAGGCGATCAAGGCCGATGCGGCGGGCGCGGGCCGGCTGGCGGCGTCCGGCGAACTGGCGCGACTGTCCGAGGAACGTCACGGCGCCATCCGCGTCGGCACGGCCGACGAACTGGCCACCATCGCTCGCGCTTTTGCGGTCATGGGGATGGCGCCGGTCAGCTATTACAATCTGGCCCCGGCCGGGGTGCCGGTGCATTCGACCGCCTTCCGCCCCGTCGATCCGGCGGCCCTGGCGCGCAATCCGTTCCGGGTCTTCTGCTCCCTGTTGCGGCTGGAGTTGATCGCGGACGAGGCGTTGCGGGCGGAGGCGGCCGAGACCCTGACGCGGCGCGACATCTTCACCCCCGGCGCGCGCGACCTGATCGCGACGGCCGAGGCCGAAGGCGGACTGGACGAGGACCAGGCCGACCGGTTCGTCTCCGAACTGCTGGAGACCTTCCGCTGGCACGCCCAGGCGACGGTCAGCGCCGAAACCTACGAACGGCTGGTCGCCGCCCACCGCCTGATCGCCGACGTGGTCAGCTTCAAGGGGCCGCACATCAACCACCTGACGCCGCGCACGCTCGACATCGACGCGGCCCAGGCGGCCATGCCAGAACGCGGCATCACGCCGAAGGAAACCATCGAGGGCCCGCCCGCCCGCGCCTGTCCCATCCTGTTGCGCCAGACCAGCTTCAAGGCGCTGGAGGAGGCCATCGCCTTCCCAGGTGCAGAGGGAACCACTGCCGGAACCCACACCGCCCGTTTCGGCGAGATCGAACAGCGCGGCTGCGCCCTGACCCCCGCCGGGCGCGCGCTGTATGACACAGCTCTGGCGTCCAAAGACTTTTCGGCCCTGCCCGACGACTGGGACGCCCTGCGACGCGGCGACTTGGCCTGGTTCCGCTATCGCGCGACGCCGCAAGGGTTGGCTACGCGCGCAGAGACCGCCGACCTGGACGCCCTGATCGCCCTGGGCCACGTCGTCGCCGAGCCGATCACCTACGAAGACTTCCTGCCCGTCAGCGCCGCCGGCATCTTCCAGTCCAACCTGGGGTCCGAGGCCCGCGCCGCCGCCTACGCCGTCGATCCAGCCAAGGCCGAGTTCGAACAGGCTCTGGGCCGCCCGGTCCAGGACGAGATGGCCCTGTACCGCGCCGAACAGGACGCCTCCATCACAGCGACGCTGAAGGCGCTGGGTCTCGAACAGGTCGCCGAAATCTGATCCCGCCCTAACGGCGGCCGTAGATCAGGCTGTCCAGATGGTTGGGGTCATTGGCGACACGAGACGTCGAATAGGTCGTTTTGGTCCCGTCCGGATTCTGGATAGTGCTGGTCACCTTCTGTCCGAATTCGGATGTGCCGGAGTGCACATGGTTGGAGCCGGCGGCTATGGTTCGCCCGGTCTCGTCGCGATCGCGCCAGGCGCCCTCGCCCCTGGCGCTTGGCTCCCTGGACCCGCGATCCACTGCGCCGCCGAAGGTCACGCCCCTGCCCACCTGGACGCCCAGCCGGTCGATGGCGCCTTCGGGACCGGGGGTGGAGCTGAAGACGCCCGTCACCAGTCCCCCGGGCGAGAGCGGGGCGCTGTAGGTCGCGACGCCGTTCTCGGTGCTGATCGCTGCGCCCACGCCGCGTACGGAGGCGCCGATGTCCAGCCCCATGCTGACGCCAGGGTTCGCTCCACCGAACTGGGCCGTCACATTGGGCTGGGCGAAGCCCAGTTCGGCCCCGACGCTGACATTGAAACCTTCCCACGCCCGCGGCGTCACATCCGGCGCCGCCGCATAGGGGGCGAAGGACAGGTCCGCCATCGCCGCCTCGAACTTGGCGTTGTCGAAGACATTCAGCTTCTGCTCGACGGCCGCCATCACCGCCTGACGCATCTCGACCGGGGTCTGCATCACCGCCTGGGCCAGAGCATGCGGGTCGACCACGCCCATCGCCCTGGTGGCCGTCTCGACGGCGCTCTCGGCCGCCGCCTGGGCGGGCGAAGCCGCCATGGCTTCGGCTGCGGCCCGCGCCTCATCCGCGCGATCCGCGCCGTTCGCGCCGGACACGCCCGAAACGCCGTTGGATTGACTGTCGCTCATTGGAAGTCTCCTTCAAAGCCAGGCCCCAAGGCTGGCAGGATCGGATGAGCGGATCGACTGGGGTTTTCCCCTATCGACAGCGGCAGGCGCGTCGAAACGGCGACTTGTGCGACGACCGTGTCGGGATCATAGACGCGGCCGTGAACCCGTCCGTATCCCCGTCCGTGCGCCATTATGATCTGGACTGGATCCGGATCGGCGCCTTCGGCCTGCTGATCCTGTATCATGTGGGCCTGGTCTACGGGGTCTACGACTGGCACATCCACAGCGCCCACACCTTCGAGTGGATGCGCGAAGCCATATTGATCACCAATCCGTGGCGGCTGACCCTGCTGTTCCTGGTGTCGGGCGCGGCGCTGCGGTTCATGACCTTCAGGCGCACTCCGCGCCAGGTCGCCCGCACGCGGTTCGCGCGGCTGGTTCCGCCCCTGATCTTCGGGGCTCTGGTTCTGGTGCCGATCCAGTCCTGGATCGAGTCGATGGACAAGGGCGGCTGGCCGGGCGGCGTCTCCGGCTATGTCGCCTGGCTGGGACATGAGTTCAGCTGGAGCGGCCTCGCCGACGGCGTCCCGGTCAACCACCTGTGGTTCATCGTCTATATCGCGGTGTACAGCCTGGTCGCCGTCCTGCTGTGGCGCGTGCCGGGCCTGATCGAGCGGCTGGGCGACGGACTGGAAAAGGCGCTCAGGGGGCCGTGGCTGCTGATCCTGCCGATCCTGTATCTGATCGCCATCCGCATCGGCCTGTTCCCCTGGTTCGGCCTGACCAACACCCTGCACAACGACTGGTACAATCACGCCCTGTCGCTGGTCGCCTTCCTGTTCGGCTTCAGCATCGTCCGGCGCGAGGGCCTGTGGCGCACGATGGAGCGTTATCGCTGGGTCGCCCTGGCCCTGGCGGCGGTGGCCCTGCCGATCATGATGATCCAGGTCTGGCATCCGGGCGGCCGCGCCTTCTGGGGCGTGCCCAAGGCCGTGGTCTATGGCATCGACCAGTGGGCGGTGATCGTCGCCATCCTGGGCTTCGGCTCGAAGCATCTGCGCGACCGGGGCGGGCCGGTGCTCAACTATCTGACTCAGGCAACCTTCCCCTTCTATCTGGCGCACCAGACGGTGCTGGTGGCGGCGGTCTGGATCATCCGCCCGGCCAATCTTCCGGCGCCGATCGAACTGCTGTCCCTGATCGCCATCACCTTCGTCGGCAGCCTGGCGGTCTATGAGGTCGTGCGGCGCATTCCCGCCATCCGGCCTCTGTGGGGGCTGAAGCCGCTGGACGATCGGCCCTGGCCGCTGGACCTCCAGGCCCTGCTCAAGCCCCGGCTGCGCTATCACCGCCGCCGTCGCCTGCTGGGCGTGGGCGTCGCCGCGCCGCTTCTGGCCCTGACCGTCGTAGCCGCCGCCATCCTGGCCTACCCCGGCTTCAACAACGCGACCCAGTATCTCAGCGAACTGGGCGGGGCGACGGCGCGTGCGCCGATGATCTTCAACGGCGGGGTCTTCGTCGCCGGCGTCATGGCGGCGCTGGCGGGCATCGGTTTCGGTCTGGCCGTCTATGCCCTGACCGGGGCGCGCGTCGCCGGGGTCGTCATCGCCGTGGTCTTCGTGCTGGCGGGGGCAGGCATGTCGGCCTCGACCCTGTGGCCCTGGCCCGACCCGCGCCACATGGTCATCAACCTGGCGCTCGGGATCCAGCTGGCCCCTGTCCTTCTGCTGTGGGGCCTGGCCAGGCGCCGCGACCTGCCGCGCCTGAAGATCTTCCTGGCCGTCACCTTCGTCGTCATGGCGATTCTGACGGTCCTGACCAAGCATCTGGTCTTCCCCGGCACGGTCAACGACGCCAATGTCGGCTGGTGGGAGCGAATCTACGCCATCGTCCTGGTGTGCTGGGTGGGGGTTGCGGCCTGGGCTCTGGATCGTAAACTGCTGTCGGTCGCCACGGAATCGCCGGCCCCGCGCCCGTCTTCCGCCGCGTTCGAAGCTCCGCTGTAAATTTTCCCCCTCTTTTTTTGCCCTGATCAACATTGCGTGATTGAAAATCGCGCGAATGTGATCGATTATGCATTTCGTGTTGCAGTGCAGCACTCCGCGTCTTCCCCAGCCCTCGGGAGGACATCCGGTTCACACGGGGGCGTCCAGAGCGGCATGAACAAGCTGGCGATCCGGCCTGTCGAACAGGCTGATATCGAGACGACGATCCACGGCGCTCACACGCCAAGCTGGTCGTGGCTGCCCGACGAGGCGCCGCTGGCCATGCCGGTTCAGTCTCTGAGCGCACCCGACGCCGTCGCCGACGTGACGCCCGCGACCTCGCCGCGCACCGTCGCCATGCGCCGCATGATGCTGCTGGCCGGCACCATCGCCCTGACCAGCCTGTCGGCCATCACGCCCTTCTACCTGTATGCCCGCAAGGGTTGGGACGGGACCGAGATTCTGGCCTTCGGCATCTTTATGGTCCTGATCACCGCCATCTCCTGCTGGTTCATCAGCGGCCTGATGGGTCTTTTCGTCATGCTGCGCGGCAAGGACCAGGCGGACCTGGCCTTCTCGCCGCACCCGCCCCTGCCGCGCACCCGCACGGCCCTGCTGATGCCGCTGTATAACGAAGACGCCCGCGCCTCCTTCGCCCGCCTGGCGATGATCGACGGCTCGCTGGCCCGCCTGGGCGCGTCCTCGGCCTTCGACATCTTCGTGCTCAGCGATTCGACCAAGGAAGACGCCGCCGCCGCCGAGCGTTCGGTGTTCCAGTCGTTCCGCATGGCCGCCAACTCCAAGGCCTTCTATCGCCGTCGCACCGACAATGCCGAGCGCAAGGCCGGCAACCTGGCCGAATGGGTCCGTCGCTTCGGCGGCGCCTATGAGAACATGATCGTCCTGGACGCCGACAGCACCATGGCCGGCGAGACCCTGCTGCGCATGGTCGACGCAATGGAACGCAATCCCGGCGTCGGCCTGATCCAGACCGCCCCGGTCATCATCAAGGCCCGCACCATCTTCGCCCGCGTGTCTCAGTATTCGGTGCGCCTGTACGGCCGCGTCGCCGCAGCGGGTCTCGCTTACTGGACCGGCTCGGAATCGAGCTACTGGGGCCACAACGCCATCCTGCGCACCCGCGCCTTCGCCGCCTGCTGCGGCCTGCCGCACCTGAAGGGCCGCAAGCCCTTCGGCGGTCACGTCATGAGCCATGACGTCGTCGAGGCCGCCCTGATGCGCCGCGCCGGCTGGGCCGTCCACGTCACCGCCGCCCTGGACGGATCGTGGGAAGAGACCCCGCCGTCGATCACCGACTTCATCCGCCGCGACCACCGCTGGTTCCAGGGCAACCTGCAACACCTGGGCCTGATCGGCGCCAAGGGCCTGTCGCCGATGAGCCGCCTGCAACTGGCCATGGGCTGCATGGCCTATCTGTCCTCGCCTCTGTGGCTGGCGTCGCTGATGGTCGGCCTGTTCATCCAGATGTTCTATCCGGTCGACTGGTCCAGCTTCTTCTACATCCTGAACCCCCAGTTCACGCCGTTCATGCTGGCCTCCTTCCTGTCGGGCGTGCTGCTGATCGGGCCCAAGTTCATGGGCGCCGCCCTGGTCCTCAGCCGTCCGGCCGAGCTGCGCGCCTTCGGCGGCCGTCGCGCCATCGCCAAGGGCATGGCGGCCGAGATCGCCCTGTCGGCCATCCTGGCCCCCATCCTGATGGTCGCCAACACCAAGGCCTTCATCCAGATCGTCTCGGGTCACGACACCGGCTGGTCGACCCAGCAGCGCGAGGCCGACGGCCTGGCCTGGTCCGATGCGTTCCGCGCCATGCGCTGGCAGATGATCGTCGGCGTCGGCTTCATGATCCCGCTGTGCGTCCGCCCCGACCTGGCCACCTGGTTCGCCCCGATCGTTCTGCCGCTACTGCTGGCCGCGCCCATCGTCGTCTGGACCTCGCGCGTCCGTTCGGGCGACGCCCTGGCCGCCAAGGGCTATCTGGTCACCCCGGTCCAGGAAGGCGTCAGCGTCAATCCCGCCGTCCTGCACACGCCGCGCTCGCCGCTGCGTGCGGTCGCCGGCGGCGTCCTGGCCCCCGTCGCCGCCCCGGCCATGGTCCCGGCCCGCGCGCCCGAGCTCTGATCGATCCAAAAGCGATGCGTGGCGGCCACAGCGCCGCCACAACCGTTACGGCCAAGCTCGACGTGTGACGGGATCGCGTTCACCTTCGACTTTCAGCTCCTGCTGTGGACCCGATTCCATGACCAAGAAGACCAGCGCCGACACCAAGCCCGACCTGCGGATCGTCGAGAGCGAATCCGCCGTCTATGATCTGATGCGCGCGCCAGAGACCACCGCCGACCGCGTCAAACGCCTTCAGATGGAGGCGCATTCCCTGGCGCTGGAAGAGATCGAGGCGCTGGAGAAACTGCTGCTCGACGCCGCCGCCAAGGCCCGGGCCATCGCCGATGGCGGCGACGCCTATCCCGTCGGCGCCCGCGAGATCGCCTCGCGCCTCGCCGCCGACCTGCCCACCAAGGCCGAGACCATCAAGACCATCGTCCACCGCGTCGGCTAAAAAACCCAACCTGAGCCGGAGGAACGACCGGCGCGCTCGTCCGCTACCTGAAGACCCCATCTTCAGGAGCCTCCCATGGACGACCAAACCCACGCGCGCGCCGAAGACGTCGCCGACCACGAACGCGCCATCCAGCGCGACATCGACGCCAAGGATCAGGCGGCCGGCGACGACAAACCGTCCGGCGCGGTCCAGGCCGGCGCCCGCCCCTATCCCGTCCCGCCCTTCCCCAAACAGCATCAGACCAAGCCCGGCGACGAGGCCGCGCTTGATCCCGCCCCGATGTACGACGCCCCCTTCTGGAAGGGTTCGGGCAAGCTGGACGGGTTCGCCGCCCTGATCACCGGCGCCGATTCCGGCATCGGCCGCTCGGTCGCCGTCCTGTTCGCGCGCGAAGGCTGCGATGTCGTCATCTGCCATCTGGACGAGGACGCCGACGCCGAAACCACCAAGGCCGCCGTCGAGGCCGAGGGTCGTCGCGCTGTCGTTCTGAAAGGCGACGTCGCCGATCCCGCCTTCGCCGAGGCCGCCGTCAAGGCCACGTTGGACGCCTTCGGCCGCCTGGACGTCCTGGTGCCCAACGCCGCCTTCCAGGAACACGTCAGCGCCTTCGAGGACCTGACCTACGAACATTTCGACCGCACGCTGAAGACCAACCTCTACGGCTATTTCAACATGACCAAGGCGGCGGTTCCGCACATGAAGACCGGCGGCGCCATCGTCATGACCGGCTCGGTGACGGGGCTTCAAGGCAACAAGGACCTGCTGGACTATTCCCTGACCAAGGGCGGCATCCACGCCTACGCCCGCTCGCTGGGCACCCATCTGGCCCCGCGCGGTATCCGCGTGAACGTCGTCGCCCCCGGCCCGGTCTGGACCCCGCTGAACCCGGCCGACAAGGACGCCGAAGACACCTCCCAGTTCGGCGCCCAGACGGTGATGAAACGCCCGGCCCAGCCCGAGGAGATCGCGCCAGCCTACGTCTTCCTGGCCTCGCCCCAGATGTCGAGCTTCATCACCGGCGAAATCCTGCCCATCATCGGCGGCTATTCCGGCGGCTGAAACGAGACCGCCGCCCTGCATTCACAGGGCGGCGGCATCACCTCAGGCCAGAACGTCGTCGTAATCGGGATGGCGCTTGTGCCAGGCGACGGCGTAGCTGCAGCGCGGAAACAGTTTCAGCCCCGTCTCGCGCGCATGTTCGGCCATCGCCTGCATGAACCGGCCCGCCGCGCCCGATCCGCGCAGCGACTGTTCCGCCTCGACGTGCAGGATCATCCGCGCGTCGCCCTTCACGGCATAGTCGGCCCAGACCAGGCCCGACCCCTTGTCGTCGTCGAACGCCTGTTCGAACCGGTTGTCGCCTTCGAGGTTTTTGAACTGTCCCATGCGTCTCTCCTTTTGACGATCAACCGCCAAGGCTGCGAGGGCGTTCCGTAAGGCTCAGATAGGCTTGTCGTTCAGCAGGTTCAGCAGGCCGATCACGCTCTTGATCGTGAACCAGACGCTGAGCAGGAACCACGCCAGCAGGAACAGCAGCAGGAAGGGAATGCCGATCAGCACCAGCGAGGCCAAGGCGCTGATTGCGATGCCGACCCAGGCCGCGATGGTCCACCAGAACACCGACCAGAACAGGGCGATCTGCGCGTCGATATGCTGACGCGCGACGCCCGTCGCCGTGCCGCGCGTCACATACGACACCACCAGCCCGACCAGCACCAGCACGTTCGCGCTGGGGATCGACAGGATGAACAGCGCCCAGGCGATCAGCGCCCCGACCTTGCCCTCGGACTCGCGTCCGGCGATGAAATTGGGTTCGTTGGTCATCGTCGGTCCTTCAGAACAGCCAGCTGCGAGGATTGGGAACGGCCTGACCGCTCTTCAGTTTCAGCACCCCGAACGCGCCGCGCGCCAGGACCCAGATCGCCAGGGCGAACAGCACCAGCACGCCGATATTGACCACCACCAGGATCGCCCCGACCACCGCCGCCCCGAACGTCCCGAACAGGGTCCGCTGCTGATAGACGGCATGACTGTGCTCCAGCGCGTCCGTCGCCCCGTCGCGCCGCATCACCGCCAGCAAGGCCACCAGGCACGACACGCCCAGCGTCGGCACCGCCAGCAGGATCAGCACATAGACGGCATACAGCCGCATCGGCACCGCCGGCCCCTCGCGGCGCGGCGCGGCGTCGGACGTCATCTGCTCGCGCATGGCGCGGGTCACGGGCGTCGGCGCGACGGGCGTCTCCACGCTCGGCTCGGGCCTCGGCTCGGGTTTTGGCGCAAACGGCGCCGTCGGCCGCGTCATCTGCCCCGACAGGTCGAACGGCCCCGGCCCCGACTCCAGCTCAGGCGGATCGAACAGGTCCGGCTCGCGCGCATCCTGAGCGACCGGCTCCGGCTCCGGCGCCCGCGCCCGCCCGGCCAGCGACGCCGGCGAGACGAAGCCGACCTGGGCGTCGTGATCGTGATCGTCGTGGGGGACCGCAGGGTCTTTCGGATCGCCGGGCTCGGCCATGAACATCGCTTCTCACACGCCGGACGCCCGGCTGGACTCAAGGTCGCGACAATGGCCGTCCGTCAGTTTCGACGCAACCGCCCTTACCGCCCCAGCACGATCTCGCACCCCGGCGCGATCACGCCGACCAGCGCGCCCGGCTTTTCGATCCGCACCGTGGCCCGCTGCACGCAGCCGTCGTCCAGGCACGCCCGCGCCAGCCGTTCGGCGAAGGTCTCGACCAGCCCCACATGCCCCTCGGCCGCGATGGCGCGCGCCGCATTGGCCACGGTCTCATAGTTGATGGTGTCGCCCAGCCGTTCGATGGGCCGGGGCTCCAGCTCCAGCGTCACGTCGATCACCAGCCGCTGCAGCCGCCCCTGCTCGTGGTCATAGACCCCGATCCTGGCCTCGACCTCCAGCCCGCGCACGAACACGCTCAGCCGCTCGAAGCGCAGCGGCTCTTCCGCCGGAAACGGCGTCACGTGAGAGGATGCAACCACGCGCTACTCCTGGATGTCGGGGGTGCGCCAGGCCAGGTGCTGGCCCCCGTCGACGGCGATCATCTGGCCCGTCACCATACGGGCGTCAATCAGCCACAGCACGGCCTCGGCCACCGCCTCGGGGCTGCCGGGCGTCTGCAACAGGGTGGCGCGCGCCTCGGCGGCGAACTCCTCGGGCGTCTGATGGATGGACGGCAGGGTCGGCCCCGGCCCCACCCCATTGACCCGAATGCCCGGCGCCAGCGCCTGGGCCAGGGTCTGCGTCGCCCACCACAAGCCGTTGCGCGACAGGCTGTAGGAGAAGAAGCGCGGATCCGGCTTCAGCACCTTCTGGTCCAGCAGGTTGACTATAGCGCCTTCCACAGCCTGGGCGGCGAACGCCTCGGCCAGCACGAGGGGCGCCCTCAGATTAGTCTCGACATGCCGGTCCCAGCTGTCGCGCGTCAGCCCGCCGACCCGGTCGTCCTCGAACACCGAGGCGTTGTTGACCAGCACGCTGACCGGTCCCAGCGCCTCCGCCGCCGCCGGCACCAGCGCCCGCACCTTGGCCTCGTCCGTCAGGTCCGCCTGCAACAGGCAGGCGCGCCGCCCCAGGCCCGCGATCTCGTCGGCCAGGGTCCGGGCGTCCTCGCCCGACGCATGATGATGGATCGCCACGTCGAACCCGGCCTGGGCCAGCGTCAGACAGATGGCCCGCCCGATCCGCCGCGCCCCGCCCGTAACCAGGGCGACGCCGCGAGATGCGTCAGTCAACCCGACCGAACTCGAACGCATTGAAAGCCGCGATGACGGCCACGAAGCCGAAGATGATGCCGAGAGCCAGCATGGGATGCTCCTGTTGTCCGTCCCCGATTAGAGCGTACCGGGGCGGGGTTCAAGCGGGGACGGGTTTGGGAAGATGAGACGAGGCGGAAGTGACCGATGGTAATCGTTCGGCATAACCGGTTTGGGCTCAATGAGCTGAATACGCGTCAACGCCAAGGGGCTTGGCCCGCGAGAATGGGCCTTAGCGGGAAATGTTCCCGGCACGAGCGGAGAGGCTAGGAGAACCAACCGCCGGAGATTATTTGTGTGAGATGGAAGGCGACTCCGCTTACATGCAAAACTCCGGTGAACTTCCGAGCGACCCACCCTTTATGCTGACTTACCGTCGAACCAGTGTCATGGACTCACCAGCGCAGACGCTGGTCAACACGGTCAACTGCGTCGGCGTGATGGGCAAGGGCATCGCCAAGGCCTTCCGCGACCGCTATCCGGCGATGTTCGCTCCCTACAAGCGCCTCTGCGACGAAAAGCTGTTGCAGCCCGGAAAACTTTGGCTCTGGCAAGGTGAGGATCATGCGGTCCTCAATTTCCCGACCAAAGTACATTGGCGCAACCCGTCGCGGATCGAATGGATAGAGGAGGGGTTGCAGAAATTCATTGAGTCTTATGAAGCCCAGCGCATCACCTCGATCTCCTTTCCGCGCCTCGGCTGCGGCAATGGTGGTCTCGATTGGGACGACGTACGCCCGCTGATGGAGCGATACTTGGCGCCCCTGCCGATCGACATCTTCATCCACGACTACGAAAAGCCGATAGGCCTCCCCGAACACCGAGAGGCGGATCTCGCCGAGCGCTTTGGCGACGTTAGTCCGCTCCTCGTTTTCGAGGACTTCTTGAGCCAGATGAAAGAAGTGATTGAAGTGTCCGGTGGACGCTTCGCGATGCTCAATTCACACCGGCAGTTTAGTGCGAACCTCGATGATTCGGCTCTGCGCCTGACTGATGAGGATCGGAACTCCGAGCTCGAAATGGAGGCGCTGCGCGGCGTCTGGCTAAGCCTAAGCGCTGGCCTTGTGACTACCCGGGATGCTGGTTGGTCCGACGCAAAGAGCGGGCCGATGGTCCTGTCCCTACTCAGTCTCTTGCCACAAGTGCGTGCTCTGGAAATCCAGAAGGCAAATCATGGCGATGCCGAGATCGCGCTTGAGCTGAAGAGATACCCGACCACGGCGACGCCGGCGTCGGGAGGACAGCAGGAGATGGCATGGGGTTGACCGCTCAAGCTGCGGACGCCCACATCGTCCTTTGGCAAACGGAACTAGGCAAGCCCTACTACCCGCACCGGGTGCACTGGCCTTCCATGCTGTTCCATCATGCCCCGATCGAAAATGCAGTCGGGATCATCCAGACTGGTGAGATTCGCTCGCGTCGGCAGTCCGAGGGCCATCGCCCGCTCGACGTCGCCGCTGCAGGCGTGATTGATAACCGGGACCGCGCGCATGAGTTCTCGCGGCTGTACTTCCGGCCCAGGACGCCTACCCAGTACCATATTGAGGGCATACGTCGGCCGAACGAATGTCAATATGGTCCGGCCGCCCACGCTCCCGTGCTGGTGATGTTCGCTCTAGACGCTCGGTCGATCCTTACAATGCCGAGTACGCGGTTCTCGGACATCAACATGCAGAACGGCGCTGCGCGCGACGGGGATGACGACGCTTTCTTTTCCACGATCAACTTCGCCAAGACCTATCACGAGGGCGCGACGGGAGGTGACATGTCGATCATCAACCATCGGGCGGCCGAGGTACTCTGCCAATCACCGCTGGTCCTGGCTGAGCACCTCAAATGGGTCATCTGCCGCTCGGAAGCTGAACGTGAAACCCTGATCCATATGGCCGGTCCGGCAGCTCGTTTGCTTCGTCCCAAGATCGTCACCTCGGATGACGGCAGGGTGTTCGAGAAGCGGTTCGCGTTCGTCGAGAAGGTCTACGCCTCGCCCGAGGGAGTTACCTTCAGCATCAACCCTCGGCATGACAGGGCTAAACTCAAGGTTCGTGTGCAGGTGCAGACTGATGGTGGCGGTGTGGTATTCGACCAGACATACAGTCAGTTGCTTGCGCGCCCGGAGAACGGTGGAAATTGGATTTCAAAGGTGAAGCTGAATGATGGCTTGTACCGGATCTCTATTCAGATCGACGATCACAACGCCTATGACAACCTATTCTACGTCGGCGAGGTGTTGTTCTAGGTTTTCAAGTCGGATGGCGAAGACTTATAACAACGACCTTTTTGGTCGTCCGATACACCCGCCGACTACGACGGACACACCCATGACCTGGCGCATCCACGTCGAACCCTTCAGCCGTCCCCTCTTCTTCGCCTGGTCGCGCCTGACGCGCGGCAAGACGCTGGGCGTGCGGGCGGTGGCGGTGGATGCGCAGGGGCGGGTGCTGATGGTCCGGCACACCTATCTGGCGGGGTGGTGGTTGCCGGGCGGCGGGGTGGATCGGGGCGAGACGACCCAGGCCGCCGTGGTGCGCGAACTGCACGAAGAGGCCGGGCTGATCGCGCGGGCGGCGCCGCGCCTGGTCTCGATCCATTCCAACGACCGCTTCTTTCCCGGCGACCATGTCGTCGTCTTCCGCCTGGACGCCTTCGACCGGGGCGAGCGCACCAGCCATGGCGAGATCGCCGAGGTCGGCTGGTTTTCTCCCTCCGACCTGCCCGCCGATGCGAACCGGGGCTGTCGCGCGCGTCTGGCCGAGATCTTCGACGGCGCCCCGGTCGATCCCGACTGGTGAGGTCCGACGGGTGAGAGACGTCCGCATCTGACGCAGGCGCGTGCCAGCGTCCGCCCATGACCCAAGCCGCCCCCGCCTATCGCGTCCGTTCGCAGCAAGTCTGGGACCTGGCCCGCGACGACTATCTGGCGGGCGAGCCGGCGCGCGTCGTCTGCCGCCGCTACGACCTGGGCCTTTCGGCCTTTCGCGTTCGCGCCCGCAAGGCGGGCTGGCGACTACAGGATCAGGACGATCCCGATATGTATGATCCCGCCGTCGAGCTTGAGGACATCGAGGACATCGACCTGTCGTCCATGGCCCTGTCGGCGCGCCGTCGCCTGCAACTGTCGCTGATGGAGGGCGAGGCGACCGAGGCCCTGCGCTGGCTCAAGATCTTCGAGACCCTGTCGTCCATGGCGCCCGAAACGCCCGCCGAAACCCCGCCCGCCGAAACGCGGAATGTGCACAGATTGCACCCTGTTTTTTCGCCCACCGCGCCCGATCTGGACGAAGTGCACACTTTGCACCCTGTTTTCGACGATGCCGGGTCCGAACTGGACGAAGTGCACAGATTGCACCCTGTTTTGACGCCGTCCGCCCCTCAACCCCTGAACCGCGCCGAACGTCGCCGCCTGCGTCGCGCCGGCCGCCTCAAGCCGCCCTCCGCATCCGGCGAAAGCCGTGCTAGCCAGGGGCCATGAACCCGTCCCTGCTCGCCATCCTCGTCGTCATCCTGGCCGGCGGCGCCACCGCGCTCCAGGCGCCAACCAACGCCAAGCTGGCCACGGCGGTCGCCTCGCCGGTCAACGCCGCCTTCATCTCGTTTGCGGTCGGCACGACGGTGCTGGGGATCGTGGCGGCGCTGATGCATACGCGCCCGGACTTCGCCGCCACGCGCGCCCTGCCCTGGTACGCCTGGCTGGGCGGGGTCTACGGGGCCTGTTTCGTGGTCGCCGCCGCCTGGGGCGTGCCCCGCCTGGGCGTGGCCATGACCATCACCCTGATGGTCGGCGGCCAGCTGTTGCTCAGCCTGATCCTCGACCATTTCGGCGCCCTGGGCGTGCCGCGCCAGCCGCTGAACATCGGCCGCATCGCCGGCGTGGGCCTGGTTCTGGCGGGCGTCCTTCTGGTTCGGCGGTCGTGAGCCTATATCCACCCGGATGACCGAGGAGACGCTCGATTCGAACCTGACGGCCGCCGCCCTGATCGCCGACGAGGCGCGTCGGGCGCCCGACAAGCCGGGCGTCTATCGCATGTATGGCGAGGACGGGTCCTGCCTGTATGTCGGCAAGGCCAAGTCGCTGAAGAAGCGCATCGTCCAGTACGCCCAGGGCCGGTTCCACACCCAGCGCATCGGCCTGATGGTGGCCCAGACCCGGTCGATGGAGCTGGTCGTCACGGCGTCCGAGACCGAGGCCCTGCTGCTCGAATCCAACTTCATCAAAAAGCTGAAGCCGCGCTTCAACGTCCTGCTGCGCGACGACAAGTCCTTCGCCGAACTGATGATCCGCAGCGACCACCGCGCCCCCCAGGTGCGCAAGCATCGCGGCGCCCATGTCACCCCCGGCCACTATTTCGGCCCCTTCGCCTCGACCTGGGCGGTCAATCGGACGCTGAACACCCTGCAGAAGGCCTTCCTGCTACGGTCCTGTTCGGACAGCGTCTACGAGACCCGAACCCGCCCGTGCATGCTGCACCAGATCAAGCGCTGCTCGGCCCCCTGCACCGGTCTGATCTCGCTTGAGGACTATGGCGAACTGGTCACCGAGGCCGAACAGTTCCTGCGCGGCAAGTCGCGCGCCGTCATCGGCCGCCTGTCGCAGGAGATGCAGGCCGCGTCCGACGAGATGGATTTCGAACAGGCCGCCCGGGTCCGCGACCGCATCCGCGCCCTGTCGGCCATATCGATGGAGAACTCCGTCAGCGCCGACAGCGTGGCCGAGGGCGACGTCTTCGCCCTGCACTCCGATGGCGGCCAGGCCTGCGTCCAGGTCTTCTTCTATCGCGCCGGCCAGAACTGGGGCGGCCGCGCCTATTTCCCGCGCGTGGACAAGACCGACACCGATCCGGAGATTCTGGCCGCCTTCCTGGGCCAGTTCTACGAGGACAAGCCGATCCCGCGCCTGATCCTGTCCAACGTCCGCCCGCACGAGTTGGAGTTGCTGGAAGAGGCCTTCTCGATGAAGGCGGACCGCAAGATCGAGATCGTCCGGCCCCAGCGCGGCGAGAAACTGGCCCTGGTCGACCACGCCCTGACCAACGCCCGCGAAGCCCTGGGCCGCCGCCTGGCCGAAAGCTCGGCGCAAGGGAAAATCTTGGACGAAGTGTGCGAGGCCTTCGGTCTGGAGACCCGGCCCGAGCGGATCGAAATCTACGACAACGCCCATATCCAGGGCACGAACGCGGTCGGCGGCATGGTCGTCGCCGGCCCCGACGGCTTCCAGAAGTCGCAGTATCGCAAGTTCAATATCCGGGGCGAGGATCTGACGCCCGGCGACGACTACGGCATGATGCGCGAGGTGATGCGCCGCCGCTTCGCCCGCCTGGTCAAGGACGAGGAAGAGGGCGAGGACGCCGTCCGTCCCGACCTGCTGCTGATCGACGGCGGCGCGGGCCAGCTGGCCGAGGTGCTGGCCGTCCTGGCCGATCTGGGCCTGGACGACATCGCCGTGGTCGGCGTGGCCAAGGGGCCGGACCGCGATGCGGGGATGGAGAAGTTCTTCATGCCCGGCAAGCCGCCCTTCATGCTGCCGCTGAAGTCGCCGGCTCTCTACTACCTGCAACGCCTGCGCGACGAGGCCCACCGTTTCGCCAACGGCGCCCACGCCAAGCGCCGCTCGATGGACATCAAGAAGAACCCCCTCGACGAGATCGAAGGCGTCGGCCCCGGCCGCAAGAAGGCCCTCCTCCACGCCTTCGGCTCCGCCAAGGGCGTCGGCCGCGCCTCGGTGTCGGACCTGGTCAAGGTGGACGGCATCAACCAGCCTCTGGCCGAACGCATCCACGCCTTCTTCAGGAAGGCGTAGGCCGCCTCACCATTCCAGTAGGGTCAGGCCGGGAATGTCGCGAAAGTCGTCGCCGTTGCGGGTCACCAGGGTCGCTCCTGCGGTGATCGCCTGCGCCGCGATCATGCGGTCCAGCACCTTGCGACGCGAGAAGCCGCAGATCTCGACAATCGCGCGATAAGCCTGCGCCTCGGCTGACCCGAACGGCAGCACTGGCACGGCGTCCAGCAACGCGTCGAGCCTCGCACGCCTGTCATCGGCGTTTACGTCCGGACGGCCAAGATCGGCTTCAAGCTCAACGCGGCTTATGACCGAAAGCAGAAGCGGCGGGTCCAACGCATCCACCTTCGCATCGATCAGCGCATCGCCATCCCGCAGGTGGATGGCGACATTGGTGTCGAGCATATAGGCCATACCTAGAGACCCGGCCGTTCCGGTATTTCGACCTCGTGGCGGACGCCGATGCTTGACGGCTTGGGCAGGCTGCGCAGCTTGGCCAGCATCTCCTTGACAGACTTCTGCTTGGGCGAAATCGTCACGACATCCCCCTTGCGCTCGATCTCTACCTCGACGCCGGGTCCGAACGAGATTTCCTTGGGCAGGCGCACGGCGTCGCTGTTGCCGCTTCGGAATGTTCGACTGGTGACAGCCATGGCGCGCTCCTTCGTATAGACACGTATACACGATTTATTGGCGGCGCTCAAAGCGCTACAGGCGCAGCATGAGCGACATCGAAGACGAACTGACCGCCGGCTACCGCCGCTTCCGGGCCGAGCATTGGCCGACGGCCCATGCCGAATATGAGGCCCTGGCGACGAAGGGCCAGAAGCCGCACACCCTGATCGTGGCCTGCTCGGACAGCCGCGCCGATCCAGCCCTGATCTTCGACGCCAAGCCGGGCGAGCTGTTCGTGGTGCGCAACGTCGCCAATCTGGTTCCGCCCTACGAACCGGACGGCAAGCTGCACGGCGTTTCGGCGGCGCTGGAGTTCGGCGTCAAGGTGCTGAGCGTCAAGCGCATCGTCGTCATGGGCCATGCCCATTGCGGCGGCGTCAACGCCATGATCAACGGCGCGCCGGACATCGTCGCCGACTTCGTCGGCCCGTGGATCGCCCAGGGCACGCCTGTGGTCCAGCACGTCGCCGAGACTGTGGCCCACGACCAGTTGGAACGCGCAGCCGAGGAAGCCATCGTTCGCCTGTCGATCCGAAACCTGCGCACCTTCCCCTGGATCGCCGAGCGCGAAGCCAGAGGCGACCTGAAGCTCAGCGGCCTGCATTTCGGCATATCGGAGGGCGCCTTGACCGTGATGACCGACAAGCCGCGGTTCGAACCGTTAGCGTGACTTGCACAATAGTAGTGAAATCACTACTATCTTTCGGATGGAACGCACGATCACTGCAACCGAAGCCAATCGTGACTTCTCTCGTATCTTCCGAGAAGTGGCGGCAGGCGGTTCCTATGTCGTCACCGCTCGGGGCAAGCCCCTGGTGCGGATAGAGCCTGCCAATGCGGTGATTGAGCCCCAGGACGAACGGGTCGCACGCCTTCACGCCCTGATCGACGAACTCGCCGCCCTCCCCGCAAGCGCGCCGGGACGGATCACGCGCGAGGACGGCTACGCTTGAGGCTGGCGCTCGACACCAATGTGCTGGGCTATGCCGCCGGCGTCGGTGATGACGAGCCGAAACGCCGCCGGGCGGTCCAGGTCCTGAAGGCGGCATCTCGGCAGGACGTGATCATTCCCACCCAGGTCGCGGGCGAGTTCTACAACATCCTGACCCGCAAGGGCGGCCATCCGCCCAAGGTGGCGCGCAAAATCGTCGAGGACTGGAGCGCGGGCGTCGGCCTCACCGCCCATTCGGCGGCGACGATGGCGACCGCTCTGGAAGGCGCCGCCTTCTTCAATCTGCAAATCTGGGACGCCTTGATCCTGACCATCGCCGCCGAAGCCGGGTGCGGCCTTCTGCTTTCCGAAGACATGCAGGACGGCTTCGTCTATCGAGGCGTCACCGTCACCAATCCGTTCGCGGAGACGCTGCATCCGCTGCTCGCGTCCCTGCTGGAGACCCCGTCATGACCGCCCACCGCGCCAATCCCATCCCCAACATCCTGACCGGCCTGCGCCTTGTGGCCGGGGTGGTGATGTTCGCCATGATGGCCGGTGCGGCGCCGGGCGCGCTGGAGGCCTGGCTTTCGCCGGAAACCCAGGGGCGTTTCAGCGTCTGGGCCTTCTGGATCTTCGTCATCGCCGCATCGACCGATTGGGTCGACGGCTTCCTGGCCAGACGATGGAATTCCACCACACGCTGGGGGGCCATCCTCGATCCGATCGCCGACAAGGTGCTGGTGACGGGCGCCATTCTGGGCGTTTTGGCCTCGGGTTCGCTGCCGGGCATCGCCCTGCCCTGCGGCCTGATCCTGTTCCGGGAGTTCGCCGTTTCCGCCCTGCGCGAGACCATGGCCGGGCGGATCGAACTGCCGGTCACCTTGGCTGCGAAATGGAAGACCACGGTGCAGATGGTCGCTCTGGCAGCGCTTCAACTGACCCTGTTGTGGGACGCCCTGGGCCTGCAGAATCCTGACGGCTCGCCGCTGGCCTGGCAGCCGGCGTTCGAATCCTTCGCCATCTTCCTGATCTGGTTCGCCGCCATCATCACCCTGTGGACGGGCTGGCAGTATTTCAGCGAAGCCCGTCGCCAGATGAAGGACCTCTAGGGCCGCAGCGTTAGACCGACCGGCGTGGCCTCAAAGGCCGAAAGCCGGCCCAGATAGCTCATGCCCAGCAGGGAGTATTCGAGGCCCTGTTCGACGACCAGCGCCTCGACCTCGTCCACTCGCGCCCCGGCGACCGAGACCGATTTCAGCTGGACCGGGGCGGCGCGCACAACGCCCGAAGCGGTCTGGACGCGGCCGGTGAAGTCCGCCTGTTCGGGATCGACGCCCAAGCGCAGGGCGTCCGCCCGCGTCAGGGCCACGACGCTGGCGCCGGTGTCCACCAGCACCCGCACCGCCCGCCCGTCTATCCTGGCCTGGGCCCAGTAGTGGCCGTCCGCACCCTTGACCACCTGGGCATCCGTGCCTGAGGCCGGGGCGGTGAAAGCCGCGACCACGGGCGTCGCCGCCTGGGCCGCGCCGTCGCCTTCAAGATGTCGGATCGTCAGCGCCGTTCCGAACGAGGCCATGAGGGCGACGCCGAGCACGATGACGGACTGGAAATCGATACGAGCCATGTCCTCGGTCTAAGGCGCCAGTGTTTGGATGCCGTGAAACGACGTGGCTGACGAAAGCTTAAACGCCGAACCCCGCTAGCCCAGCTTGGCCGGATCGACCTGCGACCGCCGCGTCGGCAGGTCGGCCATGACCGCCGCGCGTTCGGCGTCGCTCAACGCGCGCCAGCCGGCGATCTCCTTCAGGGTTCGAAAACAGCCCAGGCACAGGCCGCTCTCGCCATCGACGGCGCAGACCATGACGCACGGCGTGGCGATGGCCTTGGGCGGCCCTGGCCTTGTGGAGGTCGGGATACTCATTGTGACACCGAAGCGAAATACACTCCGACTCCTGACGAATAAATTTGCAAATTCACCAAACTGCCTTATATTGCCTGATGACGCGAAACGACTGACGGTGGAATCCCATTGGTACGACGCGTCTCTTTTCATCGTTCTGCGAAAGGAGACGCCAAGATGAACGATAAGGAGCGCAACCTCCAACACGCCATGATGTCCTTCGCCCTTTGGGGCGGGATGCTGGTCAACAGTCGGCATATGCCGTCGAATTCGAGCCGGGTGGTCAGCCATCCGTCGAACTTCGTACCCTATACGATCAAGAAACGCTGACGGCCCTTTTCGGCCCAAGCCTGAAAAAGCCCCGGTCTCGGCCGGGGCTTTTGCAATTGCGGACTTGCCTGACGCGGCGTTCGCAGCCGATGACGGACGCGAACACGGAGACGACGCATGGGCCTGATCGCCGAAGACAGACGGGACGCGATCCTGATCTGGACGCTGGACCGCGAGGCCCGGCTGAACGCCCTGCCCGACCTGACGGACGGGGACGAGGTGGCGGCGGCGTGCGAGCGGGTCAACGCCGATACGTCGATCCGCTGCGTGGTCCTGACCGGCGCAGGGCGAGCCTTCTCGGCCGGCGGCGACCTGACCGCCATGCGTGACCGTCGCGACCTGTTCGAGGGGTCAGGGGCCGCCATCCGCGAACGCTATCGTCGGGTGGTCCACCGGATCGTACGGTCGCTGTATGGGCTTGAGGTTCCGCTGATCGCCGCCGTCAACGGGCCGGCCATGGGGCTGGGCTGCGACATCGCCGGCCTGGCGGATATCCGCATCGCCTCGGATCGCGCCAGCTTCGGCGTGCCGTTCCTGAAGCTGGGCATCATCCCCGGCGACGGCGGGTCCTGGCTGCTGCCGCGCAACATCGGCTACGCCCGCGCCGCCGAGATGCTGTTCACCGCCCGCTCCATCGACGCCGCGACGGCCGCAGAATGGGGCTTGGTCAATCGCGTGGTCGCCCATGACAGTCTGATGGATGAGGCCCTGGCCACCGCCGCCCAGGTCGCGGCCCAACCGCCCCAGGCGCTTCGCATGGCCAAGACCCTGTTGCGCCAGGGGCGCGACACGACCTTCGACCAGATGCTGGAGATGTCGGCGGCCATGCAGGCCCTGGCCCACCTGACCGAGGACCATCAGGAAGGCGTCGCCGCCGTGCTGGAAAAGCGACCGGGCGTCTTCACCGGTCGCTGATCCTCGGGCCTACTGGGCGCGCATCGCCTGGTTGGGACCGACGCCGGTCGTGGCGACGCGCTTGGCGCCGGCGGTCTCGCCCGGCTTCATGAACTTGACCAGCACCCGCTGGCCGATCAGCAGGGGCGCGTCGCCGGCCGAGGCGACCACTTCCACCACCCGCTCGTCGGTGCGCTGCGAAGGATCGTCGGAGGCCAGCTTGCGGGCGCCGAACACGGCCGCCCGACGCATCACCGCGCCGATATAGACCTTGGTGGCGTCGCCCTCGGGGCTGATCTCGACGGCCTGGCCGTCGGTCAGGTTGGGCAGGTCGCTCTCGACCACCTCGGCGCGGACGATGCGCGGGGCGTCGGGCTCCAGGTCGAACATGTTCGAGACGTTCAGGGTCGAGGCGCCGGCGCCGGGGTTGGCGTAGCGACGCACGATCCGGCCGTCGCTGGGCGCGCGGATGATCGTCAGTTCCTGATCATAACGCGCCTGGTTCAACTGGGCGCGGGCGGTCTGGACGGCGGCGGTCTGAGAGCCCAGGCGCGCCTGAGCGGTGGCGATCTGGTCTTCGGCCTGGTCCATCCGCTGGGCGGCGACGAAGTTGGTGGCGACCAGCCGCTGCAGACGATCGCGTTCGCGCTGGGCCGTGCGGATATCGACACGGATCTGCGCCAGCTGGCTCTCGGCCTGGGACACGGCGGCCTGGGCGCTCTGGACGGCGAGGCGGGCCTCGTCGTCCTCCTGACGGGCCAGGATCTGGCCGGCGACGACGCGGTCGCCTTCCTGCACCAGCACGTCGCGCACGATGCCGCCGCGACGGGCCGCGATCTGGATGATGCCGCCCTCGACATCGACCTTGCCGTTGGCGATGGCCGCATAGGGGCTTTCGACCTTGGTGGCCGCCGCCTTCTCCTGCTCGACCTTCTTGGTCTTGGCGGCGGACTGGAACAGCATGAAGCCGACCACCAGCACGATCACCAGCAGCAGGCCGATCCAGGTGCGTTTTTTCTTCAGAAAGCCGGGCATTGGCGTGTCGTCCTAAGAGGAAATCGTCGTGTCGGTTAGTGGGACGCCAGAATGGCGTTCGGATCGGGTATGCGGCGCTGGTCGTCCAGGATCTTGCCGTCCTCGATATGGATGACCCGGTCGGCCCAGGCCTCCAGGCGCGGGTCGTGGGTCACGCAGATCACGGCGGCGCCGTGCTCGGTGGCGGCGCGGCGCAGCAGCTTGATCACCACCTGGCCGTTCTCGCCGTCCAGCGCCGAGGTCGGTTCGTCGGCGAACAGGATCTTGGGGTCCTTGGCCAGAGCGCGGGCGATGGCGACGCGCTGCTTCTCGCCGCCGGACAGGGCGGCCGGCCGCTGGTGCAGGCGATGGCCCAGGCCGACTTCTTCCAGCGCGGTCGTGGCGCGTTTCCGGGCCTGACCAGTCGTCAGCCCCTGGAACTTCAGCACCGTCTCGACCTGCTGCAACGCCGTCAGCGCCGGGAACAGGTTGAAGCCCTGGAAGATGAAGCCGCAGTTATCCAGCCGGAACTTGTCGATCCGACCCGAGGACAGTTTCCACAGGTCGTCGACATCCAGCACATCGACCCGACCCTCTTCGGGTTTCAGCAGGCCGGACAGGGCGGCGATCAGCGTGGACTTGCCCGAGCCCGACGGCCCCATGACCATTGTCAGGTCGCCGTGTCTGGCGTCGAAATCGACGCCCTTCAGCACCTCGACCCAGGCCTTGCCGGACTTGAACCGCTTGACCAGGCCGTTGGCCTCGATGGCGAAGTCGCCGTGCTTGCCGTGAACCTTTGTATGAATGTTCATCGCAGCAGGTCCGCCGGTTGGCTGTTCTTGAGGATGCCCAGCGACAGCAGGCCCGACACCATGGCGATGGCGATCAGGCCGATCCCCACCACGATCAGCAGCGACAGCGGCAGGGCGATGATCACCGCCCCCATCATCGCCAGCAGCGACACCAGCCACGTCAGGACGATGGCCGCGATCACGCCCACGACGCCGACCCAGAAGCTGAGTTCGACCACGATCCGGCGCAAAGACCCCATGCTGACGCCAAGGGCCCGCAACGAGGCGAACTCCTTGATATTGGCCATGATGGCCCCGCGCAAAGTCTGCCAGGTGATGGCGACGCCGATGATGATCCCCAGCACGACGCAGCCGCCGATGATGATGACCAGAATGCCTTCCTCGAACATGGCGCCGGCGTTGGCATCGGCCAGTTGCTGCTTGGTCCAGGCCTTCCACTGGCCGTTACCCATGGCGTTCAGCTGAGCCACCACGACGGGCGCGCGGGCCGGATCGCGCAGCTTGACCATCAGCGGCCCGACGCGCGCGCCGGTGTCGGCCTGGCCCAGCATCCGCAGCGTGTCGCGCGACATGACCACGCCCGGCTGCATCATGTTGGGATAGCCGCGCGTGACGCCGACAACGGTGACCGTCTGGCCGTTATACAGCGCCTTGTCGCCCAGCTTGACGCCCAGGGTCGTCAGGGCCGTCTCGTCGACCGCGACGGTGTAGGGCTGACGCAGCGCATCGACCAGTTCCTGGGAATAGTCGGTCGGGATGGTCACTGAACCCGGGCGGGTGTCGATGATGCTGGCCTGAACGAACTTCTGGCGCGGCGCGCCCTGGTTGGCGTTATCGGCCTGGCTCTTGGTCGGATCGACGTTCTTGATGTTCTGGAAGGTGCCGCCCGCGCCGTCCAGCGGCATGACCTCGACCACCTCGGGATGGTTGTAGGCCAGCGGGATGAAACGACGCGGCACGCCCGACGGTCCGCCGATCAGGCTCTTGGCGCCGGGTTGCATGATGAAGACGTCGGCGTTCGACCGTTCGATGGTCGCGGTGAACCCCTTGCCGATGCCGATGAAGACACCGGTCATCGCCAGGACCAGCAGACCCGACAGGGCCAGGGCCATGACCGCCGCCATATAGCGGCGCCACTCGAACAGCAGCGTAGATAGCGCAAGCGACATGGTCGTCGATAAACCCCCGGTACGTCCGCCTATCTGAGCGTGAGCCGCCTCACCGCCAAGTTAAATCGGGGTAAGGGTTCCGCCTCCCAGACATTGCGGGTTCGAAATCAGGGGATTAAGGGCCTTGCAGCCTATTGGCGCCGGCCCTCTATCGGCGTTAGTTACAACATAACAGATGGGACAGGCCGTCCCACGCTCCGGGAAACACGCCTCCATGTCTCTGCCCTCGCTTCGTCTCACCGCCTCGCTGATCGCCCTGGGCGCCGCGACCGCCGTCCTGTCGGCCCCCGCCACGTCCGCCAGGGCCGACGAGGGCATGTGGACCTTCGACAACTTCCCCATCGCGACGGTGAACGAGAAATACGGCACGAACATCGACCAGGCCTGGCTGGACCGGGTGCGCAACGCCGCCGTCCGTCTTCAGGGCTGCTCGGCCTCGCTGGTGTCGAACGAAGGCCTGGTGCTGACCAACCACCACTGCGTCGTGTCCTGCATCCAGGACCTGTCCACGGCCGAGAACGACTACGTCAAGAACGGCTGGATGCCCGCCACCCGTGAAGAAGAGAAGAAATGCCCCGGCCAGACGGCCGAGATTCTGACCGACATCGTCGATGTCACCGACCGCGTAACCGGCGCCGGCGCCGGACTTGAAGGCGCCGCCTTCGTCCAAGCCCGCGCCGCCGAGATCGACAAGATCCAGAAGGAGACCTGCGGCGACGACCAGAAGCTGACCTGCCAGGTCATCAGCTTCTACCGCGGCGGCCAGTACAAGCTGTACAAGTTCCGCAAGTATGACGACGTTCGCCTGGTCTTCGCGCCCGAGTTCCAGGCGGCCTTCTTCGGCGGCGACCCGGACAACTTCAACTTCCCGCGCTACGCCCTGGATGCCGGTTTCCTGCGCATCTACGAGGACGGCAAGCCGGTCGCCACGCCGAACCACCTGACCTGGAACGCCAATGCGCCCAAGGAAGGCGATGTCACCTTCGTGGCGGGCAACCCCGGCTCGACCCAGCGCCTGCTGACCATGGCCCAGCTGGAGGCGCTGCGCGATCAGCAGATGCCGCTGACCCTGATCCAGTCGTCGGAACTGCGCGGCCGCCTGCTCGAATATTCGACCACCGGCGAAGAGGCCAAGCGCGTCACCGTCGACCCGCTGTTCGGCCTGGAGAACAGCTTCAAGGTCTTCTACGGCCAGCAGGGCGCCCTGACCGATCCGGCCTTCATGGCCACCAAGCGGTCGGAAGAACAGGAACTGCGCCAGCGCGTCGCCGCCGACCCGGCCCTGGCCCAGCGCATCGGCGATCCCTGGGCCGATCTGGAGCGCGTCTCGACCGCCCAGCGCGACCTCTACCTGCCCTACCGCCAGCTGGAATCGGCCGCCGGCCAGCGGTCGTCGCTCTACAGCTACGCCAAGGCCATCGTCCGTGCGTCCAAGGAGCGCGCCAAGCCGGTCGCCGAGCGCCGCGCCGGCTATTCGGACGCCGACATCGCCGCCCTGGGCCGCCGCCTGGCGACCGAGACGCCGATCTCGACCGATCTGGAGAAGATCTTCGTCGATTTCTGGCTGTCCAAGACCCGCGAATACCTGACCGTGGACAACGCCAATGTGAAGGCGCTGCTGGGCAAGGAAAGCCCGGAACAGGTGGCCGAGCGCCTGATCGACGGCACGCGCCTGGCCGATCCGGCCTTCCGCGCCCAGGCCCTGGCCATGACGCCGGAACAGCTGGCCGCCTCGGGCGATCCCCTGATCGCCTTCGTCCTGGCCAATGACGACGCGGCCCAAGCCGTGCGCACCCAGTGGGAATCGGCCGTGTCGGGGCCGACCAGCCGCGCCGGCGAGAAGATCGCCCAGGCCCGGTTCGCGGTCTACGGCACCAACCTGTATCCCGACGCCACCTTCAGCCTGCGCCTGTCCTATGGTCAGGTGAAGGGCTGGACCTATCGCGGCGTGACGGTGACGCCCTTCACCGAGATCGGCGGCCTGTACGAGCGCAACACCGGCGCCGAGCCGTTCAATGCGGCCGAGGACTGGATGGCGGCCGAGGGCAAGATCAACAAGTCGACCGTCTATGACTTCGTCTCGACCAACGACATCATCGGCGGCAACTCGGGCTCGCCCGTAATCAACGCCAAGGGCGAAGTCATCGGCGCCGCCTTCGACGGCAACATCCACTCGCTGGGCGGCAGCTTCGGCTACGACCCCGAGCTGAACCGCACGGTGACGGTCTCGACCGCCGCCATCACCGAGGCCCTGCGCAACGTCTACAACCAGCCGCGCCTGCTGCGCGAACTGGGCGTGGCGCGCTAAGACGACGCCAAAGTCTCCTCCCCGCTTTGCGGGGAGGGGGACCGCCGGCGAAGCCGGGGGTGGAGGGGCTCTTCACCACCGCACCGGCGCCTGTCATGTATCGCAGAGCCCCTCCGTCACGGCGCGAAGTCGCGCCGCGCCACCTCCCCATCGCGGAGCGATGGGGAGGAGACTTCAAGGACCATTTCCATGCGTCTCGCCCTCCTCGCCTCCGCCGCCGTCCTCGCCGTTGCCGCCGCCTCTTCGGCCAGCGCTGAAGAAGGCATGTGGACCTACGACAACTTCCCCATCGCTCGCGCCAACGCGACTTTGGGGACGAACATCGACCAGGCCTTCCTGGACCGGGTGCGGCTGTCGTCAGTGAAGTTCGGCGGCTGTTCGGCGGGGGTGGTGTCGGGCCAGGGCCTGGTGATGACCAACAACCACTGCGTCGCCACCTGCGTCGCCAACCTGTCCACACCCCAGGTCAACTACGCCGAGACCGGCTTCACCCCGAAATCCCGCGAGGAAGAGCTGAAATGCCCCGGCGCCACCGCCGAAATCCTGACCGACATCAGCGACGTGACCGAGCGGATGCACAAGGCGGGCGAAGGTCTTGAAGGCCAGGCCTTCACCCAGGCCCGCGACGCCGAGGCCGGCCGCATCGAAAGCGAAGCCTGCGGAAACGACCCCAAGATCCGCTGTCAGGTCGTCAGCCTGTACCGGGGCGGCCAGTTCAAGCTCTACACCTACCGCAAATATTCCGACGTCCGCCTGGCCTGGGCGCCCGAGGATCGCGCCGCCACCTTCGGCGGTGACCTGGACAACTTCTCCTTCCCCCGCTTCGCCATCGATGCGGCCTTCATCCGCCTGTACGAGGACGGCAAGCCGGTCGAGACCCCGACCCATTTCGCCTGGAACCCGAACAAGCCGACCGAAGGCGAGGCCGTCTTCATCTCCGGCAATCCCGGCTCGACCCAGCGCCTGCTGACGATGGATCAGCTGACCACCATCCGCGACGTGGTCCTGCCTCTGGACCAGTTGATCGCGTCCGAGCTGCGCGGCCGGCTGATCCGCTATTCCGAAGAGGGCGAGGACCAGGCCTTCATCGCCATGGACCCCATCGTCGGCCTTGAGAACACCTACAAGCGCGGGCGCGGCCGCATGGCGGCCCTGATCGATCCCGCCTTCATGGCCCGCAAGGCCGAGCAGGAAACCGACTTCCGCGCCCGCGCCGCCTCATCCGGCGTCGATCCGTGGTCCAGCCTCAGCACGGTCCAGCCCATTGCCCGCGAACTCTATCCCTCCATGGCCCTGCTGGAAGGCGGCACGGGTCTAGGCACCACCTCGGTCGCCGGCGGATCGCAACTGTTCGCCTATGCCCGCACCCTGGTGCGCGGCGCCCAGGAGCGGGCCAAGCCGTCCGACCAGCGCCTGCCCGAGTTCGCCGACAGCCGTCTGTCGGGCGTCGAATCCCGCCTGTTCGCCGAACGCCCCACCTATCCCGAACTGGAGCAGATCCGACTGGAATGGTGGCTGTCCAAGACCCGTGAATGGCTGACGGTCGACAACCCTTCCGTCCGCACCCTGCTGGGCAAGGAGAGCCCCGAGACCCTGTCGGCCCGCGTCGTCGCCGGCACGACCCTGGCCGACCCGGCCGTGCGCCGCGCCCTGTGGACCGGCGGTCTCGCCGCCGTCCAGGCCTCGACCGATCCGATGATCCAATACGCCCTGACCATCGACGCCGACGCCCGCGCCGTCCGCGACGCCTGGGAGACCCGCGTCCAGGCCCCGACTGACCGCGCCTCGGAACAGCTGGCCGCCGCCCGCTTCGCCGCCTATGGCGACGCCGTCTATCCCGACGCCACCGGCACGCTGCGCCTGACCTATGGCCAGGTCGAAGGTTCCGACGTTCCGGGCCAGAGGTTCGCCGCCTTCACCACCTTCGCCGGCCTGTGGGACCGCGCCACCGGCGCCGAGCCCTTCGCCGTCGCGCCCAAGCTGCTGGCGGCCAAGAACCGGATCGACCCGACCGCCGTCATGGACATGGCCGTCTCGACAGACACCATCGGCGGCTCGTCGGGGTCTCCCGCCATCAACGCCAAGGGCGAGATCATCGGCGCCAACTTCGACTCCACCGTCCTGACCCAGCGCAATGCCTACGGCTACGATCGGGCCGTCAACCGCAGCGTCATCGTCACCACACAGGCCGTGACCGTCGCCCTGCGTGACGTCTATGGCATGGACCATCTGGTCGAGGAGCTTGGCGTTTCCAGGTGAGCGAGGTCGTCTTCCGCGCGGCGACCCTCGACGACGTCGCCGCGCTACACCCCCTGATCGAACGCGCCTATCGCGGTGACACGGCCAAGGTCGGCTGGACGCACGAGGCCGACCTGCTGTTCGACACGCGCATCAGCGCCGAGGAACTGTCGGCCCTGATCGCCGATCCCGACCGGGTCGTGCTGCTGGCGTATCGCGACGATGTCCTGATCGGCTGCGTCCAGGTGGCCCGCGCTAGCGAGGACCTGGCCTACCTCGGCATGCTCACCGTCGAACCGACCCAGCAGGCGTTCGGCCTGGGCCGCCGCCTGCTGGCCGCCGCCGAGGCCAAGGCCGTCTCCCGGTTCGGCGCGCGTCGCATGGAGATGACCGTTATCAACCGCCGCGCCGAACTGATCGCCTGGTACGAACGGCGCGGCTATGGCCCCACTGGCGAGACCCGCCCCTTCCCCGTCGATCCGCCCCGGCCGGAACTGGACTTCGTGGTGCTGGAGAAGGCGCTCTGACCTGATCCTTCTCCCAGTGGGAGAAGGTGGCCCGAAGGGCCGGATGAGGGTCGGGCGGTGGGCCAGGTCGCATCACCGGACCCTCGCCCTTTCGCGCCAGAACGACGGCTGTCGCCACCGTGCGCTCAAGCCCTCTCTCCAAGGGAGAAGGAAGATTCTTCTATCCCCTTGCAAAACGGACACCATTGTCCATTTAAGCGCGTCACCATGTCGCGCCCTGCCCCCAAATCTGTCCGCAAGGACGCCGTCCACAACCGCGCCGCTGTGCTGGAAGCCGCGCGTGCGGTCTTCGCGGATCAGGGTCTGGACGCGCCGCTGGACCTGATCGCCGAAAAGGCCGGGGTCGGGCGCGGCACCCTCTATCGTCACTTCGCCGACCGCACCGAACTGGCGCTGGCCGTGCTGGAGGCCGATGTCGCGGACCTGGGTCGGCGCACCGCCGAACAGGGCGACGATCCGTCCGTCTTCTTCTGGTTTCTCGATCGGCTGGCCGAGGACATGGTGCGCAATGCGGGCCTGGCCGGGGTCGTGCGGAACGTGCGGTCGCCGGATGCGCTTACCTCCTTGCGGCAGAGCTTGATGGAGGCGGGGGCCGCACCGCTGGCGCGGGCCCAGGCCGCCGGTCTGGTGCGAGAGGATCTGCGGCCGATGGACATCCGTCTGATCGCCACCCTGCTGGGCGCCGGATTCCAGGGCGCCGATGCGGCCGAGCGGCAGGCCGTGTCGTTGCGCACACGGGCGATCATCCTCGACGGACTGAAGCCTCGCGGGGGGCCGCGCTGATGGCCCGCAACAACTGGCACCTGCCTTGGGAACAATATGTCGAGACGCTGAAGCCACACGAGCGGCCGATGATGCCCGGCTCGCCCGCCACGCCCGACCATTCGTGGCCGATGCGGATCCAGTACGCCCTGACCGGCCTGCTGGTCGCCATGGTCGGGTCGCTGGGCAACGCCGCCGTCACCGCCAACATCCAGAACCTGCAAGGCTCGCTGGGGATCACCATCACCGAGGCCGCCTGGCTGCCGGTCGTCTTCGTCATGACCAACGCCTGCATGAACCTGATCCTGGTCAAGTTCAGGATGCAGTACGGCCTGCGCCTGTTCACCCAGATCTTCCTGGGCGCCTTCGTGCTGGTCTGCGCGGCCCACCTGTTCGTCGACAACTATCAGTCGACGCTTCTGGTGCGGGCCATCGCCGGCATGGCGGGCGCGGGCCTGAGCAGCCTGGGCTTCCTCTACATCATCCAGGCCTTCCCGGCGGCGCACCGGCTGAAGGGGCTGATCATCGGCATCGGCCTGGCCAGTTTCGCCGTGCCGATCGCGCGCCTGATCATGCCCAGCCTGCTTCAGCTCGGCGACTGGCGCGCCTTCTACCTCTACGAACTGGGCATGTGCCTGATCGCCTGGGGCGCGGTGCAGGTGGTCAAGCTGCCGCCGTCCGAGCGGCTGCGTGTGTTCGACCGTCTGGACTTTTTGACCTTCGCCCTGTTCGCGCCGGGCGTGGCGCTTCTGTGCGCCGCCCTGGGCCTGGGGCGGGTCGTCTGGTGGACGCAGGCCCCCTGGATCGGATGGGCCCTGATCGGGTCCATCGTCCTGCTGACGGCCGCCTTTCTGGTCGAGCACAACCGGAAAAATCCGCTGATCAACACCCGCTGGCTGACGGGGCCGGACCTGCTGCGCCTGTTCGGGGCCATCCTGCTGATCCGCATGGTGCTGAGCGAACAGACGTCAGGCGCCGTGGGCTTCCTGACCGTCGTGGGGCTGGGACCGGATCAGTTGCACGGGCTGTTCGTCGTGATCCTGCTGTCGATGATCGCGGGCACCCTGGTCAGCGCCTTCACCCTGAATATGGAGAAGCTGAACAAGCCGATCGCCATCGCCCTGGCCCTGATCGCGGTCGGTGCCTGGATGGACAGCCATTCGACCGTTCTGACCCGCCCGGCCCAACTCTATTTCAGCCAGGCCCTGATCGCCTTCGCCTCGGCCATGTTCATCGGCCCGGCCCTGATGATCGGCATCGCCAAGGTGCTGACCCAGGGCAAGCAGAACCTGATCAGCTTCATCGTCATGTTCAGCGTGCTTCAGAATGTGGGCGGTTTAGCCGGCGCGGCCCTGACCGGCACGCTTCAGATCGTCCGCGAGAAATACCATTCCAACCAGCTGGCGGCCGGCATCTCGGCCTTGGACCCGCAGGTCGCGCTGCGCCTGCGCCAGCTGTCGGGCGCCTATGCATCCACCATCACCGACCCGGCCCTGCTGAACGCCGAGGGGGCGGCCCTGCTGAGCCGCCAGGTGACGCAACAGGCCAATGTGCTGGCCTACAACGACGTCTTCCTGGTCATCGCCGTGATCGCGGCCCTGGGCTGCGCCTGGGTGACCGTCACCCATCTTCGCCCGCGCTGGAAGGCGCGCCGCAACGCCAAGAACAACAATAGCGACGCCGCTGCTCAGGCCGCCGCCGTCGCCGCCGCCGATTGAACCGAGACCCGCCATGACCGACGCCGCCCCGCCCGCCCCTGCACCTCAACCGGCCCCCGCCGCGCCCAAGAAGAATGTGTTGTGGGCCGTCATCGCCGCCGGGGTCGCCCTGCTGGGCGTCCTGATGGTGCTCTACGCCTGGCAGCTTCCGCCGTTCAAGGGCGCGATCCAGCGCACAGACAACGCCTATGTGCGCGGCCAGGTGACCATCATCAGCCCACAGGTGAACGGCTATGTGGTCCAGGTGCCGGTCCAGGACTTCCAGTCGGTGCAGCAGGGGCAACTGTTGGCCCAGGTGGACGACCGCATCTATCGCCAGCGGCTGGAGCAGGCCGAGGCCAGCCTGCACTCCGCCCAAGCGGCTTTGTCCAACTCGACCCAAACCCAGGCGTCCGCGCGCGGTTCGGTGGCCCAGCAGCGCGCCACCATCGCCGCCGCCGAGGCGACCCTGACCCGCGCCCAGGCCGACGCCAACCGCGCCCGCACCCTGAAGGCCGGCGGCTGGGTGGCCCAGGCCAACGTCGACATCGCCGAGGCCGCCCTGCGCAGCGCCCAGGCCCAGGTCGCCCAGGCCCACGCCGCCGAAGGCATCGCCGAGACCGGTGTCACCTCCGCCGTTGTCGGCCGCGACAGCCTGGCCGCCGCCGTCGAGAACGCCCAGGCCGCCGTGCGCCTGGCCCAGATCGATCTGGCCAACACCCGTATCGTCGCCCCCCGCCCCGGTCGCCTGGGCGAGATCGGCGTCCGGCAAGGCCAGTATGTCACCGCCGGAACCCAGCTGATGGGCCTGGTCCCCGACGTGGTCTGGGTCACGGCCAACATGAAGGAGACGCAGATGAAGAACATCCGCGTCGGCCAGCCGGTCGAGATCACCGTGGACGCCCTAGGCGGCCAGACCCTGCGCGGCCATGTCGAACGCATCGCCCCAGCCGCAGGCAGCGAGTTCAGCGTCATCCGCCCCGACAACGCCACCGGCAACTTCACCAAAGTCGCCCAGCGCATCCCCGTCCGCATCCGCATCGATCCCGGTCAGGAAGGCATGGACCGGCTGTCGCCAGGAATGTCGGTGGTGGCGAAGGTGAATACGGCGGGCTAGGCGCCCGTTTCGGAACACCTTGGTCGCCCTCGCGCTAACTCTCCCAGCAAGGGAGATCCTCATGGACCGCGAACAGACCGAAGGCCGGGAAAAGAACGGCGCCGATCCGGCCGGCAAACCGGACGCCCTGACCTCCGACAAGGACACGAAAAAGGTCGGTCAGGCCGAGCGTCAGAGCGCGGGACCGGATGGGCCGGACGCGACGGAGATCGGCGACACCTTCAAGAAGAAGCCCTAAGCCTCACGCTCTGCGGGGCGACAGGCTGGCGGCGAGCAGATGCACGTCGTGCGCCCGCATCCGCTCGAAATTGCCAAGCCCCAGCGCCAGGGCGCGCATGATCTCGGTCTGGCGCGTGTGTTCGGGATGGGCGGGCAAGGACGATTCCGCCCGCGCCAGCTCCGCATCCAGTTCGGCCATCATATGGGCCAGTATTCCGTCGTTCATCTGATCCTCCATCGCGCCGCCGACCGCTGATGTAGGTTAAAGCACGACGAGAACAAATGCGGAACTTGATACGTGGTCGAGACTGTGGATAGCGGTCTTTTCTCAGTTCATTGGTGAGGAGGAGCTGTCCCGCCATCACAATGACGCTGGTTCGTTCGCAGCAATTCCAATCGCTTGCGGATTTATGTCCCCCTTCTCCTGCCCACGGGGTCAAACCGCCCCATAATACACCCGTCCCGTCGCATGGAGGGCTCGCTTGGCCTGCGACCTTGCGGCGGCGGGAGCGGATGGAACGGGAGCGGGTCTGAAACGACCCGCGCTGACATCGACTCATGGAGCGGTGTCGGAGGGTTGAGGGGGATACTCGATCGCACTCGGGACGGGGTTTCGCAGACCCCGCCGACCCGTCGCAGGCTTATGGGGTTAGGCGATAAGACCGCCACCGCTCGACGCCCCGAGCTTGCAGGCCAACCACCCGCGCGGAGCGTCAACCCTTCGTCGAAGCGGTACTTACAAACTCACACTCCGGGCGAAGGCCCGGCGCTCCGCCCAGCCCTCCAAAACTTCGCAGCGAAAGCGCGAAGACGAAGCCGTTTTCCGCCTCGCGCGACACTGCGTCATCTTGTCAAACCCGCGCTCGCGCCCCAACTGCAAAGCCTAGCCAAAATCACACCTTCGCTCGCCACAGGAGCCCTGATGCCGCATGCCGACAGCCTGATTCTCACCCTGGTCGGGGGCTTCGTCCTCGCCTTCGTGTTCGGCATGCTGGCGCATCGGCTGAAACTGTCGCCCCTGGTCGGCTATCTGGTCGCCGGGGTCATCGTCGGCCCCTATACGGGCGGCTTCGTCGCCGACACCGAACTGGCGCCCCAGCTGGCCGAGATCGGCGTCATCCTGCTGATGTTCGGGGTCGGCCTGCACTTTTCGCCCAAGGACCTGATGCAGGTTCGAAAGGTCGCCATCCCCGGCGCCCTGGTCCAGATCAGCGTCGCCACCGTGCTGGGCTGGGGTCTGGGCCGGTTCGTCCTGGGCCAGGGCGACGTCGAGGCCCTGCTGATGGGTTTCGCCCTGTCCGTCGCCTCCACCGTGGTGCTGCTGCGGGCATTGGAGGAGCGCAAACAGGTCAAGGGCGAGATCGGCCGCATCGCCGTCGGCTGGCTGATCGTCGAGGATCTGGTCATCGTCATCGCTCTGGTCATGCTGCCGATGTTGGTCATCCCCGCCGGAACCCAGACCGATCTGGGCGGCCTCGGCCTGAACGTCGGCTGGACCCTGCTGAAGGTCATCCTGTTCGTCGTCGGCATGCTGGTCGTCGGCGGCAAGGTCATTCCGTGGCTCTTGATCCGCATCGCCCACACCAAGTCGCGCGAGCTCTTCACCCTGGGCGTTCTGGCCATCGCCCTGGGCATCGCCTGGCTGGCCTATTTCCTGTTCCACTCGTTCGCCCTGGGCGCCTTCCTGGCCGGTCTGGTCATGAACGCCTCGCCCCTGGGTCACAATGCGGCCGAGCGGTCCCTGCCGCTGCGCGACGCCTTCGCCGTGCTGTTCTTCGTCTCGGTCGGCATGCTGTTCGATCCGATGATCGTGGTGCGCCAGCCCTGGGCGGTCCTGGGCGTGCTCGGCATCATCATCGTCGGCAAGTCGGTCGCGGCCCTGATCATCACCAAGACCTTCAAGCTGGACCGCCCGACCGGCTTCACCGTCGCGGCCTCCCTGGCCCAGATCGGCGAGTTCTCCTTCATCCTGGCCGCGCTGGGCGTGTCCCTGGGCGCCATGAGCCGCGAGACCCACGACCTGATCCTGGCCGCAGCCCTGCTGTCGATCTCGCTGAATCCGTTCGTCTTCCTGTTCACCGACCGGATGGGCGGCAAGCCCAAGCCGCCCCCGCCCGGCGCGATCCGACCCGCCGCTGCGGACGGCCCGATCACGGATGCGGTCGCCACGACCTGAACCCCTTTTCGCGCCGTCCGCCGCCCGCTATCGTCCGATCATGGACATGACCGCTGCAGACCAGGCCGTACTTCACTATGGCGACGGCGAGTTCGCGGTGCTGAAGCCCGGCCGCTTCGTGCGCTGCGCCGTGACGGACAAGCCGATCCCGCTGGAGATCCTCCGCTACTGGAGCCCGACGCGACAACAGCCCTATTTCGGACCGGCCGAATTCATCGCGGCACAGCAAGCCTCGACATGATCCCGTCGCGCCGCGCCCTGCTGACCGGCGCGGGCGCCAGCCTGATCGCCGCGCCGCTCGTCGCTCCTGTGGCGGCTCAAGACCGAAACGCCCTTCCTCTGGCCCTGAACGGGGCATGGCGTCAGGGCGGCTACGCCTTCGGTCGCACCACGCCGCGCGCCCTGATCTTCGTCGATGGCGAGGCCCTGACCACCGCCTCGGCCGCCGGCCTCTTCGTGATCGGCTTCCACCGCGACGCCGCCGCCAGCGTCCAGATCGAGGCCCGCGCGGATGGCCGCTCGGCCCGACGCACCCTCGACATCGCCCCCTACGCCTTCCCCTCGACCAGCGTAAACGGCCTGCCGCCCTCGACCGTCGAACCCAGCGACCCCGCCCTGCTGGCCCGCATCCAGCAGGAGATCGCGCTGAAGACCGAGGGCTTCGCCAGCCGCATCGACGCCGACGATTTCAAGGCCGGCTTCATCTGGCCGCTGGAGAGCTACCGCGTCTCCAGCGCCTGGGGCGCACAGCGCATCCTGAACGGCACGCCCGCGCGGCCTCACTACGGCATCGATCTCGCCGCCCCTCAGGGCAGCGTGATCCGCGCCCCTGCCGACGGCCGCATCGCCTTCGTCCGCCCGAACATGCATTTCGAAGGCGGCCTGACGCTGATCGACCACGGTCAGGGCCTGATCACCTGCTATCTGCACCAGTCCCGCCTGGACGTGCAGCAGGGCCAGCGCGTGCGGCGCGGCGATCCGCTGGGCCGCGTCGGCATGACCGGCCGCGCCACCGGCCCGCACCTGTGCTGGCGCATGAAATGGCGCGACCGTAATTTGGATCCGTCGCTGATGGTCGGCGCCTTCGCGCCGCAGACGCTGGCCTGATCAATGGCTACGCTTGCGGGACTAGGTATACCCCCTTAGCGTCCGGTCGCCATTTGTCGGGGACCGATGTTTTCTCTCAGATCGTTGAACGTCCTGCTGGTGGACGATAATCAGAACATGCGCGCCATCGCCGCCGCCGTGCTGCACTCGGCCGATATCCGCAACGTCCATGAGGCGGCCGAGGGCGCGGCCGCCTTCGACCTGCTGCGCCGCCACCCCATCGACCTGGCCATCGTCGACTTCAACATGTTCCCGCTGGACGGCGTCGAGTTCACCCGCCTGGTCCGCACCAGCCCCGACAGCCCCAACACCTTCCTGCCGATCATCATGATGACCGGCCATTCCGAACGCACCCGCGTCTATGAGGCGCGCGACGCCGGGGTGACCGAGTTCATCGTCAAACCCCTCACCGCCAAGGCCGTGCTGGACCGGATCAACGCCGTCATCATGCGTCCCCGCGCCTTCATTAAGACCGAGGACTATGTGGGCCCCTGCCGCCGGCGCCGCGAGACCTCGGACTACGCCGGACCGTTCCGCCGCGCGTCCGACGCCTCGCGCTCCAACGCCGCATAGACCTTGTCCGGCCAGCGCTTGTGGACCCAGAACCAGTCCACGGGACGCTCGCGCACCCGGTCCTCCACGAAACGGTTCGCGGCCTGAATCCCAGCCAGGGTATCAGCCGCCTTGTCCTCGCTCTGGCTGACCACGATCGGTTCGTGCGCCGTCACCCGGAACCGCACGCCCGGCAGGCGCACCACCGACAGCGGCAGCATGACCGTATCGAACTTCAGCGCCAGTCGCGCCGCCCCGGGCGAAGCGTTCACCGGCTGACCGAAGAACTCGACCTCCGGCCCCTGATTGTATTTCTGATCGACCAGCAGGGCGATGGAATCGCCGCGCTTCATCCCCGCCATCAGCTCGCGCGTCCCGTCGCCCTTGGGCGCGAACAGGCGGATGCCGTACCGCTCGCGGCTCTGGCGGATCAGGGCGTCCACATACGGATTGTTGGCGGCGCGATAGGTCACCTGACACGGCACGCCCGACGCCATGATCACCGCCGCCATCACCTCGAAATTGGCCAGATGGCCCGAGATCAGCACCGCCGGCCGGCCGCTGTCGCGCAGGGCGTGCAGCCGCTCCATCCCGACCACCTCGACCCGCCCGCCCTCGGGCGTCAGCCGGTCCATGACCGCCAGTTCGGCGAAGGTTCGCCCCGTCTGATCCCACTGGGCCAGCGCCAGCGCCTGACGCTCGGCCTCGCCCATGTCGGGAAAGGCGATCCGCAGGTTTCGCATCACCGTCTTCTGCGTGCCGGTCAGCGGCCCCAGGGTGCGCAGCAGCCAGCCGCCCAGACCCGACGCCCCCTCGACGCCCAGCAGGCGCAGAAACCCGAACAGCGCCTGGAAGCCCAAGGCCTCAAGGCGCCAGATCAGATCCTGCTTTACGCTTATGGCGCGACCGCCCGTCGGGCTGCTTGAGCGCGTTTCTTCACCAGGCAATCGTCAATCCACCGTCCACCACAAGGGTCTGGCCGGTCACATAGGCCGACGCAGGGCTGCACAGATAGACTGCCGTGCCCGCGATTTCATCGGGCTGGCCGATCCTTTTCAGCGGCGCGGGCTCGGTGACCGTCTTCAGCAGCTCGGGATTTTCCCACAGATATTTGGCGAAGTCGGTCTGCACCAGGCCCGGCGCGATGCAGTTGACCCGCACGTTCGACGGCCCCCACTCCACCGCCAGGTTCCGCACCAGCTGCATGTCCGCCGCCTTGGAGATATTGTAGGCGCCGATCAGCGCATTGCCGCGCAAGCCCCCGATGGACGAGATCACCAGGATCGCCCCGTCCTTGCGCTCCACCATCTGCGGCGCGACCATCTGGATCAGCCAGTGGTTCGAGATGACGTTATTCTGCAGGATCTTCTCGAACTGATCGTCGGCGATGCCCGCCATCGGCCCGGCATAGGGATTGGTCGCGGCGTTGCAGACCAGGATGTCGATCTGACCAAAGGCGGCGTTGGTCTCGTCCACCAGCCGCTGCAGGTCTTCCTTCGATGCGATGTTGGCCGGAACCGCGATGGCCCGCGGTTCATCGGCTTTGGCGCCGTACTTGCCGTTGATCTCGGCCGCGACCTCGTCGCATGGACCGGCCTTGCGTGACGAGATGACGACCTTGGCGCCGTGCTCGGCCAGCCGTTCGGCGATCGCCTTGCCGATTCCGCGCGACGATCCGGTGATGATTGCGACCTTGCCGGTCAGATCGAACAGTTCCATTGCGTTTCCCGTAGGTTTGGCGGGGATATTTGTTTTCCCGCTCTAGCCGAATGACATTGATAGCCTGATACTCAGGCGATTCCATCCGGGAGTGGCCGACCGCCAGCCGATGCGCAACGTAACAACGGGCTTTCTGTATTTCGCCTACCTGTTCCTCGGCATGACCGTGGGCGCCTTCCTGTGGCGCGCGGGATTGGGGATCGGCGCAGGCGTGGCCGGAACGCTCGGCGCGCTGGGTCTGCTGGGCGCCTTTCACGGCATCGTCACCGGCATCGCCGAGCGCCGCGTCCTGAAGAAGGAGATCGGCCAGGTCCGAGAGGCCCACCGACTGCTGGCCGATGCGATGGAGTCGACGCAAGGCGCCCTGACCGAACTGGCCCACGCCATCGAGAGCGGCGTCCTGTCCGACACCGACGCCCTGACAGGCGAGGTTCGCATGCTGGAATCCCTTGTCCAGCAGATGAGCGAGAGCATCGACGAACGCCTGTCGGCCGCGCCCCACATCGGCGTCGAGACCTTCGAGGGCCGTCGCGTGGCCCAGTCCAACGTCCTGCTGCGCACCATCCACGAGGCGCTCAGCGAGGGCCGCGTCGATCTGTATCTCCAGCCGGTCGTCTCCCTCCCTCAGCGCCGGACCATCTTTTACGAAAGCTTCACCCGTCTGCGGGATTCGACCGACCGCGTCATGATGCCGGCGGAATATCTGTCGCTGGCCGAGGGCGAGGGTCTGGTGCCCGCCATCGACAATCTGCTGCTGTTCCGCTGCGCCCAGATCGTCCGCCGCCTGGCGCGCCAGGATCGCAAGGTCGGCGTCTTCTGCAACGTGGCCCTGACCTCGCTGGGCGACGAGACCTTCTTCCCGCAGTTCCTGGATTTCCTCAGCGAGAACCGCGACCTGAACCAGGCCCTGATCTTCGAACTGGGCCAGGCCACCTTCGACGCCCGCGGCGCCATCGAGGCCCGCAACATGGCCAAGCTGGCCGATCTCGGCTTCCGCTTCTCGCTGGACAAGGTCCAGACGTTGGATCTCGACTTCGCCGATCTTCAGCGTTCGGACGTCAAGTTCATCAAGGTCTCGGCCGACCTGATGATCGAACAGTTGCTGGACCTGGACGGCGGCGCGCCCTTGCGCTCCATGCCCGACATCCAGGCCGCCGATTTCGCCGCCCTGACCCGTCGCTACGGCGTCGAGGTCATCGCCGAAAAAGTCGAGAACGAACGCCAGGTCGTCGACATCCTCGAACTGGATGTCGCCATGGGCCAGGGCCACCTGTTCGGCGAACCCCGCGCCATCAAGGATGAGGTTCTCGCCGAAACCGACCCCCCGGCCGAGTTCCTGCGCTCCACCTTGCGCAGCGCCGAACAGCGCAGGCGGTTTAGCTAGACCTTCCGTCTCGGCGCTTAGGGCGCTACTCACGGCACCATGACCCTCCCCCACGCCCTGCCTCACCTCGGCGCCGTCGCCGGCGATTACGACATTCTGCTCTGCGACGTGTGGGGCGTGATCCATAACGGCCGCGAGAGCTGGGCCGCGCCGTGCGAGGCGCTGATGCGGTTCAACCGCGAGGGCGGCCATGTCATCCTGATCTCCAACTCGCCCCGTCCTGCTTCGGACGTAATCGCCCAGCTCGACGGCCTGGGCGTCCCGCGCGAGGCGTGGAAGGCCTTCGTCACCTCCGGCGACGCGACCCGCGCCGAACTGGCCAAGCGCGCGCCCGGTCCGGCCTGGATCGTCGGCCCCGAGCGTGATGCCCCCCTGTACGCCGGCCTGGACCTCAAGCGCGCCGACAGCGCCCAGGATGCCGCCTTCATCTCCGTCACCGGCCCCTTCGACGACACGGTCGATACGCCGGAGGACTATCGCGAGCGGTTCGCCGTCGGCGCGGCGCGCGACATCGAACTGATCTGCGCCAACCCCGACCGCGTCGTGCAGCGGGGCGACCAGTTGATCTACTGCGGCGGATCGCTGGCCGATCTCTACGTTTCCCTGGGCGGTCGCGTCGTCATGGCGGGCAAGCCGTTTGCCCCCATCTACGACCTGGCCCTGCATGAGGCGCAAACCCTGCTGGGTCGGCCGGTCGATCGCTCGCGCGTCCTGTGCATCGGCGACGGCGTCGTCACCGACGTCATGGGCGCCAACGCCCAGGCACTGGACTGCCTGTTCATCGCCCAGGGCATCCACGGCGATCAGGCCAAGGGCGAGGACGGTGCGCTTGACCCCGCCCGCGCCGGCGACCTGCTGAAGGCGGAAACGACCTATGCGCGATACGCCGCGCTCGAACTCGCTTGGTAAGGCTCGCCATTTTGTCGCACCGCAGCTAAAGCCTGCAGCATGGTCGAATTGGTACAGCAGCATCCGTCCGGTGGTTACATCCTGGACGAACTTCACGTCGGCATGGCCGCCGAGAAAATCGTCGTCGCCACGGAGGACCGCATCCGGCTGTTCGCCGAGGCGTCCGACGACTTCAATCCCGTCCACCTGGACGAGGCTTACGCATCCAAGACCGCCTATCGCGGCCGGATCGCGCACGGCCTGCTCAGCGCGTCGTTCGGCTCTGCGGTGGTCGGCACCATGCTGCCGGGCGCGGGGTCGATCTACATTTCCCAGACCCTGGCCTTTCATCAGCCGGTGCGCATCGACGACGTCGTTCGCATCGTGATCACCGTGATCGAGGTCGAGGCCGAGAGCGCGCGGGTCAAGCTCAGCTGCGAAGGCTTCGTTGGCGAGACCATGATCATGGACGGCGTCGCCGTCGTCCGCGTGCCCCGCCGGCGCAAACCGTCCCAGCGCTGATGCAGATCGTCCGCGACTGGCGCGGCCTGTCCGAGGCCCTGAAGGGCGCGGCGGTCGCCGTCGGCGCCTTCGACGGCGTGCATCGGGGCCACCAGGCCGTCATCGCCGGCGCGCGTGACGCCGCCGAACGACTGGGCGCGCCTTTGGGCGTCGTCAGCTTCGATCCCCATCCGCGCCGCTGGTTCCAGCCCGAGGCCGCCCCCTTCCGCCTGATGACCGCCGACCAGATGGCCGAGGCGCTTGCCCCGCTGGGCGTGGACATCCTGTATCTGCTGGCCTTCGACGCCGAGATGGCCGGCATGACCGACGCCACCTTCGCCGAGCGCGTACTGTCCGACGGCCTGGGCGTCCGCCACGCCGCCGTCGGTTTCGACTTCACCTTCGGCAAGGGCCGCTCCGGCTCGCCCGAGGGTCTGCGCGCCTATGGCGAGCGGCTGGGCTTCACCGTCTCGGTGGCCGAACGCCTGGACGACGCCGATGGGTTGAAACTGTCGTCCAGCGCCGTGCGTGAAGCCCTGAAGGCCGGGGACATGGCCCGCGCCGCCGCCATCCTGGGCCGCCCCTTCGCCATCCGGGGTGAGGTGGTCCACGGCGACAAGCGCGGCCGCACCATCGGCGTGCCGACCGCCAACATCGCCTTGGGCGACTACATGCGCCCCGCCTACGGCGTCTATGCGACACGCAGCCGGCTGGCGGACGGACGCATCGTCGACGGCGTCGCCAGCCTGGGCGTGCGCCCCATGTATGCGCTGGAGACCCCGCTGCTGGAGGTCTGGCTGTTCGACTTCGACGGCGACCTCTACGGCCAGACGCTGGACACCGAACTGGTCGCCTGGTTGCGCGGCGAAGAAGCCTTCGACGGGCTGGATGCGCTGAAGGCCCAGATCGACGCCGACGCAGCGGCGGCGCGGGCGGTTCTCAGCGGATCATAGGGGCCGAAGCTCCACCGCAAACCGCTTCCAGTTCTGCACATAGTGTTCGGCCGACATCTGCAGCACGGCGATGTGCGCAGGATCACGCTCACGCACCACCTTGCCCGGCTGGCCCACGACCAGGCTGTTGTCGGGAATGACCTTGCCCTCGGTGATCAGGGCATTCGCCCCGATGATGCAGTTGCGCCCGATCTTCACCCCGTTCAGCACCACCGCCCCGATGCCGATCAGGCTGTAGTCCCCGACCTCGCAGCCGTGCAGCATGGCCTTGTGCCCCACCGTCACCCCGCGCCCCAAGGTCAGGGGCGATCCCATGTCGGTGTGCAGCACGCTGCCGTCCTGGATGTTGCTGTCAGGACCCACTGTGATCGGATCGTTGTCGCCGCGCAGCACGGCGCCGAACCAGACGCTGGCGTTGGGATGCAGAATCACATTCCCTATCACCGACGCACTCGGCGCCACCCAGTATTCGCCCAGCGGCGGAAGCTGCGGTTTGCTGTCGCCCAATGCGTAAATGGTCATCAGTGCACCGCCTAATCTTTGAAAAATGAGGGCTTTAACGGATCGCTAACCACGATAGCATCAAACTGTTGATGCGATTCGTGGGTCTTCATTTCGGCCCCGGATCCGAAACCGGATCAAGCCCGATCCGGTCATTGTCGGGGCTTTCGCGTGGCGCGTTGGGATCCTGGTTCGGTTGTTCGGCGGCGGGCCTGTCCCGTTGCAGACAGCCCTGCTGTCGATCCGGGCGGTCGCTGCGATGCGGGCCGCGACCCTTTCCTCCCCAAGACCATCCAAGGCGGCGCCCGTTCGGGTCCGCCTTTTTTCATGCCCTGGAGGCGTCCATGACCAAGCGTGCTGCAACCAAGCGTCAAACGCGTGAACACGGAATTCTGGATTCGCGTGACTTCATGGAGGAGTCGAAAGTTCGCCGGCTCCATGCCCCGCACAATGAAAGGTCAGGCTGGTCGCCTAACCCATCCAATGACGACCGCGACCAGGCCTATCTCAAGACGCTGAAGCCCAAGTCCGAGGGCCAGATCGAGCTGATGGAGGCCATCGACACCCACAATCTGGTCATGGCGCTCGGCCCCGCAGGCACCGGCAAGACCTATCTCGCCGTCGCCAAGGCCGTCGAGGCGCTGGAGGCCGGCAAGATCGGCCGCATCGTTCTCAGCCGCCCTGCCGTCGAGGCGGGCGAATCGATTGGCTTCCTGCCCGGCGACATGGAGGACAAGCTGGCGCCCTATCTGCGCCCACTCTACGACGCCCTGTCTGATCGTCTGTCGATGAAGCGGGTCAAGGCCCTGATGGCCGAGGGCCTGATCGAGATCGCCCCCATCGGCTATATGCGCGGCCGCACCCTGAACAACGCCTTCATCGTCGTGGACGAGGCGCAGAACTGCACCTACGTCCAGCTGAAGATGCTGCTGACACGCCTGGGCTGGCACTCGACGATGGTTGTCACGGGCGACCCGCAGCAGTCCGATCTGCTGCCCGGCATCTCGGGCCTCTCCGATGTGTCCGCTCGTCTTGAGGCCGTGCCGGACATCGCCGTGGTTCGCCTGGCCGAACGCGACATCGTCCGTCACCCGCTGGTCGCCTCGATGATCGGCGTCCTTTAAGTCCCTCTGCCTGCAGCCGGCGCCGCGAGGCGTCGGCTGCATCCTGGTTGCACCAAGAAACCAAAAGCCATTGTCCCGAAGCGCACCGCCCCGCTAAAGGTCGCGTCGCCGCTGATGAGGGATTTCGATGCGCGTAGCGATGATTGGGACGGGTTATGTGGGCCTGGTGTCCGGCGCCTGTTTCGCCGACTTCGGGCACGTCGTCACGTGCATCGACAAGGACCCGTCCAAGATCGAACGGCTGGAGCGGGGCGAGATCCCGATCTTCGAGCCGGGGCTGGACGATCTGGTCGCGGCAAACGTGCGCGAAGGTCGGCTGTTCTTCACCCTGGACGGCGCCGAGGCGATCCGTAACGCCGACGCCGTCTTCATCGCCGTGGGCACGCCCACGCGTCGCGGCGACGGCCATGCCGACCTTTCCTACGTCCACGCCGCCGCCGAGGAGATCGCCGGCCTGATCGAGGGCTTCACGGTCATCGTCACCAAGTCCACTGTGCCGGTCGGCACAGGCGACGAGGTCGAGGCCATCATCAGGAAGACCAATCCGAGCGCCGACTTCGCCGTCGTCTCCAACCCCGAGTTCCTGCGTGAGGGCGCCGCCATCGGCGACTTCAAACGTCCCGACCGCGTCGTCATCGGCGTCGACGACATCGAAAGCGATACGGGGTCGCGCGCCCAGAAGGTTATGAGCGAACTCTACCGCCCGCTGAACCTCAACGAGAGCCCGCTGCTGTTCGTCGGCCGACGCACGTCCGAGCTGATCAAATACGCCGCCAACGCCTTCCTGGCGATGAAGATCACCTTCATCAACGAGATGGCCGACCTTTGCGAGGCCGTCGGCGCCGACGTGCAGCAAGTCGCGCGCGGCATCGGCCTGGACAAGCGGATCGGCTCGAAATTCCTGCACGCCGGGCCCGGCTACGGCGGCTCGTGCTTCCCCAAGGACACCATCGCTCTGGTCCGCACCGCCCAGCAGTACGGCGCCCCGACCCGGCTGATCGAGGCCACGGTCGAAGTCAACGACGCCCGCAAGAAGGCCATGGCCGAACGTGTCTCAGCGACCTTGGGAACCAGCGTCCAGGGCAAGACCGTCGCCCTCTTGGGCCTGACGTTCAAGCCGAACACCGACGACATGCGCGACGCGCCCAGCCTGGACATCGCGCCCGCCCTGATCGCCGCCGGCGCCAAGGTCCAGGCCTTCGACCCCGAGGGCATGCACGAGGCCGCCAAACTGCTGCCCGGCGTCGAAATGAAGGACAGCGCCTATGACGCCGTCATCGACGCGGACGCCGTGGTCCTGGTCACCGAATGGGACCAGTTCCGCGCCCTGGATCTGGACCGCATCAAGCTTCTGATGAAACAGCCGGTCCTGGTCGATCTGCGCAACATCTATCGGCCCGAGGACATGAAGAGCCGCGGTTTCCGCTACATGGGCATCGGGCGCGGCTGATGGGGTCGCCGATCCTCGTCACCGGTGCGGCCGGCTTCATCGGCATGCACGTCGCCGAACGCCTGCTGGACCGTGGCGAACAGGTGATCGGCGTCGATGTCTTCAACGACTACTACGATCCGCGCCTGAAGGCGGCCCGCGCCGCCCGACTGGAAGGGCGCGACGGCTTTCGCATGGTGCGCGCCGATATCGCCGATCATGAGCAGATGCGCGCCCTGGTCGCGGACGCCGGCGTCAAGCGCATCGTCCACCTCGCGGCCCAGGCGGGGGTGCGGTATTCGCTGGAGAACCCCTTCGCCTATGAGCGGTCGAACCTGGCCGGCCATCTGTCGATGCTGGAGGCCGCGCGGCACAATGGCGTGACCCATCTGGTCTATGCCTCGTCCAGCTCCGTCTATGGCGACCGGCCGCTGGAAGGGTCGGGCTTTCGCGAGGAGGACCCGACGGTCAATCCCGTCTCGCTCTACGCCGCGACCAAACGGTCTTGCGAACTGATGAGCCAGAGCTACGCCAAGCTCTATGGTTGCCCGCAATCGGGTCTGCGCTTCTTCACCGTCTATGGCCCCTGGGGCCGGCCCGACATGGCCTATTTCAGCTTCACCCAGAAGATCGTGCGCGGCGACGCCATCGAGGTCTATGGCGAGGGCCGCATGGCGCGCGACTTCACCTATATCGACGACATCGTCGACGGCGTGGTCGCCGTGCTGGACCACCCGCCGGCTCAGGGCGTGCATGAGGTCTATAATATCGGCGACAGCCAGCCGGTCGGTCTGATGGAGATGATCTCGACGCTGGAGAACGCCCTGGGCGTCGAGGCGAAGAAGGTCATGCGGCCCATGCAGCCGGGTGACGTGACCGCCACCTATGCCGACATTTCCAAACTGAACGCCCTTTGCGGCTACCAGCCGAAGGTGCCGCTGAAGGCCGGGCTGGAGACCTTCGTCGCCTGGTGGCGGCAGTACGAGAACGGCTGAAGCGAAAGGCGGGGGCCGATGCGACGCGACATCCTTCCAGCCGCCGCCTCGCTGCTCGTATTCGGCGCGACCGAAGCGTCCGCCCAATCTCTAATCTCGGCCCAGGACCGCACGGCCGCCCTGTTCGTCCGCGATCGCGCCGTCGCCGTGCGGGACCGTCCGCAACCTGCCTATGACGCCTTGGGCATCCGCACAGGCGGCTTCAGGGTGTTTCCCAAACTTCAGTTTGACATCGTCCAAGATGACAACGTCTTCGCCGCCGATGACGACCGCCAAGCCGCCACGACCCTGCGACTGCGCCCCGAGATCGCCGCCAAATCCAACTGGTCCCGCCACGCACTCCAGGCCCAAGCCCGCACCCAGATCGGCCGAAATCTCGACTTCGACAGCGAGAATATCATCGACTGGAATCTGGGCGGCGCCGGCCGCCTTGATGTCGTTCGCGGTTCCAGCATCACCTTCGCTGCCGACTACGCCCATGACCACGAGGCCCGCACCGCCGCCGGCGCCGATCCGACCGCGCGACGTCCCATCGCCTTCGACCTGGCCTCCGCCTCTCTTGGCGCTGAGCGCGCCAGTGGGCGTCTGCGCGTCTCGGCGCGCGCCGCCGTTCACCGCTACGACTACCGCGACGGCTTCAGCGAAACGGGCGCCGTGATCGAACAGGACGACCGCGACCGCACCCTCTTCACCCTGACCGGCCGCGCCGACTATGCTCTCTCCCCCGCCACGGCGATCTTCCTACAGGTCGTCAACGACGACCGCGACTACGACCGCATCGCCGGCCGGCCCCTGCGGACCTCGTCGGGCCATCAGACCCTGGCGGGCGTGGATTTCGAACTGGGCGCCCTGGTCCGGGGCGAGATCGCCGCCGGCTATATCCGCCAGGACTTCGAGGACGCGGCGTTCGGCGATCTGGACGGCGTCGGAGGCCGGGTAAAACTGTCCTGGTTCCCTACGCAGCTGACCACCGTCACGGCGGCCGCAGCGCGAACCGTCGAGGATACGGGCGTCATCGGCGCGGCCGGCGCCCTGCGCACCGACCTGTCGCTCACCGTCGATCACGAGCTGCTGCGCAATCTGATCCTGACGGCCCAGGCGACCTATGCCGACGACGCCTACAACGGTCTGGCCCGCACCGACACGCGCTTCGGCGCCGGCGTCAGCGCCGCCTACCGGATCAATCGTCGCTACGGCTTCACCGCCGGCCTGACCTGGCTTGACCAGTCCTCGTCCGGCGCCACCCAAGGCCCCAGCTACCGTTCGACCCGCTTCTATGTCGCGACCGTTGCCCAGTTCTGACAATGGCCACAGCGCGAACATTGACAACCTGAAGGCGACATCGCACGACTGAGGCTGACGATCACCGTTCGATGGCGCGATGACACAGAACGACCCCGCCTTGGGCGCCTCAATCCAGCACGCCGACGACGCCATCGATATCCACGGTTTGATCGCCGCTTTCCGTCGTCGCTTCGTCCTGTTCACGACGGTCTCGACTATCGTGTGCCTGATCGTTTTCGCCCTGATGCTGGGCCAGACGCCGGTCTATACCGCCACCGCCAATCTCCAGATCAACACCCGCAAGGAACAGGTGATCGCCGGCCCGGCGGTCCTGTCCGCCCTCGACGCCGAGGCGGCCATCGTCGACACCGAGGTCGAGGTGCTGAAGTCGCCCCAACTCGCGGCCGGCGTCGTGGACGCGCTGAACCTGACCCAGGATCCCGAGTTCAACGCCCGACTGCGCAAATCGCCCTTCGCCGCCCTCACCGACCGGACCGGCCGCGCCGCGATCCCCGACCGCGAGATCGAACGCCAGCAGGTCATCGACGCCGTCAGCCGCCGCCTGACCGTGCGCCGCGTCGGCCTGACCTATTCGATGGCGGTCGGCTTCACCTCGGACAGCCCGACCAAGGCCGCCCGCATCGCCAACGCCTTCGCCGAACGCTACCTTCAGTCCCAGCTGACCGCCAAGTTCGACGCCAACAGCCAGGCCAACGCCTTCCTCGGCGCCCGGCTGGAAGACTTGCGCCGCCAGGTCGAGACCGCCGACGCCGCCGTCTCCCTCTACCGCATCGAAAACGGCCTGCTCAGCGCCCAGGGCGCGACCCTGACCGAGCAGGAAATCTCGGTCTATAACCAGCAACTGGCGTCCGCCCGCGCACAACAGGCGGAACAAGACGCCCGCCTGCGCACCGCCCGATCCCAGATGGCGGCCGGATCGAACGGCGACGATGTCGGCGAGGCCCTGACCTCGCCCGTGGTCCAGAACCTGCGCGCCCAACGTGCGGCGATCAGCACCCGCGTCGCCGACCTGTCCGTTCGCTATGGTCCGCTTCACCCCGACATGATCCGCGCCCGCCAGGAACTGGCCGACATCGACGCCCAGATCCAGGCCGAGATCCGCCGCGTCGTCTCCAACCTGGACGCCCAGGCCCAGGTCGCCCAGCAACGTGCCGCCTCGGTCCAGGCCAGCCTGAACGCCGCCCGCGGCGCCCTGGCCGACAACAATGCCGCCTCGGTGCGCCTGCGCGAACTGGAGGGAGAAGCCGAGGCCGCGCGCGCCATCTACCGCGCCTTCCTGGATCGCTATCGCGAAACCAGCGCCCAGACCGGCGTCGAACAGGCCGACGCCCGCATCGTCTCGCGCGCCACGCCGCCGACCTCGCAGAGCGCGCCGAACCTGACGCTCAGCCTCGCGCTGGGGCTGGTGCTGGGCGTCGGCGCGGGCGCCTTCGCCGTCATCGTCGCCAATACGATGCAGACCGGCTTGGGCGGCCCCGACGACATCGAACGCAAGCTGGGTCTGCCCCCCATCGGTGCGATCCCGCTGGCCTCCTCCGTCGCCGCGCTGGAAGACTGCGACCTGCACCCCATCGACCTGGTGCTGCAACGGCCGCTGTCGGTCTTCACCGAGGCGTTTCGCGCCCTGCGCACCTCGATCACCCCCAACGTCAGCGTGGTGGGCGAACCGGCCGGCCGCATCGTCGCCGTCACCTCCGCCCTGCCCTGCGAGGGCAAGACCACCGCCGCCGTCTGCCTGGCGCGTGTGGCGGCCCGGTCGGGCGGACGTGTTCTGCTGATCGACGGCGACCCGCGTCGGCGCGGCGTCACGCGGATGCTGGGTCTGGATCCCAATGCGGGCCTGGCCGAGGTGCTGCACGGCGCGGCGTCCTGGCGAAACCTTCTGGTGCTGGACCCCGCATCAGGCGCGCATGTTCTGCCGCTGTCGGGTTCCGGCCTGTCGGCGGACGACCTCTTCGCCGCCCCGCCAATGGACGCCCTGCTGTCGGAGCTACGTCAGGGCTTCGATCTGATCGTCATCGACACGGCGCCGGTGCTGGTCCTGGCCGACGCCCGCGTCCTGGCGGCCAAGGCCGACACTGTCCTTCTGCTGGCCCGCTGGCGCAAGACCCCCGCGCGCGCCGTCGCCGCCGCAATCCGCATCCTGAACCAGTCCGGCGCTCGCACCCTGGGCGTCACCCTGACCCAGGTCGATGTCAGGGCGCAGGCGAAACAAGACTACGGCCATGCCGGCTACGACTATCAGGCCTACCGCAAATACTACGCCGCCTGACGCTGGCCGAAGCCCGCTTGGCGGCCGACCAGGCCCTCAGCCGTCGCGCCACTCGCTCAACATCTTGCCGTCGGCGTCCTCGAAGGCGACGCGATCCAGTTGGACGGCGCCGATGCAAATCGGCCGCTGATCCAGGCCAGACGCGCGGCAGCGGACGGCGCGACCGTCTGCGAAGGCGGCCATGCGGCCCTCCAGCACCAGTCGATACCCTTGGGCAGGCGCGACGAGCGGCTGGTCGCCCTCGCCCCGCACGGTGAACTCATAGGCGCGGCCGTTGCGACGCCCGGTCCGCGAACCGCCCTCGTTGAAGACGGCCGCCAGCCCCATGGTCTGCGGCGACGCCTGACCTTGGGCCAGAGGATCGCCCTGCGCGGCTGAACACCCCTCGGTCCGCAACCAGGGACGCGCCAGCCAGAAGCCCTCCGCCGCCTCCCAGGTCTCGGCGTCATCGGCGATCAGGGCCGATTGCGACCAGTCGCCGGGCGCCAGGCTGAGTTTCAGGCTTTGATTGCGCGCGCCCCATGCAAGGGCCGGCAGACCGTCGTCGGGGGTTGTTTCAGCGGATAACGAGGCCGGACCACCGCAGCCAAAGGCCTGGCGCACGACGAACCGTCGGCCCGCCAGGGACGCGCCCCCGACCTCACGCCCCGCTGCAAAGGCCGAGGCGGCGAGGTCCATAGCCTGAAGCAGGCTTGCGCGATCCAGGGTCGGTGAGGAGGCGACGGTGACCACAGGCGTCGGCGCCGCAACGGGTGCGGGCTGTGGCGCAGGCTCGGCCTCCTCGCGCTGGCAACCGCCGAGAACGGGACCGAAAAGGAGAAGGGACGCCGCGAGCGCGACGACCGACGGGCGAGGCGACGCGATCGGTTCGAGCATGGAACCACTCTAGCACGCAGTTCGCTGTTTTGGGGACGATCACCCGAAAAAGGTTGACGAGCGTGGCGGGGGGCGGTCTGCACGGGATCATGACATTCGATCAGATCGCAGCCCTTGCGGTGCTCATCGGCGTGGTCGGCGTGCTGATCCACGGCAAGGTTCGCGCCGACGTCGTCGCCCTGACCGGCGCCGCCGTGCTTCTGCTGCTGGGCGTCGTGCGCCCCGTCGAGGTGCAGGGCGCCTTCGCCAGTCCGGCCGTCATCGCCCTGGCCGGCCTGTTCGTCATCGCCTATGCGATCGAGTTGTCGGGCCTGCTGGGTCTGCTGATCCGCCAGGCGACCCAGCTGGCCGCCCGGATCGGCGCGAGGGGCATATGGATCGTCATCGGCCTGTGCGGCTCGGTCGGCGGTTTCCTGAACAATACGCCGGTGGTGGTGCTGGCGGCGCCGGTGATCCGGGATGTGGCTCAATCGCTAAAACTATCGCCCAAACGTTTCCTGATGCCGCTCAGCCACGTCACCGTGCTGGGCGGTCTGTTGACCCTGATCGGCACCTCGACAAACCTGTTGGTCAACGACATGGCGCGCAATGCCGGCCAGCCCGTCTTCGGCCTGTTCGAGATCACGCCCGTCGGCCTGTTTATCGCCGTCGTCGGCGGCCTGTGGCTCTATTTCGTCGGCGCGCGCCAACTGGGCCGGTCGGTCGCCATGGATGAGGCGCAGGCTGCGCGCTTGGCCGAAATGGAAGAGACGCGCCGGCGCACCGAGGCGGAGGCCGCAGGCCGACGTAAACGCATCCTGCCCTTCGGCCTGCCGCGCCTGGGCGAGTCGCGCAATCAGTCCGACGGTTCAGGCGATGCGCACCTGGGCGACGTTGATCTGTATGGAGCGGCGGATCGACCCTTCCAGTTGCGACCGGCGATGATCTCGCTCGCCGTCTTCGTCCTGGTGATCGCCTCGGCCGCGTTGGGCTGGGCGCCGATCGCCGCCTCGGCCTTCGCGGGCGCGGTCGGGCTGATCCTGTTGAGGGTCATCACGCCGGAAGAGGCCTATGCCGGCTTACGGCCCGAAATCCTGCTGCTGATCGCCGGCATGGTGGTCGTCGGCACGGCCATCGAAGTCACCGGCCTGGCCTCTGCGGGCGCGGATCGTCTCATCGGCGTGATCCGGCCGATGGGACCGCTGGGCGCGCTGATCGTCCTGTACGGCGTGACCCTGTTCGCCACCGAACTCTTGTCCAACGCCACGGTCGCGGTGCTGATCACCCCCATCGCGGTGGCCCTGGCCGAAAGCCTGGGGGTCGATCCCCGGCCCTTCCTGGTCTGCGTGATGATGGCCGCCTCCGCCGCCTTCGCCACGCCGTTCGGCTATCAGACTAATGTGCTGGTCTTCAACATGGGCGGCTACAGCTACATGGACTTCGTGCGTGTGGGCCTGCCGCTGAACCTGGTGACCTGGGTGGCGGCCATGATTGCGATCCCGATCTTCTTCCCGTTCTGATCGATTAGCCCCCCGCGCCCAGGTCGAGGCTTTGAGTTCGCACCTGCGTGATCCCGACGCGCTTACGAACCTCCGGCGGCGCTGCTTCCAAGCTACGCAGTTTTCCGTATCGCGATTTGGGGGCTCCTTAACAATCGTCCTTTAGACGTGTTGTTCATGCACATTCACCGCACTTTCGCGGCGGGTGTCGGCCTTGCCGCGCTCGCCACCTCCGCCTTCGCCCAGTCTGCGCCGTCCGCCGACGAGATCGCCGCTCTGCGCGCTCAGGTGCAGGCCCTGTCCGCCCGCCTCGAACAGCTTGAGGCCCAGTCGCGGACAGCGGTTCCGGTCCCGGCCGCCCCCGCCGTCGCCGGATCCCCGGCCGCCGTCGCGACGCGTCCAGTCCAGACCGCAGCCATGACAGCCGCGCCGGCTCCCGCGCCCGTCGATTGGGCCACGGGCCTGCCCGAACTGCGCAGCCCGGACGGCGCCTTCACCTTCAAGCCGCGCATCCGCGTCACGGCCGACCTGTCGACCACATTCGGCTCGGACTTCGATGGTCGCAATCTGACCACCACCGAGCTGCGCGGCCTGCGCCTTGGCGGCCAAGGCAAGATCGCCGGCGGCTTCACCTACTGGATCGAAGCCGACCTCGCCGATAACGCCGTCAGCGTCGCCAACGCCTTCGTCGCCTATAACACCAAGATCGGCGGCCGCGACCTGGAGGTCTCGGCAGGCCAGCGCCTGAACGACCGCGGCGTCGAGGGCGGGACGGCGGAAGACGTGGTTCCCTTCCTGGAGCGCAGCCTGATGGTCTCGACCATCGGCCCGGAACGCGGCGCTTACGGCGTCGGCGTGACCTCCAAGCTGACCGGCAGCGTCTGGCACGCCTCGCTCTCGGTCACCGGCGACGCCATCAGCACCGGCACAGCCAATGACAGCGTCACCCTGATGGGCCGCACCCACTGGTCGCCGTTCAAGACCGACGCCGGCTTCCTGCATCTCGGCGGCTGGGGCTTCGTCGAGGACCTGACGCCGAACGCGTCGATCGCTTCGCGCAGCCTGGTCGTCTCGTCGCGCGGCAACGACAATCTGCGCCTGTCGGGCGGTACGATCGCCGACCCCAAGGGCAGCAAGGGCCTCGGTCTGGAACTGGGCGGCGTGCATCGCTCGGGCTGGCTGATGGCCGAAGGCGGCAAGCGCGTGGTCCAGACCGCCGCGCGCGACTTCGATCAGGACGCCTACAGCCTCTCCGCCGGCTTCTTCATCACCGGCGAAAAGCCGCCCCTCTCGCCCCGCACCGGCACATGGGGCCGACCCAAGGTGCTGAACCCGCTGGGGACCGACGGCTACGGCGCGGTCGAGATCGTCGGCCGCTACGACACCGCAGACTACAGCGACAACCCGACCGGCGGTGAAGGCGACACCTGGTTGCTGGGCGTCAACTGGTATCCCACGAACAACACCCGCGTCTCCGCCCACTGGAGCGCCTGGTCGGTCGATAACCGAACCGGGACCTTCATCGGCGACGACAGCGGCAACACCGCCACCGTCCGCGTCCAAACCGCCTTCTAGACTACATCTTGCCCGGAACGGTCCGCCGTTCCGGGCTTCCGCCCCAAAGCCGCCGAGATGACCGCATGAACCCGAAGAACATCCCGATGCAGCGGAAACTGGCGATCGCCTTCGCCCTTCTGCTGACCGTCGCGGCCGCAATGATCGGGGCGGTCTTCTTCCAACTGTCGGCGATGAAGACGGCGGCTGAGCTGAACGCCGAGAGCAAGTCGATCATCGACCACACCCATGTGGCCGAGAAGGGCTTCATTCGCCTGAACTCGCAGATGCGCGGCGTGCTGCTGACCGGAAACGCCGACTATCTGGAGGTATACAAAAAGGGCTGGGAACAGTTCGAAGCCTCGGTGGCCGCTCTCGGCGCCGCCAACCTGACGCCGGAAGAGAAGGCGCTGGTCGAGAAGGCCCAGGCCGACGCCGCCGCCTGGCGCACCGAGTTCGGCACGCCGCTGACCGAGGCGGCGCTGGACCCCGCCCGTATCGAGGCCGCGCGCCGCGTCGTGATCGATTCCGGCGACAGGGTGCGCGTCACACACATCACCAAGGCCATCACCGACCTTCGCGATATGGAAGTCGAGCGGATGAACGTGCGCGACGCCGAACAGGCGTCGGCGATCACCGCCTCCTTTATCGCCCTGGCGGTCGGGGGACTGATCCTGGTCGCCGCCGCCGTCTTCCTGGGCGTGCAACTGTCCATCCTGATGGTCGCGCCCGTCCGCCGCATGACCGGCGCCATGTCGGTCATGGCCAACGGCAAGCTGGACGTCGCCATCCCCGACACCGACCGCAAGGATGAGGTCGGCGCCATGGCTCAGGCCATGCAGGTCTTCCGCGACAACGGCCTGCGCGCCAAGGCGCTGGAGACGGAAACGGAATCGATGCGCGACCAATCCGAAGTCGAACGTCGCCGCCGTGAAGCCCTGGCTCAGCAGGAAGCCGCCGAGAACACCGTCGTCATCGAAAGCTTGGGCAAGGGTCTGTCGGCCCTGGCCGAAGGCGATCTGATCTACCGTATCGACGCGCCCTTCCCTGCCCGCAGCGAGGTTCTGAAAACCGACTTCAACCGCTCCATCTCCCGCCTGGAAGAGACCGTCACGGGCGTCCTGGGTTCGGTTCACGGCATCGATTCCGGCGCCGGCGAGATCAGCCAGGCATCGGAAGACCTGTCGCGTCGCACCGAACAGCAGGCCGCCGCCCTGGAAGAGACCGCCGCTGCGCTCGACGAAATCACCGTCACGGTGAAGAAGACCGCCGAGGCCGCAAACCAGGCCGCCGATGTCACCAATGGCGCCCGCAAGAGCGCCGAGGCCTCAGGCGCGGTCGTGATGAACGCCGTCGAGGCTATGCAGAAGATCGAAGGCGGCTCGCGCCAGATCAGCCAGATCGTCGGCGTCATCGACGAGATCGCCTTCCAGACCAACCTGCTGGCCCTGAACGCCGGGGTCGAGGCGGCTCGGGCCGGAGAATCCGGTCGCGGCTTCGCCGTCGTGGCCTCCGAGGTCCGCGCCCTGGCCCAACGTTCGGCCGAAGCCGCCAAGGAGATCAAGACCCTGATCTCCAAGTCCGGCTCCGAAGTCGAGAACGGCGTGCGCCTGGTCAGCCAGGCCGGTTCCGCCCTGCAGGCCATCGCCTCACAGGTCGACGACATCAGCGCCCTGGTCGTCGAGATCGCCGCCTCCGCCAAGGAACAGGCGACCGGCCTTCAGGAGATCAATGTCGCCGTGAACCAGATGGATCAGGTGACCCAGCAGAACGCCGCCATGGTCGAACAAGCCACCGCCGCCAGCACCGCCCTGCGTCAGGAAACCGCCGAACTGTCATCCGAGGTCGCCTTCTTCCAGGTTTCCGCCGGAAAAGGCGCCTCGCGCAATGCGCCCGCCCCGGTCTCAAGCCGCCGCTCGACGCGCCCCTCGCCTCGCATCGAACAGCGCGTGATCAAGGTCGCCGGCGGCCGAGACATCGCGGTCGGCGCGAACAGCGATGGCTGGGAGGAGTTCTGACGCCGGTGACGGGCCACGACTCAGCGGCTAACTGCCCGAGGCGAAACCCATCGCATGAACTCTGACGGTCCAAAGCTGACATCTCTCTGCGACATTCGAACGCTATGAGCGATGCCGCACAGAACCATCGACCCTGAGCACCGTTATGGTCACGACGCGCGCCGCGCTTTGTGGCCGCCGGCTTCTCAGAGAGTTTTCAGATGGCCAAGACCCCTACGCGCGCCTTGGCGTCCGAAATCGGCAATGCTGGCGAACTGCACCAGACCGCCGCCACGCCGCAGACCCGCACCACCACCAATCACGGCGTGCCGATCAGCGACAACCAGAACTCCTTAAAGGCCGGGCCGCGCGGTTCGACCCTGCTAGAGGATTTCATTCTTCGCGAGAAGATCCAGCATTTCGACCATGAGCGGATCCCCGAACGGATTGTTCACGCTCGCGGGTCGGCCGCCCACGGCTTCTTCGAACTGACCGACAGCCTGTCGGACGTCACCACCGCCAAGATTCTGACCGAGGTCGGCAAGAAGACAGAGCTGTTCACCCGCTTCTCGACCGTCGCCGGCGGCGCGGGGTCGGTGGACACGCCGCGCGACGTGCGCGGCTTTGCGGTCAAATTCTATACGACCGAGGGCAACTGGGACCTGGTCGGCAACAACATTCCCGTCTTCTTCATCCAGGATGCGATCAAGTTCCCGGACCTGATCCATTCGGTGAAGATGGAGGCAGACAAGGGCTATCCCCAAGCGGCCAGCGCCCACGACACCTTCTGGGACTTCATCGGCCTGATGCCCGAGAGCATGCACATGGTCATGTGGGCCATGTCGGATCGCGGCATCCCGCGCAGCCTGCGCATGATAGAAGGCTTCGGCGTCAACACCTTCCGCCTGCTGAACGCCGAGGGCGAGGCGACCCTGGTCAAGTTCCACTGGCGGCCCAAGTTGGGGACGCAGTCGACCTGCTGGGACGAGGCGGTCAAGATCGCGGGCGCCGATCCCGACTATCACCGCCGCGACCTGTATGAAGCCATCGATCAGGGCGACTTCCCCGAATGGGAGTTCGGCGTGCAACTGTTCACCCAGGAACAGGCCGACGCCCTGCCCTTCGACATCCTGGACGCCACCAAATTGGTGCCGGAAGAGGATTATCCGATCCGCGTGATCGGCCGCATGGTTCTGGACCGCAACCCCGACAACTTCTTCGCCGAGACGGAACAGGTCGCCTTCCTGCCGACCAATATCGTGCCGGGCATCGACTTCTCGGAGGATCCGCTGCTGCAGGGCCGCTTGTTCTCCTATCAGGACACCCAGCTGTCGCGCCTGGGCACGGTCAACTTCCACCAGATCCCGATCAACCAGGCCAAGGGCTGCCCCTTCCAGAACTTCCAGCGCGACGGCCATATGCAGATGGCCGTGCCCAAGGGCCGCGCCAACTATGAACCCAACAGCCTAGCCGAGGCGGGCGAGGACGGCGGCCCGCGCGAAGACCCGAAGGGCGGCTTCCGCACCGCGCCCGTTCCGGTCGAAGGCGAGAAGGTCCGGCTGCGCGCCGAAACCTTCGCCGACCACTACAGCCAGGCGCGGCTGTTCTTCCGCTCGCAGACCGAGATCGAACAGGCCCATTTGGCCAGCGCCATCGTGTTCGAACTGTCCAAGGTGTCGCTGGCCCACGTCCGGGAGCGCGTTCTGGCCAATCTGCAGAACGTCGATGAAACCCTGGCTCAGCGCGTCGCCGACGGCCTGAACCTGCCCCTGCCCAAGGCGTCCGACCCGGGCGTTGCCCCCATCGATCTGGACGCCTCGCCTGCGCTTCGCATCGTCGGCAAATATCCCGACACCCTGAAGGGGCGAAAGGTCGCCATCCTGGTCGCCGACGGCTCGGACGGCGCGGTCATCGACGCCGTTCGTGCGACGGTCGAAGGCGACGGCGGTTCGGTCTTCATCGTCGCGCCCAAGATTGGCAGCGCACAGCTGAAGGGCGGCAAGACCCTGGCCGCCGACGGTCAGCTGGCCGGCAGCCCTTCTGTCTTGTTCGACGCGGTCGCCATCGTCCTGTCCGACGACGGTTGCGCCCAGTTGCTGAAGGAAGGCGCGGCGGTCGACTTCGCCAAGGACGCCTTCGGCCACCTCAAGGCCGTCGGCCACACCCCAGAGGCCCAGCCCCTTCTGGACAAGGCGGGGGTCGAGCCGGACGAGGGGGTGATCGATCTGTCCAAGGACGCCGAGGCCTTCCTCGCCCCCGCTCGAACTCGCCAGTGGGATCGTGAGCCCAAGGTGCGCATGTTGGCCTGATGGCAGATCCTGACCGAGGCACCTCCAACGTCAGTCTCGATCAGATTTTATTGCGCTTTAAGCCTACAGCCGGGGCAGGAACAGGACGAAGTCCAGGCTCCACAGCCCCGGCCCGTTGGCGATCAGCCAGATCAGGATCACCATTAGCAGGGTCTCCGGCAGGTCGAAATAGCTGGAGAGGCGATAGCCGAGACTGGTCCCCTCGACCGACTTGGACGCCACGGTCACCAGGGCGACCAGGCTGATGATCAGCAGCACCAGCGCCGCCAGACTGGTGAACAAGCCCATGATCAGCAGGGCGCCGAAGGCGAACTCGCACACCGACACGAACCGGGCGGTCTGGCGCGGCGCGGCGATGCCGGCCTCGACCATCGTCTTCTGCATCTTCTCGGCCTGGGCCGGGGTGAACAGCTTGTAGAAGCCGGACAGGAAGAACATCCCCCCGACCACGACCCGCGCGATCAGGGGCGCGATGTCCATCAACGCCGGGATGCCCAGGCCGAAGCCGCGATAGAGGTCGATCATCAGAAAAAGGCTCCGCTGGATGGCGGAGCCTTCAATGCCTCACGGCCTGGGCGGTTGCCCTGCCAAGGCTTGGGGAGGATGCGTCGCCTTCCATTCCATCGCCCGGCGGATACGGTTCTCGACGCTGGGATGATCGTAGAACAGGAACTCCTCCACCGCCGAGGGCGACGGGGCGCGGTATTCGGCGGTCTTGATCAGGGCCTTGGCCAGGCCGTCCGGCTCATTGGCGTGGACCAGCGAGAAATGGTCGGCGTCTTCCTCCATCGTCCGCGTCATCGTGGCGAAGACCGGGGTGGCGAGCACGCCCAGGAAGGCCAGGACCAGGGCCAGCAGCGGCAGGCCGGCGGGATCGGCGATGTCGCCCACACGGTCCGCCCTCAGCAGCCTGTGCGCCAGCGGATAAAGCCGATCCGTCAGCCAGAAGGCCAGGGCCGACAGCAGGACCAGCACCCCCACCATCCAAAGGATGTGGGCGTGAACATAGTGACCCATTTCATGGCCGACGACGCCGCGCACCTCTGCCAGGTCCGCGCCCTGTTTGAACATGGTGTCGCTCATCGCCACACGCGCCGTTCCGAACAGGCCCGAGACGTTGGCGGTGTAGCGGTCGGACTGTTTGGAGCCGTCGTAGATGAAGATCTTGTCCGACGGCGTGCCGGTCTGTTTGGCCAGCGCCACGACGGCGTCGCGCACCGGCCCGTTCGGCGCGGGCGTATAGGTGTTGAAGATCGGCTCGATCACCAGGGGCGAGATCACCAGGCCGATGACGATGAAGGCCGCCGTCACCCCCGACGCCCAGCCCCACCAGAACCGTCGCGCGCGCCGGATCAAGGCGTAGATGGCGACCAGCAGCAGCGTGGTCACGACGACCGAGATGGCCGCCCCGATGACCGCCTCGCCCAGCCAGCCGCCCAGGGCCTGGCTGGTCAGGCCATACTGTTTCTCGCGATACCAGCTTTCATAGATCGACCACGGCAGGGTCAGCACCCAGCTCATGATCGAATAGACCAGGGCGACGGCGAAACTGGCCATCAGCGGCCGGCGACGGCGGCGCTCGATCCGGCTGCGGATCGCGACCAGCAGGCCGGTACGCACGATAATCCAGGCGACTAGGGCCGAAACCAGGAAACTCCACAGGATCAACCAGTGCGATCCGTGGGTATAGGCGACGGCGCCGGCCGTCTCCTGGGGCGACAGGGTCGCCAACCACTGGGCCGTGGCGACTGCCGGATCGAAATTCTTCATGGTTTCTCCCTTAAGAGAACCAAAGCGCGTGACCCGCGTTATGTCAGGTTAATTCCCATCCATGATGATTCTTGCGCCGCCACGCTTGAAACTGTCACAGTATTTTGCAACGCATTCGATTGTCGAGAACAGGGGATTTCCCAGATGGCTCACATGACACCGAAGCAGGTGCTGGAAAGCTTGGCTCAGGATATCGCCGCCGTGCTGAAGAGCATGGGCGGTTCGGCCCACCAGAATATGGTGGTCGATTGCGTCGCGGCGATGAAACGTCAGCGCGGCGAGGCGGTGAATCCGCCCGATCTGCGCCAGAAGATCATCGAGACCTTCGAACAGTACCGCGACTGGTTCGTGCGTCCGTTCGGCGAGGGCTCTCAGCGCTGGGCCCTCGCGGGCGACTTCGCCTGACATCACTGTCCTGAACGCGAAAGGCGCGCCCCTTACGGAGCGCGCCTTCGTCGTTCTAGCTGACCCTAAAGATCAGAAGCGACGGATGTAGCTGACCGAATAGGCGTCGGCCTTGCCGGCATCGTCACGATAGTCACGACGGGTCCAGTCGGCCCGCACGCCGTTCACGCCGTCCAGATAGTAGTTAGCGCCGGCGCCGTAGTTCCAGCTGTCGCCGCCCACGTCGGTGTTGGCGCCGGGGAACTCCTGCTTGAGTTCGGTGTGGCCATAGCCGCCGCGCGCGAACAGCTCCAGCTTGTCGCCGACCGGATATTTGCCGACCACATAACCGGCGGCGTCCCACTCGTGCTTGATCGAGCCATCGACGCCCGCGACGGTGAAGTCGTCGTCCTTGACGCCGACCGAGGCTTCGGTTTCCAGCGCGATGTAACGGTTGAGGTTTACGCCCAGACGACCCGTGACCGCGCCCGTCGTTGCATTGTCGCCTTCAAGATGAGTGTAGCCCAGCGAACCGTAACCGCGCGGCTCAGGATTGGTTTGAGCAAAGGCCGGAGCGGCGACTGCGGAAACGGCGACGGCGGCGAGAATAATGTTACGCATTGTTTCTTATTAACTCCTAGATGTGATGACCGAACCGATCATCAGCCCCATCCAGCGAGAGCTTAAATAGGTGACGCGGCCGTCTGTTCCAGAGGTTCAGAAACACTACGAATACCTGTGGACCCGATGACACATACGTTGTTCCGCCAAGGTTGGCGGTTTTGTGACAAAGAAAAAGGACGGCCTCGTCAGAGACCGCCCTTTTCATGATCCGATGAGGAGAGGGACTAGCGGTCCTTCTCGCGCTCCACGTTCAGCGCCGCCTGCGCCGCCGCCAGTCGGGCGATGGGCACGCGGTAGGGCGAGCAGGAGACGTAGTCCAGGCCGGCCTTCTCGCAGAAGGCGATGGACGACGGGTCGCCGCCGTGTTCGCCGCAGATGCCCAGCTTAACCTCGGGCCGAACTGCCCGGCCCCGCTCGGCGGCGATCTCGATCAGACCGCCGACGCCGTCCTGGTCCAGACGCACGAAGGGATCGGTCTCGAAGATGCCCTTGTCCAGATAGGCCTGCAGGAACCGGCCCGAGTCGTCGCGGCTGATGCCGAAGGTCGTCTGGGTCAGGTCGTTGGTGCCGAAGCTGAAGAACTGGGCGTATTCGGCCAGGTCCCCCGCGCGGATGGCCGCGCGCGGCAGCTCGATCATGGTGCCGACCAGATAGTCGATGGTCTCGCCCGTCTCCTCGAACACGGCCTTGGCGGTGCGGTCGGTCAGTTCGCGCAGGAACTTCATTTCCAGACCCAGGGCGACCAGCGGGTGCATGATCTCCGGCAGCGGGGCCTGACCCGACGTCTTCTGAACCTCCAGCGCCGCCTCGATGATGGCGCGGACCTGCATCTCGTAGATTTCGGGATAGGCGACGCCCAGGCGGCAGCCGCGATGGCCCAGCATGGGGTTGGTCTCGTGCAGCTCCTTGGCGCGGCGCTTCAGCTTGTCGGCGTCGATGCCCGACGAGGCGGCCAGGGCGTCGATGTCCTCCTCGGTGTGGGGGATGAACTCGTGCAGCGGCGGGTCCAGCAGGCGCACCGTGACCGGCAGGCCGGCCATGATCTCGAACAGTTCGACGAAGTCCGACTTCTGGAACGGCGCGATCTTGGCCAGGGCCGTGCGGCGGCCCGCTTCGTCGTCGGCCAGGATCATCTCGCGCACGGCAGCGATCCGGGTGTCGTCGAAGAACATGTGCTCGGTGCGGCACAGGCCGATGCCCTCGGCGCCGAAACCGCGCGCGGTCTTGGCGTCCAGCGGCGTCTCGGCGTTGGCGCGCACCTTCAGGCGGCGCACCTTGTCGGCCCAGGCCATCAGGGTCTGGAAGTCGCCGGTAAGCTCGGGCTCGATCATCGGCACGGCGCCGTCCAGCACTTCGCCCTTCGAGCCGTCGATGGTGATGATCTCGCCGGTCTTGAAGGTGCGGCCGCGCGCGGTGAAGGTCCCCTTGGCCTCGTCGATATGGATCTCGCCAGCGCCGGAGACGCAGGCGCGCCCCATGCCGCGCGCCACGACGGCGGCGTGGCTGGTCATGCCGCCCCGCGCCGTGACGATGCCGCGCGCCGCATGCATGCCGTGGATGTCTTCGGGGCTGGTTTCCTCACGCACCAGGATGACCGCCTCGCCCAGGCCGGACATGCGTTCGGCCTCGTCGGCGTCGAAGACGATCTTGCCGGTGGCGGCGCCGGGCGAGGCCGGCAGGCCGGCGGCGACCACGGTGCGGGCCGCATCGGGGTCCAGCGTCGGGTGCAGCAACTGGTCCAGAGCCGACGGCTCGACGCGGCTGATGGCCTCTTCCTGGGTGATCACGCCCTCGGCCGCCAGGTCCACGGCGATCTTCAGCGCCGACTTGGCCGTACGCTTGCCGTTGCGGGTCTGCAGCATCCAGAGCCGGCCCTGTTCGACCGTGAACTCGATGTCCTGCATGTCGCGATAGTGGCTCTCCAGCGTGTTCACCACCGTGACGAACTGGCCGAAGACTTCCGGCATGGCCTCTTCCATCGAGGGGGCGGTCTCGCCCATCTCCTCGCGGCCGATCTTGGTCAGGCTTTGCGGCGTTCGGATGCCCGCGACCACGTCCTCGCCCTGGGCGTTGATCAGGAACTCGCCGTACAGGCGCGCCTCGCCGGTCGAAGGGTTGCGGGTGAAGGCCACGCCGGTGGCCGAGGTCTCGCCCATATTGCCGAACACCATCGACTGGACGCTGACGGCCGTGCCCCAGCTTTCGGGGATGTCGTGCATGCGGCGATAGAATTTGGCCCGGTCGTTCATCCAGCTGGCGAAGACGGCGCCCACGGCGCCCCACAGCTGGTCCTTGGGATCCTGCGGGAAGGGATGGCCCAGCTCGCGCTCGACCACGGCCTTGTAGTCGGCGACCACCTTCTGCCAGTCCTCGGCCTTCAGGTCGGTGTCGACGGTGACACCCAGCCGGTCCTTGTGCTGGTCCAGCACCTCTTCGAAATCGTCGTGGCTGAGGCCCAGCACGACGTTCGAATACATGGTGATGAAGCGGCGATAGCTGTCGAAGGCGAAGCGGCGGTCTCCCGACAGCTTGGCCAGACCCTCGACCGTCTGATCGTTCAGACCCAGGTTCAGGACGGTGTCCATCATGCCGGGCATCGAGGCCCGCGCGCCTGAGCGAACCGAGACCAGCAGCGGGTTGTTCACGTCGCCGAAGGTCTTGCCGACGATGGCCTCGACCGCGTCCAGAGCGGCCTTCACCTGGGCTTCCAGATCGGCGGGATAGGTCTCGCCGTTGGCGTAATAGTGGGTGCAGACCTCGGTCGTGACGGTGAAGCCCGGCGGGACCGGCAGACCCAGCGACGACATTTCCGCCAGATTGGCGCCCTTGCCCCCGAGAAGGTTCTTCATCGACGCGTCGCCGTCGGCGGAGCCTCCGCCGAAGCCGTACACCCACTTGGTCATATTGCAGTCCCTGAGCTTTTCGGATCGTCCGGCGGGTTGCCCCCGCTCGCACATGCAGCACGATCTAGCGCGGAGGAACCGGCTTGACCATGGCGGATGTAACAATGCGTGAGCAGGTAACCGGTTTCCTCATTCGTTCAGCGCGTTGCGATGATGGCAAGGCGGCGGAGCAAACAAAAAAGGGCCGGGCGATGCGTCGCCCGGCCCTTTGGTCTTGTCGCTAGCGCGAAACGATCAGCTGTCGGCCTGCCAGCCGCCGGCCAGGGCGCGGAACAGGGCGATCTGGTAGGTGGTGACCAGGGCGTCCGATTGGGCCAGGGCCGCGTCGGCCGCCGCCTGGGTGCGTTCGGCGTCCAGCACCAACAGGAAGCTGTCGGCGCCGGCGTTGAAGCGCAGGCGCGACAGGTCGGCGGCGCGGGCCGCCTGGTCGCGCGCCTCGGTCAGGGCCGCACGGCGGTCCAGCTCGTTGGCGTAGTTGGACAGGGCCGTTTCCGTCTCCTGCAGGGCTGTCAGCACCGTCTGGTCGAAGGTCGCCAGAGCGGCGTCCGAACGGGCGCCGGCGGCCTTGATCTGGGCGCGGGCGGCGAAGACGTTGGGGAACGACCAGCTGATCAGCGGACCGAAGCTGAAGCGGAAGTTCTGGTCGTCACTCAGTTCGCCCGATTCCAGCGCCGTGGAGCCGATGGAGCCCCCCAGGCTGATCTGCGGATAGAGGTTGGCGGTGGCCACGTTCACGCGGGCGGCGGCGGCGGCCAGTTCAGCCTCGGCCTGACGGACGTCGGGGCGACGCGCCAGCAGGGCCGCACCGTCGCCGACCGGGATCGGCTGGGTCAGTTGCGGCGGACGAACGCAGGCGGCGGCGGCCTGGCTGGCCTCGGCGGGGGTGACCCCGGTCAAGGTGGCCAGGCGGAACAGCGCCTCGTTGCGGGCTGCACGCAGGGTCGGCAGGGTCGCCGCCGTCTGGGCCAGGGCCGCGCGGGCGCTGGCCACGTCCAGCCCGGTGCCGGCCCCGCCGTCGAGCAGGGTCTGGGTCAGGTTGGCGGTGTTGCGCTGCAGCTCCAGCGTCCGTTCCGCGACCGCAATCTGCGCATTGGCCGAGCAGGTGTCGGCATAGGCGCGGGTCGTCTCGGCCGCGACCGTCACCTGGACCGTGGCCAGGGCGGCCTCGGCGGCGCGGGCGTCGGCGCGGGCGGCGCGAATGGTGGACTCCACCCGGCCGAACAGGTCGATCTCGTACGACGCCTGAAGGCCAACGTCATAGGTGTCGATCTCGGGCGCGTCCTGACCGGCAGGCAAGCCCTGGACCGTGGCGGCCGAGCCGCGGCTGCGCTGGGCCTGGGCGCTGGTCGTCGTGGTCGGGAAGCGGCCCACGCGGGCCTCCGACAGCGACGCCCGGACGGCGCGCAGGTTGGCGAAGGCGGCTTCGAGCTGGTTGTTCTCGGCGAAGGCCTGCTGGATCAGGGCGTCCAGCGTCGGGTCTTCATACAGCCGCCACCAGTCGTCGCGCGCCGCAGCGTTCGAGACGGTGGGGCTGACGGAGCCGACGAAGGCGCCCGTGCCGGCGACAGGCAGATCGGCAGGCGGCGCCTTGGGCCCGACCGCGCAGGCGGCGAGCAGGGCGCTCGACGCTGCGGCGGTCAGGAAGCTGAGGGTCTTGTTGCGGGTCATCAGATGTCCCCTCCCCGGCCGGTCGCGGGCGCCGGAGCGTTCGGATCGGTCAGGTCGCTGGTTTCGTCGTAACGCACGGCCGTATCAGGGGTCGTGGCGGGTTTGGGCTTTTTGCCTTGCGGCAGCTTCGAGGACAGCCAGCGGCTGACCACATAGAAGACCGGCGTGAAGATCAGGCCGAAGAAGGTCACGCCCAGCATGCCCGAGAAGACGGACGTGCCCAGCGATTGCCTCATCTCGGCGCCCGGCCCCGTCGCCAGCATCAGCGGCACGACGCCGAGGATGAAGGCGAACGAGGTCATCAGGATCGGACGCAGACGGGTCTTGGCGGCGGCGACCGCAGCCTCGAACCGGTTCATGCCCTGGTCTTCTTCGGCTTGCTTGGCGAACTCGACGATCAGGATGGCGTTCTTGGCCGCGAGCGCGATCAGAACCACGAGCCCGATCTGGACCAGGATGTTGTTGTCCAGACCCCGCAGGTTCACGCCGATGATGGCCGCCAGCAGACACATCGGCACGATCAGGATGACCGCCAGAGGAAGCGTGAACGCCTCATACTGAGCCGCCAGCACCAGGAAGACGAACACCACCGCCATCAGGAAGATGGCCGTCGCGCCCGAACCGGCCGCCTTCTGCTGATAGGCCAGACCCGTCCATTCGTAGGAGAAGCCCTGGGGCAGGGTCTGCGCGGCCATGTTTTCCATGATCTGCAGCGCCTCGCCCGACGACACCCCTGCTGCGGCGTTGCCCTGAAGCTCGGCCGCCGGGAACAGGTTGTAGCGCACGATCCGGGCCGGACCCGAGTCGTTCACCAGGTTCGCCACCGAACCGATCGGCACCATGGCCCCCGACGACGACTTGGTCTTCAGGTTGGCGATGTCCGCGATATCGTCGCGCGACGTCGGCTCCGCCTGCGCCGTCACCCGGAAGGTGCGGCCCAGCATGTTGAAGTCGTTGACGTAGGACGAGCCCAGATAGACCCCCAGCGTGTCGAACACGGCGCTGGGCTGGACGCCCATCATCAGCGCCTTGTTACGATCGACGTCGGCGGTGATGCGCGGCGAGGCGGTGTTGTAGGTCGAGAAGACCTGGCTGACCTCGGTCGGCGCCTGGGCGGCGGCGCCCATCATGGCGAAGGTCGCGCCTTCCAGCGGACGATAGCCGGCGCCTTCGCGATCCTGGATCATCATCGAGAAGCCGTTGCCGGTGCCCAGACCCTGCACCGCCGGGGGGGCGATGACGAAGATCTGCGCGTCCTCGATCTGACCCGTGGCCTGGGTGATGGCCCCGGCCAGAGCCGTGGCGGCCTCTTCCTTGGTGCGATCCTCGAACGCGTTCAGACGCACGAAGATGGTGGCGGCGTTGGAGCCGAACGAGAAGCTGGAGCCATCCAGGCCGGCGAAGGCCACGGTGCCGTCCACCCCGGGCGTGTCCTGGATGATCTTGCTGGCGCGTTCCATCACCGCCTGGGTGCGATCCAGCGAAGCGCCGGCCGGCAGTTGGATGACGCCGATCAGGAAGCCCTGATCCTGCTCGGGAATGAAGCCCGAGGGCGTGTCGATCAGGCGCCAGGCCGTCAGACCCAGCAGACCGGCATAGATGATCAGCACCAGACCGACCGTGCGCACCAGACGCGCCGTCAGGCGGCCGTAACGGTCCGACAGCCAGTCGAAGCCTTCGTTGAACTTACGCCCGGCCCAGCCGGCGTAATAGACGACCGTGCCCAGGACGCCCGGCTTGCGGGCATGCTCGTGGTCCTTCTTGTGCGGCTTCAGCAGCAGGGCGGCCATGGCCGGCGAAAGCGTCAGGGATATGAACAGCGAGATGATCGAGGCCGAGGCGATGACCACCGCGAACTGGCGGTAGAAGATGCCCGGAATGCCCGGCACGAACATCGTCGGCACGAACACCGACACCAGCACCAGGCCGATGGCGATCAGGGCGCCGGAGACCTCCTGCATCGATCGATAGGCGGCCTCCTTGGGACTGAGGCCTTCGCTGATGGCCCGCTCCACGTTCTCGACCACGACGATGGCGTCATCGACGACGATGCCGACCGCCAGGACGAGGGCGAACAGGGACAGGGAGTTGATCGAATAGCCCAGCGCCAGTTGCACGGCGAAGGCGCCGACCAGGGACACGGGAATGGCGATGATCGGGATGATCGCCGCACGCCAGCTTTGCAGGAAGACCAGGACGACGATCACGACCAGAATGATGGCTTCCAGCACGGTGTGCTGGACGGATTCCACCGAGGAGGCGACGAATTCGGTCGGATTGTAAGGCACAGAGATGGCCATGCCGGCCGGCAGTTCGGCCTTGACGGCCTCGACCTCGGCCAGGACCCGATCAGCGGTGCCCAGCGCATTGGCGCCCGGCTGCTGCACGATGGCCAGACCGACGCCGCGTTGCCCGTCGAAGAAGCCGCGGATGCCGTAATCCTGGGCGCCCAGTTCGATCCGCGCCACGTCGCGCAGATAGGTGACGCGCCCTTCGGCGTCGGTCTTGAGGATAACCTTGGAGAATTCTTCGGGGTCGGTCAGACGGCCCTGAACCTGGACCGGCAGCTGGAACGAGGCGGCGCTGTTGGGGAACGGCGGCTGGCCGATGGAGCCGGCGGCGGCCTGGACGTTCTGGGCGCGCAGGGCGGCGACGATCTCGGAACCCGTCAGACCGCGCTCGGCCGCCTTGGCCGGATCGATCCAGACGCGCATCGAATAGTTGCCGCCGCCGAACACCTGAACCGCGCCCACGCCTTCGATGCGCAGCAGGCGGTCCCGCAGCGTCGAGTTGCCGTAGTTGCCGACATAGTCGTTATCCAGGGTGCCGTCGGGCGATGTCAGGCCCAGGATCATCAGGAAGCCGCTCTCGGCCTTGTTGACCACGACGCCCGTCTGACGAACCGCCTCGGGAAGGCGAGGTTCGGCCAGAGCCACCCGGTTCTGGACCAGCACCTGTGCGGAATCGAGGTCCGTTCCAGGCTGGAAGGTCACGGTGATCGCCACCGCTCCGTCCGATGTGGACGAGGAGGTGATGTAGAGCATGTTCTCGACGCCGTTCACCTCCTGCTCGATGGGGGCGGCGACGGTCTCGGCCAGGGTCTCGGCCGAGGCGCCGGGATAGGCGGCGTTGATGGTGATCGTCGGCGGCGCGATCTCCGGATACTGCGACAGGGGCAGCAGCGGATAGGCGGCGATGCCGATGATGGTGATCACCACCGCGATCACGGCCGCGAAGATCGGCCGGTCGATGAAGAAGCGGGAGATGTTCATGGCTTAGCCGGCGGGAATGGAGTTGGCGAACGAGGCGCTGGACGCCGGGGCCGCCTGGGTGACCGGGGCTTGCGACGCATCGGCCGCGACCGGCTGGATCTGACCGTTCTTGGGCGTGACCTTGGAACCCGGCTGGGCCGCGCGTTGCAGGCCGGCGATGATGACGCGGTCGGTCGGGGCCAGGCCCGAACGGACGACGCGCAGACCCTGGACGATCGGGCCCAGCTGGACGGCCTTGTTCGTCACGGTGCCGTCGGCGTTGACCACGGCGACGGTGCGGCGGGCCTGATCCGTGCCGATGGCCGAATCCGGCACCAGCAGGGCGTCGTAGGCGCCGGCGCCGGCGACCTGAGCGCTGCCGAACATGCCGGGGCGCAGGAAGCCGTCGGCGTTGGGCAGGATGGCGCGCAGGCGGATAACGCCTGACGCGGTGTCCACCGCGTTATCCGAGAAGTCGAGACGGCCGGTATGCTTGTAGGTGCTTTCGTCCTGCAGGCGGACGTTGACCGTCGCGCCCTGATTGGCGCCGCCTTCACGCAGATACTTCAGCAGGACCGCTTCCGAACCGTCGAAGACGAAGTGGATCGGGCCGCCCGAGATGATGGTGGTCAGGACGTCGCCGGCCGACGAACCGCCGGCGATGACATTGCCCGGATCGACGCGACGGTCGGACACGCGGCCCGAGGTCGGCGCGGTGACGCGGGTGTATTCAAGGTTCAGGCGTGCGTTGCGGACGGCCGCGTTTCCGGCCGCCAGATTGGCCTGCGCCGCATCGACGGCGGCCTTGTTGGAATCATACTCGGCCTTGGACACCGCCTGCGACGCCAGAAGCGTCTCGCTGCGGGCCAGATTGGCGCGGGCCAGCGACAGCTGCGACTGGGCCTGAGCGACCTGGGCCTGAGCCTGGGCCAGGGCGGCCTGGGCCGGGCGCGGATCCAGGGTGAAAAGCAGTTGGCCGCGCTGGACCATCTGGCCGTCGCGGAAGTGAACCGCCTGGATATAGCCGCCGACGCGGGCGCGCACGTCCACGCTCTCGACCGCCTCGAAGCGGCCAGTGAACTCGTCCCAGTCCCGGACCTGTTGCTTCAGCGGCGTCGCCACCGTCACCGGTGGCGCGCCTTGCGCCGGAGCTTCCGCTTTGGGGGAACAACCATAAAACGCACCCGTCGCCATGACGGATACGGCCGCAATCTTCAGCCCGCGCATCTGCGCAATCTCCCTGTCGGAGGTAAAATCCCAGTCGTGCGGACAGAGGCCGATGGGGAGTCGGCCTTGTCAACGCGTGGTGACTTAATGGTCGGAGCCGTGGCGCTTGTCAACAGGCGTTGACAAAGCCATATGTGACATACGGTTATTCACCTGTGGAGTGTCATCACCTTGTTATGTCCCGGCCCACGCCCGAGAAACGCCGCCGCGACACGCACGGCCATTCTCGATGCTGCGCGTGAGAGATTCGCGGCAGACAGCTATGACGACGTGGGGATGCGCGACATCGCGCGAGACGTGGGCGTCGACGCTGCGCTGATCAGCCGATACTTCGGCTCCAAGGACGACCTGTTCCTGGCCGCGCTGGACAGCTGCGGCGACGGCAGCGCGCTGATGCAGGGCGAGAAGGCCGACTTCGGTCGGCGCGTCGCGCACGAGATCGTCTTCGAGCCCAAGAAGGCCGAGAAGCTGAAGGGCATGTCGATCATGCTGCGCTCCATCGGCTCGGCCAAGGCGGCGGAGATGGTTCAGACCACCTGCACCCAGCGTTTCTTCGGCCCGCTGGAGGACTGGCTCAGCGGACCCGACGCCACGGTGCGCGCGCGTTTGCTGGCCGGCTTCATCATGGGCATGTCCGTCAGCCGCGAACTGGGCGGCGGCAGCTTCAACATCGAACCGGCCCAGTGTGAAGAGATGCGCGACCGACTGGCGCCGATCCTTCAGGCCCTGATCGACGGCTGATCACATTCCGAAAATGAAGAAGGGCGCGGAGGTTTCCCTCCGCGCCCTTTTTCTTGTCCGGCGACCGGTCTCAGTGCGAGGCGGTCGTGGTCACCTCGGCCCGCGGCTTGGTGCGGATGCAGGCGATGGCGAAGACGGTCAGACCGACATAGCCCAGCATCGGCACGATGAAGGCCGGCTGAATTCTGCCCGCCGCATCGGCGATGTGCGCCGCGACCTGAGGCAGAAGCGCGCCGCCGATGATGCCGAAGACCAGCAGGCCCGAGGTCGCCGAGGTCGGCGCGGTGGACCGCTCCAGCGTCAGGGTGAAGATGGTCGGGAACATGATCGAGTTGAACAGGCCGATCGACAGGACGGCGTAGGCCGCCGTCGGACCGCCGATCTGGCTCACGATCAGGCACAGGACGGCCGCCGCGACGGTGCAGCAGGCCAGAACGACGCCGGGACGAACCTTCGTCAGGACGGCCGAACCGATGAAGCGGCCGACCATGGCGCCGCCCCAGTAGAGGGCGACCATCTTGCCCGCCGTCTCGATGGGAGCGTTCAGTATGTCGGGGCTTTCCAGGAAGTTGGTCAGCATACCGCCGATGGCGACTTCCGAGCCTACATAAAGGAAGATGGCCAGGGCGCCGAAGACGGCCCAGGGCGAAGACAGCGCCTTCAGCGGCGAGACGGCGTTGGTCGTGACCGGGGCGGCGGCGTTGATCTTCTTGCGCGCCGTGAAGATGAAGACGGCGACCAGAGCAAAGAAGGAGCCCATGCCCAGGAAGGCCATGTCGATGCTGCGCAGAGATTCCGTGCGCGTGGCGACGGTCACGACGGCGCCGGCGGCGAAGACCCCGCCCGTCAGCAGGACGTGCGAGCCCAGCCACGGGCCGATCGTGGTGCCCAGCGAGTTGAAGGCCTGGGACAGGTTCAGACGGCTGGACGCGTTCTTGGGGCTGCCCAGTTCGGCGACCAGCGGATTGGCCGCGACCTGCAACAGGGTCACGCCGGAGGCGATGACGAACAGGGCGATCAGCACGCCGGGATACCAGTCGGCGGCGGTGGCGGCCGGCACGATCAAACAGCCCGCGACCATGACGATCAGGGCACCGATGATCGAACGGCTGTATCCCAGCTTGCTCAGCACCGAGGCGGCCGGCAGCGACATCAGCCCATAGGCGATGAACCAGGCGAAGGTCGTCAGGAATGCCTCAGCGTTGTTCAGGTCGAACACGCGCTTCACCGCCGCGATCAACGGATCGATCAGCGAGGTGGCGAAGCCCCAGGCGAAGAACAGCGTGGTGACATAGGCGAAGGCCAGGCCCGCGCCCTGGCGTTTTCCGGCGTCCGGAACGGTCATGGATGTGATCCCCCAGTGAACAAAAACGGCCGCGCTGTGCTCGCGCGGTTCTCGTAAGGCTTGGTTCCGACATCGCGCCCCATGCGTCCAGCCGAAAAGCGCCCTCTGTAACTAAACTTTTCCGCGACGCTGCCGCGCAGGCAAAGAAAAGGGCCGCCTCGCGAACGCGGCGGCCCAAGTTTGCTCGGAAGAGAGGGGTGGAAATCAGAACCGGTAGTTCATGCCGACCGCGAAGGTCCGGCCGTAGCTCTGATAGTCGATGGTCCGGCGCTCATCGCCGTTCTCGAAGGTCTTGAACGGCTCGTCCGTCAGGTTGTTGACCTGGGCCAGGATCGACAGACCTTCCAGCGGACCGTTCTGGAACTCGTAGCCGATCTGGGCGTCGACGACGGTCTCCGCCGCGACCGACCGCAGGGTGCGGCCGTTGCCGAAGCCGGCGACCTCGCCCAGGTAGTCCGAGCGGTGACGGGCGGAAACGCGGGTCTGGAAGCCGTAGCGCTCGTAATACAGAGTGCCGTTGAGCACCGTTTCTGAAAGTCCCGGCATGGTCGTCGGGGCCTGGGTCGGATCCGGCTGGACCTCGCTGTCCGTTTGCGAGGCGCTGAACATACCGCCAAAGCCTTCCAGAGCGGGATGGAAGATGTCGAAGGGCGCCGAGACCGCGAATTCAAGCCCCTTGATCCAGCCGCCTTCGCCGTTGTCGGCGCGGGTCGACAGGCCCTGGTTGATCACCGGCGTCACGCCGCCCGTCGGATAGCCGGTGAAGTCGACGATCTCGTTGCGGGTATAAACGTAGCTTTCCAGGTGCTTGTAGAACGCCGCCAGCGAGACGTAGCCCTTGCGGTTGGCGAAGTATTTTTCGAACGACAGATCGACCACATCGGCGATGTAGGGGCGCAGTTCGGGGTTGCCGCCGCTGGCGCTCCAGGGCGAGGCGTTGTCGGGCTGGGCCGTGTCGTTGTTGTTGGCGATGTTGAACGAATAGTTCTGCGACGCGCGCATGTCGTCCATCCGCGGACGCGCCAGGGTGCGTGCCACGGCGAAGCGGGCGAACATGTCGTCGCCGACTTCCAGGATGAAGTTCGAGCTGGGCAGGATTTCCAGATAGTCCACGCCGCCCGACACCGCGACCGTTTCGGACACGCCCGGACCAACCTGGCGGGCCGAGAAGCCGTCCGAGCTTTGATCGGTGTAGACGAACTGCATGCCGACGTTGCCGGTCAGACGACGACCGAACAGGTTGTGATCGAGATTGGCGCGCACATAGCTGGTCGAAACCTTCTCGGTGACGCCCCAGTTGCCGGAAATGACGTCCGCGTTCGGGTTGCGGATCAGGTTCAGCGCGCCGCTGTTGACCAGGCCGAGCGCGTCGTAGCTGAGCACCTGCGAGATGCCGAGATAGCCCAGGTCGGTCGGATCCAGCAGGAACTCGGAAGGCACCGCCAGATCGCCGCCGCCGGGGACGCCCAGATAGTACTGGTCGTTGACGAAGGTCTTGGTGCGTTCGGAATAGTTGAAGCCGAAGTCGATCGACTTGAACGGGCTCTGGTGCAGTTCGCGGGTGGCGGTCAGGCGGACCGCCTTGATCTCGTCCTCGATGGACGGAGTGTTCATATAGCCGACCTGGCCCTCGGGGATCACGTCGCCACCCCAGCCCTGCGGGCTGGTGAGGCGGATCAGCGTGGGATCGGCGTAGTTGAGCTGGCTGGTGAAGCGCGTCACGCCGTCATCGGTCAGTTCGAAGCCCAGGGTGTCCAAGGCGCCGTTGATGTTACGGCCCGTACCGGCGTTGGTCTCCAGGATGATGTCGTTGCGCTCGACCTTCGAGTAGTTGACGTCCAGACCCAGGGTCCAGTCGTCGCTGGCGACAAACTCGGTGTTCCAGCCAATAGCCGTGATGCTGCTGTCGCGCTTGTTCAGGTCGTTGCGGACCACGCCCTTGATGTTATCCCAGGTGCCGGCGACGATGAGGCCGTCCTCGATCGTGGCGTCGGGACGCAGCGAGGGCGCAGGACGGCAGACGTTTGGCGTGGGGACATTATTGGTGATCTGGCAGCCGCCGAGAACCGTGTCGCTGCGGCCGGGGCTTTCCGCAAGGCCGCCCCAGTAGAGCGGGAACTCGATGCCGCGCAGGATCTGGGTGTTCTTGAACTCGGAATAGAAGGCGTCGATGGTCGAATGGAAACGGTCGTTCGGACGCCACTCCAGCACACCCATATAGCCGTCGCGCTCCAGCTCCGACGACATGACGTAGGGCTTGACGCCGCCCGTGACCAGCTGGCCGATCTCGTCTTCATAGCCCGGCCGTACGACACGGGTCGGGGGTGTGCCGACGGTCTGGCCGAAGCGGTCGTCATTGATATCGACGGTCGGATAGCCCCAGGCGTTGAACCGCTCGGACTGATAGGGCGAGCTCATGTGGGCGTAACCCAGGGCGACGCCCAGGGTGCCATCCATGAACTGGTCGATGTAGGAAATGGTGTAGCGGTCGCCCTTGTCGGTCGTGCCCGAGTTCAGGGCGCCGATGTCATTCCACTCGTGACGATAGTTCACCGCAATGGCCTGACGGCCATAGGCCAGCGGACGAACGGTGCGCAGATCGACCGTGCCGCCCAGACCTTGGCCGATTAGGGCCGAATCCGGCGTTTTGTAGACGACGACGCTGCCCAGCAGTTCCGACGGGAACTGGTCGAACTCGACGCCGCGGTTGTCGCCGGTCGATACCAGTTCGCGGCCGTTCAGCAGGGCGGTGGTGAAGTCGGGGCCGAGACCGCGGATCGAGATGGCCTGGCTGCGGCCGTCGAGGCGCTGCGAGGTCACGCCCGGCAGGCGGGCCAGGGATTCGGCGATGGAGACGTCGGGCAGCTTGCCGATGTCTTCGGACGAGATGACCTCCACGATGGAGGTGTTGTTGGCCTTGGCCGAGATCGACGCCTCGATGGCGCGGCGGATGCCGGTGACGACGATTTCGCCGACCTCGGTCGCCTGATCGTCGTCCTGGGCCGTCGTGGCGGCGGTCTGGGCGTGCGCCGCGCCGACCGACATCATGGCGGCTGCGCCGAAGGCGACGCCGGATAGTAGGCGCGCGCGCCGGTTGAGACGTTGGAACATGGTCATCCTCCCTGGGGCTGATCGCGTTTCTGAGCGTCGCGATCTGAAGCCGTCGCAAAAATATGCAAATCTTTGGGAAGGTTGCAAGCAGTTAATGTGAGCGCCCGGTTTCGGCCCTCTCTCGGCGTCGCTCAAAGCCTTTGCTGACTGAACTTACAGCAATGAACGGCGACGCTTGCGCTGCATTGCAGCAAATTAAACCTGCGTTGACAGGCCCGGCCATTGCTGCAAAATCTTGCAAATCGATCTGGAAAGCTTTGCACTTTCCAGACAGCAGGGAGCCAGCGTTATGAGGAAGAGGACCGCCGTCCGAAACGGACTGCACGCCATGGCGGCCGCAGCGAGCCTGCTGGTCGCCTCAAACGCCAGCGCCGACAGCCTCACCGACCTACGCCAGCGCCTGCCTCAGGACGAGGTGATCTATTTTCTGCTGCCTGACCGGTTCGCCAACGGCGATCCGTCGAACGATCACGGCGGCTATCCGGCCGAGCGGCTGAAGAGCGGCTTCGACCCGGCCGACACCGACTTTTATCATGGCGGCGACCTGGCGGGTGTGACCCAGCGGCTGGACTATATCCACGGCCTGGGCGCCACCGCCGTCTGGCTGGCGCCCGTCTTCAAGAACAAACCGGTGCAGAGCCACGGCGACTACACTGGCGCGGCGCACCACGGCTATTGGATCACCGACTTCACCGCCGTCGATCCGCATTTCGGCGACGAGGCGGCGATGCGCGCTTTGGTCGAGGCGGCCCATGCGCGCGGCATGAAGGTCTATCTGGACATCGTCGCCAACCACACGGCCGACGTGATCCAGTACCGCGAATGTCCCGAGGGGCGCTGCGCCTATCGCAGCCGCGCCGACTATCCCTACACCCGTCGCGGCGGCGTCGATGGCGCGCCGATCAACGAAGGCTTCGACGGCCGCGACTTCTCGCGTCTGACCCGGCCCGACTACGCCTATACGCCGTACGTTCCGGCGGGCGAGGAGAACGCCAAGGTTCCTGCCTGGCTGAATGACCCGATCCACTATCATAACCGGGGCGAGAGCACCTTCTTGGGCGAAAGCTCTCTGGACGGAGACTTCGCCGGTCTGGACGACCTGCTGACCGAGGATCCGGTCGTGATCCAGGGCATGATCGACGTCTTCGGCGGCTGGATCGACAAATACGGCATCGACGGCTTTCGCATCGACACCGCCCGTCACGTGAACCCCGCGTTCTGGCAGGCTTTCATCCCCGCCATGATCGCCCGCGCCGAGGCCAAGGGCATTCCGAACTTCCACATCTTCGGCGAGGTCTATGATCCCGATCCGGCCGTGACGGCGCGGTTCACGCGGGTCGACGGCTATCCGGCCGTGCTGGACTTCCCGTTCCAGAAACAGGCGGTGGACGCGGCCTCTGGCAAGGTCGGGACCGACGCCCTGGCCAAGCTGTTCGACGCCGATACGATTTACGACAAGGGCGCCGACACGGCCGCCATCCTGCCGACCTTCCTGGGCAACCACGACATGGGCCGGGTCGGCTTCTTCGTGAAACAGGCCAATCCGAACGCGAGCGACGCCGAACTGCAGTCGCGCATCGCCCTGGCCCATGCCCTGATGATGTTCAGCCGGGGTGTGCCGACCCTCTATTACGGCGACGAACAGGGCTTCGCCGGCGCTGGCGGATACGGAAACTCGCGCCAGGACATGTGGGCCAGCCAGACCCCGGTCTATGCGAACGAGACGCCGGTCGGCGGTCGCCAGCCCGCCTATTCCACCGACGCGCCTCTGTATCGCGCCATCTCCGAAATGGCCCGCATCCGCGCCGCCGAATCGGCGCTGCGACGTGGCCATCAGGTGGTGCGCGCCTATGGCGACAAACCGGGCCTGTTCGCCATTTCGCGCATCGACCAGGACGGGGGCGAGGACGGGAGTGAAATCCTGGTCCTGTTCAACACCTCGACCACACCCGTCACCGCCCAGGTCGAGGTGGAGCCCGGCTCGCTTCGGTGGCAGGCTCTGCGCGGCGACTGCGCGGCCGAGTCGTCGGCTCCGGCCAGTGTCGCCGTCCGCGTCCCTCCCCTCGATTACCTCGTCTGCAAGAGCGTCCCGTGACCGCCCAGCCTCTCGATCTCTCCACGGCTGACGCCGCCCCTGCCCTCGCCCACGACTGGTGGCGAGGCGCGGTCCTGTACCAGATATATCCGCGCAGCTTCGCCGACTCCAACGACGACGGCGTCGGCGACCTGAAGGGGATCACCGAGCATCTGGATCATGTCGCCTCGCTGGGCGTGGACGGTATCTGGCTGTCGCCCTTCTTCACGTCGCCGATGAAGGACTTCGGCTATGACGTGGCGGACTATTGCGACGTCGATCCGATCTTCGGCGACCTCGCCGACTTCGACGCCCTGATCGCGCGCGCCCACGCGCTGGGCCTGAAGGTCGTCATCGATCAGGTCTTTTCCCACACCTCGGACGAACACCCCTGGTTCGTGGGCAGCCGCGCCGGTCGCCACGGCGAACACGCCGACTGGTATGTCTGGGCCGACGCCAAGCCGGACGGCTCGCCGCCGTCGAACTGGCAGTCGGTGTTCGGCGGCCCGGCCTGGACCTGGGATGCGCGGCGCGGCCAGTACTATATGCACAACTTCCTGGCCTCCCAGCCTCAGCTGAACGTCAGGAACCCGGCGGTGCAGGACGCCCTGATCGCGGCGGCCCGCTTCTGGCTGGATAAGGGAGTGGACGGCTTCCGCCTGGACGCCATCAACTTCGCCATCCACGACCCGTCCCTGCGCGACAACCCGCCCATCGCCGACGGCAAGAAGCGGACGCGCCCGTTCGACTTCCAGGACAAGATCTACAACCAGTCCCACCCCGACATCATCGGCTTCCTGAACCGCGTCCGCGCCCTGACCGACAGTTACGAAGGCCGGTTCACGGTGGCGGAGGTCGGCGGCGATCACGCCGACCGCGAGATGAAGGAATTTACCGCCGGGAACGACCGCCTGCACTCGGCCTATGGCTTCCTCTACCTCTACGCCGACACGCTGAAGAGCGAACTGATCGGCCTGGGTGACAGCATGTGGCCGGATCAGCAGGGCGAAGGCTGGCCGTCCTGGACCTTCTCCAACCATGACGCCCCGCGCGCGGTGTCCCGCTGGGCTCAAGGGCGCGACGAGAAGGCCTTTTCGGAAATGGCCTTGCTGCTGCTGATGTGCCTGCGCGGCAATGTCTTCGTCTATCAGGGCGAGGAGCTGGGCCTGCCCCAGGCCCAGGTGCCGTTCGAACGGCTGGTCGATCCCGAGGCCATCGCCAACTGGCCCTTGACCCTGGGCCGCGACGGCGCCCGCACGCCGATCCCCTGGGTCGCGTCGGCGCCCAACGCGGGCTTCTCGACGGTTGAGCCCTGGCTGCCGGTCGATCCGCGCCATCTGCCGCTGGCGGTGGACGCGCAGGAGGCCGATCCGACCTCGGTCCTGCACATTGCGAGACGTATCATCGCCCTGCGGCATGCGCACCCGGCGCTGCGCACCGGCGGGCTGGAGCTGCTCGAAGGACCGCAAGATCTGCTTGTCTTCCACCGCTTCGAACGCGTCGATGGCGATGAACGCCTGTTGTGCGTCTTCAACCTCAGCCACGCCCCCATCGACTGGTCCCCGCCTGCGGGTGCGCGTCGCCTTGAGGCCATTAACTGGACCGAGGCGGACGGACAGACCCTGTCGCCCCTCGCCGGCCTGTTGTTCGCGGTCTGAGGATGGGTTCAGCCGCCGCAGGTCTCGCGCACGATCAGCTCGGTGGGCACCCGCTCCGACCGGCCGGCGCCGACGTCGGCGCCGCCGTG
>NZ_JBKBOC010000001.1:0-405095 GCF_046295075.1 Brevundimonas sp. | reverse complement strand
CGTCGATCTCCGCGCGCGTCTGCATCGACAGCAGGGCGTCATGGAGGGCGTCGCGGGCGGGCGGGGTCGTCATGCGCGTTCCACTATGCTGTAACAGTGGAACGGTCAAGGGGTGGCGTGAATCGTGATTGGTGACTCGTGATTGGGCGCGCGGGTTCCAGTCACCACTCACGATTCACCAATCACGACTTACGTCCGCCCACACACCGCTCTAAATCCCTCCCATGACCAAGATCCTGATCATCGGCGCCGGCCACGCCGGCGGCTCCGTCGCGGCGTTCCTGCGGCAGTACGGCCATGAGGGCCCCATCGTGCTGGTGGGCGAGGAGGATGCGCCGCCGTATCAGCGGCCGCCCCTGTCCAAGGCCTGGCTGAAAGGCGAGGCCGATCTGGAGACGCTGCTGCTGCGGCCGCTGAGCTTCTATGCCGAACAGGGGATTGAGTTCCGGCCCTCGACCGTGGCGGTGTCGGTGGATCCGGAGGCGAAGACGGTCGCCTTCCACGACGGGACGTCCGAGGCCTATGACATTCTGGTGCTGGCGACGGGGTCGACGGCGCGCAAACTGCCGGTTCCGGGCGGGGATCATCCCGATCTGCTGGAGTTGCGGACGCTGAAGGACGCCGAACGGCTGAAGGCCGTGCTGGGGCCGGGCAAGCGGCTGGCGGTGGTCGGTGGCGGCTATGTGGGGTTGGAGGCAGCGGCCTCGGCCCAGGCCCTGGGCGCCGAGGCGGTGGTGATCGAACGGGCGCCGCGCGTGCTGGCGCGGGTGGCGTCCGAGACCCTGTCGGCCTTCTTCACCGCCCAACACAGGGCGCATGGGGTCGAAATCCTGACCGACGCGGAGGTTGTCGCCGTGGCCCAGGACGGCGTGACCCTGGCGGACGGATCGGTGGTGCGGGCGGATGCGGTGCTGGTCGGGGTCGGGGCGCTGGCGTGCGACAGCCTGGCGCGGTCGGCGGGTCTGACCTGTGACGACGGTGTGGTGGTGGACGGGGAAGCGCGCACCAGCGACCCGGCCATCTTCGCCGTGGGCGACATGACGCGGCGACCGATCCCGGTTCATGGCGGCGTGTCGCACCGGCTGGAGAGCGTGCCCAATGCGCTGGAACAGGCCAAACAGGCGGCCGCCGCCATCGTCGGACGGGCCGGGCCGACGCCCGAGGTGCCGTGGTTCTGGTCGGACCAGTATGATTTCAAGCTGCAGATCGCCGGTCTGCCGTTCGACGCCGACCGTCAGGTGGTGCGGGGCGATCCGTCAGCGTCGGGCTTTGCGGTGTTTCATCTGAGCGGCGACCGGGTGGTCTGCGTCGAGGCGGTCAATGCGCCGCCGGAGTTCATGGCGGGCAAGCAGTTGATCGGAAAAGCGACGCCGGTGGATTTGGAAAAGCTGGCCGATCCGGCGGTTTCGATGAAGGCCGTAGCGGCCTGATTGTCTCCTCCCCACATCGTGGGGAGGGGGACCGCGCGTAGCGTGGTGGAGTGGCTCTGAAAGTCCCACAGACGCTGGTGATGCGGTGAAGAGCCCCTCCGTCACGGCGCGAAGAGCGCCGCGCCACCTCCCCATCGCTTTGCGATGAGGAGGAGACCTCTCTCCTCGTCGCCGCAGTGCAACAAAACTGTTGCGCTTTTCGTTTGGGGACGTTCAAGCTGCGACTTCAACGCGGCGGGGGCGAATGACGAGAGCTTTCGACGAAATGACCGGCGGCGGATCAGGTGCGATCCGCGACAGCTACAAGACCCTGGCGGCGTGGCTGGAAAACGCGCCGGCCGATCTGCTGCAGGCGCGCTCGCGCCAGGCGGAGCTGTTCTTCCGCCGTATGGGCGTGACGTTCGCCGTCTATGGCGACGAGGAATCCAACGAACGCCTGATCCCCTTCGACGTGGTGCCGCGCATCATCGGCGCCGACGAATGGAGCGGGCTTGAAAAGGGGTTGAAGCAGCGGGTCACCGCCATCAACGCCTTTCTGAAGGACATCTACGGCGCCCAGGAATGCATCAAGGCGGGGATCGTCCCGGCCGACCTGATCCTGACCAATCCGCACTATCGACCCGAGATGCAGGGCCGCCGGCCGCCGGGCGATGTCTGGTGCCATATCTCGGGCGTGGATCTGGTGCGCACGGGCGAGGACGGTTTCTACGTGCTGGAAGACAACTGTCGCACGCCGTCGGGGGTCTCTTATATGCTGGAGAACCGCGAGATGATGATGCGGCTGTTCCCCGATCTGTTCGCGGAACATGCGGTGCGACCGGTCGAAATCTATACCGACATGCTGCTGCGGTCGTTGCAGGCGTCCGCGCCGACAGGGGCAGGGGCCGATCCGACCATCGTCGTGCTGACGCCGGGACCGTTCAACTCGGCCTACTATGAGCACAGCTTCCTGGCCGACAAGCTGGGGGTCGAGCTGGTCCAGGGCACGGACCTGTTCGTCAATGACGACACCGTCTTCATGCGCACGACCGAGGGGCCGAAGCGTGTGGATGTCATCTATCGCCGCATCGACGACGACTTCATTGATCCGCTGACCTTCATGCCGAACTCGACGGTCGGGGTGCCGGGGCTGATGTCGGCCTATTTCGCCGGACGGGTGACGCTGGCCAATGCGATCGGCACGGGCGTGGCCGACGACAAGGCCGTCTATACCTATATGCCCGAGATCATCCGCTTCTTCACCGGCGAGGATGCGATCCTGCAGAACGTGCCGACCTGGCGCTGCCGCGAGGCGGACGCCTTGAAAGAGGTGCTGGATAAGCTGCCGGAACTGGTGGTCAAGGAAGTGGGCGGATCGGGCGGCTATGGCATGCTGGTCGGGCCGACCTCGACCAAGGCCGAGATCGAGGCCTTCCGCGCCAAGCTGATCGCCGATCCCGACGACTTCATCGCCCAGCCGACGCTGAGCCTGTCGACGGCCCCGACGCTGAACGGGGGCGCCCTGTCGCCCCGCCACGTCGATCTGCGGCCGTTCGTCCTGTCCAGCCCGGCCGGGGTGCGTGTCGCGCCCGGCGGCCTGACGCGGGTCGCGCTGAAAGAGGGGTCGCTGGTGGTGAACTCCAGCCAGGGCGGCGGAACCAAGGACACTTGGGTGCTGGACAACTGATGCTTTCACGCACTGCAGACAGCCTTTACTGGACCGGCCGCTATATGGAGCGGGCGGACTTCCTCGCGCGCATTCTGGAGGCCGCCATTCGGCTGGCCGCCCTGCCGGCCAAGGACCAGGCTACCGTCACGGCCTGGGCCGGGGCCATCGCCTCGTCGGGGGTCAAGAGCGGCTTCGACGCCTCGGGCCGGACGATCTCGGAGAAGTCGGTCCGCGAATATCTGGCCTTCGGCTACGATAACTCCACCTCGATCAAGGCCTGCATCACCAAGGCGCGGACCAATGCGCGCTCGGTGCGGACGGCCCTAACGATCGAACTGTGGGAAGCGATCAACGGCGCCTGGAACGGGCTGAACGAACTGGGCGAACCGACCAAGCGCGACGATTTCACCAACTTCCTCGACTTCGTGAAATCGACGTCCCTGGCGGTCGAGGGCGCCTCGTCGCGGACCATGTTGCGCAACGACGCCTACTGGTTCCTGCGGCTGGGCATGGCGATCGAGCGGGCCGACAACACCGCGCGCCTGCTGGACGTCAAATACCATCTGCTGCTGCCGCCCGGCGAACGGGTGGGCGGGCAGCTAGACTATTTCCAGTGGACGACGCTGTTGCGCGAGGTCTCGGCCCTGACCGCCTATCGCTGGGTCTATCGCGAGAGCGTGCGACCCTGGCTGGTGGCGGACCTGCTGGTTCTGAACCGCCAGATGCCGCGCTCGCTGGCGTCGTGCCAGGGAATGATCGTCAGCTATCTGGAGCGGCTGGCGACCGACTATGGGCGGCGTGGCCCGGCCCAGCGGCTGGCCTCCAACCGCCTGACCCAGTTCAACGAGGCCAAGATCGAGGACATCTTCCAGTCGGGCCTGCACGAGTACATCCAGGGCTTCCTGAACCAGAACAACGCCCTGGCTGCGGCCGTCCAAGAACAGTATCTGGTCTGACATGCGGATCCGGATCGACCACTCCACCCGCTATGCCTACGCCCGCCCGGCGCGGTTCATCGTGCAGATGCTGCGACTGACGCCGCGTTCTTGCGAGGGTCAGCAGGTGCGCGACTGGCGCATCGAGACCGACGTCGACGCCCGCCTGCGTCGCAGCGAGGACGCCTTCGGCAATGTGGTCCACAGCCTCTATACCGAGCGGCCGACCGACGCCCTGACCATCCGGGTCACGGGCGAGGTGGCGACGGTGAACACGGGCGGCGTTGTGCGGGGTCAGGCCGAGCGGCTGTCGCCCATCGTCTTCCTGCGCGAGACGCCGATGACCAAGCCGGATGCGGCCATCGACGACTTCGCCCGCTCGATCCCCGAAGGCGCGACGCTGGGCCGGATGCACGCCCTGATGGGGGCGCTGAAGCAGGACGTGGCGTTCGAGGTCGGCTCGACCTCGGCCAGCCACACCGCCGCCGAGGCCTTCGCCCAGAAGCGCGGCGTCTGTCAGGATCACGCCCAGATCTTCATCGCGGCGGCGCGCCGGATGGGGGTTCCCGCCCGCTATGTCTCGGGTCACCTCAGCCGCCAGGACGGCCAGCACGACCAGGACGCCGCCCACGCCTGGGCAGAGGCCTGGGTCGAAAACCTGGGCTGGGTCGGGTTCGATCCGGCCAACGGCATCAGCCCGACCGAACACTATGTGCGCGTCGCCGTCGGTCTGGACGCGCGCGGGGCCACGCCGATCCGGGGGACCAGCTATGGCGGGGGTCACGAGACCCTGACGGTCGCCCTGAATGTGCGGCCTGTGCAACAGACCCAACAACAACTGCAGTCGCGCGGATGGCCCTGATAGGCATGTCGCGCGAATCTGTTAGCGTCATCGGATTCGCAACGCGGGGAGCGGATAGAGCGAAGTGACCTATTGCGTAGGCATGCTGGTGGACGAAGGGTTGGCGATGATCGCCGACACGCGCACCAATGCGGGCGTGGACAACATCTCGTCCTACCGCAAGCTGCACATCTACAAGTCGGCGGGCGAGCGGCTGCTGGCGGTGGCGACGGCGGGCAATCTGTCCGTGACCCAGACGGCGCTGGCCATGGCGGCGGCGGGGGTGAAGCTGCCCGACTCGGTCGATCTGGAAACGCTGGAGACCGCCCCGACCCTGTTCCGCGCCGCCCAGATCCTGGGGCATGCCATGGCCATGGTGCGCGCCACCATCAACACCCCGTGCTCGCCGACGGCCGATGCGCTGAACGTCAACGCCTCCATGCTGCTGGGCGGGCAGATCGCGGGCGGCAAGATGGGCCTGTATCTGATCTATGGTCAGGGCAACTTCATCGAGTGCGGGCCGGACACCCCCTATCTGCAGATCGGCGAGCTGAAATACGGCAAGCCCATTCTGGACCGCGCCCTGCACAGTTCGACCTCGCTGTCGGAGGCGGTGAAGCTGGGGCTGATCTCGTTCGATTCGACCATTCGTTCGAACATCGCCGTAGGGCCGCCGCTGGACCTCATCGTCATGCCGCGCGATCAGTTGACGGGGATGGAGCGGCGCATCGACATCGACGATCCCTATTTCCGCGACCTGGGCCGTCGCTGGTCCGAGGCCCTGGCCTCTGCCCACAAGGCCATGCCCGATCCGACCTGGCTGGACCTGGACAAGACGCCGGTGCCGAGGACGATGACCGTCGTCGGCTGATCAAGATTGCGATTTGTTCGCAATTTCTCTTGTGCGACATATTGAAGCTGGTTATTGCGACCGCATCGCAAAATCAGACCAAAAGGTCGCAACAATATGTCCGACTCCCGCGCCGCCTCCCTTCGTGCGCTCCTGTTCGCCTCCAGCGCCGCCGGCATGCTGGTTTCTGCCCCGGCTCTGGCCGCTGACGTGATCGCCGAGGACGGCGTGGTCGTCACGGCGGACCAGCAACAGCCCGCCAACTTGGGCACGATCGACGTGAACGGGCAGCGCGTCCGCCGCGAACCGGAATCCTCCAAGTTCGTCGCCCCTCTCGTCGATACGCCTCGCAACGTCACCATCATCCCGCAGCAGGTCATCGAGCAGATCGGCGCCACCTCGCTGCAGGACCTGCTGCGCACCTCGCCGGGCATCACCTTCGGCGCAGGCGAGGGTGGTCAGCCCTTGGCCGACCGTCCGTTCATTCGCGGCCAGTCCTCGGGCAACAACATCTTCGTCGACGGCATCCGCGATTCGGGCGGCCAGCAGCGCGAGGTCTTCAATCTGGAACAGGTCGAGGTCATCAAGGGGCCGGACTCGGCCTATTCCGGCCGGGGTTCCGGCGGCGGTTCGATCAACCTGTCGTCCAAGTCGCCGAAGCTGGTAGACTTCACCAACGTCTCGCTAGGTGGCGGCACGGACAGCTACTGGCGCGGCACGATCGACCAAAACTGGCGCATCAGCGACACCGCCGGCTTCCGCATCAACGTCCTGTCGGCCTCGGGCGACATCGCAGGGCGCAACGCCGTCGATTACGACAAGCTCGGCGTCGCCGCCTCGTTGGCCATAGGCATCGACACGGATACGACCGCGACTCTCAGCTTCAACTATCTCGACAGCAACCAGATGCCCGACTACGGCATCCCGCTCTACACCAAGCGGGGCGGCGCCACGGCTCCGCGCGAGAATACGCAGGGCATTCTGGATGTGCCCTACGACACCTTCTATGGCCTGACCGCGCGCGACTATCTGAACAACACGGTCAAGGGCGTCACCCTGAAGCTGGAGCACCAACTCACGCCCAACCTGACCCTTCGCAACATCACGCGCTATGCCGAAACCCTGAACGATTACGTCGTCACCAACCCGGGCGACGGCGGCAGTGCGGTTCTTATCGGCGATACATGGTGGATGAAGCGGGGGCTGAAGTCGCGCTGGAACCCCGTCGATACGACGGCCAACGTCACGGAACTGTTCGGCACGTTCAACACCGGCGCTATCAAGCACAACTTCAGTCTGGGCGCCGAGTTCAGCCACGAGGTCAACAAGAACGCCTCCTGGACCGTCACTTCTCTGACGGGAACGGCCTGTCCTGCGCCGCTGACCGGCGTGGACTGCACCCCGCTCTACAATCCCAATCCGAGCGATCCGTGGACGGGCACCAAGGTTCGGGGCGCCATAACCTCGAACACAACGGACACCAAGGCCGTCTACGGATTCGACTCCGTCGAGATCGGCGACAAGTGGCTGGTCAACCTCGGCCTGCGCTGGGACGACTATTCAGTCGATGGCGTCGCCTCGACCGGGGCGTCTGTCGCCGAAGCGTCGTGGGACTTCGTCAACTATCAGGTCGGCTTAGTCTACAAGCCAACGCGCACCACCAGCGTCTATGCGTCGTACTCGACCTCCTCGACGCCGCCCACGATCAGCGGCGGCGACGGCAACTCCAGCGCCACGCCTGCGCAATCGATCCTCGATCCGGAAGACACGACCAGCTACGAGGTCGGAGCCAAGGCCAGCCTGTTCCGCGACCAACTCCAACTGAGCGCAGCGGCCTTCCACCTGAGCCGAAAGAACGCCAATGTCGTTGTCGGACCCGCATCGACTGACTTGGCCCAAGTCGGCGAAATCCAGGTCGATGGTCTGGAACTCGGCATCTCCGGCAACATTACGCCGCAATGGCAGGTGTTTGGTGGCTACACCTACCAGCACTCCGAACTGGTCAAGGGCGCTTGCACTGTTGACACCACGGTGACGCCGTCTGTCTGCCGGCCGAGCCCCTTGGAAGGTCAGGCGCTGGCCAATACGCCCGAGCATAACGTCAGCCTGTTCTCGACCTACAAGGTCACCTCGCGACTGACGGCCGGCGGCGGCGTCTACTATGTGTCCGACAGCAACGGCGGTAACCAAGGCGGGGCCGGCGGCGGTGGCAATGCGATCTACGCCCCGGCCTACACCCGTATCGACGTCTTCGCCTCTTACGATCTGACCGACCGCGCGACACTGCAACTGAACGTCCAGAATGCTGCGGACGAGAAGTACATCCTACGCACCAACGGCGTTCACCACGCCGACCCGGCGCCCGGTCGTTCGGCCACCCTGGCGTTGAACCTGCGCTTCTAAAGGCCTGATCTCCGGCCTATCCTGACGGCCCCGTCCTTCCGGCGGGGGCGTCTTCTATTGAGCGAGAGCCGTCGTGCTGCTTCAGATTCCCGAAGTCTTCTCCAAGGCCGAGGTCAAGGCCCTGCGTGCGCGGCTGGACGCCGGTCCCTGGGCGGACGGCAACGCCACCTCGGGCCATCAGTCGGCGACGGCGAAGAAGAACCTGCAACTGCCCGAGGATTCGGAGGTGGCGAAAGAGGTTTCGGCCCTGGTCGTCCAGGCGTTGAACGCCAATCCGATGTTCGTGGCGGCGGCCCTGCCGCACACGATCTTTCCGCCCCTGTTCAACCGCTACGAAGGCGGGGGCGAGTTCGGCCTGCATGTTGATAACGCCATCCGCCAGGCGCGAGGGGGCGGGGCCATGCGCATCCGCAGCGACCTGTCGGCGACCCTGTTCCTGTCAGAGCCCGAGGATTACGACGGCGGCGACCTGATCATCGAGGAGATGTACGGGTCGCAGTCGATCAAGCTGCCGGCAGGCGACCTGGTGCTCTATCCGTCCAAGAGCCTGCACAGCGTCACGCCGGTGACGCGCGGGGCGCGGGTCTCGTCCTTCATGTGGATGCAAAGCCTGGTGCGCGACGACGCCGACCGCGAGACGCTGTTCCGCCTGGACATCGCCACCCAGCGGGTCGGGCTGGAGAAGCGGCCCAAGGATCAGGCGGTGATCGAACTGACCGGCGTCTATCACAATCTGCTGCGGCGCTGGGCCGAGGTCTGAGGCGCAAGGTGTCGCGCCGCTGCTGAATGCTATTGCAACCCGTTCGCAACAATGGCACAGCGACGGCGTGACCGAACTCGCCACACAGCGTCAGGCCGAAACCGCAGCCAAGGGCCCCAAACCCAAGGCGACGCTGAACGGCGCGCGGTCGTTCTGGCTGAAGCAGCTTCATAGCTGGCACTGGATTTCGGCGGCGGTCAGCCTGGTGGGCATGATCCTGTTCGCCGTCACCGGCATCACCCTGAACCACGCCGCGTCCATTCCCGGAAATCCGGTGACGGTCGAACAGACCGCGACCCTGCCGGCGCCCCTGCTGGCGCGGCTGGCGGCCTTCCCGCAGGAGACGACCGATCCCGTCCCCGACGCCGTCGCGCGCTGGGCGTCCGAGGCGCTGAAGGTCGAGATCGCCGGCAAGCCGACCGAGACGACGCCGGAAGAAGTCTATGTCGCCCTGGCCATGCCCGGCGGCGACGGGTGGGTGACCATCGACCGTTCAAACGGCGATGCGCTGCACGAGAAGACCACCCGCGGCTGGATCGCCTACCTCAACGACCTGCACAAGGGCCGCAACGCCGGCTCGGTCTGGTTCTGGTTCATCGATGTGTTCGCCGTCGCCTGCACCATCTTCGCCCTGACGGGGCTGGGCTTGATGTTCCTGCACGCCAAGGGTCGGCCCTCGACCTGGCCGCTGGCGGCGTTGGGCCTGCTGATCCCAGTCGTCATCGCCCTGATCTTTATTCACTGACGAGTATTCCGATGCGCCTGCTCCCCATCGTCATCACCACAGTCGGTCTCGCCGCCGCCGCTGCGCCCGCCATGGCCGCCGACCTGACGGTGTCGGTCGAGATTCCGCGCCTGAACACCGCCTCCTATCACCGCCCCTACGTCGCCGTATGGATCGAGAAGCCGGACCAGTCGGCCGAGCGGACCCTGGCCATCTGGTACCAACAGACCCGCAACAACGAAGGCGACGGCAAGGACTGGCTGAAGGACCTGCGCACCTGGTGGCGCAAGGGCGGCCGGGCCATGAGCCTGCCGGCCGACGGCGTGTCGGGCGCCACGCGCGCGCCGGGGCGCCAGACCATCACCGTGCCAGCCGCCCGCCTGCGCGGTCTGCAACCCGGTCAGTATAACATCGTCGTCGAGGCGGCCCGTGAATTGGGCGGCCGCGAGGTCGTGCGCGTGCCCTTCCGCTGGGGCGCGGCCAACACCGGCGCCGGAACCGGCTCCACCGAACTGGGCGCCGTGCGCGTCGCCGTCTCTCGCTAAGGATCATGACCATGAAGAAGACGATCGCCCTGCTGACTCTCGCGGCTGCTCTGGCCGCCCCGATGGCCGCCCAGGCCCACCGCGCCTGGCTGGCGCCGACCGCCACGACCCTGTCGGGCACGGACGCCTGGGTCGGTTTCGACGCCGGCATGTCGAACCAGGTGTTCAACCCCGATCACGCCGCCATGCGCCTGAACGGCCTGGCCATCACTGCGCCGGACGGTTCGGCGGTTCAGCCCGAGAACGCAATGCAGGGCCGCTATCGCTCGACCTTCGACGCCCACCTGACGCAGAACGGCACCTACAAGATCGCCAATGTCTCTTCCGGCATCATGGCCAGCTACAAGCTGAACGGCGAGCAGAAGCGCTGGCGCGGCGCGGCGGCCGAATATCCGGCGGCCCTGCCGCAGGGCGCGACCGACGTGCAGGCGACCCGCACCGCCAGCCGCATCGAGACTTTCGTCACCCTCAACAACCCGACTGACACGGTCTTCACCAATGTACGGGACGGTCTGGAGATGATTCCGGTCACGCACCCCAATGATCTGGTCGTAGGCGAACCGGCGACCTTCAAACTGTCGAAAGACGGCTTGCCGGCGGCCGGCCTGGAAGTGACGGTCGCGCGTGGAGGCATCCGCTATCGCGACAATCCCGAGGAATCGACGGTGACCACCGGGGCCGATGGCGCCTTCACCGTGACTTGGCCGGAAGCGGGCATGTATTGGCTGAACGCGTCAGTCCGCACCCCGGCTGAGGGCGACACTATCGCTTCGAGCGCCTCCTATGTGGCGGTCGTGGAAGTCCTGCCCTAAGCGAAGGGTATGTCAGACACACCTCCCTCGCGCGGTTCGCGCGCCGCTCCGCCCACGGTCAATCTCGGCGACGCCAGCCCGTTGGCCGACCGCGCCGACAACCGGGTTCTGGTGCCCGTCATCGAGGGCGCGCCGCCCCGTCCGCCCAGCGACCTGATCCGTTCGCTGGGCGGCGAGACCATGGGCACGACCTGGAGCGCGCGGGTCATCGCACCGCCGGGCGTGGGCGAGGCGGCGATTCAGGACGCGATCGAACAGGAACTGGCGGCCGTCGTCGCCCTGTTCAGCCCGTGGGAGCCGTCCAGCGAGATCAGCCGGTTCAATACTGCGCCGTCCGGGTTCTGGGCGGTGTCGCCGCCGTTCTGGGATCTGCTGGATGCGGCGATGACCCTGGGCGACGAGACCAATGGTGCGGTCGATCCGACCCTGGGCGCCTTGGTCGATCTGTGGGGTTTCGGCCCGCCGGGACCGCGCTCGGCCCTGCTGCCGGTGCCGTCCGACGAAGAGATAACCGCGGCGATGGCCGTGTCCGGCTGGCAGAAGCTGCGGCTGAATCCCGAGGCGCGGGGCGTGATGCAGATGGGCGGGATGAAGCTGGACTTCTCCGGCATCGCCAAGGGCCATGCGGTGGACCGGGTGTCCGACCGGCTGACGGCGATGGGCGCGACCTCGCACCTGATCGAGATCGGCGGCGAGTTGAAGGGACGCGGCGTCAAGCCGGACGCCCAACCCTGGTGGGTCGAGATCGAACGGGTCGAGGGTTCGCCTGCGCCCCACACCGTTGCGGCCCTGTTCGATTTAGCCGTGGCGACCAGCGGCGATTATCGCCGGGCGTTCCGGCATGACGGCCGGCTGTATCCCCACACCATCGACGGCTCGACCGGCCGTCCGGTCAGCAATAATCTGAGCTCGGTCACGGTGCTGCACGCCTCGGCCATGATGGCGGACGCCTACGCCACGGCGTTGACGGTCATGGGGCCGTTCGAGGGGCCGGAGTATGCCGAGGCGCTGGGTCTGATGGCCCACTTCGTCGAACGCACCGAGCGCGGGCCGGTCGAGCGGATGACGCCGGCCTTCGCCGCCATGATGGACGATCCCGACGGAGATCGGCCGGGGTGACAGCCGATCCGCAGCGCTGGCTGTGGGCGGTCGGGGCGTTCGTGCTTTGGCTGGCCCTGATCGCCGTCATCGTCTGGCGCGAACGCCGGGCCAGGGCGGCGGCGCGTGCGCGCTCCGACGCCTTTGCGGGCGCTGGGGCCGGGGCGGGGGAGGGGCAGGCGGTGCTGATCGCCTTCGCCAGCCAGACGGGCTTCGCCGAGGAACTGGCCTGGATGACGGCGCGCGCCTTGAGCGACAGCGGCGTGGGCGCACGGGTGCTGTCCTTCGCTGATCTGGACGTCCAGACCCTGAAGGCGACGGACCGGGCGCTGCTGATCGCCTCCACGACGGGTGAGGGCGATCCCCCCGACAGCGCGGCCCGGTTCGTGCGCAAGGCCATGGGCGAGACGGCGGAATTGTCAGGGCTGCGCTTCGGCCTGCTTGCGCTGGGCGACCGCAGCTACGACCAGTTCTGCGGCTTCGGCCATGCGGTGGACGGTTGGCTGAGGCGGTCGGGCGCCGAACCCCTGTTCGACACGGTCGAGGTCGACAATGGCGAGGCCGGCGCCATCCGCCACTGGCAGCACCAGTTGAACCAGATCACCGGCAGCGTCACCGCCCCCGACTGGACCCCGCCGGCCTACGACCCCTGGCGGCTGGTCGAACGGACCCTGGTCAATCCCGGCAGTCCCGGCGGCGAGGCGTATCATCTGGCGTTCGAATCTGTGGGCGCGGCGCCCGACTGGTCGGCAGGCGACATCGCCGAGGTCGGCCTGCCCGAACGGGACGGCGCGACGCCGGGCTCGCGCGAATATTCCATCGCCTCCCTGCCGTCGGACGGCCGGGTCGAGTTCCTGATCCGCCTGATGCGCCATCCCGACGGCGCGCCGGGCCTAGCCTCGGGCTGGCTGACGCAAGACCTGGCGATCGGCGGCGAGATCGGTATGCGACTTCGCACCAACCGCAGCTTCCACGGCCCGGCGGACGAGACGCCGATGATCCTGATCGGCAACGGCACGGGGATCGCGGGCCTACGCGCCCATCTGAAGGCGCGGACGGCGGCGGGCGGCGCCTGGCTGCTGTTCGGCGAACGGACGCAGGCGCACGACGCCTTCTTCGATGCGGAGCTGCAGGCCTGGCTGGCGTCGGACGTGCTGCGACGGCTGGACCGATGCTTCTCGCGAGATCCGGGCGACGGGCGCTATGTGCAGGATCTGGTCGCTGCGGCATCTGACGACCTGCGCGATTGGGTCGCGCGCGGGGCGGCGATCTATATCTGCGGCAGCCTGGAGGGGATGTCGCAAGGTGTGCATGCCGCGCTGGAAAACGCGCTGGGCGCGGACGTGGTGCTGACCATGCTGGAAGACGGGCGCTATCGGCGCGACGTCTACTAACTTTCCGCTCATCCCGGCGAAAGCCGGGACCCAGTGCTTTGGGCGCCTAGACGTGACCTGTCTGGCGGCCTGTCGATCCCAGACACCCTGCTTCGCGAAAGGACTGGGTCCCGGCTTTCGCCGGGATGAGCGGCTATTTCCGTAGTCGTTCCAGAAGTTCAGCCGCGAAGCTGGACAGCGTGTCGTCGCGCGCCCCCATGACGATGATGCGGTCTCCCGGCTGAGCGATCTCGATGATCCGGTCGCCGCACGCCGCGCGCGTCGCAAGCGCCTCGGCCCGACGCCCGGCGGCGCGGACGCCGGAGGCGATGTCCTCCGACCCGACGCTGCGGTCGGTGGTGCCGCCGTAATAGACAGGCTCGGGCATCAGCAGGACGTCGTCCTCGCGCATCAGGCCGGCGAAGCCGTCGATGAACTCCGACTTCATCAGCTTCAGCGGGCCGAACCCGTGCGGCTGGAACAGGATCAGCAGACGCCCGTCGAAGGCGTGCAGGGTCTTCAGCGTGGCGGCGATCTTGTCCGGGTTGTGCGCGAAGTCGTCGATGACGGTGATGTCGTTAACGGTCCCGACCACCTCCATGCGGCGTCGGATGCCGGCGAAGCTCTCCAGCGCCTTGACCGCCTCGCTCGTCGGCACGCCCAACGCCCGAGTCGCGCCCAGCGCCGCCAGCGCATTGGCGACGTTGTGGGCGCCGGGAACGTTCAGGATGACGTCGTGCTCGCTCCAGCCCTCGATCAGGCGGAACTTCATGCCGGCGGGCAGGGGCGTCAGATCGTGGGCGGACAGGTCGGCCTTTTCCTCGCCCAGGCCGAAGGTGATGGCCTTGCCGGCGGGCAGCGTCTGGGCCAAAGCCGCCGTCTCGGGGTTGTCGAGGTTCAGTACGGCCGTCGTCGCGCGGGCGGTGAAGCCGCCGAACAGGTCGCGCAGCTCCTCCATCGACTTGTGGTCCAGCGAGATGTTGGAGACCACGGCGACCGTCGGGTCATAGCCGGCGATGGAGCCGTCGCTCTCGTCCACCTCCGACACGAACAGGTCCGGTCCGCCGATCAGGGCGCTAGCGAACGGATGATCCGCGTCGGCGAAGTTCTTCATCACCGCCCCGTTCATGACGGTGGGGTTGCGACCCGTCTGATGCAGGATCCAGGCGATCATGCCGGTAATGGTGGACTTGCCGCTGGTGCCCGCCACGCCGACCGAGGTCGGGGCGGCGTTGAAGATTTCGCTGAGCAACTGGGGGCGGGTCTTTATGATCGCGCCAGCGCGTTTCGCCGCCCCGATGTCGGGCACGGTGTCTTCGATGGCGCCGGTGGCGATCACGGTCTGATCGGCGCGCGTCACGCCCGACCCGTCCTGGGGATGCAGGGTGACGCCGTGGGCGCGCAGCCAGTCGAACTTTTCGGGAGTGCGGCCCTGATCCAGCGCACGGTCGGAGCCTTCGATCGCGGCGCCGCGCGCCTGAACGATCATGGCCAGGGGCAGCATGCCCGACCCGCCGATGCCGCAGAAGAAATAGGAGGCGTCTTGGTTCATGCCCCCTTAGAACAGGGGATCGGGCCGATCCGCCAGTGGGGATCGCAAAAACGACGAAGAAGGCGCGCGTGGCGACCAATAGCTTCAAGATCGGCGTCGTCTGCGCCAGTTCGCGGTTCTCGAAGGAACGCGCCGAGGCGGTCGAGGCCTGGATGGCGCAGAACCATCCGGACCGCGATGTGGCGGTGGTGTTTCACCCCGCCTGCTTCCTGAAACACGGCCATTTCGCCGGCGACGACCGGGCGCGGGCCGACGCCTTCGTCGAGTTCGCCAACGACCCGCGCATCGACGCCATCTGGTTCGCACGCGGCGGCTATGGCTCGTGCCGCATCGCCGATGCGGTGATCCCGCGCCTGGACGCCACAGCCCGCAAGAAGCGCTATATGGGCTATTCCGACGCGGGCAGCCTGCTGGCCGGGATGTACAAGGCCGGTTTCGAACATCTGGCCCACGGCCCGATGGCGTCCGATTCAGTGCGCGACGACGCGACGGCGCGCGGCGCCCTGTCCTGGCTGACCACCGGGCGGACCGACTGGATCGAGCCTTCGCTGGCGACCGATCCGCGACCGGCCGTGGCCTTCAATCTCACCATCCTGAACGAGCTGACCGGCACGCCGCTGGAGCCGGATCTGTCCGGTCACGTCCTGATGCTGGAGGAGGTTTCGGAGGCCGCCTACCGGATCGACCGGATGATGTTTCATTTGACGAGTCAGGCGAGCATCCGCCGTGTGGCCGGGATTCGCCTGGGGCGTGTTTCGGATGTCACGCCAAACGATCCCGATTTCGGACAGACCCCGGAGGAGATCGTTCGATACTGGTGCCTGAGGTCGGGCATACCCTTCCTCGGAAGCGCCGATATCGGGCATGACGGCGCCAATAAGGTCGTGCCTTTCGGTCGCCCCTGAGGCGAACGGCGCGCGGCGCAAAAGACACAGTCTCGCCACGATCCGCCGACGGAAACCGGTACCCCCCTCGACAGAACGCCGGTCCTGACTTCAGATGCCGGTCCGCGAGGCGTTAGGACTTCGTTAGCCAAGGCGTTGGGGGACGCCAAGGTTTACGCCTTCTGCGATGCGGCGGTTCGTTCGGATATCGGGGGATGCCCGGACGAGCCGCCTGATCGTGTTTTGCGACATCGGTTAAACTGTTGCGACCGATATTGGCGTTGGCAGATCTTATCCTCGATATTACCCACAGCGCGAATCAGGATCGGGGACACTGGCGATAAGGCTGGTTTTCGACATTCACTTTCGCGCTAAGCGAAGGCTTGTGCTCGTGTGCGCTTTGACGACCGTTTCATCGATGAACTGAAGGCTCGCCTTCGCCCGTCCGACGTCATCGGGCGGACGGTGAAGCTTAAGCGTCAGGGACGGGAATACGCCGGGCTATCGCCCTTTTCGAAAGAGAAGTCGCCGTCGTTTTTCGTCAACGACGACAAGGGGTTCTTCCATGACTTCTCCTCCGGCAAGCATGGCGACATCATCTCTTTCCTTCAGGAAACGGAGCGCCTGAGCTTCGTTGAAGCTGTCCAGCGACTGGCTGCTGAGGCTGGGATGCAGCTTCCCGCAGAAGATCCCAAGGAAGCCGAGCGCGAGCAGAAGCGGGCGGGCCTGTCGGACTGGATGGACCTGGCCCAGAAATGGTTCGCCGCCAATCTGCGCCGCACGCCCGGCAAGGCGGTGCGTGAGTATCTGGAAAAGCGCGGACTGCCCGAGGATCAGTGGGAGCGGTTTGGGCTTGGCTATGCTCCCAACGACCGCGAGGGACTGAAGCAAGCCCTTATTCATCGAGGCGCCAAGCCATCCGAGCTGGTCGAGGCTGGGCTGCTGATTTCGCCGGAAAGCGGCGGCCAACCGTATGATCGGTTCCGCGATCGGCTGATGTTCCCGATCCTGGACGGGCGGGGACGGATCGTCAGCTTCGGTGGTCGGGCGATGAACCCCGACGACCGGGCCAAATATCTGAACGGCCCCGAGAGCCCGCTCTTCCACAAGGGCGCGACGCTCTACGGCCTGCCCGAGGCGCGGCGCATCCTGGGGGCGGAGAGCAAGAACGACCAGGCCATCATCGTGGTCGAAGGATACATGGACGTCATCGCCTGCCAGCGCGCGGGCCTGCCGGCCGTGGCTCCGATGGGCACGGCTCTGACCGAGGAGCAGATGGCGCTGTTGTGGCGGGTCAGCGCAGAACCCATCCTTTGTTTTGATGGCGACCCAGCTGGGCAGAGGGCGGCTTTCCGTTCGGTCGAGCGTGCTTTGCCGCTTCTAAAGCCAGAGCGCAGCTTCCGCTTCGTGACCCTGACCGGCGGGCAAGATCCGGATGACATGCTACGGGAAAAAGGGGCGCCGGCATTGCGTGAAGCAATGACTGTAACCACGCCGTTTTCCCGAATGCTGCTCGACCGGGAGATGGCCGAGGTCGGCGGTCTAGATACCCCGGAAAAGAAGGCTGGCCTGCTGGTGAGGTTGCGAAAAGCAGCCGCAACGATTGCCGACCCAGACTTGTCGCGGACCTATAAGGACTATCTGGTCGCCGCTTTCTACGACCATGTGCGTCCCTCGCCCCAAAGAATTAAGGAAGCGAACCGAGACCTCCGCTGGGACCGCAAGGCTCGATCGATGGCGCCGATCATGGATGTCACGCCAGAGGCGCGCGCAGCAGCAATCACATTGGCGCGGGCCCCGCGTCCGGTCTTGGCCGCCATTGTGGAAGGTCTGATCGCTCATCCCGACACGGTCAATGAACGTGGCGAGACCTTAGCGACCCAAAGCTTCGGTGATGTCGGCCTGGATCGTCTGATCAGCGACCTAGTTCGCCTGACATATGAGGCGCAGGCGATGAGCAACGGCCTGCTTCGATCGCGACTGCTGGCCATGGGACACGAAGAAACGCTCAGAAGGATCGACCGTACGGCGGCCATCGCTCATGCTCCCTTTTTGGATAGCGCAGCATCACTGGAAGTCGCTTCGGCTGGATTGAGCCGTGCGGTGGATGTCCTCTTGCAGTCTATGGCGTTGAGCCGAGCGATGAATGAGATGAAAACTGAGCAAAGCTTCGATAGCCAGGCGTTCGCCGGCCTGAAAGGACAGCGCGATGCGTTGGATCGGTTCATCACCAGCGGTGAAATCTGGACAGACCAAGCCCCTGTGCACTGACAAGTGGTTGGGCGTCGGTGCCGTATTGATGTAAGCTAGCCGCTATGGACGGTTCTCAACCTGTCAGGATCACGCGCGACGGCGACCATCAGGTTGTCCATCTGCCCAGCGGCGTCTCCGTTCCGGCGGATGCGGTGGTTCGTCAGGAAGGCGGGCGGCTGATCATCGAACAAGCCGGGCCTGCCTTGGGATCGGTCGAACGACTGCTCGCCGTGCTGGCGACGATGGACCCGATCGAAGAGCGACTCGATCCGATCGATGACCCTCTGCCTGAGCCGGTCGATCTTTGAGCGGCTATATGCTGGACACAAATGCGGTGTCGGACCTGATGTACGATCCAATCGGTCCGGTGGGACAGCGCATGGCCGTTGTCGGCACGGGCGACATAGCCGTCAGCCGGATCGTCGTCGCCGAGTTGCGGTTTGGCGTCGCCAAGTCTGGCTCGGCGCGCCTGGCCGCTCAGTTGGACAGGGTGCTGTCCGGCTTGGCCGTCAAGGCATGGGATGCGCCCGCCGATCAGGTTTACGGCGACATCCGCGCCGATTTACACAAGCGTGGCCAGCCTATCGGCGGCAACGATCTGCTGATCGCCGCGCATGCCTTGGCGCTCGACTGCATTCTCGTCACCGACAATGAGCGCGAGTTCTCGCGGGTGCCCGGTCTGCGGGTCGAGAACTGGTTGCGACGCGATTGATCCTTGCGCGGCTTGACTCTGCCGCCCTGCGACGCCATCTGGCGCAATCGGGTCATGATGCCTTAGTGCGCGAGGTCGAGAAGGCGGCGGCAAAGTCCGGCGCGCCTTTCCTGGCCGCAAATGCGCCCCTCGCCGAGGCAAGGATCCGATGGTCGCAGGCGTTCGACGCTTCAACACGCGTAGCCGCGTTGGAGGACGCCTTGGCCCATGCACGTGATGTGCCTGGGCAGGATGAGGCGTTTCGCCGGCTTAAGGCCGAGCGGGATGCGCTTCGCCGTGCGATCAAAGCCGGGACGATTTGGGAAGACAGCGCGGGTACGTAACCTTACGGCCCGCCAGGCATTGTATTTTTCGTCGGGGCGGATTGATCACCCCCTCCGGCTGGAGACAGACTGACTATGAACGCACAGACCGAGACGCAGGAAACCGAGGCTTCGACCGATGGGCCCCTGCTCGATCTGACCGACGCCGGCGTCAAGAAGTTCATCAAACAGGCCAAGGCTAGAGGCTATGTGACGATGGAGGAGCTGAACAAGGTTCTGCCGTCCGAAGAAGTCACGCCTGACGCCATTGAAGACACCCTGGCCATGTTGTCCGAGATGGGCGTCAACGTCGTCGAGGCCGAGGAGGACGCGCAGGAGCAGCAGTCCACCGACGTCGCCGCCGCCGCCGGAACCGCCGTCGCCGAGGCGCCCGCCAAGGCCGCCTATGACCGCACCGATGACCCGGTGCGGATGTATCTGCGCGAGATGGGCTCGGTCGAACTGCTGAGCCGCGAGGGCGAAATCGCCATCGCCAAGCGGATCGAGGCCGGCCGCGACGCCATGATCTCGGGTCTGTGCGAAAGCGCCCTGACCTTCGAGGCCATCATGGTCTGGCGCGACGAGCTGGAGAACAACCGCATCCTGCTGCGCGAGGTCATCGACCTGGACGCCACCTATGGCGTGTTGAACCCCTCGTCCCTGCCCGGCGCGGTCCAGCCCGAGGCCGAAGAGGCGGAAGAGACCGAGGAAAAACCGGCGGCCGAGGCCAAGCCTGAAACCGACGACGATGATGACGACGACGATTTCGACGACGGCGGCGGTATGTCGATCTCGGCGCTGGAAGCCGAGTTGCGCGATGGGGTGATGGAGGTCCTGAACCTGATCGCCGCCGACTTCGGCGCGTTCCGGGCGTTGCAGGACAAGCTCGTCCAGACCCGCCTGAAGGGCGAGGTGCTGAGCGCCAAGGACGAGAAGGCCTATCGCGCCCTGACGCTGTCCATCTCGGACCGTCTGAAGACGATGAAGCTGAACAACAACCGCATCGAGGCCTTGGTCGAGCAGCTTTATGCGATCAACAAGCGCCTGATCGGTCTGGAAGGCCGTCTGTTGCGCCTGGCCGACAGCTACGGCATCTCGCGGCCTGAGTTCCTCAAGGCCTATTTCGGCGCCGAGCTGGACCCGACCTGGACCGAACGGATCAAGGACCAGGGCGTGCGCTGGACCAAGTTCAGCGACAATGAAGCCACACAGATCGCCACCATCCGCGCCGACGTCGCCGCCGTGGCCCTAGAAGCCGGCCTGCCGATCGACGACTATCGCCGCATCGTCCAGACCGTCCAGAAGGGCGAACGCGAAGCCCGCCAGGCCAAGAAGGAAATGGTCGAGGCCAACCTGCGCCTCGTCATCTCCATCGCCAAGAAATACACCAACCGCGGCCTGCAGTTCCTGGACCTGATCCAGGAGGGCAACATCGGTTTGATGAAGGCGGTCGACAAGTTCGAATACCGTCGCGGCTACAAGTTCTCGACCTACGCCACCTGGTGGATCCGTCAGGCGATCACCCGCTCGATCGCCGACCAGGCGCGGACCATCCGCATCCCGGTCCACATGATCGAGACGATCAACAAGATCGTCCGCACCAGCCGCCAGATGCTGCACGAGATCGGCCGCGAACCGACCCCGGAAGAACTGGCCGAAAAACTGGCCATGCCGCTGGAGAAGGTCCGCAAGGTCCTGAAGATCGCCAAGGAGCCGATCAGTCTCGAAACGCCCATCGGCGACGAGGAAGACAGCCACCTGGGCGACTTCATCGAGGACAAGAACGCCATCTTGCCCATCGATGCGGCCATCCAGTCCAACCTGCGCGAGACCACGACCCGCGTACTGGCCTCGCTGACGCCGCGCGAGGAGCGGGTGCTGCGCATGCGTTTCGGCATCGGCATGAACACCGACCATACGCTGGAAGAAGTCGGCCAGCAGTTCTCGGTGACCCGCGAACGGATCCGTCAGATCGAGGCCAAGGCGCTTCGCAAGCTGAAGCACCCGAGCCGGTCGCGCAAACTGCGGTCCTTCCTGGACAGCTAAGACGATCAGGGGCGGCTCCGACGGGGCCGCCCTTTTTCATTGCGGAACGTCATGGGCCGAAAGCACGTCAACCTCGGCACGGCGCCCTCCAAGGCCGACCTGCCGCAAAAGGTCTGCGCCGCCTGCGGGCTGCCGTTCGCGTGGCGCAAGAAGTGGGCGCGGGACTGGGCGCAGGTGCGGTTCTGCTCGGACCGGTGCCGGGCCAAGGGCGCGGCTGAAGATCGGCGGTAGATGGCTCTCCGCCTCGTGACCGCGCGCGATCAGGGAATCAGATAAGCGTCCTGGCGATGTTTGCCGTGTCCCGCGCCTCACCCTTCCTGATCGCCCTCAGCGTCGTGCTCATCCTGAGCGGCTGCGTGCGGCGGCCGCCCGAGCCGTTGCGGCCGTCACCCTATCCGTCGCGCACCGAGGCGCCGCTGGTCGGCGGCTTGGTGGACCGGGCCATCGACGGGGGCACGCAAGGCGCGGTGGTGCGCGAGGGGCGGGACCTGGGCCGGTGCTTGGCCGAGCTGAACGCCGCGCGCGTGCGGTTCAGCCCCGTTCCGGATCGTCAGAACACCGCGACCTGCGGCCTGAGCCAGGGCGGGGTGCTGGGCGCCGATCTGGGCACGGTGGCGCGCATGGCGCCGGGCGATGTGGAGATGACCTGCCAGACCGCGCTGGCCCTGAGCATCTGGCGGCGTCAGTCGCTGGAGCCGGCGGCGCGCGAGATTCTGGGGTCGGACGTGGTCCAGATCGACCACATGGGCGCCTACGCCTGTCGCAACGTGAACAACGGCGTCGGCTCGAACCGTGTCAGCGCCCATTCCCAGGCGGCGGCGCTGGACTTCGCCGGGGTGCGGCTGAGGGACGGGCGGCGGATCACGGTGACCAACGGCTGGAACGGCGACACGGCCGAGGCGCGCTTCCTGCGCCGCATCCGCGACGACGCCTGCCGTATCTTCGGCACGACGCTGAGCCCCGACTACAACGCCGTTCACTATGACCATCTGCACCTGGAGGCGACCGACACGCGGTTCTGTCGCTAGAGTAATCGGCGCTTGAGTTGATGTGCGCCTGGAAGGCGTTCATCACAACGGGCACGACGAAGTCACAGCGTACACGACGGAACCGAACGCGCGTCGGCTCGCAACTCATGTCCAGGCCGTCGATCGATTTAAGGCTTCGCCGCCGCAGGCCATAAGCCTTTGCCGAGCCGGCAAGGCTCCGTCGTGTTCTCCGTGGCCTCGTTGTGATCGCTGTGATGAACCTTATTCTGAACTGCGCTGATGAGGCGGCCGGTCCAACTCAGCCGCTGGATATCCTAGCCGAAACCGGACAAGCGCAACGGTTTCGCCGGAGGCGGATTACGCCCCTATGCGCGGTGAACTGAAGACCTATCAGGCCAAGCGCCGGTTCGGCGAAACGCCCGAGCCGAAGGGCGCCAAGGGCGGCCGTGCCAAGGGCGGCTTTCGCTATCTGATTCAGCGCCATGCTGCGACGCGGCTGCATTACGACTTCCGCATCGAGGCGGACGGGGTGCTGAAATCCTGGGCCGTGACCAAGGCGCCGTCGCGCGACACGGCGGTCAAGCGGCTGGCGGTCGAGGTCGAGGATCATCCGCTGGATTACGGATCGTTCGAGGGGACCATCCCCGACGGCAACTATGGCGCCGGCACGGTGCAGATGTGGGACGTCGGAACCTGGGAGCCGCAGGAGCCGGACCTGGAGGCGGCCTGGGCCAAGGGCCAGATCAAGATGATCCTTCACGGCGAAAGGCTGAAGGGCAAATGGGCGCTGATCCGGCTGAAGAGCGACCGGGGCAAGCCGTCCAAGCGCAACAACTGGCTGCTGCTGAAGGAGAAGGACGACTTCGCGGTGGCGGGCGAGGGGGATGCGCTGGCCGAGATCGACGCTTCGGTGACGACTGGGCGGTCGCTGGCCGAGATCGCGGACGGGACGAAAGAGTGGACAGCGTCCAAGCCGACGGGGCGCAAGGGGCCGGCCAAACCCAGGCCGTCCAAGGCGGCGGCGAGGGCCGCCAAGCCGCCGGCCTTTGTGCCGATCCAGCTGTGCAAGGTGACCGATCATCCGCCGGGCGGGACGGGGTGGGCGCACGAGATCAAGTTCGACGGGTACCGCATCCAGATCGGCGTGGGGGGCGGTCGCGCGGTGCTGAGGACGCGCAAGGGTCTGGACTGGAGCGACCGGTTCCCCGACCTGGCGGCGGACGCGGCGACCTGGCCCGATGCGGTGATCGACGGGGAGCTGTGCGCGCTGGACGACGATCACATGCCGGATTTCGGGGCGCTGCAGGCCGCGATCTCGGACGAGAAGACAGGGGGGCTGGTCTATTTCGCCTTCGACCTGCTGTTCGAGGGGGCGGAGGATTTGCGCAAGCTGCCGCTGTCGCATCGCAAGGCGCGGCTGCAGGCCTATGTGGACCGGATCGGGAAGGCTGGCGCAACGCGGCTGCGCTACGTCGAGCATTTCGCCTCGACCGGGCAGGCGGTGCTGGAGAGCGCCTGTCGGATGGATCTGGAAGGGGTGATCTCCAAAAAGTTGGACGCGCCCTATCACGCGGGGCGGTCCTCGACCTGGCTGAAGTCCAAATGCCGGGGGCGCGACGAGGTGGTGATCGGCGGCTGGTCGTCGGAGGGCGGAACGCGGTTTCGGTCCCTGCTGGTCGGGGTCAAGGAAAAGAGCGGTCTGCGCTATCTGGGCCGGGTTGGGACCGGCTATGGCGAGGCGGTGACCAAAACGCTGGTTCCGGCGCTGAAGGGCGTGGCGGCGGACAGGTCGCCCTTTTCCGGGGCGGGCGCGCCCAAGGCGGCCAAGGACATCCACTGGGTCAAGCCGGTGCTGGTCGCCGAGGTCGAGCATGGCGGATACACCGAATCCGGCTCGCTGCGGCAGGCGGCGTTCAAGGGCCTGCGCGAGGACAAGACGGCCGCCGAGGTGACGCAACCGCCGCAACCGCCGACCGAGATAGGCGAGGCCGACAAGAAGGCGACCACGACGGTGCGGTCGGCGGCAAAGCCCGGCAAGGTCGTGGTGGCGGGAGTGACGATCTCCAGCCCCGACAAGGTGCTGTGGCCCGCCGTGGGCGACCGGCCGGCGATCACCAAGGCAGATCTGGCGCGCTATTACGAGGCGGCGGCCGAGCGCATCCTGCCCCATGTGGCGGACCGGCCGACCTCGATCATTCGGGCGCCCGAGGGGATCGGCGGCGAGACCTTCTTCCAGCGCCACGCCATGGCGGGCTCGAACCCGCGCCTGAAACTGATCGACGTCAAGGCGCGCACGCCCTATGTCGCCGCCGTCGATGTGGGCGGCCTGGTCGCCATCGCCCAATCGGGCGGGCTGGAGCTGCATCCCTGGGGCTGTGCGCCCGGTGAGCCGGAAATCCCGGACCAGATCACCTTCGACCTGGACCCCGACGAGGGACTGGATTTCGCCGACGTGATCGCGGCGGCGAAGGTGGTGAAGGCGAAGATCGAGGGGCTGGGTCTGGCGGCCTTCGTGAAGACGACCGGGGGCAAGGGGCTGCACGTCGTCGCGCCAATCAAGACCGACGCCCGCTCGCGCGTCACCTGGGACCAGAACAAGGCCTTCGCCAAGGCGGTGGCCGAGGCCATCCGCGCCGAGGCGCCGGAGCGGTTCACCACGACCCTGGCCAAGAAGGCGCGGGGCGGAAAGATCTTCATCGACTATCTGCGCAACGGTCGGATGGCGACGGCGGTCGCGCCCTGGTCGCCGCGCGCGCGGCCGGGGGCGGGGATCGCGTTCCCTCTGTCGTGGGGGCAGGTGAGGGCGGGGCTGGACCCGGCCGTGTTCAATATGTGGACCTATGAGGCCTTGCTGAAGAAGCCCGATCCGTGGGCCGACTTCCGCGCCTCGGCGGTCAGCCTGAAGCCGGCGTTGAAGGCGATGGGGGTGTAGATTTTGGGGCTTTGTCGAAATTTATAACCCGCTCATCCCGGCGAAAGCCGGGACCCAGTCCTTTCGCATCGCATGTGCGTCGGATGACCACCGGCCTCTATCTCAGGGAACTTGCGCCCAAAGAACTGGGTCCCGGCTTTCGCCGGGATGAGCGGATGTGAAATGCATTAGGCGGCGGTCTTCTTCTTCGGCCCAGCCTTCTTGGCGGCCGGTTTCTTCGCGCCGGACGCCGAACCCTTCAGACTGTTGCGCAGCGCCGCCATAAGGTCGATGACGTTGGTGTCGTCCGGTTCGGCGACATCGACCACGCCCTTACCGCCCTTGGACTTGGCCTTGATCATGGCGCGCAGGGCGTCGTCATAGCCGTCCTTGAAGTCGGACGGATCGAAGTCCGCCTCCTTCTGGCCGATGATGCGGGCGGCGATCTCGACCATGTCTGGGTCGGCCTTCACCGTCGGGATATCGTCGAAATAGTCGTCGGAGTCGCGCACCTCGTCATGGGCGCGCAGGGTGTAGGCGATCAGGCCCTTGCCCCGGACCTCCAGCGCCAGCTGACGTTCCTTGCCGCGCAGGACCAGGCAGCCCAGGGCGACCTTGCCCTGTTTCTTCATGGCGTCGCGGATGACGGCGAAGGCCTCGACGCCCGCGCCCTTTTCGGGGACGACGAAGAAGGGATCGTCCCAGTACAGCCGGTCGATCTCGGTATCGTCGACGAACTTGTCGATGGATATGGTCTTGGTGCTTTCCAGCTTCACCTTGTCGAAATCGGCGTCGTCGAACAGGACGTATTCGTCCTTGGACACCTCATAGCCGCGCACCAGATCGCTGCGCTCGACCGGGCCGGTGTCGGGGTCGGTCGGCACCATGCGGATGCGGTTGTTGGTGTCGGGATTGATCAGGTGAAACCGCACGTCGTTCGTGCTGGTCGTCGCCGTGTAGAGGGCCACCGGACAGGTGACCAGCGACAGCTTCAGATGTCCTTGCCAGGTGGGGCGAGCGGCCATGTCGTTTCTCCTCGATCCATGACAATGCGTCAGGGCGATTTGCGTTCGGACACGGCCGCCCTACGTCAGAGCCTTGCGTCAGGCCTTGCCGTCGAAGACGACGTCGAAACCGCCCCACATCATGCGCTTGCCGTCGAAGGGCATGTCCATGTTCGCAAAGTCGGGATCGTCCTGCATCTTGCCGAAACAGGCGTCGGCCGCAGCACGGTCGGGCCAGGTCACCCAGGAAAAGACGACCACCTCGCCGTCCTCCAGCTTCACCGCCATGGGAAAGCTGGTCAGCTTGCCGTCGGGCACGTCCTCGCCCCAGGCCTCGACCTGGGACAGGGCGCCGTATTTCTGGAACAGGGGCCAGGAGGCCTCGGCGGACTTGACGTAGCGCGCCTTGTCCTCGGATTTCACGGGCGTCAGGAAGCCGGTCACATAGGTCATAGGTCGTCTCCTTTGGGTAAGCGTGTTCAGAGGGCGGCGGCGAAGGTCTCGGGGCCAGCGGAGGCGGCCGCCGGGTCCATCCACATGACCTCCCAGATATGGCCGTCCGGGTCCGCGTAGCTGCGGCCGTACATGAAGCCGTAGTCCTGGGTCGCGTTGGGATCGGTCCGGCCGCCGGCGCCGCCGACCTGATCTACGACTGTATCGACCGCCTCGCGGCTGGCCTGCGACAGGCACAGCATGACCTGGGCCGAGGCGTGGGCGTCGGGGATCTGGCGGTCGGTGAAGGTGCGCCATTTGTCGTGGGTCAGCAGCATGACGTGGATCACGTCGGACACCACCATGCAGGCGGCCGTGTCGTCGCTGAACTTCGGGTTCTTCGTCGCGCCGACGGCTTCGTAGAAGGCGATGGATTTGGACAGGTCGGCGACGGGCAGGTTGATGAAAATCAGCTGGGACACGGCGTTTCCTCTTCCTTGTTCGTTTGCGAAACCTGCCCTCGATGATTATGATAGTCAACCATGAAGTTAGAAAAAGTAACCGAAAAGGCCGGACGCAAATATCACGACGCCTGTGGGGCGGCGCATGGGCTGGATTTGATCGGCGAGCGCTGGGCGCTGCTGGTCATCCGCGAACTGATGATGGGGCCGCGCCGGTTCGGAGACCTGAGGAAGGATCTGCACGGCATCTCGGCCAATGTGCTGACCCAGCGGCTGGAGGGGCTGGAAGCGTCGGGCATTCTGCGGCGCAGGAAGCTGCCGCCGCCCGCCTCGGTCCAGGTCTATGAGCTGACGGACTGGGGTTACGAGATCAAGCCGGTCTTCATGGTGCTGGGCGGCTGGGCGGCGCGCTCGCCGCTGCACGATCCGACCCTGCCGCTCAGCGCGGTGTCGATCATGCAGTCGTTCGAGACGATGTTCGACTCGGCCCTGGCCGGCGATGCGGCCATGAGTGTGGGCTTTATCTTCGGCGACGAGCCCTTCGTCGTTCGCATCGAAGGCGGGGTCATCACGACGCGCCGCGACGCGACCGACGCCGCCGATGTCGTGCTGACGACCCAGCCGCCGCTGGTCGCCGCCTGCGTCTATGGCAAGGTTCCGGCGGCTGCGTTCGAGGCGGACGGGATGATGACCCTGACCGGCGACCGGGCCGTGTTCGACCGGTTCGTGGGTTTCTTCAATCTACCGGAGAAGGTGGGATGATCTCGCAGTCGAAACGAGCGCAATAGCGAGTACGAACCTTGGCAGCCGCCGCGAGCGGATCGAACAGGTCCACCATCGATTGTCCCATTTGATCCTCATTCGGCATCATCGTCGAAGGTGGTCGCCCTTGAGTCATTGCTTCCATGTCTTGAATAGAAAGGGTGCGCGCGAAGAGGGTGGCTAGGATGTCTTGCATCTGCTCAGGCGAGGGCATTTCCTCGCGGAACCATTCTTCGATCAAGTCGCGCCGATCCGGTGGTGCGTCGATTTCAGGCATGAACGGCATAGGGGATGCCGCTACCACACCCTTAGCCAGTTCCTGGGCGACCGCCATCGCCTCGGGGCTGGGGTTGGGGCCTGTCCAAACCGGCCGAGGCGATTCGGATGGGCGCTGCGCCATGAAGGGGACGCGAACTCTAAATGTGGCGCGATCCGCATTGTCGTGCACAGTCGGGTTCAGCCGTCCGCGCTGTATGATCTCAATCGCTCGGTCGCCGAATCCGAGACCCGTCGGGGATTCCGACCGCGCCGCGCAGGCCTCGGGCACGCCTTGTTCCGTCGCCGAACATTCGACAGTGACCATGCCGTCGATTCCCAGCAGCACCGCAAGAGGTGGGAAATCGTCCTCGGTTGCGGTGGGCGGCGTCCGCCACGATACCGGGGTCTCTTGAGCGAAGCTGGTCGATGACGAGGTTGCGGATAAAAACAAGGCGACAGCCGTCGCCGTCAACACCACACGCATCACGACCCCCGAAAGCTTTCCCTAGCGTGTCCCAGCCATAAGACTTCAGGCCAGCATGTCCAGCAGGGTTCCGGTCATGTCGTCGGCGGTGCGGGCGACGGCGGCGTTGGCGCTGAAGGCGGTCTTGGCCTGGATGCGTTCGACGGTTTCCTCGGCGAGGTTATTCAGAGGCGCGGTCGCGGTGCGGCGCGCGCTGTTGTCGAACCGGTTCTGGGCGCTGGTCATTCCGGCGGCGGCGATAGACAGGGCTTGCATGGCTAAGGTCCAGACGAGGTGCGTTCGGTCTCCAGACTGCGTCTTTCAGGTCAACGTCGCCTGAAGGAACAGGGTGAACGCCGTTTTCTGCCCCGCTTGCGCCCTTTTTCGTGTATAGAGCGCCATCATTCGCCCGGCCTGAGGTCTGACCTCGGCCGGGCGCGGTCGTTTCAACGACCGCCCTTGTCCGTTTGCCCAGGTTCCCTATGCCCTTTCCCGCCGTCCATCCCGCGCTCGACCGCGCCCTGATCAACAAGGGCTATGCCGAACCCACCCCGGTTCAGGCCGCCGTCCTGGAAGTCGAATACGCCGAACGCGACTTGCTGGTCTCGGCGCAGACGGGCTCGGGCAAGACCGTCGCCTTCGGCCTGGCCGCCGCCCCGACCCTGCTGGGCGACAAGCCGATCTTCGGCCCCGGCGGCGCGCCGCTGTGCCTGGCCATCGCGCCGACGCGGGAACTGGCCATGCAGGTCGCGGCCGAGCTGACCTGGTTGTACGCCGACTCCGGCGCCAAGATCGCCACCTGCGTCGGCGGCATGGATGCGCGTCGTGAAGCCCGCGCCTTGAGCTTCGGCGTCCATATCGTCGTCGGCACGCCCGGCCGCCTGAAGGACCATATCGACCGGGGCAACCTGGATCTGTCCGAGCTGAAGGTCGCCGTCCTGGACGAGGCCGACGAGATGCTGGACATGGGCTTCCGCGAGGATCTGGAGCACATCCTGGACCAGGCGCCGGCCGAACGCCGCACCCTGCTGTTCTCGGCGACCATCGCGCGCGAGATCGTCACCCTGGCCAAGCGCTACCAGAAGGACGCGGTGCGGATCGACGCCACCGACAAGACGCGCCAGCACGCCGACATCGAATATCGCGCCTATCGCATCGCCCCCAACGAGATCGAGCACGCGGTGGTCAACACCCTGCGCTGGTACGAGATGCCGCGCGCCATGGTCTTCTGCTCGACGCGGGATTCGGTGCGCCACCTCCAGGCCTCGCTGCTGGAGCGCGGCTTCTCGACCGTGTCCCTGTCGGGCGAAATGGGTCAGCGCGAACGCACCGACGCCCTGCAGGCGCTGCGTGACGGCCGCGCCCGCGTCTGCGTCGCCACCGACGTGGCCGCGCGCGGTCTGGACCTGCCGGACCTGGGCCTGGTCATCCACGCCGAACTGCCGATGAACCGCGCCGGCCTGCTGCACCGTTCGGGCCGGACGGGCCGGGCGGGCAAGAAGGGCGTCTCCGTGATGCTGGTGCCGCACTCGCGCCGCCGCAAGGCCGAGCGTCTGATGGACGACGCCGGCATTGACGCCGTCTGGTCCGGCGCGCCGACCTTCGACGAAATCCGCAAGGCCGATGAAGGCCGTCTACTGTCGCCCGAGTTCTTCGAGGCTGAGGTCTCCGACGAGGACATGATCGTCGCCAAGCGGATGATCGCCGAGCGCACGCCCGACGAGATCGCCGCCGCCCTGGTGCGTCTGCTGCGCAAGGAACAGCCGGCGCCGGAAGAACTGTCCGATCCGGGCTCGGATCGCAGCCCCGTCAAGCGCGAACGCACCGTGCGCAACGAAGACGGCACGGCCGCCCAACCCTGGCCCGGCGACCGCCTGGGTTCGGACGACGTGGTCTGGTTCCGCCTGGACGTGGGCCGCAACAAGAACGCCGACCCCAAATGGCTCATCCCGCTGATCTGCCGCATCGGCGGCATCACCAAGCCCCAGATCGGCGCCATCCGCACCTTCCCCGACGAGACCCGGTTCGAGGTCGCCAAGACCCACGAGAAGGCCTTCCGCGAAGCCGTCGCCGCGTCCAAGGACGAGGTCAAGATCACGCCGTCGGAAGCCCCGACGCCGGGTTCGATGAAGGCCGGTCGTTACGAAGGTAAGCCGCGTCGCGACGAGGGCGACCGTCCGTTCAAGAAGACCCCCTACAAACGCGCCGACGGCGGCGATGCCCGTCCGGCCTTCAAGAAGCCCTGGGCGCCCAAGGCGGATGGCGGCGGCAACCCGCGCTCGAACGCCGCGGCTGACAAGCCGTTCGCCAAGAAGGCCTTCCAGGGCAAGCCGAACTTCAAGAAGGACGGCTTCAAGGGCAAGCCGAAGGGCTGATCTGATCCTCACCCGTGAAACGGGGGAGGGGGACCGCGCGTAGCGTGGTGGAGGGGGCGGATACGTCTGCGGCGTTTGCGCGGGACTTCGCGTCCGGACATTGAGCGACTGTGCTGCGGTCGCCCCCTCCACCGCTTCGCGGTCCCCCTCCCCCGCAGGCGGGGGAGGATTGGCGGACTTGCCACCCGCGTCGTGCGGGCGCACCCTCCATCCATGACCACGCCGTCGGCACCCCAAGAACGATACGCCTCGTTCCAGGCCTTCTATCCCTATTACATCCACGAACATTCGAACCGGACGTGCAGGCGCATCCACGTCGTCGGCACCGGCCTGGTGATCCTGGCGTTCGGGGTCTTCCTTGTGACGTGGAATCCCTGGTGGCTGCTGGCCATGCCGCTGATCGGATACGGCTTCGCCTGGGTGGGGCATTTCTTCTTCGAGAAGAACCGGCCCGCGACGTTCAAATATCCGCTGTGGAGCCTGATGGGCGACTTCCGCCTGTTCTTCGAGACGGTGTCGGGCAAGCGTCGCTTCTGATCCGCATTTCAAGCTGCGCGGTTATTTGAAACCGACTAGTCTGCCCCTGCGGCGGTTCGCCGCTGCTGGAGGGAGCGCTCATGAAATCCATCGCCATCGTCGCCGCCGCCTCGGTCCTGTTCGCGCCGGGCGTCAGCCTGGCGCAGAAGGGCGAAGCGAGGCCCGACTTCAACCTGGATCCCAACTACGGCACGGTCGACCTCTCGGCCGGGTTCGAGCCCGATCCCTACACCAAGGCCATACGCGCCGGCGGTTCGATCCCGGCCTCTCGCGCCAAGTCCGGTTGCGAGGGCAATGTCAGCGCAGCGCCCGATTTTCAGGTCACTTACGAGGCGGGCGCGCTGGACCTGACGTTCAAGGCCGTGGCGTCGGAGGATACGACGCTGCTGGTCAATACGCCGGGCGGCGACTGGTATTGCGACGACGACAGCGGCGGAGATCTGGATCCTGAGGTCACGATCGACGGCCCTCAAAGCGGCCGTTACGATATCTGGGTCGGAACCTATGGCGACAGCATGGTCGATTCGACCCTGTCGGTCACAGAGCGCGTCGGCATGGATGGCGACGATTCGAGTGGCGGCGGCCCGGACATCAGCCTGGAGCCCAACTACGGCACGGCCAATCTGCGCGGCGGCTTCACGCCCGATCCCTGGATCAAGTCGATCCTGGCCGGCGGTTCGACGCCCGCCTCGGCCGCCAAGTCGGGCTGCGAAGGCTCGGTCAGCGCGGCCCCCGACATTCAGATCTTCTTCGAGCCAGGCGATTCCGACCTGACGTTCCGCGTGCGGGCGGAGGAGGACACCACCCTGTTGATCAATACGCCGAACGGCCGCTTCTATTGCGACGACGACAGCGGCGGCGATCTGAACCCCAAGGTCACGATCACCAATCCGCAGAGCGGTCGCTACGACATCTGGGTCGGCACTTATGACGACTCGATGGTGCAATCGACGCTGGAAGTGTCCGAGATGGACTGATCGCGCTCAGGCGCAGACACGAAAACGCCGGCTGACCATCGCGGTCAGCCGGCGTTTTCATTTCCGCATCGCGTTAGTTGGAGGCGGTGGTCCAGGCCGGGGGGCAGCCGTCGAAACGGCCGGCGTCGGCGATGGTCAGGGTGCGCATGTTCAGCCGTTGCGCCTGGCTCATCGAACCGCGTCCGTGGCCGGTGTAGAGGTCGATCTTCTGACCCTTGATCGCGCCGCCGGTGTCGGAGGCATACCAGTAGCCGTCGTGGATCGTGCCGTCGGCCATACGCAGGCCGACTGTCTCACGGATGAAAAGCTTGGTGCGGCGCGGGATCACGCGGGGATCGACCGCGACGGTGCGCATGGCGATCGGACGGCAACCGAGCGAATCGTTGCCCGTGGCGCCGCCGCCGCCTGCATGATACAGGCGCGCTGATGCGCGCCAGTCGGGATCGGAGGCCATCAACTCGGCCTGTTCGGCGTTCAGAGCGGTTTCGATTTCGGCGGAACCGACGGTGGCGGCAGGGGTTTCAACCCTGACTTCATCCGCCGCTACGACATCATTGTAGGGGACAGGCCCGCTCGTCACAGACGACACGGCGGCCCAAAGCATGGCGATAGCAGCGGAAGCGCCGATCATGAGTTTTGCTCAGGAGACACCGGCTCCCAACGCCGCCGGCGCCCACCTTGTCGCGTTAACTTGTGGCGAGAAAGCGGCCAAATCGTCCCGTGCGCCGTAGGTTACGATTTGTTGCTAGGTTAACGCGCTGTTTTTCCTGATCTATCTATCCCCAGCTTGCGATATGCGGCAAGCCCGTGATTGTCCCATGAGGACTGGCTAGGCTGCCTCGTCGCGACGGGCCTCGGCCTCGCGCACGGCCTCGACGGCGCGGTCCAGCACTTCCAGCCCGGCGCCGGGCTGGATCGCCTCGACCGTCAGGATGCGCCGGAAAGCGCGCGCGCCGGGGCGACCGTGCATCAGGCCCAGCATGTGCCGCGCCATGGCGGGCAGGGCGACCCCCTCGGCCAACCGCGCGGCCATATAGGGCCTATAGCGGTTCAAGGCCGCAAAGGCGTCGGTGTCGGCGACAGGCTCGCCATACAGGCGACGATCCGCCTGACCCAGGATGGCCGGCTCGTGATAGGCGGCGCGGCCCAGCATGACCCCGTCCAGCTTGACCCCGTCGGCGTCGTCCAGATGCGCCTTGGCCTCGTCCATCGAGGCGATGCCGCCGTTGATCGAGATATTCAGATGCGGCCGCTCGCGCTTCAGCCGGCGCACCAGATCATAGTCCAGCGGCGGCACGTCGCGGTTCTCCTTGGGCGAGAGCCCCTTCAGCCAGGCCTTGCGCGCATGGACGACGAAGACCTCGATCCCCACAGCGGCGCAAGCGTCCACCGTGGCGAACAGGCTGATCGCCGGATCCTGATCGTCTACGCCGATGCGGCATTTGACGGTGGCGGGCACGTTGACCGCCTCGCGGATCGCCGCCATACAGTCCGCCACCAGTTCCGGCTCCCGCATCAGACAGGCGCCGAACCTACCCGACTGGACCCGGTCCGACGGGCAGCCGACATTCAGATTGATCTCGTCATAACCGAACGCCTGCCCGATCTTCGCCGCCTCAGCCAACTGCGCCGGATCCGACCCGCCCAGTTGCAGCGCGACCGGATGCTCCAGCGCATCGAACCCCAGCAGCCGCTCGCGATCCCCATGCAACACCGCCGGCGCCGTCACCATCTCCGTATAGAGCAAGGCCCGCGTCGTCAGCGCACGGTGAAACGCCCGGCAATGCCGGTCGGTCCAGTCCATCATCGGGGCGATGGAGAGTGTGCGCGCTTGAGTTAAAAGCATTTTCTGTAAGTTCAGAGAGTTGTCGGACGGTGTTTGCCGACGCTTTACGCGCTTTTTCGACGGTTTTCGCGTTTCTACGACAACTCAGTGCACTCTTTTTGCACCCAAAACATGGCTTCGATCCGCAAGCAAAGGTCTGGTCGGTGGCGCGCCCAGGTTCGGCGTAAGGGATACGTTGTGAGCGAGACCTTCCTGCGGTTCGACGACGCCAAGGCGTGGGCGGTCGAGGCGGAACGTCCATCGATCGAGGCGAGAGGCCGCAGGCTTCCCGCGCCGCGCGGATTGAGTTGGCGGGGCTGATCGAACATTTCGTGATGGTGGCGCCCGAAGCATTCTACCAGTTCAGCTCCAGCCCCACCGAAAGCTGTCGGCCGGCGGAGCCGATCTGGAGCAGGCGGGCGGGGGTGCGTTCGTAGGCCAGGTCGCGGGTGTCCGTCAGATTGGTGGCGGCGATGGACAGGCGGGTGCGGGCGTCGATCCGGTAGGTGGCCTGGGCGTCCAGATAGCCGGCGGGCCCGACGATGAAGGCCGATACGCCGCCGCCCTGCAGGTCGGCCTCGGAACGGAAGGCGGATCGCCACGACCAGGACAGGTTCAGCGCGAATGGGCCGCGTTCCAGATAGGGATTGATCGACCAGGAGAGGTCCGACACGCCGGTCAGGCGCTCGCCGTCCGCCAGGCGGCTGTCGGTCAAGGTGGCGCTGGCCCAGACGCCCAGTCCGCCGCCCAGCCGGTGGTGAAGGCCCGCCTCCAGCCCGTCGATCCGGGCCTGGCCGACATTGCGCGGTCGCGACATCAGGACCGGCGCCTGGACCGCCGCGCCGGCTCGGGTCTCGAACGTCAGGGTCTCGACGGCCCATGTCGCCTGGATGAAGTCGCGGATCGTCTTGTGGAACAGGGCCAGGCTGAAACCGGTCCGGCTGCCGGTGAACTCATAGGACAAATCCAGATTGGTCGAGACATAGGGCGTCAGTTCGGGGTTGCCGCCGATCCCGCTGAAGATGACGCCCGGTTGGGGGTCGTCGACGGCCGCCTGCCCGTATTGGTAGATGGCCGAGACCAGGACGCTGGCGGGCACCGTCGAGGCGCGCAGGTCGGCCAGGGATGGGCGGGTTATGGTGCGCGACGCCGCCAGGCGCACGACGGCGTCGTCCGCGATGTCGAAGGCCAGGTTCAGGCTGGGCAACAGGATCGCATCCTCGCCATCGTGGGTCAGGGGCGTGACCTGCGCCACGCCGCCGACGCCGGCCATGCGCGCGCCCTCCACATGGGTGCGCGTCCCGACTAGCCGCAGCCCGGCGTTGCCGAAATAGGACAGGCCGACCCCGCGCCCGTCGAAGTCCGCCCGAACATAGGCCGCGGCGACCCGCTCCTCGACGCCGTAGGAGTTCTGAAGGTCCGAGCCGGTCGCCGTCAGGTCGTCCGGCCGAAACACCACGTCGTCGCGTTCGCCGGGCAGGACGAAGGCGGCGCGCAGCCGGTCGAACGCCGGCGTGATCCACGGACCGGGACGCGCCGCGATCAGGTCGGAAAAGACGTCTCCCGGCGTGACGCCGTCATAGAGTGAGGCGATGTCGCCCTGGCCGGGGCGCAGGGCCGCGCGTCGGTCGCGGCGCTGATAATCGCGGCTGCGCGTGCTGAACTGGCCGCCCATCTGAACGGCTGAAAGCCGAAGGCCGCCCCAGGTTCGGTCCAGGGTGCGGCGGGCGTCAAGGACGGCGGTCACGTCCTCGTCGCGGGACTGGACCGCCCTGATGTTCAACTGAGCCAGTACGAGCCGGGAGGGATCAAGCAGGTCGAAGTCGGTCGTCAGTCGGTCCGTTCGACGGGCGTCGGCGGCGCCCTCCAGATCGAAGGCGTAGGCGACGCCTTCCGGCGACTGGGCCGACAGTCGCTCCAGCGGCGTGTCGAGCACGGAACGGGCGCTGGAGACGCTGAGGCGTGGGGTCAGCCGCCAGTTCCCGCGTCGCAGTTCGGCGCCCAGCGAGGCAGCGACGTTCAGGTGCGACTGGTCCGAGAACTCGGTGTTGTTGTCGATGCGGCCGGCGGCGATCCGGCCCGCCGTGACGACCCCGTCCTGAACCCGCTGGATGGCCCCCGGCGCCGCCAGTCGCTCGCCCAGGCCAAACACGAGCCGGTCCTCACGTATGGCGTTGTCGAAGGTCGAGACCAAGGCGTCGAGGTCGAGGCGAAGGTCGGGAGAGACCTGCCAGTCCGCGCCGACGAAGCCGCTGCGGCGGCGTCGATCCTCGCTTTCGACCGTGGTGCGCAGGTCGTTGGGAACCGCCAGGGTGCGGCCGTCCACGACGATCTCTCCATAGCGCATGACCTGAAACCGGTCGTAGCGGACCGATCTCTGTTCCTGCGACAGACCGGCGACCAGGCCGGCGGAACCGCTAGACGACACCCATCGTCCGCCGACGGACAGATCGGGGCTGATGCGTCCGTCCCGCGTCGTGGTCTCGCCGCCCAGCCGCAGCGTCAGAAACGGGTCGCCGTCCAGCCCGCCGGCCGTCTCGATGTCGATGTTGGAGCCGATGCCGCCCTCGGTCAGGTCCGCCGTCGCGGACTTGGTCAGGCGCGCGCCCGCCAGCAGATCGACGGACAGGGCGCGAAACCGGAACTGCCGCCCGCTCTGGGTCGAGTTGCGGATGTTCTCGTTGAAGGCCACAGGCGCGCCGTTCAGGGTCACGGACTGGAACAGCGGCCCCAGACCCCGCACGCTGACGAACTGACCCTCGCCGACCTCGCGTTCGATGGCCACGCCCGGCACGCGCTGCAGGGCCTCGGCCAGATTGGCGGAGGGCAGGTCGCCGATCCGTTCGGACGACAGGCCGTCGGAGATCACGTCGGCGTCGCGCTTGCGCCGCAAGGCCTCGTCGATCCGATCCGACAGGCGGCCGACGACCTCGACGGCTTCCAGTTCGGTCGTTTCCGGCGGGGGAGGGGCAGCAGGTCGGACGCTCGGGGCGACGGCCCAGATGCGCACGCCCCGCGATCCGACGAAGCGATAGCGCAGGTCGGTCCCCTCCAGCATCCGCGCCAGGGCGGCGCGCCAGCTCATCCGTCCGTTGACTGCGCGCGTGCGCACGTCCCGGCCGGGCCGTTGGACGAAGGCCAGTTCGCACCCCGCCTCCAGGCACAGGCGCAACAGGGCGGAGGAGGCGTCCTGGCCGGCGATGTCGAAGGCCTGTACGCGCGATGCAGACTGCGCCCAAGCCTGGTGTGCAAAGGCCGGCTGGGCCAGCGCAGACATCACGGCGACGGTCGCAACCCCGCAGACGACGCGCCATGGCTTGCGTCGCACGCCGGCGGGCAGCGATGCAGCGGGCGGTTTCAAACAGCGAGCCTCGGGGAGATGTTCCGTGAAGCCCTTAGCGCAGTCCCATGACAGGTCTGCGATACGGCCGCCTCACTCCGCGCGGATCAGCCGCCGGCCGTCTTCGTCCTGCACGATGCGGATCGGCAGCAGAGCCGCCATCCGGGCCTCCAGCGCATCCTCGCCCTCAAGCGGCAGGATCACCGTCACGCGGGTGCGCCCCAGCGCAGGATCGGCCAGGACCAGGGGATGGTCCGAATAGCTGGCGACGGCGGCGACCACGGCCGACAGGGGCGCATCCTGGAACACCAGGCGACGCTTGCGCCAGGCCGTCGCCATCTCGACGTCGGCGGCGGTCTTGCGGATGCCCGGCTTGCCCGGCTGGAAGTCCGCGCGTTCGCCCGGCGACAGCGTCAGGGCGCCGTCCAGCGCACCTTTGGCCGTCGCGTCGCGCGTCCCGACCGCGACGCGACCCTGCAACAACGATATCTGCGCGCCGTCGCCGGTCAGGGCCGTGACGAAGCGTGTGCCGGTCACGATCACCCGACGATCCCCGACCGCCACTTGGAAGGGGCGGGCGGCGTTGTGGGCCACCTCGAAATAGGCCGCGCCGCGCTCCAGCGTCGCACGGCGCGCGTCGTCGCCCAGTTTCACGCGGATGGCGGACCCGGCGTCCAGCGTCACCCGCGACCCGTCGTCCAGGGCGATGTCGGTGATCCGGCCGGGCGCCGCCTCGTAGAGGCGACCCTGTTCGGCGCCTTTCCACATCGGGACCAGGACGACGGCGGCGGCGACGGCCGCCACGGCGAGACCCGACGCCAGCAGGGGGCGACGCGTCATCGACTTGCGCTCGGTGCGACGCAGGGCCGCCAGATCGCCGGCGAAGGCGCTGCGCAACGGCTCCAGCGCGGCCTGGTCGGCCTTGGCCTGCTCATACTGAAGCAGATGGTCGGGATCGGCCTCCAGCCACGCCATAAGGCCCGCCTGTTCGCGCGCGCCCGAGCCCGGCCGCGCCATGCGGGCCAGCCACGCCTCGGCCGTCCTGGGACGAGCGGCGATCAGGATGTTCAGGCGCTCCAGCATCAGCGTGGGGATTTCCTTTTAGACGCGCGGTGCAGGTCGCCTTTGCGGCCCGCCTCAAAAAGCACAACGATCCAGCGGCGAGACACCTCAGTCGCCCCGCGATTTCTTCAGTTGACGGAGGGCTTCGGCGATATGTTTTTCGACCATGCTGACCGAGACGCCCAGCCGTCCGGCGATCTGGCGATAGGTCAGGGCCTCGAACCGGTGCAGCAGGAAGGCGTCGCGGGTCTTGGGCGGCAGGGCCCGGATCACAGCGGCGGCGGCGGCCAGGTCCTGGCGGCGGATCAGGCCCGTCTCGGCGTCGGGCGTCTCGCTGGCGATCGCGCGCGGGCCCTTGTCCAGGTCATGGATGTCATGGGCGCTGCGTCGGGCGCTCTCGCGTCCGTCGGCCTTCCAGCGGTCGAGCTGGATGTTGCGGGCGATGACGAACAGCAGGGGGCGGGCGTCGGCGCTGTTCAGATCGTGGCCAGCGCGGTGGAAGCGCACGAAGGCCTCCTGAACCACGTCCTCGGCGTCGCCGGCGCCGCGGGTCTTGCGCAGCAGATAGGCGACCAGATCGGCCCGCAGACGGTTCACCTCGGCCTCAATGTCGGTGTCCGGCGCACGCGCAAAGACGCCCCCTCCTGAACAGGAGGAGGCGTCACGGCGAGGCGAACGCGCGGGGATCACGCGCTCGCCTGACAGTCAGGGCAGGGGTTCAGGTCCACGAACGGATCAGAACTCCATCCGCAGGCCAAGATTGATCCGGCGTCCCGACATTTCGTACATCGTGGGGAAGGACGGATCCATCGTGTAGCCCTTGGTCGCCTCGTCGGTGACGTTGATGCCTTCCAGGTTGATCTGGATGGCGTCGGTCACGCGATAGCTGGCCGACAGATCGACCTGGCCGTAACCCTCGCGCCAGATTGGGTACATTTCGTAGCCGATGGCTTCGACGTATTTGTCCTTGAAGTTGTAGGACGCGCGCGCCTGGAACCGGGCGTTCTCGTAGAAGAGGGTGACGTTGTAGGTGTTGTCGGCCAGGCCGACCGGCGGGGTGGGAATGCCCAGCTTCGACGTGCCGGTCAGCGAGCTGTCCAGAACGGTGTAGTTGGCGTTGATCCCGAACCCTTCCAGCGGCGCGTAGAACTGGCCAAACGGCACCACGGCTACCAGCTCGACCCCGCTGACCTCATAGGAGCCCGCCTCGTTGATCGGCTGATAGACGTCGAAGGTATAGACGCCGTCGATCGTGCCGTTGGCGTTGTATTTGGTCACGTTCGGCACGGTGCCCGTCAGGGCCTGACGCACCACGCCCTCGATCTCCTTCCAGAAGTACGAGACCGCCAGCAGGCCGCCGTCGCCCAGATATTGCTCCAGCCCGACTTCCCACTGTTTGGCGTAGGTCGGCTTCAGGTTGGGGTTGCCGTCGGTGAAGCGGAACGAGTTGAAGCTGGCCGTGCGCTTGTAGGCCAGATCGGTCAGGGCCGGGCGGATCAGGGTCTCGGACGCCGCTGCGCGGAACACCAGGCTGTCGGTCAGTTCGGCCGTGACGTTCAGGCTGGGCAGGACCTTGTCATAGCCGCCGTCGCTGGAAATCGGCGCGGGGGTGAAGCCGGTCGTGCCGTTCGGGTTCTGGATCTGGTGATAGCCCGACGAGGTGATCGCGGTGTCGACATAACGCGCCCCGCCGTTGACCGAGACGGGCACCGGACCGATGTCGAAGTTCAGGTCAGCCATGGCGTAGAGCGACAGGACCTTTTCCGACACCTCGTAGTAGTCGCCGGGCGTGAACGGCGTGGAGAAGCCGTCATAGCGGAAGGTGCGACGGGCATAGTCGTTCGACACCTGGCTCCAGTTCAGATCGCGAATGCTGAAGGCGCCGCCGGGAACCAGTTCGCTGATCGGCGTCAGTTCGCTTTGCGACATCGGACGGTTCAGATAGTCGACGCGACCCGGTCCGGTCCCCTGGATGTTCAGGGCGCCGTACTGACGCTCCTTGGACTTGTCGGTATAGCGCGCGCCGAACTGGACGCTGGTCAGGGCCGGGAAGAAGTCCAGGCCCAGGTATTTGGTGAAGTCGATCTGGCCGGCATATTTGTCGTCGGTGATCTGTTCCAGCGACGTCTCATAGGCTTCGAACAGATAGCTCTGAGGCGAGTTGTACATGTCGATCGAGGCGGGGTTGGCGCTCTTGATCGTCTCGCCGCCATCGGCGGTCCAGCGCGTCCGCGACGGCGCATAGGCGACGTGCTTCAGGTTCGAGTAGTCCAGCGTCTTCTCGGCGCCGGAATAGCCGGCCAGGGCGTGCAGTTTCCAGCTGTCGCCGCTCCAGTTCAGCTCGGTCCCGAACTGGCGATAGTCGGTCTCGTTGATCTGCTCCTTGCTGAGCATCTCGTGCTGGGTGGCCGTGTAGGAGACATCACGCAGCACGACCATGCCGTAGTCGGCCAAGGTGGTCTTGTCGTACTCGTGGATCGTCTCCAGCGTCGAACGGCTGGAGGCCGAATAGGCCGCCGCATCATACTGGTCTTCAGTGGTCTCGTAGCGGCCGATCAGGGCGTCGAACGCCAGGCTGAACTCAGCCGACGGCCGGTACTGCAGCGAAAGTGAGCCGCCCCACTGGTCCTGAGTGTTCAGATAGGCCCGGTCGCCGACCTTGTCCTGGAAGATGATGCGGTCGGTCTCGGCGGCGTTGGCGCGGTTCTGGACGATGACGCCGGCGTCGCGCGCCAGCACGGCCTGCGCCTGGGTTCCTCGCGTGCCGCTGGCGCTGAGGAAACGCGTCAGGGGACGGAAGTTGATGCCCGATTCCGAGTCCGTGCGGTTGGTCCGGCGTGCGGTCGAGAAGGACACCAGCGCGCCCCAGTCGCCCCAGGTGTCGCTGGCCAGGAAGGACAGTTTCGGATCGGTCTTTTCCGAGATGGAGTTGTAGGCACCCTCGGCCGCCGCCACGACGCGACGCCCCTCGTAGTCGAACGGACGCGCGGTCGAGATATTGACCGAACCGGCGATGCCGCCTTCCTCGTCCGCCGCGCGCGGGGACTTCTGGACCGTGACCTGCTGGATGATTTCCGAGGCGAAGATGTCGAACTCGACGTCGCGCCCGCCGCTGCCCGAGGCGGTCGCCAAACCGTTGATGGAGACGAAGGTGAACTCGCTGGGCAGGCCGCGCACGGATACGCGCTGGCCCAGGCCCCTGTTGCGTTCGATGGTCACGCCGGGGATGCGCTGCAGCGCCTCCGCCAGGTTCTGCTCGGGGAAGTTGGCCACGTCGGTCGCCACGATCGAGTCGGAGAAGCCGACCGTCTTGCGCTTGATGTCGACGGCCTCTTCCAGGCTGCGGCGATAGCTGCCGGTGACGATGATCTCGTCGACCTGGGACACATCCGCCTGAGCCGGGGTCTGCGCCGAGACTTGATCGGCCGTTTGCGCGAAGGCGGCGAATGGCGAGACGGCCGCGACGACCAGCGCCGTCGTGCCGAGAATTCGGTTCTTCATTTGGACTACCCCCAGAGAGCTTGACGCGTTTCACCCGCGAAACACGTCGACCGGCCCATGGCGTCACGCCGGCCGATCTACCGCCCTCAACGACGGCGTCACCCCGCCCCTCAGCGTGTGACAGCCGATTTCATCCAATGTTCACGGCGCTGTCGCGTTCGACCCCGGAACAGCCCCCGACGCTGCTTCTGGACGGGCCTCTGGGCGGGTCTGGGCGAGCGCCGCCTGCACCTCGGCGCGCGCCGCCTCCATGTCGCGGCGGAAGGTCTCCGAGCGCTGTTCGGCGCCATAGATGACCACGCCCGACAGGATGCCGGCCTCGGCGGCGCTGTAGCTGTGCGAGCCGCAGACGAAGCGGCTCTCGGCGAACTCGCGACCGCGCGCATAGAGGGCGTCGGCCCTCTGGGGCGCCAGTTCGGCCAGGATCATGGCGATGTGCATGCCGTGCGCCGAATGGCCCGACGGATAGTCGGGATTGCCCGCCAGGTGATCGCTCTTGGCCTCGCAGATCGGCAGGTCCGTGCCGATATAGGGGCGCTTGGTGCCCCAATGTTCCTTGGCCAGGCCGACCACTGACCGGTCGTTGCCCGACCGATCCAGCAGGGCCGTCAGCACCGGCGCCTGTTCCGGCGTCAGGCGCACGCCCAGCGCTTGGGCGAAGTGGTCGTATTTGTCGCCCGTGACGTCGCCGGTCGCCATGTCCCAGCGCGCCGTGCCCTGAAGGGCGCGGGTCTCGCGAAACACCCCGGCGTTGGCGATGTCGCGGGGCGAGCCCGGCTCGGGCGGCGGGGCCAGCACGGTGGTCAGGTCCGGTCGATCCGCCGCCGCCAGATAGCCGCGCACGGGCGCTCCCGCGATCATCTCGACCGCCAGCCCGTCGCACCGCGCCGCCGCCCGCACCGGATTGCACGCCGCCGCCTGGGCGCCCGGCAGCCGCACCTCATAGGTCGCAAAGCGCGGATCGGCCCAATAGTAGTCGGTCGAGACATATTGCGCCCCGCTGGCGAAGGCGGCGGTGCGACGGCCGACGTCGGCGGCCCTGGCCTCGACCGTGTCGGCGTCGGCGCGGGTGCGGACGATGAAGCCCTGGCGCACGGCTGCCCGGATGCGATCCTGCTGGGCCACCGGATCGTTCAGGGTCAGATAGGCGGCGGCGGGGCTGGCCTCGTCGGTGTTGACGAACATCGCCCGGCCTTGCAGCGACGGACGGCCCGCCGCATAGGCCGCGACCTTCTCCGAGCCTTCGTCCAAAGCAAAGAAGACCTTGCCGCGCGCCTCGCCGACCGTCGGCCACCCGCCGGCCAGCACGCCTTCGCGCAGGGTGGCGTGGTCGCCGCGCACCTGGTTCGGCGTGATCAGGCGACCGGCGTCGAACACCGAACGGATCTCGGCGTCCAGCGCGTCCCAGGCCGCCGCGTCGAAGTCCATCGGCGCCACGCCGCCCGGCATGGAGGCCGCACCCGTCTTGGCGTTCAGCATGATCAGGATCGGCGCATGATCGGGATGGGCGGCCGACCAGTCGCGGATCTGGGTCAGACAGGCGACGAAGGTCAGGCAGGAACTGCGGAAATCCACGTCGGGCATATGCAGCACCTTCATCCCCGGCCGCGCCATGGCGTCCTGGAAGCCCGCGCTCGTCGGCACGCCCTGGCGTGCTCGACCCAGGGCCGAGGCCGGATGCGCGTAGCGCCCGCCCTGGGGGTCGTTCAGCACGTCGATCTCCAGCTGACGCGCGCCGTCGTCCAGTTGTTCCGTCAACGGACGATGAGCGTAGTCCAGCCCCATCGCGCGCGGATCGACCGCCGTCATCGCCGCCAGTTCCGCCTCGGGAATGGCCAGTTTGTAGCTGTTGTGGGTCCCGACCGCGGCGATGTCGTTCATCCGCAACGACCGATCCATCCAGACCCGCGCACAGGCGTCCCCGCCCGCTGCGCCCACATCGGCGGCGGTCGGCTCGCAGGACGACGCGCCCAGAAGCAGGGCGATGATAAGAGCGCTCATGATCGATCTCCGGGGAGGACGCCGCTGGAAGTCGCGCGTCCTTCAGACAACGACCGTGAACCACGCTTCCTCAACAGCGGCGTGACAGGCGCTGCTAGCGGCTCGCCTGTCTGGCCTCGACCAACTCCCGACGCGCGACCTCGAAATCCGCCTGGAACGCCGGGTCGGCCTTGAGGCGGGCGAACAGGGCGGCGCCGACAATGCGGCCGGCCTCGACGTCGCTGGCGTAGTGCACGCCGCAGATGGCGCGGCTTTCGCCATAGGCGAGACCACGTGCGAGGATTTCGTCCGCGCGGTCGGGCGCCATCTCCGACAGAACCAGCGCCCAGGCCCAGCCCAGGGCGGAGTGGCCTGAAGGATAGGAGCCGCTGGCAGCCAGCCAGGGTTCGGGGGCAATACAGGTTTCGGCGGGTTCAGTGACGAAGGGGCGCGGACGCACGAAGCCGCGCTTGGCGGGGGTCTGGATGGTCTCCAGGTCGCCCAGCATTCGGCCCAGCAGGCGGGTCAGGACGGGCATGCGTTCCGGGGTGAAGCGGATGCCCAGGGCCTCGTCGAAGACGCGGGGCGCGCTGGGGGTCTCGATCTCATTGTCTGCGCGAGCCTGGGCCCAGCGCGGCGTGTCCTTCAGCGCGCGTGTGGCGCGATAGACGGCGATGTCGTCCTGCTCGCGCAGCGAGCCGGCCTGGGGCGGAGGCGACAGGAAGGCGGCGGCGTTCGGCGCGCTGTCCTTTGACAGATAGCCGTGCGGATGATCGCGGAAGCCGGTCCAGAAGACGGGGGCCGGCGCGCTGGCGCAGCCGACGAGGGCGAACGCCAGGGCCGTCGCGGCTAGGCGACGCATGTGAGGGAAGTCGCTCATTGGGAACTCTGGAACTGTTGGATTTTAGGCGAGCTGGGCGCCGGGACGGCCGTCCTCGACGACCCAGGTGTTCAGGGTGGACAGGGTCGCCCTGGGATCGCGAACGTCGCTGATGGTCTGATATCGCGTGGTCATCAGGCGCGGCGTGATGTCCATCGCGATGTAGCCCCGGACGCGACTGTCGAAGAATTTGATCTGCGGGTTGTTCGGCATGTTGGCCATCAGGGCGTCGTAGGGCGGGCCTGAGGACGAGATGGAGGTGCCGACGAACTCGGTGGCGACCGTCGCCGACGACGGGTCGGCGCTGACGCGCTTCACGTCGTTGGTCCAGAAGGAATGGTAGTCGCCGCTGAGCACGACGGGATTGCGCGGCTTGAGGGTCGCCAGAGCTTCGGTCATCCGGTCGCGGGCGACGGGATAGCCGTCCCAGGTGTCGGTCCAATAGCGCGTCTGCGCGTCGCCGTTGCCGAACCGCAATCCCGCCATCACCAGGTCCTGCCCCAGGATGTTCCATCGCGCCTGCGACCGGGCCAGGCCGTCGTAGAGCCAGTTTTCCTGTTCGAAGCCCAGGAAGGTGCGCGACGGGTCCAGGCGGTCGGGACAGGCCGCGTCGGTCACCACCTGCCCCTTGCCGCCGTTCGGGCCGTCGCTGCAGGCCTGTTTGGACCGATACTGCCGTCCGTCCAGCATGAAGAATTCGGCCAGGTTTCCGTATCGGATGCGGCGATGGATCGGCATCTGAAGGCGGGAATCGAGGCGAATGCGGCGGATCGGCATGGCTTCATAGAAGGCCTGGTAGCCGGCGGCCCGGCGACGCAGGAAATCGTTCGGCGCGACGCTGGGCGTCTTGGACCAGATGCCGGAATAGTCGTCCTGAATCTCGTGGTCGTCCCACGTCGCCAAGCAGGGCGCGGCGGCGTGCAGGCGCTGCAGATCGGCGTCGGTGCGGTGCAGGGCGTAGCGGTTGCGATAACCGGCCAGGGTCGTGGCCTCTTCCAGTCCATAGGGACGAACGACATTGGCCGTCTGGGCGCCGGTGCGGCTGTATTCGTAGATGTAGTCGCCCAGGAACAGAGTCAGGTCCGGCGCCTCGTCGGCCATGTGGCCATAGGCGCTGAAATAGCCCGACTCCCAGTTCGAACAGGAGGCGACGGCTAAACGCAGCCGTTCGACGGAGGCGTTCGGCGCGGGCGCGGTGCGCGCCAGGCCGACGGGGCTTTGCTGACCGGCGGCGGTGAAACGATACCAATAGGGACGGCCGGGGCGCAGGCCCTGAACCTCGACGTGAACGGCATGGGCGGCGGAGACGTCTGCAACGACACGGCCCGAGGCGGCGATGCGGCCGAAGCCTTCGTCCGTGGCGACTTCCCACAGCACCTCGACCGGCCCCGACAGGCCGCCCAGACCGTCGGGCGCGACGGGATCGGCCGCCAGCCGGGTCCACAGAACGAAACCGTCGAGCCAGGGATCGCCGCTGGCGACGCCGAGCGGAAACAGATAGGCGCCGCCGGCCTGCGCCTGGCCGAAACGCAGCACGACCGGGGCGGCGACCAGGCCGGCGATCAGGGCGCGGCGGCTCAGCGGCATCGAAGGTTTGAGCATCAGCATCGGCGACGGTCCTGGCAGGCGTAGGCAAGAGGGCGGCGGACCGGAAGAACCGGCCCGCCGATGGCGACTTGGCTTAGAAGTCCATCGTCAGGCGCACGCCCACGGTGCGGCCTTCGTTCGGCGAACTGGTCGGACGCGCGCCGCCGTTGAAGTTGTTGCGGGTCTCTTCGTATTCGGTGTTGAAGAGGTTGCGCGCCCACAGACCGACGCGCCAGTTGGCGTTCTCGGGCCCCGCGCTCAGATTGGCGTTCCACAGCCAGTAGCCGGGCAGGACCGAGGCCGAGGACGCGTTGTAGATGCCGTCGCGCTGATTGTAGTTGGTTTCGGCGCGAAGGGCGACGCCGGCCATCGACCAGTCATAGGCGATGGAGCCGCCATAGTTGAACTTGGGGAACTGCAGCGGTTCGCCCGAACGGTCGTTCGAGATGATGATGTCCCACGGGCCGTTGACCGGATTGGCGGCGTTGGTCGCCGCAGCGTCGATGGCGAAATACTCGCTATATTCGCCTTCCTTGTAGCCGAAGTTCTGGCTGATCGTCAGGCCGGCGAACGGCGTCCAGGTCAGCTCGATCTCGCCGCCATAGATTTCGGACTTGGGCACATTGGTGATCTTGCCCAGCTGGCCGGTTTCGCGGCTGTATTCGTTGCCCTGGATTTGCTGGTTTTCGTAGTCGTAGAAGAAGACGGCGCCGTTGACGCGCAGGGTATTGTCGAACAGGTCCGATTTGATACCGGTCTCATAGGCGATGACGACTTCAGGCTTGAAAGGCGTCTGCGACTGGCCGTTGTAGGTGGTGAAGCCGCCTGACTTCACGCCGCGCGCCACGCTGGCGTAGAACAGGGCGTTGTCGGCCAGGTCATATTCCAGACCGAAGCGGCCGGTCCATTCCGACAGTGACGTCTCGTAGGTCGTCTCCGGGCCGACCGCGACGTTCAGGCGGCGTGTGCCGGTCGTGGTCAGGCTGCGGTCTTCGTTCTCATACCTCAGGCCGGCGATCAGGCTGAGGCGATCCGTCAGGGCGAAGCTGTTGTGCGTGAAGACGCCGATGGCCTGGACCGACTGATCATAGGGCGTGTTGATCAGGTTGCGATTGGCGCCGCGGAACTCGGTGTAGAAGCCGCCATCGACGCTTTCGTCGGCATAGTGGGCGCCGACCATCCAGTTCAGGCGACCCTCCTCGTTCGACAGGCGGGCCTCCTGTGAAAAGGCCTTGATGTCGTTGTAGAAATAGACGTCCGATTCCGCCGCCGGCGTGCCGTCCCAGTCGTTGTATTCCGAACGGCTGAAGGTCTGGTAGGCGGTGATGGTGTTCAGCGTGGCCCAGCCCAGGTCGGCGCGGACGCGGGCGCTGAGGTCCAGGCCGTCGTTGTCGCGACCCGGCTTGGCGTCCAGGCTGCGACCGGACACGGCCGCCAGGGCCGGCGAGATCTGCCAGCCCGTGATGCGGCGGGCCGTATCGGCCGGATAGGTGACGCTGCCGTCGAAGACGGGGTAGGGCGCACGCAGGCGGAAGCCCAGGCCATCCGATTTGTCGACTGAATAGGTGGCGGACAGATCGACCGTGACGTCTTGCGAGGCGTCCCAGGTCAGGCGGCCGCGCAGTGCGGTCTTGTCGCGATCCCCCAGTTTCTGGCCGGTCACGCGGTGGTACTGCCAGGCGCCGCCCTGTTCGGTGACGGCGGCCAAACGACCCAGCAGGCCGGGCGCGATCTGGCCCGAGACATAGCCCTCGACCTTGTAGCGATCATAGGAGCCATATTCGGCCGAGAAACCGGCGCGTTGATCGACGGTCGGAGCGTTGGTGATAATGTTTACCGCGCCGCCGGTCGTGTTGCGGCCATACAGGGTGCCCTGCGGTCCGCGCAGCACTTCCAGTCGCGAGATGTCGAACATCGCGCCCTGGGTGGTGATCGTATAGGGGTGGGCGACCTCGTCGACATAGATGCCGACGGTGGAGGCGTTGTTCGAGGAGTATTCGCGCGTGCCAATGCCGCGGATGCGGAAGCTGGGCTGGCCGCTGCCAAATTGGCTGTCGACCTCCATGTTCGGGACGACGTTTTCGATGTCGTTGATGACGCTGACGCCCTTTTCGTCGAGGTCCTGACCGCCAATGACAGTCAGGGCGAGGCCGACGTCCTGGCTGGACTGTTCGCGACGCTGGGCGGTGACGACGATGTCCTGCACCGTCGCGGTGTGAACCTCGGAAGCGGTTTGGGCCGCTGCGGGCATGGCCGCAAAGGCGAGCACGACGCCGGAGGCGCCGAGGAGAAGACGTTGCATGTTGACCATCCTTCGGGCGACGCGCGGGGAGACCCCCTCCCTCGCGCGCCGAAGCGTTTCGGGGTGTCGTCGAACAGTCGCGATCCGGCGGTCAGGCGGGGCGACGACAAGCACAGGGGAGGAGGCCTGAGCCGCCTTCGCCGCGCCAGAAAAACAACTGTTCGACAACGATCCGCCAATAGGGTGCTCGAACAATGCTTTTGTGACGCTTCTCTGAACTGTTTCTGTCAGGCTCTGCTATTAAGCTCGCAGTTCGCGGGTAACGCGTGTTCTGTCACGTGCAACGCGCAACCAACCGCAATGCCGCCGCCTGAAGGTCCGTTCTAAGGATAGGGGCGCCCGTCGCGCGCGCCGTCAGGGCGGCGCCCTTGATCCACAAGGCGAAGCGCGTGGCCGCCAGGCGGTTCAGGGCGAACTCGGCGGGCCAGACGCCCGCGCTGTTGTAATAGGTGCCGCCGCCTTCGGGGCCGCGCAGCAGCATGACGAGATCCTGCAGCGACGGGTCTCGCCGCGCCTCGATACAGGCGCTGGCGATCAGGCGGGCGTAGCGGACGTAGAACCCCTCGGCCTGCGGCTGGATCGACACGGTCGGCGCCATGATGCGCGCCCAGCTGTCCAGATCGGCGGCGGCCGGATCGCCTTCGGGCCGTTGACCGGCGAGGTAGCGGGGCATGTCGCGGAACACGCTGTGCCAGACGGCGTCCAGCACGAACCGGCGCATGTCGGGCCAGTGATAGGCGATGGTCGAGGTCGAGGTGCCTGCGACGACGCTGACCGAACGGTTGGTGACCGCCGTCACCCCGCCGGCCAGCATCTGGTCGGCGGCGATGTCGAGCAGTTTGCGCCGCATCGACTCCGGCGCCAGACCTTCGGCGGGCGCCTTGGGCAGCACCAGATTTTCACGCCGCCACAAGGTCGCGGTCGCTGGACCGTCGGGACGCCCGAAGGCGTGATCGACCAACCCGCCCAATCCTTCGGCGACGATGATCGCATAGTCGCTGCGCCCCGAAAGCGCGACGGCATAGAACTGCTCCATGGTCAGCCAGGCGACGAGCGGCGCGGCGAACTCGGCCAGCCTGTCATTTGCGGCCAAGTGATTGCGCCAGGCCTCGCATCGCATGGCGTCCCACCGAGCCATCAGGTCGCGACGCTCGGGGCCGGTCTCGGCGTCCAGCAACAGGGCTTCCCAGATCCGCACGAAACCCGCCTCATGCCCCGCCCGCAGGTTCAGATAGTGCTGGATCAAGGCCAGCAGATTGTCCCGCTCGACGGGCAGGCCGGCGACGGCCTGGAAGAACCGGGCATGGAAGTCCGCGTCCCGGCGCAGGGCTTCCTCACCGACAGCCTGGATCAGGCCGGACTTGGCGCCGAACAGATTGACGATGACGGTCGTGCTCTTGCCGACGGCCTGTGCCAGATCGCGCAAGGTCAGGCTGCTCAGCCCTTCGCGGGTCGCATGCGCGATAGCCGCCTCGACGATCTGCTGGGCGTCGATGGCGCGGCTGGTTGTCGGGGAAGCGGGCATAGGTCTCAATGCCGGGACGGTCATGGCGTGTCGAGGCCTGGGAATTGAACAACTGTCGCTGTCGGATTTGCTCTGGGAGCGCCGTAAAGGTCTCTCACTTGAGCAGTGCTTTTAGCCGCCGGGCGATCTGCGGTCCAAACTTGATCGTCCAGCAGCGAGTAGGGCCTCCGATCAGCCTACTACCCGGCATGCAGTGGAGACAAGCTAGCGTTAGACCGACCGAACTGTCATTCCGGGGTAGAGTTTTACAAATTTGTGAATACTGCGGTTATTACGGATCAAGTAATTTTAAACGCTCTGAATGTCGTTTCAAAATAGAAGGCCAATTTTTCGCAATTGTGATTGTTCAGAAATATTTCAAATTGTCCGTATGGAGACAATTAGACAATAAGAAGCCCTGATGTCATGAGTCTATTACAATAAAAGCATAGACCCAGTGGAAGGGGTGCTGGACTGCGTCAGACTGATGCGCAGTGGCCCGTGCATATTTCCAGGGGATCTCGATGCTTCGCTTGAACAACATTCTATTGGCTGGAACCTGCGTTCTCGCCCTCTCCGCTTGCGGCTCGGCCGAGGTGGCTTCGCCTGGCGAAGGGGACTTCGGCGGCGGCAACGGCGGTGGCGGCGGTCCGACCACTCCAGCTCCCGGCAACGGCACGCCGGCGACCGATTGCCCCACGGGCTTCGCCAATGTCGGTCTGATCGCGAACGGCACCCTGCGCGTCTGCCAGCTTCCCCAGCAAATCCTCGGCGCGCTGACCGTGCCGTTGCGCGCGGGCACCATCTATTCGATCTCCGGCCGCACTGAAGTCGGCACCGATCGGGGGCCTGACGCCGCCGCTCCGACCGCCGGTTCGACCCAGGGCATCCTGACCGTCGAAGCGGGCGTCAAGGTCTTCGCCTCGGGCGGAACCGACTATCTGCTGGTCAATCGCGGGTCGCAAATCTTCGCCGAAGGCACCGCGACCAGCCCGATCATCTTTACGAGCCGGCAGAATGTCGAAGGGACCACGACCTCGTCCTCGCAGGGACAATGGGGTGGTCTGGTCATCGCCGGTCGCGCGCCGACCGCCGTCTGTCCGGTGGGCGTCACGGCGCCGAACGCAGCCTGCGTCGGTCAGATCGAAGGCACCAGCGCCAACTACGGCGGCAACAGCCCGGCCGATAACTCGGGCCGCCTGCGCTATGTTCAGGTCAACTATTCCGGCTTTGAAATCTCGCCGAACAACGAGTTGCAGGCTCTGACCCTGGCCGGCGTCGGCTCGGCCACCACGGTCGATCACTTCCAGTCCTACAACTCGTCGGACGACGGGATCGAAATCTTCGGCGGCAACGTCAATCTCAGCTATCTGGTGATCAACGGCGCCGACGATGACGGACTGGACACCGACACCGGCTGGCGCGGTGGCGCGCAGTTCGGCATCATCACCCAGAAGCCGACGGCCGTGACCAACGGCAGCCGTGGTTTCGAATGGTCGGCCGCGCCGTCGGGCACGACCTACTTCGCCCAGCCCAAGATCTCGAACTTCACGATCGTGGGCCGCAACGCCGCCGTGGCCGCCGATGCGATCATCACTCTGAACACCGGCACCTCGCCGTCGATCATCAACTCGGTCTTCACCAACCCGACGACCTCGGCGGCGGCCTGCCTCGACATCGACGATGCGCAGACGGTGACCAACGCGCCGATCTTCCGCTCGGTCTACTTCGCCTGCTCGCGTCCTTATGAAAACGACAGCAACGTGAACGCGGCTGCGACGGAAGCGGTGTTCATCAACGCCACCAACGTCAACAACACCGCGGCGGGCACGTCGACGATGACGGCTCCGGCGGGCGCGACCATGACGAACAACGGTCTGACCTTTATCAACGGCGCCAACGAGACGGCGGTCACGGCCGCCAACGCACCGGCGCTGTATCCGTTCTTCACCTCGGTCACCTACATCGGCGCCGTCAGGAACGCGGCCGACACCTGGTACCTCGGCTGGACCTGCGGCCTGGCGGCCGGTTCGACCTGCTGATGACGAAAAGGCGGACGAGGACCCAGTCGGGTCCTCGTCCCATTTCGCCTGTTTTCGTCACACCCCCTTCAAGGCGCAGATCATGAAGACTCTTACTCTGACCCTGACAGGGGTCTTGCTAGCCACAAGCGCGATGGTCGCGCCTGGCGTCGCATCCGCACAAACTGAAATCCCGTCCGCCCCGGTCGAACAAACTCCTGCGGCTCAGGCACAGGCCGACGTCGATCAGACGCCGTCCACCGTCGATGAGATCGTGGTTCTCGGCCGTTTCATCCCCGAGCCAAACCGCGCCAGCCCTGAGGTGGCCGCCTTCCTCACGGCCGAGGACCTGCAGCGTACGGGCGATTCCACTGCCGCAGCGGCCCTGACCCGCGTCACCGGCCTGTCGGTCGTCGAAGGCCGGTTCGTCTATGTTCGCGGTCTGGGCGAGCGCTATTCCTCTGCCCTGCTGAACGGTTCCCCGCTTCCCAGCCCCGAACCGCTGCAACGCGTGATCCCGCTGGACCTGTTCCCGTCGGACATCCTCAAGGGCGTCACCGTTCAGAAGACTTATTCCGCCAGCTTCCCCGGTGAATTCGGCGGCGGCGTCATCGACCTGCAGACCCTGTCGACGCCGACGCGGCCCTTCTTCACGATGAAGGCTTCGGTGGGTGCGGACACGGAGTTCACCGGCCGCAACAACCTGATCTATTACGGATCGCGCACGGACTTCACGGGCTTCGACGACGGCACGCGCAGCGTTCCCGACGGCATCGATCTGGCGTTCGCGTCGGGCAAGCGGATCCAGGCCGGCCCCGACTATACGGCGGACCAGCTCAGGACCCTCGGCCAGTCGCTGGAAAACGCTCCGCTGCGGCTTCTACAGAAAGAGCAAACCCCGGCGAACCTCGGCTTCAGCCTGACCGGCGGCAACGCGATGCAGACGCCGTGGGGCACGCTCGGCGCCGTCTTCGTGGCGGGCTATGACAACAGCTGGAAGGGTCGCCAAGGCGTGCGGCAATCCGGCCGGATCGACAGCGGTCAGTTGGTTCTGGCCGACGACTATGTGTTCCGCTCCAACGAGAACAACATCGGTCTCAATCTGTTCGGCTCTTTGAGCTTGGCGAACGACGACAACGAGATCAAGTGGACCAATTTCTACGTCCGAAACGTCACCAAGGAAGCCCGCTCGGTCGCTGGTTTCGACGATCTGGGCGGCGGCGCCTATCGCCGCACCGACTATACGGAATGGTTCGCCCGTCAGCTCTTCACGACCCAGCTGTCCGGCGATCACACGGCGGGCGCCTGGGACTTCACCTGGCGTGCGGCCTACGCCAAGACCTCGCGCGACGCGCCGTATGAGACCCAGTTCGGCTACGGCAAGAACGCGGCCGGCGATATCATCCACAATCTCCAGGCCAACCGGATCTCGTTCAGCAATCTGGACGACACCATCGTCTCGGGCGGCGCGGACGTCAGCTACACCCTGCCGCTCTCGGAAGCGCGCGAAGCCAAGTTCACCCTGGGCGTGGCGAGCAGCGACAACGATCGTTCGTCGCAGCAGCGCATCCTGCACTTCATCGCCCCGAACGGCCTGACCCCCGAACAGCAGCTTTCGCGCGTCGACTATCTGTTCTCGGATTTCAACATCGGCTCCACGCTGCAGCTGGAAGAAATCACGGGCTCGAACGGCGCTTCGGCCTATGATGGGAACCTGAGGATCAATGCGGTCTACGGTCAGGTGGAGGCCGAGGTCATCCCCTTGGTGAACCTGAACCTCGGCGTCCGCTTCGAGGACGGCAAACAGAGCGTCAATCCGTTCGACCTGTTCGGCGCCGCGACCGGCTTCCTTCCGACCGAAATCGACGAAAGCTATGTGCTGCCGGCGGCGACGGTTACCTGGAATTTCGCCGAGGACATGCAACTGCGGTTCGGCGCGTCCAAAACCATCGGACGCCCTCAGTTCCGCGAACTGGCGCCGCAGCAATATACGGACGTCGAGAGCGACAGGACCTTCATCGGCAACCCGTATCTGGTGAACACCGAATTCCTGAATCTGGATGCGCGCTACGAGTGGTATTTCGCCCGCAACCAGTATGTGACGTTCGGCCTGTTCTACAAGGATCTGGACAAGCCGGTTGAATCCAGCGTCGTCGATCAGGGCGCCAGCATTTCCCAGACCTTCATCAACGCCCCCAAGGCCATCGTCAAAGGGGTCGAACTGGAGGCCAAGAAGTTCTGGGAGTTCCCGGACAACGGCCTGCCCTTCATCGCCAGCAAGCGTTGGCTGGTCTCGGGCAACTACACCTACTCCAACTCCGAGGTTAAGGTCGAAGACGGCGACACCGTCACGACCCAGTCCAGCCTCGGCGTCGCCCAACCGGCCTCCTTCTACGTCATCGATGGAAGCCGCCTTCAGGGCCAGTCGGACCACGTCGCCAACCTTCAGTTCGGTTGGGAAGACGACGCGGCCAAGTCGCAAGCGACCATCATCGTGAACTACGTCTCCGAGCGCACCTCGGCGCGTGGCCGTCCCGGCGAGCCGGATCTGATTCAGGATCCGGGTGTGTTTCTCGACCTGGTGTATCGCAAGGACTTCACCGTGATCGGGCAGGACCTGGGTCTCGCCATCGAGCTGCGCAATCTCCTCGGCACCGACTACGACGAATATCAGGAGCAGGGCCGCAAGATACGGATCAACAACTACGATCTCGGATCCAGCGCCTCGGTCAGCCTGACCGCGCGCTTCTAGAACAGCCTGTCAGGGGTCGGTCCCGTATCGACCCCTGACGTTTTTAAGACATTCCATCCGCAGACCTCGCAAGTGTCACGCGAGGTTCTTGCTGTTGTCGCATACCAGTGAAGCCGCCTTACGCCGATTGGTCTAGGAGCGTGATCTTGCCGCGCGCATTGGACGCGACGGCGAGTGTCGGGCGCGCAAACGTGATCTCTAAACTCCGCCAATGGACATCCGCGACTGCGCAGTCGGTGCGCGGTCCCGATCGCGCCGCGCATCTGCGGGTGGTGGTCGAGGCTGTCCTGATCGGACTGCTGCTGCTTCAAGCCGGACGTCTGGTCTGGATCGTGGTCGATCCGAACGCGCCGTCCATGGCGCCGCTCGCGCAGGCGCCGATAAAGCCGGCCGACCTTAATGTCTTTCAGCGTTTCGACGCCTTCTTCCGCACGGGCGGCCTGAGCAGCCTGGCGGATGTGACGAATGCGGACACGGCCCAGCTTCGCCTGTTCGGCGTGCGCAGCGGCGGCGCTGGCGACGGGTCGGCGATCATCGGCCTGGCCGACGGGCGTCAGGTTTCCGTGGGCGTCGGCGAGGAAGTCGAGCCGGGTCTGGTGCTCAAGGAGGTCGGGCAGGACTACGTCACCCTGGCGCGGGGCCTGTCCGTCAGCCGACTGGTCTTCTCCGAAGTCCCGGTCGGGGCGCCGCCGCCTCCGCCGCCGCCGCCGGGCGAGCAGGTCGTCGGTCCCGCGGCGCCCGCGTCCGCGCCCTCCGTCCCGGCAGCCGTCGTCGATCCGTCCAGACTGATGGCCCAGGCCTCTTTGCGTCCCCGGATGCAGGGCATGGCCATCAAGGGTTTCACCGTCTCGGGTTCCGGAGACCAGTTGGCCGCAGCAGGTCTTCAGGCCGGCGACGTGATCTTGTCCGTCAACGGCAACGAACTCACCGGCCTCGACCGGATCGCCGCTCTTCGGGGCCAACTCGCCAACAGCGCCAATGCCGAGGTCCGTTTCGAACGGGCCGGGCAAGTGCAGACGACCACCATAAGGACAACTCGGTGAACCGACGCAGTTCCACCTTCCTTGCCGGCGTTCTGTCGGCGATCTTGCTGGCTCAGGGTCCGCTGACGGCGGCGCCCGCCGTGGCCCAGTCCGCCGGCCGGCAAACCCTGAACGTCCAGGGCGCCGACATCCGCGCCTTCATTCAGGATGTCGCCCGCATGACCGGGCGCACCTTCATCGTCGATCCTGCGGTGACCGGGACCGTCACGGTGACCAGCGACAGACCCCTTGGTCGGGCCGAGTTGTTCGAGGTCTTCCTGTCGACCCTGCGCGCCAACGGCCTGGTCGTGACGCCGACCGGTTCGGGCGCCTATCGCATCAGTCCCGCGACCGGTGCGGCCCAGGGGCCGTCGACCGTCGGGACCGAACGGTTCTCGACCGAAGTCTTCCAGCTTCGCAACATCGATGCGGCCTCGGCCGCGGAGACCATTCGGCCGCTGGTGGGAGCGCAAGGCCAGGTCCTGCCCAATCCCGCCGGCAACAGCGTGGTGGTCGCGGACTTCGCCGACAACCTGACCCGTATCCGCGCCCTGATCGCGCGCATCGACGTGGACCGCGCCAGCTTCGACGTCCTGACGCTGGAAAACTCCTCCGCCCGTGAGATCGCGGCCGTCCTTCAGACGGTTCTCACCCCGCCTGGCGGGCAGCCCGGGCAGGGCATGGTGTCCGTGACCCCCGTCGAGAGCTCCAACTCCGTCATCTTGCGCGGCGACCCTGCCGCCGTGGCGCGCATTCGCCCCCTGATCGAAGACCTCGACCGGCGCGCCCAATCGGCCGACGACGTCAAGGTCGTCTTCCTCGAACACGCTAACGCGGAACAACTGCTGCCCGTCTTGCAGCAGATCGTCGGCCAGCAGGTGACGGCCGCCAGCGCCAACGCCACGCCTGCGAGCCAAAGAGGGTCTGGCGGGATCGGTCAGGCGGCGCCCGTCGAGGCTCCGGCTTCGGCGCCGACGACCGTCTTGCCTGGCCAGAAGGCGACGATCGCGCGCTTCCCCGGCGCCAACGCCCTGGTGATTTCGGCGTCTGCCGACACGCAACGGATGCTGGCCGAGGTGATCCGTCAGCTCGACGCCCGTCGCCAGCAGGTGCTGATCGAGGCGATCGTGGTCGAACTGAGCGACACGGCGGTGCGCGAGCTTGGCGTCCAATGGGTTCTGGCGGGCGAAGACGGCAATCCGGCCGGTTTGACCAACTATCCCAACCGGTCGACGCCCCTGGTGCCGATCGCAGGCGGCGCGGCGGCGGGTCAGCTGGACGATCCAAAGGATGCGACCATCCGCGATCAGCTGCAGAGGCTTGCGCTCAACAGCCTGCTCGGCGCGAACGGATTTGTCGGCGGCGGCGGCGGCCGTATCGGCGACGGCCTGTTCGGCTTCATCATCAATGCGGCGAAGACCGACGAAGGGTCCAACCTGCTGCAGACGCCTTCGCTGATGACGCTGGACAATGAGGAAGCCACGATCCTGGTGGGGCAGGAGGTGCCGATCACGACTGGCGAGACCCTGCTCGACGGCAACTCCAACCCCTTCCGCACCACCCAGCGCCAGGACATCGGCGTCAAGCTGACGGTTCGCCCCCAGATCAATGCGGGCGGCTCGATCACCCTGCATGTGCGTCAGGAGGTGTCGAGCATCAACGGCGTGCTGACCAACTCTTCGTCCGATCTCGTGCTCAACAAGCGTGAGTTGGAGAACACGATGGTCGTCGACGACGGCGCCATTGCGGTGGCGGGCGGCCTGCTCGACCAGAATGACCGGCTGTCGGTCGACAAGGTCCCAGGGCTGGGCGACTTGCCGGGGATCGGAGCCCTCTTCCGATCGACCAGCCGTCAGCGGGGCCGCACCAATCTGATGATCTTCATCCGCCCGACGATCGTGAGGTCGGAGAGCGACGCCCAGAGGCTGGCCGCTGACCGCTGGGGCTATATGCGCCAGCAGCAGCTGACCGCCACGCCAGGCGCTGAGCCGAGCCTGGACGAAATGCTGCGTGACTATATGCGCGCCACGCCGCCCGAACACGTCCCTGTCGGGGCCGCGCCTGTCGGTTCGGTCGCAGGGGCGCCCCTGCAGCCTGTCGCGGATGGCGCTCCACCGCCTGGTGGGCGACCATGATCACTCGGGTCAATCCGACGCTGCCTTATGGGTTCGCCAAGCGGAATGGCGTGATCCTGCTCGACGCCGGCGACGTCGCCCTGGTCGGTCTCAGGGAGGGCGCCGACCCGGCGGGTCTCATAGAGGCCCGGCGTGCGCTGGGACGCCCGCTCAAGATCGAACACATGGATCAGGCGACGTTCGATCGTCATCTGTCGCAGGTCTATGCGGGCGATTCGCTGGTGACCGGCGACGGCGACGACCTGGGTCTGCCGGGCAGGGGCATGCCAGGCGGACTGGATAGTCTGATCGACGACATGCCGGCCGCCGCCGATCTTCTGGACACGGCCGACGACGCGCCCGTGATTCGGCTGATCAACGGCGTCATAGCCGAGGCGGTGCGTGCGGGCGCATCGGACATCCACCTGGAGCCGTTCGAGAACGCTCTGACGATCCGCATGAGGGTGGACGGCATGCTGCGCGAGGCCCTGAGTCTGAACCCCCGGATCACGCCGCTTCTGGTTTCGCGCATCAAGGTCATGGCGCGGTTGGACATCGCCGAAAAACGTGTGCCCCAGGACGGCAGAATTCCGCTGACGCTCGGCGGCAAGACGTTGGATGTTCGTGTCTCGACCCTGCCTTCGCGGGGAGGAGAGCGCGTGGTGCTGCGGATCCTCGACAAGGCGCAGGCCGACCTGGATCTGAACCGGCTGGGCATGGACCCGCTGGTGCTTGAGGCTTTCCGCGCAGCGCTGGCGGAGCCCAACGGCATCATACTGGTGACCGGACCTACCGGCTCGGGCAAGACGACCAGTCTCTATGCCGGCCTCACCCTGCTCAACGACACGACCCGCAACATTCTGACCGTCGAGGATCCGGTCGAATATGCGATCGACGGCGTCGGCCAGACGCAGGTCAACACCAAGGTGGGAATGACCTTCGCCGCCGGGCTTCGCGCCATCCTGCGCCAGGATCCCGATGTCGTCATGGTGGGTGAAATCCGCGACGCCGAAACCGCCAGCATCGCCGTTCAGGCCGCCCTGACGGGCCATCTGGTCCTGACCACGGTCCACACCAACGATGCGGCGGGCGCCATCACCCGCCTGCGCGACATGGGCGTGGAGCCCTTCCTGTTGGCCTCGACCCTGCGATTGATCGTCGCCCAGCGGCTGGTGCGACGGCTATGCGAAGAGTGCCGACGCCCGGAGCCGGCGGATGTTGCCACCGCGAAACTAGCGGGACTTGCGATCGGTCAGACGGTCTGGCGTCCGCACGGCTGCGCGCGATGCAATCAAACGGGCTATGTCGGACGGACGGGCCTCTACGAACTGATCCGCGTGGATGATCGCGTCCGCCGTTTGATCGCCTCCGAGGCCGGAGAAGAAGCGATCGCCGCTATCGCCTTTGCGGCGCCGGAGCGGGGAGGGCGCACCCTGAGCCAGAGCGCCCGGGAACTTGTCGCCGCCGGCGTCACCTCGGTCGAGGAAGCCGTGCGGGTCGCCCGGCAGGAAACGCAGCAGGACGCCGCTCATCTTGAGCCCCCGACCTCGTCACAGGGAGTCGCGGCCTGATGGCCTTGTTCGACTACGTGGCCGTAGACACTGAGGGCAGGACCGTCACGGGGGCCGTGGCGGCATTGGACGCCGCCGCCGTCCGCAAGACGCTGGGTCGAAAGAGGCTGGTCCCGTTGGACATTTCGCCCTCGACCGGCGCGGCGTCTCGTGTCGATCGCACGCCTTCGGGCAAGCCGGGGCGGTTGAGTTCGAAGGCCCTGGCGCTCACGACCCGGCAACTGGCGACCCTGGTTTCGGTCGCGCCCATTGAAGAGGCCTTGCGCACCATCGCCCTTCAGGCGGACCGGCCCATGGTGCGAATGATCCTGGAGACCGTGCACGGCGGGGTGATGAGCGGGCGGCGTCTGTCTGACGCGATGGCTTTGGAACCCAGGGCCTTTCCACCGCTCTATCGCGCGATGGTTTCGGCGGGCGAAACGTCCGGCGCGCTTCAGTCGATCCTTGAGCGCCTGGCCGACAGGCTCGAACTGGACGAGCAGGTTCGGGGCAAGGTGATCACCGCCCTGGTCTATCCTCTCGTCCTGGCCGTCGTCGCGCTGGGCGTCATCGGGGCCCTGATGACCTTCGTCGTTCCCAAGGTCGTCGATCAGTTCGACAGCATGGGGCAGACCCTGCCGCTGCTGACGCGCCTAGTGATCGGCGTGTCGGAGCTGATGCAAAACTGGAGCTGGCTGCTCGCGCTCGTCATCGCCATCGGGGCGATCGGTTTTGCCGGGATGTGGCGAAACCCAAGCTTCAGGCTGACAATCGATCGCCTGCAGCTGCGATTGCCCCTGGTCGGGCGACTGACCCGCGATCTGCACGGCGCCAAGATGGCTCGGACGCTGTCGACGATGATCGCCGCAGGTCTTCCGGTGCTGGAGGGGCTGACCATTACGGCGCGCACCGTGTCCAACCGGGCGCTGAGGCGCGCGACCGAGACGATGGCGGATACGGTGCGCGGAGGCGGCGGTCTATCCAGCGCCATGCGTCGGGCCGACGTCTTCCCGCCTATTCTTGTCTACATGACCGCCTCCGGCGAGAGCAGCGGGCGGCTGGAGCCCATGCTCGACCGCGCCGCCGACTATCTTGAGCGCGAGTTCGCGACGTTCACGGCCGTGATGCTGAGCCTGCTGGAGCCGGCGATCATCGTCATCATGGGCGGGATCGTCTGCCTGATCGTGCTGTCGATCCTGCTGCCCATTCTTCAGATCAATACCCTGGCGATGGGGTGAGGAGTTGCTTGAGATGACCCAGACCAAGAAACACGCGCAGCGCCGCCGACGCGCCGGATTCACCCTGGTGGAACTGATGGTGGTGATCGTCATCATCGGTCTTCTGGCGACGGTCGTCGCCATCAATGTCCTGCCGGCCCAGGGCAAGGCCATGGTCGGAAAGGCCAGGGCCGACATCTCGACGCTGGAACAGGCGATCGAAACCTATCGGCTCGACAATCTGACCTTCCCTGACAACGCCCAGGGCCTTCAGGCCCTGGTGGCGGCGCCCCAGGGTTTGTCGCAGCCTGAGCGCTACCGCGAAGGCGGCTACGTCCGTCGTCTGCCCAAGGATCCCTGGGGCCAGGACTATCAATATCGGCGACCGAGCACGCACGGCGGTCAGTTCGACGTCTTCTCCTGGGGCGCGGACGGCAAGGAGGGCGGCGAGGGTGAGGATGCGGACCTTGGCAACTGGCAGAGCTAGACCAGGTCGCAAGCCGCGCGCCGGTTTCACCCTGGTCGAGCTGATGATGACGGTCGCCATCATCGCGATGGCGGGCGCCGCCGTGGTGATGGTCGCCCCCGATCCGAGGCCCGCCGTCGGCGCAGAGGCCGAGCGATTCGCCGCCCGGTTGGCGAGCGCACGGGACGAGGCGGTGCTGACCAACCGACCGATCGCCGTCGAGACGACGACGTCGGGCTATGGATTTCAGGCCTTCGACGGTCGGGTTTGGACACGGTTGCAGGAGGGGCCGTTCAAACCCGTGCCTTGGGAAACCGGCACCGTCGCCGAGCCGGGTCAGGAGGCGGCGCTGGTCGTCTTCGATCCTACAGGCGTGGCCGACCCCTACCGACTGACCCTGAGACGCGAGGGCCAGGCGCGGGTCGTGACCGTGGACGGCGCCGGAGAGGTCAAGATCGATGACTGATCGCCGCTGCGCGCGTGATGGCTTCACCCTGGTCGAGATGCTGGTCGCCATGGCGGTCTTCGGCCTGTCCGCCATGGCCTTGTTGAACCTGGCTGGGGAGAACACGCGTTCGGCGGCGCGGGTCGAGAGCCGCACCCTCGGCGGCGTTGTGGCGGACAATCTGGTCGTCGAGTCGGTCATCGCGCCTTCGCTCAGCGACGGCGTGTCGAACGGACGGACGAACCTGGCGGGCCGGGACTGGAGCTGGACACGGATCGTGGCGCCCACCGACGTCGCAGACATCCAGCGGGTCGAGGTCCGGGTGTCCAATGACGAGGGGCAGGCCGCAGACCGCACGGCCTTCCGGGCGCGGTCCTCATGAGGCGGGCTTCGGGACGGGCCGGCTTCAGCCTCGTCGAGGTCATGATCTCGCTGCTGATCTTCGCTCTGATCGCCGCAGCAGGGGCGACGGTGCTGACCCAGACCATCGACAACCGTTTCGCCATCAAGGCCGAAACGGACCGGACCGGCGACCTGCAGCGTATGCGGGCGCTGCTGAAGTCGGATATCGGTCAGGCGACCGCGCGTCGGACGCGGGGCACGACGGGGCGGCCGCAGCAGCAACCCATCGTCGGCGCGACCCAGCCCGGCGCGCCGGTCCTGATCCTGGTGAGGGCCGGTTGGTCCAATCCCGGCGACCAGCCGCGCGCCTCGCTTCAGCGGGTCGAATACAGCCTTGTCGACGACCGCCTGGAGCGACGGGTCGCGCCCCGGCTGGACGGCGCGCGCGTCGGATCGGCCCAGGTGCTCTATCGCGGCGTCTCGGGTCTGAAGATCAGCTTCGTCAGGGACGGGGTCGAGGCGCCGGCCTTTATCTCCAGCGCGGACAAGCCGATGCCGGACGCGGTGCGTCTGGTCATGACGCTCAAAGGTCTGGGCGAGGTCGAGCAGCTGTTTCTGGTGGGCGGCCGATGACCGCGTCGGGCAGAGCCAAGGCGTCCAGGCGCCGTGAAGGCATGGCCTTGCTGACCGTGCTTTTGCTGGTCGCGGTGATGTCGGTCGTCGCCGTCGCCGTGCTGGACGACGTGCGATTTTCGGTCAGGCGCGCCACGAACGCCGAAGGTCAGGCCCAGGCCCAGATGTACGCCGACGGCGCCGAGCTGCTCGCGCTGCGTCAGATCACCCAACTCATTACGATGGGGCCGACCAGGACGCCGCTGGAGCCTGAGTGGGACGGGCGCGTTCTGAGTTTTCCGATCGACGGAGGAAACCTGAGCGCCGTCGTGCGCGACGGTCAGAACTGCTTCAACCTCAACAGCGTGGTCGAGGGGCAGGGCGAGGATCTCACGGCGCGCCCCGCAGGAATCGCGCAGTTCGTCGCCCTTGGACGAAGCCTGGGTCTGACGGAGGGGGCGGCGCTGGCGGCGGCGGACGGTCTGGCGGACTGGCTGGACGTCGATCCGGCGACCCGGGCGGCAGGCGCAGAAGACGGCGCATACGCCGGTTCGGCCATCCCGTATCGGACCGGCGGCGTGATGCTGACCGAGGTCAGCGAGCTCCGCGCGATCCGAGGGTTCGACGCCGAAACCTACCGCCGTCTTCGACCATTCGTCTGCGCCCTGCCGGTCGCTCGGCCCAGCGTGCTCAACGTCAACACCCTGAAGCCTGAGGCGGCGCCTCTGCTGATGATGCTGCTGGACGGCAAGATCGGTCTTTCAGCGGCGCGCGCCGCGATCGAGGCGCGGCCTCGCAACGGATGGCAAAGCGTCGACGCCTTCTGGAGCCAGCCGGCGCTGCTTGGCTCTGCGGCCTCGCCGCAAGCGCGCGAACAGACGAGCCTTCTCACCCGCTATTTCGATCTGCGCGTCGATGTCGACTACGGCGGTTCTCGCGCCGTCCGCACCGCGCTCCTCTACGCGCCGCCCGAGGGCGGGGCCCGAACCGTCATCCAACGCTGGACCCTCGACGAATGAGTTCCACCCGCCTGATCCTGATCCCGAGCCTGGCTTCGGAACCCGCCCCGTTCATGGTGATTGCGCCGGACGGCGCGATCCTGCAGCGCGGCCTGATGCCGCTCGATCCGGTCGAGAAACCCCTGGCCATGCGAACGGTCGTCATTGCGCCCGGCGCCGATGTGCTCGTCCGTTGGGTGAACGTGCCGGCTGGGAGCGACGTTCAGAAGCGCACGGCGGTCCTTTGGGCCTTGCGGGAACAACTGGCTGTGGCCTCGGAAAACCTTGAGGTCGCCCTGAGCGCAGCCGTCGAGGGCGAGGATCGGATCGCGGTCATATTCGATGCGTCCTTGCGCCGGGTCTGGCTAGACTATTGCGAAGCGCTGGGTGTCGCCGTCGATGTCCTTATGCCCGACACGCTGGTCGTTCCCGCGCCGCTGGCCGAAGACAGCATCGTGGCGGTGTCGTTTCCGCCCAATGTCGCACTGCGGGGTCGGCGTCTGGCGGCGACCGTCCAGCGCGACATGGTCGAACTGCTCACCGAAGGCTGGTCGCTCGTCATTGTCGACGACCCTGAGGATATCGAGCGCCTGATGATCGAGGCGTCTCTGCGGCCGGTGATCAACCTCATCGAGCGCCGCCGTGTTTCCGCCGGCGGAAACTGGAAGCGGGTGATGGCTCTGGCTGTCATCCTCTTGGCGACCCCATTGATCCTGACCCTCGCCATGGCTGCGCGCGATGACATCATGGCGAACCGTATGCAGAACCAGACCCGGCAGATCCTGACGCGCGCTGCGCCAGATCTGGCGGCCTCTCCCGATCCCAGGGCCGCCCTTGAGGCCCGTCTCGCATCGGCTCCCGCGGGGGGCGTTACCGGTGTCGCTGCGGCCCTTTATGTCGCCGTCGAGGGGGTCGAGGGCGCCGAACTCGACAGTTTCGCCGCAGATCCAGACGGCGGCGTGCGGGCCACCGTAAGCTATTCCGCCTATCAGGACCTCGACACGCTCAAACGCGCTGTGACGAGCGCCGGCCTCGTGATGGAGGACGCCAGCACGGTCGACGACGCGGGGCGCATCGTCAGCGAAATCCGGATCGGAGCCGCATTATGACTGCCTTGTTCGATCCGGCGACGCGCTGGTGGTGGTCGCGCACGGACCGCGAGCGGCAGATGCTGGCCGTCATGGCGCTCATCGCTGCTGGGGTTTTCCTGTGGTTGCTCGTCGTCCGTCCTGCGTGGGCCTGGCGCGAAGCCGCAGCTGAGCGGCGCGCCGAGGCGCGCACGTCCTTGTTGCAGGTCGATGCGGGCGTCAGGCGTCTGCCGAAAAGCCCGGACGCCGCCGTGGCAAAAACGGCCCGGACCGACATCGAACCCCTGGTCCGGCAGAGCGCCGAGGCGGCCGGCTTGGTCATCACCACTGGGATGGACCCGTCAGGCGGGCTGGGGTTCCGGGCCGATCGAACGACGAGCGCGCAACTCTTTCCCTGGCTGATGACGCTCAAGGCGGAGCATGGACTGGAGGTTTCGCGGCTGGCTGTTGTCGAAAACGCGGACGCCACCCTGCAGGTGGACGGCGGGTTCGCTCCGTCTTGAAGCGACTGTGTTTGCTGCTTTCAGTTTAGCCCTGCCGGCAGGTCGTGAGGAGAAGGGCTTAGCTTCAAATCGCCCCAGAGATGACGTCTAAGGCTTCGTCACAAAGCGCTATCCGCTGCTTCTCGAAGTCGATCCCGGCCTTCAGGACCAGGTGACGCAGCTTTTGCTCGCGCGTTTCAGCCAATCGCAGACAGTCAGCACAGAGCATCGTCTCTTGAACTGCTGATCAATCGCAGGGCGGCGCCACCACGTCTTGGAGGGCCTTGGCGGCTGATAGCGTAGGTGTGCAGCCGTGGTGGACCGTATGACGGGAAGCTCAGAAATCCAGACGTCGGCAATGACGATCTGCAAGACGATGCGAAAAGGCGTCGATCCGCTGTCCTGCGGATCGACGCCTCATTGTGGGTCGATCAGAACCGCTTGGTCAGTTGCACGCCGTAGGTGCGCGGTTCGTTGACGAAGGCGGTCAGGTTGTTGAAGTCGATGGCGCCGATCACATTCTCTTCGTCGGTGACGTTGCGGACATAGGCGGCCGCTTCGATGCCGCGGTTCAGGTCGCGCCAACCCGCACGCAGGCCGCCTTCGAAGGCCGTGTCCTGCATGAACTCGACCGATTCATAGAGGAACAGGTTGAAGTCCTTCTGCATGACCCAGTCGGTCGAGGCGAACAGCTCGGTGTCGTTACCCAGCGACCGGACATAGTTCAGCGTCAGGTTGGCGGTGTATTGCGGCGCCTGCGGGAAGGGGTTGCCGTCGATGTTGGCGCGACGGGTCGTGCCCACGGTGACGATCGGATCGGTGACGGTGCAGTTGGCGCCGCAGATGGCCACCAGCAGGTCGCTGTCCTTGATCTCGGTGTGGTTCCAGGCGGCGCCGGCCGACAGGCTGAAGCCCGCGCCCAGATCGATGTCGCCATCCAGTTCCAGGCCGTAACCCTCGCCCTTGTCGGCGTTGATCAGGCGGTTGGTGTTGTCCGCGCCGCCGATGGCGGTGAACTGCATGTCGCTGACTTCATAGACATAGGCCGTCGCGTTGAAACGCGCGCGGCCGTCCAGCAGGCGAGCCTTCAGACCGGTCTCGTAGGACATGACCGTCTCGGAGTCGGCCGTGGTCAGGACCGGCAGGTTGCGACCCTGGATCGACGGACCGCGATAACCCTTGGCCGCGCGGGCGAACAGGTTGAGGCTGTCGTTGACCTCATACAGGGCGCTGACGTCCCAGCTGACCTGTTCGTCGCCGACGGAGACGGCGCCCGTGCCGCCGGCGCCCGTGCCCAACACGATGCGTCCGTTGTAGTCGCGGTTGTCGTCGGTGTAGCGGACGCCCGCCGTCACCTTCAGAGCGTCGGTCAACTTGTAGCTGCCCTGACCGAACACCGACCACGAGTCCGACTTCTGCACGATGTCGGTCACCCGCGTCGGCTGAAGGCCGCCGACGCCGTTGAACGTGCCCGAAACCAGGTTGATCCGCTCGTCCCAGTAGAAGGCCCCGACCTGCCAACCGATGCGTCCGTCGCCGTTCGAGGCCAGACGCAGCTCATAGGTGTTCTGCAACAGGTCGCTGGAGAGGGTGCCGGTCTCGGAGTTGAACGGCGTCTTGTAAGAGGCCGTCGCCGGGGCCGAAGCCACGCCGCCGTCGATGTCGCCGTCGCCCTGGGACCAGCCCTGGTACGAGCCGACGATGCCGGTCAGGGTGGCGGGGCCGAAGTCATAGGCGACCTGCAGCGACTGCGAGGTCGTTTTCTGCTTCTGGAAGTTGTTGCGGCCGCCGTCGTAATAGACGGTGTCGCGATCAAAGTTGCCGTTCAGCTCGTTTGAGCCCTTGGTCAGGGCGTTGGCGCGGTTCATCGTGCCCGTGCCGTCATAGTCGCGGGCCTGCAAGGTCAGCAGGGTCGACAGACGATCGGTCGGGGTCCAGGCGACGTGGACACGCGCGGCCAGATCGTTGAAGCCGCCCAGATCATCCTTGTCCGCATTGGCGAAGGACGGGTTGAAGGCGTTGTTCACCCAGTCGTCGCGGTGGTTCCACAGGATGGCGCCGCGCACCTGAAGCGTGTCCGACGCCGGCAGGGTGACGGCGGCCTCGGCCCGGGTCGAACCCAGGTTGCCGTAGGTCAGCGAGCCGAACCCGGTGAAGTCATCCGACGGTTTGACGGTGTCGATCTTGACCACGCCGGCCGGGGTGTTGCGGCCGAACAGCGTACCCTGCGGACCGCGCAGAACTTCCAGCTGCTGCACGTCGAACAGGGGGAAGCCCTTCAGATAGACGCTCTCCAGCACGACATTGTCCAGCACGACCGAAACCGGCTGCGAGGCGGTGAAGTCGAAGTCCACATTGCCCAGGCCGCGGATGTAGAAGCGCGGCGCGTAGCGGCCGTTCGAGCTTTCGACCTGAAGGCTGGGCACGCGCGCCGACAGCGACAGGATGTCAGCGCCGCCGGCCGAAACGTCCTGCAGGGTCTGGGTGTTCAGGGCGGTGACGGCGAACGGCACGTCGCGGATGTTCTCGCTGCGGCGCTGGGCGGTGACGACGATGTCGTCGACCCCGGCCACTTCGGCGGCGGTGTCCGTCGTCTGGGCGAGAACCGAGCCGGCGCTCAGCAGGGCGATGCCGCTGACGGTGGCGGCCAGAAGGGCTTGGCGAAGCATGGGCGAGATTTCCTTGGCGACAGGGAGGAGGACGTGTCGCGCGACGCCGTAGAGCTTCGCAACGACGGCCGCCAGTGCAGAGCGCGCCTGTTTCTTGAACCTTTGAAGACGCAGCCACACCCGTGTGACAATCTGTCCTTGGGCGGCGTGTGCAGCACCGGCTGGCATTGTGCCGAGAGGTCCGAAATGCGATGCTGAAAGGGTGCGTGAGTCCGCTCCGCACGCCCTCCCAGACATCGTTTGGATCGCGTATGCCCCTCGTCACGCCCTCCCGTCGCCGGCTCCTGCAACTCGCCGGGGCGACGGCGTTCGCGCCAGGGCTGACCGGCATGAAACGGGCGGATGTGATCGGTCGCGTGCTGGCCGTATCCGACATGCATTCGGCCTATGAGCGGACCGCCCAGTTGCTGGCCGCCTTCGAAACCGAAGTCCGCGCCAACCCCGTCCCCCATGTCATCGCCATCGACGGCGACATCTTCGAGCACGGCAATGTCGTCGCCGTGCGGTCGGGCGGCGTGGTGGACTGGGCCTTCCTGGCGGCCTTGCCGGCGATCGCGCCGACGGTGTTCAACCTGGGCAATCACGACAATGACCTGACGCCCGACCTGGCCCAGGTCGTCGCCCGTATGAAGAGCCTGGGCGTTCACGTCGTCAGCACCATCGGCGATACCCGCACGGGCGCCGGCTATGCAGACCCGTCCACGACCCTGCCGTTCGGTCGCCGTTCGCTGCGGGTCGTGGGCATGGCGACCAATTCGCTGACCACCTACCCCAAGGCCTCGCGCGACCAACTGTCGATCCCGGCCGCTGCCGACTGGGCGAGCGCCAATCTGGCCGACAACCTGTCCGGGGCCGATCTGGTCATGGTGATGAGCCACGCCGGGGTGGCCGCCGACAGGGACATCCTGCCGCTGCTGCCGGATGGCAGCCTGATGATCGGCGGACACAACCACCTGCTGTTCCAGCATCGCCAAGGCCGTAGCGCCTATATCCACACCGGCGCCTGGACCGCCGCCTATACGGTGGCCGAGTTCCTGGCGGACGGCTCGGTCACGGCCCAATCCCGCACGGTCGCGCTGGACGCCCCCGCCTCTCCCGCGCTGGCGGACTTGATCGCCGCGACCCTGGCCGCCGACCTGACCGACGAGGAGCGGACCATCCTGGGGACCAGCCCTCGCGCCCTGTCGCTGGGCGACACCGGACGGCGCGTCGCAGCCGGCCTGGCCCAGGCGGCCGGCGCCGAGGCCGGCTTCATCGGCCACACCACCCTGGGTACGGGCGTCCCGGCCGGCCCGGTCAACCGCTACGTCTTCGATTCCATCGTCCGTTTCGACGGCAAGCTGATGGTCGCCACCGTCTCGCGCGCGCAATTCGACGGCTTCATGGCCCGCGCCAACCAGGACCGCCCGATGCCCCTGGCCGACCGCAGAGGCGACTTTCTCTACGCCTCAGCCGTTTCGCCGAAAGCCGATCCGGTCCGCCTTTGCACGACCGACTGGTGCGCAACGAACCAGCGGGAATATTTCGGAACGACCGACCTCAGCTTCGAAGAAGCGACGGGGCTGACGGTCAAGGCGACAGCCGCCGCCGCCTTGCTGCAAGGCGCAGTCGAGCCGCCAGCATAATGGCGGCGCGGCTGAAGGTCTTTACCTGGTCCGACGGATTTCACGCCTTCACCGTCGCCGTCAGTTCGCGACCCAAGGCGCTGGAGGCCTGGGGATCGAAGCAGGATCTGTTCGCGTCCGGACTGGCTAGCGAAGTGAGCGTTGGGGCGGACTATGACGCCGCCTTGGCCGCGCCGGGCGAGGTCATCCAGCGCGGCCTGATCATCGACATCGGCGAGATCGCCAAGGCGCCGCGTGCCAAGACTTCGCCCAACAAGGCAAGGCGTGCACGGGTCGAGGCGCTGGAGGCCGAATTGGCGGCGTTGGACGCGGATCATGCGCGTGTGCTGTCTGAACTGGACGAAGAGGCGGCCCGGTTGGAAACGCGCCGCGCCCAGCTCGCTCGCGACCACGATGCCGGCCGCAAAGCTCTGCTGACCAAGCTCAAGAAGGCGCGAGCCGAATAAGGCCCCGCTCTCGAAAGAGCGGGGCTTTGGGCGTGGTCTAGCGGCGCGCGCGCGTTTCCAGTTCGCCGATGCGGCGGCTGAGGTAGGCCGTGTCGTCTGACGATGGGCTCGTGCGGGCGTAGGCGGCGTCCAGGCGGGCAAGGTCGCCGGCCTCGACGCGGATGTCGGCGGCCTCGGCGCGGGTGACGGCGCCCGAGCGTTCGGCGGTGTTCAGGGTCGTCTCCAGGTTCGTCAGTCGCGCGCGCGCCGTCAGATTGGCGGCGGGCGTCGTGCCGGTCGGGCCGTCGCCGACACGCAGGTCCAGCGCATCGAGGCGCGCGTCCAGATCGGCGCGTTCGGTGGCGTTGATCGCGCCGTCCGAATTGTAGCGGGTCTCGATCTGGATCAGGGCCTGATAGTCGGTTTTCAGGCGGGTGGCCTCGGTCCGCGTCAGGCGACGGGCGGTCACGGCGGCGTCCACGCGTGCATTGAAGGCGGCGCGCCCCTGGGCGACCGTGTCGGTCTCTTCATAACCCGAAGCGCCGGATTGCAGCGTCTGTGTCAGGGCCGTGTAGCGGGCGTTCAGGTCCGCGCGCTCTTGAGTATTTATGCCGTCAGCAGCGTAGCGGGTCTCCAGATCGACGAGGGCGGTGTAGTCTGACCTCAACCGCGTCGCGGCCGAGCTGGACACTGAGCCTGCTCTCAAGCTGGCGTCCACCTGGGTCGAGAACTGGCTCTGGCCGTCACGCAACGGACGGCCGCCGCGCAGCCAGGCCTGATCCATGGCCGACAGTCCCAGACGATCCCCGAACAGGGCGCCGACGACGGCGCCGAGGCGGTCCTGCGTCGTGGAGGGATACTGCGTCTGAGCCACGGCGGCCCCGGCGGCGAGGGTCAGGGCGGTCGTGGCGACCAGGGCGAGGCGGATATGGGACATGGATGCGGCTTTCGGGCGTCTGTGTAAGGCCACGTTAACGGCGAGCGTCACCGTTAGTTGCCGCCTACGACGCCGATCGCCTCAGCCCCGGATGAAGTGCGGCACGAAGCGCGAGGTGTTGCGGGTGATCCGGCCCGTGTCTTCGCGCAGGCTGATCCCCGCCGGCTCCGTCCCGACCACCCATGATCCGACGATGACGTGGTTGCCGTCGAACAGCGGCGGATCGCACAGGGCCTGGCGGATGTAGCGCCCCTCGCCATAGCCGCCGTCAACGACCTCGGCTGCGCTCAGGCCCTGGTCGATCAGTTCGACATTGTCGCCTTCGCGCGAGAACAGCGGCTTGCGGACATAGGACGACCCCAGCGAACCCTCGGCCGGATCGCCCTCGAAATAGGATTCCAGCAGGTTGGGGTGGCCCGCGTGCCGCTCCCACAGCAGGGGCAGGATGGCCTTGTTGGACAGGATGCTCTTCCACGCCGGTTCCAGCACCGTCACGTCGGCGGTGGGCAGGGGGGCGGCGTATTCGTCGCGCAGCATCTGCTCCCACGGATAGAGCTTGAACATCGCCTGGATGATCCAGTTCTCGTGGTCCACGAACCGGCCGTCGGCGTTCAGGCCGATCTGGTCGATGGCGACGAATTGCGGGTCCAACCCGGCCTGGCGCGCCAGATCTTCGAGGAAGCGCACGGTCTGGCGGTCCTCGACGAACTCGGCGTCCGAGGCGAAATGGACGAAGCCGCCGTTCGGGAAGATGGCCCGGAACCGGTCGACCAGCTTTTCGTGCAGGCTGTTGAACTGATCCGCGTCGGCGGGCAGGGCGCCGGCCGTGATCTGGTCCTCCAGCCACAGCCACTGGAACACCGCCGTCTCATAGATGCTGGTCGGGGTGTCGGCGTTGTATTCATACAGCTTGGCCGGACCCGCTCCATCATAGGCAAAGTCGAACCGGCCATAGAGGGACGGGTCGCCGCGTTTCCAGCTGTCGGCGACATAGTCCCGCATGGTCTCAGGAATATCGAGCTGCTCCATCAGCCGTTCGGACTGGACGGCCTCATTGACCAGTTCCAGGCACAGGCCGTGCAGTTCCTCGGTTGGCGCCTCGATCCCGTCCTCGATCTCGGCCAGCGAGAAGGCGTAGGCCGCCGTCTCGTCCCAATAGGGTTTGCCGTCGGTATGGCGCCAGGTGAAGCCCAGTTCTTCGGCCTTGGCGTCCCAGTCGGTGCGGGGATCGAAGCGCAGACGCTCCATGGATCAGGCCGGGTCTTTGTCGGGCGTAGATTGCCCGATGCGCGGCGTGACCACGGTCACCTCCGGCTGGCTCAGGCGGGCCAGGACGTCGTCGGCCGACGAATGGCCGGGCAAAATGCCGGCCTCGCGCAGCTTGGCGTCCAAGTCGGCGCCGGTGCGGCGATCCTCCAGCGCCTGATTGGCGTTCAGCTTTTCTTCCTGGATGGCCTGGCGCTGCTTGATGCGTTGAAGGCTGTCCGCCGCCGAGCCGATGCGCGACTGGGCGCCGGCCGAGTTCAGGGCGACCGAAGTCTGGGCGCGCTGAACGGAATCGTTGACCTTGACGATGTCGATCTCGCGACGAAGCGTCTCGATCTTTTGATCGGTCGCCGAGATGGCGGTGCGCAGGCGCGTCTCGGCCGTCTTCATGTCCTCGATCAGCGGGCCGCGGCTGGTGATCTCGACTTCCAGCTCGGCGATGCGGCCGGCGACTTCGCGGGCCAGGTCGGTCTTGCCCTGGCTCATGGCCGAGCGGGCCGAGCTTTCGTATTTGGCGATCTGGTCGCGGAAGCTGACCATCTCGTTCTCGGCCATGCGGCGGCGCGCCACCAGGCCGGCCAAGTCGTCGCGCGCCTTGCCTTGAGCATTGTCGGCATCGCGGATTTCCTGATCGAGGATTTTCAGCGCATTGGCGTCGACGACGCCTTGGGCCGCGTCATGGGCCGAACCCCGAAACAGGGCGGACAGTTTTCTGAGCATGGACATGGTCGGGTCTCCGGATCAGGCGGCGTCGGCGCCGAAGGTTTCACGCAGTTCGGTGGCGTCGATCGCATTCTCGGCCAGGGTGCGCAGTTCGATGAGGATGGTCTGCAGCGTCGTCTTGCACGACAGTTCGCCCATCAGCTCATACACGTCTTCGCCGCCGACGTTGGTGATGGCGAAGTTCGACAGAGGCACCACGCGTTGGGCCTTCAGCAGAAACTCGTTGAAGGCGTGGCGGTCGGCCTGTTCGGCGACTGGCCACAGCAGGACCGAACAGACGATCTGGGCGCCGCCGACGCTGAGATAGACCGGCAGGTCGCCGTATTCATGCATGGTCGCCAGCAACACGGGCTCGGCGCCCTCGACCACGCGCACGGTCATTTCGCCCTCGCGCAGCAGAGGGGATTCGTCCAGCGCCGACTTGATGGCGGGCACGGTCCAGGGGGTCTCGATCACGGCGTCCATATGGTGGTCGTCTCCAGGGGTGATGGAATGAGAAGTGGGGCGGCGCGCGCGGCCGGCAAGGTGTGGGCCGCGTGTGGAATCGGTAATGATGGCGCGGACGGCGGCCTTGACGTCGTCGCGGGCGGATTCGGGCACCCAAAGCTCCAGCTTCACCAGCCCCGCCTCGCGACGCGCCTGCCGCCACGCACGGATGCGATCATTGGCGGCGGACGAGGGCGGGCTGGCGCTGGGCATGTTTCATGAAACGCGTAACATGAACGCTTGACTTCGCCTAGGGGTCTGGGCTCATCCTGACCTGAAGAGGGAACGCATGCTGCTGCCGCGAATGAAGCTGGCCGTGATTTTCGACCGGGCGTTCCACGCCATGGCCGACATGCACTGGCGGATGTTGATCGGCCTGATCCTCTTTCACGCGGTCTCGTCGTGGCTGTTTCTCGCCATCGCACGAGAGGCGGAGCTGCATGATCCGCTGACTTTCTTCTACTGGTACGCGACGACGGCCTACACCGTAGGTTATGGCGACATCAGTCCGCAAGGCGTCGGCGGGCGGCTGGTCACGGCCTTGTGGATCTTTCCAGGGGCCATCGCAGCTTTCACCACCGTCGTGGCCAAGGTGCTGGCCGGGATCGGAGACATCTGGCGCATCCGGCGATCCGGCAAGGGAGACTATTCGAAGATGACCGATACGATTCTGCTGGTCGGCTATCACCCGGTCCGGACGCCCAAGATGGTCGAGGAACTGTGTGCGGAGCTGAATCGGTCCCAGACCCTGGTGCTGCTCACGCGGCAGGCGGTGGCGGACGTCGATCCGCGCATTCGCTACGTCCACACGGAAAGCCTGACCTCTACAGCGGGCCTCGCGCGAGCCGGTGCGGCGAACGCCAGCCGCATATTGATCTACGCCAGCAGCGACGCGGACACCCTGACCGCGACCCTGGCTGTCTCGGCTATGGCGCCTGACGCCGCGCACATCGTGTGTTTCTTCGACGACGCTGACAGCGCGCGTTTGCTGGCGCAGCATTGTCCTCGGGTCGAGATCGTTCTGTCGTCGGCGCCGGAAATGCTGGCCCGCGCCGCGCGCGATCCAGGCTCCAGCCAGGTCATCAGCGCCCTGACCAGCCATCTGGATGACGGCGCGACCCTGTTCAGCCTGAGATGGGCGGGTGCGGGCCGGTCGGTCGGCGACCTGACGCAACGGCTTTTACACCACCGCGCCACCCTCCTGGCGCATCAACCCCACGGTGCGGAATCGCCGCGCTTCAATCCGTCGCCCGAAACAGCCGTGGAAGACGGCGACCGCCTGTTCTATGTCTCGGCGGCCCGGCTGAGCCAGCCGAGCCTGGCCGGATACTGATCGTCCCATGTTCAAGAAGCTTTTCGGATCGTCGGAGAAGGCCGCCCCCGCCAATCGGCTGGCGACGGTGCGCAACATCACCGTGGGCCGCACCGTATCGCTGGACCCGCTGGCCTGGCGTCGACTGGGCGACGAGACCCATTTCGTGCTGGATCGCGACGTGCTGGACATCTCGGCGCAAGGGCTGGTCAGTCTGGACAGCGGCCAGTTCGTCCACCGCTTCTACACCGACGACCACGTCATGCTTCAGGCCATGAGCGACGACGAGGCGGGCGCCGAAAGCTACGACTTCAGCCTGTTCATCCCCTGGACCTCGGCCTATCCGCCGGGTGAGCGCGAACGCCGCATCTGGCGCGACCGGCTGTCGGCGCCGGTCTTCCATGGCGCGGCCGAGGAACTGCCCGACTATCCGCGCTTCTGGTTCGCCGAGAGCGACGCCATCCAGCCGCCCGTCACCCTGTGGGAGACGATCTGGGACGACCGGGCTGCGACCACCCCCTATGCCAAGATCTTCCAGACCTGCATGCTGTATGCTCGCGACCTGGGCGGCGGGCGCGAACTGATGATCGCTCTGGAGCAGCAGCCCGAGGGCGGCGAGACGACGCACGAAATCATGATCGGCATTCCACTGGAAATGGCCGAGTTCCGCGCCTGAGCGCGCAATCTTAAGGGGCAAGACAGATGTTCGACTGGTTCATTTTTCAGCAGGGGGCGATCGCCTTCCTGATCGCCTTCGCCATGGCGGGCGCCTTCACCCTGGCCTTCAAACTGGTCTACCAGTGGGTCACGCCGTATCACGAGCATACGCTGATCCGGCAAGGCAACACCGCCGCCGCCATTGCTCTCGGAGGCGCCCTGATCGGTTACGTCCTGCCCCTGGCCTCGGCCCTGTCGCACACCGTCAGCCTGATGGAGTTCGCGGCCTGGGCCCTGCTGGCCGGGATCATCCAGATCGTCGTCTTCGTCGCCATCAGCCGCATGGCCTTCCGCAACCTAGTCGTCCGCATCGAGGCGGGCGAGATCGCCGCGGCCGTCTATCTGGCCTCCATCTCCATCTGCGTCGGCCTGCTCAACGCCGCCTGCATGACGTCGTGACCGCCATGACCGATCCGAAAGATCTGCCCAAGACAGACACCATGCGCCGGCTGAAGCGCTCGCGCGTCCTGCACGTCAGCAGCCTGATGGCGACCGCCAGCTTCTCCCTGGCCGCCTGCGGTTCGCCCCAGCGCGTCCCGCCGCCCGAGCCCGAACCGACCCTGGCCTATCAGTCGCTGGATGAGTGCCGCGCCGCCAACGACATCCCGGACGATCAGTGCAACGCCGCCTTGGCCAAGGCCCAGGAAGAGGCCGCCAAGACCGCGCCCCGCTACGCCACGCGCGAGGAGTGCGAAGGCCAGTGGGGGCCGTCCCAGTGCCAGCCCAACAACCAGGGCGGCAACGGCTCCTTCTTCACCCCGCTGCTGACCGGATTCATCATCGGGCAAATGCTGAACGGCGGCGGCTATCGCGGCGGCGGACCGCTGTATCGCGACCGGGAAGGCCGGCTGTCGAACGGCTACGGCGGAGGCTACACCTACCGCGACTATCGCACCGGCAAGACCCTGACCAACGGGCGCGAGCACGGCGACGTGGCGCGTCAGGCGCCCAGCCGCGTGCAAAGCCGCACCGCCGTCGTCTCGCGCGGCGGCTTCGGCGGCGGCGGCCGGAGCTACGGCGGCTGAGACGTCTCTGGCGTCCGCCGCCGGACTTCCCTTATTAGGGATCGCCTTTCGCTTCACGACTGACCGGACCGCCCCGCCCCATGACCGCATCGCCGCCCCGGATCGGAGGCCTGGACGTCGAAAGCTGGGGCGACCCGGAGGATCCCATCGTCCTGCTGGTCGGCGCGCCTGAGCGTCTGTCGGGCGACTGGCGGCGCTCGGTGCGGGCGCTGGTCGACGCGGGACGTCATGTCGTCCTGGCCGCCGCGTTCGACGGGGACGAGGATGCCTCCGTCGCGCTCAGGCGTCTGCTGACCGAAATCCCGTCGCGCCCGGCCATCGTCTGTGCGGACGAGACCTTGCCGGTCATGGCCCCCGCCCTGGCTGTCACCGGCCCGGCCCTGGCCAGCTGCCTGGTGATCGTCGCCGGCGAAGGGCAGGGGGTCGTGTCGCCCGAGGTCGAGGCCCTGCTGACCGGCGTTCCGACGCAGGTGGTTTCGCGCGCCGACACGCTCGAAGACGCCCCCGATCGGCTGGAGGCCGAGAACGCCGCCTTGCTGGGCTTCCTCGAACGTCAGGCCCCGCGCGAGGCCCTGCACTATCAGGCCGGGTCCGACCCGCGCACCCTGCGCGACGCTCTGGGCTGTTTCGCCACCGGGGTGACGGTGGTGACCACGCTGGACGAGGCCGGACAGCCCGTGGGCCTGACCGCCAACTCCTTTTCGTCGGTGTCGCTGGACCCGCCGCTGATCCTGTTCTGCCTGGCCCGGTCGTCCACCAACGTCGAGCGCTTCCGTCAGGCCGAGCATTTCGCCATCAACGTCCTGCACATCGGCCAGCAGCCCACCTCCGGCGTCTTCGCTCGGTCCCAGGCCGACCGGTTCCAGGACGTGGCGTGGGAGACCTGGGACACCGGCGCGCCCATCCTGTCGGGCGCCCTGGCCAGTTTCGAATGCGGGACCGAACAGATCGTTGAGGCCGGCGATCATCTGGTCATCATCGGCCGGGTCACGCGCGCGCGGTTCGAGCCGCGACGCGATCCCCTGCTCTATTTCCGGGGCAAGTATCGGCGGCTGCACTTCTCCTGACGCTTTGAATTGGTCGGGCGGATCGCTATCTGTCCGCGCAACAAGAGGAACCGCTCCATGTCCGATCCCGTCGTCATCGTCTCCTACGCCAGAACCCCGATGGGCGGTTTCCAGGGCGCGCTGTCGGACGCCAAGTCCACCGACCTGGGCGCCGTGGCGGTCAAGGCGGCGCTGGAGCGCGCCGGGCTGGACCCGAACAAGGTCGAGCAGATCATCATGGGCTGCGTCCTGCCCGCCGGTCTGGGCCAGGCGCCGGCGCGTCAGGCGGGCATGGGCGCGGGCCTGCCCGTCACGACCGAGGCGACCACGATCAACAAGATGTGCGGCTCGGGCATGCAGGCGGCCATGATGGCGCACGACGCCCTGGCGGCCGGTTCGGCCGACGTGATCGTGGCGGGCGGTATGGAATCCATGACCAACGCCCCGTATCTGATGACCAAGCACCGCGGCGGCGCGCGCATCGGCCACGACGTCATTTCCGACAGCATGTATCTGGACGGGCTGGAGGACGCCTACACCCCCGGCAAGCTGATGGGTCAGTTCGCCGAGGACACGGCCAAGGTCTATCAGTTCACCCGCGAGCAGCAGGACGCCTACGCCATCGAAAGCGCCGGCCGGGCCAAGCGGGCCCAGGACAGCGGCGCCTTCGACGCCGAGATCGCCTCGGTCGAGGTCAAGACCCGCAAGGGCCCTGTCATCGTCGATCGCGACGAACAGCCGACCAAGTCCGACCCCTCCAAGATTCCGAACCTGAAACCCGCCTTCGGCAAGGACGGCACCATCACCGCCGCCTCGGCCGCCTCGATCTCGGACGGCGCCGCCGCCCTGGTCATGATGCGTCAGTCGACGGCCCAGGCGCTCGGCCTGACGCCCATCGCCCGCGTCGTCAGCCAGGCCGCCCACGCCCAGGAGCCCAGCCTGTTCACCACCGCCCCGGTCTTCGCCCTGCAAAAGGCGCTGAAGAAGGCGGGCTGGAGCGCCGACGACGTCGATCTGTGGGAGGTCAACGAGGCCTTCGCCATCGTGCCGATGATCGCCATGCAGGAACTCGGCATCCCCCACGACAAGATCAACGTCAACGGCGGCGCCTGCGCCCTGGGCCACCCGCTCGGCGCATCCGGCGCCCGCGTCCTGACCACCCTCCTGTCCGCCCTGAAAGCCCACGGCAAGACCAAGGGCATGGCCGCCCTGTGCATCGGCGGCGGCGAAGCGACCGCGATGGGCGTGGAGTTGGTTTAGGGTATTTGCAGTTGGATTGGTCGCGCGAGGTAGGCTTCCTCTCGTCGGCCCCAGCTTCTAGCGTCGGGTGATGGACCAACTCCAACTCGATTTCGGATGGCGAACGGCGCTTCTCGGCCTAATCGCCGTTCAGATCACCGCCCTCGCCATCGCCCTCGTCACCGCCTCGACGCGACGGATGGCCAACCGCCTTTTGGCTGGCGCCCTCTTGGTCATTGCAGGCCTTCTGATCCCCTATGCCATTGGGTTCGCGGGCGCCTACGATCTCTGGCGCGGCCTGACCTTCGCGCCCTTCGCCATCCCCCTGGCTCTAGGCCCCCTGCTTTACGCCTATGCCCATGCGCTACAGGCCGGTCGCCTGCCTCGCCGGATGGCCTGGCACATGGCCCCGCCGTTGGCGCAGTTCCTCTATTTCGGGGCCTGCTTCCTCCTGCCGCTGGACATTAAATGGGCCTGGTACACGGGTGCTCACCGCGAGGTGGCGGCCCCGGTCCTCGACGTGCTCGCCATGGCCAGCCTCGGCGCCTACGCCTGGGCCATCGGCCGGGTGCTCAGGGACTATCGCCGCCGGTTGGCCGACGCCCGCAGCGACGACGACCTGTTCTCCGCGCGCTGGCTTGGGCGAGTGCGGGCCGCCATCGTCCTCGGCCTCCTCGTCGAGGTCGGTTTCTGGCTTTGGTCCGCCCTGACCGGCGGCATCGACTATTTCCAACAGGCCGGCCTGTATTTCGCGCTCGGCGCACTGGGCCTTTATCTCGGGGTTTCGGGCTGGCGCCACGCCGGCCTCCCCGAGACGTTCGTCCCTGAAGATGCGCCGGTGACCGACGAGCCCGTGCGCGTCGCGCCGGACTGGGGCGCCATCGCCGCCGACTTTGCAGCCCGAACTCGTGCAGAAGGCTGGTGGCGCGAGCCGGCGCTGACCTTGCCGCGTCTGGCCCGGTGTCTGGGCACCAACAGCGGGCGGCTGTCCCGAGCGATCAACCTCGGGTTCGGCGTCAACTTTTCCACCTTCGTCAATGGTCTCCGGGCCGAGGGCGTGGCCGAGGCGCTCGCGACCCGCACGGACGCCGATCTGCTCGACCTGGCCTTCGAGATGGGCTTCGCCTCCAAGGCCAGTTTCAACCGCGCCTTCCAGGCCCGCTATGGCCTGCCACCCTCCCGGTACCGCCAACAGGTCTCAGATCCTGTTTTTGTGTCGTGTGACGATGATCTGAGGCGCGCAAAGGCGTGAGGCCGCACATCCTCGACACCATCGAGATCGAGGATATCCCATGCCGTCGCTGAACCGCCGCCGCCTGCTCCAAATGTCCGCTGGCCTATCCCTCGCCTCGGCGTGTCCGGCCTGGGCGCAGTCCCAGCCCGACGACTGGAGCGGCGATGTCGCCATCCTGCGCGAGGTCTGGGAGACCATGCATCCGGGCCTCTACCGCTACAGCACGACGGCCGAGATCACGGCGCGCCTCGACGCGCTTGCCGACACCTGGCGGGCGCCGGGGTCATTCCGTGAGCGCTTTCTGGCCCTGACGCGGGTCACCGCCTCGATCCGCTGCGGCCACACCTATCCCAGCCCCTACAACGGCGACGACGCCATGGTCGCGGCCATGTACCCGGACCGTTCGCTTATGCCGTTCCGCTTTCGCTGGATCGACGGCCGCATCGTGATCACCGAGGATCACACGATGACGGGCGCTTTGCCGAGAGGCACTGTCGTCAGCGCCATCGACGGCGTCGCCACCGAAACGCTTCTGGCCCGACTGGTCCCGCTCGCTCGCGCCGACGGCGGCAACGACGCCAAGCGCATCAATCTGATGGAGGTTCGTGGCGAAGACCGGTTCGAAACCTTCGACATCCACCTGCCGCTCATCCTGCCGCTGAAGGACGAGGCCGCCTTCACCCTCGCGGACAGGCGGATCGTGCGCGCGCCGCTGCTCACTCTTGCGGAGCGGCAGTCCCGCCTGGCGCCGTCGGCCAGCCCGACCGGCGACGCCAATCCCTGGACGCTCGAAAGCCTGCCCGGCGGCGTCCGCCGCCTGACCATGCCCAGCTGGGCCCTGTTCAATTCGACCTTCGCCTGGGAGGCCTGGCTGGGCGAGACTCTGGACGCCTTGAGCTCCGAGCGAGCGCGAGGCCTGATCATCGATCTGCGCGGCAATGAGGGCGGCCTCGACTGCGGCGCCCTCATCCTCAGCCGCTTGATTGACCGCGATCTGCCTGTGTCGCGCAACCAGCGCTGGACCCGCTACCGCAGCGCCCCTGAATCGGTTCGGCCCTATCTTCACACCTGGGATCGCAGCTTCCTCGACTGGGGCGACCAGGCCCAACCCTCCACCGAACGCCCCGGCTTCTATCAACTGACCCGCTACGACGATGATGCGGAGGGCACGGTCATCCGACCGGCCGGAACGCGCTTCACGGGACCGGTCGCGGTCCTCTGCGACGCCTCCAACAGCTCCGCTACCTTCGGGTTCGCCCAGGCCGTGCAACAGAGCGGCGCCGCCACCCTGATCGGCCAGCCGACCGGCGGCAATCGGCGCGGCATCAACGGCGGCGCCTTCTTCTTCCTCAAGCTTCCGGCGTCCGGCATCGAGATAGACCTGCCGCTGATCGCCAGCTTCCCCGATACGCCCCAGCCGGACGCCGCGATCCAGCCCGACGTCTTGGTTCAGACGACGGCCGAAGACATCGCCTCGGGTCGCGATCCGCAGATGGCGGCGGCAATGGCGTTCATCACAAGGGAATGATGCGAAAGGGCTGCGTTCGGGGTCAGGCGAACGCCTAAGCCGCGAACGCCGCCCGGATCGGCTGCACCGTCTGGTCCGGCCGCTTCACCGGCAGGTCGAAGCTGACCACCGTGCCGACGCCGGGTTCGCTTTCCATAGTCAGCTGGCCGCCGTGCATCTCGATCAGGGCCTTGGTCAAAGCGAGGCCCAGGCCGGTCCCTTGCGTGGTCTTGGAATGCTGGCCCTCGACCTGTTCGAACGGGCGGGCCAGGCGCACCAGGTCGTCGGGGGCGATGCCGATACCGGTGTCGGCGCAGGCGACGCGGATACGGTCTTCACCCGCCGGGCCTGCGAACCGGTTCAGCGACACGACGATGGACCCGCCGTCGGGCGTGAACTTCACGGCGTTTGAGATCAGGTTCAGCAGCACCTGTTTGACCCCACGATGATCGGCCTCGATGTCGGGCAGGTCGCCGCCCTCGACCGAGATCTTCAGCCCCGCCTCCTGCACCTTGCCGCGCATCAGGCGCACCGCGTCCTCGCACACCTCGCGCAGCGACACGGGCTCATAGTGCAGGGTCATCTTGCCGGCCTCGATCTTGGCCATGTCCAGCACGTCGTTGATCAGGCTGAGCAGGTGCTGGCCCGACTTCAGGATGTCGCCGGCATAGCCCTTGTATTTCTCGTTCAGCGGCCCGAACAGCTCGCTGGCCATGATCTCCGAGAAGCCGTTGATGGCGTTCAGCGGCGTGCGCAGCTCGTGGCTCATGTTCGCCAAGAACTCGGACTTGGCCTGGTTGGCGGCCTCGGCGCGGGTCATGGCGACCTCGTATTTGCGCGCCAGCAGCGCCAGCGTCTCACGGCTGGCCTCCAGCTGATCGACGGTGGCGCGCAGGTCGTCGGCGGCGCGGCGGCGCTCGGCCTCCTGGCGTTTGATGGCGGTGATGTCGGCGGCGGTGACGACCGAGCCGCCTTCCGAGGTGAACCGCTCGGACAGCTGCAGCCAGCGCCCGTCGTGCAGTTCGACCTCGCGCAGACCGGCGCGACCGCCTGCGGGTTTATGCTCGGCCTTGATGGCCAAGGCCGCGATCCGGTTCAGCTCGTCCTTCAGGGCCCCGCGCCGCACAATGCCGTGCTCGAAGCCGAAGGCGTCCTCGAACGCCTGGTTCCACAGGATCAGCCGCCCCTGGCGGTCGAACAGGACGAAGGCGTCCGAGATGCTTTCGACCCCGTCGCGCAGCCGGCTCTCGGCGGCCTGGGCGGCGGCCTTGGCGCGGCGGGCCTCGGTGATGTCCAACGCGACGCCCAGGATGGCGGTGAAGCCGTTCTCGCCGCGCGTCCCGCGCGCCTGACCCCGTGCGTCGATCCAGCGCGTGCGGCCGTCGGGGCCGGCCACCGGGAAGGTGATCTCGAAGGCGCCATAGGCGGCGGCCTGGCGCAGGGCGTGCAGCACCTCATCGCGGAACCGCGGATGGACGCGGGCGATCACGTCATCGGCCGAGGTCACGCCGCCGCGTTCGAACCCCAGCAGGGTGGCCATATAGTCGGACAGGGACACCTCATCCTTCTTGAGGTCCCATTCCCACACGCCGCAACGCGCGGCCTCGACCGCGATGCGGAACCGCTTCTCGGTGGCGATGCGCTCGCGGTGCTGACGGGTCTGGCGAAAACCGTAGAAGACGAACAGGGCGACGACCACCAGGCCTAGCAGCAGCGGCACGCCCACCAGCCAGGCGTCGTCGTAGAAGGAGGCCGCGTCGCCCTGGGACAGGGTGACGACATAGGGACCGTCTGCGGTCGTGCGGGCGGCGGTCGCCATCCGCGTTTCGCCCCCGACCGTCACGGTGCGCGGCGCCCCATAGCCGGCCAAGGCCGCGGCGTCGGCGCCGATCAAGGCCCGGATCGGCTGACCGACTTCGGCGGCGCGCCGTGAGGCCAGCACAACCCCGGCCGCCGAGACGATCCGCGCGTCGCTGGACGCGGGCAAGACCGGGTCGATCCGCGCCTCCAGCCGGACCCCGTCGATGCTGGCCGACGACGCGATGACGGCGCCCTCGCCCTGGGTCGCCTGAACCGTTTCGCCGGGACCAATCAGCGAAAACCCGACCTGGGGCGCGACCCGACGCGCGGCCTCGACCACTTCGATGGGCGGGCGGCCGGCGCGAATGACCGTTTGGCCGGCGGCGAGGCCGGCGTCGGCGGACTGGATCAGGACGGCGGTCTGGCTGGCGACCAGCTGCGTGTTCAGCGTCAGGTTCTCGGCTTCCAGCCGGCTGACATCGCGCGTCGGTCTGGTGATTTCGCGTGACGCCAGAAGCACATAGCCGGTGGCGATCAGGGCCAGGACCAGCACGGAAACGCGCAGCCAGGCCGGCGCGCCGGGGGCGCGGTCGGAGGCGCGACGCCCCGACCGATTTTCCCGCCGCTCCTCGTCGCGCAAGCCCCGTCCCCCCGGCAAATCTGCTGTCAGGGGAATCTAGGCTGCGTCGCGGATTCCTGTCGAGGCTTGGCGCGCGCTTTTAACGGTATTTTAAGCCGCTGTGACCGGCGCCGGCAGGCGGTCCGGCGCAGGCTCCAGAACCCGCGTCACGCCCTGCAGCGTATCGCGCGCCTGGCTGGCCAGGGTCAGCACGGCGGGCGGGGCGTCGTCGGGCGCCTCCGACACCATGTCCACCAAACCCTGGGCGATCTGCATCAGCTGCGGCGCGGCGGCGATCAGCCGGGCCTGAAGCTCGATCTGCTGCGGATCGCGGTCGTATTCGGCGCCCGGCACGCGCCAGCCGCCCCAGTCCGCCCGGTCGGTCACCACCACGGGATAGGTGCCGGGGTGGGGGTGGTGCAGGCAGTCCTCGGGCAACTGCCATTTGTTGCGCGCCCGCAGCAGCCGCCACTCGCCCAAGTCCTCTTTCGCCGACGGATCGTCCATCGCCAGCATCAGCTCGCTGGCCGTGAACTCGCGCCCCAGACCGACGTCATAGGTGACGCGCACGGGTTCGTCGAAGCCCTTGGCCCACACGGGCTGGACCTGTTCGATGAAGGCCCAGGCGCCGACGCATTCGACCCAGACCTTCTGACCCTTCTGGAACTGCGCGCGCGCCATAGACCTCTCCGAACTTCAACGGACAGGATGAACGACGATCCTTGACGCCCGGTGTCGGGGCGCGGTTACGCAGGTCTTAACGCGAGATGCTCTCCAGCGCCTCTCCGGCGTATTTTTCCTTCACCCGCGTGGACAGATCGCCCAGCGAGACCACGCCGACGACGCGGCCATGCTTGTCCACTACCGGCGCGCGGCGGATCTGTTTGGCGCCCATAAGGTCCAGCACGACCTTCAGGTCGTCGGTGTCCAGAACCGTCTGCGGATCGCGGGTGATGAACTCTACCACCGCCGCGCTGGAGGCCGCGCCGGTCGCCAGGGCGCGCACCACGATGTCGCGGTCGGTGATCGTGCCGATCAACTGGTCGCCGTCCGCGACGGGCACGAAGCCGAAGCCGCCCTTGGCCATGCGGCTGGCGACATCCTGGATGGTGTCGGCGGGGCGGGCCAGGTGCACGTCCTTGGTCATCACGTCGCGGATCTTCATGGCGGGTTTCCTTGGTTCAAGCGTTGCGCTGGAAACCCGCCGCGAGCGCAGCGGTTCCGATCAGGGCGTCCGTTGCGCAGGCAGGCTCTCGGCCGCACGGACCATCTGCACGAACTCGGCCCGGTCGCCATAGGGATCCTCGCCCCTGGCCCCCTGTGCCTGATCGACGATCCGGTCCCAGCCATAGTCGGCCGCCATCCACGGATCGCCCCGCAGCTTCTGGCCGAAGCCGGCGACGGCGATGGCCCAGCGGGTCGATTCCGGCGGCTGGGCGCCGACCGAGCCTGATGCGCGATTGGTCAACGGTTGCTGGATCAGCTCCGACCGGCTCTGGCCCGGCTGTTTATAGCGCACCTGGACGAAGCCGATTTCGCCGTTCGGATCGCCGCCGCCGACCCCAATACGATTATCGGGATAGCGCCGTTCGGGCGCCTGGGTCGGGCCGCCGACGGGGGTGATCTCATACAGGGCCGTGACGCTGGCGCCCGATCCGACCTCGCCCGCGTCGATGCGGTCGTTGGCGAAATCTTCCTCGTTCAGCAGCCTGGTCTCATATCCGATCAGCCGCCATTCGGCGACGCGGGCGGGATTGAACTCGACCTGAATCTTCACGTCGTCGGCGATGGGAAAGGCGCCCTTGTCGAACGCCGGGCCGAACAGCCGGCGCGCATCGCGCAGGTCCCCGACATAGGCCGCCACGCCATTGCCAGCCTGGGCGATGGTCTGCATCCGCGCGTCCTGATAGTTGCCGCGCCCGAAGCCATAGACGGACAGATAGACGCCGGTCCCGCGCTTGTCGGCGACATAGTCCTCCAGCCGCTTGTCGTCGGTCACGCCGACGTTGAAGTCGCCGTCGGTGAACATCAGGATGCGGTTGACCTTGTCACGGGCGAAGCTGGCCTGGGCCTGGTCATAGGCGTTGGTCATGCCGGTGGCCCCGGCCGTGCCGCCCGAGGCGCGCAGACTGGCGACCGCACAGCGCATCTTCAGCTTTTCGTCACCACGCGTCGGCTGCAAGGTCGTGCCGGCGCCTTCGGCATAATAGGTCACGGCCAGGGTGTCCTGCGGCCGCAGCCGGTCGATGGCCAGGTTCATCGCCTTCTTGGCCAGATCCAGCTTGTCGGCCGACGCCATCGATCCCGAAACATCGACCAGGAAGGTCAGGTTCAGCGGCCGCTGCTCTCCGGTCGGCAGCTCATAGCCCTGCAGGCCGATATGCACGATCTCACGCCCTGGCGCCCAGGGCGAAGCGGCGACCGCCGTGGTGATGGCGAACGGCCGGCTCTGCGCGGTCGGCCGGGCATAGTCGTAGTCGAAGGCGTTGATCAGCTCCTCCACCCGCACCGCGTCCCTGGGGGGACTGCGCCCCTCGTCGATGAAGCGGCGGACGTTCGAATAGGCGGCCGTGTCCACGTCGATGGAGAAGGTCGAGACCGGCTGATCGCTGGTCCGCTTCACCGGATTGGGCGTCGCGTCGGGATAGCGTTCGGTGTCGGCGGGCGCGGGGGCTGGCGTGATGGCTGAAACCCGAGAGCCCGTGACGACCACGTTCCCCGCCATCGCGGCGGGCGGGGCCGGCGGAGGTGGCGGCGGAGGCGGCGGTGGTGGCGGAGGGGGGGCGTATGCGACGCGATCCTCCTTGCGGGTGGGCGCGACCATGACGGGAGGCCCCGTCGGCGCCACCCTGCGCACGAGAGCCGGCACGGACGGCGACGGCTGTAGGTCGAAGCCCAACGGCCCGCAGGCCGCCGGCGTCGCCTCGCCGTCCATCGATCGGGGCTCGCCCATCGTCTGGGCCAGCGGCGCCGTCGGCGGCGCGACGAACGAAAGACCGATAAGGGCCGCTAGCGCGGCCCGTGAAATATGAGACATGGCGTCCTCCCGCTTCAACCCCAGGGGGTATTCGCCGTCCCGTGTTCGTCGAAACTATGGCGAAGCGAATGCCCGCACGCCTCCGGCGCGCCGCAGCGCCGACGACAGCCTCAGTCTTCGCCGCGATCCATGATCCACGGCATCGACCGCCAGAACGCACAGCGATGGTCGTCGCTCAGCCCTGACATCGTCGCGACGACGTCGCCCTGCGGTCGAAACACGATGGCGGCGTTCGTCTCCCCGACGCCCGGCCAGGGCGCCAGGCCCTCGACGTTCGGCGACAGCGTGCGCACGAAGGCGCTCCATTGTTGGCGCATCCTCTGCGCCAGTTCGGCCTGGGCGGGGTCGAACCGGATGGAATGGCTCTGGAACACGCCGTCCGGCCACAGATAGGCCAGTTCCCCAGCATGGGCGGCGCCGAACCGCCAGCTGTCCGGACCGTCCCACATCGGCGGGTTCAGATCGGCGAACTCATAGAACCAGACCGGCCCGTGTCGGGCGGCGTTGCCGGCCAGGACCAGGCTGGCGCAGCCGCCGTAACCGCGCATGCCGCTGTCGGTGATGATGCGCGTGATCGCCTCGGCCGCCGCATGGTCGCCGTGGGCCGGGTCCAGCGGATAGAGAGCCTCGATCCGTCGCGCGCTGTCCTCGTCCACCAGGCGACGCAGCCAGGCGCGGTAGTCGGCGGCGTCGAAGCCGACGAAGGCGGGGCCGGCGATGCGCCCCTCCTCGGCGTTGGCGCCGATCATCAGGGGAATGGGTGCGCGGCCCTCTTCGGCGATCTGGTCGAAGGCGTTGCGGCCTGGCTCGGTCCGTCCGCCGTAATGCGGCGCCGCAAATCCTCCCGCAGCCAGAATCTCGACCGCCGACCGGCCGCGCAGGCAGGCCAACGGATCGGCGGCCTCCTCGCACCCCAGTCTACGCGCCGTCTCCAGCCCGCGCGCGATGGACACGGTCAGGTCGTCGACGTCGTGCAGGCAATCGTCGCTGGAGATTATGGCGGCGCGAAACAGGTCGCCCGCGTCCGCGCCTGCGACCAGGTTGCAGATCACCGTGCCGCCGGCGGACTCGCCCGCCAGCGTCACCTTTTCCGGGTCGCCCCCGAAGGCCCTAATGTTGTCGCGCACCCAGATCAGCGCCGCGCGCGTGTCCAGAACCCCATAGTTGCCGGCCTGGCCTTCGACCGCCGCCACCGCCGGATGGGTCAGAAAGCCCAGCGCGCCCAGGCGGTAGTTGATGGTCACGACGACGATGTCGCCTTCGCGCGCCAGCACGGCGCCGCCGTTGTCCGTCGCCGATCCGCTGGTGGCGCCCCCGCCGTGGACATAGACCATCACTGCGCGCGGCGTGGCGGCCGGCGCAGAGGGGCGGATGACGTTCAGCACCAGACAGTCCTCCGACCAGGTGTCGGGGCCGCCGCCTTGCGGACAGCGCGGCCCCGCCCGGCCGGCGTCACGCACGTCGTTCCAGGCCGGCGCGGGCGCGGGCGGGGCGAAACGCAGGTCGCGGACTGGCGCCGCGGCGTAGGGCAGGCCCAGGAATTGGTCCGTCCCGTCGATGGTCACGCCTCGCACACGGCCCTGGGCTACGGCGGTCTCCAGCGCATCGGTTTGCGCCTGTCCGACGCCGGGCGCGGCCAGGCCGAGGGTCAGGGTGAGCAGGGCGAGCGACAGCGAACGCGACATGGCCGCGTCTTCGCCCGAACCGCCGTTCGCCACAAGGCCGATGGCAATTGGCTGCGCGCATCCCCACAATGGAGCTTGAGCATACGAGGGGCATGATGGCCGAGGCGACGACGGGACTGGATCTGGGCGCGGCGGCCGCCCTGCTGGCGGCGGGCGTGCTCGCCGTGCCGGTGTTCAAGCGCATCGGCCTGGGGTCGGTGCTGGGCTATCTGGCGGCGGGCCTGGCCATCGGTCCCTTTGGCCTGAAACTGTTCCGCGAGCCCGAGACCATCCTGCATGTCGCCGAGTTCGGCGTGGTCATCTTCCTGTTCATCATCGGGCTGGAGATGCGGCCCAAACGCCTGTGGGGCTTGCGCAAGGAGATCTTTGGCCTGGGCGCGGCCCAGGTGCTGTTCTGCGGCCTGATTCTGACGCTGACGGCCATGCTGGCGGGCTTCTCCGCCCCGGTCGCCTTCGTCGGGGCCATGGGCTTCGTCCTGTCGTCCACCGCCGTCATCATGCAGATGCTGGAGGAGCGCGGCGAGATTGCGGGCGGGCCGGGCCAGCGCGCCGTCTCCATCCTGCTGCTGGAAGACCTGGCCATCGTGCCGCTGCTGGCCATCGTCGCCATCCTGGCGACTGTGCTGGGCGTGGCGAACGAACAGGCGCCGCCCCTGTGGCAGACCATCGGCTTCGCGGTCGCGGCGGTCGGCGGCGTGCTGCTGGCCGGCAAATATCTGGTCGATCCGATCTTCCGCCTTTTGGCCCGTTACGGCGGGCGCGAGGTGATGACGGCCGCCGCCCTGCTGGTCGTGGTCGGCGCCGCCTGGGCCATGTCGCTGGGCGGCCTGTCGATGGCCATGGGCGCCTTCCTGGCCGGCGTCCTGCTGTCGGAATCGACCTTCCGCCATCAGCTGGAATCGGATGTCGAACCGTTCCGCGCCATCCTGCTGGGCCTGTTCTTCCTCAGCGTCGGCATGTCGCTGGATCTGTCGGTGGTCGTCGCCGACTGGCGCATCGTGGTCGGCGGCGTGGTCGCCTTCATGGTGGTCAAGGCGCTGGGCATCTATGGCGTCGCCCGCCTGTTCAAGGCCTCCCACCACGAGGCGGTCGAGCGCGCGGCCCTGTTCGCCCAGGGCGGCGAGTTCGCCTTCGTTCTTTATGGGGCGGCGGTCACGGCCGGCGTGTTCGACGCCCAGGTCGGCGCCATGCTGTCGGCCATTGTCATCCTGTCCATGGCCCTGACGCCCCTGACCAGTTTGCTGACCCAGCGCTTCCTGCCCAAGCCGACCGTGTCGGCCGAGGACGCCGACGGCGTCGATTTCGCCAAGAACCTGCGCGGTCAGGTCCTGATCATCGGCTTCGGCCGTTTCGCCCAGGTCGTGTCACAGCCGCTGCTGGCGCGCGACGTGGACGTGTCGATCATCGAGAACGACGTCGAGATGATCCAGGCCGCCTCGCAGTTCGGGTTCAAGGTCTATTACGGCGACGGCACACAGCTGCACACGCTGCGGGCGTCCGGTGCGGACGAGGCCGAGATCGTCCTGGTCTGCGTGGACAAGCCCGAGGCCGCCGACCGCATCGTCGAACTGGTCAAGTCCGAGTTCCCGACCACCAAGATCATGGTCCGCGCCTTCGACCGGGGCCATTCGATGCGCCTGATCCAGGCCGGGGTCGATTACCAGATCCGCGAGACCTTCGAATCGGCGCTGAAGTTCGGCGAGCGCGCCCTGATCGAACTGGGAATGGACGAAAGTCAGGCGGCCGAGGCCATCGGCGACGTGCGTCGTCGCGATGAGGCGCGCCTGGATCTGCAACTGACCGGCGGGATCAGCGCGGGCCGCCAACTGATGCGTGGCAACATGCCCACGCCGCAGCCGGCGCCCTACATCAAACCGCGCCGCGAAGGCCGCCTGCTGAACGAGGACGAGGCGGGCCCGGCCGCGCCGGACACGCGGCGCGAGCCCGCCGACGTCTGATCCTACTGGCTGACGCCCGTTTCCAGACGCGCGCCGGCCAGCTCGGCCTTGGCCTGCAGATAGGTTGTCTCCGACACCAGTCGGGAGATGGTGTTGAAACGCTCCGTCGTCAGGCCCGACCCTTCGACCGCCGCCGTCAGCTGAGCGCTCTGCTCCGGCGTGGCCTGGTTGTTCTGGACCTGGGCCGTAATGGTGCGGATCTGGGTCATGGCGGCGACGAAGCGGTTCAGCTCGTCGTCGGTCACGGCGGCGGCCGGGGTGCCGGGCGCCGGCGGCGTGGCGTTGACCACGCGAATGCGTGCCGCCAGGGCCGGATCGGCGGCGACGGCGTTCGACAGGGTGTTGAAGCGGGTCACTTCCAGACCGGAATCCTGAACGGCGGCGGCCATCTGCGTCTGTTGTTCCGGCGTCGGCTGGGCGCCGTTCAGCGTGTCGCTGACGGCCCTTACCTTGACCATGGCGTCGTCGAACTTCTTCAGCTCGTCATCGGTGAAGGTCGCAGAGCCGGTCGTGGGCGCGGCGGCAGGCGTCGCGCCCGCAGTGGGGGCGGGGGCGTTCTGGGCCTGGGCGGTCGCGGCGGTCGCCAGAACGGCGACGGAAGCGAAAAGGGCGAGGCGGGGCGTGCGCATGGGCATGTCCTTTCGGTCTGGCGTCCACTTGAGGAGCCGTCGAACGACGACGACGACGCAATCACGTCATCGCTCCCCGAGAAGTGTGGAGCCTGGATAAGACGAAGGGGGAGCCTTCCTAACCTAGGCGTTTACGCTCGGATCGCCAGTCTTCGACGCTGGAGGCGCGATCAAGGATACGTTAGACGGGCGTGATCCTTGCTGAGGTTTGCTCATGAAACGTCTCGCCATCGCCGCCCTGGCCCTGATCGCGGTCGCCGCGCCGGCCGTCACCGTCACCGCCTGGGGCAATACCGGCCACCGCCTGATCGGCGTGGCGGCGATGCGGGCTCTGCCCGATGATCTGCCCGCCTTCCTGCGCACCCCGGCCGCCATCGCCGACGTGGGCGAGCTGGCGCGCGAGCCCGACCGCTGGAAGGGCGCCGGCCAGCCGCACGACCGCGAACGCGACACCGCCCACTTCATCGACATGGACGACCAGGGCCGCGTCTTCGACCAGCGCGGCATGAGCATCAACGACCTGCCGCGCCTGAAATCGGAATATGACGCCGCCCTGACCAAGGCCGGTCTGGACGTCAACGACGCCGGCTATCTGCCCTACGCCATGATCGACGCCTGGCAGAACCTGGGCCGCGACTTCGCCTATTGGCGTGTGCTGAACGCCGCCGAGAAGCGCGAGACGAACATGGAGCGCCAGGCCTGGTACCGCGCCGACCGCATCCGCCGCGAGGCTCTGATCCTGCGCGACATCGGCGTGATGGGTCACTATGTCGGCGACGGCTCACAGCCGCATCACACCTCGATCCACTACAACGGCTGGGGCGACTTCCCGAACCCGGAAGGCTTCACCAACTCGCGGCAGACCCACGCAGTCTTCGAGGGCGAGTTCACCAACCGCGTCGCCCGTCTGGACGCGGTCGAGGCCGCCATGCCGGCCGCCAGCCTGGACGGTTTCGACGTCAAGGCGCGCACCGTCTCCTATCTGACCACGACGCTCGGCACGGTGATCCCCTTCTATCGGCTGGAGAAGGCGGGCGGTTTCCGCGACGCCGACCCGCGCGGCGCGGCCTTCGTCAACGAACGTCTGGGCGCCGGCGCGGGCGAACTGCGCGACTTCATCGTCACCGCCTGGACCGCATCCGGCAGCGCCTCCATCGGCTGGCCCGCCGTCAAGGTCGCCGAGGTCGAGGCCGGAACCGCCGACCCCTGGATCGCCATGGTGGGCGAGGACTGATTTCCTTGTCGGAGCTAACGCCCCCCACCGTCATCCTCGACAAGTCGCAGATGGCCGAGAACATCGGCGCCGTGGCGCGGGTGATGGCCAACTTCGGCCTGACGGACTTGCGTCTGGTCACGCCCCGCGACGGCTGGCCCCAGGACCGGGCCTGGGCCATGGCCTCGGGCGCTGACTGGGTGCTGGAGGGGGTGCGGGTGTTCGACAGCGTGGCGGACGCCGTCGCGGATCTGAACACCGTCTTCGCCACCACCGCCCGCCCGCGCGAGACACGCCAGCCGGTCCGCACCCCGCGCGAGGCCAGCCGCGTCCTCTATGACGACACCGCCTCGGGCCTGAAGACCGGCCTGCTGTTCGGCGGCGAGCGGGCGGGGTTGGAGACGACCGACATCGCCCTGTGCGCCGGCATCGTCACCATCCCCATAGACCCCCGGCACCATTCGCTGAACCTGGCCCAGGCGGTGGCGATCAACGCCTATGAGTGGCGCACCCTGATCCTGGACGCCCCGCCGCCGCGCTTCCGCGACAGCGAGCCGCCGGCGTCGAACGAGCTTCTGGTCGGCATGTACGAACATCTGGAAGAAGAGCTGGAGAACGGCGGCTTCTTCTATCCGCCCGAGAAAAAGCGTTCGATGAGCCAGAACCTGCGCGTCATGCTGGGCCGCGCCGCCTTCTCGGAGCAAGAGGTCGCCACCATGCGCGGCGCAATCCATGCCCTGTCGCGCGGTCGCGGCCGGGTGCTGGCCAAGCTGGCGGCGGAACGGGCGGCGAAGGCCTCCTCAAGCAGCGAGCCGCCGCGCGGCGAGCGATAGGAGGCGAGGATGAAGCTCTTGCTGATCTATCCGTTGGCGGCGCTGGCGGAGATCGGCGGCTGTTTCGCCTTCTGGGCCTGGCTGAAGCTGGATCGCTCGCCGTTGTGGCTGGCGCCGGGCGTCGTCTGCCTGATCGCCTTCGCCTCGTTGCTGACCATGGTCCCCAGCGACGCGGCGGGCCGGGCGTTTGCGGCCTATGGCGGGGTCTATATCTGCGCGTCGCTGATCTGGATGGCGCTGGTCGAGAAGACGACGCCGGATCGATGGGACGTGCTGGGCGGTCTGGTCTGCATCGTCGGCGCGGGCATCATCCTGTTCGGGCCACGGGCGGCCTAACCCGCCCCCAGCAGGTCCGACCATCGCCAGCTGCCCTTGCCCAGCGCCAGCTGCGCGCCGCCGGGGCGGTCTTCCAGCTTCAGAACCGCCAGGCCGGTCATCCGCTGGCTTTTGCACTCGGCGGGAGCGAAGGCGACTTCCAGGGCGATGGCCTGACGCACGCCGGCCAAGCCTTTTCCCGATTGGTTGCGGCTCTGAAGCCAGTCGCCGTTCCAGACCAGGATGGCGCGTCCGTTGGCGTCCATGTCCTGAGACGCGGCGATGACGGCGCGGCGCACCGCCTGGTCGTCGCGCACGGCGTCCTGGACCCAGCGCACCATGTCGCACGATCCGCCGCCCGATCCCGGGCCTGAGCCGGTTCCGCCCGATCCGCCGCTGCCCCCCACGCCCGTTCCGCCTCCGCCGCCCGGTCCTGCGCCGACCGTCATGGCGCCGGCGATCTGGGCCGCGCCCAGCAAGGGCAGGGGCGGTCCCGGCGGTGCGGGCGCGGCGGGCAGGGGTTCGACGTCGGGCGGGCGTTTGGCGACGACCAGTCGCGGCCGCGCCGCCGCCACGGCGGGCGGGCGACGTTGGGGGGCGGGCCTGGGCGGCGCCGCCGACTGGGCCGCTGCGGCCGGCGCATCCGGCTTGGGCGAGGGATCGGGAGCGATGACCCGCGCGGGCGGCGGCGGAGGAGGGGGCGGCGGTTCGACCAGTTCGACCATCACCAAAGGCGGCTCGGACACGACCGTCTCAGGCGTCGCGCGCGCGGTCATCAGCAGGGCCAGCCCGGCATGGGCGACCAGAATCGGCGTCGCCGCCAGCGCCCAGCGTCGTGCCCGGCGCCGTGCCTGTCCGGCGCTCAATCGCCTATCCGTGATGACTGTTGAACACCGTGCCGCATGGTCATCAGAACAGAATGCCTGTAAAAATCTTCAGGCCCTGTTGAAAACATTCGGTCGCGTCAGGAAAGTGGCGCTGTGCCGAATACAACCGGGCGGCGTTTCAGATCAGCGATAGATCAGCCCGCCCGCCTTCGGCCTCGACCGTCGGCGGCGCAACGTCTGATCTCGGCGCCGGGTTCCGCGCGGACGCAAGAATAACGCGAAATACCCGATCTGCTTATGGTCAAGCTGACATGATCCCGCCCAAAGCAAGTCATTACTCCGCCTTGTGCCCTACGCCATTTTCATCTGGCGCAAAAACGGGTGTGGCGCTCCCGGCAAGAAGGAGACAGAACTTGAGCAGATCGAAACTCAGGACGGCGGTCGTCGGCGGCGCCCTCATCGCCCTCGGCCTTGCGGCCAGCGGCTGCGCCAGCCATCGTTTCGTGCGTGATCAGGTGGAAGTCGTCGATACCCGCGTGACCGGCGTCGAAGGCACCGCAGGCCAAGCCCTGCAACGCGCCAACGACGCGCACAAGCTGGCCGAGGGCAAGTTCCTCTATCAGGTCGTGCTGTCGGACGATTCCGTAAAATTCCCCACCGACGCGGCGGCCCTGTCGCCCGAAGCCGAGCAACGCCTGGCCCAGTTCGCCCAGCGTCTGCAGGGCGAGAACAAGAACGTCTATCTGGAAATCCAGGGCTATACGGACGCGACCGGCACGCCCGAGCATAACAACCAGCTGGGCGAGCAACGCGCCGAGGCCGTGCGTCGCTTCCTGAACCGTCAGGGCGTCGCCCTGAACCGCATGGCGACCATCTCCTATGGTCAGGAACAGCCGGTGGCCTCGAACGAGACGCCGGAAGGCCGTTCGCAGAACCGCCGCGTGACCATCGTCGTCCTGGCCTAACCGCCTTCGACCTCAAAGACCGGAACGGCGGCCGCTTCGCAGCGGTCGCCGTTTTCGTCTCTACAGCCCATCGAAGAAGCCCGGCACGGCCTGCGTCGCCGGCCCATAGACGCCCTCGTCGAACAGGCGCGCGCCCGACGTCGGCTCCAGGTTGATCTCCACCGTCCGCGCCCCTGCATAGCGCGCCGACTGCACGAACCCTGCCGCCGGATAGACCGCGCCGGACGTGCCGATGGAGACGAACAGGTCGCACGCCTCCAGCGCCGCCTCGATCCGCTCCATCTCCAGAGGCATCTCCCCGAACCAGACGATGTGCGGCCGCATGAGGCCCTGCGGATGATGCGACGAGGCCTGATCCGCCGCCATGTCTCCGGTCCAGTCCATCACCACGCCCGACCGGGTGCAGCGCGCCTTCAACAGCTCGCCATGCATATGGATCAGTTCGAACCCGGCGCCGGGCGGCGTCTGCGCATGCGCCCGGTCGTGCAGATCGTCGACGTTCTGCGTCACCAGCAGGAACTCGCCCTCCCACCGCGCCGCCAGATCCGCCAGCGCCCGATGCGCCGCATTGGGCTGAACATCGGCCAACTGCCGCCGCCGCTGATTATAGAAGTCCTGAACCAGGGCCGGATCGGCCGCATACCCCTGCGGCGTCGCCACATCCTGCACCCGATGCCCGCACCACAGCCCGTCATCCGCCCGAAACGTCGGCACGCCGCTCTCCGCCGATATGCCGGCGCCGGTCAGGACGACGAGGTTCAAGGCGCGATCTCCTGTCTGATCTGTGACGCGTTCAGCAAGCGCCGAAGTTCGCCAGATAGGCGTCGTAGTCGGGCCAACGGAAACCCATCGGCGCGCGACGTTGCTCCAGCCGTTCCGGGTCTTCCGTGGGCGCCGGGACCATGCGGCCGGCTACGCATTGCATCTGGGTGCCGTACCGCTGCGGACGGTTTTCGGCGACAGCGATGCGGTCGTACATCATCGCATACTGCCACTTCAGCGCCTCGCCCCGCTCGGCCATCGCTTCCAGCGCGGGCAAGAACCGTTTTTGCAAAGCCGCGTCGGCGTGCTGGATGACCAGGAAGGCTCCCGTCGCCGCATCCTGGCCATAGACGGCGTTGGAGAACCAGCCCTCGACCGGAACCAGCGACAGAACCGTGGCCACCGTCTCGTCGCTGATGGCGTCCAGCCGCGCCTTCGCTTCTGCTTGCGCGGCAAGTCGATCCGTTTCGGAAAGGCCCGAAAGATCGACGCTGTGCATCGCCTTCAACGGCTCCTGATCCAGGGTCAGCGTCAGCTCCAGTTTTTCCTTGGGTGTCGGGTTCTCCGGCAGGGCCGCTTGTTGAGCGCGTGCGGTCGCAATGGCCTCGGTCAGGGGACGAAGCGCCGACTCGGCGGCGGGGGAAAGATCGGCCAGACTCAAGATAACGACGAGGAACCAGGCCAGCATGATGGAGTCTCTCCGTTGCCGGATCAGACTATTGTCGCGCGTGAATGATGCAAGCCTGTCGTGCATCGGAACACGTCCGATCCTGACGCCCTCGTCCTCTACACATCAGACATTGCGCGTCCGTGCGAACCGATCTCAAAAATCTGCACGAAAGTGCACTCAAAAAAATTCAGTGGCCTTCATTGGCGGACGGGCTGGCCTTTCCGGCGTCGCTCGTGAGAAACAGGCGCAAACCAAGGAGCCCTCGCCATGAAAACCCGCGCCGCCGTCGCCTTCGAGGCCAAACGTCCGTTGGAGATCGTCGAGGTCGATCTGGAGGGGCCGCGCGCCGGCGAGGTGCTGATCGAGATCAAGGCCACCGGCATCTGCCACACCGACGCCTATACGCTGGACGGTCTGGACTCCGAGGGCATCTTCCCCAGCATCCTGGGCCACGAGGGCGCCGGCGTGGTGGTCGAGGTCGGACCGGGCGTAACCTCGGTCGCGGTCGGCGATCACGTCATCCCGCTGTACACGCCGGAATGCCGCCAGTGTAAGTCGTGCTTGTCGCGCAAGACCAACCTGTGCACCTCGATCCGCTCCACCCAGGGCAAGGGCGTCATGCCCGACGGCACGTCGCGCTTCAGCTATAAGGGCCAGGCCATCGCTCACTATATGGGCTGCTCGACCTTCTCGAACTTCACCGTCCTGCCTGAGATCGCCGTGGCCAAGATCCGCAAGGACGCGCCGTTCGACAAGGCCTGCTACGTCGGCTGCGGCGTGACCACTGGCGTGGGCGCCGTGGTCAATACGGCCAAGGTCGAGCCGGGCGCCAACGCCGTGGTCTTCGGCCTGGGCGGCATCGGCCTGAACGTCATCCAGGGGCTGAAGATGGTCGGCGCCGACATGATCGTCGGGGTGGACATCAACCCCGACAAGGAAGAATGGGGCCGTCGCTTCGGCATGACCCATTTCGTCAATCCGAAGGAGGTGTCCGACGTCGTCGCGCATCTGGTCGAACTGACCGGTGGCGGCGCGGACTACACCTTCGACTGCACCGGCAACACGGTCGTCATGCGCCAGGCGCTTGAGGCCTGCCACCGCGGCTGGGGCGAGAGCGTCGTCATCGGCGTCGCCGAATCCGGCAAGGAGATCGCCACCCGCCCGTTCCAACTGGTCACGGGACGGGTCTGGCGCGGTTCGGCCTTCGGCGGCGCGCGCGGCCGCACCGACACGCCCAAGATCGTCGACTGGTACATGGACGGCAAGATCGAGATCGACCCCATGATCACCCACACCTTCGGCCTGGAAGACATCAACAAGGCCTTCGACCTGATGCATGCCGGCGAGAGCATCCGCAGCGTGGTCGTGTTCTGATCGACTTGCGCGCCTCACGGTTCGTTGTCTAAAGAAATGGACTTAAAATCGGGAGGTTCGACCATGTTCACCCACGTCACCGTCGGCGCCAACGACATTGAGGCGTCGCGCCAATTCTATGACGCGGCGCTCGGCGCCCTAGGCGTCGAGCCGGGGCAGGGGCCGGACCCCAAGGGCCGCTACTGGTGGCGCACGCGCATGGGCGCCTTTGCGGTCGGCGCGCCGATCGATGGCGACCCGGCCTGCCACGCCAACGGCGGCACCATCGGCTTTCACGCCAAGACGCCCGAGATGGTCCAGGCCTTCCACGACGCCGGCGTCGCCGCCGGCGGTCGCGCCATCGAGGACCCGCCCGGCGAGCGTCAAGGCCCGTTCGGCCCGATGATCCTTGCCTATCTGCGCGATCCGTCAGGCAACAAGATCTGCGCCATGCACCGGGTGGGGTGAGGCGCTTGGCGCGATGATAGCATTGCGCTATCATCGCCCCATGGCTCAGGTTCTCGTTCGCGATCTGGATGACAGTATCGTCGCCCGCCTCAAGGTGATGGCGAAGGCTGAGAACATCTCCCTGGAGCAGAAGTTCAGGGATATGGCCGCTCGCGAGGCCATGGACATAGAAGCCCGCTTTGAAAACGCCTCCCGACGATCCCGCGAGCAGACGCGAGGCTCGTCGCTCGACTCCACCGCTCTGATCCGCGAAGACCGCGACCGGTTAGTGCGGTCTTCGACGCCAGCGTCGTCGTCAAATGGTTCGTCGATGATCCGCTGGCGGATGCGGCGATAGAGGCGCGTCGGACCCATGGTCCGGCGGTTGCGCCTGACCTGATGCTGATCGAGGTGGCGAATGTCTTTCGCCGCTATGTCGTTCGTGGCGAGTTGCAGTCGTCGTCGGCAGTGGAGAACCTTTCCATCATCCCGCAGGTGGTCGATCTGGTGGATCATCGGGGGCTGATCTCCGAGGCCTTTACCTTGGCCTGCGACCTGAACCATTCGATGACCGACTGCCTGTATGCCGTGATGGCGCGGCGGCGGGGTCTGCCGCTCGTCACCGCCGACCTCAAGCTGGCCCGGAAGTTGGGCAAGGTCGAGGGAATGGATGTTCGCCTGTTGAGTTCGCCGGAAACCGTCGCATGACCTTCGAGACCACCAAGACCCACATCGTCCACGGCGGAACCCTCCGCTATCTGAAGCACGACAGCACCGCGACCGGCACGCCCATGACCCTGTCGGTCTTCACGCCGGCGGGCGAGGGGCCTTTTCCCGTCCTGATCTGGCTGTCGGGCCTGACCTGCACCGAGGACAATTTCACCACCAAGGCCGGCGCCTACCGGGCCGCCGCCGAACACGGCGTCATCATCGTCGCGCCGGACACCAGCCCGCGCGGAGACGGCGTGGCCGACGACCCCGCCTATGATCTGGGCCAGGGCGCGGGCTTCTATCTGGATGCGACGCAGGCGCCCTGGGCCCCGCATTTCCGCATGGAAACCTATGTCGCCGAGGAACTGATCGGCCTGATCGACGCCGCGTTCCCGACCACGGGCGCCCGCGCCATCAGCGGCCATTCGATGGGCGGCCACGGCGCCCTGACCCTGGCGCTGAACCACCCCGACCTGTTCCGATCCGTCTCCGCCTTCGCCCCCATCTGCTCCCCCACCCAATGCGCCTGGGGCGAAAAGGCCTTCACCGCCTATCTCGGCGGCGACCGTGCGACCTGGGACCGCCACGACACCGCCAAACTGATCGCGGCCGGCGTCGCACGCGGGATCTATGACGACATCCTGATCGACCAGGGCGACGCCGACAGTTTCCTGACCGACCAGCTGAAGCCCGAACTGCTGCAAGCCGCCGCCGACGCCGCCGGCCAGAAGATCACCCTGCGCATGCAGCCCGGCTACGACCACTCCTACTTCTTCATGACCAGCTTCATCGCCGACCACGTCGCCTTCCACGCCCGGCGGTTGAAGGGCTGATCGTCGGATGAGGCATCGCCTGGGTTGGACGGTTCTCGCGGTCATGCTGGCAGCTGTACCGGCCCTGGCGCAGGAGCAGGTTGGCGATCTCGACTGGCGACCTGAGGTGGCGTCGCCGGCCTACGTGGCCGATGGGCCTCGTGTCCGTGTCGATCAGGGCCATGGCAGCGAGCAGACCATTGAAGGACGCTACGCCGCCTTCGCCGCCCTGATGCGGGCGGACGGATATCGGATCGAAGCGAGCCGGGGGCGGCTCGATGCGCCCGGCGCGCTCGATGGCGTGGCGGTGTTGGTTATCTCCAATCCGGCGCGCCCGGCGGACGGCTCGCGCGCCTCGGCTTTCGACGACGCCGAGATCGAGGCGATCAGCCGCTGGGTGGAGCAGGGCGGGGCGTTGCTTCTGGCCGCCGATCACGCGCCGCACGGCGCAGCCGCCGAAGCCCTGGCCGCAAGGTTCGGGGTGTCGATGGGAACGGGCTACGCCTTCCAGCCCGTGGGCGGCGACGTCACGGCCAATCTGGTCTTTCCGCGCCCGGCGCTTGCGGATCATCCGATCATTGAAGGCCGCGACGACAGCGAGCGCGTGACGGTCGTCAAGAGTTTCACGGGGCAGTCGCTCGCTGGGCCGACGGACGCGACCGTGCTGCTTGCGATGAGCGTGGACGCGCGAGAGGCTCCCGATCTCGAAGCCCTGCAGACGATCCGACGTCGCCTGCGGGCCGGCCAGGATCCATCCGTCGTCCTCGCCGAGCTATCGCGGTCCGCCTTGCCGGCTCAAGGTGTCGCCTTCCGTTTCGGCGAGGGCCGGGTCGTCGTGCTGGGAGAGGCCGGCATGCTCACGGCGCAGATCGTGCGGTTTCCCGACCAGCCGGATCGCGAGCCGCTCCGCATGGGGCTGAATACGACCGGCCATGACGATCAGCAGTTCGTGCTGAACCTGATGCACTGGCTGTCGCGTCTTCTCCCCTGATGCTACAGGGGCGCCATGAGCGCTCCCGATCCCTACGAACCGATGTTTTCCGCCCTGTGCCGCGAGGTGGGGTATTGCCTGCACGCCAAGGGCCAGAAGCGGGTGATCGAGGCCCTGCCCAAGGGTCTGGACGCCGCCGTGCGCGCCGTCTTCGCCGCCGAAGGCGTGGACGAGCCCAATGCGCCGGGCGACGTGAAGCGCGCCGTGCGCGAATGCCTGAAGGCGAACTTGCCAGCTTGACCGTTCCGGGCCGATAAGTCGGAACGAATCCGGGCTTTGTCGCTTGGGTTTTACGAACGGGCGCCTATGTGCTGCCTATCAAGATCTGTCGGAAAAGGAGCTCTCCCATGGCCTTCACCCTGCCCCCGCTGCCCTACGCCTATGGCGCGCTCGAGCCGGCCATCGACAAGGAGACGATGACCTTCCACCACGACAAGCACCACCAGACCTATGTCGACAACCTGAACAAGGCCGTCGACGCCGACGCCGGTCTGCAGGGCAAGTCGCTGGAAGAGATCTTCACCAGCATCTCGACCGCGCCCAAGGCTGTCCGCAACAACGGCGGCGGTCACTGGAACCACAGCCTGTTCTGGGAACTGCTGGCCCCGGCCGATCAGGCCGGCGAACCCTCGGCTGAACTCGCCGCCGCCATCGAGAGCGATCTCGGCGGCATGGACAAGTTCAAGGAAGACTTCAACGCCGCCGGCGCCGCACAGTTCGGCTCGGGCTGGGCCTGGCTGATCGTCCAGAACGGCAAGCTGAAGATCACTTCGACCCCCAACCAGGACAATCCGCTGATGGATGTCGTGGACGAGCGCGGCGAAGTCATCCTGGGCGCCGACGTCTGGGAACACGCCTACTATCTGAAATACCAGAACCGCCGCGCCGACTATCTGAAGTCGTTCTGGTCGGTGGTGAACTGGAACAAGGTCAACGAACTGTACGAAGCCGCCAAGTAAGGCCCGCCACAGATCGCGATCTAGATCGAGACAAGACGACGCCCGCCGGAACCTCCGGCGGGCGTTTTCGATTCAGGTTCTACAGACGGAGAGTGAAGCGATGCGGATGATGATGACGGGGGCGGCCTTGGCCTGCCTGACCTTGGCGGCGTGCAATCCACAGGCGGGCCAGCAGAAATCCGGCGATCACGCCCCGCCCACGCCGCAGCAGACGGTCGCCGCCCCGGCCGAGAAGCCGGTCTATCGGTTCAAGATCGGCGCACTGGACGCCATCGCCCTGTTCGACGGCGAGAACCCGGTCAAGAACGACAACCAGACTTTCGGCGTCGGCCTGACGCCCCAGGTGGTCGCTGCGTCCCTAACCGCCGCCGGTCAGCCGGCCGATCCGATCATGCTGGAAATCCATCCGCTGCTGGTCAGGAACGGCGACCGGACCATGCTGTTCGACACCGGCCTGGGCGAGGGCAAGGGCCAGCTGATGGACAGCCTGCAAAAGGCTGGCGTCGATCAGGCCTCCATCACCGACGTGCTGATCTCGCACGGCCACCCCGACCATGTCGGCGGCCTGATCCGCGCCGGCGGTCTGGCCTTCCCCAATGCTGCGATCCGGATGCCGCAGGCGGAATGGGCCTCGATCCGCGCCAATCCCGAACTGGCCGATCTGGTGCGCATCATCACGCCCAAGGTCCAGGCCTTCGCGCCGGGCGGAGAGGTCGCGCCGGGCGTGACGGCCCAGGACACGGCGGGCCATACGCCGGGCCACGTCGCCTATCTGATCGCCGATGGCCAGAACCAACTGCTCTTCACCGGCGACCTGATGCACCACTGGATTCTGTCGGTGGAGCATCCCGACTGGCGCGTCGGCTATGACGACGATCAGGCGGCGGGCGAGAAGGCGCGGCTGGATCAGGTGACGGCGCTGCGCAACTCTGGCGCCCATATCTACGCCTATCACTTCCCGTTCCCGGGCCTGGGCAAGATCGCCACCCGCGAGGGCCGGGCCATGTTCATCTCCGAGGCGCAATCAGCGACGGACTAGATACGAAGATCCAGACTGTGCCGGGCGCGTTCGTTCATGCGCTCGGCATGGTGCTGGCGCAGCATCCGACGCTGTCGAAGCATCTCGTGGATGCCGTCCGCCAGTTCGAGCAGCTGCCCGTCGTTCAGCGGCTCGACAAGGTCGATCAGCTTGGTTTTCAGCGTCGCGAACGCCGGCTCGGACAGGCCGGTCTGGAACGTCTTGGCTTCATTCGTCACCCTTGGTCCTCCTCTATCGTCTCAGGCGACTGGAGGCTTCACCCGGTCGGAAAGGGATGGGTGCGGGCCATCGTTCCATTCCATCGTGCTTAACGGCCCGCCCGGCTTGACTCCCCCGGCTTGACTCCATGCCCGCCGGTGGCCATAAGCGCCGCCTTCCATGCCTCCGGTTCGCCGGGGGCGGGATTGATGACGGAAGATGCGTGGACCGCCGTTGAGATCGCATTCCCAATCGAGGGGATGCCGGGCCGTATCGTTGAAAAGAGAATAGAATGTCCAAGCGCCACAGCGCCAAATACAAGATCGACCGCGCCATGGGTGAGAACCTGTGGGGCCGCGCCAAGTCGCCGGTCAACAAGCGTTCTTACGGTCCCGGTCAGCACGGTCAGCGTCGCAAGTCGAAGGTTTCGGACTTCGGTCTGCAACTGAAGGCCAAGCAGAAGCTGAAGGGCTACTACGGCAACATCACCGAGAAGCAATTCGCCAAGACCTACGACGAAGCCACGCGTCGCAAGGGCAACACCTCGGAAAACCTGATCGGTCTGCTGGAATCGCGTCTGGACGCCATCGTCTACCGCGCCAAGTTCGTCCCGACCGTCTGGGCCGCCCGTCAGTTCGTCAACCACGGCCACGTCACGGTCAACGGCAAGAAGGTCGACATCGCCTCCTACCGCGTGAAGCCGGACGACGTCGTCACGGTGAAGGAAAAGTCGCGCAGCATGGCTCTGGTGATCGAAGCCCAGACGTCGTCGGAACGCGACGTGCCGGATTATCTGGAACTGTCGGACCGCTCGTTCTCGGTTCGCTACGTCCGCGTCCCGGAACTGTCGGACGTGCCGTACGCCGTGAAGATGGAACCGAACCTGGTCGTCGAATACTACGCTTCGTAAGCGAAGCCTCGACCAGTTGAGTTTGAAGGGCCTCGGACTCGTCCGGGGCCCTTCGTTTTTACCCTGTTCCCTCCACGGGCGAACAGGCGCATTCTCGGCCCGTTCAGGCTTTGAGAGACAGGGGAGGTCGTCGGTGCGCGACTCCATCATCGGACGACTGGCTTTGATCGCCGCCGCATCGGCGAGCCTTGCCGCCTGCGCCACCGGCGGCGAGCCGTCCGTCTCGACCCAGGGCATGCCGGGCGCGCTTGAGCCGATCCACGCCGCCGCCTTCACCAAGGACGAGGCCGTTTTCTGGGTCAGCTCCAACGGCTGCACCGACAAGGAAGACCTGATCCCCATCGTCAGCCTGCAGGGCGGCGCTGCCGTCATCACCCTGCGCCGCATCGACGAGGACAAGTGCCGCCAGGATCTGGTCGAGGGCGTCGAGCTGAAGTGGTCGTTCGAGGAACTGGGCCTGCCGGCCGGTTCGCCCATCAGCGTCAACAATCCCTATCAACTGCCGCGCTCCTGACCTCCCGAATAGGGATTGGTTAAGCCTGTTCGGGCGCGTCTGATTAAATTCTCTGCTGCTACGGAGCCAGGCTGTCTTCCCCACGGTCTGTAGCTTTCATGCGCTTTTTCACCTGCCTGACCGACGACCATAATCTGTGGCTGGTCGGGCTCGCCGCCGGCCTGTGCCTGATCGGCTCCATCATCACCTTCCGCCTCTATCGCCGACTGCGCGCCGCCGAAAAGGGCACGCGCCTGGCCTGGGCCTTCATGGGCGCGGTGGCGACCGGGGCGACGATCTGGTGCACCCATTTCGTGGCCATGATCGCCTATGAGCCGGGCGCCGCCATCAGCTACGAGCCGGTCCTGACGGGTGTCTCCCTGGGCGTCGCCATCGCCGGCAGCGCGCTTGCCCTTTGGGTCGCTTCGCGAGCCATGCGGTTCTCGGCCGAGATCGGCGGCGTGCTGTTCGGCCTGACCGTCGTGGCGATGCACTATACCGGCATGGCGGCCTTTGCGACCGATGCGGTCATTCACTGGTCCGCCGCCTATATCGCCGCCTCGATCGTGGGCGCCGTCGTCTTCGGCGCCCTGGCGTTCAACCGCGCACGCCGTCCCGGACAGATCGCGCCGGTCGCGTTGATGGTCTTGGGGATCGTCGCGCTGCACTTCACCGGCATGGCCGCGATGACGGTCATACCCCTGTCGCCGCTGGTCGACGCCGTCGCCGCCGATTCCGCCAATGTCATCATGGCCTTCGCTGTCTCCGCCGTCGGCCTGATGATGCTGGGCACCGGCGTCGCCAGTCACGCCCTGGACATGCAGTCCCGGCTTCAGGCCAAGGCGCGCCTCGATCATCTGATCGAGGGCAGCGTGGACGGCATGGTGGTCGCGCAGGACGGCCTGATCCTGGCCGCCAACGCCGCCTTCGCCGACCTGTCGGGCATGGACCGCAACGCCCTGGTCGGTGAGCCGCTGTCGCGCTGGCTGGTTCACACCACCGATCTGGCCGTGGGCGGTCTGACCCAGTCCAGGCTGGTCGGAGCGGGCGGGACCGAAATCCCGGTCGAGATCGCCGTGCGTCGCGACGGCGGTCACGCGGTCGAAGCCGACCTGATGATCTATGCCGTGCGCGACCTACGCACGCGTCTGGCCCAAGAACGCCGCATCGCTCACCTGGCGCGCAACGACAGCCTGACCGGCCTGCCGAACCGCTCGTCCTTCCTGGAATGGCTGACGCGCCAGACCGCCGACGACAGCGCCGCGACCCGGGTCGCCCTGCTCGCCATCGACCTGGACCGGTTCAAGGAGGTCAACGACGTTCACGGCCACGCCGCGGGCGACCAGCTTCTGATCCGCATCGCCGAACGGATGAAGGCCAGCCTGCGCCCCGGCGAGTTCGTGGCTCGCTTGGGCGGCGACGAGTTCGTGGCCGTCGTTGCGGTCGAACAGCGCGAGGACGCGCTGGGCCTGGTCGATCGTCTGCGCCAGGCCGTCATCGCGCCAGTCATGCTGGACCATGCCGAGGTCGCCTGCGGCCTCAGCGTGGGGGTCGCCGTCTGGCCCGACGACGCGCGCGACATCTCGTCCCTGATCAATGACGCGGACCTGGCCATGTACCGCGCCAAGGCCTCGCTGGGGACCGACGTCTGCTTTTACGAGGAAGAGATGGACGAGGCGGTGCGCAACCGCCGTCGCATGGCCCAGCAGATGCGCGAGGCCCTGGACCAGGGCCAGTTCAGCCTGAACTGGCAGATTCAGGCCGCCGTCGATACGGGCGACATCACCGGCTACGAAGTGCTGCTGCGCTGGATCCAGCCTGACGGGACCTTCATTTCGCCGGCCGACTTCATCCCCCTGGCCGAAGAGAACGGCCTGATCCTGCCGATCGGCGAATGGGTGCTGCGCACCGCCTGCGCCGAGGCCGCCGCCTGGGCCGAGCCGTACAAGATCGCGGTCAACCTGTCGCCGGTCCAGCTGGGCCACGTCGATCTGCCGCGCCTGGTGCATCAGGTTCTGGTGGAGACTGGCCTGTCGCCCTCGCGGCTGGAGCTGGAGATCACCGAGACGGCCATGATCACCGACATGGAGCGCACAACCCACGTGCTGCGCCAGCTGAAGCTGCTGGGCGTCTCCATCGCCATGGACGATTTCGGCACCGGCTATTCGTCCCTGTCGACCCTGCGCGCCTTCCCGTTCGACAAGATCAAGCTGGACCGCTCCTTCATGTCGGAGCTGGACGGCGGACCTCAATCCGCCGCCATCATCCGCGCGGTGCTGGCCTTGGGCGAGAGCCTGGACATCCCGGTCCTGGCGGAGGGCGTAGAAACGCTGGAACAGCTGACCTTCTTGCGCGACCAAGGCTGCGACGAGGTTCAGGGCTATCTGCTGGGCCGCCCGCAGAAGACGGCCGAAGGCCATATCCAGCAGGCTGCTCGCGTCCTGTGGGACGGCGCACCACCGCTGGAAGACGCCGCCTGATCAGGCCTTACGCACCGGCCTTGCCGTAGCCCGGCCAATATTTCTTGCCGGCCCGCTCGTATTGCGGCGGCAGGCCCTCGTCGTCGCCCAGCGCAACGGCCGCATGATGCGCCCAGTTGGGATCGTCCAGCGCCGCACGGGCGATGGCGATCAGGTCCGCCTGACCCGACGCCACGATGCCCTCGGCCTTTTGCGGATCGAAGATCATGCCCACGGCCATGACGTTGGCGTCCGGCGTCGCCGCCTTCACGGCTTGCGCGAACCGCAGCTGATAGCCCGGCTCGGCGCCCGGAATGTCGGCGCGCGCGACATTGCCGCCCGACGTCAGATGCAGATAGTCATAGCCCATGTCGTGCAGGGCCTGACCGAGGGCCGTGACCTCGTCCAGGGCGATGCCGCCCTCGACCCAGTCCGACCCGTTGAACCGCACGCCCAGCGCCTTGGCGCGCGGCCAGACGTCGCGCAAGCCCTGGGCCACCCGCAAGGGGAAGCGCGCCCGGTTCTCGAACCCGCCGCCGAAGTTATCGGTGCGATGGTTGGACAGGGGCGACAGGAACTGGGTCAGCAGATAGCCGTGGGCGGCGTGCAGCTCGACCAGGTCGAACCCGGCCCGGTCGGCCCGGCGCGCGGCGTCCTCGAAGGCCGCGACGACCCGGTCCATGTCGCCTTGCGTCATCGCCGTCGGGGTATGCCAGTCGTCCTTGAACGGTTCGGCCGAGGCGCTGAACGTCTCCCATGCGCCCTCGTCGGCGCCTAGGGCGCGACCGCCCTTCCACGGCGCGCTGGTCGAGGCCTTGCGGCCCGCATGGCCCAGCTGAACGCCGATCGGCGTGTCGCTGTAGGTGCGGATGTCGGTGATGATCTGCGCGAAGGCGGCTTCCTGGGCGTCGTTCCACAGGCCGGTGTCGTCCGGCGTGATGCGCCCCGCCGCCTCGACCCCGGTCGCCTCGACGATGACCAGGCCCGCGCCCGAGATCGCCAGCTTTCCCAGATGCTGCACGTGCCAGGGCTGAGGCACGCCGTCGATGGCGGAATACTGGCACATCGGGGCGATGACGACGCGGTTCTTCAGCGTCAGGGGCCCCACGGCGCGGGGCGAGAACAGCAGGCTCATGAGAGACGATCCGAGGAGAAGGGGAGGGACCGTAGCTATGGCGGTTGCAGACGCGTTCAAGCCCAGCCTGTCCGATTGTTCATCCAGCTTGCCGATAATTCACGTGTGCGGAACCGACCTGCGCGGCACAAAGGGTCAAGCTTTCAAAGGGGAACCACCAATGCTTCGTCTCGCCATCGCCATCGCCATCGCCGCTCCGCTGCTGTCGGGCTGCATCATCGTCTCGACCGAAAAGCCGACCACGCGGGTCATCACCGCCCCGGCCTCGGGCCAGTGATGCGCGGTCTCGCAAAGGGTCTGGCGGTCGCGGCCCTGGTCGCGCCGCTTCTGTCGGCCTGCGTCATCTATGACAGCGATGCGGGCGAGAACGTCTCGGTCAATGTCACGCGCAACGACGCCCCGCCGGCCGAGGCCATTCGCGAGGCCCGCTTTGCCGACGGCGCCCTGGTCGCGCGTGTCGATTCCAACGGCTGCACCCAGGCGTCCGATTTCGAAGTGTCGGTGTCGGACGGCTCGCCCACCGAGATCACTCTGCGCCGCACCAAGCCGGACCTGTGCAAGGCCCTGGTCGCCGACGGCGTCGAACTGCGCTGGACCTACGCCGACCTGGGCCTGGAGCCCGGCACCCCGGCGCGGATTCTCAATCCGCTGAAGTAGGCGTCTCGAACACGCTCAGCATCGTGGGCGGAATGCGCTGGGGCCTCAGGGTCGCGGCGTCGACCAGCACCCATTCGGTGACGCCCTGGGCGCAGACGCGGCCTTGGGCGTCCTCGATGCGGACATAGCGGGTGAAGCGTGGCCCCTGCGGATCGCCGACCCAGGTGCGGGCGACCACGCCCTGGGCGCCCGGCTCGATGCCGCGCAGATAGTCGATCTCGTGCCGGGTCGCGACCCACGACCATTTCGCCCGCGTCGCCTCGTCGAAGCGCGCGTTCCAGTGGGCCGTGCCAGCGTCCTGCAGCCAGCCGACATAGACGACGTTGTTGACGTGGCCATTGGCGTCGATGTGCTCGGGCCGCACGTCCAGCGGCACGACGAAGACCTCGCGGTCCTCGCGCGGCTCAAGCGTCTTGCGGGCCATCAGGCCTCGCCGAGCGGCACGCCCTTCTCGACCATCAGGGCCTGAAGTTCGCCAGCCTGGAACATTTCGCGGATGATGTCCGATCCGCCGACGAATTCGCCCTTCACATAGAGCTGGGGAATGGTGGGCCAGTCGGTGAAGCTCTTGACGCCTTCGCGCAGGGCCTCGTCCTGCAGAACGTCCACGCCCACGAAGGCGGCGCCGACATGATCCAGGATCTGAACCGCCAGGGACGAGAAGCCGCAGCGCGGCTGGTCCGGCGTGCCCTTCATGAACAGCACGACGTCGTTCTGGGCGACGGTTTCGCCGATGAAGGCGTGGGCGGGATCGGCGGTCTGGGCAGTATCGGTCACGGGAAGGGCCTTTCGTGAAGCCCGTCAGCTAGGGAGCCGAGAGGGCGCGGTCAAGGCGTCCGCGACGATCTGTATGGCGCGGGTCGTTCTGCGTCAGGCGGCCTGGCTGGCGACGACGCGCGCCATCTCGATCTGCGCGGCCAGGCCAGGCGGCATGTCGCGCTCGGGCGCGGCCGCCAGTTGCGCCAGCCGTTCGGTGTCGGTGGCGTTGACGATCACGCTGGACACCGTCGGATCGGTCAGGACGTAGGCCAGGCAGATCGCCTCGGCCGTCCAGTTCTGCGTGCGATACAGGAAGCCGAAGGCGTCCTTCTGCGGCGTATCCGGCGGCCGCTTCTGCGCGCCGATGCCGAACAGGCCCTTCTTCAAGACCGGCGCGATGCGCGGACCCGAGCGACGATCCTTGAAGAAGTCATAGGCGAAGACCGACATGTCCTGCTCGCGCGCCGAGCGGATGCGATTGCGGACCTTCCAGTCGGCGTTGATGCCCAGCGGGGTCAACAGGGCGTCGAACGCGCCGGTCGAGACATAGGCGTCCATCACCTCGCCGCCGCCCGCGATGCCCAGCAGCTTGATGCGCCCGGTCGCCCGCATGGCCTTCAGCGCGCTCAGCGAGGATTGCGCCAGTTCGGTCTCGCCCGGCTCGTGCAGCACCGCCACGTCGATCCAGCCCAGGCCCGAGAAGTGCAGCACCCGATCGATGGCGGCCGTCATGCCCTGGGCGGAAAAATCCCGGTCTTCGCCGCGTCCGTCGCCGGCCCCCAGGGTCAGGCTGACATAGACCAGCTTGCGATCCACGTGCGACAGGGCCTCGCCCAGCACCTCGGCCGCCACGGGGTCGGCGCTGTCCAGGCGGTAGCTGTTGACGCCCGCTTCCAGCGCCGAATACAGCAGGTCCAGACCCGCTTCACGCCCGCGCTTCAGCGCATCGGCGCCGAAGTTCAGCGTCAGGTTGGAGATGGCGGCGCCCGAGGCGCCGAAGGGCCTGTAGCGCATCGGTCAGTTTCCCGCCTCGGGCGCCGAGGTTTCCAGCGCCAACGCATGAAGTTCGCCGCCCATCTGACCCTTCAGCGCGGCATAGACCATCTGGTGCTGGCGCACGCGCGGCACGCCCGCAAAGGCGCTGGACACGATGCGGGCGCGATAGTGGTCGCCGTCGCCCGCCAGATCCTCGATCTCGATCTCGGCGTCGGCAAAGGCGTCGACCAGATGCTGGCGCAGCGTTTCCACGGACATGGGCATGGGCAGGGACTCGCGGTTCGTTCGACGCCAGTTTGCCCGATAATCCTTAATGGCGACCTACGGCGCCCGGCGCGGCCGTTCGAACAGCTGAACCGGATGATCCTTGTAGGTCGCTGTCGCATAGGGCCGGTAGCCGACCCGCTCTGCCAGTTTCAGCGAGGCCAGGTTCTCGGGCGCAATCATGCACACCGTGCGCGTCGCCGACAGGCGGGCGTCGGCCCAGGCCAAGGCGACTTCAAGCGCCTCGCGCGCCAACCCCCCGCCATGAAAGGCCGGCGACAGGCCCCAGCCCAGTTCTGGATCGGTCATGGCCGGCTCTATCAGCCTGCGGTGGTCCAGGATCGAGACATTGCCCAGATAGATGCCGTCCTTCGCCCGACGAATCGTCCAACTGCCGTAACCATCGACGGTCCACTGCCCCAGGTCGCGCAGCAGCCGGAACCAGACCTCTTCACTGTTCATCGGACGGCCGGTGATGTGACGGGTGAAGTCCGCGTTCGCCCAGAGGACCAACAGATCGTCGTAATCCGTCACGGACACCGGGCTAAGCACCAGTCGTTCGGTCGTCAGTATTCTGTCGTTCACATCAGGCCCAGTTGCTTGAAGCTGGCCACCCCGTCGCGGCCGACGACCAGATGGTCGTGAACCTCGACGTTAAGGGCGCGCCCGGCCTGCACAACCTGTTTCGTGATCTCGACGTCGGCGCGGCTGGGCGTGGGATCGCCGGACGGATGGTTGTGCACCAGGATCAGGGCGCTGGCCGACAGCTCCAGCGCGCGCCGCACCACCTCGCGCGGATAGACCGGGGCGTGATCGACCGTGCCCCGGTTCTGCACCTCGTCCAGGATCAGCTGGTTCTTCTTGTCTAGATACAAGACGCGAAATTGCTCGCGCGGCTCGTGTTGCAGGGCGACCCGGACATAGGCCAGCAAAGCCGTCCACGACGAGATCACCGGCCGTTTCGCCGTCGGCTCGCGCGCGATCCGTCGCGTCACGTCGAAGATCAGCTGCAGGTCCAGCGCGATCGCCCGCGTCGCCTTGCCGACGGCATAGCCCATCGACCGCGCGACCTGATCCTCGATCGCCTCATGGCTGGCCGCCCCGATCCCCTCCAGCCCGCCGAACCGCGCCAGCAGATCCTTGGCCAGCGGCTTGGTGTCCTTGTAGGGCACGCTGCGGAACAGCAGCAGTTCCAGCAACTCATAGTCGGGCAGGGCGCCCAGCCCGCCCTTCGCCGCCCTCTCGCGCAGCCGGTCGCGATGGCCGCTGTGGCGCGGTTTGGGCTTGGTGAGAATCTCGTCGGTCATACGCCGTCAGGCTCGCAGATGCGCAACCTTCACAGGATCGGTCGATCCGACGACGCGCGCAAGCTCAACGTGTGTCGTTACACCTTCTTGAGTCGCCTTGGGCGCTTATGAGGGCGGCGGGGGTGCCATCGCGCTTAATCGAACCTGCCGACCAAAACTGTATCTGTAGGTAAGATCCCAGCCGTGCGCCGCCTCTGGTGACGGAGCGAGCCTGAAGGACAGGCAACGCGTCTCCCCCAAGCATGGCGTGACGGACACTATCTGGCTCGGCGCGAGAAATCCTGTCGTCCCGGCTTTACGGTCGGCAGGGCTCAATGCATCCAGAGCGTGGGCGTAGGCTTGAAGGGCCCCTTTCGCCGCTTCGGGCGACAGGGCAGCGAAACCTTCAGGCGAGTTCGCGTTCTGTGTGCAGCCTCCGGCATCATCTGCTGCGCGATACAGAACCTGACGATACCCGCTGAATACCCGAACGGTCGGCTTTCCCTGAACGGTCTGATCTTCGCCGAAGAACCCGTTCAGGGCCGTTTCGCAAATCCCTTGCGACACCAGGCTTGGGGCTTCGACGAGCTTAATGACGATATTGCCTGGCGGGGCCGGCGGTAGAGATGACGAAAGGGCGGCTGACTTGATCGCGTCGGCCCGCTCCGGTGTCAGCCAAAGCGCCAGGTCGCGGCTGTCAGCGTCGCGGACCTGCTCGACCGGTCGTTCTTCTGACGGAAGGGGGAGTTGGCTGTAGCCGGCATTCAACTGAACCAGCCTGCCAGCCTGATCAAGCGTCGGCGCGCATCCCGCCGCCAGCAGAAGCAGGGGTATGATTTGTCTCACCGGATACCCCCGCGCCGTCAGCCGTCAGTTCGGCCGGAACAGCCCAGCCGGAGACGCCGTGAAGATCTCCAGCCCGTCTTCCGTCACCCCGATGGTGTGCTCGCACTGGGCGGACAGGGACTTGTCGCGCGTCACGGCGGTCCAGCCGTCGGACAGCACCTTCACGTGCGGCTTGCCCAGGTTGACCATCGGCTCGACGGTGAAGAACATGCCGGGTTTCAGAACCGCGCCCTCGCCGCGACGGCCGTAGTGCAGGACGTTGGGGCTGTCGTGGAAGACGCGGCCGATGCCGTGGCCGCAGAAGTCGCGGACCACGCTCATGCGCTGGGCCTCGACGAACTTCTGGATGGCGAAGCCGATGTCGCCGAAGGTGTTGCCCGGCTTGACCTGTTCCAGGCCCAGCTCCAGCGACTGATAGGTCACGTCGATCAGCTTCTTGGCCCGCGCATTGATCTCGCCCACCGCATACATGCGGCTGGAATCGCCGTGCCAGCCGTCGACGATGACGGTGTGGTCGATGTTGACGATGTCGCCGTCCTTAAGCACCCGGTCGCCCGGAATGCCGTGGCAGACGACGTGGTTGATCGAGGTGCAGACGGTCTTTTCATAGCCCTTGTAGCCCAGGCAGGCGGGCAGGCCGCCGTTGTCCAGGGTGAACTCGCGCACCAGATCGTCGATCGTGCTGGTCAGGACGCCCGGCTTCACATGGGCGGCGATCATGTCCAGCGCCTCGGCGACCAGACGGCCGGCCTTTCGCATGCCTTCGAAGTCTTCGGCGTCGTGGACGCGAATGGCGCTGGAGCGGACCAGGACGTCGGTTTCGATTTCGGGCGTTTCGTACATGGGGCGATCGGTCTGCAAAAGGCGGGGATACGGCGCAATCCGTTCGCCGCAGATGGTCGTTATAGCATGAAACCTCAACCCCGAGTTTGGATTCCCGCATGACCGACGTCGATCCCACTGCCGGGCCCATTGCTGCCGGGCCCCCCGCCGCCGTCACAGCCGCCGTGCTGGTCATCGGCGATGAAATCCTGTCGGGCCGGACCCAGGACACGAACACCAACACCATCGCCCGTTTCCTGGCCGCGCTGGGGATCGACCTGATGGAGGCGCGGGTCGTCAGCGACGACCATGACCGGATCATCGAGGCGCTCGACGCGCTGCGCGCGCGCTGGGACTATGTCTTCACCACCGGCGGCATCGGTCCGACCCATGACGACATCACCGCCGACGCCGTCGCGGCGGCTTTCGGCGTGGCCCTGCCCGAACATCCCGAGGCCCTGGCCATACTGGCGCGGCGCTATGGCGACGACTTCAACGCCGCGCGCCGCCGCATGGCACGCATCCCCGACGGCGGAGTGCTGATCGCCAATCCGGTCACCGACGCGCCGGGCTTCCAGATCGGCAATGTCTTCGTCATGGCCGGCGTGCCCAGGATCATGCAGGCGATGCTGGAGGACGTGGCGCCGCGTCTGCGCACCGGCGCCGTCGTTCATGCCCGCACGCTGAAGGTCAGCGGGGTGGGCGAGGGGGCTGTGGCCGAAGTGCTGCGGACGGCCGCAAATCTGCGCCGTGACCTGTCGTTCGGCAGCTATCCGTTCGGCCACGGCAGCGTCGGCGAGATCGGAACCCAGCTGGTCATCCGTGGCCGTGACGCGGGCCTGGTCGAGGCGGCGGCGCAAGATTTGATCGCCGAACTGCGAAATATGGGCATCGATGTTGCCGCAACGTAACCTCTCGAAGCCGTGATCATGTGCGGCTCAGGCGCCACGGTTTCGCCCGTTTCCGGTCCGATGGGGGCCTTGCCCGCAACGCTTTCGCGCCGTGAACGCTGAGTGGGCTCCTCCCCGGATCGACCGCGCGTAATGCGGTCGACGTTTACTTAGGTGTTTGAAATGACCTCCAGGAACTTCGCCCGCGTGGGCGGGCTCGCCCTGACGACCGCCCTGCTGGCCGGCGTCGCCGCTCCGGCCATGGCCGGCTCCTTCTATGTTCAGGAACAATCGACGCGCGCCCAGGGCCGCGCCAACGCCGGCGTCGGCGCCGACAAGGGTGTCCAATCGCTGTGGTGGAACCCCGCCGCCATCGCCGGCACGCAACGCGAAGTCTATCTCGGCATGCACGGCCTGATCCTGGACTCCGACGTCGATAACCGCGGCTCCACCCTCAGCTACAATCTGCCCGCCCCGACCCCGCCGTTCCCGGCCGGCACCATCCTCAGCGGCTCGACCGTCGTCGCCGGTGATCCGCACGTCCACGACGTGGTCGAAAGCGGCATCGTGCCGAACTTCGCCGTCTCCATGCCGATCGGCGACCGCTTCAACGTCGGCCTGGCCGTCCAGGCGCCCTACAACTTCACCACCAAGTACGAACAGCCCGACTTCGCCCGCTACGACGCCCTGACGTCCGAGCTGCGCTCGGCCAACGTCAGCCTGGTCGCCGCCATGACGGTCACCGACTGGCTGGACATCGGCGCCGGCTTCGACGCCCAGTACGCCAAGGCGACCCTGTCGTCGGCTTTGCCGAACCTGCCGACCGTCGCCGGCGTGGCTCCGCTGGTGCTGATCCCTGCAGCGACCGACGGCCGCAACCAGCTGGAAGGCGACGGTTGGGACTACGGATGGAACGCCGGCGCCCAGATGCATTTCGGCAAGCTGGACCTGGGTCTGTCCTACCGCTCCAAGATCGAGCACGAGCTAGAAGGCTCGGTGAACATCTCGGGCCTGACCGGCGCCCTGGCCGCCGCCAACGTTTCGGCTGACGGCGTCGCCAGCTTCAACACCCCCTGGTACGCCACCGTCTCGGCCCGTTACGCCGTCAACGACCGCCTGACCCTGAACGCCCAGGTCAACCAGATTGGCTGGAGCGAGTTCGACGCCATCCGCGTCGCCTACGGAGCCACCGGCTCGTCGACCATCGTTCAGGACTATGACGACGTCACCACCGGCTCGATCGGCTTCGACTACAAGATCGACCCGACCATGACGGTCCGCGCCGGCCTGGGCTACGACCCGACCCCGACCTCGGACGATCACCGCACCGCCCGTATCCCGGACGGCGACCGCTGGCTCTACGCCGCTGGCCTGTCCAAGACGGTCGGTTCGATGACCTTCGACGGCGCCGTGACCTACATCGACATCGACACCGCGCAGATCAACGACACGCGCGACGTCTATGGCAACGGCCTGGTCATCTCGAACCTGCGCGGCGAGGCCAAGGGCTCGGGCGTCGGCTTCTCGATGGGCGCGACCTGGGCCTTCTAAGGTCCGCATACGCCTGACATGAGAACGGCGGCTCCTTCCCAGGAGCCGCCGTTTTTTTTATTCCTCCACCGCATAGCGGGGGAGGGGGACCGCGCGAAGCGGGTGGAGGGGGCGGAAACGGGCGCGATGTCCGACGTTTCACGCCGTGCGACGTTCGCCCCCTCCACCGCTTCGCGGTCCCCCTCCCCCGTTTCGCTGCGCTTCACGGGGGAGGATTTAGATCAAGCCTTGGCGCCGCCGACATAGCCCTTGCCGCCGTTGGACGGGCGACGACGGGGACGGCGCTTCATTTCGCCTTCCGCCGGCTTAACGTTGTCGTTGATCGACGGGACGCGCTCGCCGGCCAGGGGGTTGTAGGCGCGTTCGGGACGCGGGGCCGCCGGGGTTTCGCCCGGACGGGCGCGACGCTGGCGATGAGGCTGGCCGCCGCCTTCCGGGCGCACGCCGTCGCGGTGCGGGACGCGGCTGCGTCCACGTCCGCCACGACCTTCGCCACGGCCGCCTTCGCCACGGTCGCCGCCTTCACGTTCCGGCATGGTCGCCTTCTTGCCGACGCCGGTCGCCATGATGGTGGCGTCCAGCTGGCCCAGGGCCTTGTCGTTGCGACGGTCGATGGCCGGGATCTTCTGGCGCGTGACCTTCTCGATGTCCTTCAGCAGCTTCATCTCGTCGCCGGCGACGAAGCTGACGGCGGTGCCGTCCTTGCCCGCCCGCGCGGTGCGGCCGATGCGGTGGACATAGGATTCCGGCACGTGCGGCAGTTCGAAGTTCACGACGTGCGAGACGCCGTCCACGTCGATGCCGCGCGCGGCGATGTCGGTGGCGACCAGCACGCGCAGCTTGCCGGCCTTGAAGGCGGCCAGGGTGCGTTCACGCTGGGGCTGGCTCTTGTTGCCGTGGATGGCGCCGGCCTCGACGCCGCCGGCTTCCAGATAGGCCGCGACCTTGTCGGCGCCGTGCTTGGTCTTGGTGAAGACCAGGCAGCGCGTGTATTCGGGATCCGAGAACATCTCGGTCAGCAGGGCGCGCTTCCTGCCCTGTTCGATATAGACGACCGACTGGCTGATGCGCTGCACCGTGGTCGATTGCGGCGTGACCTGGACCTTGACCGGATCCTTCAGCAGTTCGCCCGCCAGCTTGCCGATCTCGCTGGGCATGGTCGCCGAGAAGAACAGGTTCTGACGCTTGGCCGGGATCTTGGAAACGATCTGGCGGATCGGCTTGATGAAGCCCAGGTCCAGCATCTGGTCGGCCTCGTCCAGCACGAAGATCTCGGTCTGCGACAGGTCCAGGTTCTTCTGCTGGATATGGTCCAGCAGGCGGCCCGGCGCGGCGACCAGGATGTCCAGACCCTGTTGCAGGGCGCGTTCCTGACCGCCGTATTTCACGCCGCCGAAGATCACGGCGACCCGGAAGCCCAGGTGGGCGCCGTAGGCCTTGAAGCTGTCGCCGATCTGGGTCGCCAGTTCACGCGTGGGCGACAGGACCAGCACGCGCGTCGTGCGCGGCTTGGGGGCGATGCGGTTCTCGGCCAGGCGATGCAGGATCGGCAGGGCGAAGGCGGCGGTCTTGCCGGTGCCCGTCTGGGCGATGCCCAGCAGGTCCTTGCCGGCCATGACGTCGGGGATGGCCTTTTCCTGGATCGGGGTCGGCGTGGTGTAGCCGGTCGAGGCCAGGGCCTGCAGGAGGGCCTTGTTCAGGCCCATGGATTCGAAGGTGATGCTCACAGTGTGTCTTTCGCGTAGCGGCGACGCGCATCGGCCATGGCATGACGCCGTCGGGCCGCGCACCGCCAGTCCCGACGGGGCCTCAAGGAATGAGGCCTGCGGGGTGGATCGGGCGCCGCCCCGCGTGTCCGGGCAGCGAATGGATATGAGGGGCCGGCGGCTTCTACAGACAGGTCCGGGAAGGACCCACACGCGCTGGAGACGCCGGAGATCGCGATTGTGCGACGCAGCGCAAATGGGCGCTTATCGCCGATAAGTCAACTGCCGCACACATCAGGGGGCGTATCGCGTCGCCGCCTCGGGCAGGCCGTCGGGCAGTCCGATGGCCTCACGCCACTCCTCGGGATGCAGCCGCGCCATCTCCAGATCCAGCCAGGCCAGCGGCTTCAGCGTCCCGTCCTCGTCCCAGAACCGCTCCGCCCACGGCTGTCCCGTCTCGACCGCCCGCGCCCGGTCCCGCGCCGTCGCGTCCGGCCCCAGATGCGTCGCCCGCCAGTGATACAGCCACGGAATATGCCAGTGCGGCGCGCGGGTCAGCCGCTCGTCCCGCATCGCCGCCGCCAGACATTCCGCCAGCGCCCGCGCCTCCTCCAGCTGGGCGGAAAAGGCGTCGCGCCGCGCCTGGATATGCCGGTCCCAGCCTTCCGCCGGCTCGATCGGCCCCGCCTGCGCCGGATCGGGCCGTTTCCACCCCTCCGCCTCGCGCCGCTTCCACAGGGCATGGACCCCCACGTCATAGCGCGCGGCGACCGAGCGCGCGGTCTCGCCGTCCTCCCACGCCTTGCGGACCTCGGCCCAGACGGCGTCCGGCCGGATCTTGCGATGTATGCCCTGGCTCATAGGGAAGGGGTCGTCGCACGCCCCTGCGTCATCATCGGACGCAAGCCTCGCCGCGCGCGGATTTAGGATGGCTGGCGCACCTAACCTGACATGTCGCGATGTGGAAAATCAGGTCTCTAGCCTCGAAAATTGCCCGTCTTCCGGCCTGAGGTAGAGACCGTCCCATACTGTCCGCATGGAAAAACGCCGCTACAAGATCAAACCGCCCGAGGTCTGGACCCAGGTCCGACAGGACTATCTGTCCGGCCTCGACGCCAGGACCACAGCCGCCCGACACGGCGTCACCGAGGCCGCCCTGCGCGCCCGCGCCACCAAGGAGGGCTGGTCGCGCCACCCGCGCACCGACACGCCGCCGCCCGCGCCGCAGCCGCTGTCGGCTCAGGACGCCGCCGACCTGTCGCCCGACGACCCCAACGATCCCTCAGCCTTGGCGCGCGCCGCCGCCCAGGCCTCGGGCCGCGCCCTCCACGCCCAGGACTTCGCCCAGGCCCGCGCCCTGGCGGCCTTGGCCGAGACCTATCGCAAACTGGCCGACCGCGACGGCCCCGGCCGCGCCTCGCGCCTGACGCTCAAGACCGCCCCCCTACAACTGGTCTTCGACATCCTGACCAACTTCGGAGAGGCCGAGAACCGCTTCGCCATGAACACCAGCGACAAGAGCGACTGGGAGCTGCGCGGCCAATACTGGCAGGCGAAGCAGAAGCTGGAGCGCGCCAACACCGAATGGGGTCACGCCCAACTGGCCCGCCGCGTCCAGCTGGACCGCCGCATCGCCGCCCTTGAGGACCAACTGCGCGAAGCCGGGCTCGACCCCGTCATCGAACGCGAACAGGACCGCCGCATTTCCAAAGGGATCGACCTCTACCTCGGCACCTGGCGCGGGATCGTCACGATGGAGGAGTGGGAGAAGACGCTGGATGAACTCTAACCCGCCCTTCTCCCCTTGCGGGAGAAGGGATCAGAAGGGCCATAAAGGCCCAGGCCCTCATCCACTCCGCCGTGGACACCGATCCGGTCGGCGACGCGGAGAGAGCGTTATCGTGGCCTATGACCAACAGACTAGGATCATCCGCCTAAGCCAACTCAGTTAGAAGTTCGTTTGGCATTGTAACTGCTGCAAGGCGAAATACTCAGCCGGTGTCGCGTCGGAGGCTAACTACTTAAAGCACGGACAGAGAGTCCAAAAATTGACCCAAACTCGTAGGACTCCCCACAAATTCCTTAACACGTTTGGATTTAACAAGGTCGCATACTTCACCGTAGCCCTCGTATGTCTTGCGAAGACCACCGAAATCGATCTTTTTCAGATATCGCGAAAGCCGGGCCTCGCCCGTGTGGACGTGATCGAGATCAGCAGCAAGAATTAGAAGCCAAGACTCGATAGAATGTATGCAAATCGCAAAACAGATGCGATGGCTATTTTCGTCATAAACGTCTTTGCCAATGCGGCTTGCTAAAAGATTCTTAGCATCAGAAATTAAAACAGAGACACTTTTAGCTATGCCTCCATCGCTGAGCCCTAGTCCATATCCCTTATCGTCTCCCAAATCAGTGTCGATCTGAACGATTAAGTAGTTATTATATTCAAGCGCTTCGGCGGCCCGCAATTCGCATGCTTCTAGAACTAAAGCCCATCCGCCGTGAGGAGCTGAGTACGCATCAGTTGCATCTCTTTCCGGTTGAATTGGAACAAACTCTATATCGTCATCGAATTTTGAAGCACAAATATCATCAATCAGCCTCTCAAGCACAACCTGATCGGTAATACCTTCGGTTATTAGTGCAAAAGTAGTCATCAGAATCTATTCGGAAGTCCACCGAGGACGCCGGAAATAAACATTTCTGATAGCTTGTGTCGTGTGGGCATGCTTGGTTTATGATCTATGCGCCGAACTTGTGTTTCTCCCTTACGATTTCTACTGACTACGAACAGCCGTTGTTCGTCATCGCTGAGATCTATACCATCGAGAACGGCGGGATTGTGTGTTGTTAGCAAAACCTGCTTGCCGTTCTCGACTGCAAGTTTTGGCATAATGCTCATCAATTTTTTGCAGAGTTTTGGGTTAAGTGAGGCGTCGATGTTATCGATTGCAAAAAACTTTGGCGTCAATGTGCTAACCATTAACGCCAAATAAAAAGTAACAAATAGAAAGCCCTCGTTAGCGCTTCTCTGGTCAAACGTATTTTTTTCTGCGTCTAAATACCTATCCACTATGTTAATACGTGCTCGGGGTCCAGTTCCTGTTACAGATAAACCATCAAACCAACTCAAAAGCTTAAGCGCAGAAGTTACTTCATCGATCTCACGCTTGTTTCGTGATTTATACATGACTGACAATAACTTAAGTAAACCCTCTCCGTTAACTCCGAGGGGTTGAACTTGTCCTTCCCTCTCAAAGGTTCTAAGGGAAGAGTTTTCGGGAGAATAAATAACAAATCCTGCTATGACCGAGTCAAAAGTCGGAATATATTTCGACTCCATTTCTACGTTGACGGTGATCTCCCGGGGTTTACCTTTAGATTTATTTTTTTGCTCATTATGATTTTTAAGAGCGACGCCAAGGGCGGCGGCGAGCTTCTCCAAAACTTCTCGACGCTGTTCATCATCTGGAAGACTCTCAAGCAATTTGGACAATCCAGGTCCAGCTTCACTTAATCTAGACGTGATGCCGCGTTCTTGCTCCCATTCAGAGTAAACCTTGTTATCGTTGGTAAGTCGATAGTTGTATTCAGAGTCCCCATCTAGGCTAACAGTCAAAGATACCGGAAGTTCTGAATCGGAAGCGTTGAAACCGGAACGCATTAACCTTGGGTTAGTTACTCGAATGCCGCGTGAAGTTAGAAACTCGTTATCGAGTTTGTTGCCTTCAGCAGCCGCGGCTAGCGCAATCGCCTCCAAGACGTTGCTCTTACCGGATCCATTTTCGCCGATAAACACGTTTACACGGCCAAGATTCAACTCCAACCGCTTGATCGACTTATAATTTTCGATTTTGAATTTTCGTATCACGAGATGCCTGTGGGCTTAGGTTCAGGGCAATATAGGAGACGCGCGCCGCAGTTGCGACAGTTAAGCTCCCCTGCTTAGCGGGCACTTAAGGAAGGCAGGCTGCCCCCCTTAAAGCCGCCCCTTCCTAAACCGCTCCTGCGCTTCCGCCGCCGCGTCCGCCCGCCACCGCTTCGGCGCGGACTTGTCCACCTCTTCCCCCGCGCCGGTCAGGGCTTCGTTGGCGAACTCCAGGTCCATCAGCTTCATGCGCTTGATCTCGTCGCGCAGGCGGCCGGCCTCTTCGAACTCCAGGTTGGAGGCGGCCTCGCGCATGCGGCCTTCCAGGTCGCGCAGGGCGGCCTGGAAGTTGGAGCCGACGAAGGGTTTGGAGGCCTCGGCCACGCCAGGCCGGGTGATCCGGTCCATCTCGCGCGACTCATAGGGGCTGGCCATGATCTCCTTGATGTCACGCTTGACGCTCTCGGGGGTGATGCCGTGTTCGGTGTTGTAGGCGACCTGGCGTTCGCGGCGGCGGTCGGTCTCGGCGATGGCGCGTTCCATGCTGCCGGTCATGCGGTCGGCGTACAGGATGACGCGGCCGTCCACGTTGCGCGCGGCGCGGCCGATGGTCTGGATCAATGAGGTCTCGGAGCGCAGGAAGCCCTCCTTGTCCGCGTCCAGGATGGCGACCAGGCCGCACTCGGGGATGTCCAGCCCCTCGCGCAGCAGGTTGATGCCGATCAGGCAGTCGAACGATCCCAGACGCAGGTCGCGCAGGATCTCGATCCGCTCCAGCGTGTCCACGTCGGAGTGCATGTAGCGGACGCGCACCCCCTGTTCGTGCATGTATTCGGTCAGGTCCTCGGCCATCTTCTTGGTCAGGGTGGTGACCAGGCTGCGATAGCCCTTGGCCGTCGTCGCCTTAACCTCGTCGATGACGTCGTCGACCTGGTTGCGGGTCTTGCCGGAGACGGGGCGGATCTCGACCGGCGGGTCGATCAGGCCGGTGGGGCGGATGACCTGTTCGACGAAGACGCCGCCCGCCTGGTCCATCTCCCACGGGCCGGGGGTGGCTGACACGTGGACCGTCTGGGGGCGCATGGCCTCCCATTCCTCGAACTTCAGCGGGCGGTTGTCGATGCAGGAGGGCAGGCGGAAGCCGTATTCCGCCAGCGTCGATTTGCGGCGGTAGTCGCCGCGGAACATGCCGTTGATCTGGCCGATGGTGACGTGGCTCTCGTCCACGAACAGCAGGGCGTTGTCGGGGATGTATTCGAAGAAGGTCGGCGGCGGCTCGCCGGGCGCGCGGCCGGTCAGCCAGCGGCTGTAGTTTTCGATGCCGGCGCAGCTGCCGGTGGCCTCCATCATCTCCAGGTCGAAACGGGTGCGCTGCTCCAGGCGTTGCGCCTCCAGCAGTTTGCCGTTCTCGATCATCCAGTCCAGCGTCTCCTTCAGCTCGGCCTTGATGCCGGCGGCGGCCTGGTTCAGCGTCGGGCGCGGGGTCACATAGTGGCTGGCGGCGTAGACGGTGATCTCGGCCAGGTCGGCGGTCTTCTTGCCGGTCAGGGGGTCGAACTCGGCGATGGACTCGATCTCGTCGCCGAACAGGGAGACGCGCCAGGCCCGGTCCTCCTGGTGGACCGGGAAGATCTCGATGGTGTCGCCGCGCTTTCTGAACATGCCCCGGTCGAAGGTCAGGTCGTTGCGCTTGTACTGCAGCGCGATCAGATCGGCCCGTAGCTTCGACTCGTCGATCTGGTCCCCCACCTTCAGCGTGAAGGTCATGGCCGTATAGGTCTCGACCGAGCCGATGCCGTAGATGCAAGACACCGACGCCACGACGATGACATCTTCCCGTTCTAGTATCGCCCGAGTAGCCGAGTGCCGCATCCGGTCGATCTGCTCATTGATCGACGAATCCTTCTCAATGTAGGTGTCGGTTCTCGGAACGTAAGCTTCCGGCTGATAGTAGTCATAGTAGCTTACAAAGTATTCGACGGCGTTGTCCGGGAAGAAACTCTTGAACTCGGAATAGAGCTGGGCCGCCAGCGTCTTGTTTGGGGCCAGGATCAGGGCAGGGCGCTGGGTCTGTTCGATGACCTTGGCCATGGTGAAGGTCTTGCCCGAGCCGGTGACGCCCAGCAGCACCTGATCGCGGTCGCCAGCCTCGGCCTGAGCCACCAGCTCGGCGATGGCGGCGGGCTGGTCGCCGGCGGGGGTGTATTTCGTCTCCAGCCGGAAGCGCCCGCCTTTTTTCTTGCCCTCGTGCGAGGGGCGGTGCGGCACCCACTCGGCCGGCGCCGCGATAGGCTCCTCCGGCGTCAGGCGCGGGCCGGTGACGGGGGCGAACATCGGCATGGCCTTGGCAGGCTTGCCGGTGTCCCGCACGAACTGCCCCGACGCCTCCTGCACCCCCGGATTGGGCACGTGAACGGGCTTGGCCGGCTTGGCGGCGGCGGGCTTCGGCGTCGAAGAACGGTTCATGAACAGAACTTAGTGCGTGCGGATGGGTCACGCCATAGCGCGCCTGTGCGCGGAGGGTTGCCGCACGGGCCTGCGTCTTCAGCGACCGGCCGCCGCGCGCTCCTGATTGAGGGCGAACAGGTGTTCCAGCACGGCGTCGTCGGTCAGGTCGGCGGGCCAGCCGTAGGCGGCCGCGACGGCGGCGTCGAGGCGGCGGTGGGCCATGGCCAGCCATTCCGGCCGCTGGTTGTAGAGGTTGGTCAGGGTGCGGGTCTTCAACACCTTCGCGGCTTCGTCACTCACCGGCAGGATGCGGTCGGGATAGCCGGGCACGACCTCGGGCTCGATCCGCACCAGATCGGCGGGGTTCAGCCAGGCCTCGCGCTTGGCGTTCAGATCGCGGGCGGCCTCGGCGATGGCGACGGCGCGCGGGTCGTCGGCATAGTCGGCGGCGGGGATATTCGGGGTCAGGCCTTCGGGGAAGGGGAAGGTCTCGAAGGTGGTGGAAGGGGTGTAGCGGGGATCGTTGCCGACGCCGAGCCACGTGCCCATGCGCAGGGACCAGAGCTCGTGGAAGCGGGAATGGAGGATGCCGAAGGTGGTGTCGTCATCGCGTGCGATTGCAATGACCTGCTGGTCAGCGAGTATCTCTGCAAAAAACCAAGTGAACAGACGAAATTTGGCCACCGATGGCGTCGCAACATATCGCCTGAGCCCCGTTAGTGCGTCTCGCATCCCCGGTGCGGCTTCCGAATGCAGCCACCACCGTGTCCGACGGTGTTCACGCCGGTTCTTTTCTCGAACGGGCTTAACCAATTTAAGAATATGGCCGAAGGGCAACTCATAGAGCGCAGCGTCGGCTTCCTCACCAGCAACTCCATAGTCTATGACCCATTCGTCGGAAGATCGCTGAACCAGATCAGCCCCTGTAGCTCGTGGATGCAACACGTCGGAGTTGGGCCGGTCGTTGGGATTCTTCGGCGCTAGAAGCCATGCGCGAGCCAAGTCGCCCGGAATATCAAAAGAACCACCCTTTTTTGTGCCGTAGAACGAAAAGCCCTTATTTTCGCCGAGGCGCTTGGCTTTCGAAAGATCGAAACCGGATGAAGTGAGGTCGGCATTAATCGCGACAACTTCAGCCCCGTTGACTCGGCGGCTGACAAACCCCGTTCCGTACCCGAGCATAGAGACCCGAACTGCCGCTCCATCCACTACCCAGGCTTCGTCTGGCCAAGCTTCCCAGATGGCTTTTTCATCGGCAATTGGCTCAAGCACTTTGCGATTTGTGCCGCCCCTAACCGAGTTAGTCGTCACAAAGCCTACTCGCACTGCGTTTTTAGACGCCAGCGCTTGCCAACCCTTTTCGATCCAAAATGTCACAAAGTCGGCGAAGCCAGGCACTCGACCCACGTATCTGCTCCGCAACAGAACTACTTGCTCTTCTCCCATGGCGGAGATCATTTTACTCGCACCAAGGAACGGCGGATTGCCGATGATGGCGTCCACCGCAGGCCATTCCGCCTCGGTTCCGTCGGGGTTCAGCAGGGCGTCGCGGTTCTCGATCTGGTCGAGCTTGGCCAGGATGGGTTTGGGCCAGTTGCGGTAGCCGTTCTTCAGGCTCCATTGCAGGTCGCCGATCCACAGGGTGACGCGGGCCAGTTCGGCGGCGTAGGGCTCGATCTCGATGCCGCGCACGGCGTCCAGGGTCACGCGCGGCCCCGGCGATTGCAGGCCCGTCAGGCGTTCGGCCTCGATCAGGGCCTTGAGCTCCAGATCCTTCAGCGCATGGAGCGCGACATAGAGGAAGTTGCCGGAGCCGCAGGCGGGGTCGAGGACGCGATAGGCGCCGAGCCGTTGCAGGAAGGCCTCCAGTCGATCGCGGGCGCGGTTCAGCGCCAGGGTGCGGTCACGGTCGGCCTGGGTGACGGCCTTGCGGCGCTTGGCTTCGTCGCCCTTGCCTTCGCCAGCTTTCAGGGCGTCGCCGGCCTTGTCGAAGATGGCCTGACGACGCGCCTGGGCGGCGCAGGCGTCGTCGGCGGCTGCGGCGATGTCGGCGCGGGCGGCGGCCCATTCGGCCTCCAGCGGCCAGACGATGACGGGATCGACGATCTTCAGGATCTTGGCGCGGTCGGTGTAGTGGGCGCCCAGGGCGGCGCGCTTGCGGGTGGCCTTCAGCGCCTCTTCGAACATTGTGCCGAAGATGGCGGGGTCGATTTCAGACCAGTCATGCTCGTCGGCGGTGTCGGCGACCAGTTTCAGGTCTGGCGCTTCCAGCAGCAGGGGCTCGGCGCCGTCGAACAGGCCGCCGTTGAACCAGTTGATGACGCCGACGCCGAGGAAGAAGCGGTCGTCTTCTTCCTCGCTGGCCATGGCCTTGAACAGGCTGGCGAGGGCCTTCTGAGCCAGGGCAGGGCGGGTCTGGACGCCCTTGATCGTCTTGGTGAACAGCTTGTCGGGCAGAAGCCGCGCGTCCTCGGCGAACATGCAGAAGACGAGCTGGTTCAGGAAGTGGGCGATGGCGCGCGGATCGTGCAGCGGCCTGTCGTCCTTGGTTCGGCGATCCTGTAGTCGGCGGCCCAGTTCGGCGAAGCGTTCGACGGCCTTGGCCGTCAACTCCTGCGGGCTGACGGTCGGCTTGAGCTTTTCCGAGCCTTCGAAAATCTGACGCAGCAGGTCGCGTTTGGCCGGGTCGCGCAGGTCCTCCAGCGCGAGCTCGTGGACCGCCGTCACGGTGTTGGTGAAATTGGTGCGGACGATGATCCGCGACATGTCTGACGTCACCAGATAGGGCGGATTTTCCAGGTCCGAGACATAGGTCGCCAACTGGCGGAAGGCCTTGTCCAGATCCTTGTGCGGACCCTTGTATTCCCAGGCGAAACAGCCGCGCCGCCAGACATCGGCCCAGCCGTCGTCGCCGCCCGCCTTGGTCGCGCCGCGCTCGAAACAATAGCGGTCGGGGTCGGTCGGCTGAGGCTGATCCAGCAGGGCGCAGAGGTCGAGGAAATGCATCTGCGAGCCCTGCCGCTCGCGCAGGGTCGCGTCGCTCCATTTGGCGATAAAGTCTGCGGCGTTCACGTCTGCTCCCTCGGGCTGTAGCTCCCTTCGCCCGCTTCGAGGTGGGTGGCAAGCTTGACTCCCTCGCACAGTATGTCTCATACACTGTGTATCACACACTATGTGACGCACGGAGATGGCGGGTGAGCCAGAACGATGAGGCGCTTCTGTTCGAGAGCCTGCGGCTGGAGCTGCGGCGGGGGTCGTTGATCCTGGCCGTGCTGGCGAGCCTAAGGCGCGAGCAATATGGCTATTCGCTGCGGGTCGCGCTGGGCGAGGTCGGGGTCGAGATGGAGGAGAGCACCCTCTATCCGCTCCTGCGTCGGCTGGAGAGCCAGGGGCTGCTCGACAGCGAATGGCGCGAGGAGGAGCGGCGCAAGAAGCGGTTTTATCGCCTGTCGCCGCGCGGCGAGGCGATGCTGGCGCGGCTGGCGACCGAATGGCGCGGCCTGTCGGCCTCGCTGGAGAAGATGCTGTGAACACCGGGAAAGAGGGAGAGACGGGCATGGACCTGGTCGAACGTTATCTGAAGACCTTGGCGGCGCAGTTGCCCAAGGACAGTCGCGACGACATCGTCGCCGAGCTGCGCGACGAGATCATGGGGCGGATCGATGCGCTGGAGGCCCGTCTGGGTCGTGCGCCGACCGACGACGAGGTCGAGGCCCTGCTACGCGAGGTCGGCCATCCCCTGACGGTGGCGGCGCGCTATCGCTCCGGGCCCCAGGCGCTGATCGGGCCGGAGCTCTATCCGTGGTGGATGTTCGGGGTGAAGGTCGGGCTGACGGTGATGGCCTGCGTGACCCTGATCGGGCTGGCGGTGCGGGTGCTGGTCGGCGACGTCTATGTGGGCCAGGCGATCGGGCAGGGGATCGCCAGCCTGATCAGCGGCGCGATCACCATCGTCGGCCTTCTGACCCTCGCCGGCTTCGTGCTGGAGCGTCAGGAGAAGAAGCCGGACTTCATCGCCAGATGGCGGGTCAAGGATCTGGGCATGTTCGAACTGGGCGGCGATTTCGACGCCGATCAGTGGGGGCAGAAGCTGGCGCGCGGCGACTGGTCTTCGTCCAAGGCCAAGCCCGAGGCCAAGCCCGGCGCCGAGGTGCGCAAGAGCGCCGAGATGTCGCCGGTCGCCCGCGCGGTGGCCAGCGCTATCGGCTGGGCCGTGGTGCTGCTGTGGTGGACGGGTCTGCTGCAGGTCGCGCCGATCCGGCCAGAGGATCTGGCGGGCGTCGTCGATGGCGTCGATTACGGGCGGATCCTGGGGGAGATGGTGCGTGCCGCCTATTGGCCGGTCGCCCTGTTCGCGGCCTGCCGTGTCGGGTTCGACCTGATGCGGGCGGCATCGGGCGGCAATGTGCGGCTGACGGCGTTAGGCGATCTGGTGTTCGGGATCGCGGCCGCCTGGGGCTTGTTGTGGGTCTGGTTCTGGTCGGCGCTGTCGCCGCTGATCTGGGTCGGGACCGTCACCGACTTCGTGGAGCGGGTGCGGGTGCTGATCGGCCGCTCGGGCGAGGACGTGGGCGGGGTGGCGACGATCCTGATGGTCGTGGTGGTCTGGGCCTTCGCGGCCGAGGTGGTGCGGGTGGTCCGGGCGGCGGCGCGACTGGTCGTCGGTCGCTGAAAAACAGCCCCTTCCGCGACGGGAGGGGCTGAACCTTCGGACGATTTCGCCGTTTGCGCCAAGCGGCGCCGTTCTGGACCGCATCGGGGCTGGGTTATCGCGTGACATTACAACAGGGTTTGGCGTTCGGCCTGGTGGGCCTGACGGTGGCGGCCTTCATCTGGGGCCGCTTCCGTTATGATCTGGTGGCGTTGGCGGCGTTGGTCGCGGGACTGGCCGTCGGCGTGATCCCGGCGGAGGACGCCTTCGCCGGCTTCGCCAACGACGTGACGGTCATCATCGCCTGCGCCCTGATTGTTTCGGCGGCCTTTGCTCGGTCCGGCATCGTCGAGATGGCGCTGAAGCGGGTCTTGCCGCACCTGAAGACTGAACGCAGCCAGGTTCCGGTTCTGACGACGGCGGTGACCCTGCTGTCCATGGTGACCAAGAACGTCGGGGCCTTGGCGATCATGATGCCGGTGGCGCTGCAGGTCTCGCGCAGGACCGGCACGCCGCAGTCGCGGCTGCTGATGCCGATGGCCTTCGGCGCCATGGCGGGCGGCATGGTGACGCTGGTCGGCACCTCGCCCAACATCCTGGTCGCGGAAGTGCGTCAGGACATCGTCGGCCAGCCGTTCCAGATGTTCGACTATGCGCCGGTCGGTCTGGCGCTGACGGCGGCGGCGCTGGTGTTTCTGGCGTTCGGCTATCGACTGCTGCCCAAGGATCGAACGGGCACGCTGGGACTGTCGGCCGCCTTGTCGGCCAACGCCTATCTGACCGAGGCGCGCGTGCCTGACGGTTGGACGCTCGATCGCACCACCATCACCGCCCTATCGGCCATGGCACCCGATGCGATCAAGGTGATGGCCCTGATCCGCAACGGAAAGCGACGTACGCGGCCTCGCGGGAACACCCAGGTCCAGGCCGGCGACACCCTGCTGCTGAAGGGGGACCATGAAGCGTTGGAGGGTTTCATAGACGCGACGAAGCTGAAGCTGGTGCGCGGGGACCGGCCCGTCCTGCTGGAACAGGCCAAGGACGAGGTGCATCTGGTCGAGGCGGTGGTGGGCGCAGACTCGCCGCTGACGGGGCAGTCTGTGCGGCAACTGGACCTCTATGGCCAACATGGGCTCAATCTGTTGGGCGTGTCGCGTAGCGGTTATGAACTGACCCAGCATCTGCGGACGGCCAAGCTGCAGGCCGGCGATGTGCTCCTGTTGCAGGGGTCAGAGGCGGCTTTGCCCAAGGTGCTGGCCGAATTGCAGTTGCTGCCTCTGGCCGAGCGCGAAGTGCGTCTGGGAGGGACGCGGCGGAAATATCTGCCGGCGGTGGTGCTGGCGGCGGCGATGGTGATGGTGGGGTTCGGCATCCTTCCTGTGGCCATCGCCTTCTTCGGCGCGGCGGTCGTGATCGTGGCCCTGGGCGGCTTGCGGATGCGGGATGCCTATGCGGCGTTGGACGGGCCGTTGCTGGTCCTGATCGCGGCGCTGATCCCCGTGTCCGACGCCATTCAGCAGACCGGCGGGGCCGACTTGATCGCCGGTGCCCTGAAGGGTGTGTTTGAGGGCATTCCGCCAGTGGTCGCCGTGGCGGGGATGATGGCCGTGTCGATGGCGGTGACGCCCTTCCTGAACAACGCCGCCACGGTTCTGGTCGTGGCGCCCATCGCCGGTGTTCTGGCCCAGCAGCTGGGCCATCGACCCGACCCCTTCCTGATGGCGGTTGCGGTGGGGGCCGCGTGCGATTTCCTGACCCCCATCGGACACCAGTGCAACACCATGGTCATGGGGCCGGGCGGCTACAAATTCTCGGACTATCCGAAGCTGGGCGCGCCATTGAGCCTGTTGGTGCTGGTCATCGGCCCGCCGATGATCCTGCTGTTCTGGCCGATGTGATGATCGCCTCTTGACGGCATGTAACCTATAGGTGATATGTCACCTCAAGGTTACTTCAGGAGGATGTCATGAGCAATGACGAAAGCGGCTACGCCGGGGCTGTGGTTCAGCAGATGAAGACGGAACGCGGCAGATGCTGGTGGAGCGGGATCGTCATGGTGTTCGTCGGCGCCGTCGCGCTAGCCGGCGGAACGGGCTTCGCGATCCTTTTCGGAACGGAGGGGGATCAGGCGACGGCGGCCGGCGTGGTCGCGGGGATGGGCTTTGCTGTGGTCCTTATTGGGTCGATCTTGGCCTGGTTTGGGCGGCCAGGCCGACCGATCGATATGGCGACGAGCGGCGAGGGCGCCCAGCGCGACAAGCTTCAACGCGCGCGGACCCAACAGCTGGTGATCTACCCCGCCGTGCTGCTGCTGTTCATGGCCCAGGCCCACAGCGCCATGCAGCGTGTCTTGGGCGGGGACCATAACCTCGGCGCCTACGTCCAGATCCTGCTGCCGGTCCTGTACGGCTGGCTGATCCCCGTGCTGGTCATGGGGTGGGACTGGCATGCGCAGAAGAACCGCCGCCTGCTGGAGGATGAACTGACCCAGGTGATGCGGGCGCGGTCGATGATCCTGGCCTTCGTCGTGTTGATGAGCGGCGTGACCGTGGCCCTGGGTCTGGGACTGTGGCGAGCGGACTATGGCGTAATGGCCTTGCCCTATGTGCTGGCGCTGGGCGGTGCATCAGCGGGCCTGCGGTTCGCTTGGCTGGACCGCGAGGCCGGCCGCGATGGGTGATCCGCGACTGGGGTCACGGCTCAAGGAACTGCGCACCGCCGCGGGCCTGACCCAACAGGGGCTGGCCGACAAGGCGAGCGTCTCGCGCAAGACCATCAATACGGTCGAGAACGGCGTCTTCGTGCCCTCCACCGTTCTGGCGCTGGAACTGGCGCGGGCGCTGGAGACGACGGTGGAGGCGCTGTTCTTCCTCAAGGACTGATCCGATCCATGTCCGAAAACCGCGAGACATGCCGAGGCGGCGGGGGCATCCTGTCCTCATGGAACAGCCCCTGGATCAGGACGCCTGCTGGCGCGCCGTCGTGGCGCGGGACGCCCGCTTCGACGGGCGTTTCTTCACCGGCGTGACCTCGACCGGGATCTATTGCCGGCCGGTCTGTCCGGCGCGGACGCCGAAGCGGGAAAATGTGGTCTTTCATCCGACAGCGGCGGCGGCCGAGGAAGCGGGGCTTCGGGCCTGCCTGCGCTGCCGGCCCGAGACCGCGCCCGAGATGGGCGCTTGGCTGGGCACGTCGAACACCGTCAGCCGCGCTCTGGCCATGATCGAGGCGGGCGCGCTGGATAGGGGCGATGCGGAGGCGCTGGCGACTCGGCTGGGCATGGGCGAGCGGCAACTGCGCCGCCTGTTCCGCCAGCACCTGGGCGCCGCCCCCGTCAGCGTGGCCCAGACGCGGCGCGTGCTGCTGGCCAAACAGCTGATCCACGAAAGCGACCTGTCGATGGCCGAGGTGGCGATGGCCTCCGGCTTCGGCAGCGTGCGACGGTTCAATGAGACATTCCAGGCCCTCTACGGCCGCGCGCCGTCGGACCTGCGCCGGCGCAAGGTCGAAGGCGAACCGGGCGGGGTGATCAAGATCAACCTGTCCTACCGGCCCCCCTATGACTGGGCCGCCATGATGACAACGCTGGCGATGCGCGGCGTCGCGGACGAGGCGGTGGTCGATGGCGTGTGGACCCGGCGGCTGCGCGTCGACGTGGATGGCACGGACGGGTCTGTGACGGTGCGCCCCGCCGCTATCGGCAAGGCGGCGGTCGAGGCGCGGGTCGGCGAGCTGAAGGCCTTGCCCGGCGTTCTGGCGCGGGTGCGGCGGGTGTTCGACCTCGCCGCCGATCCCGAGGCGATCACGCGCGACCTGTCGGCCGATCCCGTCCTGCGGGCGGCCGTCGAGACCCGGCCGGGATTGCGGCCTGCGGGCGACTGGATCGACGCGGGCGAGGATGCGCCCAGCGACAGGCTGGCGACGACGAATGTCGGACTGCTGGCGCGCGCGGAGCTATGGCGGCCGTGGCGGGCTTACGGCTCCCTGTACTGGACCCTGATCGAGGAACGGCGAGATGACCAAGCAGCCTGAGATGCATCTGACCCTGGATCGAATCCCGTCGCCCGTGGGCGAGGTGCTGGTCGTCACCGATGCGGACGGGGCAGTGCGGGCGCTGGATTTCCACGACTATGAGGCGCGGCTACGGCTGCTGCTGCGTCGTCACTATGGCGAGGTCGTGCTGACCGAAGAGCGTGCGCCTCAGCCGGTGCGTCAGGCCGTCGAGGCCTGGTTCGGCGGAGACCTGACCGCCTTCGACACGGTCGAGGTAAAGACCGGCGGCACGGATTTTCAACGCGCCGTCTGGCGGGCCCTGCGCGACATTCCCGCCGGCCAGACGCGCAGCTACGGCCAGCTGGCGACCGCGATCGGCGCGCCCAAGGCGGTGCGGGCGGTCGGTCTGGCCAATGGCGCGAACCCGGTCGGGGTCATCGTGCCCTGCCACCGCGTGATCGGGGCGAACGGGACGCTGACCGGCTATGCCGGCGGGCTGGAGCGCAAGCGCTGGCTGCTGGCGCACGAAGCCGCCGGCCGATTGCTCTAGCGCCGCGTGAACCGCTCGGGCGGCAAGGCGGCGTGGGTGAAGCGGGCCTGGCGCACTGCACCCTTGAAATAGTTCACGCGGTTCATGCGACAGCCAACCGAGGCGCGACCCGGTCCCTGGGGCTTGAACGGCACGGCATGTTCGCCCTGCAGCACGCCGTCGACATAGGCCCGGTACATGACGCCGTCGAAGGTCTGGGCGACGTGGAACCATTGGCCGCAAGGGTATAGGCGTTCGGGGAAGATCAGGGTGTGGTTATAGCCGGGGCCGCGCGTGAAGGCGTCCAGGTACCAGCGGTCCTGAACCACGCGAATCTCGAACAGGAAGCGCGTCTGAGACGGGGGCTGGCCGGCGGGCGCCTCCTCGGCGAGATGGAACCAGCGCTGCTCGAAGGCGCCCCCGTCTGGCCGAAACAGGGCTTCGAAGGTAAAGGTCTCGGCCCCGGCCAGCGGGTGATCCTCGATGAACAGGGCGTCGTCCACGCCGTCGAACAGCACGGCCCGGCCATAGGGACTGTCGATCAGGACGGGCGCGCCTTCGACGCTGGTCGCGACCCCGCCGATGTCTGCCAACCGATCAAAGGTCCACACCGTCTGGCGCGGCGCCGCAGCCCCCATCGTCGCACATCCCGGCAGAATCGCGCCCGCGACGCCCGATGCGCCCAAGGCCATCAGGCGGCGGCGGTCGAGGGGCAGGGCGTCAGGCATGGTTCGGTCTCTCAGCGGTTTTGTCGCGCGACACTATGGGAATGATCGCGCGAGGCAACGGCCGGGGCTCCGGTTCGTTATCGGCATCCCTACAGACTGGAGTATCGACGATGAAACTTTCCAATGGCGCGCTGGTGGCGGTGGTCGACGGCGAAAAGCTGGCCCTGTTCAAGAACACGAACGCCTCGGAGATCAAGCTGACGCCGCTGGAAAATCCCCCCATCGCGGATCGCGTTTCCGGCTCGGCCGGCCGACGTTCGAATGAGGCCAATCCCGACAACGACACCCAGGCCGAAGACGGCTTCGCCATGGGCGTCGCAGAGGTGCTGAACAAATGGTCGGTCACCAACAAGATCGACGAACTGCTGGTGATTGCCGCGCCCAAGACCTTGGGCGAACTGCGCAAGCACTGGCACAAGGACCTTCAGGCCAAGCTGGTCGGCGAAATCGCCAAGGACCTGACGGGGCACTCCAGCGATCAGATCGCTGCGGCGATCGACAAGGCGTGACCTAAATCTGTCGGTCGCTGCATTTCGGATGCGCGATCGACCTGTCGCCGACGTTTGAAAGGGCCGCATATCGCCGCAGTGCGATATGCGGCTCTTCTGTTTCAGCGGGTGAGTCCACAGCGATGAAATCGCGAAATAATCTCAGCACTCACGACGTGCTGGCGATCATCCGTCGCGTTAGTCCTTGTGGTCAAAATGCGACAGCATTGCCACAAAGTTGCAGCATTTCGTTGATCTTCGATTGACGCCTGCTGCATTGCAGCAAAATCCTTGCAGTCATCGCGACTCCTCTCGCGATGATTGGGGATGATCATGCATAAAAAAGCGGTTTTCCGCTCGATCCTGCTTGGCGGATCGATTCTGGGCGCCATTTCGACGCCTGCCTTCGCTCAATCTACTCCGGACCAGCCGTCCGAGATCGATGAGATCGTGGTCACGGGCTCGCGCCTGTCTGCGACCGCCGCGACACAGGCGGCTCAGCCGGTCCAGGTGGTGACGGCGCAATCGATCGAGGCCCAGGGCGTGACGCAGGTCGCCGACCTGCTGGATCGCATCCCGGCGCTGCAATCCTCGACCAGTTCGGCCCAGGCAGACGGCGGGGCCGCGACCCTGGACCTGCGCGGCATGGGGCCGGAGCGCACCCTGACCTTGGTCAATGGGCGACGTTACGTCGCCGGCGTGCCCGGATCGGCCGCCGTGGACGTCAGCAGCATTCCCGCCGGCCTGATCGAACGTGTCGAAGTCCTGACCGGCGGCGCCTCCGCTGTCTATGGGTCCGACGCGGTCACCGGCGTGGTCAACTTCATTCTCAAGGACGACTACGAGGGCACCGAGATGACGGTGCAGGGCGGCCTGTCCGGCGAAGGCGATGCCGAGGAGTTCTATATCTCGCTGCTGCATGGCCGAAACTTCGACAATGGACGCGGCAACTTCACGATCGGGGTGCAGGGCAACGAACGCTCGGAGCTCTACTACGGGGATCGCAGCTATTCGAAAAACAACGGGACCTACGACGACTACACCAACCCCGCGCTCTTCTTCCAGGTCGGCGATCCCATTCCGGCGGGATATACTTTGGCCGAAGTGCGTGGCCAGCGAATCCTGGGGTTCGTGAGCGCAAATCCAACTGCGGTCGTGGATGCATCGCTCATCGCTCGCGCCCGATCTTCCACCCCGCGCGCCTTCATCGCCGATCCCCGCTTCTCGATCTCCAGCACCAGCGGTTTGATCGGCATCGATCTGGACGGCGACGGCTATGCCGATCCGGCCGGTTTCTTTTCCAATCCGCAGGTCAGCGCCGACTGCAACACCAACCGCAACGGTCAGCTCGGCTATGGCTGCTACACCGTCGATCCGGTCACCGGGCAGCTGCGGCCCTTCCAGGACGGCCTCTATGCCGGCTCCTCCAACCAGTCGGGCGGCGACGGCGCAGCGCAAGTGTTCGACAACCAGAGCCTGCTGCCCAAGGAGTCGAGCTATTCGGTCAGCTTCACGGCCAACTACAACCTCTCGACTTTCTTCAACCCGTTCGTCGAGATCAATGTGTCGTGGAACAAGGGCACGACCTTCAGCCCCTACAACACCTACGACGACTCCATCCCGATCTCGCTGGACAACCCCTTCATTCCGGCGGCGCTGAGGGCGCTGGTCGATGCCGAGATCGCGGCTGATCCCAGCGTCGCGGGAACGGCTCAGATCGCGCTTTCGCGCGACCATATCGACATCTTCGATCCCAAGGCCGTCAGCGACCGCCGCACCTATCGCGCTGTGGTCGGCACGCGGGGCGAGCTTGATCTGGGCTGGAAATACGAGCTGTCGTTCAACTATGGCCGCACCGAGCGGGACACGACCTTCGCCGTGCGGCTGGAGGACCGCTTCTTCGCCGCCCTTGACGCCGTCACCGATCCGGTGACCGGCCAGGCGGTCTGCCGCTCGACCCTCGATCCCACGGCGGCGCCGCCCATTTCAGGCCTCTATCCCGGGTTCGGCGGGCCTGTGCCGAACCCGTTCCAGACCTTCACGCCGGGCGCGGGTTCGGATTGCCGCCCGCTGAACCTGTTCGGGCTGGGCAATGTCAGCCCGGAAGCCTCGGCCTTCGTCGGACCGCTGGCGACCGACACCTCCCTGATCCAGCAGACGGTCGTCTCGGGCTTCCTGGCCGGCGATCTGTCGCGCTGGTTCAGCCTGCCGGGCGGCCCGATCAGCTTCGCCCTCGGCGGCGAGTATCGCAAGGAACAGAGCGACTTCAATCCGAACGACTATGACGAGCAGGGCGTGACCTTCCGCTACGCCACCACGGCGGCCGTCTCCGGCGAGTTCGAGGTGTCGGAAGGATTCGTGGAAGTCAGCTTGCCGCTGCTGGCGGACCTGCCGTTCGCTGAGACCCTGACCCTGAACGCCGCAGCCCGGTTCGGCGACTATACCAACATCGGCAATACGGAGACCTTCAAGGCGGACCTGATCTGGGCGCCGGTGACCGACGTCCGGTTCCGCGGGGGCGTGGCCAAGGCCGTGCGTGCGCCGAACATCGCCGAACTGTTCACGCCGTTGGAAACGTCCGGCTTCCGTCCGATCGATCCCTGCTCGGCAGAGAACATCACCCAAGGGACGAGCACGCGTGAGGCCAACTGCCGCGCGGATCTGGCCCGTTACGGCGTGACGGTCGGCTCGACCTATGATTTCGAAGACCCGCTGACGGCCCAATTCTTCGGCGCGGCCGGCGGCAACCCCAATCTGCAGGCGGAAACCTCGGATTCCTGGACGGCGGGCGTGGTGCTGCAACCGCGCTTCATCCCGAACTTCACGCTGACGGCCGACTACTGGAACATCAAGATCGAGAACGCCATCGCCTCGGTCTCGGACCAGGACATCGTCAACAGCTGCTATGACGCGCCAAGCATCGCCAACCAGTATTGCGCTCTGCTCAGCCGCGACGATCGCCCCGGCTCATTGACCCAGGGCGGCCTGGACTATCTGCAGCAGAGCAAGGTGAACTTCGCGGGGCTAGAGGCGTCGGGCATCGATTTCAATGCCGTCTATCGGCTGAATATGGACACGTTCGGCAAGCCGGAATGGGGTTCGCTGGCCCTGGGTGTCGGCGGCACCTGGCTTGAGGACCGCAACGATTTCCCGTTCGCCGCAGACGCTGGCCTGGCCAATCCGGTCAAGGAGCAGTTGAACTCGCCCGAGTGGGTGGTCAACACCTCCGTCCGCTGGAGCGTGGGCGACTTCACCGCCGGTCTGTTCTCGAACTATCAGAGCAAGCAGACGCGTTCGGGCGTCGAGATCGAGAATACGGTGTCCTTCGACGCGCCGTGGAACGATCCCATCTGGACCCACGACGCCTCGCTGTCCTGGGACATCGACGGCAAGAGCGACCTGATCCTGGGCGTCAACAACCTGACGGACGAGGAGCCGTTCCTCAGCACGGTGGCGACCCCGGTTTCGGCGCGTGGCCGCTATGTCTTCGTGCGGTTCAACAAGAAGCTCTGATCACCGTCAGAAAAAGAGGGGCGGCGGCCGGAAACGGTCGCCGCCCTTTTGCTCGTCAGGCGCCGTCCAGAAACAGCCGGCAGGCCGGATTGGCGGTCTCGTCCACGTAAGGGTAGCCCAGGTCGGCGAGGGCGGCGGACAGTTGATCCTGCTCCTGCGGGGGCACGCTGATGCCGGCCAGCACCCGGCCCACGTCGTCGCCGTGGTTGCGATAGTGGAACAGGGTCAGGGCCCAGGCGGGCTGGAGGCTGTTGAGGAAGCGCAGGAAGGCGCCGGGCCGTTCGGGGAACTGAAAGCGCAGGATGCGTTCGTGCGGCAGGCCGACTGTGCGGCCGCCGACCATATAGCGGACGTGCAGTTTCGCCGTTTCGTTGTCGCTCATGTCCTCGACGGCGTAGCCGCCGGCGCGCAGGGCGGCGATCAGGTCGTCACGCTCGTGCGGCCCGTTGCGCAGCGCCACCCCCACGAAAATCTGGGCGTCGCCGTCCCCGGACCAGCGGTAGTTGAACTCGGTCACCGACCGGCCGTCCAGCGTATCCAGGAAGCGGCGATAGTCGTCGCGGTCGTCCTTCATCGCCACGGCCAGCAGGGCCTCGGCGCCCTCGCCGATCTCGGCCCGTTCGGCGACGTGGCGCAGCCGGTCGAAGTTGAGATTGGCGCCCGAGTTGACGGCGATCAGCGTTCCCGCGCCGGGATGGGCGGCGGCCCAGGCCTTGAGGCCCGCCAGGGCGACGGCGCCCGAGGGTTCGGCGATGGCGCGGCTGTCGTCGAAGATGTCCTTGATGGCGGCGCAGATAGCGTCGGTGTCCACCAGGACGATCTCGTCCAGCAGGTCCTTGCACAGGCGGAAGGTGTGATCCCCGGCGCGGCGCACGGCGACTCCGTCCGCGAACAGGCCGACTTCGTTCAGTGTCACGACCTCGCCGGCGTCGATGGCGGCCTTCATGGTGGGGGCGTCGACCGGCTCGACGCCGATGACGCGGGTGTCGGGGCGCAGGAATTTGACGATGGCGGCGACGCCGGCGGCCAGACCTCCGCCGCCGATGGGCACGAATATCGCTTCGATGGGGTCGGCGTGCTGACGGGCGATCTCAAGCCCCACCGTGCCCTGGCCGGCGATCACGTCGGGATCGTCGAAGGGGTGGATGAAGGCCGCGCCGGTCTGGCCTTCCAGATGGCGGGCGTGGGCGTAGGCCTCGTCGAAACTGTCGCCGTGCAACACGACCTCGCCGCCCAGGGCGCGGACGGCGGCGACCTTGATGCCGGGGGTGGTGGTCGGCATGACGATGGTCGCGGGCGTGTTGCGCCGCGCGGCGGCCAGGGCGACCCCTTGGGCGTGATTGCCGGCCGAGGCGCAGATGACGCCTTTCGACAGCTCGTCCTCTGATAGGGCGGCGATCTTGTTGTAGGCGCCGCGGATCTTGAACGAAAAGACCGGCTGCAGGTCCTCGCGCTTCAGCAGGACGGGGCGGTCCAGCCGCGCCGACAGGCGGCGCAGCGGGTCGAGAGGCGTTTCCTCCGCCACGTCATAAACGCGGGCGGTGAGGATGCGGCGGATGGTGTCCTGCATGGAAATGTCGTGAATAGGCTTGAAGCGGCAAAGAAGTGGGCTGTCATCTAGGCGAACTCGGTCGTCTTGGGAACGGTTTTTGCAAATCCGAGCCGTCGGCGCTTGCGGAGTGTGGCTTTGCATTTCCTCTTGCGCCGCGTCCGCATCGGCCTACATTGTTCCTGCTTATGCTAACTTTGAGCATAAGGGTCTAGGGAGACGGTCATGGCGGACGGCACCTTTGGTCTGACGAAGGAACTGGAGCGGGAGACCGCGGGGGTGTGGGCGAAGGTCAAGGACCACGTCACGCCGCTGGAGTGGCCGGCCCAGGCGCGGTTGATCAGCGAGATCAACCGGCTGAAGCGCGAGCGCGACGCCGTGATTCTGGCCCACAACTATATGACGCCCGAGATCTTCCACGGGGTGGGCGACTATGTCGGCGACAGCCTGGGCCTGGCCAAGGAGGCCGCGCGGTCGGACGCCAAGGTCATCGTCCAGGCGGGCGTCCACTTCATGGCCGAGACCTCGAAGATTCTGAGCCCGGAAAAGACCGTGCTGATCCCCGATCTGCGGGCGGGCTGTTCGCTGGCGTCGTCGATCACGGGGGCGGATGTGCGGCTGATCAAGCAGCGCTATCCGGGCCTGCCGGTCGTGACCTATGTGAACACCACGGCCGATGTGAAGGCCGAGACCGACATCTGCTGCACCAGCGCCAACGCCGTTCAGGTGGTCGAATGGGCGGCCAAGGAATGGGGCGTGGATCGGGTCATCCTGATCCCCGACGAATATCTGGCGCGCAATGTCGCGGCCCAGACGACGGTCGGGATCATCGCCTGGAAGGGCCGCTGCGAGGTGCACGAACGGTTCACGGTGGACGACATCGCCGAGATGCGCGCCGCCTATCCGGGCGCCGAGATTCTGGCCCACCCGGAATGCCCCGAAGACGTGCTGGCGGCGGCGGACTTCGCCGGTTCGACGGCGGCCATGACCGACTATGTCGAGACGCGCCGGCCCAAACAGGTGGTCCTGATCACCGAATGTTCGATGGCCTCGAACGTGGCCGGCGACGTGCCGGGCGTGCAGTTCATCGGCCCGTGCAACCTGTGCCCGCACATGAAGCGGATCACGCTGGAAAATATCCGCGACTGTCTGCTGCACATGCAGTTCGAGGTGACGGTGCCGGAAGAGATGATCGAGCGCGGGCGCATGGCCGTGCAGCGGATGATCGACCTGCCGCCGCCCGCCGTTCCGGCGCGCTATGACCTGGTCAAGGCGCGGCATCACGTCGATGTGGAGCTGATCTGAGCGACGCGGCGATCGGTCCCGGCGACGGGACGGTCGTCCGCGCCCATCTGGACGCCATGAGCAACACCGACACCCCAAACCCCACGCCCCTCAGCCCCTCTGGCCGCACGCCCGGTCCTTGGGATGCTCGGCCCGAGGACGCCGCCGTTCGTGAGGCGCAGGTCGAACGCGCCGCCATCGACGCCCCGGTCGAGAAGGATCAGAGCCTGGTCTGGGCGCTGTTGTCCACGGCCCTGATGGGCGGCTTCCTGTGGTGGGTCACGGGCAGCGCCATCGTGGCGGGCGCGGTGCTGATCGGCCTGTTCGTCCACGAGGCGGGGCATGCCCTGGCGATGAACAAGCTCGGCATGGGGCCGGCGCGCATCTACATCATTCCCTTCCTGGGGGGACTGGCCAAGGCGCGGCGCGAGCCCCGCAGCGAATGGGACGGCGTGCTGGTGTCGCTCGCCGGGCCGGCCTTCGGCCTGCTGGCCATGATCCCCTTCGTCGGGGTGTGGATGGCGCTGGGGCAGGGCGAATGGCTGATGGGGGCCTTCTTCATCGCCATGCTGAACCTGGTGAACCTGGTCCCCGCGCCGCCGCTGGACGGGTCCAAGGCTCTGGGGCCGGTGCTGACGCGGGTGCATCCGCGACTGGAGCAGATCGTGCTGCTGGTCATCGGTGTGGCCGTGGTCTGGTGGGGACTGTCCACCGGCCGGTTTATCCTGGCCGCTTTCCTGGCCCTGTCGGTGTTCAGCCATCTGAAGCGCGGCGTCTGGCGCGCGGCCTGGGGCACGCTGAGCTGGGCCGAGGCGGGCAAGAGCCTGGGGCTCTATCTGCTGACCCTTGCCGTATGTGCGGCGGCCGCTGTTGGCACCCTGATGCCGATGACCGGGGGCGATCCGGCCGGGGCGGTGCAACTGGGCCTGAACTATCTCGGAGTGCGCGGATGAACCGGACGCGGCATGACGGCCCACTGATCGTCGGCGCAGGCCTGGCGGGGCTGTCGGCCGCGCTGGAGGCGGCCAAGGCGGGGGCCAAGGTCTTGGTGGTGACGCCGGAGCCGCTGTTAAACGCCTGTTCGTCGGCCTGGGCGCAGGGCGGTATGGCGGCGGCCCTGACGGCTCAGGATTCGGCTGAACGCCATGCGAAAGATACCGAGGCGGCGGGCGCGGGCCTGGTCGATCCGGGCGCGACGCGGGCCCTGACAGAGGCGGGGCGTGAAACGGTGGAATGGCTGGCGGCCTTGGGCGCACCGTTCGACCGGGATGCAGAAGGCGGCTTCGTCGTCAGCCTGGAGGCGGCCCACTCCGTTCCGCGCGTGGCGCGGGTCGGCGGCGACGGGGCCGGGCGGGCCATCCTGTCGGCCGTGGTCGCGGCGGTGCGGGCCGAGAAGCTGATCGAGGTGTGGGACGATGCGCGACTGAAAGGCCTGCTGCAGGACGGCGACGGCCGGGGGGTCGGGGCGGTTATCATGCGCGGCGGCCGTCTGATCGAGATCACGGCGACGGCCGTGGTGCTGGCCACCGGCGGCGCGGGTGGCCTGTTCGCGGCGACCACGACCCCGGCGGCGCTGAAGGGCGAGGGGATGGCCCTGGCCGCGCGAGCCGGCGCGGAAATCCTCGATCCCGAGTTCGTGCAGTTTCACCCCACCGCCATCGACGTGGGTCTGGACCCCGCGCCTCTGGCGACCGAGGCGCTGCGGGGCGAGGGCGCGCGGCTGATCGACGGACAGGGGCGGTTCCTGCTGGGTGACGAAAGCGACGCCGATCTGAAACCACGCGACGTGGTGGCGCGGGCGGTTCATGCGGCGCGGGCCGCGGGAAGAGGCGCCTTTCTGGATGCGCGCACGGCCATTGGCGAGGCCTTCCCGCACGAGTTTCCCGCCGTCTTCGCCGCCTGCATGCGCAGCGGCCTGGACCCGCGCGTCAGTCCCATTCCAGTGATGGCGGCCTGCCACTATCACATGGGCGGGATCGCCGCCGACGAGGACGGACGCACGACGATTGCGGGCCTCTATGCGGTCGGAGAATGCGCGGCGACGGGGGTGCACGGCGCCAACCGGTTGGCCTCCAACTCCCTGCTCGAAGCGGCGGCCTTCGGTCGGCGCGCGGGCGTGGCGGCGACCCTGGAAACAGGCGGCGGCCGTGCTGCGCCGGTCGAGATCGCGCCCGATCTGCCGGATGCGGCGATGGCTGAACTGCGCACCGCGATGACGGCCCATGCGGGCGTGGTGCGCGATGCGGCGGGGCTGTCGGCCCTGATCGCCCTGATCGACACGCTGGAGGTCCAGCACGGGCCGGCGGCCGTCCTGCTGGCGGCGCGGCTGATCGCCCAGGCGGCGCTGGATCGGCGCGAGAGCCGGGGCGGTCATTATCGTTCGGACTATCCTCAGACGGCGGCGCGCGCCGACCATACGCGGGTGCGTATCACGCGCCCGGCGACGCTGGAGGCGGCGGAATGAGCCGGTCTCTTCCCGATGTCCTGATCGAACCCGTCGTGCGACTGGCTCTGGCCGAGGATTTGGGCCGGGCGGGCGACGTGACCGCCATGGCTTGCATTCCCGAGGGCGCGCGCATGAAGGCGGCGTTCGCGGCGCGCAAGCCGGGCATGCTGGCCGGGATCGACTGTGTGCGGCTGGCGGTGCTGGCCATGGATCCGAAGGCGTTCGTGGACGTGCGCCTCAATGACGGCGACGCCTTCGAGGCGGGCGCGGTGCTGGCGGTGGTCGAGGCCGACGCCCGCGCTTCCCTGTCGGCCGAGCGGACGGCGCTAAACCTCGTCGGGCGGCTCAGCGGCGTGGCGACCTTGACGCGGGCCTATGTCGATACGGTCGCGGGAACGCGCGCGCGGATCGCGGATACGAGGAAGACCACGCCGGGTCTGCGCGCGCTGGAAAAGCACGCCGTGGCCTGCGGCGGCGGAATGAACCATCGCTTCGGCCTGGATGACGCCATCCTGATCAAGGACAATCATGTCGCTGTCTGCGGCGGGGTCGCCGAGGCCGTGCGACGGGCCAAGGCCTTCGCCCCGCACCTGATGAAGGTCGAGGTCGAGGTGGACGGGCTGGATCAGCTGGACGCCGTTCTGGCCCTGATCGACGAGGGCGCGGCGCCGGACGTGATCATGCTGGACAACTTCAGCCTGTCGGACCTGCGGGCTGCCGTGACGCGCGTCGCCGGGCGGATCGTGCTGGAGGCCTCGGGCGGGGTCGATTTGACGACCGTGCGCGGCATCGCCGAGACGGGCGTCGACGTGATCTCGGTCGGCGCCCTGACCCATTCGGCCCCGGTTCTCGACATCGGTCTGGACGCGCTCTAGGCGCCAGACCCTCCAGACCTGGGCCGATCAGGCGGGGCTGGAGGCCGTTTCGACGATGTCGGTCTTGACGGGGGCTTCGGCCGGACGCGCGGGACGGGAAACCGGCTGGGCGTTGGCGGCGCGGGCGGCGGTTGGCGTCGGCGTGGTCGTGGCCGCCGGGCGCGATGTCGTCGCCGGCTGGGCGGCGGGAGCCGGGAGGGACCGGCCTTCCTGCGCCAGCACCATCGTATAGGCCACGGCCTGTCCGGCCTGACGCGCAGTCTCGACCGGGTTGAGGCCGGCCTGGATCAGGCGCGGCTGTTCCGCAGGGGCCGAGGGGCGCGCCGCATAGGTGAAGGCGCCGCTGGAGCCCGAACGCCCGCCGAAGCGATAGAACAGATGGCTGCCGACCTGGCTGACCTGAATCAGCGACGAACGCCAACCCGGCGCGACGGCTGTGGTGTGGAAGTGGGTGGCGTTGCCGACGCGGGCGAAGACCGAGCCCGACATGGCGTCCGACGCGACGGCGCGCGCGCGGTTCCAGGCGGTCTGGTTGACGCGACCGCGCATCACGCCCGAGCAGGTGAAGGAGAACTGGCAGCCGGTGCTGCGGGCCGCGCCCTGGAACACCACGCCGCAGACGGTCTTGGGGAAGGCGGGGTGGCGCACACGGTTCAGGACGACCTGGGCCACGGCCTTCATGCCGTCGCCGCCTTCGCCGCGGGCTTCATAATAGACGGCCTGGGTCAGGCAATCGAGGTCGCGGCTGGCGTCCAGGGCGTTGGCCATCTGGAAGGGGCGGGCGGCGGTCGGGGCGGTCAGGCTGGCGCGGCGCAGACTGGCGTCGCCGGGCGCACGCAGTTGTTCGAGACGGGCGGCCAGCAGTTCGGCCTGTCGATCGCGCTGGGCCGAGCCGGCGCTGGTATAGGGATCGTGGCGACGCGCGATGGTCAGGGCGCTGGCGTCCAGGCCGCCTGCGGCGGCGGCGAGCGCCTCTTCGGTGAAACCGGCGGCGGTCGCGCCCTGAATCCGTTCGGCCTGGGCGCGCAGCGTCGTCGCGCGCGCCGTCGTGCCGCCCAGATAGGCGCAGCCGATCGCCAGTCCCACCAGACCGCCAAAGGCTGCGGCGGCCGTCATGGGCTTGATCTTGGCCACACGATCGGCGCGCAGAATGGCGCGCGTCTGCGAGGAATGCGACAACGAGGTAGTCCTGTTCAGCAGGGCGAGAAACGCGGCCCCCGGGGGTAGTCTTGCCGGCGAGGCGACTCTGCGGTCGCATTCCAGCCTGCAAATTCCGGCGCTCGGCTCACTGGCCCGGGCGTCGAGGACGGGCCTTTAGCCAGCCTTTTATGGCCTCAATGTGTTCGATTCGCAATCCGATGGTTAAGGTGGCGAAACGACTAGGTATTTTTCAGATGGGTGACGGCTTGTGGCGGAAATCCGGCGCATCCTGCATAATCGAACTACCGAATACTGTATTCGGTTACACAGAAACTGCCCGTCGAACGACGTGTTGCGGTGCAGCAGATTAAAGGCGGTGTCTTTGTCTGTTCAAGAATGTGACGCCGCGCGTAATCGCTACTAAAGCGAAAGGCCGGAACCGCGGCGTCGCGTTCGCGTTCAAGCTTGGCCTTTTGGAGAGAAGCACCATGTCCCGAACACTCGTTCTGACCGCCGCCGTCGCCGCCGCCCTGACCCTGGCCGCCTGTGGCGCAACCATCGAACAGAAGGCCGCCAGCGGCGCCATCGCCGGCGCCGTCGTGGGCGGGCCCGTGGGCGCCGCCGTCGGCGGGGCCGCTGGAACGGCCGTGGGCCAGGCGCAAAAGCCGAACTGACCCGGCGCCGACCGCGCCCGTTCGGATGGTGGCCCTTGCCATCGGGCGGGCGCGGCCTACTTTAGGAAAGGCGTGTCGATGGCGACGCCATCGCACGCCAAATGCCTCGCAGGACCGATTTCCTGGCGGCGAACCTTGATTTTCGCCCGCTTATCGGTTTTGTGCCCCCCGCTTCGGGATGCGCGTTTTTTTCGCCGCCTGACCCCCGACGGCCGCCCCTGGCCGTTCACAAGGAACCCTGACGCTTTCGCATGAAAGATCTGAAGACCGGATTCTCCGACCGCATTACCGCCCAGCAGGAGGCCAAGAAGGCCCTGCTCGCCAAATTCAAGCCGAAGGCCGCTGCGCCCGACCCCGAATTCGATCGGCTGGCCGAGAAGCGCGCCGCCGAAAAGGAAGCCCTGCGTCAACAACACGAGATGGCCAAGGCCGAACAGCGCCGCGAGAAGGCCGATAAGGACGCCGCCCGCATGGCTGCCGATCTCGCCGCTCAGGAAGCGATCGAGGCCGAGAAGCGCGCCGACCGCAAGGCGCGCAAGCAGTTGACCAAGGAAGAGCAGAAGGAAAAGCGCGACGCCCGTTACGCCGCGCGCAAGGCACGCCGCTAGGCGCACGCCGACTGCTGAAAAGATCGACGCGTCGCAGCTCTGCGGCGCGTTTTTCTTTGCCCGTCAGGTCACTGGCGCGGCGCTCATGCGCTCCAGCAGGGCGCGCAACTGGTCGGACGAATAGGGTTTGCGCAGCAGCGGCCAGGTCGTATCGGCCAGCACCGCATCCACATCCTCGCCGACATAGCCCGAGGTCAGGGCGATCCGCAGTTCGGGCCACTCGACCGCAGCCGTGCGCGCCAGTTCCACCCCGCTCATGCCGCCCGGCATGACCACATCGGTCAGCATCACGTCGAAGCGGTCGGCGTGCAGGAACTTCAGCGCGTCGTCGCCAGTCTCGGCCCAATCGACCTCAAGCCCGAAACCTTCCAGAATTTCCAGCGCAACGGCGGCGACGCCGGGATCGTCCTCGACCAGCAACATCCTCCCGCCCTCGGCCAAGGGCGCGTCGTCTCCCGACGCCGCGACCGGCGCCGCCACCGCATCCTCGGCGGACAGGGGCGGCAGATAGAGGCAGATTTCGGCGCCCTGTCCCGGCTCCGATTCGATATGGACGCCGCCGCCCGACTGGCGCGCGAACCCATAGACCTGGCTCAGGCCCAGGCCCGTGCCCTTGCCGACGCCCTTGGTGGTGAAGAAGGGTTCGAACACCCGGTCGCGGACCTCGGCCGACATGCCCTCGCCATTGTCGGACACGGCGACGCAGACATAGTCGCCGGGAGGCAGCTCTGCGACCTGGCCGGCCTCGACAGTGCAGGCCCGCGTCTGGACCGTGATCCGCGCGTGGCGGCTCTTGGCCCCCGTCACGTCGCCCAGGGCGTCGCGGGCGTTGACGATCAGGTTCAGCAGCGCCGCCTCGAACTGGGCCGGGTCCACATTGGCGCATGCGCCGCCACGCTTCAGCTTGACCTTGAAGTCCACCGCCTCTCCGACGGCGCGACGCAGCAGGGGTTCGCTCTCGCGGATCAGGGCGTTCAGGTCGATCGGCTCGGGCCTCAGCGCCTGGCGCCGCGAGAAGGCCAGCAGTTGGTGCGTCAGGCTCTCGCCACGTCGCGCCGCCGCCAGGGCCGCCTCGCCCAGCTTCTTGCGCTTGGCCGGATCGTCGCTGCGCAGAATGATGTCCAGGGCGCCGATCACCACGGTCAGCAGGTTGTTGAAATCGTGCGCCACGCCGCCGGTCAGCCGCCCGACCGCCTCCATCCGCTGGGCGTGAACCAGCTGGGCCTCGGCCTGGGCCTTGTCGATCAGGGCTTCGTCCACGCGCTCGGCCAGCAGCTCGTTGATCCGTTTCAGATCGTCCTCGGCGCGTTTGGCGTCGGTCACGTCCAGGCAGGCGCCGACATAGCCCTGGAACTGGCCCGAGGCGTCGAAGCGTGGCACGCCCTCGTTGCGCAGCCAGCGCAGACCCAACAGCGGGTGGTTGACCCGCGTCAGGGCCTCGAACCGATCCCTCGCCTCGAAGGCCCGCATGAAGGCGCCGACGAAGACGCCCTCGTCGTCCGGGTGGATCAGGGCGCGCCAGCTATCGGGCAGATGGCCGTCGGCCTTGACGCCGAAGAAGGTGCGGTATCGCCTGTTGGCGAACACCATCTGGGCGGCGTCGTCGCTCATCCAGATCAGGGCCGGCGCGCTGTCGGCCACGATGCGGAAGCGGTTCTCGGACTCCTCCAGCCTGGCCTGGGCCGCGCGCATGTCGGTGACGTCGAAGGCCACGCCGACGAAGCCCACCACTTCGGACCCGTTCAGCCGGGGGCGCGAGAAGGATTTCAGCCAGCGGCATTCGCCGTCGTGACGCCGATAGCGGGCCTCCATCGAGAACGGCTCGCGGGTCGCTTCGCCTGCCACGGATTCCGCCAGGATGCGGGCCTGGTCGTCGGGATGCAGCGCCTCGCGCCAGTCCAGGGTGCGGACCGTCTCATAGTCCGCGCCATAGAAGTCGACATAGGCCTGGTTGACGAAGGCACGGGTGCGGTCCTGCTGCGTGACCCAGATCAGGACCGGGGCCGTGTCTGCGATGGCGCGGAAGCGTTGCTCGCTCTCCCGGGTCTCGTTCTCGGCGCGGGCGCGCTCGACCTCGGCCCAGGTCCGGGCGGCGACCTCCTCGACCAGGGCGACCTGCGCCTCGGTCCAGCGACGCGGGGTCGCGGAATGGACATAGAGAAAGGCGCGCAGCCGTCCCGTGCGGATCAGCGGCGCGCGGATCAGGGCGCGGGTCTGGATGGCGTCGAAGGCGTCGGCGAAGGCGGCCGTGCGGGCATCCTCTCGGACATCTTCGATCTGGATGGTCCGGCCTTCGGCCAGATCCGTAATCAGATCCTCGCCGAAGGCGTTCAGGCTGAACTGCCCCTGGGCGCTAGCGACGCCGGCGGTCCAGTCGCGGCTCATGGAGACGATGCCCGCCGCCTGGTCCACCTCGCCATAGCCGACGCGGTCGGCGTCCAGCAGGGCGCCCAGGGCGCTTTCGACATCGGCCATGATCTCTTCGGGATCGGTCAGGTCGCGCAGCCGGTCGCTGAGATTCAGAAGGAAGGCCTGGCGACGCTCGGCGCGCGCAGCCGTATCCAGCGCCTCGCGTGTCTCCGTCACGTCGAACGAAATCCCGGCATAACCCAGGAAGACGCCCTGGCCGTCGAAGCGCGGGCGGACGATGGCCCGCATCCAGCGCCAGAGGCCGTCCTGCCCCTTGATCCGCGCCTCCATCTCGAAGGGCTGTCGATCCGCAGCCCCCGCCTTCTCCGCAGCCTTGACGGTCTCAAGATCGTCGGGATGCACCGACGACTTCCAGCCGCCTTCGCGCAGTTTTTCCACGCTCAGGCCGTGCAGGGCGAAGACCGCCGCATTGACGAACTCGAACTCGCCGTTCGCGTCCAGCAGCCAGATCGGCGAGGGGGCCGTGTCGGCGAGCAGACGGAACCGCGTCTCGCTTTCGCTCAGTCGCGAAATGGCGCTGCGCAACGAGGCGCCCACGGCGGCGATGAACAGACCGACGAGCACGAAATTCCAGGTCGCCGCGCCGCCTATGGCGTCCAGGATGCCGTCTCGGCCGGTGGTGGTCAGGGCGACGATCGCCCAACCGCCCCCTGTGCAGACAGCCAGGGCGGCAAGTGCGCCGGTCCAGCCGCCCGCAAGCGCCGCCAGGGTGACGGCCGGCAGCAGGATGGTGAACCCTGTCACCTCGCCATACAGCGGAGAGGCCGCTGCTCGGACGACCAAACCCAGCAGGGCGATGCCGACCCCGATCAGCACGCGACGCAGCGGCGACATCGTCGGCAGGCGCGCCAATCCGACAAGCCAGCGATCCATGCCCGCGATACGCCGTTTCGATACGCCTGCGCTCATACCGTCGGTTTGCCCCATCAGCGTCGCGTTTGCGAAGCTGGAACGCAGCTTTACACCTTGCGTTTCGAGCGACCACCCCCGTTGCGCAGCGGGGGTCGCCGTAACGACGGTCGCCGGATCGCCGGAAAATGGCCTATAAGTCCGAATAGATGCGCGGTTTCAGCGAGAGGCGATTGCGCCGATCGCGGCTGTGGACGGTGAATGACCCTGTTGCCCTGGAAGACGATGTGGACGGCGCTACGGCGTTCGGCGGCGGCCTTGCCTGCGGCCGGCGCTGTGCTGGGCGTCGCCATGGCCGCCGGGTCGAGTGTGCGCCCGGACGTGGACCGCACCGCCGAGGCCGTGTCGCGCATCACCGGCGGCGATCTGGGCGAGGGCGGTCTGGCGGCGATCAGGGGCCGCCTGACCCCGTCGCAACTGGCCATGGCCATGCGGCACGATCCCAACCTGTTGCAGCCGGCCCTGTATGGACTGACGCCCGGCTGGGAAAGCCTGACCCTGGCGGGCAAGCCGGGTCTGGAGCCGGGCAAGAGCGGGCTGGAGGCCCAGCGTTTGAACGCCGCCCTGGCCCCCGCGTCCGGCGCGCTGCGTCCCGCCCTGCCGTTCGTGTTCAAGGGCAGCGCCGACGACCGCAGGCGCGCTCTGCGCTGCCTGACCCAGGCCGTCTATTTCGAGGCGGCGCTGGAGCCGGACAGCGGCCAGGCCGGCGTGGCCCAGGTCGTGCTGAACCGGGTCCGCGATCCCAACTACGCCAACACCGTCTGCGGCGTGGTGTTCGAGGGCGCTGAGCGGACCACGGGCTGCCAGTTCAGCTTCACCTGCGACGGTTCGCTGGCCCAGGCGCCGGTCGGCTGGGCTTGGGATCGGGCCCGCAAGGTCGCGGAGAAGGCGCTGAACGGCGAGGTCGCCCAGCAGGTCGGCACCGCCACCCACTATCACGCCGACTATGTGCATCCCTGGTGGGCGCCGACGGTGGCCAAGGTGACGCAGATCGGCGCGCACATCTTCTATCGCTGGAAGGGCGTCTATGGCGAAACCGCCGCCTTCCGCAAAGTCTACAACGGCCGCGAGCCGGTCATCGACGAGGCGCGCTTCTCGCGGCCCCGCATGACCATCGCAGCCGGCGCCGCGACCGGCGGTCCCGACCCCGACGCCCCAGCCAAGGACGCCCCCCTGCGCACTGTCGAGGTCGATGGTCAGCAGCGGGTCGTCGGCGTCGTCAGCCTGGGCGGACGTCGCCTGCCGACCCGTGACGAGGTCGCCGCCATCAACGCCCGCCTGACCGCCCTGGAGCGGCCCGCAGCCGCGCCCAAGCCCGCCGCGCCTGCGCCGGAAGGCGTGGCGACCATGGACGTCGAAGAAGTCGGTCGTCCCGCGAACTGAAATCCCGCATTGCAACGCTTTGACCGGTCTGGGCATTTATGCCCCTGCCCGGACATCTCCGGCCCGACGAGGACGCCTGCTTGACCCACCCCGAAGTCGAATGTCCTAGGTGGGACGAGGTCGATCGTCTGAGAGCGCTCAAACAATACGGCGTGCTGGACACGACGCCCGAGGCGTCGTTCGACGACATCGCCAACCTCGCCGCGCGCCTCTGCGACGCGCCCATGGCCGCCGTCAGTCTGGTCGACGCCGAGCGTCAGTGGTTCAAGGCCGAGGTCGGACTGGGCGTGCGCGAGACACCGCGCCCCCTGTCCTTCTGCGCCCACGCCATGCTCGCCGACGCCGCCATGGTGGTGACGGATGCTCTGGAGGATCCGCGCTTCGCCGACAACGCCCTGGTCACCGGCCCGCCCCACATCCGCTTCTATGCCGGCCATCCGTTGAAGACGTCCGACGGCGTGTCGCTGGGTGCGCTGTGCGTGCTCGACGACAAGCCGCGCCCCGAAGGCCTGACCGAGCTTCAGACCATGGCTCTGAAGACACTGGCCGATCAGGTCATGACCCAGCTGGAGCTGCGTCGCGCCCTGCTGGACCGGGATCGCAGCCGCGACACCGCGCGTCTGGCGATGGAGGCGTCGGCCTATGTCGGGGCCTGGGACTGGGACATCGCCCAGAACCGGGTCGTCGCTGACGAACGCTTCGCCCGGATGTATGGCGTAGACGCCGCCGCCGCGCGCGACGGCGTGCCCATCGAGGTCTTTACCGGCAGCATTCACCCAGACGATGCGGTGCGTGTCGGCGAGGAGATCGAGCGCGCCAAGTCCGGGGACGGCGTCTTTCTCAGCGAATACCGGCTGGCGGCCAACGGCGACGTGCGCTGGGTGCTGGCCAGGGGACAGGCCTATTTCAACCGTTCGGGCGAAGCCATTCGTCTGCCCGGCATCGCCGTGGACATCACCGAGCGCAAACAGATCGAGACGGATCTCGCCGAGACGGCGCGGGCGCTGAGCGAGAGCGAGACCCGGTTCCGCGTCCTGGCCGACGCCATGCCGCAGATGGTCTGGTCGACCCAGCCGGACGGGTTCCACGACTACTACAACGCCCGCTGGTACGAGTTCACGGGCGTGCCCGCAGGCTCCACGGACGGCGAGGGCTGGAACGACATGTTCCATGCGGACGATCAGGAGCGGGCCTGGGCGGTCTGGCGTCACTCGCTCGAAACGGGCGAACCCTATGAGATCGAATACCGGCTGAAGCATCACAGCGGCGTCTATCGCTGGACGCTGGGGCGTGCGGTCGCCGTCCGCGACGAGCAGGGCGAAATCACCCGCTGGTTCGGCACCCTGACCGACATCGACGAGCTGAAGAGGCTGGAACAGGGCCGCGAGTTGGTCAGCCAGGAGCTGAGCCACAGAATCAAGAACATCTTCGCGGTGATCACGGCGTTGGTCGCCCTGTCGGCGCGACAGTATCCTGAGGCCAAGGCCTTCTCCGCCTCTTTGCGCACCCGCATCGCCGCCCTGGCCCGGGCGCACGAGTTCGTGCGGCCGCACACCGAGACGTCCAAGCCGACAGTCGGCGCGACGACCCTGCATTCCTTCCTGTCGGACCTGTTCAAGGCCTATGCCGACGAGACGGGCGCGCCGCGCGTCAGGATCACGGGAGACGACGCCGTGTTCGACGATCAGGCCGCGACCTCCGTCGCCCTGCTGTTCCACGAACTGGCGACCAATGCCGCCAAATACGGCGCCCTGTCGGAGAAGGGGGGCGTGGTATCGCTTGTCACTGTTCGTGACGAGGACCGGTTCGTCCTGACCTGGAGCGAAAACGGCGGGCCGATCATCCAGGGCGAGCCTTCGCGCGCCGGCTTCGGCTCCTCGCTGGCGACGTTGTCGGTCCAGGGCCAGTTGGGCGGACGCCTGGAACGCGAATGGCGACCGGAGGGTTTGAAGGTCGTCGTCGATCTGCCGGCGACGGCGCTCTCGCGCCGCAGGGCAGCGAGCGGCGAGAGAATTTAGCAGCGCGTTGAACCTATCGGTCGAACTCGCGTTGTGTACGTTCCCGAGCACAAGCATCACCTATGACCGCGCGTATCCTCATCATCGAAGACGAAGCTCTCGTCGCCATGGAGCTGCGCTTCGTCCTGGAAGATCTGGGACATGAAGTCCTGGGTGTCGCCGCGACCGCAAAGGCCGCGCTCGACCTGGTGCGTGAGAACGACGTGGACCTTGCTCTGGTCGATATCCACCTGTCCGACGGCCCCACGGGCATCAACCTGGGTCGCGAGCTGGGCCAGGATATGGGCGTCTCCGTGCTGTTCATGACGGCCAACCCCGGCATGGTGCGCGACGGCGTCGCCGGCACCATCGGCGTCCTGTCGAAGCCCACCGATGAACACGCAGTCCAGAGGGCCGTGGACTATGCCCTGCGTCGCCGTCAGGGCGGGCCGGTCGAATACGCGCCGCCCGGTCTTCAACTCTTCGCCTGACCGCTTCCAAGGCGGTTGCGGTCGCTGCGATGCGGCATATGTCGAGGGCTCCCCACAGGAGACCTTCCCCATGACGACCCTGACCCAACGCAAGCTCGGCTCCAGCGGCCTGGACATCGCCCCCCTGGTGTTCGGCGGCAACGTCTTCGGCTGGACGGCCGACGAGGCGACGTCGTTCGCCCTGCTGGATGGGTTCGTCGAGGCCGGGTTCGACGCCATCGACACAGCCGACGCCTATTCGCGCTGGGTTCCCGGCCATTCGGGCGGCGAGAGCGAGGTCATCATCGGCAAATGGCTGAAGGCGCGCGGACGGCGTGAGGACGTCAAGATCCTGACCAAGGTCGGCTCGGACATGGGCCAGGGCCACAACGACCTGTCGCCGGCTTGGATCGAGACGGCGGTCGAGGCGTCGCTGCGCCGGCTCCAGACCGACTATATCGACCTGTACCAGACCCACTGGCCCGACCCGAAGACGCCGCAGGAAGAGACGCTGCGCACGCTCGACAAGCTGGTGAAGGCGGGCAAGGTCCGGGCCATCGGCACGTCGAACCATTCGGCCGAACAGGTCAGCGAGGCTCTGGCGATCTCGGAACGCGAAGGCTTGGCCGCCTATGCGACCATCCAGCCGCACTACAACCTCTACAGCCGCGACACCTTCGAGGGCGGGTTGCAGGACTTGGCGATCGAGAAGGGGCTGGGCGTCATCACCTATTTCAGCCTGGAAAGCGGCTTCCTGACCGGCAAGTACAAGACCGTCGATCAGATCGCCGGGACCAAGCGCGAGGGGATGCTGAAGGACAAGTTCGACGAGCGCGGCGTGCGCATCCTAGCCGTGCTGGACGCCGTGGCCCAGAAGAACGAGGCCACCTCCGCTCAGGTCGCCCTGGCCTGGCTGCTGGCCCAGCCCGGCGTGACGGCCCCCATCGTCAGCGCGACCTCGACCGAGCAGCTGGCCGACACGCTGAAGGCGGCGACCCTGACGTTGTCGGACGAGGATGTGGCGGAGCTGACGGAGGCGAGCGCCTACTGATACCGAAGGATCGGGGTCACCAGACCCCGATCTTCTCCGCCTCGGCGTGGCTGATGGGGTTGTGGGCCTTGGCGTGGTCTTCTTCGGCGAGGAAGCGGCTGACTTCCAGGGCGGCCATGCAGCCCATGCCGGCGGCGGTGACGGCCTGGCGATAGACGTCGTCGGTGACGTCGCCGGCGGCCCAGACGCCCTCGATCTCGGTCGAGGCCGTGCCGGGCTTGACCCGTAGATAGCCGCCGGAATTGGTCTCCAGCTGACCCTTGAACAGTTCCGACGACGGGGCGTGGCCGATGGCGATGAAGACGCCGTCGGCCGGGATTTCCTGGGTCGAGCCGTCCTGAACGTTCTTCAGGCGCACGCCCGTGACGTTCTTGGCCATGCCGTCGACGACGCCGACGATCTCCTCGATGGCCACGTGCCAGATCACCTCGATCTTGGGGTGGGCGAACAGGCGGTCCTGCAGGATCTTCTCGGCGCGGAACTCGTCCTTGCGGTGGATGACGGTGACCTTGGAGGCGAAGTTGGTCAGGAACAGCGCCTCTTCGACTGCGGTGTTGCCGCCGCCGACGACCACGACTTCCTTGCCGCGATAGAAGAAGCCGTCGCAGGTCGCGCAGGCGGAGACGCCGAAGCCCTGGTAGGCGGCCTCGGACTCCAGACCCAGCCATTTGGCCTGGGCTCCGGTGGAGATGATGATGGTCTCGGCCAGGATTTCGTCGCCGCCGTCCAGCTTCAGCCGGAACGGGCGTTGCGACAGGTCGGCGGAGACAACGATGTCGTGAATGACCTCGGTGCCGACGTGCAGGGCCTGGGCCTGCATCTGCTCCATCAGCCACGGGCCCTGGATGGTGTCGGCGAAGCCGGGATAGTTTTCGACATCGGTGGTGATGGTCAGCTGGCCGCCGGGCTGGATGCCGGCGATGACGACGGGGTTCAGCGAGGCGCGGGCGGCGTAGATGGCGGCGGTCCAGCCGGCGGGGCCGGAACCGATGATGGCGACGCGAACGGTACGAGCTTGGGTCATGGCCCCTATTTAGGGGCTGATTCCCGTTTGCGCGATGCTAGTCTCGTCTGACGAGAAGGGGAGATGGGGATGACCAACAAGGGCGCGGCCTTTTTGCCGATCGGGATCGGCGTGGGGGTGTCGATCGGGGTGGCGCTGGGCTCCGCGATGGACAACATCGGCCTGGGTCTCGCCCTGGGCATAGCCATCGGATCGGGCCTGGGCGTGGCGCTGATGGGCGCGGCGAACGCCAAGGCCAAGCCCACCAGGAAGGGCGACGGGTCGGACGGCGGCGGCGCGGTGATCCCGTCCTCGGACACGCATCATCAGGGCGGCCATGACGGGGGCTCGGACGGCGGCGGGGATGGCGGCGGCGGGGGCGACTGAACGCCACTGCAATTTTTTTGAGTGCACTTTAGTGCAGATTTTTGCGAGCGATTCTTAAAGCGCCTCCCTGACCGTGGATCGACCCTAGGTCACGCCTGCGTCAGGATCGGACGTCGTCAGCGCGCCCGCATTGCCTCCAGCACCGCGCGCGCGGCGCGGTCGGTCTCGGCCAGAGGGTCGTAGGTCCAGCTGTCCAGCGTGCCGTCAAAGGGCTGCGTCGCGCCGCGTGACTGAAGGTCGTCGTGCAGGCGGGCGAACTTGTCGCCGGATTTCAGCGGGATCATCGGCAGGATGTGGACCGGCTTGCCGGTCGAGGCCGCCTCGGCGGCCATGTTGGCGCTGTCCTCGGTGACGAGGATGTGGTCGGCGAAATGTAGAAAGCCAAACAGGGGGTTGTCGCCCGTTCCGTCCCAGATCCAGCCGGGCAGGTCCGACAGGCGGGCGGTCATGGCCGCCCTGGCCGCATCCGGCGTGCGGCGCGAGAAGGTCAGCATCAGCGAACCGCCCGACGCGCGCACGGCGTCGGCGATCTGGTCCGCCAGGTCCGTCGCATGGGCCTCGGGCAGGTCGAAGGCCCTGGACTTGCCGCCGATCAGCACGGCGACGCGCGGGTGGGGCAGGGGGGCGATCCGGTCGGCGAAGGCAGGCGCAGCCTCGGCGATCCGCTGCGGCGTGATGCGGTGGGGCGAGCCGGTGATCTCGAAGACATTGTCGCCCGACAGTTCGTCATGGGCGGGGGCCACGATCAGGTCGTAGCGGTCGTTGGCCCAGCGCGGATCCTGGGTCTGGACGACGAAGGTCTTGCCGCCGCTCCAGCCTTTGATGCGGGTCGAGAGGGGCAGGGTCGCGCGGCCGGTGGCGATCCAAAGATCGGGCCACGGCTCTGTCAGCGGCGCGGACGCCAGCATGGTCGGGGTCTTCAACGCCGAAGGCAGTCGGTCGAACAGCGGCCGCCAGCGGATGTGTTTGATCGCAATCTCGGCCGGGGTCAGGCGCTGAACGGCCTCGGCGAGGCCCAGCGCTTGGTTCTCGATGCCGGCGCGGCCGTCGGAGACGACCCAGATGGAGAGGGGGCGCGCTGACGCCGCCCCCGCCGCCATCGTTACTTCCACTCGACCTTGAGGATTTCGTAGGCCTTGACGCCGCCGGGGGTGTTGACCTCGACGACGTCGCCGACCTCCTTGGAGATCATGGCGCGGGCGATGGGCGAGGCGATGGAGACCTTGCCCTTCTTCACGTCGGCTTCGTGCTCGCCGACGATCTGATACCGGGCCTCGTCCTCGGTATCCTCGTCGACCACGGTGACCGTGGCGCCGAACTTGACCTGGCTGCCCGACAGTTTCGACACGTCGATAACCTGGGCGCGGCTGATCTTGTCTTCGATGTCCGCGATCTGGCCTTCGATCCAACCCTGCCGCTCCTTGGCGGCGTGGTATTCGGCGTTTTCAGACAGATCGCCATGTTCGCGGGCCTCGGAGATGGCCGCGATGACGCTCGGCCTTTCGACCGACTTCAATTGCTTCAGTTGATCGTCGAGGACACGGTAGCCCTCGCCCGTCATCGGCACTTTTTCCATTGGTGTCGTGATTTTTCTGGTTCGCCCGGAGACTGGAAAGACGCGAAGTAAGCATACAAAAGGCCGCGGGGCGGGCGCGGCCGGGCATCAATACTAGGGTTTCCCGCTCAAGATTTCAAGAGCGGGGCCCCGAGCCGATGAAAACATCAGGCTCGCGCGGGCGGTTCGGACTTGGGATCGCGGCGCAGGACGCCCTTGATCAGGCTGTAGGCCAGCCAGGCGACGGCCGCGAGACCGGCCAACATGAACAGGCCCGAGACAAGGGCGGCTCCTGCAGCCATGAAAGCCAGGATGAAGGCGACGGCCGCTGCAAGTCCGGCCACGATCTGAATGGTTTGAAGGCGCATGGCCTATTAACGTCTTGGGCCACGCCGGGTTGCGTCGCCCTCGATCACGATCCGATCACGCGTAGCTGTAGGGGCCGCCGCGTTCCAGGGCGCGCTGATAGGCAGGGCGGGCGTGGATGCGGGCCAGGAAGGCTTTCAGGCGGGGTTTGGTCGCCGCGTCGAACGCCCGGTCGGCGCCGGCCTCGACGGGGAAGCTCATCATGATGTCTGCGGCGGTGAACTGATCGCCCGCGAACCATTGGGACCGGCCCAGTTCAGCCTCCCAAAAGCCAACGTGGGTCTTGAGCTGCGGATCGACGAAACTGGTCAAGGCCTTGTTCGCGATGCTCTTGACCAGGGGCTTCAGCAGGGCCGGCGCGCGGCGCGGCAGCATGCCAAACACCAGCTTCAACAGCAGGGGCGGCATGGCCGAACCCTCGGCATAGTGCAGCCAGTAGGTGAAGCGACGACCGTCCTCGGTCCCCGCCGCCGGTCGCAGTCGTCCCTGACCATAGGTATCGAGCAGATATTCGACGATGGCCCCGGTCTCGGCGACCTTGACCCCGCCGTCCTCGATCACCGGCGACTTGCCTAAGGGGTGGATGGCCAGCAGTTCGGGCGGGGCCAGGCGGTTGCCGGCGTTCCGCTCATAGCGGACGACCTCATAATCCAGGCCCAACTCTTCCAGCAGCCACAGGACGCGCTGCGAACGGCTGTCGTTTAGGTGATGGACTTTGATCATGGGTCGGCTCCAGGCGGCGAGGCGCGACTATTCGCATCGCCGCCCAAGAAGTCGAGGGGGAAGTCGAGCGCTATCGCGGGCGACGACCGCTCCACCGCGCGCGCGGCTCGGGCGCAGGCCTGGGCGTGACCTGAGGCTTGGCGCCTTCGCGACGGTTGCGCCAGACCTCATAGGCCAGGGTGGCCAGGGCCAGCTTGCCGGCATGGCGACCGGCGACGCGCCGACCGCCCTTGGACAGCAGCAGGCCGCCGAGCATGGGAACGAGTTTGTGCAGACGGGACATGGTTGATCTCCTTTGGCGGCTTAACGCGCCGTCTGGCGTCGCGGTTCGCCCTGCGACGACATGAACTGAAGATGGCAGACAGAAGGTTTGGCGCGCGCGCCGCGAAAAGCGGTGCTAGCTCTGGCTTATGAGCCAATCTCGCATCGCCGCCTTCTTCACCTCCCTGAGCTTTTTCGTCATCGCCGCCCTGGTCGCGGGGGTGGTGGTCGGGGCCCTGGCGCAGGGGACGCAGGCGTCGTGGCTGACCGGATCGCTGGGGGTGGTCGAAAGCCTGGGTCAGGTGTGGCTGAATGCGCTGCGCATGACGGTCATCCCCCTGGTGTTCAGCCTGCTGGTGACGGGCATCGTCTCCATCGCCGACGCGGCGGCGACGGGGCGGATCGCCGTGCGGTCGCTGGTGGTGTTCGGCGTTCTGCTGGTGGGGGCCACCGTCTATGCGATCCTGGCGGGGCTGGGCCTGCTGGCGGTCTGGCCCATCGATCCGGAGGCGGGCAGGGGACTGCTGGCCGGCGTGACGACCGAGTCTCTGACGACCGTGGGCGAGGCGGCGCGGACGGACGGCCTGCGCGCCTTCCTGGCCAGTCTGGCGCCGGCGAATGTGATCAAGGCGGCGGCGGACGACGGGGTTTTGGCGGTCGTAGTCTTCGCCGTCGCCTTCGGTTTCGCCGCGACCCGGATCAAGACGGAGTTGCGCCGGCCGCTGGCGGGCTTCTTCGAGGCGGTGGCGGAGACCATGGTGGTGATCGTCCACTGGGTGCTTCTGGCCGCGCCGTTTGGGGTCTTCGCCCTGGCGTTGGGCGTCGGCCTGCGGGCCGGGCTGGGGGTGGCGGGGACGCTGGCCCACTATGTCGCCATCGTCTGCCTGAGCCAGATCGGCCTGATCCTGATCATCTATGTCGTCGCCGTCGTCTGGGGGCGGATTTCGCTGGCCCGGTTCGCCCGCGCCGTCGCCCCGGCCCAGGTCGTCGCCGTCTCGACCCAGTCTTCGCTGGCCAGCCTGCCGGTCATGATCGAGCGGGCGCGCGACTGGCTAGGCGTGCCCCAGACCTCGGCGGGCTTGGTCCTGCCGCTGGCGGTGGCGGTGTTCCGCATCACTAGCCCGGTCGCGAACCTGGCGGTCTGCCTCTATGTGGCGCAGCTGCACGGGGTCGAGCTGAGCCTGGGCGTGCTGATCGCCGGGGGGCTGACGGCCATCGCCGTGTCGATCGCCTCGGTCGGCCTGCCCGGTCAGGTCAGCTTCTTCGCCGCCATCGGCCCCATCTGCCTGGCCATGGGCCTGCCGCTGGGCGTGCTGCCGCTGTTGCTGGCGGTCGAGGTCATCCCCGACATCTTCCGCACCGTCGGCAACGTCACCGCCGACCTGGCCGCGACGCGGATCGTGGCGGGGGAGGACGGGGACGAAGAGGCGGCCGATACCGTTACAGAATGACCCAGGCCGCGCCGGCCGCCAGCAGGATCAGGTGGAGCAGGACGACGAAGCCGAACTGGGTCCTGAACGGCTCCTTGCGCGTCTTGTGGCGGAGCAGGTGCTGACCCATCCAGGCGCCCAGGCCGCCGATCAGGCCAAACAGCAGCAGGGTCGCCTCAGGCGTGCGCCACAGGCCCGCGTGCGCCCTCTGCTTATCCCTGGCGAAGGCGGCGAAGCCCAGGACTTCGGCGCACAGGATGGCGATCAGGGCGAGGTCGAGATTTGAGATCGGCATGTCCCTGGCTTTCGGCCGCTACGCATTCGCAGCTTGCGGCCGAAAGCCGGAGATTTCGTCAACGTCAGGCGTAATCCTGGATCGGTCGGACATCCAGGTCGCCGGCCTTGATGGCGCCGATGGCCTGGGCGGCGGCGAGGGCGCCGGCGGTGGTGGTGTAGTAGGGGATCTTCATCATCAGGGCGGTGCGGCGCAGGCTGAAGCTGTCCTGCAGCGACTGCTTGCCCGAGGTGGTGTTGAAGACCAGGTGGACCTCGCCGTTCTTCATGGCGTCGACGATGTGCGGGCGGCCTTCCAGCACCTTCTTGACCAGGCCGACCTCCAGCCCCTGTTCGACCAGGTAGCTGTGGGTGCCGCCGGTGGCGATCAGGGTGAAGCCTTCGGCCAGAAGCGTCCTGGCTGCATCGACGATGAAGGCCTTGTCCTCGTCCTTGACCGAGATGAAGGCGCAGCCCGAGGTGGGCAGGGTGACGCCGCCGCCGATCTGGGACTTGGCGAAGGCGCGGGCGAAGGCGGGGGCCATGTCGGCCTCGCCCTCACGCTTCCAGTCCAGGCCCATGACCTCGCCCGTCGAGCGCATTTCCGGGCCCAGTATGGTGTCGACCCCGGCGAAGCGGGCGAAGGGGAAGACCGCTTCCTTGACCGCGATATGGTCGTAGGGCTTGTCGGTCAGGCCGAAGGATTTCAGCGGCACGCCGGCCATGACCTTGGCGGCGATGGAGGCGATCGGCTGGCCGATGGTCTTGGCCACGAAGGGCGCCGTGCGGGACGCGCGCGGGTTCACCTCCAGCACGAAGATGCGCGGTTCGGCGCTGTGCGGCTCTTCAATCGCGAACTGCACGTTCATCAGGCCGCGCACCTTCAGGGCCTTGGCCATTTCGGTGGTCTGGCGCTTCAGCTCGGCCACCGTCTCGGCCGACAGGGACCAGGGCGGCATGGAGCAGGCGCTGTCGCCCGAGTGGACGCCGGCTTCCTCGATATGTTCCAGCACGCCGGCGACGAAGACCGTCTCGTCGTCGCACAGGGCGTCCACATCCACCTCGGTGGCGCGGTTCAGATAGTGGTCGATCAGGACGGGGTCCGAGCCCGAGACGCGCATGGCCTCGTGGACGTAGCGGTCCAGCTGCTCGCGGTCGTGGACGATCATCATGCCGCGGCCGCCCAGGACGTAGGAGGGGCGCAGCACGACGGGATAGCCGACCTCTTCCGCCTTCTGCGCGGCCTCTTCGGCGCTGCGGGCCAGGCCGTTGGGCGGTTGGCGCAGGCCGATGCCTTCCAGCATTTGCTGGAAGCGTTCGCGGTCCTCGGCCAGGTCGATGGAGTCGACGGACGTGCCCAGCACCGGAATGCCGTCTTCCTGCAGCGCATGGGCCAGTTTCAGCGGGGTCTGGCCGCCGAACTGGACGACGCAGCCGATCAGGTCGCCGTTCGAACGTTCGACCTCGATCAGCTCCAGCACGTCCTCGGCCGTCAGGGGCTCGAAATACAGGCGGTCGGAGGTGTCGTAGTCGGTCGAGACGGTCTCGGGGTTGCAGTTGACCATGATCGACTCGACGCCGATGTCGGCGAAGGCGAAGGCCGCGTGACAGCAGCAGTAGTCGAACTCGATTCCCTGGCCGATCCGGTTCGGACCGCCGCCCAGGATGATGGCCTTTTTCTTGTTCGTCGGCTCGGACTCGCACTCGGGGATTTGGCCCAGGGCGCCGGTCTCATAGGTCGAATACATATAGGCGGTGGCGCTGGCGAACTCGGCCGCACAGGTGTCGATCCGCTTGAACACCGGGCGGACGTTCAGGCCGCGACGGGCGGTGCGGACGGCCTTTTCGGTCGCGCCGGTCAACTGTGCCAGGCGGGCGTCGGCGAAGCCCTTGGCCTTCAGGCGGCGGAACTCGGTCGGGTCGGTCGGCAGGCCCTTGACCCGGATGTGGCCTTCCTCGCGCACGATGTCGGCGATCTGGCGCAGGAACCAGGGCTCGTAGGAACAGGCGGCGTTGACCTCTTCCACCGTCAGGCCATGGCGGAAGGCCTGGGCGATGACGCGGATGCGGTCGGGGGTCGGGATGCCCAGGGCGCGGACCACGGCGGCGCGGGCGGCGCCGGCGTCCTCGACATCGGCGACGCCTTCGATCTCGATTTCGTCGAAGCCGGACAGGCCGGTCTCAAGCCCGCGAAGGGCCTTCTGCATCGATTCCTGGAAGGTGCGGCCGATGGCCATGACCTCGCCCACTGACTTCATCGAGGTGCCCAGCAGGGGCTCCGACCCCGGATATTTCTCGAAGGCGAAGCGCGGGATTTTGGTGACGACATAGTCGATGCTCGGCTCGAACGACGCCGGCGTGACCTGGGTGATGTCGTTGGTCAGTTCGTCCAGCGTGTAGCCGACGGCCAGACGGGCCGCGACCTTGGCGATGGGGAAGCCGGTGGCCTTGGAGGCCAGGGCGGACGACCGCGACACGCGCGGGTTCATCTCGATCACCACCATCCGGCCGTCGGCGGGGTTGATGGCCCACTGGACGTTCGATCCGCCCGTCTCGACGCCGATCTCGCGCAGGACGTTGATCGAGCCCGTCCGCATCCGCTGATATTCCTTGTCGGTCAGCGTAAGCGCAGGGGCGACGGTGATGCTGTCGCCCGTATGGACGCCCATCGGGTCGATGTTCTCGATGGAGCAGACGATGATGCAGTTGTCCGCCGTGTCGCGGACGACCTCCATCTCGTATTCCTTCCAGCCCAGCACCGATTCCTCGATCAGCACCTCGGTGGTCGGCGACAGGTCCAGGCCGCGAAGGACGATCTCCTCGAACTCCTCGCGGTTGAAGGCGATGCCGCCGCCGGTGCCGGCCAGGGTGAAGGACGGACGGACGACGGCGGGCAGGCCGACGAACTCCAGCCCGTCCAGCGCCTCTTCCATCGAATGGGCGGCCTTGGAGCGGGGGCTTTCCAGACCCAGCTTGTCCATGGCGTCGCGGAATTTCTGGCGATCCTCGGCCTTGTCGATCACGTCGGCTTTCGCCCCGATCATTTCCACGCCGTATTTTGTCAGGGCGCCCGAGGCGTCCAGGGCCAGGGCGGTGTTCAGCGCCGTCTGGCCGCCCATGGTCGGCAGCAGGGCGTCGGGGCGTTCCTTGGCGATGATCTTCTCGACCATCTCGGGCGTGATCGGCTCAATATAGGTGGCGTCGGCCACCTCGGGGTCCGTCATGATGGTGGCGGGGTTCGAATTGACCAGGATGACCCGGTACCCCTCCGCCTTCAGCGCCTTGCACGCCTGGACGCCGGAATAGTCGAACTCGCACGCCTGGCCGATGACGATCGGGCCGGCGCCGATGATGAGGATGGATTGGATGTCTGTGCGCTTGGGCATCGCCAGCTCTTCTTCTTATTGAACGCTAATGGGTCACGACCGCGCAGTCCCAGCCGTCATAGTCCAGCTGAAACGCTGCGGCCCAGGTCTGCATCATGGCGGAGGTCGCGGCGAACGACGCCTCGTCCACCGCCATTGTGGTCTCAAGTGTGGTGGAATCGTCGGCGCCGCCGGTCAGGAAGCCGGCGCGACGCGCGACCTCGTTCAGGTCGCCGTGGTCGCCTTCGCCATAGAAGTAGAATCGCGTGTGGCGTGGGGTCACGCCGCTGTCGCCCTGTTCGGCCAGCGCCGCGCGCACCATGGCGTCGCGTTCGTCATGACTGATGTCCGAGGCGTCCAAGGGGCTGCGTCGTCCTTCGTTCTCTACGCGCGCGAGAAGTCCCCGCAGAGCCTGGCCCTGCGACGCTCACGTCTGCTTGTCGGTTAAGCGGCCCGTTTAGAGAGGGAGGCTCCGCCTGACAAGACGGCCGAGGCTTTGGTGCAAACAAAAAGGGCGGCGCCTTGCGACGCCGCCCTCCATTTTTCTAGGTCTCGCCGCCGTTAGAACGGGCGGAAGTTCAGGCCGACGAAGAAGCGGCGGCCGTAGGGGTCGAAGTTCGAATAGATCGACTGACCCAGGAAGTCGCGCTGTTCGGCGTCGAACACATTGACCACGCCCGCACGCACCGCGAGGTCGTCGCGAACGTTCCAGCGCACCGTCAGATCGTGGCGCGAGAAGTTGCCGGTCCGGGTCTGATCGAACAGGCGAGCGTCGGCGTTATTGACGAAATCACGCGAGGCGGTGATCTCTTGCGACGATTGCCAGTCGGCCGTCCAGTTCACGCTCCAGGTGTCGTTCGGCGTGTAGGTCAGCGACGACTTGAAGCGAACGCGGGGGTTGGAGCCGCCCAAGGCCAAGGTTCCGGCCAACTCGTCAAAGTCGGACGGATCGTCGGCGTTCAGGAAGTTCTGTTGATCAAGAACCCACAGGCCGGCGATCGAGTAATCCAAGCGACCCCAGTTGCGACCCATCATTTCGTCGAAGTCGAAACGATAGTTGGCCGTGAAGTCCAGGCCGCGGGTTTCCAGCTTGGCGTAGTTGATCGAGCCCTGGATGAAGCCGCCGATCGGGTCGCCAGCAGGTGCGCCGATCCCGAACGGAATCGCCGGGTTGTTGCGGAAGATGGTGGCGCAAGCCCCGGCGTTCAGCGACGGACCATCGACGCAGTTCGCGGCGGCGGTTTCGGCGGAGACCGCGGCGATCACGTTGTCGATCGTGATTTCGTAGTAGTCGAGGACCAGCGAGAAGTTGGGGATGAAGCGAGGCTTCAGCACCGTCGAGAAGGTGAAGCTTTCCGACTCTTCGGGCTGCAGGTTGGGGTTGCCGCCCAGGACGCCCGAGACGCCCGAGGTGTAGTTGGGGCGGAAATCATCCGTGGTCTCCGGCGTCGCACCGGCGAAGTCGAACGACAGGCCTTGGGCTTGCGCCAGCGCCGTACAGTTGCGGATGCGGTTCTCGCGCGTCGCCGTTTCACTGACCCCGACGATCGCCGCCGTGGTGCAGGGGTCGGCGAAATCGTTCGCGAAGGTCTGACCGAATGGCGAGAAGTTCTCGTTAAGGTCGGGAACGCGGATCGAGGTGTTGAAGCTGGTCTTGAAGGTGATGTCCGAAATCGGGCGATAGACCAGGTTAACGCCGTAGACGTCCTGGCTTCCGACGGTGGAGTAGTCAGCATAACGGTACGAACCGCTGAGTTCTGCATACTCGCCCAGGATGGTGTCGCGCATCAAGGGAAGCGAGACTTCCGCGAAGACTTCCTTGCTCTCATAGGAAACTTCCGGGAAGTCGGGCGACGAGTTCAGGAACAGCAGACGTCCACCGGCGTCACGGCCGGTGCCCGAGGTCGTTTCCTTGCGATACTCACCGCCGACAGCCACGCCGATGGCGCCGGCGCCCCAGAAGTCCCAGAGATTTCCAGCGACCGAAGCGATGACCTGGTGCTGTTCGTTCTGCTCGGTCACAGCGACGGCGGCGTCGACATACTGCAGTGCTTCTGCAGATTGGTTGCCTTCGCCGAAGATGTTCAGCGGGGCGCACTGTTGGATGGAGTTGCGGCCGTATTCGCTGTCTCGCAGGTCGCCGCCGCGGACCGGGTCCCCGATATTGCCGCTCGGCACGCCTTGGGCGTCCAACAACTGAACCCGGCAGACCACTTGTCCTGCCTGACCGTTGACGAGCCCGAGGGTGTCCACCACGGCGTCCGCTGCAAGCGCGAACCGCTGGCTGTCGACGCCGGTCTCGATGTTTTCGACTTCGACCTTGCCGTAGGTGTAGCCGATGTCCCAGTTCAGATCCTTGACGAAGGCCAGGCGATCGAGATCGCCACGCGCGCCGACGACGAAGCGTTGCAGTTCACGGGTGTTCTGTTGGTCGCGACGCGGGCCGAACAGGGTGTGGCGGGCGACTTGAGTCAGCACCGGGGCCAGCGGTTGGCCGGGGGTGGTCAGGGTCGGCGTGGTATAGGGCGTGACGAAGTTGGTGCGGATCGCATCCTTGACCGATTGGGGCAGATAGGCGTTGTCGTCCCAGCGCAGGTCGAACAGGTTCACATCCTCGATGATGTTCGCCTCGTTCGCGGCATAGGAGTTCTCAAGCGTGACGTTGAAGAATGTCCGCTGACCGCTGAAGGACGTCTCTTCCTTCACATACTTGGCTTCGCCATACAGTTCGATGTTGTCGGTCAGCTTGAAGGTCGAGCCGACCTGGAACCGCGCCGACTCCGTTTTCGGCGTAATGGCGCCGTTATATTCAACGGGATTGTAGCCGTCCCCGCCGATGTTCAGCGTGCGGTTGATGCCGACGTTGCCGATGCGTTGGCCGAAGTTGGCTGCACGGGCGTTTGCGCCATCGTAAATGAACGTCTTGCCTGGCGTCACGCCGAAGCAGTTCGCCGCGTTGGTGAAACCGTCGCCGCCGCCGAAGCAATCTTCATAAGCCACGTTGGGGCTGGTCAGATCCGTAGGCTGCTGAACATTGGCGAGCGTGGTCTGGCCCCACAGGGGACGGCTCAGAGTGCGAAGACCCGAGAAGACCTGGGCGTCCAGGTTGCCGTCGTAACGCTGCGCCGTACGATCGGAATCGATCGAGACCAAGGCTGATGAACGGTCAATCCAGTCGAGGTCAGTCAGTTTGACTTCATCGGCCTGCTCGTATTCGCCATGTGCGTAGACGTTCAGACGATCGTCGAAGAAGTTCTTGCCGACCAGGGCGGAGAAACGCTTATTGGTTTGGCCGTCCTGATTGATCATGCCGTAGTTGGCGTCGACTTCCAATCCTTCGAAGTCTTTGCGCAGCACGAAGTTCAGAACGCCGGACACGGCGTCAGCGCCGTAAACCGAGGCCGCGCCGCCGGTGATGATCTCGATGTTTTCGATCAGCAGGCGCGGAATGGTGTCGATGTCCACCGCGAGCGATCCGCCCGACGAACCGACGTGGCGACGACCGTCGACGAGGGTCAGGGTGCGATTGGAGCCCAGCTGGCGCAGGTTTGCGAACGACAGACCGCCGGCGCCCAAGGTGGAGCCGGTCGTGTCCGACGGAATCTGCGAGTTCGAAAGCGCGGGCAGGGTGGCCAGATAATCGATCACTGTCGATTGACCGGTGTTCAGCAGCTCATTGCGACCGATCTGGATCAGCGGCGTGGGGGCATTCGTCGGATCGCGACGAATACGCGAGCCGGTCACCACGATCTCGCCCAACTGAGTCGCCTGTTGGTCTTGCACATCTTCCGCAGCGGGAACCGTGTTCAGCGGCGTATCGGCGTTAGGGGCGGTTTGGGCCATGGCCACGCCAGACGTGGCGATTGCGCCGGCAAGCACAGTCGAGGCCAGAAGAATTCTACGCATTTTTTGCTCCGGAAGCGTCACATCAGGGAGCCAAACAAGCGCTTTTGGTCTTCTAGGCGCCCCCTAGCTGTCACAAAGACAACACATCTCCCGGGGGTCAACCTTGGCCTTAGTTGTTATTTATATATATCTGTGTTGTCTAAGAGTTCGTTTCAATACTGCAACATGAACGACGTTATTTAATAATCTGCGAAACCACTTCCTCATCTCTGCGTATAGGTGGGTTTTCTAGATGTTAGAGTGCCTTAATTGCTCCACATCTTGATCGTTTCAGGCAAGTTACATATCGCCGATAGCGCAACAAATCTGCTTTGATCTTCCGGGGCGTCGGCCAGTTCGTGGGCCCAAGTGACGTGGTAGGGGATATGGACGCCGAAGGCGCCGGCGGCGATGGCGGGCAGGACGTCGGACTTCATGGAGTTGCCGGCCATGACGGCCTCGGCCGCGCCGGTGCCGTGGCGGTTAAAGACGCGGTCGTAGGTGGCGCGGTCTTTCTCGGACACGATCTCGACGGCGCTGAAACGGTCGCCCAGGCCCGAGGCGGCCAGCTTGCGCTCCTGATCGAGCAGGTCGCCCTTGGTGATCAGGACCAGGCGGTATTTTTCGGACAGTTCGGCGATCACCTCGTCCACGCCGGGCAGGGTCTCTACCGGGTGGGCCAGCATCTCGCGGCCGGCCGCCAGGATCTCGCGCACGACATGGGGCGGGGCCTCGCCGCCCGTCAGCTCCATCGCCGTCTCGATCATCGACAGGGTGAAGCCCTTCACGCCGTAACCATAGAGGCGCAGATTGCGTTGCTCGGTCTCGGCGAGACGCGCCTCGATGGTCGGTTCGTCGCCGTGGTCGGCCAGAAGATCGACGAACCGCGCATGGGTCAGGCGGAAGATCGTCTCGTTGTGCCAAAGGGTGTCGTCGGCATCGAGGCCGACCGTGGTGATGCTCATGCCGCGCCCCTATCATGGGACGAACGAGGAGGGGAGACGCGATGAACGGATCGGCAGTGGTGATCGGTGCGACGGGCGGCATCGGCCGGGCGATGGTCGAACGGATCGTGAGCGGCGGGGCGTTCGAGGCGGTCTGGGCCGTGTCGCGGTCGTGCGCTGATGTGGCGGGCGCTCAGGCGCTGGCCGCCGATCTGGAGGATGAAGCCGGTTTGGCCCGCGCCGCCGAACGGATCGGCCAGGGGCCGCCGCCGACCCTGATCGTGCTGGCGACCGGCGTGCTGCACGAAGGGTTTCAGCCGGAGCGGTCCTTACGCCAGCTCGATGCCGATCACATGCTGCGGGACTACCGAATCAATGCCATCGGGCCGGCGCTGGCGGCCAAGCACCTGCTGCCGCTGATGCCGCGTGATCGGCGGGCGGTGTTCGCGGCCCTGTCGGCGCGGGTGGGGTCGATTTCGGACAATCGGCTGGGCGGCTGGCACGCCTATCGCGCGTCCAAGGCGGCGCTGAACATGATCCTGCGCAATCTGGCGATCGAGATGGGGCGCAGCCACCCGCAGGCGGTGATCGCCGGCCTGCATCCCGGCACGGTGGATACGGGCCTGAGCGCGCCGTTCCAGAAAGGGGTGGCCGAGGGGCGGCTGTTCACGGCCGACCATTCCGCAGAGCGGCTGCTGGCGGTTCTGTCGGGCCTGACGCCGGCCGACAGCGGCGGGGTCTTCGCCTGGGACGGGGCGCGGATCCCCGAATAACGCGCCAATAACGCGCAGTCGTGACTTGAGCCAAAGGGGCGTCTGGCGTCAGATGCCGTCCATGCGCGTCAGAGTTTCCGTCCGGCTTTTCAGCCTCTTGTTGCTCGGCCTGCCGTTGAGCGGGCCGGCAGCGGCCCAGCCGGCCGGCTCGACCCTGTCCATCCAGTCCATGGCCGCGCCCCAGACGCGAGACCGCGCGCGCCTGAACCAGCGGGTGTTCGACCGGGTGTGGAGCGAGGTCCGGCGCGGCTATTACGATCCGACCCTGCACGGTGTGGACTGGAACGCGGCGCGGGCGCAGTTCCGGCCCCAGGCCCTGGCGGCGACCGACGAGCGCGGGCTGTACCGGGTCATCAACGAAATGCTGGATCTGCTGGACGACGGCCATGCCGCCGCCAGCCCCCCGGCCGCCGTGCGCCGCCAGGAGGCTCAGTTCGCGCGACGCGCCGTGATGGGTCTGACCCTGATGCGGGGCGAGACGCCCGATGACTGGACCGTCGAACGCATCCGGCCCGGTTCGCCGGCCGAGGAGGCGGGGGTGCAGCTGGGCTGGTCGCTGAACTCGGTCGATGGTCGGCCCTGGGGGCCGGATGTCGAGACGCACGAGGGACAGCCGGTGCGACTGATCCTGACCGACGAGACAGGCCAGCGTCACGAGACCGCCCTGACCCCGCGCGTGATGGACGCGGTCGAGCCGTTCACGGCGGACACGTCGCGGCCGGGCGTGCTGGTCCTGCGGGTCGAGCAGTTCGACAAGGGGCTGGGCGCCTGGATGGGCAGCGAGCTGGAAGGTCTGCCGGCCGATGTCGATGTGGTGCTGGACCTGCGTGGCAATCCGGGTGGTCGTTTGATGGAGGCCGAGGCCGTCCTGACCTGTTTCCTGCCCGCCAATCAGGCCTGGGCCACGCGGCGGGGGCGCAGCGGCCGGGCGGTGGTGCTGCGGGCGGCGGGCGACTGCGGCGACCGGCGCGACCCTCTGGCGAACGACGTCGCAGTGCTGGTGGATCAGGGCAGCCGAAGTGCTGCGGAACTGACGCCTGCCGCCCTGCAGGAGGCGCGTCGCGGGATCGTGGTGGGAGAGAAGACCGGCGGATCGGTGCTGATCGCGCAAGAGACCAATCTGCCCGACGGTGGGAAACTGACGCTCAGCCGGGCGGACTTCGTGACCTCGGGCGGCATGCGGCTGGAAAAGCGGGGCGTCACGCCCGACATCGCCGCGCCACGCACCGTGGCCCAGCGCCGCGCCGGCGACGACCCCGCGCTGGAGGCCGCCATCGCGGCGCTTCAGGCGGAGGATCGGGCTGGCGCTGCTGACCGACCCGGCCCGCTCTAAATCAGTTTCTTCTATCCGCTCATCCCGGCGAAAGCCGGGACCCAGTTCTTTCGCAAGATAGGTGCGTTGGATTGGCGGCTGGCGCTCTGGCTCAGGGTTGAGCGCCCAAAACGCTGGGTCCCGGCTTTCGCCGGGATGAGCGGAATATCAGAGAACGATCAGCAGCACTTGAAGCCGCCGGCGCCGCCGAAACGGCGCTGTTCGTGCAGTCGGAAGAAGGCCGTCTTGTCCAGCGGCGGCTGGTCGGCGTGGGTCGCGGCCGCATGGGCGACATAGGCGTCATAATCCGGCTGGCCGATCATGGCGCCCGCCGTGCGCCTGACGCCGCGACCCCACCGCAGGGCGGTGTCGCGGCACAGGCAGAGCAGGTCGTCCTGGGTCTGAGGACTAGGCACGGGCGATGTCCGCCGCTTCGTCGGCCGGCGTCAGGTCATGCGCTTCGGGATATTCGCGCACGGTCGGCCGGTTGTTGCGGTAGGCCTTGCGGCACGCCAGCACGCCGTAGATCACCATGGTGACGACCACGAACAGGAAGCCCGCCGTCAGTGTCGAGTTGACGTAGTCGTTGACGATGATGCGATGCATGTCGCCGACGCTCTTGGCCGGGGCGATCAGTTCGCCGGCGCCCAGGGCCTCCTGATACTTGCGGGCGTGGGCCAGGAAGCCGATGCGGACCTCGGGGTGGAACAGCTTCTGCAAGCCGGCCGTCAGGGTGCAGATCAACAACCAGGTCGCCGGGATCATCGTGACCCAGGCGTATCTCTCGCGCTTCATCTTGAACAGGACGACGGTGCCCAGGATCAGGGCGACGGCGGCCAGCATCTGGTTGGCGATGCCGAACAGAGGCCACAGGCTGTTGATGCCGCCCAGCGGATCGACAACGCCGGTGTAGAGGAAGTAGCCCCACAGGCCAACGGTCAGGGCCGTGGCGACGACGTTGGCGCTCCACGACTTGGTCTCGCGCATCTTGGGCACGGCGACGCCCAGCAGGTCCTGGATCATGAAGCGGCAGACGCGGGTGCCGGCGTCGACCGTGGTCAGGATGAACAGAGCCTCGAACAGGATGGCGAAGTGATACCAGAAGGCCATCATGGCCTGGCCGCCGATCACGCTGGACAGGATGTGCGCCATGCCGACCGCCAGGGTCGGGGCGCCGCCCGCCCGCGACAGGATCGAGTTCTCACCCACGTCGCGGGCCAGTTGCTCAAGCTCTCCGGGGGTGATGTGGAAGCCCCACTGGGCGACCGCGGCGGCGGCCGAGACCGCATCGTTGCCGATGAGGGCGACCGGGCTGTTCATGGCGAAATAGACCGCCGGGTCCAGGACCGTGGCGGCGATCAGGGCCATGACGGCGACGAAGCTTTCGCACAGCATGGCGCCATAGCCGATCAGCGGGATCTGGTTTTCGTTCTCAAGCAGCTTGGGCGTGGTGCCCGACGAGATCAGGGCGTGGAAGCCTGAGACCGCTCCGCAAGCAATGGTGATGAACAGGAAGGGGAACAGGGCGCCGGCGAAGACCGGACCGGTGCCGTCGATGAAGGGGGTGACGGCCGGCATCTGCAGATGCGGACGCACGATCAGGATGCCGATGGCCAGGGCGACGATCGCGCCGATCTTCAGGAAGGTCGACAGATAGTCGCGCGGCGCCAGCAGCAGCCAGACCGGAATGACCGAGGCGATGAAGCCGTAGACCATCATCAGGATGGCCAGGGTCGGGCCGGTCAGGGTGAAGGCCGGGCCCCAGAACGGATCGGCCGCGACATGACCGCCGCCGATGATGGCCAGGATCAGCAGGACGACGCCGATGACCGAAATCTCGCCCACGCGGCCGGGCCGCAGATAGCGGGTGTACAGGCCCATGAAGATGGCGATGGGGATGGTGGCGGCGACGGTGAAGGTGCCCCACGGGCTCTCGGCCAGGGCCTTGACCACGACCAGGGCCAGAACGGCCAGGATGATCACCATGATCATCAAGACGCCGACCTGGGCGATGATGCCGGGGATGGTGCCCATTTCGGTGCGGATCATATCGCCCAGCGACTTGCCGTCGCGGCGCGTGGACATGAACAGGACGATCATGTCCTGCACCGCGCCCGCCAGAACCACGCCGACCAGGATCCACAGCACGCCGGGCAGATACCCCATCTGTGCGGCCAGCACCGGCCCGACCAGCGGCCCCGCGCCGGCGATGGCGGCGAAGTGGTGGCCGAACAGGACGTTGCGGGGCGTCGGCACATAGTCCAGCCCGTCGTTGCGGCGCATGGCCGGCGTCAGACGCGCGGCGTCCAGCTTCAGCACCTTGTTGGCCAGGAAGCGGGCGTAGAACCGATAGGCGATGGCGTAGGTGCAGACGGCGGCGACCACCATCCAGACCGCGCTGATGCTCTCGCCCTGATGAAGGGCGATGACGCCGAGGGACACGGCCCCCAGTATGGCGATGGCGCCGAAAATTATGGGTGTGCTGAGTTTGCCCACGACAGATCCCTCTCGGCCGGCTGGCTGCGGCCCTCGCCCTTGGTTTGCACCACAATGCGGGACAAGGCCAATCGACTAAAGTCGTAGAAATGCGGGGTCAGACGTCTCCTCCCCATTTCATGGGGAGGTGGCTCGGAGCGGAGCGGAGAGACGGAGGGGCTCTTTGCTGCATAACTGGCGCCTGTGGGACTTCAAGAGCCCCTCCACCGCTTCGCGGTCCCCCTCCCCACGATGTGGGAGGAGACGATGGTGCTAAGCCCGAACCACCTTGACGCATCCCGCCGCTTCGCGCGCGCGTTCGCGGGCCTGATCGACGTCGGCGCCGCGGGCGGTCGCGACGCCCATGCGGCGGCGGTCGAAGGCTTCGGGCTTGCCGAACAGGCGTAGTTCGGCGGTGGGGACGGAGAGGGCTTCGGCGACGCCTTCGAAGGCGATCCCTTGCGCCTCCATGCCGCCGTAGATGACGGCGCTGGCGGCGGGTTCGCGCTGGGTGACGTCGACGGGCAGGCCCAGGATGGCGCGGGCGTGCAGGGCGAACTCGCTCATGGTCTGGCTGGCCAGGGTTACGAGGCCGGTGTCGTGCGGGCGGGGCGAGACCTCGGAGAACCAGACCTGGTCGCCCTTGACGAACAGTTCGACGCCGAAGACGCCGAGACCGCCCAGGGCGTCGGTGACCTTGCCGGCGATGTCTTGAGAGGCCGCGAGCGCGGCGGGGGTCATGGCCTGGGGCTGCCAGCTTTCGACATAGTCGCCCTTGACCTGGCGGTGGCCGATGGGGGCGCAGAAATCCGTGCGGATCGAGCCGTCGGCGGCGCGCGAGCGGACGGTCAGCAGGGTGATCTCGAAGTCGAAATCGATCCGGCCCTCGACGATAACGCGAGCGCCGGCGACCCGGCCGCTGTCTTGCGCGTAGGTCCAGGCGTCGGCGATCTCGTCGGCGCTTTCGACGAAGGACTGCCCCTTGCCGGAGGAGGACATGACCGGTTTGACGAAGGCGGGATAGCCGACGGTTTCGGCGCCGGCGGCCAGTTCCTCGGCGCTGCCGGCGAAGGCGTAGGGGCTGGCAGGCAGGCCAAGCTCTTCGGCGGCGAGGCGGCGGATACCCTCGCGGTTCATGGTCAGTTGCACGGCGCGGGCGGTGGGGATGACGACGGCCAGGCCGGCGGCCTCGATATCGGCCAGGACCTCGGTGGCGATGGCCTCGATCTCGGGCACGATGATGTGCGGGCCCTCGGCCAGGATGACGCCGTTCAGCACCTGGGGATCGGTCATCGGGATGACGTGGCTGCGGTGCGCGACCTGCATGGCCGGGGCGTTGGGATAGCGATCGACAGCGATCACCTCGACGCCGAGCCGCTGAAGCTCGATGGCGACCTCCTTGCCCAGTTCGCCCGAGCCCAGCAGCATGACGCGGACGGCGGTGTCGGAAAGCGGGGTGCCGAGTTTCATCGGGGTCAGGCTCCGGTAGCGGGTTCGATCAGGTCCCAGGCGTTTCCGTAGAGGTCTTCGAAGACCACCACCTTGCCATAGGTCTCATGTCGCGGGGTTTCGCGGAAGTGGACGCCGGCGGCAAGCCAGGCGGCGTGATCGCGCAGCAGGTCGTCGGTTTCGAGGAACAGCCAGACCCGGCCGCCGGCCTGGTTTCCGACCTGGGCCTTCTGGGCCTCAGTCGTGGCGCGGGCGAGCAGCAGGCTGGTTTCGCCGCCTTTGGGGGTAATGCGCACCCAGCGTTTGCCGGCGCCCATGTCCGTGTCTTCGCCGAGGTCGAAGCCCAGCTTGCCGACATAGAAGGCGATGGCCGCGTCATAGTCGTGGACCAGCAGGCTGACGGCGCCGATACGGCTCATTTGGCGGGCTCCGCATAGAGGCGGCGGAAGGCGTCCAGGGCGGCGCCGTGGTAGATGGTGGCGTGGGTCTCGGTCGGACGGGGCGTGAAGCTCCAGCTCAGGCCGGGCAGGGCGTGGTCGCGCAGATTGGCGGTCAGGACGTCCATCGGGGCCTGCATCTCGGGGCCTTCGTCGCCCAGGGTCAGGATCAGGGTGCGGGGGGCGTTCGACTGGTCGCGCAGATGGGCGCCGGACTGACGCGCCAACTGGCCGCCGTCCCACCACAGGCTGGGGCTGACGGCTACATAGGCGTCGAACATCTGGGGTTCCTTGAGGAAGGTCTCGACCACGAACAGGCCTGCCAGGGACTCGCCCATCAGGGCGGTTTCGCCGCTGGTGCGGAAGCGGGTCTCAACGAAGGGCTCGACCTCTTCGGCCACGAAGCGACGGAAGCGATCCGAATGGCCCTGGGTCGGATAGCGGGCGATCAGTTCGGGGTCTTGCGTCGGCAGGGCCAGTTCGTTGCGGCGGTCCACCGAGGCGATCCCGACCACGATCACATCACGCGTGGTGCCGGCGACGGTTCCCAGCTGGGCGAGGCCCGAGATGTGGTGGAAGTCCTGATCCTGGCCGCCGTCGAGGACATAGAGGACGGGATAGGTCCGGTCGCTGTCGGCATAGCCGGGGGGCAGCCAGACGTTGATCTCACGCGTCGCGCCCATGATGGCCGAGGGCAGGGCGTAGGACCGGCCTATGACGATGGGGGTTTCGGCGGTGGGCGGCGTTTGGGCGTGGGCGACGGGCGCCGTCAGGCTGAGGGCCAGGCCGATGGTCAGCACCAGACCGCGAACCGAAATCATCGACATCTCCACAAGCCTTCCCTCTCCCGTTGGGAGAGGGCTTGAGCGCACGGCGGCGACAGCCGTCGTTCTTGCGCGAAAGGGTGAGGGTCGGGTGGTGCGAACTGGCCCACCGGCCGACCCTCATCCGGCCCTGCGGGCCACCTTCTCCCAACGGGAGAAGGGCAGGTTTCTTACAGCCTCGCCTTGACCGCCGCGACGACGGCGTCGGCGGTGATGCCGAACTTGTCGTAGAGGACTTCGGCGGGGGCGGAGGCGCCGAAGCCGGTCATGCCGATGAAGGCGCCGTCTTCGCCGATGAAGCCTTCCCAGCCCTGTTTGATGGCGGCTTCGACGGCGACGCGGATCGTGCCGCGGCCGATGACCGAGGCGCGGTAGGCGGCGTCCTGTTGCTCGAACAGTTCGAAACAGGGGACGGAGACGACGCGGGTCGGGACGCCTTCGGCTTCAAGGGTTTCGGCGGCCTTGAGGGCCAGGGCCAGTTCCGTGCCGGTGCCGAACAGGGTGGCCTTGGCTTCAGCCGAAGCCGCCTTGATCTCATAGGCGCCCTTGGCCGACAGGTTCTCGGTTCCCGCGACGGTGCGGACGGCCGGGGTCTTCTGGCGCGACAGGGCCATGGCCGAGGGCGAGGTCTTGGTCTCCAGCGCGATCTTCCAGCATTCCATGGCCTCGACCGTGTCGGCGGGGCGGAAGACCAGCAGGTTGGGGATGGCGCGCAGGGCGGCCAGGTGTTCGACCGGCTGGTGGGTCGGGCCGTCCTCGCCCAGGCCGATCGAGTCGTGCGTCAGGACGTGGATGGCGCGGACCCCCATCAGGGCGCCCAGACGGATGGCCGGGCGGCTGTAGTCCGAGAAGACCATGAAGGTGCCAGCATAGGGGATGATCCCGCCGTGCAGGGCCAGGCCGTTCATGGCCGCGGCCATGCCGAACTCGCGGATGCCCCAGTTGACGTAGCGGCCTTCATAGGACGGCGCGTCCAGGATCGGGGTGCCGGCGACGAAGGTGTTGTTCGAGCCGGTCAGGTCGGCCGAGCCGCCGACCAGTTCGGGGATCGACGCGAAGACCTGGTCCAGGGCGGCGCCCGAGGACTGGCGCGTGGCCTGGGCGGGCTGGGTCTCGATCAGTTCAGCGATCTTGGCGTTCAGGGCGTCGAAGGCGCCCTCGGGCAGGTCGCCCTTCATGGCGCGGGTGAAGTCGGCGGCCTGGCTAGATGCGGCCAGGCGGGCCTCCCACTTCTTGCGGTCCTTGGCGCCGCGACGCCCGACCTTGGCCCAGGCGTCGGCGATGGTCTGAGGCATTTCGAAGGGTTCGTGATCCCAGGCCAGGCCCAGGCGGGTGGCGGCGATCTCAGCGGCGCCCAGGGCGGCGCCGTGGGTCTTGTGGCTGCCTTCCATGGTGGCGGCGCCCTTGCCGATCTTGGTCTTGCAGGCGATCAGGGTCGGCTTGTCCTGGCGGGTCGCCCATTTGAGGGCGGACTTGATGGCGTTCATGTCGTGGCCGTCGATGGCCTTGACCGCCCAGCCGGCGGCCTTGAACCGGGCCTTCTGGTCGGTGGCGTCGGACAGGGAGACCTTGCCGTCGATGGTGATCTCGTTGTCGTCCCACAGGACGGTGAGCTTGTTCAGCTTGTAGCGGCCGGCCAGGGCGATGGCTTCCTGCGACACGCCCTCCATCAGGCAGCCGTCGCCGGCGACGACCCAGGTGCGGTGATCGACCAGGTCGTCGCCGTATTTGGCGGCCAGGTGACGCTCGGCCATGGCGAAACCGATCGAGGTGGCCAGGCCCTGACCCAGGGGGCCGGTGGTGACCTCGACGCCGGGCATGTGGCCGTATTCGGGGTGGCCGGCGGTCTTTGAGCCCCACTGGCGGAAGTTCGACAGTTCTTCCTTGGTCGCGGCCTTGTAGCCGGTCAGGTGCAGCAGGGCGTAGATCAGCATCGAGCCGTGGCCGGCCGACAGGATGAAGCGGTCGCGGTCGGCCCAGTCGGGGCGGCTAGCGTCAAACTTCAGGAACCTGGAGAACAGCACAGTGGCGACGTCGGCCATGCCCATGGGCATGCCGGGATGGCCCGACTTGGCCTTCTCGACGCCGTCCATGGCGAGGACGCGGATGGCGTTGGCCATCTGCTCGGGAGTGGCCTTGGGAGCGGTTTTGGCGTCGGTCACGGTGGAGACCTCTGTTGGGAAGGCGGAAAAAGGGGGCGCGCCGCTTTACCCCGGCGCGTCCTCGGGTTCTATACGCAATTTGAAGGAGCGACCGATGGCAGACGCCACCACGGCCGCACGGGCGCGTATCGACCGCGCCCTGGCCGAACTGGAACGCAAGATTGTGCAACTGAAGGCGCGCCCCGCCTCGGCGCCCGCCATTGCGGACGACGACCTGTTTGCGCCCCGTCCTTCGAATCCGGGGGCCGATAGTCAGCGCGTCGCCGAGTTGGAGGCCGCCGGGCGCGAGGCATCCGACGCCCTGGCCCGCGCGGCAGAGGCCGTGCGCGGCGTGTTGGCCGAAAGCGAGGCCGGCTGATGGCGACGGTGACGGTAGAGGTCAACGGGCGGCCCTATGCGGTGGGTTGCGCCGACGGTCAGGAAGAGCGGGTCCGCATCCTGGCCAAACAGTTCGACAACCAGGTGCGCCAGGTGGCTCAGGACGTGGGCCATGTCGGGGATCTGCGGCTGTTCCTGATGTCCGCCCTGATCCTGGCCGACGAACTGCACGAGGCGCGCCTGAACGGCGGCAAGGCGGGGCCGTCCACCCTGGCCCCGGCTCCGGCCTCGACGGACGGGGTCGCCGAGGCGCTGAACGCCGTCGCCGCGCGGATCGAAAAGATCGCTCAGGGTATCTGATCAAGATTTGATCGTGGCGCTGGCGCAAGCCGAGGCGAACGCCTATCTTGCTCGACGGCGGGTCTTGCTGCGGCCCACGTCGAAGGCATACATTTCCTCGCGACCTTAATTCACTCAAAGGGATCTGTCCCTGTCCGGGCTCGAGGGCCTGGGCATATGGAGCCCACCTGGCTACCCAGGTTCGAGAGGATTTAAACGCCCTTCACGGTTCTTGCGGCGCCGCCAACCTTCTCTCTTTTTGCGCTATCGCTCGCGACGCGGTCGCTCCCTGCTTGAGCGCGCTTTGTGTGCAACCGCTCGCCGCGCGGCGGCTCGCTGCTTGAGCACGTTTGTGCGCCATCGCTCGCAGCTTCAGCGCGTTTTGCTGTTGCGTGGGCGTCGCTTTGGCTCGCTAGGCTCGGGGCGTTGATAGAGGTGGCCGAATGATTCAGGACAAGCATGAGCTGCGGTCCGCCGCGCGGGCGCTTCGCAAGCGGCTGGCCGAGGCTGATCCTCTGGCGGCCTCACGCGCGGCGGATCATGCGGACGCCCTGCCTCCCGCCGAGATCTTGGCCCTGTATCGCGCCATGGGGTCCGAACTGGATGCCGATGCTCTGGCCGTGGCGCTGGAGGCCGCAGGCCGCCGGCTGTGTCTGCCGGTCGTGGTACAGCGCGACGCGCCCATGGAGTTTCGGGCCTGGTCGCCGGGCGAGCCGCTGGAACTGGACGCCGCCGGATGCCCCGCCCCCCTGCCGCTGGCGCAGGTCGTCACGCCCGACCTGATCCTGACGCCCCTGCTGGCGTATGACGATCGGGGCGGGCGTCTGGGGCAGGGCGGCGGCTACTACGACCGCACCTTCGCCGCGCGCCCGGATGTCACCCGCATCGGCTTCGCCTACGTCGGCCAGAAGGTCGAGCGGCTGGAGCTGGAACCGCATGACATCCGACTGCATGGGATTTTGACCGAGGCCGGATATACGGGTTTTGGCATATCCCATTGACATATACGTCCAGCGAGCCGATATCGACGCCATGAGCGCCCCGCTGAAAGCCACAGTCTTCAAGTCCAATCGCTCGCAGGCCGTGCGACTGCCCAAGGCTGTCGCCTTTCCCGATGACGTGAAGGAGCTTCGCGTCATCAAGGAAGGCAAGAGCCTGCGCCTGGTGCCGGTGGACGCCCTGTGGGACGACTTTCTTGATCAGCCCGGCATTTCGGATTGGCCGGATCGCGATCAGCCCGAGATGCAGAAACGGGAGGACTGGTGAGCACCGGCTATATGCTGGACACCAGCATTTGTATCGACATCCTGCGGGGACGCAGCGCCGCGTTGAGCGCGCGTCTGAGAACCGAACACGAGCCTCTGCATGTGTCGACGGTGGTCGTCATGGAACTGGCGGTCGGTCCGAACAAGCTGGCGGATTCGCGGCGCACCAAACGGCTCGAAGCGTTTCTGGCCCGTCTGGACATTCTGGCCTTTGACGAAGACGCAGCGCGGCATACAGCGGCCATCCGCGCCGATCTGGAGCGTCAGGGACGCCCCATCGGACCTTATGATTATCAGATTGCGGGTCATGCCCGCAGTCGGGGGTTGACCGTCGTCACCCGCAACACTGGCGAGTTCGAATGTGTCGCTGGCCTGAGGGTCGAGGACTGGTCGGATCGTGCAAAAGGCTTTCACGAATGAGACTGGCATTTTTCGGCGACGTCATCGGCAAGTCCGGTCGTGACGGGATCAGCGACCATCTTCCGGGCTTGAAGCGCGATCTGAAGCTCGACTTCGTGGTGATCAACGCCGAGAACGCGGCGGGCGGTTTCGGCATCACCGAGAATACGGCGCGCGAACTGTTCATGGCGGGCGCCGACTGCCTGACCCTGGGCAATCACTCATGGGACCAGCGTGAGGCCCTGACCTATATCGTGCGCGAGCCGCGCCTGATCCGGCCGGCCAACTATCCGCGTCTGATGGATGCACCGGGCGCGGGGGCCAATCTGTTCGAGACCCATTCAGGGCGCACTGTCCTGGTGATGAACGTGCTGGGCCGGGTGCATATGGACCCGATGGACGATCCTTTCGGTGCCGTGGAGCGCGAGCTGGCCGCCGCCCCCCTGGGCGCCGTGGCCGACGCCGTCATCGTCGACATGCATGCAGAGGTCACGTCGGAGAAGATGGCCATGGGCCATTTCTGCGACGGGCGCGCCTCGCTGGTGGTCGGCACCCACACCCATGTCCCGACAGCGGACTGCCAGATCCTGCCCGGCGGCACGGCCTATCAGACCGACGCCGGCGGTTGCTGCGACTATGACAGCGTCATCGGCAACGAGAAGGAAGAGCCGCTGCGTCGCTTCACCACCCGCATCTCGGGCGGTCGCTATATGCCGGCGTCGGGTCCGGCGACGGTGTGCGGCGTGTTCGTGGAGACGGACGACAGGACGGGGCTGGCGACGCGGGTCGAGCCGATCCGCGTCGGCGGGCGTCTGTCTCAGGCCGTGCCGGTTCTCTGAGGGGTCAGGCGGCGGTGCGGCGGTGTTCGATCAGGGTCCGGCGAACGGCCTGAAGATCGGCCGCGCGCCGCTGGGGCGTATGTGTCGCCAGCACATAGGCCTGGCCCCCGCGCGCCAGGGCCAACCGTTCGTCGGGCGCCGCGATCAGCCGTTCCATCGCCGTCGCCAGCGTCCGGGGCGTCACCGCATCCACATAGAGGGCGTGCGGCCCGCTGGCCTCGCGCAGGCCGCCGCGCCCGGAAGAGATCAGGGCCGCCCCGGCCGCATGGGCCTCGATCGCCGTCAGGCCGAACGGCTCGTCCCAGACGGACGGCGTCAGGGCGATGGCCGCCGACTGCATCCGTCGCCGGACCTCGGCCAGGGGCGCCGACTTCAGCACCTCGACCCGGTCGCCATAGGGTTCCAGCGGCGCGACGTGCCGGGCCGCCCAGCGGGCGTGATCGTCCCAGTCGTTCAGCATCAATACGGCGCGCCATTCGGGGTGAGCGTCCAGAACGGCGGGCAGGGCGGCGCACAGGACATCGACGCCCTTCTCCGCCATGGCGCGCCCGGCGAAGGCGATGACCGGCTGTCGATCCTCGGGCGAGGCCAGCCAGGCGCCGGCGTCGATGGGATTGGGCACCGCGAACGCCCGGTCGTCCAGATCGGGGAAGGTCCGCACGAAGGCGTCGCGCTCGGCGATGCTGACGAAGACCAGGCCGTCCAGCCTCTCGTAACGCGCCCGGTAGCGCCAGCGGTCGATGGGGTGGCGCGGCGGGCGCAGGGCGTTGTGGCGATAGAGCAGGTGAGGCGTATCGGGCAGGGCTTGCTGCACCGTCATCGCCTGTTTCACCTGCTGATGATGCTCGATCACGTCGGGTCGAAAGGCCCGCAGCCGCTCGATCAAGGTCGGCATGCGGATGCGTCCGGGGGGCAGGGCGTCCACGCCGGGAAGATTGTGATCGTCCGCGCCGCTGCAGCAGAAGATGCGGGTCTCCCCATCCTGATCGACGCCCGCCATCGTCCGCACGACGGTCTCCATCGAGTTCGGCTGGGCTTCTGAAAAGAGACAACCCGGAGGAAGCAGGACGGCGGTGCGCAAGGGCGAGTTCCGATGGGAGAGGCTGCGCGACCTATAGACGGTTCATGGCGGAACGGCGACGGTTCGGTCGGGTCAGCCCTTGCGCCGCGCCCTCAGCCGCAGACGCATGGGTTCGCGGCTGCGCAGGGTGATCTGGTGGACCGGGCGGGGCTCGACGGTCGTCAGGGCCTCGACCTCGGCGGCGCGCAGGATGGCGGCCAGGGCGATCATCGCCTCCTGGACGGCGAAGGCGGCGCCGATGCAGACGCGGGGGCCGGCGCTGAAGGGGATGTAGGCGTAGCGGTCGATGGACTTGCGGTTCTGCGGCAGGAAACGTTCCGGCTTGAAGGCATCGGGGTCGTCCCACAGCAGGCTGTGGCGTTGCAGGATCCACGGCGAGATGATGACGGTGGCGCCGGCCTTGATCGTCTGACCGCCGATCTCGTCGTCGGCCAGGGCCTTGCGCGCCATGGTCGGGGCGGGCGGGAACAGGCGCATGGTCTCGTCCAGCACGGCGCGGGTCCAGGGCAGGGCGTCGGCCCATTTGGGATCGGAGACGTCGAAGGCGTCGGCCTCGGCTTGGAGCCGGGCCAGGTATTCGGGCTGGCGCGACAGCAGGTGCAGGGTCCAGCCCAGGGCGCGGGCGGTGGTCTCGTGCCCCGCCAGGATGAAGGTCAGGATATTGGCGGCGACCTCTTCGTCGCTCAAGCCGGGTCCGCCGTTCTCGTCGCGGGCCAGCAACAGGGCGCTGAGCAGGTCGTCGGGGGCGTCGGCGTCGGCCTCAATCCGGGCGCGGCGGGCCTCGACCAGGGTGGTGACGCGCTGTTCGAAGAAGCGGGCCGAGCGGAAACTGGCCAGACGGCCCAGGCGCGGGGCCCAGTCCGGCGCGCCCAGGACGTCCAGCGGATCGATGCGGGCGCCATTGGCCAGGAACTGGTTCAGGGCGCGCTCGAACCCGCGCGCCTCGCCGCCCAGTTCGTCGGAGAACATGGTGGCGGACAGGATGTCGAAGGTCAGGCCGGACATTTCGCTGTCGATATCCAGCACCCGCCCGCGCGCCGACAGGGACCAGCCGGCGACGCGGGCCTGGCAGACCTCGGCCATGCGGGCGTTCAGCGTCGCCATCTTGGCGGGGGTGAAGAGCGGAGCCAGGATGCGGCGGGCGCGGCGCCAGGTGTCGCCCTCGGTCAGCAGCAGGCCTTCGGCCAGCATGGGGCCCAGCACCCGGCGTTGCAGATCGCCCTTTTCGTAGTTGGCGGCGTTTTCGGTCAGGACGTAGCGGACGCCTTCGGGGTGGCTGACGACCAGGATTTCGCCGAAGGCCGAGTTCCCGTGCAACTGCGGCTCGGTGAAGTGCCGCTCGGACCACATCTGGATCGGGTCGCGCCAGCTGATCCACAGGAAGGGCAGCAGCGACAGGGGCTTGCCCGTCCGTCGAGGCGGTATGGCGGGGCGGAAGATGGTGTCGGCGGTCGTCGCGTCCATAGGACCGTCCCTTAAGAAGATCGCCGGTTCAGCCGGGCGCATCATCCCTTATACGCGCGATCTGGTGCATGCGTTCATGCAGGATCAATGCGACGTCAACGCGACGGCCGCGCCCTGGCGATGACGCCGAGCAACCGCGCCATGTCTTCAGCGGCCAAATCCTTCCCGCGCTGGCTTGAGGCGGCGGGCTTCGAAACCGGGGCCGTCGGCGCCGCGGGAGCCGTTTGAGAGGCTCTCTTCTTTTCGCGTCGCTCGAACAGAAAGCGTTGAAGACCCCAGACAAGGTGAGGCGTCCACGGCTGGCCGCAGGCGGTTGTCTTCCCCGTCTTGTTCAGCAGGCCGGCGACCTCGTTGGGCCGAGTGAAGCCGCCCTTGAAACAGGCGCGGAGCAGAGGGTCGAGCTCATCTAGGAACGCCTCCTTGGAGCGGTCGCGAAAGGCGAAATGCTTCAGCTCGTCTCTCGTGATCTGTGACGGCTTGGATTGCGGGCGTCCGGCAGGCCGCTCCGGCTTCTGCGCCCGAGAGCGTCCAGTGAGCGTCGCCTTGGCCTTGGAGGGACCCGCCCGTTTTCCACCGCCGAGATAGGGTCCCTTGCTCATCCTCAGTTCGCCGGAGCAGTGGTCAGCGCCCAGGCCTTCATTTCGGCGATCTCGCGCGTCTGGGCATCGACGACGCTTTGGGCCATGCGGCGGATTTCGGCGTCGCGGCTGTCGCGCAAGGCGACTTGCGCCATTGCGACGGCGCCTTCGTGGTGGGCGATCATCTTGGCGACATAGGCCTGATCGACGGTCTGGCCGGATGCGGCGACCATCTTCTCGTGCATCTCGGCTTCGGACGCGGCGAAGGCCTGATCGCCGGGTGTAGGGCCGGCCTTGCCGTGACCGGTGTGGCCGGCGGCCTGGGTCTCGGCCGTGGTGCGGGTCGCCGCCGCATGGTTGGCGGCCGATGTGTCGCGCAGCGCCTGCTCCACCGGGTCGCCGCCGCCGTCGCAGGCGGCCAGCAGACCGAGCAGAGCGAGGGGTGCGAGGACGCGGATCATGCCGCGTCGCCCAGCCAGCCCGGCATCCAGCCTTCGTGCCATTCGCGCAGATGGGCGACGGGGATGCTGAACAGTTCGCCCTTGTCGCCGCGAGAGGCGAAGGCGTCGCCGCCGGCGTGGCCGACGACCGAGGCGTGCAGGCCGGCGGCCTGGGCCTTGGCGATCAGGGCGTCGGCGTCGGGGACGGCGACCAAGTAACGGGCCTGGTCCTCTCCGAACAGGAAGATGTGGGCGTGGGTCGCGCTGGAGGCGTCCAGGGTCACGCCGACGTCGGAGGCCAGGACCAGGTCGGCGGCGGCGCCGATCAGGCCGCCGTCGCTGAGGTCGTGGACCACGGTCAGGTCGCCGGCCTCGATCAGGTCGCGCACGAAGTCGCCGGTCTTCTTTTCCAGCTTCAGATCGACGGGCGGTGGAGCGCCGTCCTCGCGGCCCAGGACCTCGCGCAGATAGATGGAGGCCCCCAGTTCGCCGACGGTCTGGCCGATCAGGACCAGAGCATCGCCCGCCGCCATGGTCGAGAAGTTGGTGACCACGTCATAGTTGGGCAGCAGGCCCACGGCGCCGACGGTCGGGGTGGGCGGAATGGCGACGCCGTTGGTCTCGTTATAGAGCGACACATTGCCGGACACGACGGGGAAGGACAGTTCGCGGCAGGCCTCGGCCATGCCGTCGATGGCGCGGACGATCTGGCCCATGATCTCGGGGCGCTGCGGGTTGCCGAAGTTCAGATTGTCGGTGATGGCGATGGGGCGCGAGCCGACGGCGGTCAGGTTGCGCCAGGCCTCGGCCACCGCCTGTTTGCCGCCCTCATAGGGGTCGTTCTGGACGTAGCGGGGGGTGCAGTCGCTGGTCACGGCCAGACCCTTGTCCGTGCCGTGGACGCGAACCACGCCGGCGTCGGCGCCGGTGGCCGAGTCCTGGAGCGTGTCGGCCATGACGTGACGGTCGTACTGTTCCCAGATCCAGCGCTTGGACGCCATGTCGGGGCAGGCGATCACCTTCATCACCGCATCGGCCCAGTTCTCGGGCGCGGGGATGTCGGCGGGGTTCAGGCGGGGGTGCAGTTCGGGCTGGACCCAGGGGCGGTCGTACAGGGGCGCGTCGTCGAACAGGGGCGCCAGGGGCACGTCGCAGACGGTCTCGCCGTGATGCTTCAGCACCAGACGGCCGGTGTCGGTGGTGACGCCGATGGTGGCGGCGTCCAGGCCCCATTTCTTGAAGATGCGTTCGCCGTCGGCCTCGCGGCCGGGCTTCAGGACCGCCAGCATCCGCTCCTGGCTTTCCGACAGCATCATCTCATAGGCGGTCATGCCCTCTTCGCGTTGGGGCACGGCGTCCATGTTCAGCTCGATGCCGACGCCGCCCTTGCCGGCCATCTCGACCGAGGAGGAGGTCAGGCCCGCCGCGCCCATGTCCTGGATCGCGGCGACGGCGCCCGAGGCCATCAGTTCGAGGGTCGCCTCGATCAGCAGCTTCTCGGCGAAGGGGTCCCCGACCTGGACGGTGGGGCGTTTCGATTCCGACTCGTCGTCGAACTCGGCCGAGGACATGGTCGCGCCGTGGATGCCGTCGCGGCCGGTCTTGGAACCGAAATAGACGACCGACAGGCCGGCCGAAGGCGCGGCCGAATAGAAGATGCTGTCCGACTTGGCCAGGCCGACGCACATGGCGTTGACCAGGATGTTGCCGTTGTAGCCGGCGTGGAAGTTGGTCTCGCCCGCCACGGTCGGCACGCCGACGCAGTTGCCGTAGCCGCCGATGCCCGAGACGACGCCCTTGACCAGGCGTTTGGTCTTCTCGTGACTGGGGTCGCCGAAGCGCAGGGCGTTCAGCAGGGCCACCGGGCGCGCGCCCATGGTGAAGACGTCGCGCATGATGCCGCCCACGCCCGTCGCCGCGCCCTGATAGGGTTCGATGTAGGAGGGGTGGTTGTGGCTCTCCATCTTGAAGATGCAGGCGTCGCCGTCGTCGATGTCGATCACCCCGGCGTTCTCGCCCGGGCCGCAGATGACGCGGTCGCCGGTGGTCGGGAACTTGCCCAGGTGGATCTTGGAAGATTTGTACGAGCAGTGCTCGGACCACATGACCGAGAAGACGCCCAGTTCGACATGGTTGGGCTCTCGGCCCAGCCGGTCGAGGACGACCTGATATTCACTCGGGGCCAAGCCGTATTCGGCGGCCAGTTCGGCCATCGTTTTGACGGGGGTCTTTTCAGGAGCGCTCATGGGCGGCGCTTCTAGCCGCAGATGGGCCAAATGTCAGCCCGCCCGGCGCAAGATCGGGGAACATCGAACACCGGGAACGGTTGATTCCGACGACAGCCACAGGAGCCGCCATGACCGACACCCCTATCGACCCCGCCGCAACCCCCGAAGACGACGACCTGCCCGAGATCGCCGCAGACGACGCCGGCGCCTCCGCCCTGGCTGAAAAGGCCCAGAAACAGGCCGACGACACCGAGGAGGACCCGGCATGAGCAAGCCCCACACCGACCGCATCACGCCGGCTTCGGGTCAGCAGATGGATCGTTCGAACGATCCCGAAACGACCGCCGAAATGGACGCGGCGGCGCCGGAGGCCGCGATGGCCAGCCGTCGTCAGCGCTTGACGGGCTCGGCGGTCGGGGTCGGCAGCGTCGGTTTCGATGAAAGCGGCGCCTTCGACGTCGGCGCCGACGATCACGACCCTCAGGACGACGCCGTTACCGATACGACTAAACCCTGATCAATCTTTTTCCGCTCATCCCGGCGAAAGCCGGGACCCAGTTCTTTGGGCGCGAGCTGCGTGAGATCAATGTTCGGCGGTCATCCGATGCACTGGCAGACGCGAAAGAACTGGGTCCCGGCTTTCGCCGGGATGAGCGGGGAGTAAAGGTTCGAGGCTTACCGGGCCCGCTCAATCCCCGGTCGCAGGCGGAAGGTCAGCAGCAGCCCGCCGACCAGCAGGACGATGGCCCCGGCCAGGGCCGTGAAAGCGACGGCCGGCTTGTCCGCCTGTTCGGCGACGAAGGCGCCCAGCAGGCCCCAGGCCGTCGGCAGCGGATAGGCCATCGTCCGCAGAACCGCCGTCACCGCTAGGGCGACGACCACGACCGCCACGATGGCGACGATGGCCCACAGGCTGGGCGAGAGAGCGTCAGGCAGGGCGTCGAACGCGGTCACCGTCGTTATCAGGTTCAGCGGCGCGGCGACCGTCAGCCAACCCGCGAGGGCGGCGAGCGGCCAGACCAGCAGGATGCGCTCGCGGTCCATCAGCCGCAGCGCGCGGATATGGCCCGACACCGCCAGCAGCGGCAGCAGCAGGGCGATCAGCGAGGCGAAGATCACCCCCACGCTGGCGGCCTTCAGGTTCATGGCCGCCACGATGATCCAGAAGCCGATGCCGAAGAAGGCGACGGCGGACGGCAGGCCCATCCGGTTGAGCAACGGGCTCTCGCCGGTCTGAGGCAGGGCTTGGCGGATCGCATAGGCCAGGATGCCGACATAGATCAGACCCCAGATCGAGAAGGCGTAGCCGGCGACGCGCAGGGTGCTGTTGCCGTCGGCGGCGAACTCGGCCTGGGTCAGGCCCAGCCCGGCCAGGTTCTGAACCAGGGGCACGACGATGGCGAAGAGGGCGGCGGCCAGGACGACCAGACGCCGGGTGCGCTGGCGAGGTGTGGGGCGGATGATGGAGGACATTCGGATTCCAGTGCGTGAACAGCTTGACCGTCACTACGCCCGAATGCGGCATATGGTTCATGGCGACCTGTACAAGGGCCTAGGGAAATCCCCAGCAGAAAAGCAAGTCGGTTCACCAATAGGATGACGTCGTCACGAACGATGGAACCCTCGCCATGAGCTTCGCCGCATCCGCAACCGCCGCAACCAGCGCCGTTTTTCTGGGCTCTTCGCCCGACACCAACAATATCGGCGACCTGTTCTCCGAACTGAAACAGGCCATCCAGTCGGTGCTTGAGAAGCTGGGCATCGGCGACGAAGGCGCCGGGTCTGCGCCGCAGGCGGCCGAGCGAAAGCTGGTCCAGTCGGACAATGCGATTACGGCCGATCCTCTGGGCGTCAAGGACGCCTATGACCTTCAGCTCTATCGCGAGCCAAGCGGCGACTACACGCTGGAGGTCCACATGGGTGTGGACTTCAACTTCAATCAGGGCACGGATCCTGCCGGCAACGCGCTGCAATGGACGGAGCAGGAGAAGCAGGCCTTCATGGCCGACTATCAGAAGTCGGTTGAAGAGGTTTGGGACGGCCGCGCCATCCGCACTGCGCCCGACGGCGGCGCGGTCAAGCTGGACATCAAGCTGGACACCCGCGAGACCATGACCGGCGAGAACTGGAACATCGACGTCGTCCGCGCCGCGCCCGGCCAGTTCGTGCGAAGCTATATGAGCCCCAGCACCAACTCCGCCTCGCTGGACAGCAACGACGTGATCGGGGTGAACAAGGGCGCCGGCGACGGCATTATCCAGTCTGGCGCCGCGCATGAATTCGGCCATATGCTAGGGCTGGAGGACGAGTATACTGGCGGCGCCCATGTCGATGATCTCGACAGCATCATGAACGCGGGGTCCACCGTTGAAAGCCGCCACCTCCAGAACTTCTCCGACTGGGTCTCGCAGGCGCTTCGCTGATATGACCTGGGCCAGAATGACAGGGGGACTCGCCGCCCTGTTTGTCGCCGCATGCGGTGCGCCCGCCGGGAGCCAGACCATGAACGAACCCGCACCCGAGGCCCGCGCCGACACTCAGGCAGCCCAGGACGCCTGGGCGCGTGTCCAGGCCGCCTCCAGCCCTGAAGAACAGGCCAACGCTGTGGGCGTCTTCCTGCGCGCCCTGCCATCGGCGGGGGGACGGCCGGCGGCATTGAGCATGACGGCCAAGGACATCGCGTCCGGCCGCACGGTCGGTTTCGAGGATCCGGCTCTGATGCAGCGACCCAAGTCGCATGAGGTGACCGTCTATGCCGGCACGCGCAGCTATGTGTTCACCCCCCTGTCGCGCGCCAGCCTGACGCCCCTACTGCGCGAATAGACGGAACCGCGCCGGGCGACGATCGGTTGAGTCTGCGAACAGGAGACACGACCATGACCGACACCTCAGACAACACCCCCGCCTTCGAAACCGACGAAGTCGAGGCCAATCACGCCATCGAACAGGGCCTGGGCGTCGGCGCGCGCGAACTGGCCGCCCAGCGCGAGGCTGGTGAAAAGGCCTTCGACGGCGAAGAAGTCGAAGACGACGCGGCCGCCGACCTGTCCGACGGTCGGTCTCAGATTAAGGACATCTGACACCGGCTTCAGAGTTCATCTGGAAGTTGACGGCGAAGCGGATCATGCGGCCGGCGAGCGGCGTCGTCGCTGAGCCCGCCAGCTCGCAGTTGCCGTCAAGCGGCGGCGTAGATGCTCTGGAACAATGTCGCGCCGTCGGCCGAACCCAGCTCGGCCTCGAAGGCGCGGTCCGGGTGGGGCATCATGCCCAGGACGTTGCCTCGCACGTTCTGGATGCCCGCGATGGCGTTGACCGAGCCGTTGGGGTTGTCGACGTAGCGGAACACGACCTGACCCTCGCCCTCGATCCGGGCCAGGGTCTCGGCGTCGGCGAAGAAGTTTCCGTCGCCGTTGCCCTGGGTCATCGTGACTTCGGCCTGGCCTTCATAGCCGGCGGTGAAGCGGGTCTGGCCGTTGGCGACGGTCAGGGCGATGGGCTTGCAGACGTATTTCAGACCCTTGTTGCGTAGCAGTGCGCCCGGCAGCATTCCGGCCTCGCACAGGATCTGGAAGCCGTTGCAGATGCCGACCACGGCGACGCCATCGTCCGCCGCCTTCTTGACGGCCTGCATCACCGGCGACTGGGCCGCCATGGCGCCGCAACGCAGATAGTCGCCGTAGGAGAAGCCGCCGGGAATGACGATCAGGTCGAGGCCCGAGGGCAGTTCGGTGTCTGCGTGCCACACCATGGAGACGGGCTCGCCGGTGGAGCGTTCGACGGCGACCTTGCAGTCGCGATCACAGTTGGAACCGGGGAAGACGATGACGGCTGCGCTCATGGCGCGGCCCTTTAGCAGGCTTCTCGCGCCTTGTCAGGCGTCACGTCCTGCACGCATCAAGGTTTGCGACTGCGACCCAGATAGTTGGCGATCCGGCCCAGATCGATCTGGCTGAAACCCGCCCCATCCAGCGTTCGGCGCTTCCCATCCGCGTATCTGAGATGGATGACCCCCTGCATCAGGGCCGCGATGGAATAGACCGTCTGGCTGCTGACCAAGCCTTCGCCTGGGTAGTGACGGCGGTTCCCGAAACTGCCCTGGACGATCACGCCATCGGGTTGGACGATGATCCTGCGACGCATCGCCAGCATCCCGGCGCCGACCTGAATCGCCAGAAGGCCCAGCCAGACGCCGATGCAAGTCAGCCAGACTCGAAGGCCTTCGCCCTGGAAGCTGCGCGTAACCTCCTCGCCCTCTTTGAGATAGATCAGGAACAGCATGACCGGCGCGAAGCCCAGCATGCCCCAAAGTCCGAACGACAGGACGCCGAACGGCGCCCATCGATAAAAGGGCCAGGGCTTCAAAATGTCTCCATCTTTCAGCGGGCCGTTCGGTTTGGGCATCCATCAACTCCCCAGCGGAGAGCCAGCCTAACGCGTCTTCAGACCGTGCGCACCCGTTGAGACCGACCCGTCAGCCAGGCGACCAGGAAGATGGCGAACCCGCCCAGCGATAGGCCGACACCGACCCAGGCGGTCGAGGTCCAGCCGTAGCCCGCCGCGATGGCCATGCCGCCCAGCAGGGGGCCGATGGCGTTGGCGGTGTTGAAGGCCGAGTGGTTCAGCGCCGCCGCCAGAGTCTGGGCGTCGCCGGCGACATCCATCAGCCGCGTCTGCAACACCGAGCCCAGGCCACCGCCTCCACCGATCAGGAAGACGACCCCCATCACGGCCCACAGGTTCGACGCCGCCATGGGATACAGCGCCAGGGCCGCCGCGCTCCACAGCAACAGGCCGCCCGCCGCCTTGAACCCGACATGGTCGGCGGCCCAGGCGCCCAGAATATTGCCGAGGAACATGCCGACGCCGAAGACGGCGAAGACCCAGGGCAGGACCTCTGCTCCCACGCCCGTCACCGCCTGCAGCGTCGAGGCCAGATAGGCGTAGACCGCAAACATGCCGCCGAAACCGACGGCGCCGACGCCCAGGGTCAGCCAGACCTGCCCGCGCTTCAGCGCGCCCAGTTCGCGCCAGGGACTGGTGTCCGGATGGGCCGGATCGCGGGGGGCGAACAGGGCGACCAGGGCCATGGTGATCACGGCCAGCACGCCCACGATGGCGAAGGTCCAGCGCCACCCATAGGCATGGCTGATGATGTTAACGACGGGCACGCCCAGCACCGTCCCGACGGTCAGTCCCATGAGGATGGTCGAGACCGCCCGTGTGCGGAAATGCAGCGGCACGATGGAGGCCGCGACCAGGGCCGCCACGCCGAAATAGGCCCCGTGCGGAAGGCCGCTGAGAAAGCGGAACACCAGCATCCAATGATAGGTGGGCGCCAGCGCGCTGAGCACATTGCCGACGGCGAACAGGGCCATGAAGCCGATCAGCAGATGCCAGCGCGGCAGCCGCGCCCCCAGCACCGCCAGGATCGGCGCCCCCACCACCACGCCGGCGGCATAGGCGCTGATGACGTGGCCGGCGGTCGGCGCATCGACGCCCAGGCCGGCGGCGAAGTCGGGTAGGATGCTCATGGCCGCGAACTCGGTCACGCCGATGGCGAAGCCGCCCATGGCCAAGGCGATCAGCACGAGGGCGACCGCCCCGCGCGAGCGGACGGGAAGGGCGGTGTCGAGGGCGGCGTCTGTCATGCTGCGCTGCAAACTAATCAGCGTTCATGACACGACAAGGGCGACGCCGCCCGACAGCGATCACGCTTTGTTTTCGTAGGTCGCGGTGATCGAGGCCTTGGCCAGGGTGTGGAAGTGCAGGTTGAAGCCGAACACGGCGCCGGAGTTGTCGGCCGTGACGTCCAGGCTTTCCACGTCCACGGCGAAGACGGTGAAGATGTAGCGGTGCGGACCATGGCCGGGCGGCGGGGCGGCGCCGCCGAAACCGGCCTGGCCGAAGTCGGTGCGGCCCTGGATGGCGCTGTGCGGCAGATGCCCGCCGGACGATCCGGCGCCAGTCTCCAGTTCGGTCACATCGGCGGGGATGTTGGCGACGGTCCAGTGCCAGAAGCCCGAGCCGGTCGGCGCGTCGGGATCATAGCAGGTGATCGCATAGCTCTTAGTGCCCTCCGGCGCGCCGGACCAGGCCAGATGCGGCGACAGATTGCCCTTGGTGTGAACCTGGGCGTCCGGCAGCACGCCGCCGTCCTGAATATCGTTGGAGGTGAGGGTGAAGGTCATCTGAGGCGCTTTCTCGGCAATGCAGAAATCAGGCGGCGGACAGGAGACGCGCTTTCACGCCGTTGCGATCCAAGAGCCGCACCGCCTGAACGTCGAACGAGACGAAGGTTTCCCCGCCCAGCCATTGGCCTTCATGGGCGATAACGCCGTCCGCGAAATCGCCGCCCGCTTCCAGCACAGCAAGACCGGCCTCTGCGGCGGGGCGATCCACCGATATGTTGTGCATGTCCAGCAGGCGGCGAATGGCGGTGGCGATGTCCTCGCGAGAAGCGCGATAACCCCGCGCCAGAACCCAGGCGAACTCGCAAAGGGATTGGACGCTGACCGCGACCCGATCTGCGGTCTCCAGCGCCTCGACCGCCAGATGCTGCTGGTCTTCGTCATCGCCGACGACGGCGCGCAACAGGACGTTGGTGTCGGCGGTGATGTTCACGTTTGCTCAGGATCCGCGCCGGCCTGTGCGGTCAAGGCGCCGATCTCTTCGATCGACAGACGCGCGCCGTTCGTTCGGCCCTTCAGGAAGCCGGACAGGTCGGACCAGGAGCCCTTCATCTGTTCGGCGCTAAGCTCCGCGCGACCGTCAGGCAGCAGGTCCAGGCGCATTTTCTGCCCTGGCTGGATGCCGAGATGCTGCAACACCTCCTTGCGGAGGGTCACCTGGCCTCGGCTCGTGACGGTCAGCGTGGTCATGCCGACAATGTAATGCAATCATGCATTACATTCAACGGTCGGTGTCAGGCCGGCTGTATCCGGCAGCCGTCCATCTCGACATCATCTTTCTGGGGGTGGAGGCAGCCTTGTATCTACCGACGGCGAACTTAGCCGGTCAGACGAGCAGAGATAGCAGGGTTCCTCGGCGTTCAGAAGGCGATCAAACGTGTCGTAGGCCCGCATTTCGAGATCAAATGCGGCTCTGTCGCCAAACCCGCAGCCGTTCGAGTCGATGATGATGGCTTCTGTAGTCGGGAAAACTTCGCGAACGAAGACCGCCGGATGTGCGGGGTTGTCTGGCAATGTGACGACATACAGCCGGTTGTGTCGGTCGTCACGATAGGTGTTGGAGCCTCGTGTATAGCGGGAAACGACAAGCTCGGGACTGCTGTCCAAATCGGCGACCAGAGCTTGGAACCCTCGGGAGCAATCCAATCCAGGTCCGATTTCCCGCGCTGGTGCGGCGGTCTCCTCGCAGCCGAACAGCATAAGAGCCGCGTCGATGATCAGAGCGGCTCTCATGTTTTACGCCACCTCGATGCGGTAGCTTTCGATCACCGTATTGGCGAGCAGTTGCTCGCACATCTTCTTGGCCTCGGCCTGGGGATCTTCGGCGCCGGCGAGGTCGAACTCGATCAGCTTGCCGACGCGGGCGTTAGACACGCCCGACCAGCCCAGACCCTGCAGGGCGCCTTCGACGGCCTTGCCCTGAACGTCCAGGACGCCGGGCTTGAGGAAGACGTGAACCTTGACCTTAGCCATTAATGCAGCCCCCCTTGGATCACCGTCGGCATGCCCTTCATAATGCCCAGGCGACGCGCGACTTCGGTATAGCTTTCGATGACATTGCCCAGGTCGCGGCGGAAGCGATCCTTGTCCAGCTTCTCGCCCGTTGTGGTGTCCCACAGGCGGCAGCTGTCGGGGCTGATCTCGTCGGCCAGCAGCACGCGGCTGAAGTCGTTTTCCCAGACGCGGCCGAACTCGATCTTGAAGTCGACCAGGGTGATGCCGACCGCGCTGAACATGCCCGACAGATAGTCGTTCACCCGCACCGTCATGGCCAGCATGTCGTCGAGTTCCTGGGTCGAGGCCCAGTTGAAGGCGGTGATGTGCTCTTCGGTGACCATCGGGTCGTTGAGCTCATCCTTCTTGTAGTAGAATTCGATGATCGAGCGGGGCAGGGGCGTGCCTTCCTCGATGCCCAGGCGCTGGCTCATCGAACCGGCGACGATGTTGCGGCAGACGACTTCCAGCGGAATGATCTCGACTTCGCGGATCAGCTGCTCGCGAAGGTTCAGACGTTTGATGAAGTGGTTGGTCACACCGATGCCGTTCAGGCGCGACATGATGAATTCGCTGATCTGGTTGTTGACCACGCCCTTGCCTTCGAGGACGGCCTTCTTCTGCGCGTTGAACGCAGTGGCGTCGTCCTTGAAATACTGGATCAGGGTGCCGGGCTCGGGTCCTTCGTACAGGATCTTGGCCTTGCCTTCGTAGATCTTCTTGCGCTTGCTGTTCATGGTCCGGTCCCGGCTTACGGGCGCCCTCCAGAAACAAAAATCGCGCGGCCATTTTTGGATGGGGAAGACCCGGTCCTGGCGGCGCGTTTCGGAATCGTTCGGGCAGTCAATCTCGTTCGGCGTCTCCTTAGCCGAAGGCGGGCCTCGATACAAATGAGGATGGCGACGCGCGGATTGGTTGGGGACAGGACGCCTGCGCGACTGAAGTCAGGTTGCGTTCATGGACGGGCGGTCTATAGACGGCGCTTGCCCCGACGTTAGCGGGGTGGACGGAGCTTTGCTGAGCGAAATGACGACCTTCGACGATCGGGAAAAGGCCTTCGAGGCTAAATACGCCCTCGATCAGGAGCAGGAATTCAAGGCCATCGCCCGGCGCAACCGGATGCTGGGCCTGTGGGCTGCCGAAAAGATGGGCCTGTCGAGCGAGAGCGCGGATCAATACGCCGCCGCCGTCGTGCGCGCCGATTTCGAGCAGCCGGGCGACGAGGACGTGTTCCGCAAGGTCGCCGGCGACTTCAAGGCCTCGGGCCTGTCGGTGTCGGAAGGTGAGATTCGCTCCAAGATCGACGAACTGGCCTCGATCGCCCGCGAAGGCATTCGCGCCGGCGAATAAGTCTTAGGCCTTCGGGCTGATTCATGAGAATTCGAAAGGGCCGCACCCGGGGGAAAGTGCGGCCCTTTCTTTTCGCCGGGGACGTTGGGGGATGTCTCACCCGGCGTAGTGTGCGTCTCGCGCCCTTGAAGAACACGAGCGCCGAGATTTGGTTTCAGGCGTTTCCGCCCGAAACCAAATATTTTTTACGGCATCAGAACCGTGTCCACGACGTGGACCACGCCGTTGGATTGACCCACGTCGGCCTGGGTGATCGTGGACGTGCCGCCCTTGGCGTCGGTGATGACCCAGGTGTTGTTCGAGCCGGCCGAAACCTTCAGTTCTTCGCCCTGAACCGTCTTCAGCGTGGCGGTGCCGCCGTTGGCCTGGGCCTGGGCTGCGATGTCGGCGGCCGTCAGACGACCGGCGACCACGTGGTAAGTCAGGATCTTGGTCAGGTCGGCCTTCATCGCCGGCTGCATCAGGCTGGTGCGCGTCGCCTCGGGGATCTTCTCGAAGGCGGCGTTGTCAGGCGCGAAGACGGTGAAGGGGCCGGGGCCCTGCAGGGTCTCGACCAGACCGGCGGCGGTCACGGCCGACACCAGGGTGCTGAGGTTCGACGCCTTGGACGCATTGGCGACGATGGTCTCGTTGGGGCTCATGGCGGCGCCGCCGACCATCGGATCGGTCGCGGGAGCCATGGCGGCGCCCTCGGCCGGGGCCATGGCGGTCGATTCCGCCGGGGTCGTGGCGGCCGGCTCGTTGTTGCCGCAGGCGCCTAGCGCCATCAGCGCGCCGCCCGATACGGCGACGAGCATGAGATTGCGAAGATTGGTCATTGTGTTTCGTTCCCTTTGGGCCGCTCTCAAGGCGGTAACGGGAACGTTACGCGCGAAACCGCACAATGGATGCACTGCCCGCGTCAAGACATCGCAGCTTCACCATTCAGTCTTCGAACACCACCGTCTTTGTGCCGTGCAGCAAAACGCGGTCCTCCAGATGACGACGCACGGCGCGCGCCAGGACGCGGCGCTCGATATCTCTCCCCTTGCGGATCAAATCTTCGGGCGTGTCGCGGTGGCTGATCCGCTCGACGTCCTGTTCGATGATGGGGCCTTCGTCCAGGTCGGGGGTGACGTAGTGGGCGGTGGCCCCGATCACTTTCACGCCGCGCGCATGGGCCTGATGGTACGGCCGCGCGCCCTTGAAGCCGGGCAGGAAGGAGTGGTGGATGTTGATGCAGCGCCCCTCCAACTTGCGACTGAGGTCGTCCGACAGGATCTGCATATAGCGCGCCAGCACGACCAGTTCGGTCCCCGTCTCCTCGATCAGCCGCAGCAGTTCGGCCTCCTGCGCCGGCTTGTCGGCCGCGCTGACCGGCAGGTGATGGAAGGGCAGGTCGCCAAGGTCGACATGGCCGATCTGCTCGCGGGGATGGTTCGACGCGACCGCCGTCACCTGCATCGGCAGTTCGTCGATGCGCCAGCGGTACAGTAGGTCCGCCAGACAGTGATCGAACTTGGAGGTCAGGATCATCACCCGGCGCGGCGCGGAACCGCGCAGGGTCCAGTCCATGGCGAACCGCTCGGCCAAGGGTGCGAAGGCTGCGCGGATCGCCGCCTCCGGGTCGCCTTCCGCCGGTTCGAACACCACCCGCATGAAGAAGGTGGCGCTGGAGGCGTCGCCGAACTGTTGTGCATCGGAAATGTTGGCGTCCCGCTCCAGCAGGAAGGCGGAAACGGCCGCGACGATGCCGTGGCGGTCGGGGCAGGATAGGGTGAGGATCATCAGGCGGCAGGCTTATCCGGGGAGAAACTGCCCCAGTATGGCCCAGCTGTCCGCCTTTGCCGACAAGGATATTGCATGGGCGGGGCTAGACGACGGCAGATCGACCAAGGCGATGCTATCCAGATCGCTCAGAATGCGCCGTCCGAGCTTGGCCGCCAGCCCGCCGTTGAAGGCGACGGCTCTCAGCTCCGGCAGGCTTTCGACCAGACCCCGCAAGTCGGCCGCCTCCGGCGACCGGATCGCCACGTCCAGACTGCCCGACCGTTCCGCCGAGGCGATTACGTCCCACAGACCGACGCCTCGCGCCTTCAACCGTTCGAGGCGTTGCTCATAGGGCAGGGCGGCCAAGCCTTCGCCCAGCACCCCTCCAATCAGGGGCCAGAAGCCATTGCGGGGATGGGCGTAATACTGGGCCGCCTTCAGCGACGCGTCGCCGGGCAGGCTGCCGAGGATCAGCAGGCGGGTCTCCCCATCAACGACGGGGGCGAAGCCCTGTCTGCGGTCGCCGGTCGAGCGGTCGGTCACTTAACCGGCGGATCGTCGCGCAGCCAGCCGGTGATCGAGCGACGCTTGCCGCCGGCATAGGCGGCGACCGGCGCGACGGAGTGCATCCGGGGCGTCTTGAACACGGTCCAGACGTTGAAGCCGGGCTTGAAGCCGCGCTCGATGTCCCCGTTCGCGTCGTGGAACATCAGTTGACCGCCCCAGTCGGGCCGCCAGTCGCGCGACAGGCCCAGCGTATAGGCCGCGCGCCGTTCGCCCACGCCGGTGTCGTCATGCTGGGTCAGGAAGTCGCCGGGCCGGAACCAGGTCGCCTGGGCGTCGATCTTGGTCAGGGCGATTTCGCCGGTGACGGCCTTGGCGAACTCGATGAAGGGAGTGTCGTTGAAGAACTGGATCAGGACGTGGGTCGCATGGCCCTGGTCCTCCCCCGTCAGGAAGGCCTTAATGACGGGATAGGCCAGATAGACGAAGGAGAAGCCGTCGCGGCCCTTGCGCAAGGCGGCCTGCATGCGTGCGTTCAGTTCGTCGCGGCCCAGCGCCGCAATCTCTTGCGGAGAGATCAACTCCCCGCCCTTCGCCGTGGGCAGCGCCAGGCTCCAGGCCGTGTCATGTTCCAGCGCGAGCTCCAGCCATTCAGCGCTGGCCTCGTCCAGCAGGTTGGGCACCTGCACCATGCCGTCGCGCGCATAGGCCGCTGCATAGTCGCGGGGATCGAGCCGGGGATTGAGCCGGATCGTGCGCTCGCTCATGGCGTCAGTCTCCGAACACCCGCTTGAACACCACGTCCACGTTCTTGGTGTGGTAGTCGAGGTCGAACAGGGCTTCCAGCTGGTCAGCGGGCAGGGAGACGCGGTCGTCGGCCTTCAGGAAGTCGATGAAGACCCCTTCGCCGCGCCAGACCTTCATGGCGTTCTCCTGCACGGCGGCATAGGCGTCTTCGCGCGAGATGCCGGCCTGGGTCAGGGCCAGCATGACCCGTTGCGAGTGAACCAGACCGCCCAGGCGGTCGATGTTCTTCTGCATGTTCTCGGGATAGACGTTCAGCCGCTCGACCACATTGGCCAGGCGTTGCAGGGCGAAGTCCAGGTGGATGGTGGCGTCCGGGCCGATGCCGCGTTCGACCGACGAATGGCTGATGTCGCGCTCATGCCAAAGGGCGACGTTCTCCATGGCCGGCACCACCGCCGAGCGGACCAGACGGGCCAGGCCGGTCAGGTTCTCGGTCAGGATGGGGTTGCGCTTGTGCGGCATGGCCGACGAGCCCTTCTGGCCCTTGTCGAAGAACTCCTCGGCCTCCAGCACCTCGGTGCGCTGAAGGTGGCGTATCTCGGTGGCGAGACGTTCGATCGAGGAGGCGACGACGCCGAGGGCGGCGAAGAAGGCGGCGTGGCGGTCGCGCGGGATGACCTGGGTCGAGACCGGCTCGACCTGCAGGCCCATCTGATCGGCGACGTATTGTTCGACGGCCGGATCGACATTGGCGAAGGTGCCCACGGCGCCGGAGATGGCGCAGGTGGCGATTTCTTCCTTGGCGGTGATCAGGCGGCGTTTGGCCCGCTGGAACTCGGCGTGATAACCGGCCAGCTTCAGGCCGAAGGTCACGGGCTCGGCGTGGATGCCGTGGCTGCGGCCCACGGTCGGGGTGTATTTATGCTCCTTGGCGCGGGTCTCCAGCGCGGCCAGGACGCGGTCGACGCCGTCGATCAGCAGGTCCGACGACCGGGCCAGCTGGACCGCGAAACAGGTGTCCAGCACGTCGGACGAGGTCATGCCCTGGTGCAGGAAGCGGGCTTCCTCGCCGACGATTTCCGACACATGGGTCAGGAAGGCGATGACGTCGTGCTTGGTGGTGCGTTCGATCTCGTCGATGCGGTCGGCGTCGAAGGTCGCGTCCTTGCCCTTGGCCCAGATGGCGTCCGCGGCGTCCTGGGGGATGACGCCCAGCTCGGCCATCTTGGTGGCGGCGTGGGCCTCGATCTCGAACCAGATCTTGTACTTGGTCTCTTGCGACCAGATGGCGGCGGCGACGGGGCGGGAATAGCGCGTGATCATGGGCCGGTCGTGTCGGTCTCAAGGGGCTCGGAGTCAAGGTTCGTCGCTTGACTTCCCGCCGGCCTGTCCCAGATTATCGACCTAGAGGACGACCTCTCCCTTCATCGGGCATGACCGCCGGGACGACCCGGCTCGCCATGCAAGGGAGAACGTCATGGCCTGGATATTCCTTCTTTTCGCCGGCCTGCTCGAAGTCGTCTGGGCTTTTCTGATGAAGGCGTCGGCGGGTTTCACCAAGCCTTGGCCGACCGTCGGCATGGTGGTCTTCATGATCGGATCGTTCGGCCTGCTGTCTATGGCGATGAAGACCCTGCCGCTGGGCACGGCCTACGCCATCTGGACCGGCATCGGGGCGGTGGGCGCCTTCGTGGTCGGTGCGGTCTTCCTGGGCGAGCCGCTGACGCCGCTCAGGATTGCGGGCGTGGTCCTGGTGGCCTCGGGCCTGGTTGTGCTGAAGCTGGCGTCCAGCCATTGATGGCCGCAGCTTTCCAAGATGAGGACGACATGGAACTGGTGATCGGCGACAAGGCCTATTCGACATGGTCGTTGCGACCCTGGCTGGTGCTGAAACACTGCGGCGCGTCGTTCGACGAGATCGTCGTGCCGCTGAATCGACCGGACACGGATCGCCGGATCCGCGAGCATTCGCCCACCGGCCAAGTCCCGGTGTTGAAGGTCGACGGCGAGGTGATCTGGGACTCGATGGCCATCGCCGTGTGGGCGGCGGAACGCTATCCCGAGGCGCGGCTCTGGCCTGCCGACGCCCATGCGCGCTGGCTGGCGCGGTCTGCAGCCTGCGAGATGCACGGCGGTTTCAACGCCTTGCGAACCGCCTGTTCGACGGGGCCCGATCACTGGATGGTCGGCCCCAGCCGGGCCCCCGCGCCGCAACATCCGGGATTGGACAAGGACCTGCGCCGCATCGTCGAACTGTGGCGGGGCATGCGCGACCGGTTTGGCGGCGGCGGGCCCTATCTGTCCGGAGAATGGTCTGTGCCGGACGCCTTCTTCACGCCGGTCGCCGCACGCATTCGCCATTTCCAGCTGGACCTGGCGGCCCACGGCGATGACGGGACGGCCCAAGCCTACGCCGACACCCTGCTGGCCCATCCCGACTTCCGCCAATGGGAGGCCGACGCCTTGGCTTCGACGGGGGCTTAACGGGCGAAAACCATCCCGGCTGACGCTGCATTAAGCGGACGCCGTTATCTGTGGGGAATGAAAAGGCCGACCCTCCAGACCCATCCGGCCGAACCCGCCTCGCGCGGCATTCATCCGGTCATGGGCTATGGTCTGGCGGCTCTGATCGGCGCGGCCTTCTGGGCCAGCCTGCTGTTTACGGTCTTCTAGCGTACGCCGGCGACGGTGGTCGCTTCGGCGATCAGCACCGGCTGGGCCCCCGGCTGCGTCTGGGGCGGCGGCGCGACATAGTCCAGAGCCATGGGCACGGACCGGGCGCCCGAGGCCAGGGCGTCCAGCGTCTTCAGCGGGCCGCCGAACAGGCGCTGATAGATCCAGTAGCTGGCCATGACCTTTTCGACGTAATCGCGCGCCTGGGGCACGTCGATGGTCTCGATCAGCAGCAGGGGATCGGCGTCCGGGCCCAGCTTGCGCACCGCCGACAGCATAGGGCCCGGCCCGGCGTTGTAGGAGGCCACGGCCCGCAGCAGGTCGCCTTGGAAGGCCGGCAGGGCCAGCATCCGGTTGATGTAGGTCTGGCCCAAACGCATGTTCACCGCCGGGACCAGCAGTTTGGACGGGTCGGAAACGAAAGTGCGATCCCCCGTCATCTCAGCCGCCGTCGTCGGCATCACCTGCATTATGCCATAGGCGCCGACGCTGGACCGGGCGTTGGGATTGAAGTCGGTTTCCTTCAGCGCCAGCGCATAGACCAGCGCCTTCTCGATGACGAAGCCGCCTTCGGGCGCAAGGTCCGGCATCGGATAGCGGGTCGCGTCGATGCGCGTGGCGTCCGCATTGCCGACCGGCATGATGGCGCGCGCCAGGGCCGTCCACATCTTGGCCGCATCGCCGACGGCGGTGCGCAAGCCGGAACGCAGCTCGGTCTCGGCGTCGGCGCGGCGTCCGACCTCGTAGAAGGCGACGGTGCGTTTGGCGCGGGCATCGGCTTGGACGAAGGCTTCCAGCGCGGTCGGCTCGACGGCGGCGCTCTGGGGCACATAGGCGGCGCGGCGCAGGCGCGGCTCGGCCTCATAGGCGCGCGGCCCCATGTTCTCGATGACGGGTTCCTCGCCCAGCTGACGCAGGGCGATCTGACCATAGAAGGTGGCGGGCCACTGGGCCGACAGGCGCAGATAGTCGGTCACCCGATCCTGACGGCCCGACTGTCCGGCCGCGCGCGCGGTCCAATAGGCGGCGCCGGCGCGGACCCAGGGGTCTTCGGTCGGATCGTTGGCCACCCGCTCGAAGGCAGCGAAGGATTCGTGGAACTGGCCCAGGCGCCATTCGGCCAGGCCGACCGTCCACCAGTCGCCGATCTGGCGGCCCATGGCCGAGGCGCCGGTCAGGTCGTCGTTGTTGTAGGCGACGCGGGCCGCCTTCGCCGGATCGTCGACCCCGCCGCCGCCGGAGACAGCCGTCACCAGACTGTTCCAGGTGCGGCCGATCACGCCCCCCGGCCGCACCGGCTCGGGCGCGCCGTCGGGGCGGCGACGCAGGGCCAGCGTATAGACGCGGTCCGCGCACGGCAGGTCGGAATAGGTCTCCAGCCAGGCCGTCAGCTCTTCGTAGGTGGCGACGTGATCGGGGTGGAACAGGCTTTCGAACTCGACCTGACCCAGCAGGACCCGGTCCTGCGCCTGACGCGCCGAGGCGCGGGCGGTCTCGATGTCGCCGCGCCGCAGGGCGTCGAAGGCGGTGGTGTAGGAGAGGCGGTCCGCAGAGCTGAGCGCCGAGAGCCGATTGGAACCGGCGCTCGATTCGGCGGTTGATGCGTAAGGCGTTTCGGCGATGGCCGCGCCCGCCAAGGCGCTGAAAGCAACAGCAAGCGTCGGCGCGAGGAACGCGCGGCGGAACAGAAACATAAGCGGCGGCCCCCTCGTTGGCGACGCGCGTAAAATACGTGCGCGTGTATGGCGATCGGTCGTCAGCATGCCAGCATGCCGCGATTATCCTTGTTCTTCAACCGAGTCCGTTTCAAGGCGAACGGCCAGCGACAGCAGGTCGCTCCACACCTGACGCTTGGCCTGGGGCTGACGCAGCAGGAAGGCCGGATGCAGGGTCGGCATGACGGGGGCAGACACCGCGCCCTCCGCCAGACGCCATTCCTTCCAATTGCCGCGCAGCTTCATGATCCCCTCTTCGGCCTGGAGCACGGACTTGGCCGAGGCCGCGCCCAGCAGCAGGACGGCCTTGGGCTGCAACAGGGCGAAGGCGCGCTCCACGAAGGGGGCGCAGACCGCCTGCTCCTGCGGGCTGGGCGTGCGATTGCCGGGCGGGCGCCAGAAGACGGTGTTGGTGATGAAGACCTTGTCGGTCAGGCCTGCTGCCGCCAGCATCCGGTCCAGCAGTTGACCGGCCTTGCCGACGAAGGGCTGACCCATCCGGTCCTCGTCCCCGCCGGGGCCTTCGCCGATGATCAGGACCGAGGCGTTGGGATTGCCGCGTCCGAACACCGATTGGGTCGCGCCCATGCCGCGCAGGGGACAGCCCTCGAACGCCGCGACGGCCGCCGCCATATCCTGAAGGGTCGCCGCGCCCGCGGCCACTCTTCGCGCCTCGGCGATGGCGTCCTCGGCGTTGGCGCCGGCCAGCGGCATGACGACCGAGGCGGTCGCCTTCTGCACCGCCTTGACGGCCGGCGGCGGGGCCACATGGGTGTGGTCGACGGGCGCATCGCCATAGCAGGCGTCCACCCCCGCATCCCGCCAGAAGGCGAGCAGGCTTTCGACTGCAGCGATGTCGTGGGGTTGCGCGTTCATGTCTCGGGCTACCGATAGGCCTTGACCGCCCTCGCGTCACCTTCCGATAAGCGTCATAACCACACGAACAAGCTGGATTTCAGGGGAAGACATGGCCGAAGAAGCCATCGAGGGCGGCGCAGAGAACGCCCGCCAGGAAGCGATCATCGACAATCTGCCGCCGCTGGAGGCGCTAGCCGGCGTCGAGCGCGAGGTCATGGAGTATGACGTCGTCATCGTCGGCGGCGGCCCCGCCGGCCTGTCGGCGGCCATCCGCCTGAAGCAGCGGGCGGAAAAGGACGGCAAGGAAATCACCGTCGCGGTGCTGGAAAAGGGCGCCGAGGTCGGCGGCCATATCCTGTCCGGCGCCGTGATCGATCCCAAGGCGCTGAACGAGCTCTTCCCCGACTGGAAGGACCGCGGCGCCCCGCTGGAGACCCCGGTCACCAAGGACAGGTTCCTGCTGCTGGGCCCGCAGGGCGAGGCTCCTCTGCCCATGCCCCTGCTGCCGCCCTTCATGCACAACCACGGCTGCTACATCGCCTCGCTGGGCAATGTCACACGCTGGCTGGGCGAACAGGCCGAGGCCCTGGGCGTCGAGGTCTATCCCGGCATGGCCGCCAGCCACGTCGTCTGGGAAGAACAGACGGGTCGGGTCAAGGGCGTCGTCGCCGGCGTCTTCGGCATCGACCGCGAGGGCAAGCCCACCGACGACTTCCAGCCCGGCATCGAACTCCACGGCAAATATGTCTTCATCGCCGAGGGCGTGCGCGGCTCCCTGGCCAAGACCATCATCGCCAAGCACGGGCTTCAGGACGGGAAGTCGCCCCAGAAATACGGCATCGGCCTGAAGGAGCTGTGGCAGGTGCCTGCCGAGCAGCACCAGCCCGGCCTGGCCCAGCACACCACCGGCTGGCCCTTGGACGAGCACACCGGCGGCGGCAGCTTCCTGTATCATTTCGGCGACCGCTACGTGGCCATCGGCTACGTCGTTCACCTGAACTACAAGAACCCGTTCCTGTCGCCGTTCGACGAGTTCCAGCGCTTCAAGCACCACCCGTCTATCGCCCCGCATCTGGAAGGCGGCACGCGCATCTCGTACGGCGCGCGGGCCATCACCGAGGGCGGTCTGCAGTCGATCCCGAAACTCAGCTTCCCCGGCGGCGTCCTGATCGGCTGTTCGGCCGGCTTCGTGAACGTGCCCCGTATCAAGGGCAGCCATAATGCGATGAAGACCGGCATGCTGGCCGCCGACGCCGCCTATGACGCGGTTCAGGCCGGACGCGGCGGCGACGAACTGGTCGAATACCAGACCGCCTTCGAAAAGAGCTGGGTCTACAAGGAGCTGTCGGTCGTCAAGAACGCCAAGCCCCTGCTGAGCAAGTTCGGCACGACCCTGGGCGGGGCGTTTGGCATGTTCGACATGTGGTGCCGGACCCTGCTGGGCGGTTGGTCGCCGATCCCGACGCTGAAGCACGAAAAGACCGACGCCGCCTCGACCGGGCTGGCCGTCGATCACAAGGAGATCAAGTATCCCAAGCCGGACGGGAAGCTGTCGTTCGACAAGCTGTCGTCGGTGTTCATCTCGAACACCAACCACGCCGAGGACCAGCCCGCGCACCTGAAGCTGCTGGACCCGTCCAAGCCGATCCAGGTCAACCTGCCCAAATACGGCGAACCGGCGCGGCTGTATTGCCCGGCGGGCGTCTATGAGGTCGTCTATGCGGACGAGGTCGCCAAGACCGATCCGCGTTTCGTCATCAACGCCCAGAACTGCGTCCACTGCAAAACCTGCGACATCAAGGATCCGTCGCAGAACATCGTCTGGACTACGCCCGAGGGCGGCGGCGGTCCCAACTATCCGAACATGTGACGGAACGGGGCAGGGGCGCGTTCCGCCCTTGCCCGCCGCCGCAAAAGCGTGAAGGGTCGAGGCATGATCGCCTCCCGTTCGCGCCTCTTCGCCGCCTCCCTGACCGTTCTCGCCCTGGCCATGGCCGGACAGGCCGGCGCACAGGAAACCCCGCCTGCCGCGCCGACGCCGGAAACCCATCCGCCGGCGATCATCCTCAAGCCAGGCGAGCCGACGCCGGGCCAGGCGCCTTCGGATCAGGCGCCGTCCAGCCAGGACGCCGCACCCGATCCCTTCATCATCATCACCGATACCCCGGTCACGCCGCCCATCCCTGCGGTCTGGGCGCCGATCCCCACGAACGCCGAGGGCCGCAGCGCCTATGGCCTGTATCTGGCGGGCAAGCTGGCCCTGATGCAGGGCGAGGGCGCGACCGGCTCGGACTATCTCGCCCAGGCCGAGCAACTGGTTCCCGAGCAGCCGCGCGTGCGCGAACAGGCCTTCACATCGGCCCTGCTGACCGGCGATCTGGACGTGGCGGCCGCACTTGCGCCCACCGATGCGACCGCCTCGCCCGCCTTCGTCGAGGGCGGACGCCTGGTCCGGCTGGTTCAGGACTTCGTGCGCGGCGACGCCAGGACGTCCAACGCCGCCCTGGCCCAGCAACCCATCGGCGCCCCCCATGCCCGCGCCGGCCTGCTGGTCGCGCCGTGGATTGCGGCGGCGGCCGGGGACTGGACCCGCGCGCTTCAGCCTGCCCCGATCAGCGGCGATCCCCTGACCCTGGCCTTCGCCCGGATGAACCGCGCCGCCCTGCTGGAAAAGCGCCGCGACTATGCCGAGGCCGAGGTCGAGTTGAAGGCCGCCGCCGACGTGGCCGGGGTCGGCGCCCTGTTCAAACGCCCCTATGGCGAGTTCATGGAACGACGCGGCCGTCGCGACGACGCCATCGCCCTGTATGAGGCCGCGATCGCGGTTCAGCCGGTCGATCCCGGCGTCGTCCGCGCGTTGCAGCGTGTGCGCGACGGCGGTCGGCCCCCGGTCCTGCCCGACTTCCGCGAAGGCGCGGCCCAGGGCCTGATCACCGCCGCCGCCCAGGCGTCGGCCGAGCGCGGCAATGAGTTCGCCGCCGTCTATCTGCGGCTCGCGCAGAACCTGCACGACGATGACGAGACCGAGTTCCAGCTGGCCCAGGTCCTGTCGCGCGCCGGTCTGAAGTCGGCGGCCCGCAGCGCCCTTTCGCGCGTCGGGACCGACGATCCTCAGCTCTACGCCGCCGCCCGCGCCCAACTGGCCATTGCGCTGGAAGAGGACGGCCAGTCGGACAACGCCCTGGCCGAACTGCGCCGCGCGGCCGCCGCCAGCCCCGACGACCGCCGGATCGCCCTGGTTTTGGCGGGTCAGTTGATGCAGCTGAAACAGCATGACGAGGCGTTGACCCTGCTGGACGGGCCGGTGCTGAACACCGCCGATCAGGGCGCCAGCGTCCACTTCCTGCGCGGCGCCGCCTATGAGGCGCTGGGCCGCACGTCCGAGGCCGAGGCCGAACTGTGGGCCGCGCTCCAGACCGCGCCCAATGACGCCGACATGCTGAACTACCTGGGCTATCTGTGGGTCGACAAGGGCCTGCGGGTTCAGGAGGGCGCCGAGATGATCGCCCGCGCCCATGCGCTGGAGCCCGAAAACGGCAACATCCAGGATTCTCTGGGCTGGGCCCAGTTCAAACAAGGCCAGTTCGAAACCGCCGTCGACACCCTGGAGCAGGCCGTCGACAAGGAGCCGTCCAACGCCGAGATCAACGATCACCTCGGCGACGCCTATTGGCGGGTGGGCCGCGAACGCGAGGCCGTGTGGCTGTGGAACCGCGTCCTGGTGCTGGAGCCCGAACCCGAGCGCCGCGCCGATGTCGAGCGCAAGATCGCCAATGGGCTGGACGGCGCCGCGCCCGCCCAGGGCGTTTCTCAATAGTTTCCATGCCCGCGCTGACCGCCCTGGCTCCGGCCAAGATCAATCTGTTCCTGCATGTCGGGGCGGTGGACGCCGACGGCTATCACCCGCTGACCAGCCTGGTCGCCTTCGCCGATGTGGGCGACCAGGTTTCGGTCGAACCGGCCGACAGCCTGTCTCTAAATGTGACCGGGCCGTTCGGCGAGGCGCTGGGGGCTACGCCCGACAACCTAATCCTGCGCGCCCTTCGGCGCCTGGGCGAAGTCGCGGGAACGGGCGAGCCGAAGCTGAAGGTGACGCTGGACAAGCGCCTGCCCATCGCGGCCGGGCTGGGCGGCGGGTCGTCCGACGCGGGCGCGGCGGTGAAGCTGACGCGGCAAGCCCTGTCGCTGGACATCGACGATGCGGCGCTTGAGGTGGTCGCCGGCGTCGTGGGTGCGGACGGCCCCATGTGCCTGCGCATGCGCACCGCCTGGGCCGAGGGCAGGGGAGATGTGCTGACCGACGAACCGCGCCTGTCGCCGCTGCCGGCCGTCCTGTTCAACCCCGGCGTCCCGTCGCCGACCGGCGCCGTCTATCGCGCCTATGATGCCGGGCCGATGCGTTCGGCCGACCGACCGGATCCGCCGCACGACTGGTCCGTCGCCGCCGTGATCGACTGGCTGTCGGTTCAGCGCAACGACCTCCAGCCGCCCGCCCTGGCCCTGACGCCCGCCATCGCGGACGCCCTCGCCGCCGTCTCCGCCACGCCGGATGTGGCCCTGACCCGCATGTCCGGTTCGGGCGCGACGGTGTTCGGCCTGTATCTCACCGAGGCGGCGGCCCAGGCGGCGGCGCGAGCGCTGACTGCCGCTCATCCCCACGCCTGGGTCACAGCAACGCGGTTAGCCCTTCAGTAGCGTTCCAGGTTTGTGGCCGAATACTGGCCATTCGCCCTGTGGAACGCCGATATCGCCAAGGTCTCGCCTTGATCATCACAATCGTTACGAATTGTTTCGATGTCTCGGAACCAGATCACGGCGTTCTGATTTGAGTCCGCAGTTCCGATGACTGGAACGGGTCGCCGCTCCCCTCATGGCGATCCTCAAACAGAAAAAGGATACCGTCATGCTTCGTGCAAAACTGCTTGCCGCAACCGCCGTGGTCACCCTGATGGCCGCTCCCGCCTTCGCTCAGGACGTCACCCCGCCGACCTCGCCCGCCCCGGCCGAGGCCCCCGTGCCGCAGACTGATACGTCCATGCCTGCCGCGCCCGCGTCATCGGCGCCGGCCGCTGAAGCCGCAGCGCCAGCCGCAACGGATGTCGCCCAGGCCGCTACGCCGGCCGCCGGCGAGACCGTCGTCGACAAGCTGAAAGCGAGTGGTCAGTTCACCACCCTTCTGGCGGCCCTCGATGCTGCGCAACTGACCGACACCCTGGCGACGCGCCCGGCCATTTCGATCTTCGCCCCGACCGACGCGGCCTTCGCCGCCCTGCCGGAGGCCGACCGCACGCGTCTGATGGATCCGGCCAACGCCGCCGAACTGCGTCAGCTGCTGCTGTATCACGTCATCGTCGCCGACGTGACGCCCGACCAGATCATGGGCAAGAAGGGCGGCGTTCCGACCGCCGCCGAGAGCCAAATCCTGCTGGACGGCACCGGCTCGGCCATCAAGGCTGACGGCGCCACGGTGGTCAGCGCCGAACTGGACGCCTCGAACGGCGCCATCTTCCCGATCGACCAGGTCCTGAACCCGGCGAACTCCATGGCCGCCATGGGCGATGAAGAGGCCGCCGCCCCGGCTGAAGCCGCTGCTCCGGCTGAAGAGGCTGCACCTGCAGAAGCCGCCGCCCCGGCCGCCCCGGCTACGACCCCGACGGGTGAACCGGCTGCCGCGACCACCACCACGGCCTCGCCCCCGGTCGCCAATCCGACCGACGGTCAGGTCGATCCCTCGGCCACGCCTCCGGTCGATGCGGCCGATCCCGCCGCTGACGGCGGCGACGAAGCCAACCCGACTCCCCAATAAGATGGGGCGATAATACGGGTCACCCACGCGCTCGCTTGGTAGCGTGTTGAAGCGGAAGGCGGCGGGCCCTATGGTCCGCCGTCTTTTTTGCACCCCTCCCCACGAGCCCGATTTGACCCCCTCTACCGAGCCGCTCGCGTTTCAGGACCTGATCCTGACGCTCCACCGCTATTGGGGCGAGCAGGGCTGCGCCATTCTTCAGCCCTATGACATCGAGGTCGGGGCCGGCACCCTGCACCCCGCCACGGTCCTGCGCGCGCTCGGGCCCAAGCCGTGGAAGGCTGCCTATGTCCAGCCCAGCCGCCGCCCCGGCGACGGTCGCTATGGCGAAAACCCGAACCGCCTCCAACACTATTACCAATACCAGGTCATTCTGAAGCCGAACCCGGACAACCTTCAGGAGCTGTATCTGGGCTCGCTGGCGGCCATTGGGATCGATCCGAAACTGCACGACATCCGCTTCGTCGAGGACGACTGGGAGAACCCGACCGTGGGCGCCTGGGGTCTGGGCTGGGAGGTCTGGTGCGACGGGATGGAGGTGACGCAGTTCACCTATTTCCAGGGAGTCGGCGGCATCGAGGTCGATGTGGTCTCGGGCGAACTGACCTACGGGCTGGAGCGTCTGGCCATGTATGTTCAGGGCGTGGACAACGTCTATGACCTGAAGTTCACCAAGGAGGGGCTGACCTACGGCGAGGTCTTCCTGGAGAACGAGCGCCAGCAGTCGGAAGCCAACTTCCACGGCTATGACGTGGACGGGCTGAAGCGCCGGTTCGAGGACATGGTGTCTGAAGTTCAGCGCCTGCTGGACATGCGTGGCCCGCAAGGCCAGCCTTTGGTCCTGCCCGCCTACGACCAGGTCCTGAAGGCCAGCCACCTGTTCAACCTGATGGACGCCCGCGGCGCCATCGCCGTCGCCGAACGCCAGAGCTACATCGGCCGCATCCGCGACCTCTGCAAAGCCTGCGCTCTGGCCTATGTCGAAAATGAAAAGGCCGCGTCGTGAGCACTGTCTCTGGAATTCTCTCCTTCGATCTGGCCGACATCAATCTGGAGCAGCACCCCGGCGAGGCGATCTCGCTGTTCTCCAGCGGCCGTGTGGAAATCGAAGGCCAGGAGTCGTGGGCCGAGGTTCGCATCGTCCGCCCCGCCGATGATCTGAGCGGCCATCTGACCTCACAGCCCGGCGGCTGGCGCGGCGTGGTCGTGGTCAGCGCCGAGTGGTTCGACATCCTGCAGAACGCATTTCTGGCTCCGCGCCCCTTCCTGCTGAACATCGCCTTCAGCGCAGAGTCGGGCGCGGCTGACGCGCCGCTGGCCCTGCGGGACGTCGCCCTCACCCTGATGCGGTCTGCCGCCACGACCGAAGAGTCCGCCGACTGATGCCCCAGCTTCTTCTCGAAATCTTCTCCGAAGAAATCCCCGCCCGCATGCAGCAGGGCGCCGCGCGCGACCTCGACCGCATGGTCTCCGACCGGCTGAAGGCCGCCGGCCTGACCTGGGACGCCCTGACGACCTATGCCGGTCCGCGCCGTCTGACCCTGGTCATCGACGGCCTGCCCGTCGCCACGCCCGACCGCGAGGAAGAGCTGAAAGGCCCGCGCGCCTCGGCCCCGGAACAGGCGCTGGAAGGTTTCCTGCGCAAGACCGGCCTGACCCGCGATCAACTGACCGAGCGCGACGGCGTCCTGTTCGCCGTCCTGTCGTCCAAGGGCCGCGCCACCACCGATCTTGTCGCCGAGACGGTGGACCATGTCGTCCGCACCTTCCCCTGGCCCAAGTCGATGCGCTGGGGTTCCGGCACGCTGCGTTGGGTCCGTCCGATCAAGCGCATCCTGTGCATCTTCGACAGCAAGGTCGTGCCGTTCGAGATCGATGGCATCCAATCCGACGCCATCACCGAGGGTCACCGCTTCATGGGCTCGGGCCAGCCGCTGAAGGTCAGCGACTTCGTCGACTACCGCACCCAGCTGGAGAAGAAATTCGTCCTGATCGACGCAGCCGACCGCAAGCTGCGCATTCTGGAACAGGCCAAGGCCGCCTGCGCCGCGCGGGGCCTGGCCTTGGTCGATGACGACGGCCTGCTGGACGAGGTGGCGGGTCTGGCCGAATGGCCGACCCCGATCCTGGGCGACATGGACCCGCAGTTCCTGGCCCTGCCGCCCGAGGTCGTGCGCCTGTCGATGAAGGTGCACCAGAAGTATTTCGCCGTCCGCGATCCGTCCAAGGACGGCCTGGCCCCCAACTTCCTGGTCGTCGCCAATGTCGAGGCCACCGACGGCGGCAAGGCCCTGGCCGCCGGCAACTCCAGAGTCCTGTCCGCCCGCCTGAACGACGCCCGTTTCTTCTGGGACGAGGACCAGAAGGTCGGCTTCGACGCCTGGAACGCCAAACTGTCCGGCGTCACCTTCCACGCCAAACTGGGCACCCTGGCCGAGCGCGTCGAGCGCATCGCTGCGCTTGCCCGCGAGATCGCCCCCTTGGTCGGCGCCGACGCGGACGAGGCCGAGATGGCGGCGCGCCTGTCCAAGGCCGACCTGCTGTCGGGCATGGTCAGCGAATTCCCAGAACTTCAGGGGATCATGGGCGGCTATTACGCCCGCACCGCAACGAACTTCCCCACCCGGGCGTCGCTGCGCTCCGCCGTCCCTCCCCATGAAGGGGAGGGAGAATCCGCGCCCGATCCTCTCCCTCCCCTTCATGGGGAGGGACCGGGAGGCGAAGCCGACCGCGGGTGGGGCCGTGAGCAACGCGACCGCATCGCCGACGCCGTCCGCGACCACTACAAGCCGCAAGGCCCCGCCGACACGGTCCCGACCGCCCCGGTCACGGTCGCCGTCGCTTTGGCCGACAAGCTGGACACCCTGGTCGGCTTCTTCGCCATCGACGAAAAGCCCACGGGCTCGAAGGACCCGTTCGCGTTGCGGAGAGCGGCGTTGGGCGTGATCCGGCTATTGCTTGAGAATGGCGTGCGTTTGGGGTTGAGGACTGAACAGGTTCTCGACCTCTTCCTCTACGGTCCTGCGCATTTGGCGGCGGCCAAAGTAGAACTGGCGGTTACCAATCCTGCTCTGCCTGCGGCCATAGGCAAAAGCATAATGGAGAGCGACGAACCACTCGCTCAGCTTGAAGCGATAGCCGACGTTTTCCGTGAAGTGGAAGGAAAGTCTGCGGCCAAATGGGCTGATGGTGCGCCTCTAGCTTGGTTGATGCCTTTGAAGGCTGATGTGCTCGCCTTCTTCGCCGACCGCCTAACCGTCCTCCTCCGCGACCAAGGCCAACGCCACGACCTCGTCGCCGCCGTCTTCGCCCTGGGCGACGACGACCTCGTCCGCATCGTGCGTCGGGTGGAGGCGCTGGCCGCCTTCCTCGCCACGGACGACGGGGCCAATCTGCTGGCCGGCTACAAGCGCGCCTCCAACATCCTCCGCGCCGAGGAGAAGAAGGGACCGGTTCCGACCGGCATGGTCCAGACCGGCCTGCCGAACCAGCCCGAGCCCGAGACCGTCCTGGCCTTCGCCGTCGGCGCCGCCCGCACCGCCGTCGCGGCCGCGCTGGAGACCGAGGACTTCGCCGCCGCCATGACCGCCCTGGCGGCCTTGCGCGCCCCGGTGGACCGGTTCTTCGAGGACGTGCTGGTCAACTCCGACGTCCCCGCCGAACGCGACAACCGCCTGAAGCTGCTGGGCCAGGTGCGCGACGTGATGGGCCAGGTCGCGGACTTCGGTCAGATCGCGGGGTAGGGGAGAGCCTCTCGGGTACAGACGAGGCGAGGCGCGGGTTGCGAAAGCGCCGTTGGTGCGGTCAGCCGTCCGCCCGCGCCAGCAGCGCCTGAGCCTGCTCCAGATGCAGCCGCTCGACCATGGCCCCGTCCACGCGGATCGCGCCTTGGCCCTCGGCGTCCGGCGCGGCGAAGGCGGCGATGACGGCGCGGGCGTGGGCGATCTCGGCGCCCGACGGCGAGAAGGCGGCGTTGGCCCCGGCGATCTGGGACGGGTGGATCAGGCTCTTGCCGTCGAACCCATACAGCCGTCCCTGCAATGCCTCGGCCGCCAGCCCGTCCGCATCGTCGATCCGGTTGAACACCCCGTCGATGGCCAGCAAGCCATTGGCCCGCGCGGCGGCGACCAGCAGGGCCAGCCAAGGCTTGAACGGCTCGCGATCCGCAGACGCCCCGGTCCCCAGCGTCTTGGCCAGGTCGTTGACCCCCAGCATCAGCCCATCCAGCGCCCCATCTGCGGATGCAATGTCGGCCAGGGCCGTCAGCGCGCGCGGCGTCTCGATCATGGCCCACAGGGCGCACCCCTTGGCCAGGCCGGCGGACAGGGCGTGGACCGCCTCTGGCGTCTCCACCTTGGGCGCGACGACCAGCGTGGCCCCCGCCGCCTTCATCGCCGCCAGATCGTCCAGCCCCCACTCGGTGTCCAGCCCATTGATCCGCACGCCCAGGCGCGGCCCGAAACCGCCGCCGCGAACGGCCTCGACGGCGGCGGCGCGCGCATCGGCCTTGGCCTGGGGCGCCACCGCGTCCTCCAGATCCAGCACGGCGACATCGCAGTCCAGCGTCCGCGCCTTCTCGATCGCCCGCGCATTGGAGGCGGGCAGATAAAGGACGCTGCGGACCCGGTCGCTCCGCATCAGACGCGGCCCGTGACGGGGATCAGGGCGCCGGTCATGGCCCGGCTCTCGGGCGAGGCGAGGAACAGGATCACCGCCGCCAGATCGGCCGGCGCGACCCAGGTCGCCGGATCGGCGTCGGGCATGTCCTTGCGGTTGGCGGGCGTGTCGATGATGGAGGGCAGGACGGCGTTGACGGTGACGTGGGTGGTCTTCAGCTCTTCGGCCAGGGCCTGGGTCAGGGCGTGGACCCCGGCCTTGGCCGCCCCATAGGGCCCCATGCCGGCCCCGGCCTTCAGCGCGGCGGCCGACCCGACATTGGCGATCCGTCCGTCGGGCGAGGCCTTCAGCGCGTCCAGTGCCGCGCGGCTGGCGTTGACGGCCGTCGTGACGTTCAGCGCCTGCATCCGCGCCCAGGCCGGCTCCGCATCGTCGGTCGTCTGCCAGACGAAGCCCCCGGCGATGTTCAGCAGGGCGTCCAGCCGCCCGAACCGCGCGATGACCGTATCGATCGCGCCTTGCGCCTGATCCGCGTCCGTCAGATCGACCCCGCCGACCTCCAGCACGCCCTGCGGCACGGGATGGCCCGCCGCATGATCGATGACCGCGACCTGCCAGCCGGCCTTCAGCGCCGCCTCCAGCACCGCGCGGCCCAGGACGCCATGCCCGCCCGTGATTGCGACTGTCCGCTGTGTCATCCGATCCTCCATGTCGCCGGGGACCATAGAGGCGCTGACCGTGCGATCAACCGGCCGCGAACACCCGCGCCATCAACCGCTCCAGCGCGACCTGATCCTCGGCATCGAAGGCGGCGGGCGTCGTCGCATCCACGTCCAGCACCGCGATCAGCGCGCCCGAGGCGTCCAGCACCGGCACCACGATCTCGCTGGCCGAGCGGCTGTCGCAGGCGATGTGACCGGGAAAGGCGTGAACGTCCTCGACCAACTGCGTCTGGCGCGTCGCCGCCGCCGTCCCGCACACCCCGCGTCCGAACGCGATCCGCAGACACCCCAGCGTCCCCTGATACGGCCCGACCACCAGCTCGTTTTCCTTGTCCGGCGCCACGACATAGAAGCCGGTCCAGAAATAATGCTCGAACGCATCCGCCAGCATCGACGCCACCGTCGCCATCCGCGCCGTCACGTTCGGCTCCCCCTCCAGCACGGCCAGGATCTCCGCCTCGACCTCCAGATAGCGCGCGGCCTTGTCCGAGGGACGATCGGTGCGGGCGACATAGGCCATGGGGGAACTCCGAGAGGATACAGGCTGGCGATATAGGAGGGGCTTGGCGTGAAGGGGAGGGGCTAAGGAGATGGCTCTACATGAAAATAGGGCCGCCACCCGAAGGATGACGGCCCCGTACCATCAAGGCCGCGACTACGACTCAGTGCCGTTGCAATATTCTCCGTAGTAGAGTTCGCTGGCCCGTCGATAGCAGTCCCGCCAAGCGCTGGTGCCGAAAGTGTATCCGCCCAGTAAAGTGCAGTAATCATCGGGCGGCATGATGCATACGGGGTCGCCGGGATTGGCAGAGGCGGTTCCCGTTGAAACGAATGTGGCGGCCATGGTCATCGCAACGGCTGCGCTGAGGCGAACCATATTTGAGCGGATCGATTTCATGTCAGTCCTCCAAGGGAGCCAATCTCCCGTGGAGATTGCGACACAAGATTGCATTTCTATCAACCTGTAATGGGCGTTAATCGCTCTACTTCAGACCGCGTCTTCTTTGGTTAGACTGTGCGAGCGCCTAACCAGCCTGCGACCCAGGGTCAGACAAACGGCACTTGGATGCCGACCCTGACGACGACAAATCAGGCGATCCTTTGGGAAACTTGCGCCTGCACGGAGAGTGCTGGGTAAACGATTGCACGCGTAGCGTACTGTATCGTTTGCGAGGCTAGATGGAACCATGCGGGGTCGTAGCCTGCGAGAGGAGAGGACCATGCGGATGATCAGCCAATGGAGTCTGGTTGCACTGGCGCTGGCGTTGAGCGTCCCAGCACTGGCCAATCCGCAGGATCAAGAGTGCGGCAACGCCGCCAGGATCGTGCGCCAGGCCTACCCCAACGCCATTGCGCAAGGCGAGCGCGCTGTGCGCGTAGGCGACCGCACCCTCACGCTTCCATCCCCGTCGTCCATCAATCCGCACGCCATGGTGTGTCGGCGTTGGCGTGGCCAGCCGGGCCTGCTGTTGGTGGCCGTTCCGCTCATCGCTCAGGTCAGTTCAGACGAAACCTGGGGGGATCTGGATCTCCTCGTCGTCGATGAAGCCACCGGAACGCCGCGCCAACGCCTTCGCCTTCCCCACGCCATGGATGACGACGCCGTTCGGATATCCAGCGTCGCGTTCGACACCGCCGCCTACCGGCTTCAGCCGGATCGACTGGCGTTCGGCGTGAGACGCGAATGGGAGGGCAGTTCACGTCCCAATCCCTTCCGGGAGACGACGTTGTCCCTGTATGAGGTGCGAGGCGGCAGGCTTGCGCCAGTCCTCGAAGATCTGATGGTCTTTCGCAGCGTCGGGGAATGGGATTTGTCCTGCGCCGGCCAGACCGACGTGATCGAGCGCATCCTGCGAATGATCCCCGGCCCGCGCGGGCAGGACATTTCTGTGCTGGAGCGCCGGACGCATAGCACTTCGAGCGAAGCCAAGAGCGGAGAGTGCCGCACGGCAGACCAACCGGAGGCGCCACGCACGATCCGTCTGCCATTCGACGGCGAGCGATACGTCGTGTCTGGCACTCTCAAAGAGAGACTGGACTAGGTCCTGCAAGCGCCAAGCTCTGACGCTCTTGGCGCGACGAAGTGGTCTCGACAAGGTTTGGTAGGCCCGGAGGGACTCGAACCCCCAACCAGACCGTTATGAGCGGTCGGCTCTAACCATTGAGCTACAGGCCCCCAAGGCGCGCCTCGGCGGAAGGGGTCTCGCCTAGCAGGCGCGGGCGCGGCTTGCCAAGCGGGGGCGGGCAAGAAGGCGATCTTTCGGCGATTTCACGTAGATGAACGGAAACTGCCAAGCCTCACGGGCGTTCGTTCAGGCGAGAACGGCCAAGGTCGTTGCAACGGATCGGCGAACGCGCCGTCCTGGATCGCTTACGGAGAAGACCGCATGACCCGCACCCTGGCCGCCGCCCCCCTGAAGACCGTGTCGCTGAAGACCATCGCCCTGGGCGGCGCGGTCGCCGCCGCCGCCTTCCTGGCTGCCGCCACGCCGCGCGCCATGGCCCAAACAGCTGAACCCGCCATGGGAGCCATGCATATGATGCAGCCCGCGCCGTCGCTGAACCTGTCTGCCTATGGCGAGGTCAAGGCCGCGCCCGACATGGCGACCATCACGTTCGGCGTCCAGACCGAGGCGGTCACGGCTCAGGAAGCCATGCGGGATAACGCTGCGCAGATGACGCGGGTCGTCGCCGCACTGCGCCGCGCCGGCATCGCTGAGCGTGACATCCAGACCTCGGGCCTGAACCTGTCGGCGCAATACGACTATGTCCAGAACGAACCGCCCAAGCTGCGCGGCTATCAGGCGGTCAACCGCGTGACGGTGGTGATCAACGACCTGACCAAGGTCGGCACGACGGCCGACGCCGTGGTCGCCGCCGGCGTCAACCAGATCGACGGCATCAGCTTCGGCCTGAAGGATCCGACGGCGGCCGAGAACCAGGCGCGCCAGCTGGCCGTGCGAAACCTGCAGGCCAAGGCCCAGTTGTACGCCCAGTCGCTGAACGTCCAGCTGTCTGGCATCCGCAACCTGACCGAAGGCGGCGGCTATGCGCCCCAGCCGCCGATGCCGATGTTCGCCGCGCGCGCCATGTCGATGGATCGCGCCGAAAGCACTCCGGTCGCCGCCGGCGAACTGACGGTGCGGATCGACATCACGGGCGTCTACGACATCGCCCGGTAAAGGTGTGAGGGGCGACCGCCCAGGCGGTCGCCCCGACCTTTCACCATCCGCAGTTCAGCGGCTCATAGGTCGAATAGGCTGTAGATACGCCGGTGGAATAACGGCTGTAGTCACATGCTGTAAGCATCGTGCCCACTTCGTTTGTCAGTTCAGGGTCCGAAAAATACCGGATGTAGCTGGGAGGCGGACCATCCGGAGGAATGATCGGATCGGCATGAGCGCTTATGGACATTGCCGCTAGCAGAGCGGCCGTCGCAGTGATCACTTTGAGTCGCATCTTGATCTCCTATGCCGGAATGGAATGGCATAGGAGATCATAAAGGATGCAATCTCAAGATGATTCTTGGCGTCTTTAAGATTGCTTTCTTGGCTTGGCCCTCAATAGCCTTCAGCCGGCGTGTTTGATCTCGTTGGCGTCGTCCAGCAGGACCACGTTGGGGTTCCACTGGCGGGCTTCTTCCTGGGGCATCTGGCCATAGGTGACCACGATGACCTTGTCGTTCTTCTGGACCAGGCGGGCGGCGGCGCCGTTGACTCCGATCACGCGTGAGCCACGCGGGGCCTCGATGGCGTAGGTGGTGAAGCGCGCGCCGTTGGTGATGTTCAGCACATCGACCTGTTCGTGCGGATAGATGCCCGCCGCGTCCAGCAGGTCCATGTCGATGGCGATCGATCCCTCATAGTCGAGATCGGCCTGGGTCACCGTCGCACGGTGCAGCTTGGACTTCATCAGGGTGACCAGCATGGCGCGGTCTCCAAATATACGCGGGGCGCAGGCCCTCGCTCTCAGGCGGCTCATATAGGGATTTTCGAGGCCCGCATCAATCGGGGCGCCGCGCCGCAGCAAACGGTTTGCGTGTGCGAACGCTAGCGCCCGTCGGATATTGCGCGACCTTCATTTGACGACGGCCCGCGTCCCCCTATGCTGGCGCGGCCATTTCCGGCCTGCGAGCGCGCGTTTTCCAATCCGATGAAGCAATTCTTCCTGACGGTCCTTGGTGTCTTCACCGGGTTGATCCTCTTCCTCGTCGTCATTCCCGTGGTGCTGCTGACCGTCGCCGTCGCCTCCTCGTCCAAGCCGACGACGCCGGCGAACACGGTGCTGGAACTGGATCTGCGCGAGGGGATCAGCGACCAGCCGTCATCCAATCCGTTCGCGGCCTTCGGCGGTTCGGGCCTGGCCCTGACCCAGGTCGTGGACGGCCTGCATCAGGCCCAGGGCGACAACAGCGTCAAGGCCCTGCTGATCCGCCTGCCGGAAAGCGGCATGACGCCCGCGACCGCCGACGAACTGCGCCAGGCCATCCACCGCTTCCGCAACTCGGGCAAGCCGGTGATCGCCCACAGCCAGGGCTTCGCGCCCGTGGGCGCGGTGATGTCCACCTATATGGTCGGCGCCTCGGCGTCGGAACTGTGGATGCAGAACACCGCCGGCTTCCAGGCCACGGGCTTCTCGGCCGACAGCCTGTTCCTGGGTCGCGCCTTCGAGAAATACGGCGTCAAGCCCGACTTCGAACAGCGCTATGAGTACAAGAACGCCGTCAACGAATACACCCAGAGCGACTATACCGGCCCGCACCGCGAGGCCATGACGGCCTGGATGACATCCATCTACGACAGCGCCCTGGCCAACGCGGCCCGGGATCGCAAGACGACCGCTCCGGCGCTGAAGACGATCATTGAGGCCGGCCCCTATTCGGCGCCCCAGGCCCTGGCCAACCGTCTGATCGACAAGGTCGGCCAGGTCGAGGAGGCCGAGGCCGCCATCAAGACCCGCGCGGGCAAGGGCGCCGAGATCGTCGAGTTCGGCAAATACGCCGACCAGAAGGGCGAACGCACCGGCTCGGGCAAGAACGCCATCGCCATCGTCGGCGGGGAGGGCGCCATCGTCACCGGCCGCGGCGGCGGCGGCAGCTTCGGCGGCGGTTCGTCCATCCACTCGGATGACACGGCCGAGGCCATCTACGACGCCATTGAGGACAAGAGCGTCAAGGCCATCGTCTTCCGCGTTTCCTCGCCCGGCGGCTCGCCGGAAGCCTCGGAACAGATCCTGGCCGCCGTGCGCGCGGCGCGGGCGGCGGGCAAGCCGGTGGTGGTCTCCATGGGCGCTTACGCCGCCTCGGGCGGTTACTGGGTCAGTTCGGAGGCCGACTGGATCGTGGCCCAGCCCTCGACCTTGACCGGCTCGATCGGCGTGTTCGGCGGCAAGTTCGTGCTGGCCGATGCGCTGGGCCGATTCGGCGTCGACATGCGCGAGCTGACGGTGGGGGGCCAGTACGCCGATGCCTTCTCGCCGACGCAGGAGTTCACGCCGCAACAGCGCGCGGCCTTCGCCGGCTCGATGGACCGGATCTATGACGACTTCATCGCCCGCGTGGCGACGGGCCGCAAACTGTCGCCCGACCGCGTGCGCGAAATCGCCAAGGGCCGCGTCTGGACCGGGGCCCAGGCCCTGCCTCTGGGCCTGGTCGATCAGCTGGGCGGCGTCACCGAGGCGGTGAACAAGGCCCGCGAACTGGCGAAGATCCCGTCGAACGAACCCGTCCGCTTCAAGCATTTCCCCAAGCAGCAGTCGCCGTTCGAGGCCCTGTCGGAGATGTTCGGCGTCCAGACCGAGGCGGCCAAGGCCCTGGTCATGCTGGGCGGCGTCATGGCCGATCCCCAGGCCCAGGCCGTGATGCGCCGCGTCGAAAGCGACCGGATGCGGGGCGAGGGCGCGGTGGTCCTGGCCGACCAGCCGATCTTCTGAGGGACCGCGGCACACGCGACCGTGCGTCGCGGTCCATTGACCGCAGGCCCCGATGGACCGACATTGCGTGTCAGGCGTTCCTCGGGTCGCCTGAGAGGATGATCCATGTTCCAGCCTGAACGTCTCGCCACCATCGGTTTCGCCGCCCGCCGCCGTCCCAATGGGATCGTGGCCTCCGTGATGTGGGTCGCCGGCATGATCGCCGCCGTCTGCGCCATGGCCGTCGGCGCCGTCCTGGCCATCTTCACCGCCGCCGCCGTTGCGGTGATCGCCCTGTTCGCGGGCGTGCTGGTCTTCCTGGTCGGACTGGTCATGCGGACCCGCCGCAACATGACGCCGCGTCGCCGCAACGGCGATCCCGACCTGATCGAGGCGCACAAGGTGGACGGCGCCTGGGTCGCCTATGGCTGGGAACGCAACGGCCGCTGAGCCGGCGCCTGCAATGACATCCTACATCGACGCGCCTTCGCCCAACTTCGACGCGCGCCGTGCGCCTCCCGACATGCTGGTGCTGCACTATACGGGCATGCGGACGGGTGAGGCCGCGCTGGCGCGCCTGCGCGACCCGGAAGCCAAGGTCTCGGCCCACTATCTGGTCGAGCAAGACGGCCGCATCTTCCAGCTTGTCCCCGAGGAACGTCGCGCCTGGCACGCCGGTCGCGGCGTCTGGCAGGGCGAGGACGACTGCAACGCCGCCTCCATCGGCATCGAGATCGTCAATCCCGGCCACGAATTCGGCTACCGCGCCTTTCCCGAGGCCCAGGTCGCGGCGGTCATCGCCCTGATCGACGATATCCGCAGCCGCTGGAGCATTCCCGACAACCGCATCATCGCCCATTCCGACCTGGCGCCGGACCGCAAGGAAGATCCCGGCGAACTCTTCCCCTGGAAGCGTCTGGCCGAGGCCGGCCATGGCCTGTGGTTCGAACCGGCCCCCGAACGGATCCAGGCCCTGGGCGGCCTGCTGCAAAAGGGCGATCAGGGCATCGGCGCCATGGTCCTGCGCGCCGGCCTGCACCGTCTGGGCTACGGGCTGAAACCCGGCGGCGACTATGACGCCGAGACCGAAACCGCTGTCCGCGCCTTCCAGCGCCACTGGCGACCGACCCGCGTCGACGGCGTCGCCGACGGCGAAACCCGCGCCCGCCTGGTCGGCCTTCTCCAACTCGCCAGCGCCGAGAGCGTCACGGGCGTGCTGAACTAAAGGTCCGCGCGGTCCTGGAAGGGGCCGAAGACCCTGATGATCGAAATGGTGCGGTTTCCATCGTCGATACGATACAGGGATGCGATAGCCCTCGACGGGGCGTTCTCGAACGCCTGACGTTTGACCCTCGGGCCATCGGAACGGCGTGAACTGCAATTCGACGATGGCGCGCGTGATGCGGGCGGATCGCAAGCGCGCCTTCAGGCCGCTGCCGGGCTGATACAGCCAACGCCGCACCGCGAGCAGATCAACGCGCGCCCGAGCGGTGAAGATGACCTGATAAGGGCCGCTCATTCAGCTGAGGCTGGGTTCTTCAAGGTCTTCGCCGGCCGCCCCGACGCATCCGTTGGTTGACCTCGGCGGCGCGGCGGCGCATCTAGCGCGCGCCAGACGGCTGGGCGGTCGCGGCGGACTTCGCGTCCGTCGAGGAAAGTCCGGGCTCCACGGTGAAAAGGCGGCGGATAACTTCCGCCCGGGGCGACCCGAGGGATAGCGCCACAGAAAGCAAACCTCCGGCCTCGCGAGGCCGGTAAGGGTGAAAGGGTGGGGTAAGAGCCCACCGCGTGCCTGGCAACAGGGACGGCATGGCAAGCCCCGCCTGGAGCAAGACCAAATAGGGACATCGCGCGGGGTTCGCCTCGCGGGGCTCACCGCCTCAGATGTCCGGGTAGGTCGCGAGAACCGTTCAGCAATGGACGGTCCAGAGGAATGATCGTCGCCGTTCTTAGGAGCGGAACAAAACCCGGCTTACAGGCCGTCTGGCATACTTTTCTGAGGGCCTATCGCGCTTCGCGCTGCTTGAGGCCGATTTTTCTTGGGCCTATCGGCCTTCGTCCGACTTGAGACCGGTTGGGTGGGACTTGCCGCCCGCCGATGCGGCGGTGGTTTGCGCGTCGCCTTGGTCCGAGTTCGGATTATCCCCGCATTTCAGCGTTCTGGCAGCGAGCCCGCAGGTTTGCGGTCGTTAACCTATTGTCTGTTCAAGGAAGGTTAGAACGCTTCACAGCCTGTGAATACTTCGTCTGTTCCGTGTATGTTCTCGCTGTCAGACCGTGCTTAAGTCGTCACACGTCAAAACATGGTTAAATCTTGGCTTTGATCCCATTGAGGCCCATCTGATCCCATGCTATCCCACAATCATGATTTGGGGCTGAGAGGCGGGCGCGGCGGGCGTTCGTCAGGGCATCTAGGGACGGGCCGGAAGGTTCGATTGGCAGGGCGTGTTTCTCTCGACCTATGAGAAGCAGCTGGACGGCAAGCGCCGTCTCCTCATCCCCAACGACTTCCGCACGACCGAAAACGGCGCCGCCGGCGGCGTCTTCATCTTCCCCTCGATCGAAGCCGACTGCCTGGAAGCGGGCGGCGACCGCCTGTTCGCCGTCTATGCCGAAATGATCGAGGCCCTGCCGTTCGGCTCCGAAGAGCGTTCGGCCCTGGAGTGGCAGGTCATGGGCGAGCAGGTCCGCCTGGCCTATGATTCCGGCGGTCGCATCACCCTGCCCGAAGCGCTTTGCAACGAAGCGGGCCTGGACGACACCGTCGTCATCGTCGGCCTGAACGACCGGTTCCAGATCTGGTCGCGCGAGAAATGGGCGGCCCGCCGCGCCGAGCAGCGCGCCCTGGCCAAGGCCGGCATGGCCCAGATCGGCGCCCTGAAACTGGCGGCACAGATGAAGCTGGCGGGAGGCGGATCGTGACCGACGCCTCCATCAATGCGCCCCACGCCCCCGTCCTGCTGGCCGAGGTGATCGAGGCCCTGGCGCTCGCGCCCGGCGATGTCGTGATCGACGCCACCTTCGGCGCCGGCGGCTATACCCGCGCCATCCTGAAGACCGGCGCCCAGGTCGTCGGCCTGGATCGCGACCCGACGGTTCAGCCCCACGCCGACGCCGTCGCCAATGACTTCCCCGGCCAGTTCCAGCTGATCCGCACGCCCTTCTCGGGTCTGGCCCAGGCCTTTTCCGACAGCGGCAAGGCTCAGCTGGACGGCGCCGTCTTCGACATCGGCGTCTCGTCGATGCAGCTGGACCAGGCCGAGCGCGGCTTCTCCTTCATGCGTGACGGGCCGCTGGACATGCGGATGTCCGACGACGGGGCGACCGCCGCCGACATCGTCAACGGCTGGGATCACGGCCCCCTGGCCCATATCTTCAAACTGTATGGCGAAGAGCGTCAGTCGGGCCGCGTCGCCACCGCCATCCTGCGCCGCCGCGTCGAACAGCCCTTCACCCGCACCCTGGATCTGGCCGAGGTCGTCGAGAAAGCTCTGGGCGGTCGTCGCGGCGCGCCGATCCATCCGGCGACGCGGGTCTTTCAGGCCCTGCGCATCGCGGTGAACGACGAACTTGGCGAGCTGGAGCGCGGTCTGGAGGCGGTCGAGGCGACCCTGGCCCCCGGCGGGCGCCTCGCCGTCGTCACCTTCCATTCGCTGGAGGACCGGATCGTCAAGGCCTTCATGACCGAGCGCACGGGCAACAGCCCCGCCGGCTCGCGTCACGCCCCCATGGCCGTCGATCCGCGCAAACCCAGCTTCACGCTTCAGTTCAAGGGCGCGCGCGAGGCGGGCGACGAAGAGCGTTCGACCAATCCCCGCGCCCGTTCGGCCAAGCTGCGCGCCGCCGTCCGCACCGACGCCCCGGCCTGGGGCAAGATCGGTGGGGGGAGCGCCGCATGACCACGGCGCCCTTCTTCACCTATTCCCGCACCGCCCTTCAGCGCCTGTTCGACTGGAAGGTGCGCGGCGTGCGCTGGATCGAGATCATCGGCGTGGCCCTGGTCGCGATCATGATCGTGTCGGTCTATGCGGCCAAGGCGGCGGCGGCGCGCGAGAGCAGCCGCATCGCCCAACTGGAACAGGACATTCGCGAGAACGGCCAGCGTGTCCGCCTGCTGCGCGCCGAGGTCGCCCGCCTGGAACAGCCCGCGCGTCTGGAGGCCCTGTCGCGCCAGATCGGCATGGCGCCGGTGGACGTGCATCGTCAGGCCAAGGAAGCTCAACTGACCGAGCTGAAGCCCGTGCCGGCCCCGGCCCCAGTCGCAGCCGCGACCCCCGCCGTCGCCCCCGCTGCGGCCCCGGCCGTGGTTGAAGACGCCGCTCCCGCACCGGAGACGGCGCAATGAGCGTTCAGGACCACCGCTATCACCGCCCCGCGCCGGGCGTCGATCTTCAGGGGCGCCTGTCGCCCTTCTGGCGCGGGCTGTCGGAACTGATCTGGCGTCTGGAACACGGTTTCGAGCGCGCCCGCGCCGACGCCCGGCCGGAAGAGGACACCCGCGTCCGCATCTTCCTGATCCTGATCGTCTTTTCCTGCGTCTTCGGCGCCCTGGCCGTCGGCGCCTCGTACAAGGCCCTGTTCGCAGAGGCGAACGGGCGTGGCTCGGGCGTCAATCCGAACGCCCTGGTGCGCGGCGACCTGACGGATCGCAACGGCGAACTGCTGGCGACCAACATCATCCACTACGGCCTCTATCTGGACCCGGCCCAGATCTGGGATCGCGACCTAGCCTATCGCCAGCTTCGCCGCGCCCTGCCGCGCATTTCCAGCGAACGTCTGAAGCGCGTCCTGGCCAGCGACCGTCGCCTGATCGCCCTCAGCGGCCTGACGCCCCAGGAAAAGGCCGCCGTCCACGACCTGGCCCTGGGCGGGGTCACGTTCGAACCCGAGGACCGCCGCGCCTATCCGCTGGGAACCTCGGCGGTTCACCTGATCGGCGACGCCGACACGGGCGGGCGAGGCGTCTCGGGCGCCGAGCTGGCCTTCAACGACGAGATCCGCGCGGCGGGTCAGCGGGGCGAGAGCTTCCCCCTGTCCATCGACCTGCGCGTTCAGGGCGTGCTGGAAAACGAACTGGCCGCCGCCGCCATCAAGGCCCAGGCCAAGGGCGCCGTCGGCATCGTCACCGACGTCCAGACCGGCGAGGTCCTGGGCATGGCCAGCTGGCCGACCTTCAACTCGGCCGACCGCAACGCCGCGCCCGACGGCGCCACGCTGAACCGCGCCGTCTCGGGCCACTACGAGATGGGTTCGGTGTTCAAGACCTTCACCGTCGCCGCCGGCCTCGACACCGGCCGCGCCGACATGAACACCCTGTTCGACGCCTCCCAGGCCTTCCAGATCGGCGACCGCAAGATCAAGGACTTCCACGCCCAGAACCGCGTGATGACCCTGGAGGAGGTCTATCTGCACTCCTCCAACATCGGCACCTCGCAACTGGCGGTGCAGATGGGGCCTGACACGATGCGGGATTATTTCCGCCGCCTGGGCCTGCTGGACGCCTCGACCATCGAGCTGAAGGAATCGGCCAAGCCCGTCGTGCCGCGTCGCTGGGACAACTCGACCTTGGCCTCCCTGTCGTTCGGCTACGGCATCATGATCACCCCGGCCCAGATGGTTCAGGCCATGGGCGCCCTGACAAACGGCGGGCGGATGATCCCGCTGTCCTTGCGCAAGGGCGGCGCGCGCGGCGCGCAGCCCCAGCAGGTCGTCACCGAGGAAACCTCGCGCACCATACTGGACCTGCTGCGTCGCAACGTGGTCAAGGGGTCGGGCGGGTTCGCCGATGCGGCCGGTCTGCGGGTCGGGGGCAAGACAGGCTCGGCCAACAAGCTGGTCAACGGTCGCTACGACCCCAGCCATGCGCTCGGCTCCTTCGCGGCGGTCTTCCCCGTCGACGGCCCGCTGAACGGCAAACGCTATGCCATCCTGATCGTCATGGACGAACCCGGCGCCTATCCCAAGACCGGCGCCTATGTCGCCGCGCCGGCCGTGAAGAACATCGCCGACCGCATCGCCGGCTTCCTGGGCGTGGAGCGCCGCGAGGATCGCTGGCGCACGGCGACCGGCGAAAAAGTGCCTGAGTATCAGGACGTGGCGGGGGACGGTCTGTGAGCGCCCTTCACCTGTCCGACCTGTTGCGCCGCGACGTGTCCAGCGACCCCATCATCACCGGCGTGACCGCCGACAGCCGCAAGGTCGCCCCCGGCGCCCTGTTCGTCGCCCTGCCGGGCACGGCCGCCGACGGCCGCGCCTTCATCCCGCAAGCCTTGGCGCAAGGAGCCGCTGCGGTCCTGGCCCCGACCGATACGCCCGACGGCGCGGCGCCGGTCCTGGTCACCTCGGGCGACGTGCGCCGCGCCTACGCCATCGCCGCGCGGGGCTTCTACGGCGTACAGCCCAAGACCTGCGTCGCCGTCACCGGCACCAACGGCAAGACCTCGGTCGCCACCTTCTGCCGCCAGATCTGGGCCGGCGTCGGCCACAAGTCGGCCAGCATGGGCACCCTGGGCGTCATCGGCCAGAAGGGCGACAAGACCTACGCCCTGACCGGCCCCGGCCTGACCAGCCCCGACGCCGCCGAGGCCGCGCGCCTGATGGCCGAGCTGGCCGCCAAGGACGTGACCCACGTCGCGCTGGAGGCGTCGTCGCACGGCATCGACCAGCGCCGGTTGGACGGGGTGGCGCTGAAGGCCGCCGCCTTCACCAACCTGACCCAGGACCACCTCGATTATCACGGCACGATGGAGGACTATCGCGCCGCCAAGATGCGACTGTTCGAAACCCTGCTGCCGCGCGGCCGCACCGCCGTTCTGAACGCCGATTCCGACGCCTATTCCGCCTTCGCCTCGGCCTCGATCATGGCGGGCCTGGGCGTGATGGGCGTGGGCGAGCGCGGGCGCGACCTGGCCCTGATCGGCCGTCGAGCGACGCCGGAGGGCCAGCGTCTGACCCTGGACGTGCGCGGCCAGGTGCATGAGATCCTGCTGCCGCTGGCCGGCGCCTTCCAGGCCTCGAACGCCCTGGTGGCGGCCGGCCTGTGCATCGCGGCGGGCGATCCCGCCGACGCCGTGATCGGCGCTCTGGAAGGCCTGACCGGCGCCCAGGGCCGCCTGCAACGGATCGGCGCCAACGACGCTGGACGCGGCGGCGAGGTCTATGTCGACTACGCCCACACCCCCGACGGGCTTGAGACGGTGCTGAACGCCCTGCGCCCCCACGCGACCGGCCGACTGATCGTGGTCTTCGGCGCCGGCGGCGACCGGGATCGCGGCAAGCGTCCGCTGATGGGCGCCATCGCCGGGCGTCTGGCCGACGTCGCCATCGTCACCGACGACAATCCGCGTTCGGAAGATCCCGCCGCCATCCGCGCCCAGGTCCGCGCGGGTTGCCCGGACGGCCTCGAAATCGGCGACCGCCGCGCCGCCATCGAGGCCGCCGTCGAAATGATGCGCGACGGGGATGTGGTGGTCATCGCCGGAAAAGGGCATGAACAGGGTCAGATCGTCGCGGGCGTGACCCACCCCTTCGACGACGCCACCGTCGCGTCCGAGGCCCTGTCGTTGAATGCCTGATACATCCGCCCGCCCGCTCTGGACGGCCGCCGAAGTCGCCGCCGCCACGGGCGGCGTGCTGCATGGCGACGACCGCCCGATCACGGGCGTGACCTACAACAGCCGCGAGATCGTCCCCGGCGACCTGTTCCTGGCGCTGAAGGGCGCGCGCGACGGGCATGAGTTCGCATCCGCCGCCTTCGCCGCCGGCGCCGCGACCGCCCTGGTCGAACATCCGGTCGACGGCGGTTCCTATGTCGTCGTCCCCGATACGCTGCACGGCCTGGAGGCCCTGGGCGTCGCCGCCCGCGAGCGCGCGCCCCATGTCAAACGCGGCGCCGTCACCGGCAGCGTCGGCAAGACCAGCGTCACCCAGGCCATCAAGGCCGGCCTCGACCTCGCCGGTCCCGCCCACGGCTCGATCAAGAGCTACAACAACCACATCGGCGTGCCCCTGACCCTGGCGCGGATGCCGGTCGATATCCGGCGCGCCGTGTTCGAGATCGGCATGAATGCGCCCGGCGAGATCGCGCCCCTGTCGCGCTTCGTCGCCCCCCACGCCGCCTGCGTCACCACCGTCGGCCCGGTCCATATTGAGGCCTTCGCGGACGGCGAGGCCGGGGTCGCGCGCGAAAAGGCCTGTATCTTCCAGGGGCTTGTTTCCGGAGGGGCGGCCGTAGCGAACGGCGACGTGGCCTTCTCCAACGTCCTGTGCGACGCAGCCAGGTCCGTCGGCGCGCGCCTGCTGACCTTCGGCACGGACGCCGATCATGACGCCCGCCTGCTGGACTTCCGCCCGGATTCGGAAGGGGCCTCGGTCGCCGCCGAACTGTTCGGGCGGCGGATCGACTATCGCCTGGCCCAGTCGGGCGCCCACTGGGGCCTGAACAGCCTGTGCGTTCTCCTGATGCTCGACGCGCTCGACGTATCGCTGGACACGGGTCTTGAGGCTCTGGCGGGGTTTCAGCCGCTGGCGGGACGCGGCCAGACCCGCATGGTCACCCTGGCCGACGGCGACTTCACCCTGATCGACGAAAGCTACAACGCCAATCCGCTGTCGATGGCTGCCGGGTTCAAGACCCTGGGCGCGCGCAGCGTCTCGGGCCGCCGTGTCGTGGTGCTGACCGACATGCTGGAGCTGGGCGACCAGAGCCGCGACCTGCACGAAGGGCTCGCCGCCCCCATCGACGCCGCCGGTCTGGACCTGGTCCACGCCGCCGGTCCCGAGATGCGCTGGCTCTACGACGCCCTGCCGGTCTCGCGACGCGGCGTCTGGCGCGCGACGGCGGCGGAACTGGCGGCCGAGGCGGTCATGCTGGTCGCGCCGGGCGACGTCGTCATGGTCAAGGGCTCGAACGGGTCCAAGGCGTCGCTGGTCGCCAAAGCGTTGGCCGACCTGCAAGGCCGCGACACGCCGCCCGCGACGCGATAGGGAACGAGAATGTTCTATCTTCTGTATCTCTATTATGCCGACGTGGCGGACCAGTATCCGCTGCTGAACCTGGTCCAGTACCAGACCGTGCGCGTCGCCTTGGCCATGGCCACGGCCATGATCGTCGCCGTCGCCATGGGCAGCCGCTTCATCAACTGGATCCGCACCAAACAGGGCCGGGGCCAGCCGATCCGCGACGACGGCCCTGTTTCCCACCTGTCCAAGGTCGGCACCCCCACCATGGGCGGGCTGATGATCCTGGCCGGCATCGGCGTGGCGGTCTTCCTGTGGGGCGACCTGACCAATCCCTATATCTGGATCGTCAGCTTCGTGACGGCCGCCTTCGGCGTGCTGGGCTTCATCGACGACTACGCCAAGGTGACCAAACAGACCTCGGCCGGCCTGACCTCCAAACAGAAGCTGCTGGCCCAGACGGTCGTCGCCGTCGTCGCCGGCGTCCTGACCGTGCTGTGGATGACGGTGTCGCCGACCTCGCCGGGGCTTGAGACCTCGATCGCGTTTCCGTTCTTCAAGGCCGTGCTGCTGAACGTCGGCTGGTTCTATGTGGCGTTCGCGGCCTTCACCATCGTCGGCTTCTCCAACGCCGTGAACCTGACCGACGGACTGGACGGCCTCGCCACCGTCCCGGTGATGATGGCGGCCGGCGCCTTCGGGGTGATCAGCTACCTCGCCGGCAACTTCGTCTTCGCCCAGTATCTTCAGGTCCACCATGTGCCCGGCGCCGGCGAACTGGCCATCTTCTGCGCGGCCATGATCGGCGGGGGCGCGGGCTTCCTTTGGTACAACGCCCCTCCGGCCAAGATCTTCATGGGCGACACCGGTTCGCTGGCCCTGGGCGGCGCCCTGGGCGCCATCGCCGTCACCACCAAGCACGAGCTGGTCCTTGGCATCGTCGGCGGCCTGTTCGTCGCCGAGGCCGCCTCGGTCATGATCCAGGTCGGCTATTACAAGCTGACCAAGAAACGCATCTTCCTGATGGCGCCGGTCCACCACCATTTCGAGAAGATGGGCTGGCCGGAATCCACCGTCGTCATCCGCTTCTGGATCATCGCCGGCGCCCTGGCCCTGCTGGGCCTGTCCACGCTGAAGCTGCGCTGATCCGATGATTCCCGTTCCCGGCTATGAGGGCAGGCGGGTCGCGGTCTTCGGCCTGGGACGGTCGGGGATCACGGCCGCGCGCGCGCTTCAGGCCGGGGGCGCCATCCCGATCCTGTGGGACGACGGCGTCTCGGGCCGGATGCAGGCCGAGGCGGAAGGCTTCACGGTCGAGGACCTGACCACGGCCGACTGGTCGGGCTTCGCCGCCCTGGTCCTGTCGCCCGGCGCGCCCCTGACCCACCCGAAGCCGCACTGGAGCGTCGACAAGGCGCGCGAGGCCGGCGTGCCCGTCATCGGCGACGTCGAACTGTTCGCCCGCGCCATCTCCGCTCTGCCGAAGGACCAGCGGCCCCGCGTCGTCGCCATCACCGGCACCAACGGCAAGTCCACCACCACCGCCATGATCGGCTGGGTGCTGAAGTCGGCGGGCCTGACGGTCCATGTCGGCGGCAACATCGGCATCGGCGTCCTGGCCCTGCCGGCCCCGACGCCCGACGCCGTCTATGTGATCGAGGTCTCCAGCTACCAGCTGGACCTGACCACCACCTTCGCCCCCGATGTCGCCATCCTGACCAACATCTCGCCCGACCACCTGGACCGGCATGGCGGCATGGAGGGCTATGTCGCCGCCAAGGCGCGGATCTTCGCGGCCCAGGGGCCGGATGCAACGGCAATTGTCGGCGTGGACGAGGACTGGGGGCGAGGGATCGAGTCACGCTTGAGCGGTCATGTCATCGCTGTTTCCTCTTCCGGGCATCCATCGGAGCGGCCCCAGAACTGCGCCCCGGCTTCTGCCGAGATGAGCGGAATAGACGCGGAGCCGGGGTTGATCCGGTGGCAAGGCGGAATCCTGGCCGACCTCACCACCGCTCGCTCGCTCGCCGGCCGCCACAACGCCCAGAACGCCGCCTTCGCCTACGCCGCGGCTTGGGCGATCGGCGTCTCTCACGACGCCGCCGTCGCCGGCCTGCTGTCCTTCCCCGGCCTGGCCCATCGGATGGAAGCCGTCGGCCGCCTCGGCCCCGTCCGCTTCATCAACGATTCCAAGGCCACCAACGCCGACGCCGCGCGTCAGGCCCTGTCCTCTTACCCCCACGTCTTCTGGATCGCCGGCGGCGTGCCAAAGGCCGGCGGCATTGACGATCTCTCCGACCTCTTCCCGCGCGTGATCAGGGCCTATCTGATCGGAGAGGCGGCCGAGGCCTTCGCCGCCACTCTGGCTGACACCCCCCACGTCATCTCCCGAACCCTGGACGCCGCCGTCGCGGCAGCCGCCGCCGACGCCGCATCCGCAGGCGACGACCAGATCGTCCTCTTGTCCCCCGCCTGCGCCAGTTTCGACCAGTATCCCGACTTCGAGGCGCGGGGCGAAGCCTTCCGCGCCGCCGTCCTGGCCCTCGGGGCCGTCCCGGAAACCGCGTCATGAGCGCCCCCTACACCCCCGCCTTTTCGCGCAACGACCAGAGCCACGTCGCCCAGTGGTTCTGGACCGTGGATCGCGGCTTGCTGGGCGCGGCGCTGGCGCTGATGGGCCTGGGCGTGGCGCTCAGCTTCGCCTCCAGCCCTGCTGCTATCCTGGCTGATGAATCGATCACCGACCCCTTCCACTATTCCTGGCGGATGATGGTCTTCTCGGGCCTCGGCCTGAGCCTGATGCTGGCCAGTTCGCTGCTGTCGCCGCGCGGGGTGCGCCGCATCGCCGTCCTGGCCCTGTTCGGCGCCATTCTGGTGATGATGGCCCTGCCCTTCATCGGCGATACGGTGAAGGGGGCGGCGCGCTGGGTGAACTTCGGCCCGTTCAGCCTGCAACCGTCCGAGTTCGCCAAGCCCGGCCTGATCGTCTTCGCCGCCTGGATGTTCGCCGAGGCGCAGAAGGGGCAGGGGGTGCCGGGCGTCACCATAGCGTTTGGTTTCTACGCCCTGACGGTCTCCCTCTTGTTGATCCAGCCCGACATCGGCCAGACCCTATTGATCACCACCACCTTCATGGCCGTCTTCTTCATGGCGGGCGTGCCGTTCAAGTGGATGGCGGTCCTGGCCAGCGCGGGCATGGCGGGGCTGGTGTCGCTGTATTTCGTCTTCGGCCACATGCGCGACCGCCTCAGCCGCTTCTTCTCGCCCGAGACCACCGACACCCACCAGATCGACAGCGCGTCCGAGGCCATCCGCGCCGGCGGCCTGCTCGGTCGCGGCATCGGCGAGGGCGTCATGAAGCGCCGCGTCCCCGACCTGCACACCGACTTCATCTATTCCGTCGGCGCCGAGGAGTTCGGCCTGATCCTCAGCCTGATGATGATCGGCCTCTACGCCTTCATCGTCATCCGGGGCATGCGCCGGGCGATGAAGCTGACCGACCCGTTCGAACAGACGGCGGCGGCGGGCCTGTTCATGCTGATCGGGCTTCAGGCCTGCATCAATGTGGCGGTGAACCTGAACCTGATCCCGACCAAGGGCATGACCCTGCCCTTCATCAGCTACGGCGGCTCGTCCATGCTGGCCATGGGCCTGACCATGGGCTTCGCTCTGGCCCTGACGCGGCGCCGCCCCGGCGCCTACGAACCTGGCGCCAGCCTGCCGGGAAGACGCCGGCGGTTGCTCTAACTTCCTTTCGTCATCCTCTTCGGCGCCGCTAGGGTGATGCGGGCTTGGAAGGCGTTCATCACAACGGTCACGACGAGGTCACGGCGAACACGACGGGACCGAGCGCGTCGGCTCCCAGCGCCATGTCCAGGCCGTTGATCAATTTGCGGCTTTGCCGCGCCGCAGGCCATCAAGATTTCTGGGCCGGCACGGTCCCGTCGTGTCCGCCGTGACCTCGTCGTGCCCGTTGTGACGAACCTTTTGACTGCGCTGATGGCGCCGGCCTCAACAATCCGCCATTTCAGCCAAATATATCCCAGTAATTTCGACCGTTTGACGCTGACCAGCCGCTTTCTCCTGCCCACACCCCAAAACCGTGCGATCCTGTCGCCGCCTCATCCTCGACCCCACCCGCCCGCCACGGATTTCAGACGAATTGCACCATTCAGACGGTGTTTTTCGCGCTCCCGCCGTCTGAATTTCAGACGAATTGCACTATTCAGACCCTCTTTTTTTCCGGAGCCCGCCCCATGACCAAGCTCTGCGTCGTCGCCGCCGGCGGCACCGGCGGCCATATGTTCCCGGCCGAGGCCCTGGCGCGTGAGATGGCGGCGCGGGGCTGGCGCGTGGTGCTGGCGACCGATCATAGGGGCGAGCAATACGCCCACGCCTTCCCGGCCGAGGAACGGCTGGCGCTCGACGCCGCCACCGGCTCGGGGCCGCTGGGCTTGATCAAGGCGGGCGTCGCCATCTTCAAGGGCGTGGTCCAGGCGCGCACGGCCTTCGACCGGCTGGGCGCCGACGTGGTCGTGGGCTTCGGCGGCTATCCTTCCGCGCCGGCCCTGGTTGCGGCCGTGACGTCTCAGCGACCGACCGTGATCCACGAACAGAACGCGGTCCTGGGCCGCACCAACCGCATCCTGGCCCCCTATGTCGGTCAGGTCGCCTCGTCCTTCCCGACGCTGGAGCGGGCGCCGGCCAAGGTCCAGGGCCGCTCGCACGTCGTCGGTTCGCCGGTGCGCGCCGAAATCCGCGCCCTGTTCGACCGCCCCTATGTCGCCCCTGCCGACGACGGCCCCATCCATGTGCTGGTGACGGGCGGCAGCCAGGGCGCCCGCATCCTGTCCGAGAACACGCCTCGGGCTTTGGCCGCATTGCCCGAGGCCTTGCGCCGTCGCCTGAAGGTGCAACAGCAGTCGCGGCCCGAGACGCTGGAGGCCGCGCGCCAGATCTATCTGGAGGCCGGGATCGAGGCCGAGGTCGCCCCGTTCTTCCGCGACATGGCCGAGCGGCTGTCCAGGGCGCATCTGGTGGTGGGCCGTTCCGGCGCCTCGACCTGCGCCGAACTGGCGGTTGCGGCCCTGCCGTCCGTTCTGATCCCGCTCAAGATCGCCACCGACGACCACCAGCGCCTGAATGCCAAGGCCCTGACCGACGCCGGCGCGGCCGAGGTCATTCTGGAAGACGACCTGACCGTCGATCGCCTGTCGGCTGTCCTGACCGCCGTCCTGTCAGACCCCACCCGCCTGTCGGCCATGTCCGCCGCCGCCCGCTCCGTCGCCATCCCCGACGCCGCCCAGCGCCTGGCCGATCTGGTCGAGGCGACGGCGGGAAACGGTCAACCGCAACGCCCCTGATGCGTTAGGAAGCCCATGCCTCCCGAAATCATCGCCGTCACCCGCCAGATCCGCGCCCTTTGGCATCGGTTCGACTGGCTGCCCGAATGGGCGGTCGTCGTGCTGGTCCTGCTGGTCTTCGTCGGCGGCGGCTGGCTGACGCACAAGATCGCCTTCGCCATCCTGCGCCGGGTGGTCAAGAACAAGGACGTCTTCTGGCGAGGCGTGGTCGAGCGCGCCCGCATCAAGCTGCGTGTCCTGATCATCATCATCGGCGTCGGCATCGGCGTGACCGTCTCGCCCATGGACCCCGCCCCGTCCCAGGACATCCGCAATGTCCTGCAATTCTTGTTCGTGCTGACCCTTGGCTGGCTGGCGTCGGGCATGCTCGACATGTGGTCGGTCATGCACCTGAAGCGCTACAATATCGCCGTCGAGGACAATCTGCTGGCCCGCAAACACCTGACCCAGACCCGCATCCTGCAGCGGGTGGCCAAGGTGGTGCTGTTCATCGTCACCGTCGGTCTGGCCCTGATGACCATCGCCGGCTTCCGCCAATGGGGCGTCAGCCTGCTGGCCTCGGCCGGCGTCGTCGGCATCATCGCCGGCCTGGCCCTGCAGCCGATCCTGACCAACATGGTCGCCGGCATCCAGATCGCCCTGACCCAGCCCATCCGCCTGGACGACGCCGTCATCGTCGAGAACGAGTGGGGCAATGTCGAGGAGATCACCGCGACCTATGTGGTGGTCAAGCTGTGGGACTGGCGGCGGATGGTCCTGCCCTTGTCCTACTTCATCACCAAACCCTTTCAGAACTGGACGCGCGAGAACGCCCGCCTGATCGGCACGGCCTTCTTCTACGTCGATTACGAGGCCCCGATCGATCGGCTGCGCGAGGCATTCGAGGGGATCGTGAAGAACTCGAAACTGTGGGACGGCGACGTCCAGGTCATGCAGGTGACCGACATCACCGAACGGGTGCTTCAGGTCCGCTGCCTGGCCAGCGCGCGGTCCGCGCCGGTGGCCTTCGACCTGCGTTGCGAAATTCGTGAGAAGCTGATGGCCTTCATGCGGGACGAATGCCGCGAAGCCCTGCCGCGCGACCGCATCGAGTGGCCGCAGGGGGAAGAGAGGCCGGTCAGTCCGCCAGCGCCGCTTGGCCCCGACGGATTGCTTCGTCCAGCGTGAGTGTCTCGGGACTGATTCTGTCGCCGCAGGCCACGGCCAGCAGTTCCGCCGCGTCGCCGCCGGGCGGGGCGGCATAGGCCGGGGCCGGATCTGCCGTCGCCGGGCCTTCGGTTCCGTCGGACCTCAAGGACGCGAAATCGAGCCGATCCGCCGTCTTCGCCCGGCAGTCGAAGGCCCACCGCGACCAGCCCCCGACATAGGTCACGTCCGCGACCTTGAACCCCGCCTCCGTGACCTGAAGCTCACGCATATGGGCGATGTCGCCCTCCTGTTCGATGGAGGCGACGTCAGCGTAGATGGCGAACCGGCCGACGCCGGTCTCGACCAGTTGAGGATCGATCAGGGCCAGCAGCAGGGCGATCATGCGACCAGCGTCTCCGCCTGATGCAGGTCCACGCTGACCAGCTGGCTCATGCCGCGTTCGGGCATGGTGACGCCGTAGAGGCGGTCCATGCGGCTCATGGTCACCGGGTTGTGGGTGATGACAATGAAGCGGGTGTCGGTGCGGCTGCGCATCTCGTGCAGCATCCGGCAGAAGCGGTCCACGTTGGCGTCGTCCAGCGGGGCGTCCACCTCGTCCAGCACGCAGACGGGGGCGGGGTTGGCCAGGAAGACGCCGAAGATGAGGGCCGCCGCCGTCAGGGCCTGCTCGCCCCCGCTCATCAGGCTCATGACCGACAGCCGCTTGCCGGGCGGGCAGGCGTAGATCTCAAGCCCCGCCTCCAGCGGGTCGTCGCTCTCGACCAGTTTCAGCTCGGCCTGACCGCCGCCGAACAGGGCCTCGAACAGGCTCTTGAAGTTGGCGTTGATGACGTCGAAGGCGGCGACCAGCCGCTCGCGGCCCTCGGCGTTCAGCTCGTCGATGCCGTCGCGGAGCTTGGCGATGGCCTGGGTCAGGTCGATCCGTTCCGACTTCATGCTGTTCAGCCGGTCGCCGTATTCGACGGCCTCGTCCTCGGCGCGCAGGTTGACGGGGCCGAGGGCCTCGCGCTCGCGCTCCAACCCGTACAGCAGGCTCTCGGCCCCCGCCGCATCGGGCGGGCGGGCGATGGCGTCGTCGGTCAGCTTGCGGCCCAGCTCGTCGGGCGACATCTGGGCCGTCTCGCGCAGGGTGGTCTCGGCCTCGGTCAGCTTCTCGGCGGCGGCCTCGGCGCGGGCGGACAGGCCGGCGCGGGCCTCGCGGGCCTGGGACGCGGCGGTCTCTGCGGCGCGGCTGGCGCGGTCGGCGTCCGTCGCCGCCGTCTCGGCCAGAGCCATGGCGTCGGACGAGGCCTGCTTGCGCTGTTCCGCGGCGGTCAGCGTGTCCAGCAGCTTGCCGCGCTGCTCGGCGAAGCCCTGGGGCGCGACCTCGGCCTGTTTCAGCAGGGCGGCGGTCTTGTCCGCATCCTTGGCCAGGGCGGCGATGCGGGCGGCGCTGTCCCTGGACCGCGTGACCCAGCCGTCGCGGGCGCGGGTCAGGCTGCCCAGCCGCTGCTCTCGGCCCTGGCGATCGCGAGCCTCGGCGTCGCGGTCCGAGCGGGCGGTCTGGGCGGCGAGGCGGGCCGTGTCGGCGGCGGCTCGGGCGGCGGTCAGTTCGTCGCGCAGGCCAGACAGGGTCTCGGACGGGGCGTCCGTGGTCTGGGCGGCGTCCAGCGCGGCTTGCGCCTCGGCGACCTCGGCGGCGAGGCGGGTGACGGTGTCGTCTAGGGCCTGGGCGCGGGCTTCGCGACGGGCCTGTTCGCGGGCCAGAGTCTCGACGCGGTCGCGGGCGGCGGTCACGGCCTTGTCGGCGGCGAAGGGAGCCAGGCGGGCGGTCTTGACCGCCTCCTCTGCGGCGCGGAAGGCGTCGGTGGCGGCCTTCTGGGCGGCCTGGGCCTGATCCAGGGCGGGGCGGCCCTTGTCGATCTCCGCCTCCAGCTCGGCCAGCCGCGTGCGCTGGGCCAGGCGGACGGCGGCGGGGCGGGGCGCCTCTGCGCGGCTGACGAACCCGTCCCAGCGATAGAGGTCGCCCTCGGTCGTGACCAGGCGCGCGCCGGGCGGCAGGGTCTTGGCGAGGTCGGCCGCCTGCGCGTGGGACGCGACGCCGCACAGGGCGAGGCGCGCGGTCAGCTGCTCGGGCGCCTGAACATGGTCGGACAGGGGCGTGACCCCGGCGGGCCATGTCGGGGAGGGCGCGTCCGCCCCGCCCCAATAGGCGGCGGCCTTGGCGTCCAGCGCCGCGTCCAGATCGTCGCCCAGGGCGGCGGCGAGAGCGGCCTCGTAGCCCTTGTCGGCGCGGACCTTGTCCAGAGCCGGGGGATGCTCGCGCTTGCCGGTGACCAGCAACTGGGCCAGGCCCCGCGCCTCGGTCTGCAACCGGCCCAGCCGGTCCTCGGCGGCGCGGGCGGCGGTGCGGGCCTCCTGCTCAATTCGGGCCAGGTCGCCGCGCTTGGCCTCGGCCGCCTCGACGGCCTCGCGCGCGGCGGTCAGCTCGGCTTGGGCTGTCTCCAGCGCCTTGCGGGCCGTTTCCAGTTCCGGCGTCTCCAGCGGACCCAGGGCCTCGCGTTCGCGCTTCGCCTGGTCGTGCTGGCCGGCGACGCGGGCCAGCCGGGCCTCAGCGTCGCGTTTCCTGGCCGTCTCGGCGTTGGCGCGGGCCTCGACGGCGGCGAGCGTCCCGGCCAGCCGCTCGACCTCGCCGTCGGCGGCCTTGCGGGCGTCCTCGGCGGCGGCAAGGGCCTTGTCCAGTTCGGGGCCGCGTTCGGGGGCGGCGGCGATCTCGGCCTGGAGCCGGGTCAGTTCGTGGTCCAGCCGGTCCAGTTCGCGCTGGGCGTCGGCGGCCATGTTGGTTTCGCGCTCGACGTCGGCGGCGATGCGGGCGGCCTCGGCCTTGAGTCGGTCCACCTCGGCGCGAGCGGCCTGTTCGGCCATGTCGAGCCGGTCGCGCTCCAGGCTGGCGCGGTGCAGCAAGGCCGATGCGACGGCGTCCTCTTCCCGCGCCGGCTTCAGGGCTTCCTGAGCGGCCAGGGCGGCGGTCTGGGCGGCGGCGGATGTGGTCGTGGTCTCGGCGACGGCCCGGTCGGCGTCGCGCAGTTCTTCGGCGGCGGCTTCGGCGGCCAGTCTGGCGTCGTTCCAGCGGACGTAGAGCAGGGCGGCCTGAAGGGCGCGGATCTCGGCGGAGATCTTCTTGTATTTCTCGGCCTGGCGGGCTTCGCGCCTCAGCCGGTTCAGCGCCGTCTCCAGCTCGCGGCCGATGTCGTCCAGCCGGTCCAGATTGGTCTCGGCGGCCTTGAGGCGCAGCTCGGCCTCGTGTCTGCGGGTATGCAGCCCCGCCACGCCGCCCGCCTCTTCCAGGATGCGCCTGCGGTTCTGCGGCTTGGCGGCGATCAGCTCGCTGATCTGCCCCTGACGCACCAGGGCCGGCGAGTTGGCGCCGGTCGAGGCGTCCGCGAACAGCAGCTGGACGTCGCGGGCGCGGACCTCCTTGCCGTTGATGCGATAGGTCGAGCCCTGGCCCCGGTCGATGCGGCGCGACACCTCCAGCATGGGGCTATCGGTAAACGGCTGGGGCGCGCGGCGTTGCGCATTGTCGATGGTCAGGCTGACTTCGGCATGGCTGCGCGGGGGTCGGCCCGCCGCGCCGGCGAAGATGACGTCGTCCATGCCCTGACCGCGCATGGCCTTGGCCGAGTTGGCCCCCATGACCCAACGCAGGCCTTCCAACACGTTCGACTTGCCGCAGCCGTTGGGGCCGACGACGCCTGTCAGGCCGGATTCGATATGCACCTCCGCCGGGTCGACGAACGACTTGAAGCCGACGAGCCGGAGGCGCTGGAACTGCATCGTCCTGGCGGACTACCGGAGCAGAGGGTCGATGGCGGCCGAGAGGGCGTCCAGCGAATGGTCGGCGACGGGCTTGCCGTTGACGAAGAAGGCGGGCGTGCCGGTGACGCCGGCTGTATCGGCGCCCGCGATCTGGGCGTCCAGTTCAGCGCGGATGGTCGGGCCTTCCAGGCAGGTCTCGATCTGTTCGCGCGTCATGCCGCTGGCGGCGATGCCCGCTGCAAACCAGGGCTGAGGCCCTGTGGTGCGCAGATTGGCCTGGTCGCGCATGAAGACGCCCGCCACGTCGAAATAGCGTTCGGGCGCGGCGCACAGGGCCACCGCAGCGGCGGCGGCGGCGACATTGGCGGGCTGGGTCGGCAGGTTGCGATGAACCAGCCGGACCTTGCCGGTGTCGATGTATTTGGCCTTAAACGCCGGCAGTACGGTGTTGTGGAAGTCCGCGCAGTGCGAGCAGGTGAAGGACGCGTATTCGATCACCGTCACCGGCGCATCCGCGCGACCCAGGACATGATCCTGGGCCGTGACGGGCGGGGGCGCATCGGCGGCGAAGGCCGGCGCCGCCAGACCCGCGGCGGCCAGTGCGACTAAGACCGATAGCGAGAGGGCGGCGCGGCGGATCATCCTATTTGGCCAGTTCGGCGTCGATGGCCGTGGACAGGTCGGCCAGGCTGGCGCCCTCGCCGCCGGGGGTGATGACCTGGGTGTCGTTGACGTAGAAGGCGGGGGTACCGGTCACGCCCTGGGTACGGGCGGCCTGGACGCGGGTTTCCATGGCGGCGACGGCGTCCTTGTCGGTGACGCAGTCGTTGAACTGTTGCTCGGACATTCCGGCCGCCTGGGCGGTGCGCAGCAGCCAGTCGCGCGGCGACGAGGTCAGCATCTCCTGCTGGGTGGCCATCAGCTGGTGAACGACGTCGAAATACTTGTCCGGGCCGGCGCAGCGCGCGACCAGGAAGCCGGCGGTGGCGGCGTCGACCGGCGGGGTCGGCAGCTCGCGGAAGATGTAGCGGACCTTGTTGGTGTCGACGTATTTGGCCTTGAACGCGGGCCAGGTGTTCTTCTGCCACAGGGCGCAGTGGGGGCAGGTGACCGAGGCGTATTCGACCACGGTGACCTTGGCGCCTTCCGGCGCGCCCAGACCCATGTCGCCCTCGGCCGCGCCCTTGGCGCCGCCGCCGCACGCGGCCAGGGCCATGGTCGCCAGGGCGGCGCCGGTGATGGCCGCACGACGGCTCATGCGGACGAAGCGGGATTCAGTGTCGGCCATGGGACTTCCTTGATCGGATCGTTGGCGAATGGTGGCGCGATTCCCCCGGAACGGCGCAACCCCAGACTTGTCGAGAACAGGTGCGGCGAAGTTTTGTCAATCTTGACTGTTGGGACGTGACAGGGCGACGCGGCCAAGGCGGGCAAGCGCAGCGCGCAGATCGTCGGGGGCGGAGGCGATGGAGGCGGCGAGATCGGCCTCGGCCTGGGCGGGCAGGGGCGGGGGCTTGGCGCTGCGTTTGGGGCGCGAGGCGGCGTCTTTCAGGGGGGAGACCGGCCCCTGTGCGATGCGCAGGCGATCGACCGTTCCGGCGCCCAGGAACAGATTGACGCGGGCCAATATGTCCTCGGACTGATGCTGGATCAGCAGGGCGGCGGCGCCGGCGACGCGCAACTCCAGCACGCCGGGCTGGCCGCCCTTGCCCTTGGTCAGTTTCTGGGGGCGGGTGACGCGGGCCAGGCGGTCGCCGACGATCTCGCGCCAGCGGGGCTCCAGCGCGCCGGCGCCGCGTCCGAACTGCTCGTCCAGCTTCTTGATCAGGGGCGTCAGCGCCTTGCCCGCGCGCGGCGCCGGCCGGGGGACCGGACGGGTGCGGCGGCGAGACAGGATCTCGCGGACCTCGGCGTCTGTGGGCAGCGTGCGGCGCATGGGTCTATATAGCCCGGTCCATGGCTTGCGTCTCTCCCGACATCGTCCTGATCCGTTCCCGGTTGCTGGCCTGGTACGACGCCCATGCGCGCAGCCTGCCGTGGCGGGCGCCAGTGGGCGCGGCGCGGACCGAGCCTTACCGCGTCTGGCTGTCGGAGGTTATGCTGCAGCAGACCACCGTGCCGCATGCGACGCCCTATTTCCACGCCTTCACCACGCGGTGGCCCACGGTCTGCGACCTCGCGGCGGCCGAGGATGCGGAGGTGATGGGGGCCTGGGCGGGGCTGGGCTACTACGCCCGCGCCCGCAACCTGCTGGCCTGCGCGCGGGCGGTGGCGGGCGAGCATGGCGGGGTGTTCCCGGATACGGAGGCCGGCTTGCTGGCCCTGCCGGGGGTGGGCGCCTATACGGCCGCGGCGGTGGCCTCCATCGCCTTCGACCGGGCCGCCAATGTGGTGGACGGCAATGTCGAGCGGGTCATGGCGCGGCTGTTCGCGGTCGAGACGCCGGTTCCGGCCGCGCGACCCGAACTGAGGCGGCTGGCGGGCCTGTTCGTCACCGACGAGCGGCCCGGAGATTGGGCGCAGGCGCTGATGGACCTGGGCGCAACGGTGTGCCGGCCCAAGTCGCCGTCGTGCGGGGCCTGTCCCGTGGCGAGCGAATGCCTGGGCCTGGCGAGCGGCGAACCGGCCCGTTTTCCGCTGAAGACCAAGAAGGCGGATCGACCGCACCGGCGAGGTGCAGCCTATGTCCTGGTCGACGATCAGGGTCGGGTGGCGGTCGAGACGCGGCCGGACAAGGGGCTGCTGGGCGGAATGCTGGGCCTGCCCACCGGCGACTGGACGACGGATGCGCCGTCAGGGGCGGCGCCGATCGAGGCCGACTGGCGCGAGGCCGGCGCGGTCGAGCACGTCTTCACCCACTTCAGCCTGACCCTGACCGTGATGACGGCGCGCGGCGAAGCAGATGGTCTCTGGCGCTGGATGCCGGTCGAGGCGGCGCGGGCGGCCCTGCCGACGGTGTTCGCCAAGGCGCTGGATCGGGCGACCGTTGAACCTGATCTATTTTTGTAGTAACAAAAATCCGTGCGCATCACCTTCGATCCGAGCAAGCGCGAGCGCACCTTGGCCGAGCGAGGGCTGGATTTCGCCCAGGCGGCGGCCGTGTTCGACGGCGATCATCTGACGTTCGAGGATGATCGCCAAGACTATGGAGAACGACGTCTGATCACCATCGGGCGTTTGACGGACCGGATGGTGGTTCTGGTGTGGACGCCGCGCGGCGGGGCGCGCCACGTCATTTCGATGAGGAAGGCCAATGACCGTGAACAACGACGCTACGAAGACCGCCTGGGTCGATCCTGACGACGCGCCCGAGCTGGACGACGCCTGGTTCGAAAAGGCGGATCACCATCGCGGAGAGACGCTGGTCCGACGGGGAAGGCCAAAGGGCGCGGATAAGGTCTCGACCACCATAAGGTTCGATGCCGACGTGCTGGCCGCCTTCAAGCAGGACGGCGCCGGGTGGCAGACCCGTATGAACCAGGCCCTGCGCGACTGGCTGGCCAGGAAGTCGGCGGCCTGAGCCTGGTCGTCACCGTAGGGTGCGGATCGCGACCCTGCCTTGTTTATGGTGGGGAATGACGACGGCGCGGCCGCCGGCGTGCTGGATGTTCAGATCGACGACGGAGCCGCCGACCTCCAGGCCGGTGATCCTTAGCCGATCCAGACCGGCGGGAAGGACAGGGTCGGCCAGATCGACTGTCTCGGTCCAGGCGTCGATGGACAGGCCAAGCGTCGCCTGCAGCATCAGGAAGACCGAACCCGCCGCCCAGGCCTGGGGCAGGCAGGCGACCGGGTAGGCGATGGGCGGCTCGCCCGGTTCGCGGGGGAAGCCACAGAACAGTTCGGGCAGGCGCAGGTGGAAATGGGCCGCGGCGGCGTAGATCTCGGCCAGGATTTCCGAGACGGCTTCGCGCTCTCCGTAGTTGGCCATGCCGGCGGCGGCCATCGCGGTGTCGTGGGGCCAGACCGAGCCGTTGTGATAGCTCATCGGATTGAAGCGGGCTTGACCGAGCTCCAACGTGCGGATTCCCCAGCCGGTGCGGAACTCGGCCGACAGCAGGCGTTTGGTGACGCGGCGCGCGCGCTCCAGCGACGGCAGGCCGGTGAACAGCAGATGGCCGGCGTTGGAGGCGATGGCGCGGCACTGCTCGCCGTCGCCGTCCAGGGCCACGGCGTAGAAGCCTTCGTCCTCCATCCAGAACCTGTCCTCGACCAGGGCGCGGACCTGTTCGGCGCGCATCCGCCATTCGGTCGCGCGGTCGTCGTGCAGGCGTTCGCCCAGGTCGCCCAGCGCGCGCCAGGCCGCGAAGGCGTAGCCCTGGACTTCCAACAGGGCGATGGGCCCCTTGGGGAAACGGCCGTCGGCGTGGAAGATGGAGTCTTCCGAGTCCTTCCAGCCCTGGTTGGACAGGCCGGTGTCGGCGCCGCGCTGATAGTCGATCAGGCCGTCATTGTTGCTGTCGCCATAGTCGCGCATCCAGTCGGCGGCGGCGATCAGATTGGGCCACAGCGTGCGGATCAGGTCCAGATCGCCGGTGCGGTTGGCGTAGGCGCCGGCCAGGGCCACGAACAGGCAGGTCGTATCGACCCCGCCGTAATAGAGGCCGAAGGGCACCTCGTGCAGGGCGCTCATCTCGCCGCCGCGCGTCTCGTGCATGATCTTGCCGGGCTGGCTGTCCTGGAATAGCGAGGTCTCGGTCGCCTGGCGCGACGCCAGATAGGTCAGCACGCCCTTGGCCAGGGACGGGTCCAGCCACAGCATCTGCCAGGCGGCGATGATGCCGTCGCGCCCAAAGGGCGTCGAGAACCAGGGCGTGCCTGCATAGGGATAGGGGCCAGTCGGCAGGTCGGTGGTCAGCAGGGCCATGTCGGCCCGCGACTGATCCAGCCAGTCGTTGAACCGCGGGCTGCGCGGACCGCGCACCGAGGCGCCCCGCCGGCGCTTGGCGCGCATGGCGAGACGAGCCTGGACGGCGTTCAGACGCCACCGCCCGGCGTCCGGCGTCTCGCAGGCATCGACGCCGCATTCGATGAACAGGTCCATCGAGCGCCCCTTGGGCAGGCTGAACATGAACTCGGCGCGCTGGTGCGTCAGGCGGGCGGGGGGCTCGGAGAAGGCGATGCAGCTGGAACGATCGACATCGTCCAGGCCGGTGTAACGGAAGGTGACGCGGCGGCCGTCAGTGGTCGGGGTGTGGATGGTCCCGCGCTTGGCCCGAGGCGTGCCGCGCACCTGGAAGATGTCGGCGAAGTCGGCGCCGAAATCGAACGCCAGCGGCAGAAGGATGTCCTCCACGCCGTGATTGACCATGCGGATGCGCTCGAACATCCGCCGGCCCCACAGGAAGCGACGCCGCTCGATATGCAAGACGCCGGCAGGGGCGGATCGGCCGCCCATCGGGGGCAGGGGGCGGTTGGTGGTGTGGCAGGAGAAGAAGACGTTGTCCTGGCTGACGCCGGAAGACAGCCGCGACGGCTTCTGCAGACCGACCGTCATGGCCCAGCGCGACAGGACACGCGTGTCGTCGGCGAACAGGCCGTCGGCGCCGCCCTTCATGTCGCCCCAGCCATCCGCGACCAGGAAGGTGTCGCCGTCCTTGAGCGCCATCAACTGTTCGAGGCCGGAAGCCTCGACGGTCTCGCCGGCGGTCAGCTGGGTGGAATAGGCGTCGTCCATGCGGTCTCTTCCCCGTCGTTTGAGGCCTTGGCCGAACGTGTCGCACCCGAATGCGGCGCTCAGGGGCCGCTTGAGTGATCAAATGAAGCAGGCGGCGGAGGGTTCACCTTCGCCGCCTGCTTTTCTTCGATAATCGTCGGCTGCGACGCTTAGGCGATGGCGGCGAAGCTGCGATCTTCTTCGATGGGACGCAAGGGCGTAATCAGATTGCCCAGCGGCGCCTCGGCGAAGGGGCGACGGGCCAGCAGGTCGCCGTAGACATCCAGGTAGCGGCGCGCCATGGCGGTGGCCGAGAACCGCAGGTCGAAACGTGCGCGGACCGTCTGGCGGTCCAGCAGATGGGCGCGGCCGGCGGCGGCGATCGCCTGTTCCATCGTGTCCACCAGGAAGCCGGTGGCGCCGTTCTCTATGATCTCGGGCGTCGAGCCGCAGCGGAAGGCGACGACCGGCGTGCCGCAGGCCATGGCCTCGATCATCACCAGGCCGAAGGGCTCGGGCCAGTCGATGGGGAAGAGCAGGGCGTCGGCGCCGCCGAGGAAGGCGGACTTCTGGTGGTCGCCGATCTCGCCGATGAATTCGATCAGGGGATTGCCCTCGACCATCGGGCGAATGGTCTCTTCCCAATAGCGTTTGTCGGCGGCGTCCACCTTGGCGGCCATCTTCAGGCGCTTGCCCAGCTTCGTGGCGATTTCGATGGCGCGGTCGGGGCGTTTCTCGGGCGAAATCCGGCCCAGGAAGGCCAGGTAGCCCTCGGACTTGGGTGAGAACAGATACTGTTCGCTCGGCATGCCGTGATGGACGGTCGCCTTCCAGTTGGCGAAATGAAGGGGCTTGCGCTGGTCGTTCGAGATGGAGACCAGGCCGAACTCGCTCCAGCGGGCATAGACGCCGGGCAGGTCCTTCATGTCGAGGCGACCGTGCAGGGTCGTGATCGTCTTGTCCGCATACTGCCGGAACAGCGGGAAATGGATCATGTCGGTGTGGAAGTGGATCACGTCGAACTCGTCGGCGCGGTCCATCACCTCGCCCAGCATGGACAGGTGGGCGGCGAGGTCGGATTTGAGCGGGGCGGGATCCAGGCGGATGGCCTGGTCGCGGACGGGCACCAGGCGGGCCTTGGTCTGGGCGTCGGCGCTGGCGAACAGGGTGACATCATGGCCCAGATCGACCAGGGCGTCGGTCAGATGCGCGACGACGCGTTCAGTGCCGCCGTAAAGCTTCGGAGGAACAGCCTCGTAAAGCGGGGTGACCTGCGCGATCTTCATGATGTTGTGCTCCGACCCCGCACCGGCGGGGGCCGTGGACAACAATGGTCTCGCAACTGCGAAGTTCCATCGCGGCTTGCGAATTTTCACATAGGTTTCGGTGGGTTACAGCGAAGCTGACCCGGCGTTCGTGTGCGAAATCGTACGTATCGGCCGCGCGTTGCCGGCTAAGTGCTTGATGTGGCTGATGCGACGTGGGGTCGCATCAGCTTACATCGCGGCGCGAACCTCGGAGCGCAGGGCGTCTATGGATTTCAGGCCCTGGTCCGTCTTGAAGCGCCAGTAGGTCCAGCCGTTGCAGGCGGGGGCGTTTTCCAACAGGGCGCCCAGTTTGTGAATCGACCCGCTGAGCGAGCCGGAGACCAGCGAACCGTCGGCGCGGACGCGGGCCTCGCGCTCGCCCTTGGGGCAGTACAGACGATCGCCGGCGTTCAGCAGGCCGGCCTCGACCAGGGCGCCGAAAGGAACCTTGGGCTCGGCGCGCTTGGAGCCGGTGACGATCAGGTCCTCGGGGCGGGCGGGGATGACCGAGGCGATGCGGGTCTCGGCGACGTCGGCATAGGTCTCGTCACGCTCGATGCCGATGTAGTGGCGGCCCAGGCGTTTGGCGGCGGCGCCGGTCGTGCCGGTGCCGAAGAAGGGATCCAGAATCACGTCGCCGGGGCGCGTCGCCGACAGCAGGACGCGGTGCAGCAGGGCTTCCGGCTTTTGCGTCGGATGGGCCTTCTTGCCGTCGGCGTCCTTGATCCGCTCTTCACCCGTGCACAGGGCGAAGGTCCAGTCGGACCGCATCTGGGTGTCTTCGTTGAAGGCCTTCATCGCATCGTAGTTGAAGGTATAGCGCTTCTGATCGCGGCTCTTGGCGGCCCAGATCAGGGTTTCGTGGGCATTGGTGAACCGGGTGCCCTTGAAGTTCGGCATCGGGTTGGACTTGCGCCAGATGATGTCGTTCAGCACCCAAAAACCCAGGTCCTGGATCGCCGAACCCAGTCGGAAGACATTGTGGTAGCTGCCGATCACCCAGATCGAACCCTCCGGCTTCAGCACGCGGCGGCATTCCGCCAGCCAGGCGCGGGTGAAGGCGTCGTAGGCGGCGAAACTGTCGAACTTGTCCCAGTCGTCGTCCACGGCGTCGACCTTGGAATTGTCGGGACGCAGCAGGTCGCCGCCCAGCTGAAGATTATAGGGGGGGTCGGCGAAGACCATGTCCACCGAGGCGTCGGGCAGGCTCTTCAGCACTTCGATGCAATCGCCACGGTGAATGACGTCCTTGGCGAGGACAGGGGTCTTCAGATCGGACATGGAACGCGGCCCCGCAACAATGAGACCGCCATGGTGAATCCTTGTGGTTAAGGTCGGGTAACCGGCTGCGAAGGGTGATGCAAAACGCATCGCGTCTGTCTATGACGCTTTGATGATCGCACGCCTTCGCCCCGTTCCATTCGACCTCGGTCCCGTCCATTTCGTCGGCATAGGCGGCATCGGCATGAGCGGCATCGCCGAGATCATGTTGAAGATCGGCTATTCGGTTCAGGGCTCGGACGCCAAGGCCAGCGCCAATACTGAACGTCTGGAGCAGCTCGGCGCCCGAATCTTCATCGGTCACGACGCCGCCCATGTGGGCGAAGGGGTCTCGGCCGTGGTCTATTCGACGGCGGTCAAGGCCGAGAACCCCGAGATGAAGACGGCGCGCGAGCGTCGCATCCCTCTGGTTCGCCGGGCCGAGATGCTGGCTGAACTGATGCGGCTGCAATTCTCGATCGCGGTCGGCGGCACCCACGGCAAGACGACGACGACCTCGATGGTCGCGGCCCTGCTGGATGCGGCGGGCCTGGATCCGACGGTGGTCAACGGCGGCATCATCAACGCCTATGGCACCAACGCCAAGGTCGGTGACGGCGACTGGATCGTGGTCGAGGCGGACGAGAGCGACGGCAGCTTCCTGCGCCTCAAATCGACGGTCGCCATCGTGACCAACATCGATCCCGAGCACCTGGATCACTACGGCGACTTCGACGGGGTGCGGAAGGCGTTCGTCGATTTCGTCGAGAACATCCCCTTCTATGGTTTCGCAGCCGTCTGCCTGGATCACCCCGAGGTGCAGCGGCTGGTCGCCGCCATCGATAACCGACGCCTAGTGACCTATGGCGTCAATCCGCAGGCGATGGTGCGCGCGGAGAATATCGACATGGGCGCGGACGGCTGCCGGTTCGACGTGGTCTTCCACGGGGCGGGCGCGGACGCCGACGAGACGCGGATCGACGGCCTGTATCTGCCCATGGCCGGGGGGCACAACATCGCCAACGCCTTGGCCGCCATCGCCGTGGCGCGCGAGTTGAACGTGGCCGACGAGGCGATCAGGACCGGCCTGGCCGGCTTCGGCGGCGTCAAACGCCGCTTCACCACCACCGGCGTCGTCAATGGCGTGCGGATCGTGGACGATTACGGCCACCACCCTGTCGAGATCGCCGCCGTTCTGAAGGCCGCGCGCCAGGTGGTGCAGAACGCCGAGGGCGACGGCCGCGTCATCGCCGTGGTCCAGCCGCACCGCTACACCCGCCTTCGCGACCTGATGGAAGAGTTCTCGACCTGCTTCTCGGACGCCGATGCGGTGATCGTGGCGGACGTCTATGCGGCGGGCGAGGCGCCGTTGGACGGGGTGGACAAGCATGCGCTGGTCGAAGGGATCCGTCGTTTCGGCCATCGCTCGGTCCAGGCGCTGGATGGCGTGGAAGCTCTGCCGGGCGTGATCGCGGGTGAGGCCAAGGCGGGCGATCTGGTCGTCCTGCTGGGCGCCGGCGACATCACGACCTGGGCCTACGCCCTCCCGGGACAGTTGGAGGCGTTGAACGGCTGACGGCCCTCGCCTCAGAGATAGGCGAGGATCATGTTGCCCGCGATGAAGGCCAGAAAGCCAGCCATCACAAAGGCGGTGGCGAAGGAGGACAGCCACTCCTGTCGACCGCGGATGCCGAGCACCTCCTGTTCACTCCGGCCTCCGGCGGCAAGCCGTTTCCGGTCCGTCTCGAACAATGGGATGAGGCAGGCGAAACATAGCGCCATCGGCAAGAAGACGATGACCAGTTGAACCAGGCTGGAAAAAGACGCCCGACCTGCGCTGAACCGCCAAAGGAATGAGGTCAGTGCTTCCTGATGGCCCAAGGGAGCGTAGGCGGCGATCAACGAGCTCATTCCGATCAGATACAAGAGAGCGTAGACGGCGATCTGGCGCGCCCCCCACTTGATTGATGGAGGCGGCTGGGTGGGCTCTGAACCAAAGCCTGGCATCTCTTCGCCGAGCAGGAATTCGCCAGCCGCCTGCTTGCGCCGGATGTGCCAGAACCATCGATAGGTCGCGGCGTGCAGGATGGGCAGGCCGATTACGGCGACGAACCCGACCAGAATCAGGTTCAAGACTTCCTCGGCGGTGATGGCGATCGCAGTGTAGGTGTTTACGGCGTAGACGAGCCCGATCCAGCCCATCAGCATGACCGCCGTCACAACCATGGAGAGGGCGAGAATCTTGACCACTTGAACGGGTTTCATGACGCGACCCTAGGCGATGCAGGACGGGGCAGGCCAGCGGCCTTGTTCGTCTATGCTTTGACTTCGGCGGCGGCGCCTTTATCGGACATCGCATGACCATGAGTGACGATCTTCCTTCCGTGCGCGGCAAGCTGCTGCATGGCGAACCGCTTGGCCCTTACACCTGGTTCCGGGTGGGCGGCGCGGCCGAGGCCTTGTTCATCCCGGCGGACGCCGACGATCTGGCGGATTTCCTGAAGGCGCTTGATCCGGTTGTGCCCGTGACCGTGCTGGGCGTCGGTTCGAACGTCATCGTGCGCGACGGCGGGGTCGAGGGGGTGGTGATCCGTCTGGCCGGCCGTCCGTGGGCGCAGATCATGACGGACGGCGATACGATCACGGCCGGCGCAGGTGCGCTGGACTCCATGGTCGCCAAGGCCTCGGCCAAGGCGGGCCTCGCCGGGCTGGAATTCTATGCCGGCATCCCGGGAACCATCGGCGGCGCCCTGACCATGAACGCCGGTTGCTACGGTTCGGAGACCAAGGACGTGCTGGTCTCGGCCTGGGGTCTGACCCGCAAGGGCGAGCGGGTCGACTATGTCCTGGCGGACTTCGGCTACACCTATCGCCATAGCCAAGCCCCGACCGACATCATCTGGATCGAGGCGACCTATCGCGGCGCGCCCGACGCGCCCGAGGCCGTCGCCGCCCGGATCAACGACATCACCAGCCGCCGCGAGACCACCCAGCCGATCCGGGAGAAGACGGGGGGCTCGACTTTCAAGAACCCGCCCGGCCATTCGTCATGGAAGCTGGTGGACGAGGCCGGCTGGCGCGGCAAGCTGCACGTCGAGACAGGCGGCGGCGCCATGTTCAGCGACCTGCACTCCAACTTCATGATCAACCCTGGCGAGGCGACCGCCGCCGACATCGAAGGCCTGGGCGAGGCGGTGCGCGCCGATGTCCTGACCAAGACCGGCGTTCAGCTGGAGTGGGAGATCAAGCGGATCGGCCGACGCTGATCTCTAGTTGCGCGGGAGGGGCTCGCGCGTTACGGGGAAATTTCTCGGGGGAGAAATCAGATGAAGCGTATCGCAGCCGTCGTGGGTCTTGTGGCCTTGGTCGCAGAACCGGCCCAGGCTCAACTCGTGACTAGGGCGGCGGTCGGGCCTGCCGTTCCGGATGTCGAGAACCGTATCGACCTGACGCGGTCCAGCGCCGGCTATACCTACTTCAACCGCGCCGGGGCTGATCTGGCTCAGCACGATGCGGCCGTGAGCGCGTGCATGGTCGAGGCCTCGCGCATGCGTCAGCCCGACGATAATGGCGCGGCCGGTGCGGCGGCGGCCGGCGGATTGCTGGGCGCGCTGGTCGTCGGCGTCATGCAGGGCGCGATGAACGGCATGCATGAACGCAGAGGCGTCGCCGCCAATGTCGAGAACTGCATGGTGGTGAACGGCTGGCGCGTCGTTCGTTTGGACGAGACGGAAGGCAAGGCTCTGGACGCGCTGGAGCAGGCGGAACTTCACGCCGCCCTGGCCGAACACGTCGGGGCCGCACAGCCGAAGGGCGAGGTCATCCGGGTGTATGACAATGACGCCGTGCGCGGCGAGACGGTGCTGATCGGCCGTTCAGGCGATCTGGACAAGGTGTCCCTGAGCCTGCAGGCCCAGCCTCCGGAAGGCGCGACGCCGCCGCCCGGCCGAAAGGGGCCGCAGGCGCCGCGCACCGCTCGCCCGCCGCGCGCTCTCAAGGCCGAAGAGGTCGCGGTGACGGCTGGAGACGCTCTGATCACCGTGCGGCTGACCGGCATGGCCGAACAAGGCGGTCGGACGCTGTTCTTCACGCGCCAGGGGCCCGCGCCCGATATCCAGCCCTGGGAGCAGGACGGTCGTCCTGCGCTGTTCGCCGTCGCCTTGCCGACGCGCGGCGCTGTGCGCGGCGATCGCACGCGGGCCATGACCCAGACCTTCTCCGTGCCGCCCGGTCGCTGGCGGCTGAGCGCGGTCAATGTCGGCCAGTACATCACCCATTTCTGCCTGGGGAACTCAGGGTTCGAGGTTCGCGACGGCGAGGCGGTCTATACCGGAGCGTTCGACCTGTCGGGCGAGCAGTTGCGACCGGACATGACCGTCCGCGACGATCTGCTGGCGCCGGCATCGCCGGCCGCAGTGGCGGGTGTGCGCCATCGTGCGGCGCAATGGTCCTACGGCGACAAGGAACAGTGCCAGGGCGCGTATCTTTACGCTTTGGACCTGACGCCTCAAACCGAGAAGGCTGTCGAGGCGGCTGCGCCTGAAGTCACGGGTGCGGACACGCCGGTCGTCGTGGTGGAAACGACAGCCTCATCAACACTTCAGTGATGTCTTGAGGGTTTGGTTGACGGGCTGTTAACGACCTGCGCGGCATCCAGACGGTTCTGGAGCCGCCCATGACCCGCCCCTTCGCATCTCTTCATGTCGCCGTCCTGATGGGCGGGCTTTCCGCAGAGCGGGAGGTGTCGCTGTCGTCGGGCGAGCAGTGCGCGCAGGCGCTGGAGCGGCAGGGCGTGCGCGTCAGTCGCGTGGACGCCGGGCGCGACCTGGCCAATGTGCTGTCCGGCCTGATCAAGCCCGATGTGGTGCTGAACTGCCTGCACGGCGCCTGGGGCGAGGACGGCTGCGTTCAGGGCGTGCTGGAGACGCTGAAGATTCCCTATACCCACTCGGGCGTGCTGGCCTCGGCCCTGGCGATGGACAAGGAGAAGTCCAAGGCCGTGCTGCGGGCGGCGGGCATCAAGGTGCCCGGCGGCGGTCTGTATGATCGCCACGAGGTCGCCAGCCGTCACGTCATCGCCCCGCCCTACATCATCAAGCCGAACGCCGAAGGCTCGTCCGTCGGGGTCTTCCTGGTGCCCGAAGGGGCCAATGGTCCGCAGGCCGAGGTCGGCTATCCGGAGTGGACCTATGGCGAGCAGGTCATGGTCGAACCCTATATCGCCGGCAAGGAACTGGCCGTCGCGGTGATCGGCGAGGCGACGGGGCCGCGCGCCCTGACGGTGACCGATATCACCCCGACCAAGGGTTTCTACGACTACGAGGCCAAATATGCGCCGGGCGGTTCGGTGCATGTCCTGCCCGCCGTCCTGCCTGCCGCTGTGTTCGAAAAGGCCCTGCGTCAGGCCGAGGCCGCGCACGTCGCCATGGGATGCCGGGGCGTGTCCCGATCCGACTTCCGTTATGATGATGTTAAGGACGATCTGGTCCTGTTGGAGGTCAATACTCAGCCCGGCATGACCCCGACCTCGCTCGCGCCCGAGCAGGCGGCCCATACCGGAATGAGCTACGATGATCTGGTTCGTTGGATGGTGGAGGACGCCTCATGCCCGCGGTAGTTCGCGGCGGTCGGCGACAGAGTTCTAATCAGGCTCCCCAACGCGGCGCGGCTCCCAAAGTGGGAGGGCGGTCGCGTGGCGGGGCCAAGAACGCGTCCGCCATTCCCGGCAAGATGGCCGCCATCGGCCGTGTCGATATTTCACCCCGCACCGCCGTGATCGCCCTGGGCGCCGGCGCGCTGCTGCTGGTCGGCGTTCTGGCGACGGGGGCGCGCGCCGAGCGGATCGGCGCCTCGGTCTCGCATGGGGTCGACAATCTGACGGCGGGCATGGGCCTGACGCTGAAGCGGGTGCACATCACCGGCGCATCGCCCGAGGCCGAGCCGGCGATCCAGCAGGCGCTGGGTCTTTATTCCGGCCAGCCGATCACCAGCCTGGATCTGGACGCCATTCGCACGCGGGTTCAGGGCGTGGGCTGGGTCAAAGAGGCGCGTGTGGTGCGCCTGTTGCCCGACACCCTGATCGTCGAGGTCAAGGAGCATGACCGCCTCGCCGTCTGGCAGGAAGCCGGTCAGATCAAGGTCATCGACGCGCGCGGTCAGGTCATCGACGGGGCCGATGCGCGCCGCTACCCGACTTTGCCCCTGGTCGTGGGCAAGGGCGCCGATGTGGCGGCGGGCGAGATCCTGCCGCTGCTGGCCCAGCGTCCACGCCTGATGGGGATGGTGGACGCCCTGGTCCGTGTGGACGAGCGCCGCTGGGACCTGCGTCTGAAGGACGGCAGCCTGATCCAACTGCCCGCCACCGAACAGGAGGCGGCTCTGATCCGCCTCGATGCGCTGGACCAGCGCGAACGCCTGCTCGACCTGGGCTTCGCCCGTGTCGATCTCAGAACCCCGGACGAGGTCGCGGTGCGACCTGCCGGCGACGCCTAGGAACGCCAAGATCATGACCAAGCAACGCGGAGCGGCGAACGATCAGGGTCGGGGCATGGATCCTCGCGCCGGTCGCGCGCCCGTGATCGCGGCGTTGGACATCGGCCAGTCCAAGGTCTCGTGCTTCATCATGAAGCCCGACGGCGTGCGCCACGCCGACCGCACCATCCGCGTCGCCGGCGCCAGCCACGTCCAGTCCAAGGGTGTAAAGGGCGGGGCGATCATCAATATGGACGAGGCCGCCCAGGCCATCGGCCACGCCGTCGAACGCGCCGAGCGTGCGGCCCAGAGCCCGGTCTCCGGCGTCGTCGTGACGACCGCCATCGGCCAGATGGCCAGCCACCGGGTCCAGGCCCGGGTCTCACTCGGCGCTAATCCGGTCGGGGACGCCGATCTGGCGCGCGCCATCGGCATGGCCCTGGCCCAGATTCGCCTGCCCAACCGCCGCCCGATCCACGTCCTGCCCATCGCCTGGTCAGTGGACGGGGCGCGCGGCGTGCATGATCCGCGTTCGATGCGCGGTGGTTCGCTGGGACTGGACCTGCTGGTCGTCTCCATGGCCGAGAACGTCTTCACCACCCTGAGCCACTGCCTGGAACTGGCGCATCTGGACCTTCAGGGCGTGGCCGCCGCGCCTGTCGTGTCGTCGCTGGCCGCGCTGGAAGAGGACGAGATGGACCTGGGCGCTGTCTGTATCGACATGGGCGGCGGCTCGACCAGCGCCGCCGTGTGGGGCGGGCGGTCATTGCTGCATATCGAAAGCCTGAATGTCGGCGGCGACCACGTCACCTCGGACATCGCGCGAGGCCTGTCGACCTCCAAGGCGGGCGCCGAGCGGCTGAAGACCCTGCACGGCTCGGCCATGGCCAGCGCCAACGAAGACCGCGAAATGCTGGAGGCCCCGCCACGCGGCGAGGACGCTTCCGCCGGCCCGGTCATCGTCCCGCGCGCCATGCTGAAGACCGTCATCGCCCCGCGCGTCGAGGAAACCCTCGAACTGCTGCGCGACCGACTGAAAAACGCCGGCGTCGGTCTTGAGCCGGGCGCGGGCCTGGTCCTGACCGGCGGCGCCAGCCAGTTGAACGGGGTGCGCGAACTTGCCGTGCGCGTCTTCGACCGCCCCGTCCGCCTCGGAAAACCCCAACGAGCGCCACATTTGGCCGACGCCGCCTCCGGCCCCGCCTTCTGCGCCACGGCCGGCGTCCTGCTCCGCGCCGCCTATGGCCCGCGCGAAGCGGTGTCGGCCCGCAAGCTGATGGCGCGCCAGATCACGGCGGCGGATGCGCCCCGCATTCACCGCGGGAATGTGGTGGGGCGGGTAGCCGGGTGGCTGCGCGACAACCTTTAGGTTGCTGTGTTCAAAATCCTGCGCTGAATTGGAAAGATCTTTTCTCTCTTTGTAAATGTGTGCAGTAAAATTGCAGCTTAAATCATTTTTTTAGTTGAAATATCTCAATAAAGTTATCGGTCATGTGACCGAAGTGTGTCCTTCCTGTAACATTGGTAGCGTAGGATTGCCCAGTTTGGGTCACAATGGTTGCCCCGCCGTCACATTCGGCTAGACCACATTCAGGAGAGACGGGTTATCGACTCGTCTTGGGTTTGAATTTTGTGGGGCCAATTTGAAATGATGTTAATGCGCAAATATCTGTTCGGCACGACCGTGCTGGCAGGCCTGATCGCCGCAACCGCACCGGCGATTGCCCAAGACCAACCGGTCGGCCAATCAACCGATGCTGCAACGGTTGAAGAGATCGTCGTCACCGGTTCGCGCATTCGTCGCGACCCCACCACCTCGCCCACGCCCATCATCACGGTCTCGCAGGAGCAACTGCTGAGCACCGGGCAGACTTCGGTCATCAACTATCTTGCCAATATCCCGGCCCTGTCCAGTTCGCAGATTCCGTCGGATACGACGGGCAGCGGTCTGAACGATGGTGGTTTGTCGTTCGCCAACCTGCGTGCTCTGGGCTCCAATCGCACGCTGACCCTGGTCAACGGTCGTCGCCACGTCGGGTCCAGCGCTGGGTCGCTTTCGGTTGACGTCGACACCATTCCTCGTCTGCTGATCCAGAACATTGAGATCGTGACCGGTGGTGCGTCTTCGGTCTATGGCGCAGATGCCGTGTCCGGTGTCGTCAACTTCATCACGCGCGATGATTTCGAAGGTCTGGAAATCGACGCCAACTACGGCCAGATCAACTCCGACGGCAAAACCAACCAACGCATCTCGGCTCTGCTCGGTCAGAACTTCTTTGACGATCGCCTGAATGTTTACATTCACGGCGAGTATGAAGACATCGAAGAGGTCAAGCCTCTCGACCTGCGTTGGCTGCGCCGTGCGCCTACTCTGGTTTCGGTTGACGCCGATCCGACGAACGTTGCAAACGGTCCGAACTTTGATGGTGTGGCGGACACGCAGCTGTTCTCCGGCTTGACGCGAATCGACCGTCCGCGGTGGGGCCAGACTACCCTGGCCAACGGTCAGGGCGGCACGCCGCTCAGCAATCCGCTGATCCCGAACGCGCCCTGCACCACCTACACCAGCACCAACTGCTACGGTGTGAACCCGGGTAAGACCTTCTGGTACGACGGGACCAGCGCCCGCTTCGCCAACTTCGGTCAACGTGTCGGCAATGTCGGTGTGAACCGCCCGCTGAACATCGGTGGCGACGGCGAAAACCCTGCGCTGTTTTCGACGGAGTCCGCTCAGCCTCGCTCGCAATCGGCTCGCTTCCAGACCGGCGCCAAGTTCGACATCACGTCGAACATCACGGCCTATGCTGAAGCCAAATACGTCAAGGAAGACACGTTCGACGTTTCGCAACCGTCCTTCTTCGACATCAACCTGGTCAACTCGTACTCCGCCGACGAAACCAACCTCATTCAAACGACCTCGCAGTTCGACCTGCGCTGGGACGACAACGCCTTCCTGCCTCAAAACGTGAAGGACGCCATCCGGACCAACATGGTCCAGAACTACTCGGCGCCGACGCGCGACAACCCGGGCGTTCCCACGACGATGTCGTTGCGCCAGTTCGCCCGTCACTCGATGTTCGGTCCGCAGCGGACGCAAGACAACACGCGTGAAATCCAGCGCTATGTCGCCGGCATCCGTGGGTCGTTCGACAAGGTTTCCTTCGTCAAGAACGTCGATTTCGACATCGGCTACACCTACGGCAAGCTTGAGAACGTCAACGTCGAAGCCGGTCTCGACATTCTGCGCTTCAACCTCGCCGCAGACGCCGTGGTTGACACTGCAGGCATCGTCTCCGGCCGTGCGGGTCAAATCGTCTGCCGGGCCCAACTGCTGCAGGCACGGGGCACTCCGCGCACTGCGTACGATGCACAAGGAAACCTGATCACTGCGGGCATCATGGATCAGGCCATTACCGGCAACGATCTTCGCGACACGGCTTACGGTCAGGCCTCGATCAACGAATGCCAACCGTTGAACGTCTTCGGCAACGGCAACCAAAGCGCTGAAGCCTTGGAGTATATTGGCGCATCGGTCTCCGTGCGCGAGACCAATGAACAAGAGCAAGGCCTGGCGACTGTTTCCGGTCAACTGTGGGACTTCTGGGGCGCCGGTCCGATCGGTATCTCGATGGGCTACGAGCACCGTCGCGAGTATACGCAAGGTATTGGTCGTGACGGCGATACCGCAGGTCGTCTGCTGTTCCTGAACACCAGCCCGGACCAGCCAGGCGCGGAGTACAAGAGCGACGAAGTGTTCGGTGAACTGTCGCTGCCTCTGATCCGGGACTCGTTCCTGGGTGAGTATGCGGAACTGAGCGGCTCCTACCGTTATGCCGATTACACCACGGTTGGAAACCTGGACGTCTTCGGCGTCAATCTGGTCTACCGCCCGGTTCGCGATATCACGTTCAAGGCCAGCTACAACAAGTCGGCGCGCGTGCCGGATCTGTCGGAAAACTTCGATCCGCTGGGTCAGACCTTCATCAACTTTACCGACCCCTGCCAGACTTCGGTCATCAACGGTGCGTTCACGGCAACCTATACCGCCGAGAACAAGGCGAACCGCATCGCCAACTGCACGGCCTTGGCCGCAGCTAAGGGGCTGACCTACGACTTCGGCAGCACCACCGCGACGCCGGAAGACGATTACACTCCTGACTACAGCGGCGGCGGCACCGCAGGCGTTTCTGGCGGCAACCCGTTCCTGCAGCCGGAAGAATCCGACTCCTTCACCTTCTCGGTCGTGTATCAGCCGCGGTTCATTCCGAACTTCACGCTGGCGCTGGACTATTTCGAGATCGAGATTGAGCAGGTTATCTCGGCTGTCTCGGCTCAGACCGCTGTGAACAACTGCGTTAATGGCGTTGGCCTGAATGCCTCGGCTTGCGGCACGATCTTCCGCAATGTCGCACCAGTGGCTGCCCCGACGACCGTCCAAGACCGTTCGCAAGCCTTCAAGATCGGCGCCCCTCTGGGTGATCCGTTCGGCGGCTTCATCCAAGGCTCGATCAACTACGCCGCCTTGACGACTCGCGGCCTGGACTTCGACGCACGCTATCGCTTCGATTTCGACGAGATGATGGGACGGAACTGGGGGCGTCTGGACTATTCGATGGCCGGAACCTGGCTGATCGAGCAGCAGGAGTTCCTCGACTCGACCAACCCTGCGAACTTCGTCGAATACGCTGGCCGCGCTGTCGTTGGTGGTTCCTATCCTCGGGTCCGGTTCTCGTCCTCGCTGACCTACACGCCTAACGACACGTGGAGCGTCAACTGGACCGCTGACTGGCAGTCTTCGCAGAACATCGTGTTCCCGCGTGACTTCATCAACAACGCCGACAGCCGTTCGCAAGACTACCTGGCCACAGGCAACTTCGTGCGCAACGACTTCACGGTCCTGTGGAATGTGAGAGACGATCTCACCGTGCGGGCCGGTGTGGTCAATGCGTTCGACGCCGAACAGGCGCCTTGGTTGGGCACCACGCTCTACAGCAACTTTGATCCCTACGGCCGTCGCTTCTTCGTCGGTCTGAACTTCCGTCCCTGGTAAGTTCTAATCTGAACAAGACGGTAAGGGCGGCCCGCGAGGGCCGCCCTTTTTCTTTGAGCGACAGAAAACTGCGGCCAAGCTCGCAGTTTGTGCTGTTCCGGAGTCCGACTCACATTATCGCCGTAACCTTCTCTTAACCTTCATGGGTGCAATCCTTAACGCGCTCATAACCAAAGCGATTCGGCGGGGGCGGTCGGTTGGTTTGAAGGGGCGGGTCAGCAGGTCGGAAAAAGAAATGTCGCTTTCATTGGTCAAGCCGCAACACACTGAACTGAAGCCCCGGATCGTCGTGTTCGGCGTCGGCGGCGCCGGCGGCAACGCCGTGAACAACATGATCGACGCCGGCCTCGAAGGGGTCGAGTTCGTCGTGGCCAACACCGACGCGCAGCACCTCAGCTTCGCCAAGACGGATCGCCGCATCCAGCTGGGCGAGACCATCACCCAGGGCCTGGGCGCCGGAGCCCACCCCGAGGTCGGCATGAACGCCGCCGAGGAATCCGCCGACGAAATCCATCAGCACCTCGAAGGTGCGCACATGGTCTTCATCACCTGCGGCATGGGCGGCGGCACCGGCACCGGCGCGGCCCCCGTCATCGCCAAGTGCGCGCGGGATCGCGGCATCCTGACCGTCGGCGTCGTGACCAAGCCCTTCACCTTCGAAGGCCGTCACCGGATGCGCCTTGCCGACGCGGGCGTCGCCGAGTTGCAGCGCTATGTCGACACCCTGATCGTCATTCCGAACCAGAACCTGTTCCGCGTCGCCAACGAACGCACCACCTTCGCCGACGCCTTCGGCATGGCCGACCAGGTGCTGCATTCGGGCGTGCGTTCGATCACCGACCTGATGATCCTGCCCGGCCTGATCAACCTGGACTTCGCCGACGTGCGCGCCGTCATGTCCGAGATGGGCAAGGCGATGATGGGCACGGGCGAGGCCTCGGGCGACGACCGCGCCCTGCTGGCCGCCCAGAACGCCATCGCCAATCCGCTGCTGGACGAGACCTCGCTGAAGGGCGCCAAGGCCGTGCTGGTGAACATCACCGGCGGTCTGGACATGACCCTGCTGGAAGTCGACGAGGCGGCCAACGCCATCTCGGCCGAGGTGGACGGCGACGCCAACATCATCTTCGGCGCGGCCTTCGATCCCGCCCTGGATGGCAAGATCCGCGTCTCGGTCGTCGCTACGGGCATGGACGAAGGCGAGATCAAGCGTATCGAACCCATCGCTCCGCCGGCCGCCAGCGCGCCTCTGGCCGGTCATGACGCCCGCCGTTCGGCCGGCGGCCTGTATGGCACCCAGCCGTCGCGCGCGCCGGAACCGACGCGTGATACGTATCGCGAGCCGGTCCGTGCGGAAGCCCCGCGTGCGCCCGAGCCCCGCATCGAGGCGGCGCCGGTCGTGCCGACCTTTCAGGCCCCTGCCGCTCGCGAGCCGGAACCGCGCCCCGAGCCGGTGATTCGCGTCGCCGAACAGCAGCCGCGCGCCCTGGACCCCATCGTCGATCCGTGGGTCGAGGAATATGAGACCCGCGCGCCCGCGCCCCGCGTCGCGCCTCAGGGCGACCTGTATGCCGAACGTGAACGCCCTGCGGCCGCGCAGCCCCAGGCCGACGACGGTTATGACGATCGCGATCACCGCCGCAGCGGCTGGAGCCTGTTCGGCCGTGGCAAGCGCACCCAGCCTCAGCACGAGGCGTCCTATGCCCCGCAACCGACCCATCAGATGCGGGGCGCGGCCCAGCCGGCGCAGCAACCAGAGCCGGAGGCGGGACAGGCCGATGACGACCTGGAAATCCCATCCTTTCTCCGCCGTCTGGCCAACTAGACGACCCAAGTGACGATGGAACGCCCCGGAGCCCGGCTCCGGGGCGTTCTTCGTTTCTAGCCGTGTCCCATAGCGAAACAATCCGAAACCGGACTTTGATTTCGCGGTTGCGGCCCCCCGGCTAAAGGACATGCAGGGCGCAATCCGCACGGCGTGCGGCGCGCATAACGAAGAGCGAGTTTGAGTTTGTCGGTCAGAAACGACCATCACGAACACACCATCGTCGCACCGGCCATCATCGCCGGCGTCGGGGTGCACACCGGCCGCCGCGTGCGGCTGGCGGTTCGGCCTGCGCCCTCGGGCACGGGCATCGTCTTCGTGCGCACCGACATCACCGACCGCGACAACCGCATTCCGGTGTCGGGCGAGGCCGTCGTGGACGCCCGCCTGAACACGATGATCGAGAATGGCGCGGGGGTTCGCCTGTCGACCATCGAGCATCTGATGGCCGCCTTCGCCGCGCTGGGCGTGTCGAACGCCGTGATCGAGGTGGACGGGCCCGAACTGCCGATCCTGGACGGATCGGCGCTGGAGTTCGTGCAACTGCTGGACCGGGCGGGTTTCCGTCCGCAGCCGACGCCGCAACGCTATATCGAGATCCTGGAGACGGTCCACGTCACCGAGGGCGACAAGCACGCAGCCCTGCTGCCGTGCGACCGCTACGAGATGCGGTTCGAGATCGACTTCCCCTCGGCCGTGATCGGCAATCAGGTCATCGACTTCGTCGTGGATGAGCCAACGTTCCGCAAGGACATCATGGCCGCACGCACCTTCGGCTTCGCCCATGAGGTCGAGGCCCTGCGTCAGGCGGGCCTGGCGCGCGGCGGTTCGCTGGAGAACGCCGTGGTCATCGACGGCGACGACATACTGAACCCCGGCGGCCTGCGCATGGAACGCGAGTTCGTGCGTCACAAGGCGCTGGACGCGATTGGCGACCTGTATGTCCTGGGCGCGCCGCTGCTGGGCCGTTACGAGGGCTACAAGGCGGGCCACGCGCTGAACAACCGTCTGGTGCGGGCGCTGCTGGCTGCGCCGCATGCGTGGCGCGAAGTGACGCGGGTGCCGGAGCTGGCGCGCGCGGGCTAAGCCCCGATCACCGAAATCAAACGTCCAAAGTCGGGCTCGCCGTGCTGGAACGCGCGGCGGTTGGAGTAGAAGCGCGCCGCGTCGGCGCAGGTGTCGTGGCCGGTCCAGACGGCCTGGCCGACGCCGGCCTGTTGCAGCCGCCACAGGACGAAGCCGGGCAGGTCGAACTGGCGTTTGTCCTCGGTCTCGCCGAGGTGGAAGAAGCGATCGCTGCCGGGGTCGTGGTGGGTGAAGCGGTCTTCGAAATCGACGCCGACCTCATAGCTGGCGGGGGCGATGCACGGGCCGACTACGGCCAGGGTGCGGCGGGGATCGGCGCCCAGGGCCTGCATGGCGGCGACGACGGAATGGATCACGCCGCCCAGCGCGCCCTTCCAGCCGGCATGGACGGCGGCGACGATGCGGGTCTCGGGATCGGCCATCAGCACAGGCGCGCAGTCGGCCGTCAGGACAGAACACAGCAGACCAGGCTCGGCCGAGACGACGGCGTCGCCTTCCGGCCGGTGGCCATGCCAGGGGCCTTCGGCCACGCGCGCGACGGCGGAATGGATCTGGTAGCAGCCGTTCAGATGGTCGGCGTCGGCATTGAAATGGGCGGCGACGAGACGGCGGTTCTCGGCCACGGCGGCGTGATCGTCCTGTGAGCCGACCCCGGCGTTCAGGCCTTCGTAGATGCCGGTCGAGACCCCGCCCGCGCGGGTGAAGAAGCCGTGGGCGATGCCGGCGGCGGTCAGAAGCGGGTGGGTGATGGGGGCCAGATCGCTCATGCCCCACCTATATCAGGCGTCCCAGCCGGGCACGACCAGGGATCGGGGCGCAAAGATCGCGGCGGCCTTGAACAGGCTGCCCATCTGGTCGTCGCCGGTCAGGCGGTCGAGCTGGCGCGCGATGACGGCGGCGGCTGCGGGCCGGCTGGTCGTCAGGGCCTCTGCGCGGGCCTGGATGCCCAGCAGGCGCAGGAACTCGCCCTGGGGCAGGCAGCCGGTGACGTCGGCGCCGGTGCGGACTGCGGCCTCCATGACCAGGGGGAAGTCGGCCCACTGGGTCAGGTCAGCTTCGCCCGGCGTCGACAGGGGATCGACCTTCTGGTGACGGCGCAGGGCTTGGAGGGTGTCGCCGGCCTCGGGCCGCGCGCGGCCGTAGTCGATCAGCAGGGCGGCGCCCGAGGCGGCCTTGATCAACAGACCCAGGTCGCGGCCGAAGAAAGCCTGCTGCTCCGAGATTTCGAGGATGCCGCCCGGCGCGATGTCGAAGCCCGGCTTGTGGAAGCCGCCGGAGATGGCGGTCAGGCCGAAGATCAGGTCGCCGTCGTCGGTGACGCCGATGCGGCGTTCGGCCCAGCCGCCGTCGGTGCGGACGAATTGGCGCGCGGGCATGCAGTCCAGCACCTCGTTGGCGATCAGGATGACGGGGGCGTCGGTTTCGATCCGCGTAAGGTCGCGCACCCAGAGCGGCGACAGGTCGGCGCCGGCCAGGGCCTTGGCCTGAAGATCGCGCAAGGGGGCGCTGGGTTCGATCAGGATCAGGTCGCAGGCCTCCAGGAAGCCGGGGACCAAACGGGCGGCCCGCAGGGCGTCGCTCATCAATGTGCCGTCGCCGGGGCCGACTTCGACCAGGCGGAAGCGTTCGGGGGCGCCCAGCCGGTTCCAGGTCTCGACCGCCCACAGGCCGATCAGTTCGCCGAACATCTGGCTGACCAGGGGTGCGGTGATGAAGTCGCCGCGTGCGCCCAGGTCAGGACGCGACGCATAGTAGCCGCCCTTGGGATCGTGCAGGCAGCGGGTGACGTAGTCGGCGACCGTCAACGGACCCGTCAGGGCGATCTCTCGCGCCAGACGGGTCTTGAGGGTTTGGACCTCGTTCATGCCTCGGCGGCGACCGGGGGACGCTTCCAGGCGCGCCAGATCAGCCAGGCCCCGACCAGGATCATCGGGATCGACAGCATCATTCCCATGGTCAGGCCCAGCGGGAAGTCGGGCATGCCGAAGTCGGGCTCGCGCACATTTTCCAGCGCGGCGCGGCAGACGCCATAGCCGACCAGGAACAGGCCGGTGATGTAGCCCGGCTTCTTGAGCAGGCCGAACTTCCAGATGCCCAGCGACAGGATGGACAGCAGGACGATCCCCTCCAGGCCGGCTTCATAGAGCTGGCTGGGGTGGCGGGGCGCGTCGCCGGCGGGGCAGAAGCCGTACATCTGTTCGATGCGGGCGTTGCAGAAGCGCACGGCCCAAGGAACGGTCGTCTCGCGGCCCCACAGCTCGCCATTGATGAAGTTGGCCAGGCGGCCGAACATCAGGCCGATCGGGACCACAGGAGCGACCATGTCGCCGAGGCGCAGCATGTCGATCTTCTGTGACCGCGCGTAGAGGGCGATGGCCACGACCACGCCCAGGAAGCCGCCGTGGAAGCTCATGCCGCCGGTCCACAGCTGGAACAGTTCGAACCGCTCGCCCAACGTCTGGCCGGTGAACAGCTGGCCGTACATGACCGGCTTGTAGAAGAGGGCGTAGCCGAGACGGCCGCCCAGGATGATGCCTAGCACGATCCACAGCACCAGGTCGTCCAGCTGCGTCGTGGTGACGGGCGGCTTGCCCGGCGCCCACAGACGCTGGGTCTTGGCCAGGCGCGCGGCGTACCACCAGCCCAGAACAATGCCGGCGACATAGGCCAGGGCGTACCAGCGGATCGGAAGCGGTCCGAGGTGGATCAGAACCGGATCGAATTCGGGAAAGGGCAAGGGGCGTTCCTGTGAAGGGCAGTCTCTGAAAGGCGGTTTAGCAAGCGTCGCTGCGTCCGTCGCCTGTGAAGACGAATAACAACGCCTTGATGGCATCCGCGAAGCAGCAGAAAGAAAGGTTTCGTTCACCATAGTCGGTGAACCTTCGTTAACGACGTTGAGGTCGGAGCCGCCATGCAGACCCGCAATCCCATCCTGGACGAGTTCGCCAAACTGACGACCGGCGCCATGGGCCTGGCCCAGGCCGCAGGCGAAGAGGCGAAGACCGCCTGGCGCGGCCAGGCCGACAGGATCGCCGCCGAAATGGACCTGGTCCGCCGCGACGAATTCGATGTGCTGAAAGACGAGATCGCCGCCCTGCGGGCCGAAATCGCGGAGCTTAAGACGGCCTCGAAACCTGCTGGCAAACCGGCCGCAAAGCCCGCCAGCAAGCCTTCTGAGGGAACGTCCACAGATGGAACTCAACCCGGGGACGCAGCCGGTTGAGCCGAATCTGCGAACAGGCTTACCGTTCTGTTAATGCCCGCGATTCTCGCGGACGCAGCTCGAATCGAGACTATTGATGGATATCGCCCGGCCAGAGGAAGTGGACGTGCCCTTCGACCCGCTTGAGGTCGTCGAGCATGTTCTTACGGCCGAGAATCTTCCGTTCGACCGCACCGATGACGGCGATCTGGCCTTTGCTCTGGCCGGCGACTGGAAGGATTATGAGCTGTGGTTCGCCTGGCGGCCCGAGGGTGATTGCCTTCAGCTGTGCTGCGCCCTGGACCTGAAGGTGGCCAAGAGCCGCAAGACGGCGGCCTATGAATTGGTCGGCCTGATCAACCAGCGCACCTGGATGGGCCATTTCGAGGTCTGGGCCGAGGACGGCGAGATCGTCTTCCGCCACTCGCTGGCCCTTCCGATGGGCGAGCGCCCGACCCTGGCCCAGGCTGCGTCCATGATCGACGCCGCCATCGAGGCCTCGGATCGCTACTACCCCGCCTTCGACTTCATGGTGCGCGGGAACAAGAAGCCGCAGGAGGCGATCGACGCCTGCCTGTTTGAGACCGTCGGCACCGCCTGATGACCGTTACGGGTCCTGTCGTCCTGGTCGGCTGCGGCCGGCTGGGATCCGCCATTCTGGAAGGCTGGCTGCTTACCGGGACGGTGGCTGCGTCCGATCTGATCATTCTCAGCCCGTCGGAAAAGCCCGCCGCCGAGACGGCGCGTGCAAAGGGCGCGCGGATCAATCCGCCGATGGAGGCCTTGACTGAGGCCTCCGTGATCGTGCTGGCGGTCAAGCCGGCCCTGTGGCGCGAGGTGATGGCCCCGCTGGCGCCGTTCCTGAACGATCGGGCCGTCATCCTGTCGGTGATGGCGGGCGTGACTGCGCCGACGCTGGCGGAAGGGATCGGCGGCTGGCCTATCGTGCGGGTGATGCCGACGACGGGCGTGTCGCGCGGGCGCGGCGTGGCCTCGGTCTGGTCGGAGGATGCGCGGGCCGAGGACATCGGGCGGGCACTGTTCGAGCCGATGGCCGAGACCGTGGTTCTGGCCGACGAGGCCCTGATGGATGCGGCGACGGCGGTGGCCGGATCGGGCGCGGCCTATTTCTACGCCTTCACCGAGGCCCTGGCGCGGGCCGGGGAGGCGGCGGGTCTGGATGCGGCGACGGCGGACATGCTGGCGCGCGCCACCCTGAGATCCGCAGCGGACTCGATGGGCGACGATGGGCTGGAGGCCCTGATCGGCCGGATCGCCTCGCCCGGCGGCTCGACCCGCGCCGGGCTTGACGCCATGGCGAAGGACGGCCGGCTGACGGCGATGCTGGACGAGACGGTCGCGGCGGCGGTGAAGCGCAACCGCGAGATGGGTTAGAATCGCCCGCGCTCGATCTGATTGCCGAAACGCTCGAACGCGCGGTCGGCGTCGCGCCAGACGCTGTAGCCCCAGACATCGGCGATGTTGGGCGAGAAGTAGGAATAGTTCACCGGCCGGGTCTGGCCGTCCGCCGTGACGATCTCGCCCTTGATCGCGGCCCCACCGATCGAAATGCTGTTGATCGGGTCGAGGCCCGGCGTCTGACGCACCTGTTCCATGGTCGGGCGGTTCGGCTTCAGATCGACCAGGATCAGGTTGGCCGTGGCGCCGGGGTAGCGTTGCTCCAACGCCTTGCCGACCTCGGCCTGAAGGCCGGCGATCTGTTCGTTGACCTCGCGGTCGCCAAGCTTCTCGACCTGACGCTGAAGTTCCGGGCCGACCGTAACGTTGACGGTCGGGGCTTGCGCCTGGGCCATGGCGGCGGCTGCGAGGGTCGCGGCCAGGGGTGCAAAGAAGGCAAGTCTACGCATCGAATTCATCTCCAAGCCCTGTCGGAACCAAGATGACCCTTGTGGCGCCGTTTCGCCAGCCCCTGACCCGCGAAAGCTGAAGGCCTCAGACGGTCTCGGCGACCGTGACGGTTCCCGGAATGCGGATCGTGGCCTTCAGTCCGCCCATGTCGCTGCGGTCCAGGGCGACGTCGCCGCCGTGGCCGCGCGCCACGTCGCGAGCGATGGCCAGGCCCAGGCCCACGCCCTTGCGGTTCTGATTGCGAGACTCGTCCAGGCGCGAGAAGGGGCGGAAGGCCTCGTCATACATGGCCTCGGGAATGCCCGGCCCGTCGTCCTCGACGATGATCTCCAGCCCGCCGGACGCCAGGGCGCGGCCAGACAGGCGCACATGTTCGCCGTGCGAGGCGGCGTTGCCGGCCAGGTTCACCAGCGCGCGCTTGAAGGCGAGGGGGCGCACGGACGCAGTCAGGCCTTCGGGGACCAAGACCTGGACCTCGGCGCCGACGCGCCGAGCGTCCTCGCCGGCCGCCTTGAGCAGATCGGAAATCGAGACCGGCTTGGGCGGTTCGCCGGCCTCGCCCCGGGCGAAGTCGAGGTATTCGTCGATCATATGCTCCATCTCGTCCAGGTCGCCGCGCATGGCGGCCTGGCGCTTGAACGGCGGGGCCAGGGCCAGTTCCAGACGAAGACGGGTCAGGGGCGTGCGAAGGTCGTGGCTGACCGAAGCGAGCAGGGCAGTGCGCTGGTCGATGTGGCGCTGGATGCGGTCGCGCATGGCCATGAAGGCGACGGCGGCTGCGCGCACCTCGCGCGCGCCATGCGGCTTGAACCGTGGCACGGTCTCGCCGCGCCCGAAGGCCTCGGCCGCATCGGCCAGCCGCTCGATGGCGCGGACCTGGTTGCGGATGAACAGGATGGCCACGCCCATCAAAAGCACGGTCGCGACCGCCAGCCACAGGACGAAAATGTGGGCCTGGGTCGCCACGGCGCGCTCGCGCGGGGCGATGATGCGAAGGACGCCCTGCGGCTCCTGCACCTGAATGTCGACATAGGCGGGGTAGCGGGTGGTGTCGAACCAGTAGGGGCGGTCCACACGGGCGTCCAAGGCCTTGTCCAGCACCCGGTCCACCACGCCGATGGCCCCGCGCCGCTCTTCCGTCGGCAGGGTGCGGCCCTCCTGAAGCACGATGGACAGGGACATCGACCGCTCGGCGCGATTGGCCAGCTTTTCCAGGTTGGCCGGGCTGGGATCGTCCTCGTAGCTTTCGACGGCCCAGGCGATGTCGCCGGCCAGGCCTTCGGACAGACGGGCGGTCACGGTCTGCCAGTGGGCGTCGAAGAAGACCCAGGTCACCGCCATCTGCATGACCAGCACCGGCAGGACGATTATCAGCAGCGACCGGCCCCACAGCGAGGTCGGCAGGCGCCGCTTCAGGAACCGCGGCCACAGATAGGCGGGCAGCAGCCGCATCGGATCAATCGGGCGCCAGCATATAGCCGACGCCGCGCACCGTCTGGAGATAGCGCGGGTTCTTGGGGTCGACTTCCAGCTTGCGACGCAGGCGCGTCACCTGAACATCCACGGCGCGGCCGGTGATGTCGGCGGTGTCGGGCGACAGGCTCATCCGTTCCACCGGAGCATGGGCGTGCAGGGCCAGGGTTTTGAGCAGTTGCGCCTCGGCCTCGGTCAGGCGCTGGGGAACGCCGTCGCGGATCAGCTCCAGCCGTTCCATGTCGAAGACGGCGGTCCCCAGCTTGACCTCCTTGGGACCGATCGGCTTGCCGCCGGTGCGGCGCAGGATGGCGTCGATGCGCAGCACCAGCTCGCGCGGTTCGAACGGCTTGGACATATAGTCGTCGGCCCCGCGCGACAGGCCCTCGATCCGGTCTTCGGGATCGCCGCGTGCTGTCAGCAGCAGCACCGGCGTCTTGGACAGTTCGGCCTTGCCGCGAACCCAGCTGGTCAGGTCCAGCCCGCTTTCGCCCGGCATCATGACGTCCAGCACGACCAGATCGAACTCGATAAGCTCCATCATACGCTTGGCGGCGGCGGCGTGGGCGGCGCCGGTGACCCGGTAGCCTTCGCGCGCCAGAAATTCTTTCAGCAGCTCGCGGATGCGATCATCGTCATCGACGATCAGCAGATGGCGGCCCACGCCGGGGCCGGCGATGGGGCCTGAACGGCCGTGCGAGCGCGATTCCGTCATGCTCATGCGACGTTTCCCCCGCTGCGGGCGTTGACCTGAGCGATTCGTGAGGCTCTAACACCGTCAATTTCGCGGGAGACGTATTTCAATGGCCTTCGTTCCTTTCGACGATCGTGACGGCTGGATCTGGGTGAATGGCGATTTCGTCCCCTGGAGGGAAGCGAAAACGCACGTTCTGACCCATGCCCTGCACTATGGCTCGTCGGTCTTCGAGGGTGAGCGTATGTACGCTGGCGAAATCTTCAAGCTGACGCAGCATTCCGAGCGCCTGAAGCGGTCCGCCAACCTGCTCGATTTCGAGATACCCTACAGCGTCGCTGAAATCGACGCCTTCTGTAAGGAAACCTGCGCCAAGAACGGCCTGACGGACTGCTACGTGCGTCCCGTCGCCTACCTCGGCCCGGAACAGACCAGCGTTTCGGCCCTGAACAACAAGGTCCATCTGGCCATCGCCGTGTGGGACTGGCCCAGCTATTTCGACCCCGAGGTCAAGGCGCGCGGCCTGAGACTGGAATGGGCCAAGTGGCGTCGCCCCGATCCGGCGACGGCGCCGACGACGGCCAAGGCGGCGGGTCTGTACATGATCTGCACCATGTCCAAGAACACGGCAGAGCGTAACGGCTTCGCCGACGCCCTGATGCTGGACTGGCGCGGCTATGTCGCCGAGGCGACGGGCGCCAACGTCTTCTTCATCAAGGACGGCGTCATTCACACGCCCAAGGTCGAGCACATCCTGGACGGCATCACCCGCCAGACGGTGATCGAGATCGCCCGCGAGAAGGGCATCGAGGTCGTGGTGCGCGACATCCTGCCGGAAGAACTGTCGGGCTTCTCCGAGTGCTTCCTGACCGGCACGGCCGTCGAGGTGACGCCGGTCGCCGAAGTGGGCGAGTATCGCTTCACGCCGGGCGCCCTATCGCTGGACCTGATGGACCACTACGGCAAGCTGGTGCGCGGCCAGCTCTGAGCCGGTCCGCGACGGCATGACGAGGGCGGTCCCGAGGGACCGCCCTTTTTCGTTTCGCTTGCCAGCCGCGTCACTTTGTCCTTGAAGCGCATGAAGACCGGCGGGCGCGCCGGATACGGGGATCGTCTTTCATGTTCAGTCTTCTGAACCTCCAGAGCCTGTTCGGCCTGGTCGTCATCGTCGCCGTCTGCTGGGCGTTCTCCGAGAACCGTCGCGTCTTCCCGTGGAAGCTGGCGATCGGCGCCGTGCTGGTTCAGGCCGGTCTGGTCCTGGCCCTGTTCGCCATTCCGGGATCGCGCGCGGTCCTGACGGCGGTGACGGGCGCCATCGACGGCCTGGCGGTCGCGACGTCGCAGGGGACGCGGTTCGTGTTCGGCTATCTGGGCGGCGGCGATCAGCCCTATGCGGTGCAGAACGAAGGCGCGCTGTTCACCTTCGCCTTCAACGTCCTGCCGCTGATCATGGTCATCTCGGCCCTGTCGGCCCTGCTGTGGCACTGGAAGATCCTGAAATGGCTGATCCGCGGCTTTGGCCTGCTGTTCCAGCGCACCATGGGCCTGGGCGGCGCATCGGCCCTGGCGGTGGCGGCCAACATCTTCCTGGGCACCATCGAAAGCCCGATCGTCATCAAGGCCTATCTGGACAAGCTGAGCCGGTCGGAAATCTTCCTGATGATGACCGTGGGCCTGGCGACGGTGGCCGGTTCGACCATGGTCGCCTACGCCAGCATCCTGTCGCAAACATTGCCCAACGCTGCTGGCCACGTCCTGGTCGCCTCCATCGTCTCGGCGCCGGCCGGCGTGCTGCTGGCGCGGATCATGGTGCCGGAGCCCAACAAGGAAGCCATCCAGGCGATCAGCTACGACTCGGCTCTGAAATACGACAGCGCCATCGACGCCATCTCCAAGGGCACGTCGGACGGCCTGATGGTGGTGCTGAACATATCGGCGGTGCTGATCGTCTTCGTGGCCCTGGTGGCCCTGGTCAACGTCATGCTGGGCGGCTTCATCGTCTTCGGCGAGCCGCTGACGGTCGAGCGTATCCTCGGCGTCTTGCTGACACCGTTGGCCTGGCTGATCGGTGTCGATGCACGCGAGGCGGGCCAGGCGGGCTGGCTGCTGGGCGTCAAACTGGCCCTGACCGAGTTCGTGGCCTTCATCGACCTGGGCAAGATTCCGGCCGACGCCATAAGCGAGCGCACGCGGATGCTGATGACCTACGCCCTGTGCGGCTTCGCCAACATCGGCTCGGTCGGCATCACCGTGACCGGCCTGTCGGTGCTGATGCCCGAACGGCGCGAAGAGGTTCTGGGCCTGATCTGGAAGGCGCTTTTCGCCGGCTTCATGGCCACGGCCATGAGCGCGGCCATCGTCGGGATCATGCCGGCGGCCGTGTTCGGCTGATCGAACACGGCCAGGATGGCCTCAGGCCGTCCAGGTCTCGGCGAAGACGCGCTGGAAGTTGCCGCCCAGGATCTTGTCGATGCTCCGGGCGCGATAGCCTCGCTTGGCCAGGCCGTCAGCGATGACGGCGCAGCGGTCGGGGCGGTTCAGTCCCGTCACGAACGGCGGCGGCCCTTCGCCCGGCGCGGCGACGCCTGAGGCCTTTCGCTGTTCCAGGCTCGCGTTCCACTGAGCCATGCTTTCGGGCGAGGTGTCGAACGGCCACAGCAGGGCGTCGCTGCCGATCCCGACATGGTCCTCACCGCAGATTTCCAGGGCGTGGGTCAGGTGGGCGAAATAGACGTCCAGAGAGGGCTGGGCCGGCGCGGTCGTCAGATAGCTGAGTTCGTAGATGCCCATGACGCCCCCGCCCAGGGCCAGGGCGCGCATCAGCCTGTCCGACTTGTTGCGCGGATGAGGATGGACGATGCTGGCGCCGGCATGGGTGATCAGGACGGGTTTGGTCGAGGCTGAGATGGCGCCGAGGCTGGACAGTTCGTCGCTGTGGCTGACGTCGATGGCGACGCCGCGGCTGTTCATGCGGGCCACCGCCTTGTGGCCCAGATCCGTGAGGCCTGTAGAGGTCGGCGACATCGTGCCCGAGGCGAAGGGGGTGGTCAGGTTGTAGCTCAGGCCCATCACCCGCACGCCGGCGGCGCGGAACTGGTCGATGGCGTCGATGTCGCCCTCCAGCATTTCGGCCGCTTCGAACGAATAGATGATGCCCAGCTTGCCGGCCGTCTTGGCGCGGGAGAAGTCCGCCACAGAGGTGATCTTCATGTAGATGTCGAGGTTCAGCGCCACGGTCTTGTCGATGGCGGCGATGGAGGCGGCGGTTTCGGCCCGTGTCTCGCCGCCGGATCCCCCGATGGTCAGTTTGGCCGCCGTCAGGCCCGACGCCTTGATGATGTCGCGCGTCTCCTGATCCAGAGGCGTATCCGGATCGATCGGAAGAACCAGATTGCCGTTGATCACGATGGCGTCGCGATAGACGCGCGCGGCGTCCACGGTCCAGGGGCGGGGCACGCCTGCACAGGCCGAGACGGAGGCGGCGGCTGCGCCCAACAGAATGCGACGCGTGATGATCATGGCTGCAAGCTCAGACTTGAATGAATATGCGTAGGTGCCTACCTATTCATCGTCTGCGGTCTTCGGGTCCAGTGAAATTTTGGACAGAATCCTGTCGAACATGGAGCGGCGGTCCAGGGCGTCGTCGAGACGGTCGAGCAGATCGACCAGATCGCCTGCCTCGGCGTTCAGCTCCACCGCCGCGTCGCTGAAGGCGTTCCACAAAGGTGTCAGCTCGGCCGCCAGGGCCTGGCCGGCAGCCGTCAGGCGCAACAGCCGCCGTCGGCCGTCTTCGGGGGCGGTCGCGGACTCGACCAGGCCGCTCTTTTCCATCGAGCGTCTGGCCTCGCTGACCGAGGCATGGGTGATGCGCAGGATGGCGGCGATCTCGCCGACCGCCATGGGTCGGTCGTGTTCGACTAGCTGGCGCAGGATGCCGTACCAGCGCTGCTCGAACTCTATCCCCTGGGCTGCATAGACCCGCGTGCCGTCCCGATCGATCCGTTCGGAGGCCCGGCGCAGGCGCGCGCCTAGAGCAGCACCGCCGAAACTGCGGCTATAATCCGTCACCGGGGCGTGAATTTGCGGATGACGCCGGAGAAGGTCATCAGCAGGCGCTCGCCGGTGTTGATCTGGCCGCGCACGAAGATCAGGCTCTTGCCCGCCTTGGTGACCTGGCCGGTGGCTTCGATCAGTTCGCCGACATAGCCGCCGTCGATGAAGGTCGAGTCCAGCTGAACCGTGACGCCCGAGGCGCCCTCCATCTCCTGATAGGCGATCTGGAACATGGCGATGTCGGCGAAGGTCATCAGGCAGCCGCCGTGCATCCGGCCGCCGGCGTTCATGTGCTTCTGCTCGGCGCGGAAGGCGCAGCGCATGTGACCGTCGGGATCGGGTTTGCCGTAGAACGGGCCCACGACGGTGTCGAAGGTGTCGTGCAGATCGTAGGTCTGCCAGCCGGCGAACTCGCCCTCTGTGATGGTGATTTTCTTGGGCATGCAGACTCGGCCTTACTTATGGGCGTGCGTTGCAGCATATAGGCGCAATGAGCGATCCGATCGAAACCGCAATCCTGAACAAAATTGCTGCGCTGGAGCCCGGCAAGAGCATTGAGCCCGCCGAAGTGGCCAAAGAGCTAGAGCCGGAGCAGTGGCAGCGCATGCTGCCCAAGGTCCGCGCCATCGCGCTGAGCCTGATGCGCCAGGGCAAGCTGACCATCACCAAGAAGGGCAAGCCGGTCGATCCGGACCACGTCCGCGGCGTGACGCGCCTGCGTCAGGCGACCGAAGAAGAGACGGCCCAGGCTCTGAGCCGTCGTCCGCCCGCAGCCAAAGACGACATCGAGGATTAAGCGCTCCGCTCATCCCCGCGAAAGCGGGGACCCAGTCCTTTCGTGAGGCAAGGCGTTTGGGATCGATATCGCTGAAAATCGGCGAAGGGGGAGCGCCCAAAGATCTGGGTCCCCGCTTTCGCGGGGATGAGCGGATCGGAGGAAATCTCGAAGAGGTCCTGAGCGACATCCGCGCCTGTCGCGCCTGCGCGGGCGTGTTGCCGCACACGCCGCGTCCGGTGGTGCGGGTGTTTCCCGAGACGCGGCTGCTGATCTGCGGCCAGGCGCCGGGGCGGCGGGTGCACGAAAGCGGCCTGCCGTTCACCGATCCGTCGGGCGACCGGCTGCGCGACTGGATGGGGGTGGATTACGAGACCTTCTATGCCGATCACCGTATTGGGGTGGCGGCCCAGGCCTTCTGCTATCCGGGGACGGCGCCCAAGGGTGGGGACTATCCGCCGCCGACACGGTGTGCGGACCTGTGGCGACCGCAGCTTCTGGAGGCTCTGCCGGAGATGGAGCTGACGCTGCTGGTCGGCGGCTATGCCCAGGCCTGGGCGCTGGGGGATCGAGCCAAGCGGAGCATGACCGAGACGGTGCGGGCGTGGCGGGAGTATGCGCCTGACCTGCTGGTGTTGCCGCATCCGTCCTGGCGCAATACGTCCTGGTTGAGGAAAAACCCGTGGTTCGAGGCGGAGGTGGTTCCGTATCTGCGGGAACGGGTGCGTTCGATCCTGAGTTCTGCGGCCGCTCGTCCTCGCGAAGGCGGGGACCCAGTTCTTTCGTGAGGCGATGCGTGGGACCAATGGTTTTGCATTTCTCCAAGTTGATTCCGCTGGCGGCTGTGCTCGCCCTGTCCGCCTGCGCCACGCCCCATATCCAGCCGCCGTTGACGCCGCCGCCGGGGTTTGCGGGCGCTCATGTCGAGGATCGCGCCTTGGTCATGTCGGACGGCGCACGTCTGCCCTATCTGCGCTGGGGACCGACGGATCGGGCGCCCTGGGCGGTGATCGTGGCGCTGCACGGCATGAACGACCATGACGCCAGCTTCCGTCTGGCCGGCCCATGGTGGGCCGAGCAGGGGATCGAGACATGGTCGTATGACCAGCGCGGCTTCGGCGCAGCGCCGGGCAGGGGCGAGTGGGCCGGCGAACAGAGAATGACCGACGATCTGCGCGAGATCACGGCCATGGCGCGGGCTCGTTATCCGAACGCCGTCATCGCGGTGGTGGGCGAGAGCATGGGCGGGTCGGTGACGGCGGCGGCGTTCGGCTCGGATAACCCGCCGGATGCGGATCGGGTGGTTCTGCTGGCGCCCGGCGTCTGGGGCTGGTCCACGCAAGGTCCGTTGAACAGCGCGGCGCTGAACATCGCGGCGCGGGCGCTGGGTGACGTGGCGCTGGAGCCGCCCGAGTTCATCACCCGCGACATCCACGCGTCGTCCAATACGCTGGAACTGATCCGCAACGGGCGCGATCCGATGAGCATCCTCGCGACGCGGTTCGACACCGTCTATGGACTGGTCGATCTGATGGAGACCTCGTCACGTAGCCTGGGCCGCATCCGGGGCGACGCCATCCTGATGTATGGCGCTCATGACGAGGTGGTGAAGAAGGGGCCGATGCGGCTGGCCTTGAAACGGGCCGAGGTCGAGGGCGGCACGTTGCGCACGGCCTGGTATCCGAAGGGCTGGCATCTGCTGAACCGCGATCTGGACGCCGAGATCGTCTATCGCGACGTGGTGTCGTGGCTGAGAGACCCAAAGTCGGCCCTGCCATCGGGCGCGCCAGCCGTCTTGCCGCAGCTGGACCGCAAGGCTTCGGCCGTTCCGTAACCTCTCTTAACGCGACGTTTACCATCCAGGCGGCATTTTCTGCCTAGCGGGGCGTTTGTGTCTCCCGCGTGTATGGGGCGGGGACGCGTGGGCGGCTTCACAGCGGCGTTGCAGAAGTTCGGGATCGGCCGTCTGGCCGCGGTCCTCGGCGTCGCCGCGGGCGTGGCCGCCGTGCTGGTCGCCGTCATGCTGCGCATGGGCCAGGCGCCCGATGCGCTGCTCTATTCCAATCTGGATCTGCGCGAAGCCAGCGAGATCACCACCGCCCTGGATCAGGCCGGCATCAAATATACGTCCAAGGGCGACGGCTCGACCGTCATGGTCAACCGCGACGACGTGGGCACGGCGCGGATGCTGGTGGCCGAGAAGGGTCTCGTGACCTCGGGGTCGGTCGGCTACGAGCTGTTCGACAATCAGTCTGTCCTGGGCCAGACCGAGTTCCAGCAGCAGTTGAACGAGCAGCGCGCGCTGCAGGGCGAACTGTCGCGCACCATCATGTCGATGCGCGGCATCACCGCCGCCCGCGTCCACATCACCATGCCGCGCCGCGAGATGTTCACCTCCGCCGCAGGCGATCCGACCGCCGCCGTTCTGGTGGGGCTGGGCGGCCGCGATCTGAGCGCCGATCAGGTGCGGGCGATCCGCAACCTGGTGGCCTCGTCGGTGCCGAACCTGAAGCCGGACCGCGTCACCGTCGCCGATCAGAACAACCGCACTCTGGCCGCCGGCAGCGACGACGGGACCTTCTCCTCGGCCTCCGCCGCCGAGGCCAAGGGCAATACCGAAAGCCAACTGCAGGCGCGCATCAAGGACATCGTCGAAGGCGTCGTAGGCATCGGCTCGGCTCGCGTTCAGGTGACGGCCGACATCGATCAGAGCCGCGCCACCACCCAGGAAGAGAAGTTCGATCCCGATGGCCAGGTCGTCCGTTCGACCACCACCAACGGCTCGCAGTCCGCAGACAACACGGCCCAGCCCGACGGCGGCGTCACCGCCACGAACAACATCCCCGGCGGCGCGGCGCCCGGCGCCACGCCGGCCGGTTCGACCAACTCGGAAAACGCCGAGACCACCAACTACGAAATCTCCAAGACCACCACCACCACGACCAAGGAGCCGGGCGAGGTCAAGAAGCTGGCCGTCGCCGTCGCCGTGGACGGCAAGTGGACGCCCGCCGCCGACGGCAAGGGCGAGCCGACCTATGCGCCGCGCACCGCCGAGGAAATCGCCCAGATCAAGTCGCTGGTCGCCGCCGCCGCCGGCATCGACGAGACGCGCGGCGACAAGATCGAGGTCATCAACGTCCGCTTTAACCACGACACCGGCATCGCCGGCGGTCTGGAGGGCAAGTCGTCGATGCTGGACTTCTCCAAGAACGACATCATGCGCTTCGTCGAGCTGGGCATACTGACGGTCGTCGCCCTGCTGCTGATCTTCTTCGTGCTGCGTCCGCTGCTGAAGACGGCCTCGGGCGGGACGAACCTGCCGGCCGTCATGGGCGCCAACGGCATGCCGGTGACGACGGTGGCGACGACGGTGATCGGCGCGGACGGTCAGCCGCAACTGGTTCAACTGCCCGCCCCGACCGAGATGGACCAGAAGATCGACATCGCCCGGATCGAGGGTCAGGTGAAGGCGTCCTCGGTCAAGAAGGTCGCCGACTTCGTCCAGGCTCATCCCGATGACGCCGCGGGCATCCTGCGTACCTGGGTGGCCGAAGGCTGATGGCGAAGCTGGTCAACAAGAAGGCTGCGATCGACGACCCCAACAAGCTGACGGGGCCGGAGAAGGCCGCCGTCATCCTGCTGGCGCTGGGCGAAGAGCACACGGCCTTGTGGGAGCGTCTGGACGACGACGAGGTCAAGGAGATCTCGCAGGCCATGGCGACGCTGGGCAATGTCAGCGCCGAGGCCGTCGAGGCCCTGATGATCGAGTTCGTCTCGGGCCTGTCGGGTTCGGGCTCGGTCATGGGTAGCTATGAACAGACCCAGAAGCTGCTGGCCGCCTTCCTGCCCAAGGATCGCGTCGACGGCCTGATGGAGGAGATCCGGGGTCCGGCTGGTCGCACCATGTGGGACAAGCTGGGCAATGTGAACGAGGCCGTCCTCGCCAACTATCTGAAGAACGAATACCCCCAGACCGTCGCCGTCATCCTGTCCAAGGTGCGCTCGGATCACGCCGCCCGCGTTCTGACCAGCCTGCCCGAGGACTTCGCCCTGGAGTGCGTGCAGCGGATGCTGCGCATGGAGCCGGTGCAGCGCGAGATCCTGGACAAGATCGAGGCGACGCTGCGCACCGAATTCATGTCGAATCTGGCGCGCACCTCCAAGCGCGACAGTCACGAGATGATGGCCGACATCTTCAACAGCTTCGACCGCCAGACCGAGGCCCGCTTCATCGGCGCCCTGGAAGAGCGCAATCGCGAGTCGGCCGAGCGCATCCGCGCCCTGATGTTCGTGTTCGAGGACCTGTCCAAGCTGGACCCCGGCGGCGTCCAGACCCTGCTGCGCGGCGTGGACAAGGATTCGCTGGGCCTGGCGCTGAAGGGCGCCTCGGAGGGGCTGCGCGAGATGTTCTTCTCCAACATGTCCGAGCGCGCCTCCAAGATCATGCGCGAAGACATGGAGTCGATGGGGCCCGTGCGTCTGAAAGACGTCGATGCGGCGCAGATGGCCATGGTTCAGGTCGCCAAGGACCTGGCCGCCAAGGGCGACATCATGCTGGCCGGCCAGGGCTCCGACGACGAGTTGATCTACTGACATGACCCAGTCCCCCGAAATCCGTCACCTCTTCGCCTTCGACACCGAGTTCGACGCCGACGGCACGGTCGTGCGCCCCGGCGCCTGGGCGCCGGCCAAACGCTCCTATCTGCCGGCCGAGGTCGATGCCCTGGTGGCGCAAGGCCGGCTGGAAGCCCGCCAGCAGGCGCTGGGCGAGATCGAGAACATCCGCGCCATGGCCCTGAGCAACATCGCCCAGTCGGTGGCGTCGGCCATGCCGACGCTGAAGGCTGTGGCCCAGGCGCATCGCGAACAGTCCGCCGACCTGGCTCTGGCCGCCGCCCGCGCCATCGGCGGGGCCGCGCTGGAGCGTTTCCCGCAGGCGCCGTTGAAGGCCGCGCTGGAGATGCTGGCGCAGGAGATCGACGCCTCGCCGCGCCTGGTGGTGCGGACCTCGGGCCTGGACGACGAGGCGCGCGCCTTGATCGAACAGGCTTGCGCCGACAGCGGCTTCACCGGCGTGGTCGCCTTCCGTGACGAGCCGGGCATGGCGCAGACGGCCTTCCAGCTGGAATGGGCCGACGGTCGCGCCGATCATGATCCCAAAGGGTCCGCCGACCGTGTCGCCGAGGCGCTGACGGCCGCCCTGGCGGCCGAGGCCGGACACGCCGAATCCCTTCCCGTCGACAGGAGCATGTTCTGATGGCATCCGACGACCTGGCGCTGGAGGAATTCTCCAGCCTTTCCGGCCCGCCGCCGATCGACGATCACGGCGACAAGACCGCCGCCGACCTGGCCACCGTCTTCGACGTGCCGGTCAATATCTCGGCCGTTCTGGGCAAGTCGCACATGTCGGTGGCCCAGCTGCTGAAGCTGAACAAGGGGTCTGTGCTGGAGCTCGACCGCAAGGTCGGCGAGGCGATCGACATCTTCGTCAACAATCGCCTGATCGCGCGCGGCGAGGTCGTCGTCGTCGACGACCGGCTGGGCGTGACCATGACGGAAATCATCAAGACCGAGGATTCGGGCGCCTGAAGCAATGCCGCGCAGGCATTGCGCAGCAGAAGTGACGGCGACCGACTTTAGAGATTAAGGGAGAAGAACGATGCGTCTTCTGGTGGTAGGCAGACTGAGCGGACAGCTCGCTTCGGCGGTGAAGATGGCCATGGCGCACGGCGCCAAGGTCACCCATGTCGAGCGCGCCGACCAGGCGACCGAACAACTGCGCCGGGGACAGGGCGCGGACCTGCTGATGGTCGATTATCAGCTGGACATCGCCGCCCTGATCGCCGCCAACGAGGCCGAGCGGATCACCATCCCGGTCGTGGCCTTCGGCATCGACGCCGATGCCCGCGAGGCGGCCGCCGCCATCAAGGCGGGCGCCAAGGAGTTCATCCCGCTTCCGCCCGACGCCGAACTGATCGCCGCCGTCCTGTCGGCCGTCGCCGATGACGAAAAGCCGATGATCTCGGCCGACCCGTCGATGAAGGCGGTGCTTCAACTGGCCGATCAGGTCGCGCGCTCGGAAGCCTCGATCCTGATCACCGGCGAAAGCGGCGTCGGCAAGGAGGTGATGGCCCGGTATCTGCACGAGCATTCGCGCCGCGCCGAACGCCCCTTCATCAGCGTCAACTGCGCCGCCATTCCCGACAACCTGCTGGAATCCGAACTGTTCGGGCACGAGAAGGGCGCCTTCACCGGGGCGGTCGCGCGTCGTATCGGCAAGTTCGAGGAGGCCGACGGCGGCACCCTGTTGTTGGACGAAATCTCGGAGATGGACGCCCGGCTTCAGGCCAAGCTGCTGCGCGCCATCCAGGAACGGGTCATCGACCGCGTGGGCGGATCGAAGCCGGTCTCGGTCAACATCCGCATCATCGCCACCTCGAACCGCGATCTCGCCAAGGCCGTGGCGGAGGGCACGTTCCGCGAGGACCTGCTGTATCGCCTGAACGTCGTGAACCTGCGCCTGCCGTCCTTGCGCGAGCGTCCGGGCGACATCGTCGTTCTGGCCGACCACTTCATCAAGAAATACGCCGCCGCCAACGGCGTGCCGGTCCGCCCGATCTCGGCCCAGGCGCGCCAGGCCATCGCCGCCCACCGCTGGCCCGGCAACGTCCGCGAGCTTGAGAACGCCATGCACCGCGCGGTGCTGCTGGCGACCGGTCCCGAGATCGATGTGGACGCCATCCGCCTGCCGGACGGTCAGCCGCTGTCGGGGCAAGGCGCGGCTATGACGGGCCATGCCTATGACGGCGGGCAGGGGGGCATCGCCGCCCGCGCCGCCCAGGCCGCTGACGCCGTGACCCGCAGCTTCGTGGGCCAGACGGTGGCGGCGATGGAAAAGACCCTGATCCTGGACACCCTGACCCACTGCCTGGGCAACCGCACCCACGCGGCCAACATCCTGGGCATCTCGATCCGCACCCTGCGCAACAAGCTGAACGAATATTCCGATGAGGGCACAGCTATTCCGGCGCCCATGAGCGGCGTCTCGGCCTCGGGCTACGCGGCCTGAGGATGGCCGCCGGTTTCGATCGCAGGACGCTGATCGGCGGGGCGGGCGCGCTGGTGCTTGTCGGCTGCTATCCGCGACGCGATGAACCCAAGGCGGAAGAGACCCCACAACCCTTCCTGCTGAACGACTTGGAAGAGCGCCACGGCGGACGGCTGGGCGTGGCGGCGCTGGATGTCGGCAGCCAACGCCGGGTGTCGTGGCGCGGACAGGAACGGTTCGCCTTCTGCTCGACCTTCAAGGCCTTCCTCGCCGTCGCCACGCTGGAGCGGGTTCAGCGCGAGGAAGAACATTTGGACCGCGCCGTCGCCGTCACACGGGCGGACATGATCCCCCATGCGCCGGTCACCGAAAAAGCCATCGGCCGCACCCTGACGATCCGCGAACTGATGCAGGCGGCGGTCGAGGTCAGCGACAATCCGGCGGCCAATATCCTGATCCGTGAAATGGGTGGAATCGCCGTATGGCGTTCTTGGTGGCCGACGTTCGGCGACACCACCACAGTCATCTCGCGCCTGGAGCCGGACCTGAACACCGCCCTGCCCAACGATCCGCGCGACACCTGCCTGCCGGACCAGACCATCGCCAACATCCGTGAGCTGGCGTTCAGCGACCGGCTGACGCCGGAGCATGACCAGTTGATCACAGGCTGGCTGACGGCCTCGCCGACCGGACCGAACCGCATCAAGGCGGGCGCGCCCCAGGGTTGGACCGTCGCGCACAAGACCGGGACCGGCGCCAATGGCGCGACCAACGACATCGGCATGCTGACGCCGCTGTCGGGTTCGCCGGTCCTGATGGCCGCCTATTTCACCGGCGCGCCCGAGGCGACGGACGATCAACGCGACGCCGTGATCGCCGAGGCGACGCGTCGCGCCCTGAAGGCGTTGGGACGTGACTGAAACGCCTATGATGATGAAGGACGGCATGGCGCGTCCCACCGGGCGCGACGTCCTGGGCTGGGTCAACCGCGGCGAAGTGCTGATGGCGGTGAGCGTGATCGGCGTGATCATGCTGCTGATCCTGCCGGTTCCGAAGATGCTTCTGGACCTGCTGCTGGCCTTCTCGCTGGTGTCCAGCGTGCTGATCCTGATGACGGCCGTGATGATGAAGCGGCCGCTGGACTTCGCCATCTTCCCCACGGTTCTGCTGGTCTCGACCCTGTTCCGCCTGGGTCTGAACCTGGCCTCGACGCGTCTGATCCTGACGCACGGCCAGGAAGGTCATGAGGCTGCCGGTCAGGTGATCAACGCCTTCGGGCAACTGATGATGGGCGGCAACTTCATCATTGGGGTGATCATCTTCGCCATCATCCTGGTGGTGAACTTCGTCGTCATCACCAAGGGATCGACCCGGATCGCAGAAGTCTCGGCCCGCTTCACCCTGGACTCCATGCCGGGCAAGCAGATGGCCATCGACGCCGACCTGTCGTCCGGCCTGATCACCGAAGACCAGGCCAAGATCCGCCGCAAGGAACTGGAGCAGGAATCGACCTTCTTCGGCGCCATGGACGGCGCGTCTAAGTTCGTGCGCGGCGACGCCGTCGCCGGCCTGATCATCACCTTCATCAACGCCATCGGCGGCATCCTGATCGGAACCCTGACGCACGGCATGCCGGCGATGGAGGCCGCCAACACCTATGTCCAGCTGACCATCGGCGACGGCCTGGTGACGCAGGTTCCGGCCATCATCATCTCCATCGCCGCCGGCTTCCTGGTGTCCAAGGCCGGCGTCGAGGGCACGGCGGACAAGGCCATGGTCACGCAACTGGCCACAAACCCCGTGTCGCTGGGCGTGGTTTCGGGCGCGGCCGGCCTGATCGGTCTTATCCCCGGCATGCCTCTGCTGCCGTTCGCGGCCCTGGCCATCGGCTCGGGCTTCATGGCCTGGAAGCTGGGTCGCAACCGCCTGAAGCCGCAACCGACCGAGGCCGAGATCGCCGCGACCGCCGCCGCCGCCAAGCCCAAGGAAGACGTCGAAGAGCCCATCTCCAACATCCTGACCATCGACGAGGTGAAGATCGAGCTGGGCTATTCGCTGCTCAGCCTGATCAACGATCTGGAGGGCCGCCGCCTGACCGATCAGATCCGCGCCCTGCGACGCTCGCTGGCCCAGGAATACGGCTTCGTCATTCCCCAGGTGCGCATCCTCGACAACATGCGCCTGCCGACCCAGGGCTACGCCATCCGCATCAAGGAGATGGAGAGCGGCGCGGGCGAGGTGCGGCTTGGTCATCTGATGGCGATGGACCCGTCGGGACGTCAGGTCGAACTGCCCGGCGAGCACATGCGCGAGCCGGCCTTCGGTCTGCCGGCCACCTGGATCGAGGACGGGATGCGCGAAGAGGCGACGTTCCGGGGCTACACCCTGGTCGATCCATCGACGGTGCTGACCACCCACCTGACCGAGATCCTGAAGGACAATATGGCGGACCTGCTGTCCTATGCGGAGGTGCAGAAGCTGCTGAAGGAACTGGGCGCCGAAGAGAAGAAGCTGGTCGAGGAACTGGTCCCCAGCGTGGTCACGGTCACTACCCTGCAACGGGTGCTGCAGGCCCTGCTGCGCGAGAAGGTGTCGATCCGCGACCTGCCGGCGATCCTGGAAGGGCTGGCCGAGGCAGCACCGCACAGCTCCAGCGTCACCACCCTGGTCGAGCACGTCCGCGCACGCTTGGGCCGTCAGCTGTGCTGGCAGAACAAGGACGGGGAAGGCGCTCTGCCGATCGTCACCCTGTCGCCGGAATGGGAGACCGCCTTCTCCGAAAGCCTGGTCGGACAGGGCGAGGACAAGCAGTTGGCCATGGCGCCGTCGCGGCTTCAGGACTTCATCCGCGCCGTTCGGGACACCTTCGAACGCATCGCCATGACGGGCGAAAATCCTGTCTTGCTGACCGGGCCGATGACCCGCCCCTATGTGCGGTCGATCATCGAGCGCTTCCGGGGCCAGACCGTGGTGATGAGCCAGAACGAAATCCACGCCAAGGCGCGGTTGCGTACACTGGGCCAAGTCTGATAACGGCCTGGAAACACGGTGGATTCAGTTTGACGTTTGACGCGGCGCAGCACGCCGCTAAAGCTTCGCCGCCATGATCCAAAGTCCCCGGTCCCAATGGTCGCGATTGCGCGACTTCACCCGCACGTCGTCGCTCGCGCGGTCCATGTCCGCCATGCTGATCCTGGTTTTCGGGCTGCTGATCCTCGTCAACGCGACGACCTTCGTGATGATCCAGCGGACGGCGTCGGTGAACCGCACCGTCGAGCACGCGCAGCAGATGCGGCGTGCGTCGCGTACGATCCTGATTTCCATGTTGAACGCCGAGACCGCCCAGCGGGGATTCCTGCTGACCGGCCGCAGCGATTTCCTTCAGCCCTATCGCGACGCAAGGGCGGAGATGGAGCCGGCCGTGGTCTTTCTTGAGGGAGGCGCGGTGCAGGACCGGACGCTCAAGGCGCCTATCGACCGTATCCATCGTCTGGCGGACCTCAAGTGGGCCGAGATGGAACGGACCGTGACCTTGGCGCAGCAGGGGCGGATCGGTCAGTCGATCCAGTCCGTAAGGTCTGGCGAAGGCAAGCGCTACATGGATGAGCTGCGCGTCGCCGTGGAGGACTTCGACACAATCAAATCGACCCGGATCGCCGAGCGCAGTTGGGCCTCCGAGCGGTTCGGCGTCCTGACGGTGACGATGAACGCCATCGCGGGCCTGCTGGTGATCGTCCTGGCGCTGCTGTCGGCCTGGATGGTGCGGCGCTACGTGTCTGAACTTCAGGCCGCCCGCGCGACGCTGGACGCCGCCAACGCCGGGCTGGAGGACAAGGTCCGTGAACGCACCGGCGACCTGATGCGGGCCAACGAGGAAATCCAGCGCTTCGCCTACATCGTCAGCCATGACCTGCGCGCGCCCCTGGTCAATGTGATGGGCTATACTTCCGAACTGGAGCAGGCTGGCAAGGTCATCGACAAGTCCATCACCGACGCCGAGAAGACGCGCGAGGTCGATCCCGACGTCGTCATGGCGGTCCGAGAGGATATGCCCGAGGCCATCGGCTTCATCCGCGCCTCGACCGAGAAGATGGATCGACTGATCAACGCCATCCTGAAGCTGTCGCGCGAAGGTCGGCGCAATCTGCTGCCCGAGACGCTGGACATGACCGCCATGGCCCAGAACATCGCCAACAGCGTCCACCACCAGACCGAAGCGTCGGGCGCTCGCATCGAGGTCCAGCCTCTGCCCGAAATCGAAAGCGACCGAATTTCGATGGAGCAGATCATGGGTAACCTGATCGACAACGCCGTCAAATATCTGGACGCCAGTCGGCCAGGCGAAATCGTGGTGTCGGGCGAAGACGTGCCGGGCGGCTGGGTCGTCTATCGGGTCGCCGACAACGGTCGGGGCATTGCGCCGCGCGACCACGAACGGATCTTCGAACTGTTCCGCCGATCCGGCAAGCAGGACCGGTCGGGCGAGGGGCTGGGCCTGGCCTTCGTGCGCAACAGCGTGCGACGGATCGGGGGCACGATCGACATCGAGTCCGAGCTGGGTAAGGGCTCGACTTTCTTGCTGAAATTCCCCAAACGACTGATCCTAGCTGAACCCGGAGGCGCGCTGTGACGCAACCCGTCAAAATCATCATGGTCGAGGACGACCACGGTCATGCCAAGCTGATCGAAAAGAATATCCGCCGGGCCAACATCAACAACGAAATCAAGCATTTCGACGAGGGTGGCGCGGCGCTGGACTATCTGTTCAGCGAAGAAATTCTGGCTAACGGGCCGCTGCTGATCCTGCTCGATCTCAACCTGCCGGATATGTCGGGAACTGACATTCTGGAGAAGGTGAAGGGCAACGACCGCCTGAAGCGTGCGCCGGTCGTCGTGCTGACGACCACGGACGACAAGGTCGAGATCCAGCGCTGCTACGACCTGGGCTGCAACGTCTACATCACCAAGCCGGTGGACTATGAATCCTTCGCCGGCGCGATCCGTCAGCTGGGCCTGTTCCTGTCGGTCATCCAGGCGCCGGAGATCTGACGATCGACACGCCGCAGCCCATCCGCCTGCTCTATATTGACGACGACCGGGGTCTGTCCCGGCTGGTCGAGAAGGAGTTGGGGCGTCACGGCTATGCCGTCACCTGCGCCCCCGACGGGGATGCGGGGCTGGAGCTGTTGCAGCAGCATGAGTACGATATCTGCGCCCTCGATCATTACATGCCGGCGCGCGATGGTCTGGACGTCCTGCCTGACATCCTGGCGCTGAACGCGCCGCCGCCCGTCGTCTATGTAACGGGCACGCAGGATGGGCGGATCGCGGTGGCGGCCCTGCGCGCGGGCGCGGCCGACTATGTCATCAAGGACGTGTCCGAGGACTTCACCTCCCTGCTGCGCTCGGCGCTGGAAGACGCCCTGCTGCGTCGCCGGCTGCAGCGTGAGAACGACTTGGCGCAGGAAGAAATCCGCCTGGCCCGCGACCGGGCCGAGGCCATGCTGCGCGAGGTGAACCACCGCGTCGGCAACTCGCTGCAACTGGTGTCCAGCTTCATGTCGCTGCAGATGCGACACGTGACCGATCAAGGCGCCAGGGATGCGCTGCGCGAGTCTCAGGCGCGCATCGAGGCCGTCGCCCACGTTCACCGCCGCCTCTACACCTCGGGCGACATGAGCACCGTCGCCATGGACGAATATCTTGTGGGGCTGATGGACGAACTGTCCAAGTCCATCGGGCCTGACGAGGGATCGCCCAAGTTGACCTTGGACGCCGAACCCCTGTCGGTCACGACCGACCAGGCGGTGTCCATCGGCGTCATCGTCACCGAACTGGTCACCAACGCCGTCAAATACGCCTATGCGCCGGGGCAGGGCGGCGAGATCCGCATCCATTTGCGCCGCGAGGGCGAGAACAAGGTCGCCCTGATGGTCGAGGACGACGGTCCCGGCATGGGCGACGGCACGCCCAAGGGCACGGGCCTGGGCGGCAAGATCATCTCGGCTATGGCCTCCGGCCTTCGCTCGGCCGTCGAGTTCGACGGCGCACACAAGGGCGTGCGCGCCCGGCTGTCGTTCGACCTCTAGGGTCGGTATCCATGATGTTGCAGTTCGGCGTTCGCAAACCCGCTTCGGAATATCGTCACCGCGCCACGGCGTTCGGCATCGTCGAACGCGACGGACTGATCGCCTGTGTCCGCGTCGAGCGCGAGGCCGGTCCCTATTTCGATCTGCCGGGCGGCGGCGTGGATGCCGAGGAGACCGAGGTCCAAGCCCTGAAGCGCGAGTTCGTCGAGGAAACGGGGCTCGACATCGCGCCACTGAATCGCATCGCCGAGGCCAGCCAATATTTCGTGCGCTCGACGCGCGAGCCTGTGAACAATGTCGGCGGCTTCTGGACCGCGACGGTCACCGCCGAAGACCCGGATGCGAAATGCGAGGACGACCATACCCTGGTGTGGCTGGATCCGACCTTCGCCCTGTCCCGACTGAGACACGATGCTCACGCCTGGGCGGTCGCCGTCTGGCTGCGTCACGCAAGCTGAGCCGTACGGAACGGGCGCCCGCTTTCGCCGTTTTCCTTTCAACCCGCAACGCTCTGTCGCGGTTATTGAAAACGGAGAGCCCAGATGGCTGATCACGACCGTATCGAAGGCGCCGCCAAGAACATCGGCGGCAAGATCAAGGAAGCCGCCGGCAAGGTGACCGGCGACAGCAAACTGCAGGCCGAAGGCAAGGCCGACCAAGTCGAAGGCAAGGTCCAGAACACCGTCGGCGGCGTCAAGGACAGCCTCCGCGACAAGGCCTGAGTCTCACTAGAATTGCGCGAAAATAGGAAACGCCGTCCGCGAAAGCGGGCGGCGTTTCTGCGTTTCGATCAGTCCTTGTCGCCCCAGAGATTGATCGACAGCCCCTTGCTGTCCGTCTCATCGACAGGGCGGCATTCCGAACTGAACCCGCCTTCGACGGGACGGGGACGACAGTCCATTTCCCGCAAGGCGGACGGCGCGCTGGCCGCGCGCGATTGTGGGCCGCACTGAACGGCATAGGCCGAGCCGCCGGCGCTGGCCTGGATCATCTGACAGTCGCCCGCCATGCCGCTGGGACGCAGGGCCTCGGGCAGGTCCGGTCCCATGGCCAGGGCCAGTTGTTCGCGCACTTCGGTCTGGCAGGTCTCCATCGACTTGGCGCCGCGCACCAGCGGGCTGCACCGGGCGCGCTCGAAACCGAAGGGATCGGCCAAGCCCCACGCCGGCACGGAATGCTGCACCGTCGGCGCGGGCGCCTCGACCACGGGGTCTGGTGCGGGCGCCTCCCACACCACGCTGGGGGCGGGTTGCTGAAACAGAAGCAGGGCGAAGGCGGCGGCGATCATGTGGACACGGTCCCTCGATGTGGTCGTGGGCAGGAACCCGCCCGTGACCCGAACCTACCTTGTCAGGGCGCGCATTGCCTTGTCGAGACCTTCCAGCGTCAGGGGGAACATCCGCTCCTCCATCACCTCGCGCAGCAGGCCGACCGAGGCGGTGTAGCTCCAGTAGCGTTCCTGCACCGGGTTCAACCAGATCGACTTCTCCCACTGCTGACGCGCCCGCTTCATCCAGACGGCGCCCGCCTCCTCGTTCCAGTGCTCGACCGAGCCGCCAGGCATGGTGATCTCGGACGGCGACATGGTCGCGTCGCCGACGAAGATGGCGCGCCAGTCGCCGGGGTATTTGTGCAGCAGGTCCCAGGTTGCGATCCGCTCGGTGTGCCGACGCCGGTTGTCCTTCCAGACGCCCTCGTAAAGACAGTTGTGGAAGTAGAAGAACTCCAGGTTCTTAAACTCGGTCTTGGCGGCGGAGAACAGTTCCTCCACCAGCTTGATGTGCCCGTCCATCGACCCGCCGATGTCGAGGAACAGCAGGACCTTGATCGTGTTGCGCCGCTCGGGCCGCATGCGAATGTCCAGCCAGCCCTGGCGCGCCGTGCCGTCGATGGTGCCGTCGATGTCCAGTTCTTCCGCCGCCCCCTCGCGCGCGAACCGGCGCAGACGACGCAGCGCCACCTTGATGTTGCGCGTGCCCAGCTCGACCGTGTCGTCCAGGTTTCGAAACTCGCGCTTCTCCCACACCTTGACCGCCCGGCCATGCTGGCCCGGCCCGCCGATGCGCACGCCCTCGGGGTTGTAGCCGCCGTGACCAAAGGGGCTGGTCCCGCCCGTACCGATCCATTTCGAGCCGCCGGAGTGACGTTCGTGCTGCTCGTCCAGACGCTGTTTCAGCGTCTCCATCAGCTTGTCGAACCCGCCGAGCGCCTCGATCTGGGCCTTCTCTTCATCGGTCAGATATTTTTCGTTCAGCAGCCGCAGCCAATCCTCAGGGATTTCTGTCGTCAGGTCCTCGCCCGCGCCGACCGACTCGACCCCCTTGAACACGGTCCCGAACACCTGGTCGAACCGGTCATAGTGTTTCTCGTCCTTGACCAGGACCGCACGCGACAGGTGATAGAAGGTCTCGACCTCGCGTCCCGCCAGATCGCGATCCATGGCCTCCATCAAATGGAGCCATTCCTTCATCGACACCGGAACCTTGGCGTCGCGCAGGGCGGTGAAGAAGGGTAGGAGCATGGAACGGATGTGAACCCGGATCAGCCGCGCCGCAAGATGAACTCGCGATCACGCCAGGCGCCGACTGGGTAGTCATATTCCCCAGCCTTCTCGAAGCCGTAGGCGGCGTAGAGGCGCTGGGCCTTGTCGTTGCCGCTCCAGACGCCGATCCACAGCGGGCCTTGGGTGTGGGCCTCCATCCAGTCCAGCGACAGGGTCAGCAGTTGCGTGCCCAGGCCCAGACCCTGCGCGGCCTTGGACACATAAAGGCGGCGCAACTCCATGTGCTCCGGTCGGGCCTCGGGATGGGGCAGGCCGTTGGGACCGGCGTTGGCGAAGGCCAGCAGCTCGTCATCCCGCTCGGCCACCCACCAGGCGCAGCCCGGTTCGGCGAGTTTTTTCCTTGTCGGCTCGGGATCGAAACTGGCGTCGAGGAAGGCCTTCAGATCGGCCTCGGGATAGGGAATGCCGAACCCCTCGACGAAGGTGTCGACGAAGGTCTGGCGGCCCAGGGCGCCCAGGGCGGCGGCGTCTTCCATGCGGGCAGGGCGGATCACGATCTCGGTCATCATCCGCCCATAGAGGCAGAGGTCAAAAGCCGTCCAGCGCGATCTTGCCTATGGTTGCGCCGCTTTCCAGCCGGCGGTGACCCTCAAGCAGATTTTCGACCGACAGCGCGCCGAGGTTTTCGGTCAGGGTGGTGCGGACGGCGCCGGCGTCCACCAGGCGCGAAACCTCCGTCAGCAACCTGTGCTGTTCGATCATGTCGGGGGTCTGCTGCACCGGTCGGGTGAACATGAACTCCCAGACGAAGCCGGCCGCCTTCTGTTTCAGCAGTTCGACCGGCAGCCCCTTGAAGTCGTCGATGGCGCCGATCACGCCCTGCACCGCCACCGCGCGGGCCAAGGCTTCGAAATGGGCCTGGGTGTGGGTCAGGGATGCGATATACTTCGGCGCGCGCTCGCCGGCCGCCGCAAGGGCTTCGTCGATGGGGCCGGAGTGATTGATCACCGCGTGGGCGCCCAGGTCCAGGCACCATTGGCGGGTTTCGGGACGCGAGGCGGTGGCGACGACACGCAGCTTGGTGACGGCGCGGGCGATCTGGATCAGGGCCGAGCCGACACCGCCGGCGCCGCCGACGATCAGCAAGCTCTCGTCCTCGTCCTTGCCGGCCTTCAACCGGTCGAACAAAAGCTCCCAGGCCGTGATGACGGTCAGGGGCAGGGCGGCGGCCTCTGCGAATGTCAGGGAGCTGGGCTTGGGGCCGACGATCCGCTCGTCCACGGTTTGGCGCTCCGCGTTGGAGCCCGACCGGTCGATCTGGCCGGCGTAGAAGACTTCGTCGCCGACCTTGAACAGGCTGGCGTCTTCGCCGACGCCGATCACCACCCCGGCCGCGTCATAACCCAGGATGCTGGTCTGGTCTTCCTCGGGCTGGCGGCTGGCGCGCACCTTGGTGTCCACGGGGTTCAGGCTGACGGCCTTGACCTGAACCAGCAGGTCGCGCGGGCGCAGGATCGGTTCGGGCGCGTCGAAGGCGACCAAGGCGGCGGGGTCGGTCGCGGGGCGGGGGCCGGTCGTGCCGATTGCCTTCATGACGATCTCCTCAGGCTTGTTTCGTCGCCTTGCACATCGGCTTGCGATAGGCTGGCCGCAAGGCGCATCCGAGAAATGACCAACCCGCCATGAACCCTCTGCCGATCTTCACCCATCCGTCGATGCTGTCTCACGCGCCCGGTGCGGGACATCCCGAAAGTCCCGAGCGTCTGAAGGCAGTGCTGGACGCCTTGGCCGACGCCGGGCTCGCTGGCGACCTGCGCGCGGCGACCCTGGCCGAAGTCGTTGATCTGGAGCGGGTGCATCCGGCCGCCTATGTCGCGCGCCTGCTGGACGCGTCGCCGGTCGAGGGGATGATCCAGCTTGACGCCGACACCATGCTTTCGCCCGGAAGCGTGCCAGCGGCTCGTTTGGCGGCGGGAGCGGCGATCGACGCGGTGCGGGCTGTGGCGCGGGGTGAGATGAACCGCGCCTTCGCCGCCGTTCGCCCGCCGGGCCACCATGCCGAGCCGGATCGGGCCATGGGGTTCTGCCTGTTCTCCTCCGTCGCCGTCGCGGCGCGCGTGGCTCAATCCGAAGGGGTGGCGCGGGTGGCGGTGGTGGATTTCGACGTCCACCACGGCAACGGCACCCAGGCCGCGTTCGAAGACGACGACAGTCTGTTCCTGGCCTCCATCCACCAGATGCCGCTCTATCCCGGCACGGGTGCGGCGTCCGAAACAGGGGTCGGCAACATCGTCAACGCCCCGGTCGTTCCCCATGCTGCGCGAGAAGACTGGCGCGCGACCTTCGCCGGCGGGCTGATGCCGGCGCTGGAATCGTTCAGGCCCGACCTGATCCTGATCTCGGCCGGCTTCGACGCCCACAGGCGCGATCCGCTGGCGCATCAATCGCTCGAAGCCGAGGATTTCGCCTGGGCGACGCGTGCGATTCTGGAGGTCGCGCGTCGGACGTGTTCGGGCAAGGTTGTGTCGGCGCTTGAGGGCGGTTACGACCTTGAAGGACTAGGCCGCTCTGCGGTCGCCCACGTCGCCGCGCTCGGGGAGGACTGAGGACGCTTAACGCCTTGAAACCAAAGGCCCGTCCGTTTGTCATGTCAGCCCCCGCCCTGTCCCTCGATTCGACCGAACCGTCCGTGTCCCCGCCTGATGCCGCGCCATCCGTCGGCGCGCTTGCAGCCCGGCGGCCCGGCGCCATCATCCTGACGCGCCACGGCGAGCCGGCCCTGTCGCGCAAATGCCTGATCACGGCGCGTCAGTACGGCGAGTGGTGGGCGAAGTACGAGATCGGCGGTCTGCTGGCGGGGCAGACCCCGCCCGCCGAACTGGTGGCCACGGCTCAAGGGGCCGGCGCCATCTATGCTTCCACCCGTCAGCGCGCCCAGGAAACCGCCGCCGCCGCCGCGGCCGGGCGCGAGGTGATGGCCGACGTGATGTTCATCGAGGCGCCCCTGCCGCCGCCGCCGATTCCGGAATGGATCAAGCTGTCGCCCAAATGGTGGGGCGTGGTGTCGCGCTTCTGGTGGCACGCCTTCGACCACCACGACGGCCAAGAAACCCGCGCCCAGGCCGAGGCGCGCGCCGATCAGGCGGCGCAAAAGCTCATCGCGCGGGCCGAAAGCGGCCAGGACGTGCTGGTCTTCGCCCACGGCTATTTCAACCATATGGTCGGCCGCGCGCTGAAGGCCGACGGCTGGAAACTGGTCCACAACCAGGGCTTCAAATACTGGTCCCAGCGGCGCTACGAGAAACGATAGCCGCTTCTGACGTTGATGCGGCGGTTGCGCCCCATTAGGGTCCGCGCCATGACCGACACCGCCGCCGCCATCCCCGCCGATCTCAGCTTCGAAGACGCCCTGCAGCGCCTGGAGACCATCGTGTCCCGCCTGGAGTCCGGCCAGGCGCCGCTGGAAGAATCCATCGCCCTGTATGAAGAGGGCGCCAAGCTGAAGGCCCACTGCGAGGCGCGCCTGAAGGCGGCCCAGCTGCGCGTCGAGAAGATCGTCGTCGGCCCGGACGGCCAGGCCAAGGGCGTCGAGGCGGCGTCGTTCGAATGATCAATCTGTTCCGCGTCAGGTCGGCAATGGGCGGCCGGTCTTGAACCGCGTCATCGCCGCCAACTCGCCGGAACAGGCGGTGATCGATCGCGTGGCCGAGGTCGCCGATCTGGTCACGGTCGCGCTGGATGAACTGCTGCCGCGCGCTGAAGGCCCCGAATCGCGGCTGACCGAGGCGATGCGCTATGCGGCGCTGGGCCCCGGCAAACGGCTGCGGCCGTTCTTTGCGCTGGAGGCCGCGCGCCTGTTCGACATCGACGAGCGGTCGGTGCTGCGCGCCGCCTGCGCCCTGGAATGCGTCCACGCCTACAGCCTGGTTCACGACGACCTGCCGTGCATGGACGACGACGACATGCGCCGGGGCCGCCCCACGGTTCACCGCGCCTATGACGAGGCGACGGCGGTTCTGGCCGGAGACGCGCTTCAGACCGCCGCCTTCGACATCATCCTGCACGAAGACACCCACGACGATGCGGCCGTGCGGTGCGAACTGGCGGCGCGGCTGTCGCTGGCGTCCGGGGCGCGCGGCATGGCGGGCGGTCAGATGATCGATCTGCTGGGCGTGCGTGACGACCTGGGCGGCGTCGCGCGGATGCAGCGGCTGAAGACCGGCGCCCTGTTCGCCTATGCGTTCGAAATCCCGCTGATCATCGCCGACGCCTCGATGTCGCAGCAGCATGCCTTGATCAGCTTCGCCCACGATGTCGGACTGGCCTATCAGATCGTCGACGACCTGCTGGACGCCGAAGGGTCGGCCGAGGAGATGGGCAAGGCGGCGGGCGGCAAGGACGCGGCCCTGGGCAAGACCAATTTCGTCACCCTTCTGGGTCTGGAAGCGGCGCGACACAGGGTCGCGCATCTCGCAAACCAAGCCCGGTCGCACTTGGAGCCCTTCGGCGAAGACGCCGAAATCCTCAGAGCCAGCGTGGACTTTGTGCTAAAGCGCCGGTCCTGATACGAAACGTTGACGCGACCTGCGGGTTGATCAATCAGACTTTCCAAGGTTTTACGGCTGATGCCCGACACCCCGCTTCTCGACACCGTCAAATTCCCGGCCGACACCCGGGCCTTCGATATCGCCCAGCTGAAACAGCTGGCGCAGGAGGTGCGGGCCGAGACGATCGATGCAGTGTCGGTCACCGGCGGCCATCTGGGCGCGGGTCTGGGCGTGGTCGAGCTGACCACCGCGCTCCACCACGTGTTCGAGACGCCCAAGGACATTCTGATCTGGGACGTCGGGCATCAGTGCTATCCGCACAAGATTCTGACCGGCCGGCGCGACCGCATCCGCACCCTGCGCCAGGGCGGGGGCCTGTCGGGCTTCACCAAGCGCAGCGAGAGCGAATACGATCCGTTCGGCGCCGCCCACGCCTCGACCTCGATCAGCGCCGCCTTGGGCTTCGCCGCTGCGCGCGATCAGAAGGGCGAGAAAAACCGCGTCGTGGCCGTGATCGGCGACGGCTCCATGTCCGCCGGCATGGCCTATGAGGCGATGAACAACGCCGCCGAGGCGACCAGCGGCCAGTTGATGGTCATCCTGAACGACAACGACATGTCCATCGCGCCCCCGGTGGGCGGGATGAGCGCCTATCTGGCCGGCCTGGTGTCGGGCGGGGCGTATCAGAACGTCCGGCGGCTGGGCAAATCCGTCGCCCAGCACCTGCCGCGCCCCTTCCGCAAGGCGGCCAAGAAGGCCGAGGAATATGCACGCGGCATGGTCACCGGCGGCACCTTCTTCGAAGAGCTGGGCTTTTATTACGTCGGCCCCATCGACGGCCACGACATGGACAATCTGGTGCCGATCCTGAAGAAGGCGGCGGCCATCGAGGACCGGCCGGTGCTGGTCCATGTCGTCACGCAGAAGGGCAAGGGCTACACCCACGCCGAGAGCAGCGCCGACAAGCTGCATGCCGTGGTCAAGTTCGACGTGGTGTCGGGCAAACAGGCCAAGGCCATCTCCAACACGCCCAGCTACACCAAGGTGTTCGGGACCGAGCTGATCAAACACGCCAGGATCGATCCGTCGATCGTGGCGATCACGGCGGCCATGCCTTCCGGCACCGGGCTGGACCTGTTCGGTCAGGCCTTCCCGGAGCGCGCCTATGACGTCGGCATCGCCGAGCAGCATGCGGTGACGTTCGCGGCCGGGCTGGCGGCGGACGGGATGAAGCCGGTCTGCGCCATCTATTCGACCTTCCTGCAACGGGGTTACGACCAGGTGGTGCACGATGTGGCGATCCAGTCGCTGCCGGTGCGGTTCGCCATGGACCGCGCGGGTCTTGTTGGCTCAGACGGGGCGACCCACGCCGGATCGTTCGATATCGGCTTCATGGGCGCGCTGCCCGGCATGGTGCTGATGGCCGCCGCCGACGAGGCGGAGCTGGCGGCGATGATCTCTACCAGCCTGGCCATCGACGACCGACCCAGCGCCTTCCGCTATCCGCGCGGCGACGGCGTGGGCGTTGAGATCCCCGAGCTTGCCGCCCCGCTGGAGATCGGCAAGGGTCGCATCGTGCGCGAGGGCACGTCGGTCGCCATCCTGTCCTTGGGCACCCGACTGCAGGAATCGCTGAAGGCGGCGGACATGCTGGCGGCCAAGGGCGTGTCGGCGACGGTGGCGGACGCCCGTTTCGCCAAGCCGCTGGACGCCGACATGATCCTGCGCCTGGCGCGCGAGCACGAGGCCCTGATCACGGTCGAAGAGGGCGCCATGGGCGGCTTCGGCGCCTTCGTGCTGCAACTGCTGGCCGAAAAGGGCGCGTTGGACGGCGGGCTAAAGATTCGCACCCTGAACCTGCCCGACGTGTTCCAGGATCAGGATGCGCCGATGGCCATGTACGCCCAGGCCGGTCTGAACGCCGAACACATCGCCGCCGCCGCGCTTCAGGCCCTGGGCGTGTCCGCCAGTCAGGCCGTCCGCGCCTAAAGGGCGTCAGGCGCGGTCGCGAATCCGCATCGCGCCGCGTTCGCCGGTCTCGACCTCGAACCGGCCGGTCGCGCGGATCAGGTCCGACAGTTTGGCGTAGCCATAGGTGCGCTGATCGAAGTCGGGATGGGCGTTGCGCAGCCGATTGCCGATGCCGCCCACCGCCACCCAGCCGTCGCCGTCCTCGTCCATGTCGGCGATGATGGCCGCGATCAGTCGCGCCGCCTCCGACGGCTTGCGCTTGGCCGCGCGGCTTTCCGCGACCGGGGACTTTGCGCCTGCCTCGGCTGGAATCGGGGCGATCAGGTTCTCGGTATAGATGAATCGGGTGCAGGCCTGGCGGAAGCTTTCGGGCGTCTTCTGCTCACCGAACCCATAGACATCGACGCCTTCCTCACGGATGCGCGCGGCCAGCCGGGTGAAATCGGCGTCGGACGACACCAGGCAGAAGCCGTCGAACCGCCCCGAATGCAGCAGGTCCATCGCGTCGATGACCAAGGCGATGTCGCCCGAGTTCTTGCCCTTGGTGTTGGCGAAATTCTGCTGGGGCTGGATGGCGAAACGGGCCAGGACCCGCGTCCAGCCGGCGATTTGCGGGCTGGCGAAGTCGCCGTAGATGCGCCGCGCCGAGGCCTCGCCCAGGGTGGCGATCTCGTTGAACAGCGCCTCGGCGATGCGGGCGGAGGCGTTCTCCGCGTCGATCAGGACGGCGAGGCGAGGGGCCTTTTCGTCAGCCATAGCGGATGTCCTTTTCAATATGAGGGCTGAGCCTACAGCTGCCCCATCGTATTGTCGTGATCCACGGCCTGTTTCTTCAGCCAGCCGACGAAGGCGGTCGCGCTGGGCGACGGCGGACGGTCGCGGGGCTGGACGACGTAATAGGCGAATCCGACCGCTTCTGACCCGTCGGGGAAGGGCGCCACCAGCCGCCCAGACGCCAGGTCCGCCTGGGCCAGAGTGCGTTTGGCCAGCGCCACGCCGCGTCCCGATATGGCCGCCTCGATCAGCAGGCCAGACTGGTTGAAGCGCGAGCCTCGACGCGGATCGGGATGGCGAATGCCGCGCGCCTTCAACCACATGGCCCAGTCCGGTCGGCTGGGATCGCCGTCGTTGGACATGTCGTGCAGCAGGGTATGGCCGATCAGGTCGCCCGGCTTTCGGATCGGCTTGTCGCCGTCCATCAGCGACGGGGCGCAGACGGGCAGCACCGTTTCCGTCATCAGCCGGTCCACCGTCAGGCCCGGATAGTCGCCGGGGCCATAGCGGACGGCCAAGTCTACCTTGCCCTCGGTCAGGTCCGCCGGCTCCATGTCGGCCGAAATCCACAGCTCGATCTCGGGATGGGCGGTGTGGAAGTCGTCCATACGCGGCATCAACCATTTGGAGGCGAAGCCGGGGGCCACGCTGATCGATACCTGTTTACGGCGCGGCGGTTCGCGCAGCAGGGCCGAGGCGTCCATCAGCCGTTCGAACCCTTCACGCAACAGGGGCACGGAAGATCGGCCCAGGTCCGTCAACTGAAGGCCCCGCGCCTCGCGCACGAACAACGGCCCGCCGACGATGTCTTCCAGCAGGCGGATCTGCTGGCTGACGGCGCCGGGCGTGACCGACAGTTCGTCGGCGGCGCGCGAGAAGTTCAGGTGACGCGCGGCGGCCTCGAAGGCGCGGAGGGCGTTGAGCGGGAGCAGGGAACGGGCCATCGCCGTTAGAAATCCTATCAGCGAGACAAAGGCAATCTGGTTTGCGGGTCTGGACGGGGAAGCCGATGGTTCGCGTCCTGCCGCCGCCCCTTCTTCCCTGCCGACGGCCCTGAAAGCAAGACGATGCGTGTATTTCTCGCCTCCATTCCGTTGGAGGCCGCCAAGATCGTGATCATCGGCGGGGGCGAACCCGCCCTGGCCAAGCTGCGACTGTTTCTGAACACGCCGGCGCAACTGCTGTGGTTCGCGCCGGACGGGGCGCCGCCCCGGATGGAGACGCCGCTGACCGCGCCGGCGCCGGTGCTGCGCACCCCCGAGGCGGAGGATCTGGCGGGTGCGCGGCTGGTGTTCATGGCGTTGGACGACGCAGACGAGCTGACGCGCCTGGGCGCCCTGGCGCGGGCGGCGGGTGCCCAGGTCAATGTGGTGGACAAGCCCCATCTGAGCGACTTCCAGACCCCGGCCCTGATTGATCGGGACGAGGTGGTGATTGGCATTGCGACCGGCGGATCGGCGCCCATCCTGGCGCGCGACATCCGTACGGCGGTCGAGGGCGTGCTGCCGGCCGGCCTTGCCAACGTGGCCCGGCTGGCGCGAGAGCTGCGCGACACGGTCAAGGCCAATGTGCCCGACTTCATGGCGCGGCGTCGGTTCTGGGAAAAGGCCTTCCGGGGGCCGGCGGCCGATCTGGCGGCGGCGGGCCGCACGGCCGAGGCGCGGCGCGAGATGCTGCGGCTGCTGAATTCGGCCGCGCCGGAACAGGGTGTGGTCCATATCGTCGGGGCGGGGCCGGGCGATCCCGAGCTGCTGACGTTGAAGGCGCTGCGGGTGCTTCAGGACGCCGACGTCATCATTCATGACCGTCTGGTGCCGGACGCCGTGCTGGAGCGGGCGCGGCGTGACGCCAAACGCCTGTATGTCGGCAAGGCGCGCGGCGAACACTCGGTGCCTCAGGATCAGATCGAGGCCCTGATGATCGAGGAGGCTCGCGCCGGCCACCGGGTCGTGCGGCTGAAGGGCGGGGATCCGTTCGTCTTCGGGCGCGGCGGCGAGGAGCTGGAGGCAATGCGGGCGGCGGGCGTGTCGGTCTTTGTGGTGCCGGGCGTGACAGCGGCTCTGGCCTGCGCGGCCTCGGCGGGCATTCCCCTGACCCACCGCGACCACGCCCAGGCGGTGACCTTCGTGACGGCCCAGGCCAAGCCCGGCGGGATCGACGCTGACTGGTCGCGACTGGCGGGCCCGAACCATACGCTGGCCATCTATATGGGCACGGACCGGGCCGAAGAGACGGCCGCCCGTCTGATGGCCGCCGGGCGGTCCCCATCGACCCCTGTGGCGGTGGTCGAGAACGGCAGCCGGCCGGACGAACGGGTTCTGACCGGCCGTCTGGACGGGCTGGGCGCCCTGGTGCGCGGCGCTGCCCTGAGCGGGCCGGCGCTGTTGTTCGTCGGCGAGACGGCCGCCTTCTCGGCGGCCCAGATCGACCAGCGGGACGAGGTGGCGGCGTGAAGATCGTGACGGCGAACCGCCTGTCGGACGGCCGGGTCATCTATGCTGGCCCTGACAATCAGCCGGTGGATCGGCTGGAGCAGGCCGCCGTGCTGGACGAGGCGACGGCGGAGAGCGTGCTGGCCGAGGTCGCCGCGCGACCCGACATCTTCGTGAACCCCTATCTGTTCGAGGTTGAGGACCATACGCCTTCGGGCCGGGACCGGCTGAAGGAGCTTATCCGGGCGACTGGACCGACCGTGGGCAACAGCCTGGTGCGGGAGCCCGCCTGATGTATCGCTATGACGAGTTCGACCACGCCCTGGTGCGTGAACGGGTCGAGGAGTTTTCCGACCAGGTGGCGCGCCGCGCGTCCGGCGCCCTGACCGAGGACGAGTTCAAGCCGTTGCGGCTGATGAACGGGGTCTATCTGCAACTGCACGCCTATATGCTGAGGGTCGCCATTCCTTATGGGACGTTCAACAGTCGGCAGATGCGGCAACTGGCCCATATCGCCCGCACCTATGACAAGGGCTACGGCCATTTCACCACGCGGACGAACATCCAGTACAACTGGCCGGCCCTGACCGACCTGCCGGCGATCCTGAGCGACCTGGCCGATGTCGAGATGCACGCCATCCAGACCTCGGGCAACTGCATCCGCAACACCACGACCGACGTCTTCGCCGGCGCCGCAGATGACGAGATCGAGGATCCGCGCCCCTGGTGCGAGATCATCCGCCAGTGGTCGACGATCCACCCGGAGTTCAGCTTCCTGCCGCGCAAGTTCAAGATCGCGGTGATCGGGGCCGAGAAGGACCGGGCGGCCATCCGCACCCATGATGTGGGCCTACAGATTGTGAAGGGCGAGGATGGCGGGACGGCCTTCCGCGTCTTCGTCGGCGGCGGGCAGGGGCGTCTGCCCCATATCGGCCAGGAAATCGCTTCGGCCGTGCCGGCGTCGGACCTGCTGGCCTATCTGACCGCCATCCTGCGGGCGTGGAACCTGCTGGGACGGCGCGACAATATCCATAAGGCGCGGATCAAGATCCTGGTCGCCTCGGTGGGGCTGGAGGCCTTCCGCGAAGAGGTGGACAAACACTACGCCACCCTGCGCCACGAAGATCTACGGATCCCCGAGGAAGAGGCCGAGCGGATCAAGGCCTATTTCGCCCCGCCGCCGTTCGAGGACCTGCCAAAGGCCAGCGCCCCGTTCGACCGCGCTCTGCTGGCCGACCCGGACTTCGCTCGGTTTGAGAGGAATAATGTGCGGCGTCACCGCCAGGCGGGCTATGCCTCGGTGGTGGTGTCGCTGAAGCCCGTCGGGGGCGTGCCGGGCGACATCACGGCGGATCAGATGGACGCGGTGGCGGACCTGGCCGAACGCTACGGCTTCGACGAACTGCGCGCCGCCTATGAACAGAACCTGGTCCTGCCGCATGTGAAGCTGGACGACGTGCCGGTGCTGTGGCGGGCGCTGCGCGAGGCTGGGCTGGCGACCGCCAACGCCGACTTGGCGACGGATGTCATCGCCTGTCCGGGACTGGATTACTGCAGTCTGGCCAACGCCCGGTCGATTCCGGTCGCCCAGGCCCTGTCGAAGCGGCTGGCCGACATGGACTATCAAGAGAGGCTGGGGCCGGTCCGGATCAATATGAGCGGTTGTATCAACGCCTGCGGCCACCACCACGTCGGCCACATCGGCGTGTTGGGCGTCGATCGCAAGGGCGAGGAATATTACCAGATCACCGTCGGCGGTTCGCCCGACGAACAGGCGGCTTTGGGCGACATCGTGGGCAAGAGCCTGCCGGCGGACGAGGTCGCGCCTGCGATCCAGCGGACGCTGGACCGCTATCTTGAAATCCGCGCCGAGGGCGAGCGGTTCATCGACACAGTGCGCCGTGTCGGTCCCGATCCCTTCCGCGACGCCATCTATGAGACGCTCGATGCTGCAAACGCTTGAGGGGGTCCAGAACGGACCGCGGCTGTCGGTCACGACGCCGCTGGACGAGGTCGAGGCCGCCGCCGCCGCGACCGATATTCTGGTGCTGGAGTTCGACGCCTTTCGCGACGGGCGCGGCTTCTCGCTGGCGGCGGTGCTGCGCGAGCGGGGCTATGGCGGACGTCTGATCGCGGCGGGCAAGGTGCTGCCGGATCAGGCGCGGCATCTGCGGCGTTCGGGCTTCGATGCGGTCGAACTGGCGCCGGGCGCCGACGTCTCGGCCTGGGACCGGATGGATCAGGCATTCCGCGCATCCTATCAACCCGCCGTCGATCCCGCGCCGACCATCTGGCAGCGGCGGCGTGCGGCGTCCAACGACCGCGATCTGGAGGCGCTGGCCGATCGGCTTAACCGCGAGACGGCAGGCAAGGACGCGTCAGAGATCCTGAAGGCGGCGCTGGACCCAGCCCTGGGCCTGCGCGTCGGGGCCATATCCTCATTCGGGGCGGAATCGGCGGCCCTGCTGCACATCGTCGCCGAAACGGACCGGGACGTGCCGGTGGTCTTTCTGGAGACGGGCCAGCATTTCCTCCAGACCCTGTCCTATCGCACCCAGCTGACCACGGCCCTGGGTCTGACCGACGTGCGGCTGGTGACGCCGGATGCGGACGAGAAGGCCAGGCTGGATGCCCGCGACGACCTGTGGCGGACCGACGCCGACGCCTGCTGCGACCTGAGAAAGGTGCGGCCGTTGGCGCGGGCGACGGTCGGGTTCAACGCCGTCATCACCGGGCGCAAACGCTATCAGGCCGCGACGCGCGCCGAGCTGAAGCCGTTCGAGGTGCTGGACGGGGTGCTCCGGATCAATCCGCTGGCGGACTGGGACGCCGAGGACGTCGAGGCCTGGCTGGAGGCGCATAACCTGCCGCGTCACCCGTTGGTCGAGCAGGGCTATCGCTCCATCGGCTGCTGGCCCTGCACGCGTGCCGTCGATGACGGCGAAGATGCGCGCGCCGGACGCTGGTCGGGGATGGACAAGGTCGAGTGCGGCATCCACCTAGGCAAGCGTCAGGTCGCGGCCTGATCCCCTCCCGTTCGACCTCGCCTGAAAGCTGAAACGTGTTCGTCACACCGTCCGTCATCGACCTGATCGGCCATACGCCGCTGGTCCGCCTGAACCGCCTGTCCGACGAGACGGGCTGCGAAATCCTGGGCAAGGCCGAGTTCATGAACCCCGGCGGCTCGATCAAGGACCGCGCCGCCCTGTCGATCGTCCAGGGCGCGCGGGCGTCCGGCGCGCTGAAGCCGGGCGGGACCATCGTCGAAGGCACGGCCGGGAATACCGGCATCGGACTGGCCCTGGTCGGGGCGGCTCTTGGCCACCCGGTGGTCATCGTCATCCCCCGCACCCAGTCGGAAGAGAAGAAGTCGGCTATCCGCTCGCTGGGCGCGCGCCTGGTCGAGGTGGACGCCGCCCCCTTCTCCAGCCCCAACCATTTCGTCCACTATTCGGGGCGTCTGGCGGCCGAACTGAACGACAGTGAAGAGGCGGGCGCCATCTGGGCCAACCAGTTCGACAACACCGCCAACCGCGACGCCCACTACACGACGACCGGTCCGGAAATCTGGGAACAGACGGGCGGCGCGGTGGACGCCTTCGTCTCGGCCGTTGGATCTGGCGGCACCATCTCCGGCGTCGCCGCCTATCTGCGTGAGCGCAAGCCGGAGGTGAAGATCGCCCTGGCCGACCCGGCCGGCGCGGCCCTGTTCAACTGGTACACCTTGGGCGAGATGACGGGCGAGGGCTCGTCGATCACCGAGGGGATCGGGGTGGCGCGGATCACCGGCAATCTGGAGGGGTTCAAACCGGACCATGCCTATCGGATCGAGGACGCCGAGTTCCTGCCGATCTTGTTCGACTTGGTGAAGCACGAAGGTCTGTCGCTGGGTGGATCGGCCGGGGTCAATGTCGCCGGCGCCGTGCGGCTGGCGCGCGAGATCGGGCCGGGCAAGACCATCGTGACCTGCCTCTGCGATCCGGGCTCACGCTATGCGTCAAAGCTGTTCAATCCGGAATTCCTGACGTCGAAGGGACTGCCCGTTCCAGGGTGGGCGTGAATGCAAATACCCCTCTCCCGTTGGGAGAGGACTTAAGCGCCTGAGAGCGAAGCGATCAGTCTTCGCGCGAAAGGGTGAGGGTCGCGGTGTTGCGAACTGGCCCACCGGCGGACCCTCATCCGGCCCTTCGGGCCACCTTCTCCCAACGGGAGAAGGCTCGTTTCCCTTACTTCGCCTTCTGCTCCGCGATCCACGCATCCATGCGTTGGTCCAGCAGCGCCAGCGGCAGCGGTCCCTCGACCAGCAAAGCGTCGTGGAAGGTGCGGACGTTGAACTTCGGTCCCAGTTCGCGTTCCGCCCGCGCCCGGATATCGCGCAGGCGGATCTCGCCGATCTTGTAGGCCGTGGCCTGTCCGGGCCAGCCGATATAACGCTGAAGCTCGGTCTCGATGTTGTGGGGCGCCAGGGCGGAGTTGTCGCGGAAACAGGCACGGGCCTGTTCCTCGCTCCAGCCCATCCAGTGCAGGCCCGTGTCGGCCACCAGGCGACAGGCGCGCCACATCTCATAGGACAGGCGGCCGAACCGTTCGTAGGGCGTGCGATAGAAGCCCATCTCCTCGCCCAGATATTCGGCGTAAAGGCCCCAGCCCTCGGTGAAGGCGCTGACATTCGCCTGGCGCCGGAAATAGGGTTGGCCCTCGGCTTCCTGCTGGAGAGCGATCTGGATGTGGTGGCCGGGGACGGCCTCGTGCAGGGTCAGGGCGGGCAGTTCGTAGAGCGGGCGCTGGTTGAGCTTCGACGTGTTGACGACGTAGTGGCCGGCGACGCCGTTCTGCATCGAGCCGCCGTTGTAGCGGCCGGTAGTGTAGTTTTCCTCGATCTGCGGCGGGACCGGCTGCACGTCATAGGGCAGTCGGGGCAGGGTGGCGAACAAGGCGGGCAAACCGCCGTCCGCCCGTTTCGCCATTTCAGAGGCCTTCTCGATCAGGGCCTCGCGTGTGGGAGCGTAGAACTGGGGATCGGTGCGCAGGAAGGCCAGGAAACCGGCGAAGTCGCCGGTCCAGCCGGACGCCTTCATCTCCACATCCATCCGGGCGCGGATGCGAGCGACTTCGGACAGGCCGATCTGGTGGATCTGGTCCGGCGTCAGGTCGGTGGTGGTGTGGCCCCGCACCAGATAGGCGTAGATGTCCTTGCCGCCCGGACGGTTGCCGATGCCGGGTTCGACCGGCGCCTTGGGCAGGTAGTCGGTCTCAAGGAAGGTCAACCAGGCCTGGCGGGCCGGGACGATGATCGTGGCGACCGCCGATGCGGCGTCCGCCGTCAGCCGGTCCTTGTCGGCCTGGGGCACGGTCGCGGGTAGGGTGCTCAACGGCTTGAGCAAGGGCTCGGCGTCCGGGGCGATCGCCACGTCGTTACGCGCCCCGGCCAAGGCGCTTTCTGTGACGGAACGGGCCTGAACCAGGCCGGTCTCCAGACCGCGCCGGGCGTTGTCGGTCGTCTGGGCGTAGATGTTTCCGAAGCCTTTGACGCGCCGGATATAGGCTTCGGCTTCCGCGACGGAGTTCAGCCGGGTGCTCCCGCCGATGTAGAGCGCCCAGGTTCCGGGGCCGCCCTCGCTGTCGAAGGCCAGGCGCGACGTGTCGTAGTCCAGCCCTTCCAGGCTGCGGTTCAGGGTGTAGAGCAGGAAGGCGTGGTTGATGCCGCCGGCGTGGGAAAGACTTGCCGGGTCGGTGGCCTTCAGCCGGGCGACGAAAGCCTCCAACGGCGCGCGCTGGGCCAGTTCGAAGGCACGCGACAGGTCAGGAAGCCTGCCCATGGCCTCGACGTCGCCTTCGCCGCTGGCGGACAGAGGGTCGACCGCCTTCAGATAGGTCTCGTAATCGACGACCAGGGCGTTCAGCGCCGCGTCGGCGGGTGTGGCCGCGACGGCGGCGGGCGGCGTCTGAGCGACCGCGGCCAGCGGCGATATGCTCGCGAGCAAGGCCGCCACAGCCAAATGGGAAAACTTCATCACGCCCCTCCTGTTTAGGGGGCGCACGCAAGCCGAGCGGGACCGATGCGTCAACCGCAGACCGTGAAGAACTCCTCGATTCCCGCCTTGGCGGCCGGGTGGGCGGCATAGATGTGGCGTTCCTCGTCCGACCAGGACGCGATCCAGCCCAAGCGGCGGAAACGCTGGAAGACCGGATCCTTGGTGGTGGCTCGGGCGGTCAGCAGTTCGCCGTCGTGCACGCCCGCCGGTTCCGAGGCGGCGGAGTAACGTTCGGTGTCGCCGCCCGATTCGAGATGGATTTCGCGGCCGGGCTTTTCGCTGGCCGCCGTCAGCTCCAACGCGCCGGAGCCGGCCTGGCAACGCAGGTGCAGTTTGACCTCGTCGCTGTTGGCGACGCCGTAAGCCAGGATCGCCTCCGGCCCATCGCGGTTCAGGAACCAGTCGTAGCCGGGCATGGGCGCCGGCGCCGGACCCGCCGCCGCCAGATTTGCGGCCGGGGCTGGCGCGTTGGTGGCGCAGGCCGCCAGGGCGGACACGGCGATCAGGGGCAGGATCAGGCGAGACAGACGCATGGGCTTTCCTATCCGGCGCAGCGGTCGGCGAAGCGACGAAGCTTGGCCAGATGGGGGCGTTCGACCGTGATCGTGTCGACGTCGTCGCCGACGGCGACGGTCATGCGACCGGTCGCGACGAAGGCGGAAAAGGCGGGGTGATCGACCGGGACCGCGGTGTCCAGCTTGCCGCCGCGCCCGACGCGGGCCTCGCTTGTGGCGGTCATGCCGCCGGCGGTGATGCGGGCGAAACCGGCCGTCGCATCGTCGCCATAGACCGCGACCGAAACGGCGCCCGAACCCGGTTGGCATTGCAGGGTGGCGCGCAGATCAGCGGTGTCGGGAACCTCGTTGGCCAGCACCAGGGGGCCGTCGCCCTCGTACAGGCTCCAGGTCCAGCCGGCCGTCGGTGCGGCCTGCATGGCGACCGCCATCAAGGCCGAAAGAATAAGCATCACTAGTCAGCCCCCGCCGACAACGCGCATCGCCGCGTCGCCCTCAATGTCGTCAGACCCAGCCGCAACCGCAATAGACCAGACCGCCGCATCAACGCTGAACGCGGTTATCCGTCAACGGTTCACGGCGGCGATCAGAACGGGCTGAAACGCTCGACCAGAGCCTGGGCGGCCGGTGCGCCTTGAACGCGGCTGATGTCACCGCGACCGCCGTAGGAGATGCGGGCTTCGGCGATCTGGGTGTGGTTGATGGCGTTGGCGGACGAGATGTCTTCGGGCCGGACGATGCCGGCGACGGTCAGTTCGCGGACCTCGCGGTTGGTGCGCACTTCCTGCCGACCCTGGATGACCAGATTGCCGTTGGCCAGAACGTCGGTGACGACAGCGGCGATGGTCAGGGAGACTTTCTCGGCGCGCGTGACCGAGCCGTTGCCTGCCGACTTCAGATCGCCTTCCATCCCGACCATGGCCGACGGGTCGAATCCGCCGGGGAAGGCGCGGCCCAGGCTGCTTTCCAGGCCGAACAGGTTGTTGACGCCGCCGCTGATCTCGTTCGAGCGCGACCGCTGGGTCGAGTTCTGGGTCTGGGCGCGGTCGTCGATGTCGATCTTGACCGTCAGGATGTCGCCGATGTGGCGCGCGCGCTGGTCGCCGAAGAAGGTGCGGGCGCCGGTGCGCCACAGGCTGTTGGCGCTGGCGGGGGCGGTGTCGCGCGCCGGCAGATAGGTCTGCTGCGCCGGGATAAGCGCGGCGGGATAGCCGATGGGGGCCAGCTCGGGACCGCGCACCGTCTCGGCGACGGTCGAACAGGCGGCCAGCGGGGCCAGGACGGCTAGGATCAGGATGGTCTTGCGCATGACGAGGATTCCCTAGCGGGCGGCGAACTGTTGAGGATTGGCGCGGGCGCTGTCGGCCCCGGGGCCGGCGATGGCCTGGCCGGGACCGGACGCGACCGCATCGATGACGCGGTTGGAGGTGGTGTTCATGATGGCGACGGGCTCGCCCAGACCGGCGCTGCGCATGGCCTTGCCCATGACGGCCAGGTTCACGCCGCCGAGCTGGTAGGTGACGCGGACCATGTCGTTGCGGGCGATGACCTGAGACGCGGCGCCGGGGCGATAGGCGGCGCGGGCGATAGGCTGGGCGGCGGATTGAGCCGCAGGCTGGAACGCCACGTCCGACGTTGTCTGGACCGGGCCGGTTGCGCGACGCACGGCGACGCGGCGCAGACCATTGGGATTGCTCCAGTCGAGGCCGGCCTGGCGGGCCAGGGCCTGAAGCTGGCCGGCTTCCAGCACGACCGAGGGGCCGACGCGCTCGGCGACGGCGACATTGGCGGCGGCGCCCGCGCCTTCGAACAGATCACCGAGGGTGACCCGGCCGTCGTCATCGACGGGATTGGCGCGCAGGACGACGGGGCCGGCGAATGCAGCGCTGGCTGCGGCGCTGACGGCGGCGGCGAGCAGGAGGGAGCGGATCAGGATCATGGTTCAGCTCTTCACTTGCGAGGCGACCGACAGCATCTGGTCGGCGGTGCTGATGACCTTGGAGTTCATCTCATAGGCCCGCTGGGCCACGATCAGGGCGCTGATCTCCGACACGGCGTCGACGTTCGAAGACTCCGTATAGGCCTGCATGACCTGGCCGAAGCCCGCATCGCCGGGCGTGCCGACGATGGCCGGACCCGAGGCGGCGGTTTCCAGCAGCAGGTTGTCGCCGATGGCTTCCAGACCGGCTTCGTTGAAGAAGTTGGCCAGTTCGATCTGACCGACGGTGGTCGGCGCGGTCTGCCCGGCCTGCGTCACCTGCACCAGACCGGTCTTGGAGATCGACAGTTTGGTGGTGTCCTGCGGAATGGTGATCGCCGGTTCCAGCAGATAGCCGTCGTCGGTGACCATCTGGCCTTCCGGGCTGACCTGCAGGTTGCCGGCGCGGGTGTAGCCCAGCTCGCCCGAGGGCAGGGTGATCTGGAAATAGCCCTTGCCGTCGATGGCCATGTCGTAGGGGTTGCCGGTCGCCTGAGGCGTGCCCTGTTCGGTGATGCGATAGACCGCGCCGGCCTTCACGCCCGCGCCGATCTGGATGCCGGTCGGGACCACGGTGCCGGCGGCCGAGGACTGGGCGCCCATGCGCTCGACGTTCTGGTAGAGCAGGTCCTGGAACTCGGCGCGCTGCTTCTTGAAGCCCACCGTGTTCATGTTGGCGATGTTGTTGGAGATGACCTCCACGTTCAACTGCTGGGCGGCCATGCCCGAGGCGGCGGTGCGAAGTGCGCGCATTGTCCGGGGCTCCCTTAAGCGGCCTTGCCGAGGCGCTCGACGGCGCGACGGCTAAGGTCGTTGGTGTTTTCGATCATGCGCGAGATGCTCTCGTAAGCGCGGCTGATCTCGACGAGATTGGTGATTTCGATCAACGAGTTGACGTTGGACGATTCCAGCGAGCCCTGATGGACCTGGGCGTCCGCCGCCTCGATCGGCTGGGTGTTGGAGTTGTTGCGGTACAGGCTGTCGCCGCCCTTCTCCAGGACGCCCAGCGCCTCGAATCGTACGACCGACAGACGGCCGGTGACCTGGCCTTCCTGGGTGATGGTGCCGTCAGCGCCGACGCTGGGCGCGCCCAGGTTGGGGTCCAGAACGATCTCCGCTCCGCCGCCCAGGACCGCCTGGCCCTGTTTGGTGGTCAGCCGCCCTTCCGGGTCCATCGTGAAGGCGCCGTCGCGGGTGTAGGCCTCGCCGTTCGCGCCGTCGCGCACGGTGAAGAAGGCGCCTTCGCCGGCGATGGCGAAGTCCAGTGCGCGGCCGGTCTGCTGCATCGACCCCTGGCCGAAGTCGCGGCCCACGCCGTTGTCCAGCACGAAGCTGGCCGAGGGACGGATGGAATCGTTGCGGGCGCGCTGGCCGATCTCCGTGCCGAGCATCAGTTGCTCGACCTTGAAGCCGGTCGTGTTGGCGTTGGCGACGTTGTTGGCCACGATGTCCAGTTCGCGGCGCAGCGTCATCTGGCGTGACAGTCCAATGTAGGCGGCGTTTTCCACGAGTGGCGTGCTCCTTCGCTCTCGTCCCTCGCAACGGCCGTGCCAACAGGGTTAATCCAGGCGGAATGCGGGTTTGAGCGCCATCGACCCCCGAACGACCCGGCAAATCCTGCCCATTGTAAACGTCGCGTTAACCAAACCCGACGATCCTCGTCATGAGAGAGTCTCCGGGGCGCGCGCATGTTCAAGTTTGGCAAGAAGAAGGGCGATCCCGCTGCAGACGCCAATCTGCCTGCCGTGAAGGAGGGCGAGGCCGCTGTCGAAGGCGACGCCGCCGCGCCCAAGAAAAAGAAGCTGCCGCTGCTGTTCATCATCGCGCCTGTCGCGCTCTTGGTGCTGGGCGGGGGCGGGGCCGCCGCCTTCTTCATGCTGAAGCCCAAGCCCGCAGAGGCGCAGGGCGCCGAGGCTGAAGCGGGGCACGGCGAAGAGAAGGCGGACGCGAAGGCCGAGCACGGCAAGGAAGAGAAGAAGGAATCCGGTGGTCACGGCGGCGCCGAGGGCGGCGAGGCGGACCCGTCGCTGGGCGTCATCGCGCCGGGCCCCGACGGCGTCACCTTCTACACCCTGCCGGACATGGTCATGAACATTCAGTCGCCCGACGGTCGTCCGACCTTCCTGAAGCTGAAGCTGACGCTGGAGATGCAGGACGCCGAGGTGGCGACCCATCTGCAGGAAGAGATGCCGCGTCTGCAGGACATGTTCACCGGCTTCGTGCGCGAGCTGCGTCCCGAGGATCTGAGCGGTTCGGCCGGCACCTATCAGCTGCGAGCCGAGATCCTGCGACGCGTCAATCTGATCGCTGCGCCGGGCAAGATCGACGCCGTGCTGATCGAAGAAATGCTGGTGCAGTAGGCATGACCGACGCAGCCCAGCTCGACCCGTTCGGCGGTCTAGGCGATCCTGGCGACGCCCTGTCCGAACGCGTCCTGAACCAGGACGAGATCGACAGCCTGCTGGGCTTCGACCTGGGCGATGACGACGGCTCCGAACGCTCGGGCATTCGGGCGATCATCAACTCCGCTCTGGTGTCCTACGAGCGGCTGCCGATGCTGGAGATCGTGTTCGACCGCCTGGTGCGGTTGATGACGACCAGCCTTCGCAACTTCACCTCCGACAACGTCGAAGTCAGCCTGGACAACATCTCGTCGATCCGGTTCGGCGACTATCTGAACTCCATCCCCCTGCCGGCCATCCTGGCGGTGTTTCGGGCCGAGGAGCTGGACAACTACGGCCTGCTGACGGTCGATTCCAACCTGATCTATTCTATCGTCGACGTGCTGCTGGGCGGGCGTCGCGGCACCGCGGCGCTGCGGATCGAGGGCCGGCCCTACACCACCATCGAACGGGTGCTGGTGCAGCGGATGGTCGAGGTGGTGCTGAACGACGCCCGCCAGGCGTTCGAGCCGCTGACCCCGGTCCACTTCAACCTGGACCGGCTGGAGACCAATCCGCGCTTCGCCGCCATCGCGCGCCCCGCCAACGCCGCCATCCTGATCAAGCTGCGCATCGACATGGAAGATCGCGGCGGGCGGATCGAGCTGCTGCTGCCCTATGCGACGCTGGAGCCGATCCGCAAGATGCTGCTGCAGCAGTTCATGGGCGAGAAGTTCGGCCGCGACAACATCTGGGAAGGCCATTTGGCCACCGAGCTCTGGACCACAGAGACCGAGGTCCGCGTCGTGCTGGACGAGCAGATGATGCCCCTGTCCAGCGTGCTGAACCTTAAGGTCGGCGACACCCTGATGCTGAACGCCACGCCGGATTCGGAGGTGTCGATCCGCGCCGGAGCCATCCCCCTGACCACCGGCCGCATGGGTCGCAAGGGTCAGCACATCGCCATACGCGTCGAAGGGCCGGTCAATCCCGAAGTCGCCGCCCGCCTGGGAGTGAATGTCTGATGGCCGGAATGATCATGGACGCGGTGCTGATGCTGCTGCTGGTCGCAGCGGTCGGTTACGGCATCAAGCTGGAACGCAAGCTGGCCGCCCTGCGCACCGGTCAACTGGCCTTCGCCCAGGCGGTGACCGAGCTGAACGCCGCCGCCGGTCGCGCTGAGAACGCCCTGGCCACCCTGCGCGCCTCGGGCCAGGAGACGGATCTGCTGCACGACCGCATCATCAAGGCGCGTGAGGTCAAGGCGCAGTTGGAAATCCTGATCGCCCGCGCCCCGGCCGCCGCGCCCGTTCGCATCGTCGAGGACGAGCCCGCCCGCCGCGCGCCTGCCGCCGTCGCTGCTCCCGCTGTGACCGAAGACGAGGAACGCGCCGAGCGCATGGCCGCCCTGGCCGAGCGTATCCAGGGCATGGCCAGCCCCTCGACCAGCCATCGCGCGGCCGCGACCGTCGCCCCGGCCGGTCGCGACAATGTCGCCGCCATCGTCCAGGCCCTGACGGCAGGACGTTCCGCTAACCATTCCGCCAAACAAAGCCTCAACGCCGCGCGTCGTAATCTCGACGACGACCTGTTCGCCGCCTGAGTTCGGAACCCCATTTCATGGCCCGCTTACCCCGCCTTCTGCCCCTGATCGCCATCGCCATCGGCGGGGTGGTGGCCGTGCGCGCCATCGGCGTGGCCCCCGGTCTGTTCGACGGCGCCAAGGCCTGGGCCGAGGAGGCGGCGCCTGCCGCAGCCGGCGCGCCGGTCAAGCCTGTCCTGCCGGGCACCTGCTCCGCCCTGTCGCCCGAACAACTGGCCCAGCAGGCCGGGATTTCGCCCGCTGAACTCAGGATCATCCAGTCGCTGTCGCAACGCCGTGAGGCGCTGGACGCGCGCGACCAGGATTTCGCCACCACCCTGCCGCTGATGGTCGCCGCCGAACAGAAGCTGGAGGCCAAGATCCAGGCCCTCGCCGCTCTGAAGGCCGAGATGAAGCAGATGCTCGGTCAGGTGGACGAGCGCGAGAAGGCCGAGATCGACCGCCTGGTCCAGGTCTATTCCGCAATGCGACCCAAGGAGGCCGCACCCGTCATGGCGACGCTGGAGGACCGCGTGCGCCTGCCCGTCGCCGCCGCCATGCGTCCGCGCACCCTGGCCGCCATCATGGCCCAGATGACGGCGCCCCAGGCCAAGGAACTGACCGAGAAGCTGGCCGCTCGCTTCCAGGCCCAGCAGATGGCCGCCCGCGCCGCCGCCGCCGAAGCCGCCACGCCGCCGCCGGCTGCGACGCCCGCCGCCGCAACGCCTGCGTCCACGCCGGCTGCTCAGCCGACCGCCGCGACCGCGACGCCTGCCGCCCGTCCGACGCCCCGCCCGGCCGCCTCTCGTCCTGCCGCCACGCCCGCTAGGCGCCCCGCTGCGACGCCGGCACGTCGTCCGGCGACGCCCGCCGCTACGCCGCCCGCCGGTCCCCAGGCCTATCAGCCGTCGGCGGCCCCCAACGCCCAGCCGCGCCAGACTGTGCAGTAACGATATTTGTGGTCCCTGATCGGACGTTTCGTCTCGACAGGATGATCAGTTCGACCAATGATCTTCGAACGCTCCGTCAGAGAGCGATTGCATCGAGGAAAACGCCGTGGTCGGAGAACTGCTTTACGTCGCGCATCGTCTGCGTCGCGCCATAATTGTCGCCGTTCCGACGGTGGGAACCGTGATGATCGTCGCCGTGGCCCAGCACTATTATCTGCTGCCATAAGCACGCCGTCGCCCGGTTTCGGATTGGCATGAGACGCGCGCGCGTCTATCACCGCGCCTTGCCGAAAACCTGAGCTCGCTCGAAGACCATGTCCGACACGCCTCCCGATCGCCTCTCGGTCGATCCGTCCAGCCCCCATCACGACGCCGAGGTGCTGCAACGCGGCGTCGGCATCCGCTTCAAGGGCGAGGAAAAGACCAATGTCGAGGAATATTGCGTCTCGGAGGGCTGGGTGCGTCTGGCCCTGGGCAATCGCGTGGACCGCAAGGGCAAGGCCCTGACGGTGAAACTGCAGGGTCCGGTCGAACCCTATTTCCAGAACGACTGAACCTACCTAGGTTCCGGCTCTTGCCTGAGTCCGGAGCCTGCCCATGTCCATCCGTCTGCTGACCGCCAGCGCCGTCGCCCTGGGTCTCGTCGCCTTTGCCCCTGTCGCGAACGCCCAGGACGCCGCGACGGTGGAACAGGCGATCGTCGTGCGCGACGCCGCGATGCGCTCCAACATCGCCATGGCCTATGTCACCCAACTGACGACGCGGTTCGGCGCGCGCCCGGCCGGCTCGCGCTCGGAACAGCAGGCCGCCGCCTGGGCCGCCGACTATCTGCGCGCCAACGGCTTCCAGAACGTGCGGATCGAAGAGTTCCCGCTGGTCGGATGGGAGCGGGGCGAAAGCTCTGCCGCCATCGTCGGCGACAACGCCCAGGCCCTGGTCGCCGCCGCCCTGGGGCATTCGCCGGCCACGCCCCGCAATGGCGTCGAGGCCGAGATCGTCCGCTTCTCCACCTTTGAAGACCTTCAGGCCGCGCCTGACGCCGCCGTGCAGGGCAAGATCGTCTATGTCGACCTGGGCCAGATGCACGCCATGCAGGACGGCTCAGGTTATGGTCCCCAGACCCGCGTGCGCGGCGCGGGCCCCGGCGTGGCGGCGGCCAAGGGCGCATCGGCCTTCGTCATGCGCTCGGTCGGTTCGGACGAGGACCGGATGCCCCACACCGGCACCACCCGCTATGTGGACGGCAAGCCGACCATCCCCGCCTTCGCCTTAGCCGCGCCCGACGCCGATCAGGTCAGCCGCCTAGTCGCCCTGGGCCAGCCGGTGCGGATGCGCCTGACCTCGACCGCCCGCACCTATCGGACCACCAGCCAGAACGTGATCGGCGATCTGCCGGGCGCCACGCGACCGGACGAGATCATCGTGCTGGGCTCGCACATGGACAGCTGGGACCTGGGCACCGGCGCCATCGACGACGGGGCAGGGGGCGCCATCACCGTCGCCGCCGCCAAGGCCATCGCCGACAGCGGCCGCCGCCCGGCCCGCACCCTGCGCGTTATCTTCTACGGGTCGGAGGAGGTCTCCCAGCCGACGCCCCAGACCGGCAACGGCGGGGCCGTCTATGCGCGCGGCCAGGGTGCGGCCCTGGACAAGCACATCATCGCCGGCGAGAGCGATTTCGGCGCCGACCGCGTCTACGCCCTGCGTTTGCCCGCAGGCGCGCAAGGGTCTGACTTCCAGAAGGCTGCGACGCGTGTCCTCTATCCCATCGGCGTCCTGGCCTCGAACGACGTCGAGACCGATGGCGGCGTCGATGTCGGCCCGATGGGACCGTTGGGCGTGCCCTTCTTCGGTCTGGCCCAGGACGGCACCCGCTATTTCGACCTGCACCACACCGCCAACGACACCCTGGACAAGATCGACCCGGCGCAACTGAACCAGAACGTCGCCGCCTGGGCCGGCCTGTTGTGGCTGATCGCCGACTCCGACGTGGATTTCCGGGCGATGAAGCCGGCGGCGCCCGCCGCTCGTTAAGCCCGCTTGGCCCCGACGGACAGGCTGGCTATACAGCCGGTCCGGTCGCGGGCGTGGCGAAACTGGTAGACGCAGCAGACTTAAAATCTGCCGGACGAAAGTCCTTGCCGGTTCAAGCCCGGCCGCCCGCACCAACTGGACCTCTCCCCGTCGGGCGCGAAGCGGCTATGGTGCGGGGATGAGTCGGGCCGCGTCATGATCAAATACATCGGCTCCAAGCGCGCCTTGCTGGGCCATGTGACGGGCGCCGTCGCTGGCGTCCTGCCCCAGGGCGGGCGGGTTTGCGACCTGTTCTCGGGCACGGCGCGGGTCGGTCATGCCTTGAAGAAACAGGGGTTTCAGGTGTGGTCGAACGACTACAACGCCTATGCCCACGCCTTGGCGACCGCCTATGTCCAGGCGGATCGGGAGCGGTGGATCGACCGGGTCGATACCGTGCTGGCCGAGTTGCGGACGGTGACGCCTCAGGCGGGGTGGTTCACCCAGGCCTTTTGCCAGGACGCCCGCTACTTCCACCCCGACAACGGCGCGCGCATCGACGCCATGCGCGACCGGATCGAGGCGATGGGGCTGGAGCCCGAGTTGAAGGCCATCGTCCTGGTCAGCCTGATGGAGGCGGCGGATCGGGTGGACTCCACCGCCGGGGTTCAGATGGCCTATATGAAGCAATGGGCGCCCAGGGCGCTGAAGACGCTGGAGCTGCGCACGCCGGACATGGTGGCGGCGGTGGACGGCGGGCCGTGCCGAGCGACCCAGGGCGATGCGATCGAGATCGCCGAACAGGTCGAGGCGGATCTCGTCTATCTGGACCCGCCCTATAACCAGCATTCCTATCTGGCCAACTACCACTGCTGGGAGAGCCTGGTGCTGTGGGATCGGCCCGAGACCTATGGGATCGCCAACAAGCGGGTGGACGTCAGGACGCGCAAGAGCGCCTTCAACAGTCGGCCCGGCATCGGCCCGGCGCTGAAGACCGTGATCGAGCGGGTCAAGGCGCCCAATCTGATCGTCAGCTTCAACGACGAAGGCTATCTGAGCCGGGCCGAGCTGGTCGAGATGCTGTCGGCACGGGGCCATGTTCAGGTGCTGGAGGTGGCGCATCCACGCTATGTCGGCGCCCGGATCGGGATCCATAATCCCAAGGGGGAGAAGGTCGGGACGGTCGGGCGGCTGAGGAACGTCGAACACCTGTTCGTGGTCACGGACCGGCCGGTCGAACTGCCTGTGGCCGCATAAGCGCAGCGAAAACAACAGTCGCAAGTTGCGGAACGCGAATCGCGGCGTGTCGTTGTGGATGTATGCAACCGCACACGCACAGCTCTCCGAACACCGACCGCGCCGACGACTACCGCATCCGTCCAGCGGCGGAGCCGCATTCGTGGGCGCCGCGGGTCGCCAAGGCCGACTGGGGCTGGGACGCGCCGGCCGCCGATGCACGGCCGACATTCACGCACAATGCCGCCCGTTACAGCCGCCTTTCGGAGGCGACACAGCCGGTCGAGCACGTCGATGTCGAGCCCGAGCTGACCCCGCCGCCGCGCTGGATGATGGCGGTCGCCGGCGCCGCCGTTGCCGCCCTGACGGGCGCGCTGCTGGGCGGCTTCATGCACATCTGAGGCGGTTTCAGGCGTCCTGAAGCAGGGCCTTGATCGGCGACCAGCTGCGCCGATGGGCGGGGCAGGGGCCCAGTGTCTTCAAGGCGTTCTGGTGGATCGGCGCATTGTAGCCCTTGTGGCTGGCGAAGCCGTAGCCGGGATATTGCGCGTCCAGATCGATCATCAACCGATCCCGCGCCGTCTTGGCCAGTATCGACGCCGCCGCGATGGATAGCGACAGGCCGTCGCCGCCGATCACGGTCTGGATCTCGCACGGCAGTTTGAAACGATAGTTGCCGTCCACGAGGGCCGCGACCGGCTGGACCTGCAGAGCCTCGATGGCGCGGCACATGGCCAGGCCGGTGGCGTGCAGGATGTTGAGTTCCTCGATCTCCTCCACCGAGGCGAAGCCGACGCCCCAGGCGATGGCGCGCGCCTTGATCTCGGGCTCCAAGGCGGCGCGGCGCTTTTCCGTCAGTGCCTTGGAGTCGTCGATGCCCGGCGGCAGGTCGTCGGGGTTCAGGATCACCGCCGCCGCCGAGACGGGGCCGGCCCAGGGACCGCGCCCGGCCTCGTCCACGCCGCAGACGTGGCCGTTGACGCGCTGGATCAGCACCATCTCCAGCGCGAGGGTCGGGAAGGCCTTGGGGTTTGCGGGGGCTCTAGCCATGGGCCGCCATCGCACGAACCTGGGCGTGACGGAAGCAGGTCGTCTGGTGATCGTTGACCATGCCAACGGCCTGCATGAAGGCATAGACGATCACCGGGCCGCAGAAGTTGAAGCCGCGTTTCTTCAGGGCCTTGGCCATGGCGATCGACTGTTCGGTCTGAGTCGGGGCCTGGCGGAAGTCGGCGTAGGTCGTCTGGATCGGTTCGCGGTCGACGAAGGACCAGAGCCAGGCGGAGAAATCCTCGCCGTTTTCGCGCGTCTCCAGCCAGATCTGGGCGCCCCGGATGGCGGCGTTGATCTTGGCGCGCGAGCGGATGATGCGGGGATCATTCAGCAGGCGCTGGATGTCGTCCTCGCCGTAGCGGGCGACGGTTTCGGGATCGAAATTATCGAAGGCGTCGCGGATGCCTTCGCGTTTGCGCAGGATGGTGATCCAGGCGAGGCCGGCCTGGAAACCGTCGAGGACCAGCTTCTCCCACAGGGCGCGCGGGTCGCGTTCGGGCACGCCCCATTCGGTGTCGTGATAGGCGATGTAGAGCGGGTCGGTGGTCCCGCACCAGCCGCAACGGCCCGAGGCGTGTGAGTCGGTCATGGGGTGATGCTGCCGGTTTGTTCGAGCAAGCTCAATTCCCTCTCCCAGTGGGAGAGGGCTTGAGCGCACGGCGGCGATAGCCGTCGTTCTGGCGCGAAAGGGTGAGGGTCGGATTGTGCGAACTGGCCCACCGGCCGACCCTCATCCGGCCCTTCGGGCCACCTTCTCCCACTGGGAGAAGGGAAGAGCAGGTTGGATCAGTCCCTGACCAATCCCCCGTCCACCACCATGTTCTGGCCGGTCACTGCGCGGCTCCACGGCGAGGCGAAGAAGAGGACGGCGTCGGCGAACTCTTCGGGGGTGGTCACGGACCGCAAGGGCGTCATGCCGGCGATGAAGTCGAAGACGGCCTCGGGCGTGGCGGCGCTGGCGTCGGTGGTGCGCAGGAGGCCGCCCGAGACCATGTTGACGGTGATCCCGTCGGGACCGAGGTCGCCGGCGGCGGTGCGAGTTAGGCTCAGCAGGGCGGCCTTGGCGGCGGTGTAGTCGTGATAGGGCACGACCGGGTTCTGGAACAGGTTGGTGCCGATGTTGACGACGCGGCCGAACCGGGCCGCCGCCATGCCGGGGGCGGTCGCCTGGATGACGTTCAGGGCGCCGCGCACGACGGTCGAAAACTGGGCCGCCAGCTCGTCCCAGCCGATGTCGGTCATCCGGGACCGGGCGTCGCCGTTGAAGCTGTAGTCCAGGGCGTTGTTGACCACGGTGGTGACGGGCGCGCCGAAATGCGCTTGGGCGGCGGCGACCATGGCGTCGACGGCGGCGCGGTCGGTCACGTCGGCCTGGAGAGCGACGGCGCGGTCGCCGATCTCGGCCGCAAGGGCGTTAGCGGCCTCGCCGCTGGCGCGCCAGTTGATGATCACGCGGGCACCTTCGCGGGCGAAGGCGCGGACGGCGGCGGCCCCGACGCCGCGTGCGCCGCCGGTGACGAGGACGATCTGGTCGGCGATCTTCATGGGGGACTCAAGCGTTTGAGGAGGGGAGGACGTCCTCGCCCATCCAGGCGGGTTTGCGCAAGCGCACAGGGCGGCCGTCCACGGTCAGGTCGCCGTCGAGACGGTCGATCCGCAGCAGGGCCATGGCGGAACCCCCACGACCCGACAGCACCTCGCCCGCGCGCAGTTCGCCCTTCAGCACCTCGGCGCCGAAGGCGGGGGGCGGGCCGTCGAAGTCGAGCGGCAGCATCCGGTTCTTGATCGTTCCCCGGCGTTTCATGCGCGAGGTCGTCTCCTGGCCGACGAAACAGCCTTTCTGGAAGTCGATGCCGTTCAGCAGGTCGAAGTCGGCCTCGATCGGATAGGTCTTGTCCTGGGGGGCGTCGGCGGCAGGGTCGGGCAGGCCGATGGACAGGCGGTTGGCGTCGTAGTCGGCCTGGGTCGCGTCTGGCGTCGCCTGGCCATAGAGACGGCCGCCCATCAGCGGGGTGCGTGGGTCGGGGATGAAACCCGTGGGTGCGTCCGGCCAGGCGGCGAAGACCGGGCGGTCGTCGGCGGCGACCTGGACCTTGGCGCGGAGCTTGTACATCGACAGCCGCTGCAACAGGGCGTCGCGGCGCTCAGCCGCGACATCCAGCAGGACGCCGTCGGCCTGGCCCAGGATGAACAGGTCGAACAGCAGCCGGCCGGGCGGGGACAAAAGGGCGCCGAAGCGCAGCTCGCCCTCCGCCAGCGTCTCCACATCCTGGGTCAGCAGATTGTGCAGGAAGGGTTTCGCGTCCTCGCCCGTAACGGAGATCAGGGCGCGGCTGTCGAGACGGGCGATGGGCATGGCCGCAAGATAGGGCGCGGGATGCCGGTCCTAAAGGCGCCGGTTCGAAATTAGGCGACGGCTGCGGCGGCTTGAGGATCGAAGTTGCGCCAGTCGCTGGCGCCCCAGGCCGTGACGCGGGTGACCAGATCGACGATGTTCATCGGCTTGGCGATGCAGTCGTCCATGCCGGCCTCCTCGTACTGGATCAACTGTTCCGGCAGGGTGTTGGCGGTCAGGGCCAGGATCGGCGTGCGGCCGACCAGACCCGGCAGGGCGCGGATGGCGCGGGTCGCATCGACGCCGTCCATCACCGGCATCTGGATGTCCATCAGGATCACGTCCCAGTCGCCGTCGCGGGCCGCCTCGACCCCTTGCGCGCCGTCGTTGGCGGTGGCGCAGACGATGCCCTGGGCGGACATCACCGCCATGACCAGGGCGCGGTTGCTGTCGTGATCATCGACATAGAGAACGCGCAGGGCGGCGGCGTCTTCATTGGCAGGCGCAGCTTCCGCGATGACGCGATCGGGCGTCGGCAGGGGAATGACGTTGTCGGCCGACAGGCCGATCATGTCGTTGACGACGGACAACAAACGCTGGCCCGCGCCATTGATGCGGGCGGCGTGGTCGGCGTGTTCCTGCGCCAGGCCGGCCTTGGACAACAGGTCTGAGAAGCCGATGACCGAATTCAGCGGCGTGCGCAGCTCGTGCGACATGTCGGTCAGGAACCGCTGACGGGCCTCGGCCATGGCGGTCTTCTGTTCGGCGGCGACGCGGGCCTGTTCGCCCTGGACCCGTTCGGTGACGTCGATCTCGGTCAGGATGAGGCCGAGGTGGCCGGTGACGGGATCGATGGCCGGGCGGATGTCCAGATGATGCCAGCGTGGCCCCTCGCGCGTGACGATCTCGCACACGTCGGCCGCCAGGTCGCCGGACAGGGCCGCCGCCAGCATGGGCTGGGCGCGCTCGGGCTCGGCGAACCGGGCCTCGAAGGGATGGGTGGTCGAGCCATAGGCCGCGAACGCCGCCGGGTTGGAGAACAGCGGGCGCCCCTCGCTGTCGAACAGGGAGATCAGGGTGGAGGTGTGGCGCAGGGCCTCGACCGCGCGACGTTCCTCGCTCTCCACCTCGATCGGGGCGGCCTCGAACAGCAGGACCGGCGTGCCGTCGTCCAGCCAATGGGTCGAGATGATCGCCGTCACCGTCAGCGGCCGGCCGTTGGGATAGAAGGTCCAGTGTTCGGACAGGGTCTCGCCATTCGCCGTCTCGCGCGCCAGCCGCTCGGTGCGGGCCAGCACAGCCGGCGACATCTGGCTGAAATCGCGGGCCAAGAGGGCGTCGAGGCTGTCGGAGCCCCAGAGATCCAGGGCGGCGGCGTTCGCATAGACGCCGCGCAGGGCGGACGGATCGAACATCCAGATCGGGCGTCGCAGCGCGTCCCAGGCCTGCATTTCCGGCGTATCTCTCAAAGCGGCGGCGTTACAGATTTCAGAATAACGGCAAGGACTTAAGCTTCGGCTAAGCGGGTGGGCCATCCTGGGTTGTCACGGCGTATCGTGCAACGACGCCGTCGGGCTGGAAGTCATGCTCGGCCAGGGTGTCCAGCGAGCGCAGGACGCGGGCCAGGAAGGCGGCGGGGTCGCCGTCCTCGATCGCCGGGCGCAGCCAGTCGGTGACGACGGCGCGGGCCGGATAGGTCCCGACCGGGCCGGGAATGCTCAGTGCCACCTCGATCCCCTCGGCGATCCAGCCGGCGACGGTCATGAAGAACTCTGGCGAGGCCAGGAAGTCCGAACGGCGCAGGACATACAGGGTGATGATCCCGTCCTCGACCCCGTCGGGGCGGACGATGACGCCGCTGTGGTCCGGCCGCCAGTCGTCTGACAACTCGACCACGCGCCACAGGCAGAACCAGATGCGACAGGTTTGGGGCCGGATCGCGTGGACCGAACAGCCCGCGCCGTCGACGCAATAGGCGCACAGTTCGCCGGTCGGCTTGGCCAGTTCCGGCAGGTCCAGCGGAATGACCCGGCAGCATTCGACGCAACCGCCGCAGGTCCGGCCGGGGAGGAGGGGAAGTGAGGTCATCGCGCCGGAATCGTCAGCCCGGCGTCTGCCAGACCTTTTGCGCTCCATAGTCGATGGCGAAGCCCCTGTCGCCCAGCCAGTCGATGCCGATGATGGCCAACGGCGTGTCGGATGGGCCCAGGCGGTCGAACACGGGCAGGGCGCCGACCTTGACCGGCGTCGTCGGCCAGCGCCAGCGACCGATCTCCACATCCTCGATCCGGGCCTGACCCAGATCCAGCGGTTCGCCGTCGATCCCGGTGATCTGACCGCCCGAGGGCAGGGCGTCCGCCTTGATGTGCAGGGCGGCGGCGAAGGCGGGGTTCAGTGTGGTGTGCTGGGCGCCGGTGTCCAGCAGACCCCAGCCGGTCGTGTCGCCGATGCGTACCGGCAGCAGGATACGCCAGGGGCGCTGCCAGTCTGTGGGGATTGAGACCCAATCGGCGTCGGTGCCGCCGCTGGGACGCACGGAGACACAGGCCTGCGCCGGCCGCCAGACCGCCATGGTCTCGCCGAACAGATCGACGCCGGCCAAGCCCGCGATGTCGTGGCTGTCGAAGCCCGGAGGGTCGATCTCGGGCGAGACGAAATCGCGCATCTGGATCGGTCCGGCCTCAAAGGTGGCGATGCGATAGAGATCGACCTGCACGGCGCCGCCCATGCCCTGGGCCTGGTCCGGCGCCGGCTCGCGCGGCGGATGCAACAGGGCGATGCGCGGGGCGTCCAGGGTGGTGCCGCTGGAGGCCGTATCGAGAACGAAGGCGAAAGGCCCCTGTCCATTGATGCGGGCCTGGATGACCGGGCTGCCGCCATCGCCGCGCTCAAGCGCCAGGCAGGACGGGTCCGTGGCGGCGAGTATCAGGGCCGTGGCGAGTGCGAACATGGGGTCCTCCGAGCTCAAGGAGGGCCACGATGCGACGCGGGCGGCAAGTTAAGCCTTGGTCATGTCGCGCTTATCCAAGCGCGCGTTCCAGCTGGGCGATGCGGCGGTCCATGTCGGCGACGACGGTTTCGAGCCGGGACTTTTCGGACGCCATGTCGATGGGCGTGCCGTCCTCGTAGGAAATGGTCGCGCCCTTGGCGATCAGGTCCAGCCGATAGATGGCCGTGACGCGCTGAGCCTTGAAGCGTTCGAGGGCGGCGGCTGCTGCTGGATCGGGCGTCTGGATCATGGCCGGGGCTTTAACCTATCGCGCCTGCCTGTGGAAACCTGCGTTTGACGCTGAACCCCCGATAGAATCCCTGTATCCGTCAACGGATGATCGGGCGGTTTCCCATCCTGTATATCGCCGAGGCGGATGCCGAGGACGCCGTGCTGTCCTCGGGCGTGCTGGCGCATCTGGTCGAGAGCCTGTCGCATGCGACCTTCACCATCGTCGGATCGGCCGCCAGCGCGCCGCTGTTCGCCGATACGCCACGCCTGACCAAGCTGATCGTGCTGGAGCGCGAGGGCCATTTCGAATGGATCGCTCTGTGGAACCAGGTGCGCGGGACCAAATGGGGCCTGGTCGTCGACATGCGCGGCTCGGACCTGTCGGGCAAGCTGAGGCGGCACAAGCGGGCGGTGCGGGGCAAGGATCAGCCGGGTCTGCATGCGGTCGAGGCGGCGGCGGCGGTGCTGAAGCTGGAGCCGGAGGAGATTCCGGGGCCGAGGCTTTATGTGTCGGACGAGACGCGGGCGCAGGTCGAGGCGCTGATCCCCGCGACAGGCGGAGATGGTCCGATCCTTGCGGTCGGGCCGGGCGTCGAATGGATGGGCAAGCGCTGGCCTGCCGAACGCTACGCCAAGGTGGCGGCCAAGCTGCTGGCCGACGACGGGCCGCTGGCGGGCGGGCGGCTGATGATCGTGGGCGAGGAGATCGACCGCGAGGCGGCGCACACCATCCGCTACGCCGTGCCGCGCGCGCGGGTGATCGAGCTGCAGGGCAGGCTGACCCGGCTGCAGACGGTGGCGGCCCTGTCGAAATCGGCGCTGTACGTGGGTGCAGATTCGATCTGGACCCATCTGGCGACGGCCTCGGGCGCGCCGGTGGTGGCGGTGTTCGGCCCGTCGGATGAGACCACGCGCGGGCCGTGGAAGGGCGAGGCTGTGCGCGGGCCGCGCAGCTATGACGAGTTCAAGACGCTGGATCCGCGCCTGAACCAGGCGATCCAGCATATGATGGACCTGCCGTGGGAACGGGTGCTGAAGGCGGCGACGCGGATGTTGAAGGCGCGGGGCTGAACCCGATCTCCCTCCCCGTTCGGGGAGGGTGGCCGCGAAGCGGCCGGGTGGGGGCGGCGAGCAACCCTGCGACAGACCACGCCGTTTCACTTGGCCCTCCCCATACGGTCTCGCCTGCGGCTCGACCACCCTCCCCGAACGGGGAGGGAGAGTGTTTAGCGGCCTTCATGATCGGCGCGGCATCCGCTAGAACCGGGGCGACCAGCCGCAGGAGCCCGCCCCATGACCCAGACCTATGACCTGATCGTCCGTGGCGGCGAGGTGGCCAATCACGCGGGGCGGGGCCGGGCCGACGTCGGGGTGATCGACGGCAAGATCGCCTTCATCGGCGACCTGTCTCAGGCCTCGGCCGGCGAGAGCTTCGACGCGACCGGGCTGACCGTGCTGCCGGGCGTGATCGACACCCAGGTCCACTTCCGAGAGCCGGGGCTGGAGTGGAAGGAAGATCTGGAGACCGGCACGCGCGCGGCGGCCCTGGGCGGCGTCGTCGCCGTGTTCGAGATGCCGAACACCAATCCCAACACCACCGATCCCGACACCATGGCCGACAAGCTGGTGCGGGCGAAGGACCGGATGTGGACCGACCACGCCTTTTACGTCGGCGGCACGCACGAGAACGCAGACTATCTGGGTGAGTTGGAGCGGCTGCCCGGCTGCTGCGGGGTCAAGGTCTTCATGGGCGCCTCGACCGGCGACCTGCTGATCGCCGATGACGAGGGGGTGCGAAAGGTTCTGTCGAACGTGCGCCGCCGCGCCACCTTCCATTCCGAGGACGAATACCGGCTGGTCGAACGGCGGGGTCTCGCCCGCACCGGCGACTGGACCAGCCACCCCGAGGTCCGCGACGCTGAGAGCGCCATCCGCTCGACCCGCCGCCTGGTCGGCCTGGCCAAGGAAACGGGGGCGCGCATCCACGTGCTGCACGTCACGACCAAAGACGAGATGGAGTATCTGCGCTTCCACAAGGATGTCGCCACCGTCGAGATCACGCCCCAGCACCTGACCCTGGTCGCGCCCGAGGCCTATGAGCGGCTGGGCAGCTACGCCCAGATGAACCCGCCGATCCGGTCGCAGGAGCATGTGGACGCCCTGTGGCTGTGGGGCATGCAGCAGGGCGTCGCCGACGTGCTGGGATCCGACCACGCGCCGCATACCAAGGAGGAGAAGGCCAAGCCCTATCCGGCCTCGCCGTCCGGCATGCCGGGGGTGCAGACGCTGGTGCCCCTGATGCTGACGCATGTGGCAAACGGGCGGCTGAGCCTGGAGCGGTTCATCGACCTGACCTCTGCGGGGGCGCAGCGGGTGTTCGGCACGGCCAACAAGGGGCGGATGGCCGTCAGCTATGACGCGGACCTGACCATCGTCGACCTGAAGGCGAAGCGGACGATCACGCACGACCAGCAGGCGACGCGCTGCGGCTGGACCCCATTCGACGGGGTCGAGGCGACCGGCTGGCCGATGGCGACCATCGTGCGCGGCCGGGTGGTGATGCAGGACGGCGAGCTGATCGGATCAGCCCACGGCCGGCCGGTGCGGTTCATGGAGACGTTGTGAGGCTGCACATAAGGTCCGTCACCCTCGGGCTCGTCCCGAGGGCCCACCGTTCCGCGCACACGGTGACGGGGGGTGACGCGCCGTCGCGTCCGCGTCGCGGTTCGGGGGACATCCGCCGTAGGCCCTCGGGACAAGCCCGAGGGTGACGGGGGAAAAGGAAAAGCTCGGCCTGATCGGCTTCGGCGCCTTCGGGCGGCTGACGGCGCGGCATCTGTCGCCCTGGTGCGACATCCTCGCCCATGATCCGGCGGCGACTGACGCAGAGGGCGTCGCGACCCTGACCGACTTGGCGACCGCTGCGGCCTGTCCGACGGTGGTGCTGGCCGTGCCGGTCGAGGCGCTGGAGGCGACGCTGATCGCCATCCGCCCGCATCTGGCGCCCGCCGCCCTGGTCGTCGACGTGGGGTCGGTGAAGGTGAAGCCGGCGCAGGCGATGGACGCCCTGCTGCCGCCCGGCGTGCGGATCGTCGGCACCCACCCGCTGTTCGGCCCGCAGAGCGGCAAGGACGGCATCGCCGGCCTGCGTATCGCCGTGTGCGAGGTGCGGGGCGGAAAGGACGCCCGCCGCGTCGCCGCCTTCTGCCGCCGCGCGCTAGGGCTGAAAGTGTTTCAGGTCAGTCCCGAGGATCACGACCGCGAGGCCGCCACCGTCCAGGGCCTGACCCACCTGATCGCCCGCGTCCTGATGGCCATGGAGCCCCTGCCCACGCGCATGACCACCGCCAGCTTCGACCGGCTGATGCAGGCCGTCGACATGGTCCGCCACGACAGCCCCGCCGTCTTCCGCGCCATCGAACGCGACAACCCCTTTGCGGCCGAAGTGCGGGAGCGGTTCTTTGCGTTGGCGGATGAGGCGCGGGGAGGGTTGGGGGAGGGGATTTGATATTGAGGCAATGGTATTACAGAGCAACCGATCAGCCAGCTTGGCAACACCGCTTAGGAATTCTGGCGCAAAGGAATCCCTGTCAAATGCACGACGGCCGAAGGGTTGTTGACGCCTTTTTGCGTTAGTAATTCCAACATCGCTGACCGAACAGCTACAGGATACTGCGTTGGTCCAATAAGTAGTCTTTCAAGTTTATCTAACGCAGAACGGCCTTGTGCTTGCGTCACCATGGGTAGTTTCAACACCGGCTGTGGCACGCCACCGACCACCTCTATTGACCTCGTCAGCAGGCCCAGATTGGTTGGATCAATCGAGAAAATTCTCCACTCCCGCTCCTCCCTAAAGCCTGGGTGCTTGACGCACAGCATGGCCATGAGTGCGGCGTGGTAGATGCAGGTGAAGAAGTCGTCCGGCGAAAGACGCTTCAACTCGTCTACGTTGGCGAGCAGTCTGTTCGCCAGCTTCTCGAACTCGTCTGAAAATTCGATTTCAGACATGTATTCGACCGGACTGTAATAAGCGCCGAACCCATCGTCCTCTACGGCAAATATCTCGCCAGAAAACACCATCGCGATGCCGGTTTGGGCCGCATAGGCACGCCACATCGAAAGCCTGCCATGCTCATCGTCCTTAGCATCGTGCTCCGAGACGCACGCAATAAAGGTCTCAGCGAACAGCTGTCTCAGAGAATTGCTGGTGATATGGTTGAATAACCGATCAGCAGTGCCCGGGTGGATCGTTTGCAGCGTGGCTCGAAGGCCGATTCCCTTGGGAGATGACCAGTTTCTAATGAACATGTCGTAGCCATGCCTGACCTCGCTGAAGTCGTTCATGCACGAGGGCGAGCGCAGCCATATCTCGCTGTTTGCTAAGATGTCTTTTGCAGTCGCCCCGTTCGTATAATAGGCGAACCGTTGTCCTTGGTTTCTAGCTTGAGCGATGCGCAACGCCGCTCTCTGGTGAAAGATTTCAAACAGCTCGGGTTCAGTCAGCATTTTCGCCCTCCAACCCTACCCTAACAGGCCACACCCCTTTTCATCTCCACGAACTTCTTCGGTCGCGATGTGCGCTTCCCGCCCCTAGCTGACGTTCGGAACGTCCGCTCAAAGCCGCGCTCAACGCCCATTCGCCCGAATGAACGCCCCCACATCCTCCGCCACGCCCGGCGCGAGCGGCAGCGCCGGGTCGGCATAGGTCGCCATATTCGCCGCCCGGTCGGCGGGGGCGGTCTTGAGGAGGTGGTTGACGCCGTCCCAGAGTTTCAGCGTGGCCTTGGGGTCGGCGGCGGCCAGGGCCTGGGCGTCCGCGACGCTGATCTGGAGGTCGGTGGTCCCCTGGCCGATGAAGACCGGGCCGTCGTAGGCGGCGAGCAGGGCGGCGGGGTCCAGCGGCAGCCACGAGATCAGATAGGGCTGGACCGAGGGGCGGAACAGGGCCGCCAGCGCGGGCGGCGTGTCGGCGACGGTGCGACCGGCCTCAAGCTCGGTCAGGGCGGCGAAGGCCTGGGTCTTCATCGGCTCGGGCAGGGTGGCCAGCTGTTCGCGCAGCACCGCCCCCGCCGGACGACCGGCGCCGGACAGCAGGACCAGACCGCAAATCTTGTCGTCGTTTTCGACCGCCTTCAGGGCGACCAGGGCGCCCTCGCTGTGGCCGATCAGCCAGGCGCAGGGCAGGCCCGCGCGCGAAGCGGCCTCCGTCGCCCAGGCGCGGGCGTCGGCGGCATAGGCGTCGAAGCGCAGATCGGCTTCGGCCGGACCCGCCGCCGCGCTGGCGGCGATGCCGCGCTTGTCGATGCGGACGGTGGCGATCCCCTGTTGCGCCAGACCTTCGGCCAGCAGGCGATAGGTCGAGGCCGAGACGCCCAGCGGGCTGTTCCCATCCCGATCCGTCGGGCCGGAGCCGGGCAGGATGACGGCGACGGCCGTGGCGCTGTCGGGCGCCAGCAGGGTTCCATGAAGCGGCGCGGGCTGTGACGGCAGGGCGATCTCGGTCGAGGCCGGACCGGCGAGCAGGCTGGCGGCGAAAAGGGCTGGGATCAGCATCAGCATGGCGGGCGCCTTTAGAAGTGTCGGCGTCATGAGGCCCTTGGGCGAGGGCGAAAAGCAAGGCAGCCCAACCGCAAAATGTCGCAACCCAGGCCTCTGCCATTGCAAGCCAGTCGCAACGAGGCGTATGGGAGCGCCTTCCTCCCTGCGTTGATAATGCGTTGCAATCCATGATCCGTTTTTCCCGTCTCGCCTGCGCCGTCAGCAGCCTGGCCCTGGCCGCCGCCACGCCCGCCCTGGCGCAGCAGGTTCAGCCGAACGTGGCGGAACTGGGCGAGATCGTCGTCACCGGCGGGTCGCAGGTCGGTCTGCCCGGCGTCTACGCCGGCGGTCAGGTGGCGCGGGGCGGCCGTGTCGGCCTGTTCGGCGCGCTGGACACGATGGACACGCCGTTCAACGTGACCAGCTATACCGAGACCCTGATCCGCGACCAGCAGGCGCGCAGCGTCGGCGACGTGCTGCAGAACGATCCGGCTGTGCGCGTGACCAAGGGGTTCGGCAATTTCCAGGAAGTCTATCTGATCCGGGGCTTCCCGGTTTACTCGGACGACATGACCTACAACGGCCTGTACGGCGTGCTGCCGCGCCAATATGTGGCGCCGGAACTGCTTGAGCGGGTCGAGGTCTTCCACGGGGCCACGGCGTTTCTGAACGGCGCGGCGCCGGGCGGCAGTGGCGTGGGCGGCGCCTTCAACCTGGTGCCCAAGCGCGCGACGGGCGCGGACCTGAACCGTCTGACGGCCGGATGGGAAGGCGGCGACGAGATTTACGCCGCCGCCGATCTGGCGCGGCGTTTCGGCGCCGACGACGCCTGGGGCGCGCGCCTGAACATGGTCAGCCGGGCGGGCGAGGGCGCGGTCGAGGATCAGCACAGCGAACTGCGCGTGCTGGGTCTGGGCGTGGATCGTCGCGGCGAACGCGCCCGCTTCTCGGCCGACCTGGGCTGGCAGGATCACCGCATCGACGCGCCGCGTCCGCAGGTGACGCCGAACGGCGCGTTGCCCGAGGCGCCCTCGGCCGACGCCAACTTCGCCCAGCCCTGGACCTATACCGACGACGAACAACTGTTCGGCGCCGCGCGCGGCGAGTTCGATCTGACCGACCGCGTCACCGCCTGGGCGGCCGTCGGCGGGCGTCGGGGCGAGGAGGACAACGTCCTGGCCAATCCGAACGCCAATGCGGACGGGTCGCTGAGCGCCTATCGCTTCGACAATGTGCGCGAAGACACGGTGTGGGCGGGCGACGTCGGCCTGCGCGCGGACGTGACGACCGGACCGGTCGGACACCGGCTGGTGGCCTCGGCGTCGCAGGTGCGGTCCAAGTCCAGGAACGCCTACGCCTTTTCGGACTTCGCCGGTTTCGCCAGCGATCTGTACGACCCGATCGACGTGACGGCGCCGACGCCCGACTTCTTCGTCGGAGGCGACCTGTCCGACCCGCTGGTGACGGAACGGGTGAACAACCGTTCGATCGCCTTTGCGGACATGATGTCATTCTTGGACGGTCGCGTGCTGGCCACGGTCGGCGTGCGCTATCAGGAGATCGAGACGCGGTCGTTCGACTACAACACCGGCTCCGCGCTGTCGGACTACACAGATGATGCCTGGACCCCGGCCTTTGCGGTCGTGTTCAAGCCCAGCGAACGCCTCTCGCTTTACGCCAACTACGCCGAGGCGCTGCAGCCCGGCGGCATCACGCCGGCGCAGGTGCTTGGACTGCCGGTCGAAAATTCCAACGAGGTGCTTGCCGCGTTCCGGTCCGAGCAGATCGAGGCCGGGGTGAAGTATGATGCAGGATCGTTCGGTGGAACTCTGGCCGTCTTCCGGGCCAACAAGCCCCAGGCCTTCTTTGACGAGGGAACCGGCATCTACAGCGCTGACGGCGAGCAGGAAAACACCGGCGTGGAACTGGGTGTGTATGGGGAGCCGGTCGCGGGCCTGCGCCTGATCGGCGGCGCGACCTGGCTTGATGCGGAAATCACGAAAACGCCGGGCACGGGCATAGCCGACGACCTCACGGGCCTACGCCCCACCGGCTCGCCCGAGTTCCAGGCCAATCTCAATGCGGAGTGGGACGTGCCGATGGTTGCCGGCCTGACGCTGGAGGGGCGGGTCGTCTACACGGGCGAACAGCCGGTCAGCACCGACAATACGGTCGAGCTGGACGCCTGGACCCGGTTCGATGCAGGCGTGCGCTATGCCTTCGAGGCGGGCGGCAAGCCGCTGACCGTCCGCGCGCGGGTCGAGAACCTCGCCGACGAGGATCAGTGGGTGGCCGTGGGCGGCTATGCCCCGACGTCCGGCTATCTGACGCTTGGCGCGCCGCGCACGTTCCGCCTGTCGGTCTCGGCCGAGTTCTGAGCCGGATGAAGACGCGGACCATCCGCGCCTGGACCTGGGTGCACAAGTGGTCGAGCCTGGTCTCGACCCTGTTCCTGCTGATGCTGTGCGTGACCGGCCTGCCGCTGGTGTTCACGCACGAGATTGAAGAGGTGCTGCTGCCGCAGGCCTGGGCTCCGGCGAACCCGGAGGCGCCGCCGCTAAGCCTGGACGAGGTGCTGGCGGCGGGACTGGCCCTGCATCCGGGCGAGGTTCCGGCCTTCATGAGCTTCGACGAGGACCGGCCGGTGGTGAACGTCACCAGCGTCGATCCGAACGGGCCGGCGGGGAAATACAGTTTCGAGCCCATCGACCGCACCAGCGGCGAGGTGGCGCCGCCGGTCGCCGGCCATCCGGTGATGGAGTTCCTGCTTCAGCTCCACACCGACATGTTCCTGGGCCTGCCGGGCATGCTGTTCCTGGGCCTGATGGGCCTGATGCTGATCGCGGCGGTGGTGTCGGGGGTGGTGCTGTATGCGCCCTTCATGCGCCGGCTGCCGTTCGGCACGGTGCGGGCCCGGAAGGCCGCGCGGACCCGCTGGCTGGACTATCACAACCTGCTGGGCGTGGTGACGGCCGGGTGGGTGCTGGTGGTCGGGGCGACGGGGGTGGTCAACACCCTGGCCACGCCGATCCTGGCCTATTGGAAGAACACGGCGCTGAAGGACCTGACCCTCGCCTATGACGCCCCGGCGCCTGCGGGCGAGCGAGCGTCGCTGGATGCGGCGGTGGCGCGGGCGAAACAGGCGCTGCCGGGCATGAAGCTGCAGTTCGTGGCGTTTCCGGGGACCGACTATTCGACCGATCACCACTATGCCGTCTTCTTCCACGGCGACACGCCGCTGACGACCCATCTGACCACCCCGGCCCTGATCGACGCCCGGACGGGAGAACTGGCGGCCGTGGCCCCGATGCCCTGGTATGTGAAGGCGCTGTCGCTGTCGCAGCCGCTGCACTTCGGCGACTATGGCGGGCTGGCGCTGAAGATCCTGTGGGCGCTGCTGGACATCGCCACCATCGTCATCCTGGCGTCCGGCCTCTATCTCTGGCTGGGCAAGGGACGGCGGAAGCCGGCATGAGCCGCAAGGACCTGAATATCTGGGCCATCTTCGGTGCGCCCGTCGTGGTGTTCGTACTCAGCCTGACGGGACTGATCGGCGCTCTGCTGGGAGACGGAGCCTGGGATGCGGTCTTTTCGACCCTTCTGGCCTCGACCGTGGTCGTTACTGTCTGGGCGCTGATCCGGCGCCGACGGTGATCGGCGTCAGATCGAGAAGCTGACGCCGCAGCCGCAGCTGGAGGCGGCGTTGGGATTGCGGACGACGAACTGGGCGCCGGCAAGTTCGTCGACATAGGCGATCTCGGAATTCTTCAGGAACGGGACCGAGACGGGGTCGATCACCGCCGCCTGGCCGTCGGCCTGGATCCGCAGGTCGTCATCCTCGGCCGTCTCGACCAGTTCGAACCGGTACTGGAAGCCCGAACAGCCGCCGCCGTCCACCGCGACACGCAGCATTAGCGTCTTGCCCTCGGCCGCGCCCAGTTTGGCCAGGCGTTTGGCGGCGCTGACGGCCAGGACGATGCCTTCTGGCGCGCGCGTGGCGACGCTGAAGGCGGGTGTGGACGGTTCTGTGGATTGGACGGTGCTCACGGCTGTCTATATGAGGCGCGCAAGGGCGTTCGCAAAGGGCCGCCCGCTTCAAAGTTGATCACTTGAGCCAGACAGACCTCGCGACCTACGCTGAACGCGCCGACCTGACCTTGGGGCGCCGCGTTCCCGAGCCGGTTAGCCGGACCCGCACGGCCTTTGCGCGTGATCGCGACCGGATCATCCATGCGACGGCGTTTCGGCGGCTGAAGGAGAAGACCCAGGTCTTCGTGGCGCACGAGGGCGATCATTATCGCACCCGCCTGACCCATTCGCTGGAGGTGGCGCAGATCGCGCGGTCGCTGGCCCATGCGCTGAGGCTGGATGACGATCTGGCCGAGACCATCGCCCTGGCGCACGACCTGGGCCACCCGCCCTTCGCCCATGCCGGCGAGGACGAGTTGGTGGTGCAGATGGCCGGGCATGGCGGGTTCGACCACAATGTCCAAAGCTTCCGCGTCGTGACCGAGCTGGAGAACCGCTATCCCCAGTTCGACGGGCTGAACCTGAGCTGGGAGACGGTCGAAGGGGTCATCAAGCACAACGGCCCGGTGTCGCACCGGCTGGACGAACCGGCCTGGTCGGTGGTGCGGCCGTATCGGACGGGCGGGGAGGCGGGCTGGGACCTGCGCCTTGGGACGTTCGCGTCGCTGGAGGCCCAGTGCGCGGCCGTCGCCGACGACATCGCCTATAACAACCACGATGTGGACGACGGGGTGCAGGCGGGGCTGATCACCCTGCAGGATCTGGATCAGGTGCCGCTGATCGGGCCGATGCTGGCGCAGGTGCGTCGCGACTATCCCGCCATCGACGACCGGATGCTGCGGATCGAGGCCGTTCGGCGGATGATCGGCGTCATGGTCGAGGACGTGCTGGCCGAGACGGCGCGGCGGCTGGAAGACGGTCGAATCGTCACCATCGAGGACGTGCGGACGGCTAAGCGGACGATGGTGGATTTCTCATCGGGGATGCACGCGGATCTGGCGATCCTGCGCAAGTTCCTGTTCGAGCGGATGTATCGCCATTACCGCGTCAACCGCACGCGCAGCCAGGCGCGGCGGGTGCTGTCGCAACTGTTTGAGCTGTTCATGGCCGAGCCGGAGGTGATGCCGCCCGAATGGAGCACGCCCGCGATGACCCCGGACAAGACGCAACGGGCGCGCGCCGTGTGCGACTATATCGCCGGCATGACCGACCGTTACGCCATAGAAGTGCACCAGAAACTGTTCAGCCTCGACCTCGCCCTCGATCTGTGATTCGAAAGATGCACGCGGGGGCGTAGAGTGATCGTTCGGCGCGCCGATTCGCGCCTGACAGACGGCGGAGCGCGACCATGTCCTTTGATGACGACAACAAGCCGGGCCGGGGCGCCTATACGCCCCCGACCGATGACGACCTGCCGTTCCGTCGCAACAGCTATGACCCGCGCAGTGGCCGCAATGTCGGCTCGGGCGGGGGCAAGGCGCCGCCGGTCACCCTGATCATCAGCGCGGTGGTTCTGCTGCTGCTGATCGTGGCCGTGATCTTCTTCTATCGCTCTGGCATGCGCGCCTCGACTGACGCGCCGCCTGCGGTGGGCCAGCCCGTCGGCGAGATGAAGACGGCGCCGCCCGTCGACGCCCAGCCGATCGATCCGGCAGAGGGGGTGCGCGTCTATCGCGACGAGGGCGAGACGACCGACGCTCCCGTGACCTTCACCCCGCCGCCGGAAGCGCCCCAGCCGCGTCCCGCCGCGCCGCCGACCGCAGCGCCAACCGGTCAGGGCCTGCCGCCCGCCGCCACGAGACCCGCAGCCCCCGCGCCGCGTCCGACGACGCCTGCTCCGGCCGCACCGGCGACGACGGCTCCGGCCGCTGCGACGGGCTCGGCCGCGGTGCAGATCGGCGCCTTCTCCTCGACTGAGATCGCCGACCGCGAATACGCCGCCGTCGCCGGCCGGTTCGGTCAATATGCGTCGGGCGCCCAGAAGCGGGTGACCGAAGTGACCTCGTCCAGCGGTTCGACCCTGTACCGCACCACCTTCTCGGGCCTGTCGCGCGAGCGGGCGGTCGCCTTCTGCAATGCGCTGAAGGCCGCCGGGCGGGACTGCATCGTTCGGTGATGCGGTTTTACCTTCCATCACCCTCGGGCTTGTCCCGAGGGCACACCCGTCCGCATCGCGGTCGACGGGGCGAGGGGAGGGGATGTGCGTCCCGTTCATGCATTCTGGGCGCTGAACCGTGGGCCCTCGGGACAAGCCCGAGGGTGACGGTGAGGGGGATATGACCTCCGCCGCCATCTACGGCTGTTCGGGCCATCGGCTTACGGAGGACGAGCGGGCCTTCTTCGCCGATGCGCGTCCGTGGGGTTTCATCCTCTTCCGGCGCAACATCGACACGCCTGAGCAGGTCAGGACGCTGACCGACGAATTGCGGGCCGTCATAGGAGATCCCGACGCGCCGATCCTGATCGATCAGGAGGGCGGGCGGGTCCAACGGATGGGGCCGCCGCACTGGCCCAAATATCCGCCGGGGAACGCCTATCTGAAGGCGTCGAACGATCCGATGGACGCCCGCGAAATGGCGCGGCTGGGCGCGCGGCTGATGGCGCACGACCTGAAAGAGGTCGGCATCAACGTCGATCTGCTGCCGGTGCTGGACGTGCCGGTGCCTGGCGCCCACGACATCGTCGGCGACCGCGCCTATGGCCGGGATCCGGTGATGGTCGCCCTGCTGGGGCGGGCGGCGGCGGAAGGCCTGTTGGCGGGCGGGGTGCTGCCCTGCATCAAACATATGCCGGGGCATGGCCGGGCCTTCGCCGACAGCCACAAGGACCTGCCGACGGTCCATGCCGATTTCGAGACGCTGGACGGCTGGGACTTTGCGCCATTCAAGGCGCTGTCGGACATGCCCCTGGCCATGACGGCGCACATCGTCTTCACCGCCGTGGACAAGAAGCGCCCGGCGACCCAGTCGAAGAAGGCCGTGAAGATGATGCGCGAGCATCTGGGCTTCTCCGGCCTGATCATGACCGACGACCTGTCGATGCAGGCGCTGAGCGGATCGGTGGGCGAGCGGGCGCACCGGTCGCTGAAGGCCGGGTGCGACGTGGTTCTACATTGCAACGGCGACATGGCCGAGATGCAGGCGGTGGCCGAGGCGACCGGCAAGCTGAAGGGCAGGGCTAGGGCGCGGGCCGAGGCGGCGATGGCGCGGATCGTGCGGACGCCGGAGCCGCTGGATCCAGTCGCGGGGCACGAACGCTTCTTCCGTGCGATGGGCGGTCGGCTGGACGCAGCCACGGGGCCGGACGTGGGAGAGACGCAGGCATGAGCCACCTGGACCGTCCCGGCCTCAAGCAGCGCGAAGCGCGGTAGGCCAAGAAAGATGTCCGAGTCCTTTCAGCCGAATCTGGATTTCACCGCCGTCGCCGAGGTCGAGGATCGCGAGGCCTTCGTGGTCGATCTGGACGGTTATGAGGGGCCGCTGCACGTCCTGCTGGCCCTGGCGCGGAACCAGAAGGTCGATCTGCTGAAGCTGTCGATCACCCAGTTGGCGGAACAGTATCTGGCCTTCGTGCACGAGGCGCGGCGGCGCAACTTCGCCCTGGCGGCGGACTACCTCGTGATGGCGTCGTGGCTGGCTTATCTGAAGTCGCGGCTGCTGCTGCCGCGCACCGAGAAAGACAAGGGCGAGGAGCCGCCGGCCGAGCAGATGGCCGCCGCCCTGGCCTTCCGCCTGCAGAAGCTGGAGGCCATGCGGCGCTCGGTCGAACAACTGATGGCGCGACCCCAGCTGAAGCGTGACGTCTTCACGCGCGGCGATCCTGAGGCGACGGTGATCGTGCCGTCGGACCGGATCGACGCCAGCCTGTACGAACTGATGAGCGCCTATGTGACCCAGCGTCGGCGCGAGGGCGCGCGGCAGTATTCGCCGGGCCAGCGGGTCGAGGCCTTTCCGCTGGAGGCGGCGCGCGACTGGCTGCGCGAGATCATGCCGAAGCTGGCCGACTGGACCCCGCTGGATCAGGTGGCGCCGCACCGGGAGGGCGAGGAAGGCCCCAGCCAGGCCAGCTTTACGGCCTCGACCCTGTCGGCCAGTCTGGAGCTGGTGAAGGAGGGGGCGATGGACATTCGACAGACGCAGGCGTTCGCCGAGCTGTTCCTGAAACGGCGCGGGCAGGGCCAGCCGCTGGAGCTGACGCCGTGAGCGACCTCTCGTTCCAGCCCGACGAGGCCGAGATCGAGCGGCGGGTCGAGGCCCTGCTGTTCGCCGCCGCCGGGCCGCTGACGGCCGCCGAGATCGCCGCACGGCTGCCCGAGAACTGCAATGTCGCGCGCGCCATCGCCGGCCTGCGCGCCCGTTACGAGGGGCGGGGGGTGGAGCTGGAGTGTGTCGCCGACCGCTGGCGGTTCCGCACCGCGCCGGACCTGGCCTTCATGATGACGCAGGAGCGCGAGGAGCCGCGCCGCCTGTCTAAGGCCGCGCTGGAGACCCTGGCTATCATCGCCTACCATCAGCCCGTCACCCGCGCCGAGATCGAGAGCGTGCGCGGCGTCAGCATCTCCAAGGGGACGCTGGACCTGCTGCTGGAGATGGGGTTCGTGCGGTTGCGGGGGCGCAGGCGCACGCCGGGGCGGCCCGTGACCTATGCGACCACGGATCGGTTCCTGGAGCATTTCGGCCTGGCGACCCTGTACGACCTGCCGGGCGTGCAGGAAATGAAGGCGGCGGGCCTGCTGGACCTGTCGCTGCCGGTCGGGTTCGAGGTGCCCGACCCCAGCCGCGCGTCGGAGGCCGACGACGAGGACGGCAGCCTGCCCCTCGACGACGAGGCGCCCGAGTTCGCCCAAGATTTCGTCGGCGAGACACGCTGACGCTGAACCACGTTCACGCAGTTTTAGTCAGCGCCGGCTAAGCTCAACTTTATGAGTGGCGTGATATCGAAAACGGGTTGGCGGGCATGGAGCACGTTCAGGATCGCGGTGATCCTGATGCTGTCGTCCATCATCGGCATGGCTGGCGTTCTTGGCACGGTCAGCCAGGGCATCGATGCCCACCAGGCCCGCAAGGAAGAGGCGCTGGTGCAGCTGCGCTTGACGCGGGCGCTGGAAATCATCGGCGAGAACCTGACCACGGCTTCGGTCTGGGACGAGGCGGTCGATCACATGGCGACGGGCGACGTGCCCTGGTACGATCGCACCATGGGCGCCTTCTACGCCGTCCAGCACAAGCACCATTTCACCCTGGGCTATGACGCGACGGGTCGGCTGTTCCGCATCAGCACTGAGGCCCGACCGGCCAGCGCCGAAGCCGGCGATCCATTCGCGCGCGCTGCCCGACCCTTGGTGGATCGGTTGCGCGCACAAGCCGCTGGTCGCGACCATTCGGTGACTGCGGACGCAGGCGTTCGTCTGAAGGCCGCCTTCGTGCGGGTGGGCGACGCCGTCTATGTGCTGGGCGCCTCGACCGTCGTGCGACATACGGCCCTGGGTGCGACGCCGGCGTCCGATCCGGTCGTCGCCTCGTTCAAGCCCTTCCTGGCCGAGTTGGATCTGTTGAGGACGCGACTGGCGCTGGATCGTATTCACTTCCAGCCCGGTGACGCCGCGCCGCCCCAGGGCATGATCGGCGTCGATGTGCGCGGCGACGGCGGCGATCTGTTGGGTCGCGTCGTCTGGGCGCCGGAACGACCAGGCTATCAGATCCTGACGCGGGCCGGGCCTCTGCTGCTGGTGTTGGTCGTGGTTCTGATCGTGGGCGCGGCGTCCCTGTTCTGGAACACGACCGCCGATGTGCGCCGTCTGCGGGCGTCCGAGGTCGCCCTGTCGGCGGCGCTGGAGCGGGCCGAGGCGGCGAACCAGGCCAAGACCCGGTTCCTGTCGAACGTCAGCCACGAACTGCGCACGCCGCTGAACGGGGTGCTGGGCATGGCCGAGGTGATCGGGGCGGATCTGGTCACGCCCCAGCAGCGAGACAGGCTGGAAATCCTGAAGGCGTCGGGTCGTCAGCAACTGCGGCTGGTCGAGGAGTTGCTGGATGTGGTGCGGCTGCGCGACGGGGCGGTGACGCTGGAGACGCGCCCGTTCCGGCCCGACAATCTGCTGCGGCGTGTCGCCAACGACTTCAACGGCGCAGCGCAGGCCAAGGGCCTGAAGATGACGGTCGAGGCCGCCGAGGGCGAATGGCTGGGCGATCCGGTTCATGTCGAGAAACTAATGGCGGCGTTGAGCGACAACGCCGTGCGGTTCACCCGGACGGGCCAGATCACCCTGCGGGCCGTCGCCGGCGATCAACTGGTGCTGGAGGTCGAGGACACTGGCCCCGGCATGGAGCCAGAGGCGGCGACGCGCCTGTTCGACGCCTTCACCCAGGGCGACGAGAGCAATACCCGCACAGCCGAGGGCCTGGGGCTGGGCCTTACGGCGGCGCATGGCCTGGCCGCGCTGATGGGCGGCAAGATCGAGGTCGTGACCGCGCCCGGCGTCGGCAGCACCTTTCGCGTCGCCCTGCCTTTGCAGGCTGTCGAGTAGGTTCTGCACCAACCACTTCCGTCACCCTCGGGACAAGCCCGAGGGTGACGGGATTTGAAACGAGATGGACTTCATCGCGCCCAGCGGGTTAGCGATTTAGGCCGTCAGAAGGCGCGGCAGTTTGAAGGTCACGGTCTCGCGGGCGCCGTCGTCTTCCGTCACCGTGGCGTCGAACCGGGCGCGGATGGCGTCCACCAGGCCCTCGATCAGCGGCTCGGGCGCAGAGGCGCCGGCGGTGACGCCGACGGTCTGGACCCCGTCGAACCAGATCCAGTCCACCTGGGACGCATCGTCCACCAGATAGGCGGCGCCGGCGCCGGCGCGCATCGCCACCTCGACCAGCCGCACCGAGTTGGACGAGTTCTTGGACCCCACCACCAGCACCAGCTCGCAGCCCTCACCCAGCGCCTTGACCGCATCCTGGCGGTTGGTGGTGGCGTAGCAGATGTCTTCCTTGTGCGGGTCGGGCAGTTCGGGAAAGCGGCGCTTCAGCACCTTCAGGATGCCCGCAGTGTCGTCCACCGACAGGGTGGTCTGGGTCGCATAGGCCAGGGGGGCGTCGCCGGGGCGTTCGAACGATTCGGCGTCGGCCTCGGTCTCGACCAGGCTGATGGCGCCCTGCGGCAACTGGCCCAGGGTGCCGACCACCTCAGGGTGGCCCGCATGGCCGATCAGGATGATGTGCTTGCCTGCGGCGTGATGGCGCTCGGCCTCGACATGGACCTTGGACACCAGAGGGCAGGTGGCGTCCAGGAACACCAGCTCGCGCGCCCGGGCGGTGGCGGGGACCGACTTGGGCACCCCGTGGGCCGAAAAGACGACCGGACGGTCGTCCGGGCATTCGTCCAGTTCCTTGACGAAGACCGCGCCCATGGCCTTCAGCCGCTCGACGACGTGGCGGTTATGGACGATCTCGTGGCGCACATAGACAGGGGCGCCGAACTTCTCGATGGCCCGCTCGACGATCTGGATCGCCCGGTCCACCCCGGCGCAGAAACCGCGCGGCGTCGCCAACCTCACCGAAATCGGGCGAAGCGGAGCGGCGGGGGGAGGAACATGCGCATTCATGGCCGTGAACCTAGTCGTTTGCGGCGCTGATCGCCATCGGACCCGTGTCGCGACGGGCGGGATTCTGTCGTCGTGAACAGCGGCGCATCGTCACGGCTTGTCCACAGGCGGCGAAAGTTGAAGTTCTACAACGGTTTAGAGCGTGATCACGACGCCTTGACCTATGGGCCGCTCACGATTAGTTTCCGCGCCGAATTCAGACCCGTTCGGACGCACCGTCCGGACGCTGAGCGCACAGGTCCTATCCCCCATGCCGGAATCGCGCGAAGAGGCGATCAAACGCCTCCAAGACAGCGCATCCGCATTGGAGGCGCGGACGACGGCGGAGAAATCCGCCGAGCTGACCGGCCATCAGGTGTCGGGTCAGGCCTACAAGATCATCGCCGAGCTTCTCGGCGGCGTCCTGGTGGGTCTGGCGTTCGGGGCGATCGCGGATTGGGTCCTTGGGATCCGTCCGTGGGGTTTGATCGGCGGGGTCCTTCTGGGCTTCGCCTTGTCGATTTACATGGCGCGTCGCACAGCCAACCGGCTGATGGCGCAGGCAAAGGCGTTGGGAACGTCGGCTTCGGCCGAACCCTATGTCGAGGCCGACGAAGACGGGGAACGATAGGGCTTCATGGCCGATCCGATTCATCAGTTTCAGATTCAGAAGGTCATCGACCTTCCTGACGTGACCCTGCCTGTTCTGGGCGTGGTCGATCTGGCGATCACCAATTCGCACATCGCCATGACGGCCGCCTTCGTGGTGATCGTCGGCTTCCTGGCCGCCGTGACGTCGAACGCCAAGATCGTGCCGGGGCGCCTGCAATCGGCGGGCGAGGGCATGTTCGGCCTGATCGACAACCTGGCCGATTCCATAATCGGTCACGAAGGCCGCAAATATTTCCCGTTCGTCTTCACCCTGTTCACGCTGATCCTGGGCATGAACATCCTGGGTCTGTTCCTGACCTTCACGGCGACGTCGCAACTGGCCATCACGGTCACCTTCGCCCTGATCACCTTCGGTCTGGTGCTGGTGGTCGGCTTCGCCAAGAACGGCCTGGGCTTCTTCAAGCTGTTCTGGCCCATGGGCGCGCCGCTGGCGCTGCGCCCCGTCGTCGGCCTGATCGAGTTCGTCTCCTTCCTGCTGCGTCCGGTCACCCTGGCGCTTCGTCTGTTCGGCAACATGCTGGGCGGTCACGTGGCGCTGAAGATCTTCGCCGGCTTCGTCGTGTCCCTGGGCATGCTGGGCCTGAGCGGCGGCATCGGTCTGCTGGCCTTCCCGGTCGCGGCCCTGTCGCTGGGCATGGTCGTCGCCCTGACCGCGCTGGAGTTCCTCGTGGCCTTCCTCCAGGCCTTCGTCTTCGCCGTTCTGGCCTGCATCTATCTGAATGATGTGGTCAACCTGGACCACGCCCACTAAGGGCCGGACCAGTCTCTTCACCCCAACCACCAACGACTTTAATCTAGGAATACAATCATGGACGCTGAAGCCGCCAAATACATCGGTGCCGGTCTCGCAACCCTGGGCATGATCGGTTCGGCCCTGGGCGTGGGCAACATCTTCGGTCAGTTCCTGGCCGGCGCCCTGCGCAACCCGTCGGCCGCTGCCGGTCAAGTCGGCAACCTGTTCGTGGGCGCCGCCCTTGCCGAAGCCCTGGGCATCCTGGCCTTCGTGCTCGGCATCCTGATGATCTTCGGCTGATATCAGCCGATTACGGCGCGCGGGGTTCGCCCGCGCGCCGCTTCATCTGATCCTGCAGTAGACGGTTCATGGCCAGCACCCAATCCAACCATGCAGTCCCGGCTTCGGTCGAAGCGGACCTGCACGCCGAGACGGCGACCGCCGCCGAGCACGGCTCGGGCGGCCTGCCGCAATTCCAGTTCGAACACTGGGCGGGCCAGATCGGCTATCTGCTGATCCTGTTCGTCGTCCTGTATCTGCTGGTCTCCAAGGTCTTCGCGCCACGCCTTCGCAAGGTGATGGACGAACGGGCCGACACCATTTCCACCGCCGTCGCCACCGCGCGTCAGGTCCAGGCCGAGGCCGCCGAACAGGCCGCTCTCGCTCAGGCCGAAGTCGCCAAGGCCCGCGCCGACGCCCGTTCGATGGCCGCCGCCGCCAAGGCCCGCGTGACCGAGGACGCCAACGCCCGCCAGGCTGCGGAAGAAGCGATCGTCAACGCGCGCATCGCCGAGGCCGAGGCCTCCATCGGCAAGACGCGCGACGCCGCCATGGCCAATGTCTCCACCATCGCCTCCGACACGACCGCCGCCATGGTCGAGCGTCTGACCGGCAAGGCCGCGACCGCAGCCGAGCTGGCTGCCGTCAAGGGAGCCGCCTGATGAACCTGATCTTCGAACACGGCATCTGGAGCTTCGCCAATGCGGAGATCTGGGTCGGCATCGGCCTGATCCTGTTCTTCGGCATCCTGGTCGCCGCCGGCGTGCCCAAGATCGCCGCCAAGGCCCTGGACGCCAAGGCCGCCAAGATCCAGGCGGACCTGGACGAGGCCGCCCGTCTGCGCGCCGAGGCCGAGGCCCTGCTGGTCCAGATCCGTAAGGAAAAGGCCGAGGCCGAGGCCCAGGCCGCCGAGATGATGGCTCAGGCCGAGGCCGACGCCCGTCGTCTGGAAGTCGAGACCAAGGCCAAGCTGGAAGAGACCCTGGCCCGTCGCCAGAAGATGGCCGAGACCCGTATCGCCCAGGCCGAGGCCCAGGCCTCCGCCGAGGTCAAGGCCGCCGCCGCCGACCTGGCCGCCAAGACCGCCGAACAGATCCTGACCGCCCGCATCGCCAGCGGCGCCAAGGATCCGTTGCTGGACAGCGCCATCGCCCAGATCGGCGATCGCCTGAACTGATCCGCACTCACGCTGAATGAAACAAGGCCCCCGACGTCGCCGTTGGGGGCCTTTTTCTTGGGCGCTCAAGCCGTGGTCAGTGGGCGTGTGCGCCGCCGATGATCGTGGCGCCCATACGCTTGTCGCGCGCCACCAGCCGGGCATAGACATTGCCCAGCACGATGCCGAACACGGCGTGGGTGATCAGCAGCCAGGCGAAGGTGCCGAAGCCGGCGCCGGCCGTGAAGGTTCGGTAGTTTCCGAACATGACGATCACCGCCATCATCAGCACCCAGGCGCCGACGGCGAAGACGATGCCCTTGGTCTCGGGCGTATCGGTCGGCAGTCGGGGACACAGGATGGCGAACAGCGGCCCCAGGATGAAGACGCCGCTGATGACGTGGACCACCCACCCGGCGGCCAGATTTCCAGGCATGCCCATCATGCTGGCGATGACCCCTTGGAAGGGATCGAACCAGTTGAGGAACAGATTGGGTATTTCGAGCAAGGATACGGCCATGGTCGCCGCAAACCCGGCGATCAGACCCTTTTGTACGCGTGACATCATGACCTTAGCGCCTCCCAACGCATGAGTGGTTCTCTGATAACGCGCTGACAGGATACGCCTGACTGGGGAGGACTGCGTTCACGTTGCCGTGGTTAGCGGTTGCAGCAACGCAACCGCAACAATATCCGCTAACTAGCGGAACAGCTTGCGGAAATAACGCCGCACCTGTTTGCGGCCGCGCGACAGGCGACGACCGGATCGCTTAACCACCACTTTTTCGGCGCGAAGGGCCTGTTGCCAGAAGACGGGCGCGAACTCAGGCTTCTTCCGCATCAGGCGACGGAAAGGATAGACCCATTTGGGGCGGGCGTACTGGGCGCGGATGAACTGGCGCTTGGCCCAGAACGAGCTCTTCAGGATCAGCATCAGGCCCACAGCGATGACCGGAATCCCGCCAGGCCCCGGCAGGGGCGCGATCAAAATCCCCAGCAGCACCACAAACAGGCCACCGATCATCAGCGCCCAGCGTTTCACCAGACGCAGCGTGCGGCTGCGCGGTTTCGAAGGCTGAGCGAGGAGAACGGAGAGGGAGGTCACGGATACGCCAGATGGGGAGGGGAGGTCGTTATGACAACGGTCGCCACGGCCGCGCGATCCCTCGTCGGGAAAGGAAAAGACGACCGTGACGACCTTGCCACAAACTTCTTAAGACCCTGCGTCGATGGCGGATCGGTGTCCGGCGAATGAAGCTTTGGTCATGAACCGCAGTCGTTCGCCGGCTGTTGCCGACGCGACACGGATCAGCCGTAGTGGACGCCGGTCAGACGCTCGGATTCCGCCCACAGCCGGCGCGCGACCTCGGCGTCGCGGGCCTGGGGCTTGATCTCGGCGGGGCCCGGCGGTCCCTTCATCTCCATGACGCGTTGCGGTCCATAGTAGTCGCCCCCCTTCACGGTGGGCCCCGTGGCGGCCAGCAGCGTCGGCAGGGCGCCGTCTGCTGCGGAATGGCTGATGAAGGGCTGAAGCAGTCGCCCCGCCGCCATCATCAATCCACCCGCGCCCGACTGGGCCGGACCATTGGCGATCAGGTCGGTCCGGGCGAAGCCGGGGTGGGCCGCCGCGCTGGTCAGCTTCCAGCCCTGCGCCTGGCTGCGCCGGTCCAGTTCGATGGCGAACATCAGCATGGCCAGCTTGGACTGCTGATAGACCGGCCATGGCTTGTAGGCCGTCTTTTCGTAGTTCGGATCGTCGAGGCGGATGCGCCCGCCTCTGTGGGCGATGCTGGACAGTTGCACCACGCGCGCCCCCTCATGCCTGGAATGGGTTGCGCTGAGCAGTGGCAGCAGCCGCCCCGTCAGGGCGAAGTGGGACAGGTAGTTGGTGCCGAACTGCATCTCGAAGCCATCGGCCGTGGTCAGTCGTTTCGGCAGGGCCATGACGCCCGCGTTGTTGATCAGGATGTCGATTGGCCGTCCAGCCTCAAGCTGGCGATCGGCGAAAGCGGCGATGGAGGACAGGTCGCCCAGGTCCAGCAGGTCAAACCTCACGTCTGCGCCGGGATGTCGTGCGCGGATCAGCCGCTCGGCCTCGGCCCCCTTGGTTGGATTGCGGGCGGCCAGCACCACTTCGGCGCCTTTTGCGGCCAGTACGAGGGCGGTTTCCAGGCCTAGACCACCGGTCGCGCCTGTAATGATGACAAGCTTGCCGCTTTGGTCGGGAATATCGTCTGTGGTCCAGGTCGTCATTTCGCTATCCTGTCGCTTAAACATGCTGTCTCGAAGGGTTCCGGCTTGCATATCTGCATCCGGTGCAAATATGCAAGAAGTGCAAGAAAAGATTCTTACCGCCGATCAAGGCCTGCGCGAGCGCAAACGGCTGGAGACGCACGCCCGTATCCAGGCCGAGGGCATGCGTCTGTTCCTCGACAGGGGGTTCGAGGCGACGACCCTGGACGATGTGGCGCAGGCGGCGGACGTGTCGCGCCGGACCCTGCTGAACTATTTCGGGTCCAAGGAGGAGATCGTCTTTTCGGCCAAGGCTGGGTTTCCGCAAATAGTCGCGGACGCCATAGCCGCGCGGCCGGCGGACGAACCCCTGCTGGACATGGTGGAGAACGCCCTGGTCGATCTGGCCCAGCAACCTCAGTCCGAAGAGACCAAGGCGGTGGCCGTCCTGATCCACGGCACACCCTCGTTGAGGGCGGGCGACCAAGCCAAATACGAACAGGTCGAGCGGCTGCTGGCCGAGGCCCTGGCGGCGCGCAAGGGCCTGGCGTCCGACGACATCGCCTGCCGCGTCGTCGCCGGGACGGCGGTCAGCATCATGAAGCTGTCGCTGGACGCCTGGCTGGCCCGCCCAGACGCACCGCCGGAGACGTTCGGGCGCGCGGCCTTTGCGGCGCTGAGACGGGCGGCACGCTAGAGGTCGCCGTTTAAACGACGTCATTCTCGCCCTTGTGGCGAGGGTTCAGGCTCCCGGTGCGTCCGCAGGGAGCACTCTCGTCAAACACCGGGAGTCTGGATCCTAGGGACAAGCCCTAGGATGACGGGGCTTTAGGTTTACGCCGCCTGGTTCGAGCCTGCCGGGGCCGACCAGCGCAGGACCGGCGAACGGGCGGCGCGGGTTTCGTCCAGGCGCTTCAGGGGGGCGTGGAAGGGGGCGCCCTTGAAGCGGTCGACGTCGCCGGCTTTCGCCGCCTGGGCCAGCAGGCGCATGGCGTGGATGAAGCGATCCAGTTCGGCCTTGGATTCGGTTTCCGTCGGCTCGATCAGCATGGCGCCGTGGACGACCAGCGGGAAATACATGGTCATCGGGTGGAAGCCCTCGTCGATCATCGCCTTGGCGAAGTCGAGCGTGGTGATGTCCGTGCCCTTCAGCCATTCGTCGTCGAACAGGGCCTCGTGCATGCAGGGGCCGTCGGGGAAGGCCGCCGACATCAGGTCCGACAGGCGGGCCTTGATATAGTTGGCGTTCAACACCGCGTCCTCGGCGACCTGACGCAGGCCGTCGGCGCCGTGCGACATCATGTAGGACAGGGCGCGCACATACATGCCCATCTGGCCCTGGAAGGCGCACAGACGGCCGAAGGCCTGAACCGCCTCGTCCTCCTCGCGCTCGATCAGGCGATAGCCGTTGTCGTCGTGCACGACCCAGGGGGCCGGGGCGAAGGGCGCCAGGGCTTCGGACAGCACCACCGGACCCGCGCCCGGACCGCCGCCGCCGTGCGGCGTCGAGAAGGTCTTGTGCAGGTTGATGTGCATGGCGTCGACGCCCAGGTCGCCCGGACGCACCCGGCCGACGATGGCGTTGAAGTTGGCGCCGTCGCAGTAGAAATAGGCGCCGGCTTCGTGGGTCAGGCGGCTGATCTCCAGGATGTCGCGCTCGAACAGGCCGCAGGTGTTGGGGTTGGTCACCATGATGGCGGCCACGTCGTCACCCAGCTTAGCGGCCAGATCGGCCACGTCCACGCGGCCGTCTTCGGTCTGGGCGACCTCGACGACGGTGTAGCCGACGAAGGCGGCGGTGGCCGGGTTGGTGCCGTGGGCGCTGGTGGGCACCAGCACCTTGCGGCGCTTCTCATGCTGGCCCGAGGCCTCATGGGCCGCACGGATCGCCATCAGCCCGCACAGTTCGCCGTGCGCGCCGGCCTTGGGCGACAGGGCCACGGCGGGCATGCCGGTTAGGGTCTTCAGCCAGTGGGCCAGCGTATCCATCAGCTCCAGCGCGCCTTGCACCGTCGAGATCGGCTGCAGCGGGTGGATGTCCGAGAAGCCGGCCAGGCGAGCCATCTTCTCGTTCAGGCGCGGGTTGTGCTTCATCGTGCACGAGCCCAGCGGATAGATGGCCAGGTCGATGGCGTGGTTCTTTTGGCTCAGGCGCACATAGTGGCGCATGGTTTCCGGCTCCGACAGGCCGGGCAGGCCGATCGGATCCTTGCGGACCAGGTCGCCAAGGTCGGAGCCGTCAGTCTTGGGTTCCGGCAGGTCGACGCCGGTCTTGCCCCAGCCGTCGCCTTCGAAGATCAAGGCTTCGTTCTGCAACAGTCCGCGACCGCCGGTCAGGGTGGCGGGCTTGGTCTGGACTTGGTTCGGGGCGGTCGGGCGCCCGACGGTGTTCATGGTGCTCATTGGACGGCTGTTCCATCAAATATGCGGGTGCCATTGCAGGCAGCGTTTAAAATTTCGTCGTCGATTTGGTCAGGACGAATAAAGCGCCAAGCACTAGGGCGACTTTCATTGAACTCGTCGGCTATTCCCGACCTATCAGTGCCTGAATAACTGGCGCCAGCTAGCTGACGCTGTTGCCGGGTGTCGCAGCGGTATTCATGAAGCAACATCATTGATCGGAATCCGGCTGCTTGAGCGCCTTCTTCTGAGAAGATCTCTATGTGAACCCAGGCTTTTACATTCGATCCAGTGCGAACAAGCGAACCTGAATCTACCCAGACCGCCATTGACGTGTTCATCGTTGCGAGCTCGTCGAAGTTTTCTGAAGGCACGTTCCTCTGAATCCACTCGATAACAGGCCCCCAGTCGCCCTCACCATTTCCGATTATTTCGTCGGAAATCAACGCAGGTTGGGAGGCGCGATTCGCTTGCGCACTCGCAGTCGTCACTAGGCAGAAACCTAGAATCCCGACGCAAATGGCAACTTCTAATTTCATCCCGCCAGCACCTTCGACAGGCTCTTGGCGAGGATCTGGATGTCGGCATCCAGCGTCGTCTCGGTCGCGGCGACCAGCAGGACGTCATCCATACCAGCGTCGGGGGCCAGGCGGCTGTAGGGCACGCCCGCCAAAATATGGTGCCCAGCCAGGGCATCCACAACCTCGGCCGCGTTCTTCGGCAGGCGCACCGCGAACTCGTTGAAGAAGCGCGAGGTCAGGATTTCGACGCCGGGGATGGCGGCCAGGGCGTCGCGCGTGGCGACCGCCTTCTCGTGGTTCAGCAGGGCCAGTTTGCGCAGGCCCGTCTCGCCCAGCAGGCTCATGTGGATGGTGAAGGCCAGGGTGCAGAGGCCCGAGTTGGTGCAGATGTTCGACGTCGCTTTGTCGCGGCGGATGTGCTGTTCCCGCGTCGACAGCGTCAGGACGAAGCCGCGCTCGCCGTCGGCGTCCACGGTCTCGCCGGTCAGGCGGCCGGGCATCTGGCGGATCAGCTTCTCGCGCGTGGCGAACAGGCCGACATAGGGGCCGCCGAAGTTCAGGGCGTTGCCAATCGATTGGCCCTCGGCCGCGACGATGTCGGCGCCCATCTCGCCAGGCGACTTCAGCAGGCCCATGGACACGGCCTCTGTGACCACGACGATCAGCAGGGCGCCGGCGGCGTGGGCGGCCTCGGCGATCCTGGTGACATCCGTCGCCGTGCCGAAGACGTTCGGGGTCTGGACGACGACGCAGGCGGTGTCGGGACCGATCTGGTCGATCACGGCGGCCTCGGCGTCGAAGGCCGGGGCCAGGACTTGTGTCTCGACGCCGACGGCGTGGACCACGGTCTCGGTCGCCTTGACGTAGTGGGGGTGGACCCCGCCGCTGATCACCGCCTTGTTGCGGCGGGTCACGCGGGTTGCCATCAGCACGCCCTCGGCCATGGCGGTCGACCCGTCATAGAGGGAGGCGTTTGCCACCGGCATGCCGGTCAGGTTCGCGACCTGGGTCTGGAATTCATACAGGTACTGCAACGTGCCCTGGGCGATTTCCGGCTGGTAGGGGGTGTAGCTGGTCAGGAACTCCGAGCGCTGGATCACGTGATCCACCGTCGCCGGGACATGGTGCTTGTAGGCCCCTGCGCCGCAGAAGAAGGGCACGGCGCCGGCCGTGGCGTTCTTGGCCGCCATGGCCGACAGGGCGCGTTCGACCTCCATCTCGCCCGCCACGCGCGGCAGATCCACCGGCCCGTCCAGCCGCGCCGCCTCGGGCACGTCCACGAACAGGTCGTCGATCGATTTCGCGCCGATGGCGGCGAGCATCGCCGTGCGGTCGTCGGGCGTCAGGGGGAGATAACGCATGGTCTTGTCCTGGGCCGTGAAAGGCCGAAGACCCGCTGACTCTTCATCAGCGGGTCCGATGGGTCTTAGAGGGTGGCGAGGAAGGCGTCGTAGGCGGCCTGGTCCATCAGGGCGTCCAGTTCGGCAGCGTCCGACACCTTGATCTTGGCGAACCAGCCGTCGCCTTCCGGGGCGGCGTTGACGGTTTCCGGCGCGGTCGACAGGGCGTCGTTGGACTCGACCACTTCGCCCGAGACGGGGGCATAGACGTCCGATGCGGCCTTGACGCTCTCGACCACGGCGAAGCTGGCGCCCTTGGCGACGGTCTTGCCGACTTCAGGCACTTCCACGAACACCACGTCGCCCAGGGCGTCGGCTGCGTGTTTGGAAATGCCCACGGTGGCGATGTCGCCGTCCAGGCTGACCCACTCGTGATCCTTGGTGAACTTCATGATCTGATCCTCAGACGGTCTTCGGTTTGCGGTAATAGCGTTGCGCCACGAAGGGCATGGCGACGACTTCGGCGGCGGCGGTCTTGCCGCGCACGATGACCTTCAGGTCCGTGCCAAGCGCGGCATAGGCCGGCGGCACGAAGCCCATGGCGATGTTCTTGCCCAGGGTGGGGGAGGGGCCGCCCGAGGTGACCTTGCCGATGACGTTACCGTCCATGTCGGCGATCTCGGCGCCTTCGCGGGCCGGGGCGCCTTCCTTGACGATCAGGCCGATGCGGACGCGCGACGGGCCGTCAGCCAGTTCCTTCAGGATGCGGTCGGCGCCGTTAAAGTCGGCGCGCTGCTTGCGCGACTTGGACAGGGCGAAGGTCAGCGCCCCTTCGACCGGGCTGGTCGTCGGGTCGATGTCGTGGCCGTGCAGCGGCAGGCCGGCTTCCAGGCGCAGGCTGTCGCGGGCGCCCAGGCCGATCGGCTTGACGCGGGCGTCTTCCAGAATGGTGTTCCAGACCCGCTCGGCCTGATCCGCCGGCACCGAGATCTCATAGCCGTCCTCGCCGGTGTAGCCCGAGCGCGAAACGTAGCAGTCGGCCCCGAAGAGCATCAGCCGGGCGCATTCCATGAAGCCCATCTCGGCCAGGATCGGCTCATGCGCCGCCATGACCTCGGCGGCTTCCGGCCCCTGGATGGCGATCAGGGCGCGGTCCAGCACCGTCAGCTTGGCGTCGCCTTCAAGATTGGCTTCCCAGAAGGCGAAGTCCTCGTCCTTATTGCCGGCGTTGACGACGACGAACAGGCCGTCGTGGTCGGGACGGCCGGCCATCAGGTCGTCGATGATGCCGCCGTCGGTGTTCAGCAGCAGCGAGTATTTCTGCTTGCCGGCCTTCAGGATTTCATAGTCGCCGGGCACGAAACGCTCGAACTGGGCGGTCGCGTCCTCGCCGGTGATCTTGCACTGGCCCATGTGCGACACGTCGAACAGGCCGGCGTGTTCGCGGGTCCAGCGGTGCTCGGCCAGGACGCCCTCATACTGGACCGGCATGTCATAGCCGCCGAAGCCCACCATCCGGGCCCCGAGGGCGCGGTGCGCGGCGTTCAGGGGCGTGGTCTTCAGGGCTTGATCGGTCATGGTTCAGGCTTTCACGGTCGCGTTTGTTGGCGGAGCTCCGCCGTCTTCGCGCCCCCGCTGTCCTGAAGCCTGAGAGATTCCGGCGACCAAATCATGTCGCCTTGCTCCGTCGGCGCGCCCATCGTGAGCGACTTTCCAGCGTCCGTATGCTGTCGCGGTCCATTTGCCTGAGCGTTTCCGGGGCGGTTGCGCCTTCGGCGTCGAGCCTGGTTTCCCAGTCAAGAACTCTCCCGCGAGAGCACTCGACCTAAGCCACCGACTCCGGCTCCAAGTCAAGCGGTCGGGGAACAAGGATGCGTGGGGCGGGTTGTCGTCAAGAGCCCCAATCGAACCCCAGGAATCCCAAAATGTCGATTATAGACAAGCTGTTCGGCGACAACGACAAGCCGCGTGACACCCCCGCCAAGGCCGACGGCCCGATGCAGAAGGTGCTGGACGAACTGGCGTCTCTCGGCGGCAAACCGATCGAGTTCCTGTCGCCGGCCGAGGCCCGTCAGCAACCGACCCCGACCGACGCCGTGAAATCCCTGCTGCGCAAGGACGGCAAGGATCCCAGCGACGATCTGGGCGTCAAGACGACCGACATCACCATTCCCGGCGCCGCCGGTCCGATCCAGGCCCGCATCTACAAGCCGCACGACCATTCCGAGGACAAGCTGCATCCGGTCGTGGTCTATTTCCACGGCGGCGGCTTCGTGATCGCCGATTTGGACGTCTATGACGGCGGCCCGCGCGGCGTGTCCAAGATGGCCGATGTGATCGTGGTCTCGGTCCACTATCGCCAAGCCCCTGAACACCCTTTCCCCGCCGCCCACGACGATGCCCTGGCCGCCTATCGCTGGGTGCTGGAAAACGCCCAGACCTTCAATGGCGACCCGCAGAAGGTGGCGGTTATGGGCGAAAGCGCCGGCGGCAACCTGGCCATCGGCGTGTCCATGATGGCGCGCGACGCCGGCCTGCCGGCGCCGAAACATCAGGTGCTGGTCTATCCGGTCGCCGGGGTGGACATGGACAATGAGTCCTACGTCGAGAACGCCGACGCCAAGCCGCTGAACAAGCCGATGATGAAGTGGTTCGTGAAGCACATCTTCGCCAGCGAGGCCGACGCCCAGGATCCGCGCATCAACATCGTCGAAAAAGCGAACCTGACCGGCCTGCCGTCCTCGACGGTCATCTGCGCCGAGATAGACCCCCTGCGTTCGGAGGGCGAATTGCTGGCCGAAAAGCTGGAACAGGCTGGCGTGGATGTGCGCCACAAGACCTTCCACGGTTCGACGCACGAGTTCTTCGGCATGGCGACGGTCGTGCCGGACGCGGCTGCGGCCCAGACCTTCGCCGCACATGAGTTGAAGCGCGCGTTCGGCACGGCGATCCTGCCGATTTAACATCCCTTCTCCCTTTGGGAGAAGGTGGCCCGAAGGGCCGGATGAGGGCCGGGTGGCGGGCCAATTCGCACCATCCGACCCTCACCCTTTCGCCTTGCGTATCGCCTGCGGCTCTCCGAGGCTCAAGCCCTCTCCCAATGGGAGAGGGTTTCTGTCTTGCGGTGGCGCGTCTCGCCCGCCAAGAACGGCGCAACGCCCAGAACCGGATCGACCGCATGACCCGCACCCGCCTCGACGCCCATATCGCCGCCCTGGACGCGCCTGAGGGGCTGAAGACGGTCCTGACTGTCGTCGCCGCCACCTGTGCGCAAATCAGCAAGGTCGTGGCCGGCGGCGCCCTGGCCGGCGCTCTGGGCGCCTCGGGCCAGATCAACGTTCAGGACGAGGAGCAGAAGAAGCTCGACGTCATGACCAATGACATGCTGACCGACGCCCTTCTGGCCAGCCCCGCCGTCGCCGGCGTCGCGTCCGAGGAGATGGACGAGGTCCAGCCGGCGACCCATCAAACCGGCGACTATCTGGTCCTGTTCGATCCGCTGGACGGCTCGTCCAACATCGACATCAACGCCATGGTCGGCACCATCGTCTCGGTGCTGAAGTCCGCCACGCCTTCGCCGACCGAGGCCGACTTCATGCAGCCGGGCCGCAATCAGGTCGCGGCCCTCTATGCCCTCTACGGTCCCCAGACCATGCTGGTCCTGACCACCGGCGCCGGGGTGAAAGGCTTCACCCTGTCGAACGACGGCGACTGGATCTTGACCCACGACGCCATCGCCATATCGCCGGACACCAAGGAGTTCGCCATCAACATGTCGAACCTGCGCCACTGGTCCGAGCCGGTGCAGACCTATGTCGGCGACCTGCTGAAGGGCGCGGACGGGCCGCGGGGCAAAAATTTCAACATGCGCTGGGTCGCCGCCATGGTCGCCGACGTCCACCGCATCCTGATGCGCGGCGGGGTCTTCCTGTATCCGTGGGACAAGCGTGAGCCGAACAAGCCGGGTAAGCTGCGCCTGATGTACGAAGGCAATCCGATGGCCTTCCTGGTCGAACAGGCCGGCGGCAAGGCGACGACGGACGGCGTGCAGCCCATCCTGGACATCCAGCCCGAGCATTTGCACCAGCGCATCCCGGTCGCCCTAGGCTCGGCCAACGAGATCGACACCTACGCAGGGGTGTGATGCAGATCGCCGCCACAGACGCCCTCCTGGTCATCGACCCGCAGAACGACTTCTGCGAGGGGGGCGCTCTGGCGGTCGCGGGCGGGGCGGAGATCATGCCGCTGATCAACCGGCTGGCCGAGCGGTTCGACCGGGTGGTTGTGACCCAGGACTGGCACACCCCGGACCAGATTTCGTTCGCCTCCAACCACCCCGGCGCGGCCCCTTTCACCGAGGTCGAGGTCGCCTACGGCCCCCAGATGCTGTGGCCGGATCACTGTATCCAGGGCTCGCCCGGCGCCGACTTCCATCCCGAAGTCGCGCCCACGGTGCAAAAGGCCCTGGCCGTGATCCGCAAGGGCTACAACCCGGCGGTCGATTCTTACTCCGGCTTCTTCGAGAACGACCACCGCACGCCGACCGGCCTGGGCGGCCTGCTGCGCCAACTGGGCGTGACGCGGGTCTTCCTGGCCGGCCTGGCCTTCGACTACTGCGTCCGCTTCACCGCCGAGGACGCGGTGAGGCAAGGCTTCGAGGCCGTGGTCATCTCCGACGCCAGCCGCGCCATCGCCCCACAGACCCAGGCGGCGGCGCGGGACAGTTTCCGGGCGCTGGAGGTGGTGGAGATCATGGCCGAGACTTTCTTCGGCTGATTTTTCTTTCGTCATCCTCCGGCGAGCGTAGCGAGACCGGGGACCCAGCGGCGCGCGTGAGCGCGAACCTGTCACGGGCTCGCTGACAGCCGTGCGGTGGATACATCGCCTTCGGCGCCGCTGGGTCCCCCGGTCTGCGCCGCAAGCGGCTTGCCGGAGGATGACGAAAGGTTGGTTCACTCCCAGAAATCCTCCGCCTCCGGGATGCGGGTGAAGGCGATCTTGGCGCCGATGAATTCGGGCAGACCCGCCTTGGGGCCGATGCTGACGGTGTCCTTGCCATAGCGGCGATTGAGGGCGTCCAGCGCCTGGGACAGGCGCAGGGACGGGGCCTCGCCGCCCTGGTCCGGCCCGGTATCGAACAGGTCAGTTTCAAAGGTGTCGCGGGATTTCAGCCCATGAACCCCGACCCCGACATAGCTCAGCCGTCCGGCTTCCAGCTCAGGCTCCACCTTGCGCCACAGGCCGTCCAGCGCGGTCAGAAGGGCGAAGGTGTCCTGCGTCGGCGCGACGGCGCAACTCATAGCCGCCGTCTCCCAGCCCCGCCGGGCGTTTCTCGGTGCAGCCTTCGGCCCCATGTCCAGATGCAGGGTCAGGCTGGCCCCGGTCAGACCCATCCGCCGCAGCCGCGCTCCGCATTTGACCACCAGCCGCCGCGCCACGGCGCGCGCCTTGTCCGGGGTCCGCATGGCCTGGGCCAGGACGTGGCTGTGGCTGATGGAGGCGGGCGGCTTCTCCGGCGTCGGCTCGCTGTCCAGGCCGTGCAGGCCGCGCCAGATGCGTTCGCCCTCGATGCTGTTCCAGACCGCGCGCGCCTGTTTGGCGCTCATGGCCCACAGGCCGGCGGTGTCCGTGACGCCCGCCGCCTCCAGCCGCAGTCGCATCCGCGACCCTATGCCCGGATATTTCGACAGCGGCAGGTCCAGCAGCGGGCCGGGCAGTTCATTCGCCCTCAGGATCGTCAGCCCGGCAGGCTTCTTCATGCCGCAGGCGGTCTTGGCCAGAAACCGCGACGGCGCCAGCCCGACGGACGACCGCAGACAGTCGCCGACATTCTCCAGAATGCCCGCCTGGATTCGCCGGGCCAGGGCCACGGCGTTCGCTTCCAGACGCTCCGGGCCGAGCAGTTCGCACGAACATTCGTCGATTGAGCCGACCTTCCACACCGGCACATGGCGGTCGATCTCGGCCATGATCTTCTTGTGGACCGCGACATAGAGGTCCGGCCGCGCCTCGGCGACGATCAGGCCGGGGCACAGCTTGCGCGCCTCCGACACCCGCATCCCGGTATGGACGCCCCAGGCCTTGCTTTCATAGCTGGCGGCGATGGCACCGGTGTATTCGCTCATCGCCGGCCGGACGATGACGGGTTTGCCCCGCCAGTCCGGGTTCATCTGCTGCTCGACGCTGGCGAAGAAGGCGTTCAGATCGACGAACAGCCAGCGTAGGCCGGCGTCGTCTTGATCCTGTATTTCCGCCTGCTTCATATGCAGAACATAACAGGAACATCCTGGCGGCGAAAGGCAGGGTTATGTGCGCCGCACTCTACTAAACCGTCATCCTCGGCCTTGTGCCGAGGACCCACGGTTAGGCGCATGCGAACATCCGGGTTTGTGGCACAGCCGTTCGCGCGCTCGAACCAATGACGTGCGGCGGACGGGTGGATCCTCGGCACAAGGCCGAGGATGACGAGTGGGGAGGCGATGGCGTCAGCCCGCCGCGTAGGCCTCCACCTCAGCCAGGAACGCCGCCTTCTCCGCTTCGCCCAGGAAAGACCCCTCGAAACTGTTCCGCGCCAGCAGTGTCACCTGTTCCTTCGTCAGCCCCACCGCCGCCGCCAGCCGGCTGTAGTTGTCGTTCACATAGCCGCCGAAATAGGACGGGTCGTCCGAGTTCAGGGTGACGTGCAGGCCCCGGCGCAGCATCTCGGGCACGGGATGATCCTTCAGGTCGTCGACCACGCACAGTTTCAGGTTCGATAGGGGGCAGACGGTCAGGGTCATCTGCTCCTTCGCCAGCCGCTCGACCAGGACCCCGTCCTCCATCGAGCGATTGCCGTGGTCCATCCGGTCGATGTGCAGCAGATCGAGCGCCTCGTGGACATAGGCGGGCGGGCCCTCCTCGCCGGCGTGGGCGCACAGTTTCAGGCCCAGATCGCGCGCGGCGGCGAAGACGCGCTGGAACTTGGACGGCGGATGGCCGACCTCCGACGAATCCAGCCCCACCCCGATGAAATGATGCAGATACGGCTTGGCCGCCTCCAGGGTCGCGAACGCCTCATCTTCCGTCAGGTGACGCAGGAAGCTGAGGATCAGACCCGAACTGACGCCCAGTTCCGCCTTAGCCCGGTCCATCCCCGCGATCAGCCCCTCGACCACCACGCCGAAGGGCACGCCCCGGTCGGTATGGGTCTGGGGATCGAAGAAGATCTCAGCGTGGCGCACGTTATCGGCGGCCGCGCGCTGGAAATAGGCGAAGGCCAGATCCTCGAAATCCTTGCGGGTCAGCAGGACGGCGGCCCCGGCGTAGTAGATGTCCAGGAAGTCCTGCAGGTTCGAGAAATCATAGGCCGCCCGCACCGCATCGACGCTGTCGTAGGGGATCGAGACCCCGTTGCGCTGCGCCAGTTCGAACATCAGTTCGGGCTCCAGCGAGCCCTCGATGTGCAGGTGCAGTTCAGCCTTGGGCAGGCCGGCGATATAGGTGTCGAGCGACATGGGCGATCTCCGGGAGGACATCGCCCAGTCTAACCTACATCCGCTCCGGGGTGTCGATCCCCAGCAGGTTCAGCGCGATTTCCAGTTGGCTCAATGCGGCGGCCGAAAGCGCCAGGCGAGACCGCTTCGTCGCCTCGTCCGGCGCGATCAGGACGGGGCAGGCGGCGTAGAATTTCGAGAAGGACTGCGCCACGCGATAGGCGTGTTCGGCCACCAGGTGCGGCATCCGCTTGTCGTAGGCGTCCGACACAGCGGTGCTGAAGGCGTCCAGCGTCAGGGCCAGGTCGCGTTCGGCCGGTTCGGCGATGACGATGTCGCCCGGCGTCAGCCCCTGTTCGGCACCCTTGCGCAGCAGGGATTTGATCCGCACGGACTGGTACAGCAGATACGGCCCGGTCTTGCCCTCGAAGCTCATGAACCGGTCCAGGTCGAAGACATAGCTGGTGGTGCGCGCGTTCGACAGATCGGCGAATTTCAGGGCGGCGATGGCCACCTTGTGCGCGATGGCCTCGAATTCTTCCGGCGATAGGTCGTCGCCCAGCTTGGCCTCGTGCAGCCGCTCACGCGCCTTGTCCGTCGCCTGATCGATCAGGTCGCGCAGCTTCAGCACCCCGCCCGCGCGGGTCTTGAACGGCTTGCCGTCCGGACCGTTCATGGTACCGAAGCCCAGATGCTCCAGCGATCCCTCGACGGCGTAGCCGGCCAGATAGGCGGCGCGAAACACCTGTTCGAAATGCTCGGCCTGGCGTTCGTCCACAACATACAGGGCCAGGTCCGGCGACAGCGCCTTCTTGCGGTCCAGGATCGTGGCCAGATCGGTCGTGCCGTACATGGCCGAACCTTCCGAGCTGATCACCAGCAGGGGCGGGGGCGAGGGGGCCTCGATCACCGAACCGTCGGCCAGCTTCCTCTTGCGGGTCTCGCCCGGCTTGGCGACATGCACCACCTGGGCGCCGTCGTCCTCGACCAGCAGGCCGGTCGCCTTCAGATGCGCCAGCATTTCGGGCATCTGCGGATCGGCGTCGCTCTCGCCGTTCCACAGGTCGAAATCGACCGACAGGTCGCCGTATTCACGCTTCAGCGCCTCGCGGCTGACCGCCACGAAATGGGCCCACAGGGCGCGATAGCCGGGGCGGCCGTTCTGCAGTTCCGCCGTCGCCTTGCGCGCACGGTCGCGGAAGGCGGGGTCTTCCTTGGCTTTGCCGGCGGCCAGCGGATACAACCGATCCAGATCGGCCAGGGTCACAGGGCTCTCGGCCGGGAAGGGACCCTCGCCCTCGACCATGAACCCTTCGGCCAGACCTTCGTCGCCGCAGGCGACGATCAGCAGCCCCATCTGGAAGCCCCAGTCGCCGAAATGGGCGTCGCCGGTGACGTGGTCGCCGCGGAAACGGAACAACCGCTTCAGGCTCTCGCCGATGATGGCGCTGCGCAGGTGGCCGACGTGCATCGGCTTGGCCACGTTCGGACCGCCGAAATCGATGACGACCTTGCGCGGATCGGCGACGACAGCGGCGCCCGCGTGGGCTGCGTCGTTCGCGACCTCGGTGGCCCGTTCGGCCAGAACGGCTTCGGCCAGCTTCAGATTGATGAAGCCCGGCCCCGCCACCTCGACGGAGGCGAAGCGTGGATCGGCGGTAAGCCGCTCGGCGATCTTGCCCGCCAGCTCGCGCGGATTGGCCTTCAGCGCCTTGGCGGCGGCCAGGGCGCCGTTGGACTGGAAGTCGGCCAGGTCGGGGCGGTCCGACGGGGTGACGCGCGCCAGGGCCGCATCCACGCCTTCGGCGGCGAAGGCGGCGGTGACCGCTTCGCTGAGGACGGTCTTCAGATCAGCCATTTATTCGCTCGGCGCGGCAGGGGCGGGCACGGCCGGCGTCGCGCCGGCGTTGACGCGGAAGCGGCTGCCCGAGCGGTTGAACTCGGCCATTTCCGGCGTCACGTCGAAACCGACCAGAATCTCGAAATTGCCGCCGCTGGTGTCCACGCCGGCGCGCGGGATGACGATGGTGCGCTCCTCGGTGACCGAGGCCGTGCGCTGGCCTTCGAAGTTCACCGGCACGTCGAAATATTCCTTGGACAGGATGGCGCTGTTCCGCTCGGTCACCGCGATCCAGTAGCGATAGGTGCGCTGGTCGCTGGCCGCTTGAGGCCCGCGGCCCAACTGGAACAGCATTCCGATGTCCACGCGAATCGGATCGGCCTCGCGATATTCGCAGTCCGAGGTGATGCCTTCGATCTCGCCGGTATAGCCGACGTTGGAAATGGCGGCGCGGCCGCCCTCCAGTTCGACGTAGCGGGCGGCGTCGTAAAGGATCTTCACATAGGGGCAGGGGCCGGCGTTGGCGCGGCGACGCAGCGGCGCAATGCGCGGCGCGCGGCTGGGAGCGGCCTGTTCGCCCGAGGCCTGCTGCTGTTGTCCCCCACGGTCGCGGGGCGAGGTTTGAGCCTGTGCGGCGGCGGGCAGGACGGAGGCCGCAATCGAGAGGGCGGCCAGGGCGGTGAACACGCGACGCATCAGCTTATTTTTCCGACAGCGAGAGAGGGCGCACGATGATCGGCGGCCGATCATCAACGCTCGCCGCTGATAGCGGCTAAAGCGAGGCGCGGCAAACCTTCGCTGCCTCTCAGCGCTCCATGATCAGGCAGGTGGACGTCGCGGTCGCATAAAGCTTGCCGTCCAGTCCGCGCAGATCGGCCTCGGAGAAGGCGGCGCGGCGGCCGGCCTGGATGATCCGCCCCTCGGCCCGAACCGGCGTGCCCGCGCTCAGCGCCTTGTGAAAAACGGTCTTCAGCTCCAGCGTCGTATAGGTCTGGCCTGGCCGCAGGGTGGAATGCACGACGCAGCCGCAGGCCGAATCCAGAACGGTCGCGATCCAGCCGCCATGGACGCTGCCCAGCGGATTATAGACGGCGGTGGTGGGGATGGCCTCGAAGACGACGCGGCCTTCCTCGACCTCGGTCAGTTCGAAACCGACGGTGCGCGCGATCGGGGCGATCATCCCGCCGGTCAGGCCGAGGCGCAGCTGCTCCACCCCCGACAGGGCGGCGATGTCTGGGGTTTCGGTCATGCAAACGGCTCCGGTCAGGTCCGTTTACAATAAGAACGGACGCCGCCGTGGCAAGCGTCCGTCGTCTGCGTATCTTACAGGCCGGGCAGTTTGAAGCCGCCGCTGCGGCGCGGCTGGATCGTGATGGCCTGCTGGCCGCCGGTCAGGGCTTGCAGGCGCGCGGCCTCGGTCGAGGCGTCGATGGTCTGCTGGCCTTCGGCGGTCTGACGCGTGGTGGGGGCCTGGGTCGAGGCGTCGTCCTTGCGCCAGAACATCAGACGGTTGGCGAAGCTTTCGTCCTTGTGCGCCAGGTCGCCGAACTCGTCGTCGATGACGTAGCGGGCCAGGGGGTCGGCCTGTTCGCCGCCGGCCTGGGCCACCAGGACCTGCTCGCCCGGCGTACGGGTGACGGCCTGGCGCTGACCCAGGAGGATCTGACGCGCGGCGCTCTCAGGGGCCAGTTCCTGCGGGCGCGGCTGGCCCGGTGCGGGCGGGCGCAGGCCGTACTCGGGCGGGATGCTGAGCGGAGCGGTCGAAACGGTGACGAACTCATCCGGCACGACCTTGGTCAGGCCGATGCCCTGCTTCAGGCTGCCGCAGGCCGAAACGGCAAGCGCGGAGGAGGCGACGAGGGTCAGGACGGCGACACTGCGGATACGCATGGTTTCAGGCTCTGGTCGGCTGATGCACGAAGCGCCGCGAGGGCGCTGTTGGCATAGTGAAGACGGGGTGATTACGACTTTTCAGGGGCTACGCCAACCTCGGAGCCTGATCGGCCGAGCGGCGATCCCGCCGAGGCCGTGAATCAGGCTCGAAAAATGGAAAGCCGGTTCAGGCTTTCGCGGGTCGGTCCGACACCAGACTGTCCAGAATCAGCAGGACGACGCCGATGGTGATGGCGCTGTCGGCGACGTTGAACACCCAGGGAAAGACGCCCGTGCCCGAGAAGTCGATGAAGTCGACGACATAGCCGAAGCGGATCCGGTCGATCACATTGCCTAGCGCCCCGCCCATCACGAAACCGATGGCGGTGATCAGCAGGCGACGGTTCGACTGGGTCGCCCACCAGGCCAGGCCCGCCGAGACGACGATGGAAAAGATCACCAGGCCCCAGCGGGCTTCGCCGCCGCCGAACAGGCCGAAGCTGACGCCTGTGTTCTCGACCCAGCTGAAGTTCAGGATCGGCGGCAGGACGGGGACGCGCCCGACCTCCTGCAGCATCAGGCCGCTGATGATCCAGGCCTTGGTCAGCTGATCCAGGACGATGATCAGAAGGGCGAACACATAGGCGGTGACGGCGAGGCGCGTGATCTTCATGCGGCGCGGTTAGCAGGAAGCGGCGCCGGGGCGAAGCGGAAAACAGCGCATCAGAACAGGTCGCCCTAGAACAGACTGCCCTGACCGGCCGCAGGCGGCTTCGGCTTGGCGACCGGACGCGGCAAGGCCGGGCGGGGTTCGCCGCCGTCGATGGTTGCGGGTTGAGACCCGTCGCCGAACACCAGCCGGACGGCCTGACCGGCCTCCAGCGCCTTGGCCGAGGTGATCCAGCCGCCGTCCGAATCCTCGACGCGGGCGAATCCGGGTTTGGGCCGGCCGGGATCCAGCGTCGTCAGCGCCCGCGACAGGGCCGCCAGACGGTGGGCGTCCCGCTCCAGCCGACGCGGCATCACGCCGTCCAGCCGCGCGCCCACGGCGTGAAGCCGGGCTTCCCGCTGATCCAGCCGTCGGTGCAGGGGGGAGGGCGACAGGCGGGCCGAGACCTGCAACAGCCGCCGTTCGCCCCGCGCCACACCCGCCTGAAGCGCCGCGCCCAGCCGGTCGGCGGCGCCGCGCAGCCGGTCCTGACCCCGCTCGATCCGCGTCCGCAGCAGGGCCGGGCTCAACTTGCCGCCCGTCACCGCCAGATGCCGTTCGTGCAGGGCGACGTTACGTTGCAGCCCCGACCCCAGGCGGCTCGAAACGTGATCCAGCCGCTGCTGCGCCAGGGCCAGCAAATCCTCCGGCCGCGCCGGCAGGCCGCGCGCCACGGCCCGCAGCCGCGTGCGCCGATCCTCGATCAGCCGGCCGCCTGCCTGGACCATGCGCCGGTCCATGTCTGCGACCGCGTATCTCAGGTCCGCCAGCACCGGCGTCGCCATCTCGGCCGCGCCGGTCGGGGTCGGGGCCCGTCGATCCGACACGAAGTCGATCAGGGTCGTGTCCGTCTCGTGCCCCACGGCCGAGATGATCGGGATGCGCGCCGCCGCCACCGTGCGGGCCAGGCCTTCGTCGTTGAAACACCACAGGTCCTCGACCGACCCGCCGCCCCGCGCGACGATCAGCAGGTCTGGGCGCGGAATCGGCCCGTCCGAGGTCAGGGCGTCGAAGCCGCGAATGGCGTTCGACACCTGGCCGCTGGCCGCCTCGCCCTGAACCACCACGGGCCAGACGATCACGCGGCAGGGCCAGCGTTCGGCGATCCGGTGCAGCACGTCGCGGATCACCGCCCCGGTCGGGCTGGTGATCACGCCGATGACGGCGGGGAAGGCGGGCAGGGCCTTCTTTCGACCCGGTTCGAACAGGCCCTCTTCGCGCAGTCGAACCTTCAGCCGCTCCAACTGGGCCAACAGGGCGCCGGCGCCGGCCGCCTCCATGCTCTCGATCACGATCTGATAGGAGGAGCGCGCCGGATAGGAGGTGATCTTGCCGGTGACGATGACCTCCAGCCCGGCCTCGGGCTGCACGCCCAGGCCGCGCGCCGATCCCTTCCACACCACCCCGTCGATGGCCGACTTGTCGTCCTTCAGCGTCAGATAGATGTGGCCCGAGGCGTGGCGATTGACCTTGGAGATCTCGCCCCTCAGCCGCACATGGCCGAACCGGTCCTCCAGCGTGCGCTTCAGCGCAAAGGACAGCTCCGAGATCGACAGCGGCGGATTGTTGTCGCGCGGGGCAGGGGCCTCGGCCGGTCCCTCGAATACGTAGGAGTCGTCGCTCATCGGCCCATCCTAGCCTGCGTCGATCCGCGCGGGAACGCCGCGCGCGCCTTACCGTTCGACTTTCATGGCAGCCGACCCACCCGGAACCGATCCGTCCGACCAGAACCCGCGTGAGCGTGACCTCGAACGTCGCGCTGGAGGCGGCGGCGCCATGAGCCCGTGGCTGATCATCGGCTGCATCATTCTGCTGGGGCTTGGCGTCTATGTCGCCTCCGCCCTGCTCTAGATCGTCAGGAAACCCATGAACCGTCTTATTCCGCTCGCCGCCGTCCTCTGCCTGACCGGCGCCGTCGCCGCCTGTTCTGATCGCGACGACGATGTCGTCCAGGCACCCGCGCCGGGCGCCGCGCCCGTCGCCCTGCCGGACCAACAGGCTGACAAGGCAGCGACAAACGCCGCCCTGGCCTTCAACATGACCCGCGACCAACTGGAGGACGCGGACCTGTATTCACGCGCCAACGTCGATCTGGGCGATGTCGAAACCCTGGTGCTGGACGCCTCAGGCGCCCTGACCCATCTGGTGATCGAGCTGGAAGGGCCGGGCGACATGAAGGTGCAGGTGCCGGTCGCCGACGTGGCCCCAATCGACCGTAACGGCGACAGGGATCTGGTCACCGACCTGACGGCCGGCCAGCTTCAGGCCCTGCCGGCCTGGACGCCTCCCGCGCGCTGATTGGACGCTGGATTGCGGCGTTAAGTCTGACGGGTGCTTGACCGGCCGGCGACGGCCGGTCATTGCCCGGTCTCATGAACATTCTTCTCGTCGGATCGGGCGGCCGCGAACACGCCCTGGCCTGGAAGATCGCCCAGTCGCCGCTCGTCACGCGCCTGGTCGCCGCGCCCGGCAACCCCGGCATCGAGAAGCTGTGCGAGCTTCGCGCCATCAAGGCCGACGACGCCGACGGCCTGACCGCCCTGGCGCGTGAGATCAAGGCCGATCTGGTCGTGGTCGGACCCGAAGTGGCTCTGGCCGCCGGTCTGGCCGACCGTCTGGCCTCGGCCGGCATTCCCTGTTTCGGCCCCACGGCCAAGGCGGCGCAGCTGGAGGTTTCCAAGGCTTTTTCCAAGGCCTTCCTCGAACGCCACGAAATCCCCACCGCCGGCTACGGCGTCTATGACACGGTCAAGGGCGCCAAGGCGGCTCTAGACGTGTTCAAGCCGCCCTACGTGATCAAGGCTGACGGTCTGGCGGCGGGCAAGGGCGTGGCCATCAGCCCCGACCGCCCAGACGCCGAGGCTGAGATCGAGCGGATGCTGGGCGGCCGTTTCGGCGCGGCCGGCGCCCGCGTCGTGATCGAGGAGTTCATGGACGGCGAGGAGGGCTCGCTGTTCGCCCTGTGCGATGGTCAGCGCGCCCTGCTGTTCGGCGGCGCCCAGGACCACAAGCGCGCCTTCGACGGCGACCTGGGCCCGAACACCGGCGGCATGGGCGCCTATTCGCCCGCCCCCGTCTTCACGCCCGACCTGGTCCAGCAGGCCGACGACCTGATCGTCCAGCCTACCATCCGCAAGATGGCCGAGGAGGGCGCGCCCTATCGCGGCGTCCTCTATGCCGGTCTGATGGCGACCGACGAAGGCCCCAAGGTGGTCGAGTTCAACGCCCGATTTGGCGATCCGGAATGTCAGGTGCTGATGATGCGGATGGCGGGCGACATCGTTCCGTATCTGCTGGGCTGCGCGCGCGGCGATGTCTCGGGTTTGGCGTCCCCGGCCTTCAAGCCCCAGACCGTCATCTGCGTGGTCATGGCCGCCAAGGGCTATCCCGACAGCCCGCTGGAAGGGTCGATCATCCGCGGCGCCGATCAGGACTTCGGTCCTCACGTCCAGGTCTTCCATGCCGGCACGAAGCGCCGCGAAGACGGACTGCTGGCCGCCTCGGGCGGTCGCGTCCTGAACGTCTGCGCCGAGGGCGACGACATCACCCAAGCGCGCGAACGCGCCTATGACGCCATCAGGAAGATCGACTGGCCCGGCGGCTTCAACCGCTCCGACATCGGCTGGCGCGCGCTGGACCGGGGCTGACCCCATCGGCGGGGTGTGATAGGGTTTGACCCATGGCTGATCCTGCAATCGATCACGACGACGAAGACCTGTTCTCGACGCCTGACGACGCGGCGGACGAGGCGGCGACCTTGCGGGGGCTGGCGGACGCGGCGGCGGGGCGAGTCGTGGACAACGAAACCGTCATGCGTTGGGTCGAGTCATGGTCGACGGCAAATCCGCTGCCCCGGCCGAAATGCGGCTAGTCGTCTGGACGGATCAGGCGCTGAGCGATCTTGAGGACATCAGCCTCTATATCGCCGACTTTAATCCAGCCGCCGCAGCGCGTTTCTTCATTCGATTGAAGGCGGCTGCCGAGAGCCTGGCGCATTTTGCGGACAGAGGGCGGCCCGCCATCCATGGAACGCGCGAGCTGACCCTCGTGAAGCCTTATCTGATCCGCTACGCGATCCTGCCGAATCGGGTGGAGGTCGTCACCATCCGTCACTCCGCCCGAAGGCCCGAGCGATAGACCTTAAGCCGCCGCGAACAGCAGCCGGCCTTCGCCCATGCGTTCGCGCAAGGCAGGCAGGTCGGTGTGGGCGACCGAGAAACAGCCATAGCTGCGGCCAAGCTTGCCTTCGCGCGCCAGAAAGTCCGGATCGGCGTAGTCGGCGCCGTGGATGATGATGGCCCGCTCGCGCGCCTTGTCATTGGAGTATTCCAGTCCGTCCAGCAAGACGTTCGGTCCCTGCTGTGCGCCCCAGTTGGCGCCGGCGGTCGCATAGGCGCCGACCGAGGACATGTTCGAATCCGGCGTGTTCGAAAACCGCTGGGCGAAGCCGGTGTGGGCCGGATCGGACCCGCGACCGTGGCAGGTGCGCAGGACCTTGACCTCGCCGGCGACCAAATCGACTTCGTAAAGGCGTTCCTCGCCCGAGAATTTCTGGAAATCGACCAGATACATCCGGTCGCGCAGCGGCAGGTGGCGGTGATGGGTGTCCAGCGCGGTCATGGCGCGCTCCATCAGCTCCTTGCGAACGTGACCGCGGGGATCCAGCGGCGGAGGCGTCAGGGTGGCGGTCTGGACCGTCGGCAGTCCGATCTGCGGCATCGCGATCGGGGCGCCGGTCTGAGCCGTGGTCAGCGGCGCCTTGGCGCTTGCGCTGGCGCATCCCGCCAGCATGGCCGATCCACCCAGAATTAGCCCTCGTCTCGATAGCCGCATGCGACGCCCTCGTTGCGGTTGGTCTTGAGGCGTGTTTGTTTCAGTTGGTTACGGCCGAGGCAACCTGAGCCTTGTGGGGCCATTTTGCGGCCAACGTGTCGCGGGGAGAGATCGATGAAGCGTTTCGGAATCGCGCTGGCCGCGCTGATGGCGTCGGCCGTGGGCGCTGAGGCCCAGCAAAGCCCCACGGGCGTTGGGGTTTCATCGGAACCCACCACAACGTTCGTCGAGGCCGGAAGGTTGCTGACGGACCCGTCGAACGGCGTTGTGCAGCGCGGTAAAACTCTCGTGATCAGAGGGAACCAGGTCGTCGAAGTGCGCGACGGCTTCGTAGGCGACCCTTCTCAAGGCAAGGTGGTGGACCTTAGGGAGGCCTTCGTCCTGCCCGGACTGATCGACAGCCACGTCCATCTGACCGGCCAGCAGAACCCGAATTCGCGGTTGGAAGAGGTGACGCTGTCCGACGCGGACCAGGCCATGGTCGGCGCCCGCTACGCCCGCCGCACCCTGATGGCCGGCTTCACGACGGTGGCCGATTTGGGCGCCTCGAACGAAGCGATCTTCGCGCTGAGGAATGCGGTCAAGACCGGTGACGTGCCGGGGCCGCGCATCATCGCGTCGGGATCGTCGGTTTCCATCCACGGCGGTCATGGCGACATCAACGGCTATCGCGACGACGTCATGCATCTGCTGTCGTCCGAGAGCATCTGTTCGGGGCCAGAGGACTGCATGCGCGCCGTCCGCACCCAGGTTCGCGCCGGCGCCGACATCATCAAGATCACGGCCACGGGCGGGGTTCTGTCCAACACCGCCGCCGGTCTGGGCCAGCAGTTCAGCGATCCCGAACTGACCGCCATCGTCGACAGCGCTCACCGCATGGGGCGTCAGGTCACGGCCCATGCCCACGGGGTGGACGGGATCAACGCCTTCCTGCGCGCAGGCGGCGATTCTATCGAACACGGCACCTATCTGGACGACCAGTCGATCCGTCTGTTCAAGTCGAACGGCGCCTGGCTGGTGCCGACCCTGCTGGCCGGCGATTTCGTGGCCCGCATCGCGTCTGGCCCGGACAACTTCTTCACACCCGCCCAGACGGCCAAGGCGCTGGAGGCCGGGCCCAAGATGCTGGACATGGCGCGGCGCGCGCATGAGGGCGGGGTCAAGATCGCCTTCGGCACCGACAGCGGCGTCTCGGCCCACGGCGACAATGCGCAAGAGTTCGCCCTTCTGGTCCGCGCCGGCCTGACCCCGCTGGAGGCTATTCAGGCCGCCACCGTCGGGGCCGCCGAACATCTGCGGATTTCGAACGAGGCCGGAAAGATCGCGCCGGGCATGCCCGCCGACATCGTCGCCGTGGCGGGCGACCCTCTGTCCGACGTGACCGAGCTGGAGCGGATGAGGTTCGTGATGAAGTCCGGCGTGGTCTATCGCGCCGACTGAATCCGCTTCGTCAGGAAGGCGGCGAAAGCCGCCTCGTCCTCGAACCGGGCGACGACCGGCCAGGCCGTCACGAGCGCGCGCTGGTCCGGCGTCAGCCGCACCCAGTCCTTTTCCGTGGTCACCAGACCGGCGTCGAACACCGCCGCTCGATCTGTCAGGAACTTCAGGTCGGCGGCGCTATAGGCCGCATGGTCGGGGAAGGGGACGAAGTCCGCCAAGTCGCAGCCCGCCGCCTTCAGCGACCGTTCGACCTTCCACGGCTTGGCGATGCCGGCGAACCCGACCTGAGGCCCCGACGGCGGCGGCCCCTCGGGCGTCAGGCGCGCGACGAAGACAGGCAGGGCGCCGAACACCGCCAGCAGTTCGGGATCGGCGTCCTCGACATCGGTCGGCAGCATGACCACCACGGCGTCGGCGCGCGCCAGCCCGGCCTTCAACGGCTCGCGCATCGGGCCTGAGGGAAAGACCGATCCGTCCCCGAACGGCCATTCGTCGCCGCGCGTCTCGCCGTCCACGACGATCAGGCTGACGGTCTTCTTCAGCGCCGGGTTCTGGTGTCCGTCGTCCAGCACCAGGGCCTGCGCCCCGCCCGCGACCGCAGACCTGGCGCCCGCCACACGGTCCCGCGCGATCCAGGTCGGCGACCCCTGCGCCAGCATCAGCGGCTCGTCCCCGACATCCTCGGCCGTGTGGACCTGGGGATCGACCCGCACGGGACCTTCCAGCCGCCCGCCATAGCCGCGCGACAGGCCTTGCGCCTCCACCCCCGCCGTCCGCAGCAGCCGCAGCGTCTCGCGCGCAACCGGCGTCTTGCCCGATCCGCCCACCGTCAGATTGCCGACCGAGATCACCGCACAGCCGGGATCGACCGGCTCAGCCCGCGCGATCCGACGCGCGGTCACGGCGGCCCAGATCCAGCCCAGCGGTTTCAGCACGGTGCGCGTCAACCGCGCATGGTTGCTGTCGCGGACATACCACCAGCGCGGCGTGTTCAGCCTCATCGCCGGGCCTGCCTCTGCGGCGTCAGCGGGGCCAGCATCGCCCACAGCCGATCCAGTCCGCCACCCGCTTCGACCGATGCGCGGCGTCCGCGCTCGCCCATGGCCTTGGCCGCGTTCAGGTCCGCCAGCAGCGGCGCGATCACGCCGGGCAGGTCGGACGGCGCCTGAACCAGAGCCAGCCCGCCCGCCTCGACCAGGGCCGAGGTCACCGGCGCCCAGTTGGAGGCATCCGGTCCCGTGATCGTCGGCTTGCCCAGACGCGCCGGCTCCAGCGGATTGTGCCCCCCGACCGGCGGCAGGCCCAGGGCGGGCGCAAACGAGCCGCCCATCACCACCACGTCCGCCAGCCGCAGGAACAGGCCCATCTCGTTCAATGTGTCGGCCAGATAGATGTCGGTGTCCGGCCCGATCACCTCGCCGCGCGACCGCATGGCGAAGGCGTATCCCTCGCGCTGCAATGCCTGGGAAATGTGCGGTCCGCGCTCGGGGTGGCGCGGCGCCAGGATCAGGCAGACGCGATCGCCCAGCCTGTCCAGCGCCCGCACGATGGCGACCTCCTCGCCCTCATGGGTGCTGGCGGCGACGATCACCGGCCGGTCGCCGATGGCGGCGGACAGACGGCTGAAGGCCGCCGGGTCATGCGGCAAAGGCTCGCCCGACAGCTTCAGGTTCACCAGGCCGTCGATTCGCGCCCCCATGCCCTCCAGCCGCTGGGCCGAGACCGCATCCTGGGGCAGGACCAGATCAAAGGCGCCGGTCAGCGCCCGCGCCGAGGCCGGAAACCGCGCCCAGCCCTCGACCGTCTTTTCGGTGATCCGCGCGCTGACCAAGGCCAGTTTCACGCCGCGCCGCTTCGCCTCCAGCAACAGATTGGGCCACAGCTCGCTCTCGACGAACACCGCAAGGCCCGGCCGCCAGTGATCCAGGAACCGCTGAACCACGCCGGGCGCATCGACCGGCGCATACTGATGGATCACGCCTTCGGGCAGTCGCTGAGCCAGAATCTGAGCCGAAGTCACGGTGCTGGACGTCACCAGCACCGTCAGGTCCGGCCGCGCCTTCACGAACCGCTCGACCACGGGCAGCAGCGACAGGCTCTCGCCCACGCTGACGCCGTGCAGCCAGACCAGTTCGCCGGCGGGTCGATCGGTTCTGGTGAAGCCCATCCGCTCGTCCACCCGCACGGGATCTTCCTTGCCCCGCCGCGCGCGCGCATCCAGCAGGCGCGGCGCCAGCGGCTCCAGCGCGCGTGTCGCCAGCCGATAGCCGATCAACGGCAGGGGCGTCACGGTTGCATCCTCACGGTTTGAGGCCCGTGATCGCATCGGCCCGCGCCTCGACGGCGTTCAGCCGTGCGGTCCAGTCGGCGATCACCTCGGCCATGTCGGCGCCTTGCGGATAGTCCGCGCGGTCCCAGACGATGGCGCCCTTGCCGAACGGCATAGGCACGACGCCGCGATCCCAGCTGTTCAACCGGATCGCCGGGCTGCAGGAGATGCCGATGAACAGGGCCGGCGCCTTGGACATCTTCGCCATCAGCGGCAGGCCCTCGGCCATGACCTTGGCAGGGCCACGCGGCCCGTCGGGCGTGATGGCCAAGGCTCCGACCTTCAACTGTTTCAAGCCGTCGCGCAGCGCCTGCGATCCGCCCTTGGCCGCCGCCGCCTTGTCCTTGTTAGCCGACGATCCGCGCACGGCGGGAATCCCCAGGCGCGCGACGGCCTTGGCGAAGAACTCGCCGTCCGCCGACAGTGAGATCAAGCCCTTCGCCGGTTGGGCCTCGCCCTGCGGCCATGAGGCGGGGGCTAGCCCGATACGGGAATGCCAGAAGACGCACAGCACCCCGCCGCCCGCGCGCCAGACCTCATCGGCGACCGAACGGTTCTCGTGCGTCCAGCGGATGGTGGCGAAGCAGAACCGCATCCATTGCGCCAAGACCCAGGCCAGGGCGGACTGGATGACGGGATTGCGCAGCGGCCTCACGCGACGGTCTCGACAATGACCGGGACACCGTCCAGCGACTGCTGGCGGGCCAGGCGGGAATAGAGGCCGCCCCTGGCGACCAGGGCGTCGTGCGACCCTTCCTCGACCACGCGGCCGGCCTCGATCACATAGATGCGGTCGGCGTTGCGAACGGTCGACAGCCGGTGGGCGATCATCAGGGTGGCGCGGCCTTCCATCAGCCGTTCCAGCGCCGCCTGCACCAGGGCCTCGCTCTCGGTATCCAGGGCGCTGGTCGCCTCGTCCAGCAACAGGATGGGCGCGTCCTTGACGAAGGCGCGGGCGATGGCGATCCGCTGGCGCTGGCCGCCCGACAGGCGCAGGCCCGCCTCGCCCGCGCGGGTGTCGTAGCCTTGCGGCAAAGCTGTGATGAAGTCGTGGGCGGCGGCCGACCGTGCGGCCTCCTCGATCTGGGCCCGGGTGGCGCCCGGGCGGCCATAGGCGATGTTGGCGGCGATGGTGTCGTCGAACAGGAAGGGCTCCTGCGTCACCAGGGCGATATGGTCGCGCAGGTCGTGGATGCGCAGGCTCCGCACGTCGGCGCCGTTGATCGTCACCGCCCCGCCCGTCACGTCGTAGAAGCGCGGCAACAGGCTCAGGATCGTGCTCTTGCCCCCGCCCGACGGCCCGACCAGGGCAACGGTCTCGCCCGGCGCGACCCGCAGCGATACGGCGTCCAGCGTCGGCGCCCCGCCGGGGGCATAGGCGAACGACACCTGATCCAGCACGACCTCGACCGGGCCAGGCGCCAGGGGCGCGGCGTCCGGCGCCTCGCGGATCTCGGCCTCGATGTCCAAGGCGCCGAACAGGCGACGCGCGGCGGTGAAGCCCTCGCTCATCACCGTCGCCAGATTGGTCACCTGACGCAGGGCCTGACCGGCGGCCAGCAACATGGCGATGAAGGCGGCGAACCCGCCCACCGTCATCTCGCCCGACTGCGCCCGCCATCCGGCATAGGCCAGCACCGCCGCCACCACAACGTAGGCGACCATGTCCGAGGCTGGTCCTGCGAAGGCGCGGGCGTTGGCGCCCTTGATGATGTGGCGTTGACGACGCGCCACGACCTCGGCGACGCGATCTTCCTCAGCGGCCTCACGGTTTTCGATCTTGATCAGCCGAACCCCGTCCATATTCTCCATCAGGGCGGTGGACAGGTTCTCCGTCTCGGCCATGGCGCCGCGCGCGGCCTTGCGCGTTCGTTTTCCGAACCGACGCAACACCAGCGCCACCAGCGGCACCCCCAGCAGCACGACCATCGCCAACTGCCAGTCATTGAAGAACATGAAGACGATCGTGCCGATCAGCATCAGCAGGTTTTGGGTGTAGGTCACCACGCCTGACGTGAAAGCCTCGCGCACCAGATTGGCGTCGAACAATACCGAAGAGACGAAACCGCCGGAATGCTGGCTGCGCAGTCGCGCCAGGTCGGCGCGAATCATGGCTCCGAACAAACGCACTTGAATGTCGCCGACAATGCTGTGCCCCAAACGATTCACCAGTGCAGCCTGTAGAAGGGCGGTGCTCGTCCTGATGAGAGCTACGGCAAGTATGGCGATAGGGATCGCGATCAGAGCGTGCTTGGCCTGGATATGGATGTACTTGAACAGTGTGACCGGCTGTTCGCCGCCCAGGAAAAGTCCGTTCACTGCGGGTTGCAGCAATTGCAGCAAGGTGACGGTCAATATCCCCGTCACGGCTGCGCATACGATGGCTGTGAACAGGGTCCAGCGGTGTAAGGACAGATAGTCGCGCCAGATTCGCGCCAGCAGGGCGCGCAGGGGCATGGTGTCTGAGGCGGCGACGGTCATCGCCTCTCGGTCGTCCGAGCCGCCGTTCAAGTCAAGGCTTGTCCGGTGACGGTTCCAGCGTGCGGCCCTGTTCGTCGGCGCGGATCAGGGTTTCGCCCGGCGCATCTTCGATCCTGACGGCGGGGGCGACGGTCGGATTGGAGGCATAGCGACGCCCGTCGAACGGCACGGCGGCCTCATACCCTTGGGTGATGCCGCCTCCAGCGACATAGACGCCCAGATCGCGACGGCCGTGGGTCTGCTGTTCCAGCAGCCGGATGGGCGCACGGGCGACGCTGATTTCGCCGACCGAGCGATAGGTCTCGCCGGTTCGGTCCAGCACCAGCAGTCGGCACCCGCCCGACCCGCACCAGTTCGGACCCGTCAGATAGACCAGGGTCGTGCCGCCGTCGGGGGTGATCGCGGCCGTGTATCGGGTGGTGTCCAGCGCCTCCTTCGCTCGTTCGCGCAGATAGGCGATCAGGGCCTGATCCTCGGGCGGCGGCGTCTGGGCGACGGCCGCGCCTGCCCAAAGGCTGGCCACGACGGCGGCTGCGGTGGCGAGGGTTTTCATCTGGGCCTCCTGTTCTTGCCGAACATTCCAACGCATCAGGATCGAGATCGGATGACGCGGCGGCGTCGGATCGCTATCTGGCGGGCATGGCGCGCTTCGACCTCTCGACCGCGATGGGCCGTTTCCGGGCGCATTGGCATTATTTCTGGGCCGACCACGCGTTTCTGCGCGTGGCGTTTTCCAACGCCCACTGGCTGGGGCCGGACCTGGTGCGCACCAACCAGCCGTCGCCGCGACAGCTGGCCTACTGGAAGAAGAAGGGCGTCCGCACCGTCATCAACCTGCGCGGTGAACGCGACGAGGGCTATTACTGGCTGGAGAAGGAGGCCTGCGAACGGCTGGGCCTGACCCTGATCGACGCCCCGCTGGACTCGCGCGATCCGCCTCAGACGGACCGCATCCACCGCGCCCGAGAGCTGTTCAGGACGATCCAGTATCCGGTGCTGATCCACTGCAAGTCGGGGGCGGACCGGGCGGGGATGATGGCGGTCTTCTATCGCCACTTCCACCTGGGCGAGCCGATTTCGGTGGCCATGAACCAGCTGTCGAAGAAATATCTGCACTCGCGCGAGGGGCTGACCGGCGTACTCGACTATACGCTGGAGAAATACGTCGCCGAGATCGAACCTCTGGGGATCAGCTTCATCGACTGGGTCGACAGCCCCGACTACGAGCCCAAGGCCATCCGCGCCGAGTTCAAGGCCGGCTGGTGGGGCACGCTGCTGACCGACAAGCTGCTGCGGCGGGAGTAGGGTAGCCCATCCACTCGTCACCCTCGGGCTTGTCCCGAGGGCCTACGGCGCCGCGCATTCGAACATCAGAGCCGTCGCGCGGCTTCTTTGGTCGCGTCAGCCCAACGGTGGGCCCTCGGGACCAGCCCGAGGGTGACGGATTTGAGGGTGGGCCTCAGTCCCAGGGGCCGGTCTTCGGCTCGTCGCCGTTCGCGCGCGCCTCGGCCGCCAGTTCGGCGTCGCGTCGGGCCTTGCGCTCGGCCTCCCAACGCTTGAACCAGCGGGCGTAGTTCATCTTGTCGCGGAGCGAAAAGCAGAACAGCCCCAGCACCGCCAGCAGGCTGACCAGTTGAAAGGTCTGATGGGGTTCCAGGTTCATGATCGTGCTCGCATCCCCGCCTAACGTCTGGATCGGGGCGCCGGTTCGGCTCCCCGATGTCGCAGGATCAGGCCACGTCGCCGCGCGGATCGATCAGCTTGTGGGCGTGCAGGATGAAATAGCGCATGTGGGCGTTGTCCACGGTCGCCTGTGCGCGGGCCTTCCAGGCCTTCTTGGCCTCGTCATAGCTGCCGAAGGCGCCGACGAATTCGACCTGCGACAGGTCGCGGAAGGTCGGCTCGCCCAGGTGACGAAGCTCGCCGCCGATGACGATGTGCAGAAGTTGCGGCGGGACGGCGTTCTGATCGGTCATCGGAAATCCTGAAGGCTGGGCCCGAAGGCTGGGGAGGGGCTTTGCGCGCGGCATAGGCCGAGAACGCCCAAGGATCAATGTGGGGCGGGGTTTTCCGCCCCCGGCTTAGGTCGATAAAGGCACGTTTTTACAGCGCCGCACGATCATCGGCTGGATCAGCGGGGCGGCGCAGACCAGGCTGGCCTGGCGCGGATCGGGCCGGTTGAAAGCCCATGGCCGCCCGTGATGGTCGCTGACCTTGGCGCCCGCCTCCTGGGCGATCAGCCAGCCGGCGGCGACGTCCCAGTCCCACTTCGGCGTCAGGGCCAGGGCGGCGTCGAAGGCGCCGGCGGCGACCAGCGCCATCCGATAAGCCAAGGCGTTGCGCTTTTCGAACCGCATCGGCGGCCAGGGCTCGTCGTCGAAATAGGGCGCTTCGATCAGTCGCGCATCGCCCAGAATCGAGGCGTCTTCCAGCGTCGCCACGTCCGAGGCATGGATCGACCGGCCGTTGCGCCGGGCCCCGCCGCCGCGCACAGCCACATAGGTCTCGTCCACCTCGGGCGCATGGATGACGGCGGCGACGACCTCGCCGTCCTCGACGACGGCGATGGGCACGCACCACCACGGCGTCCGCTTCATATAGGCGACGGTGCCGTCGATGGGATCGACGATGAAGATGCGCCGCTTCGACAGCCGCTCGGCCGAATCCGCCGTCTCTTCCGACAGCCAGCCATAGTCGGGCCGCGCCGTCAGCAGCCGGTCCTTCAGCATGGCGTCCACCTTCAGGTCGCCGCTGGTGACGGGCGAGCCGCCGACCTTGGACTCGATCTTCAGCCCGGCCTCGCGTTCGGCGATCGCCAGCGCCCCGGCGTCGATGGCCGCCTGCCGGATCAGATTGAGGTCAGCGTTCAGGTCGATCATTTGCCCGCGATGGCCACCGCGTCGAACATCAGACTGGGCACGTTGAACCCGCCCCGGAACTCCAGGTCCGATCCGCGTTGGATGCGCAGATACAGGTCGGTCAGCTTGCCGGCCACCGTGACCTCGTTGACCGGATAGGCGATCACGCCGTTCTCGAACCAGAAGCCCGACACCCCGGCGGACCAGTCGCCGGTGTTGCCGTTCAGCGACGGTCCAAACATCGAGGTCACCAGCAGGCCGGTCCCTGCATCGGCCATCAGCCCCGCCAGATCCCGTTCGCCCGGCTCCATGTGCAGATTGTGGGTCGAGACGCCGGACGGCCCCGCCAGGCCCCGCGACGCATGGCCGGTGGATTGCAGGCCCAGTTGCCGGGCGGATGCGCTGTTCAACAGCCAGGTGGTCAGGACGCCGTCGTCGAACAGGGCGCGCTTCTCGACCGCTACGCCTTCGTCGTCGAACGGGGTGGAGCCCATGCCGCGCGGACGGAACGGATCGTCGATCAGGGTCACCCCCTCGGCGAACACCCGCTGGCCCATCCGGTCCTTCAGAAAGGAGGTGCCGCGCGCGATCGACGGGCCGGAAATGGCGCCGATGGCCGGCGAGACGATCTGGCCCGCCATCCGGTTGTCGAAGATGACGGGGGCGGTGGTCGAGGCGATCTTGCGTGCGCCGGTGCGGGCGACCGCGCGTTCGCCGGCCGTGCGTCCGATCAATCCGGCGCCTGGCAGGTCGGACAGGTGGCGCATCGAACGGCTCTCGCCGCCGCGCTCCATCGCCCCGTCCTTTTCCGCGATGACGCCGACGCCCAGCGAGAAGGCCGAACCCTCATAGGCGCCGTCGAACCCATGCGAGGTCACCAGCCGCCAACGGCTGGACGACCAGGAGGCATGGCCGCCTTCCGACCGGGCGACGCCCGTCACCGCCAGGGCTGCGGCTTCCGCCTCTGCCGAAACCTGTTCCAGGATTTCGGCGCTACGTTCGGTGGGGTCGAACAGGTCCAGATCGACGAACGGCCCGCGCGCCAGCCGATCCTCGGTGGCGAAACCGGCATGGGGATCTTCCGGCGCCAGGCGGGCCATGGCCACGGCGCGCTCGACCAGCCGCGCCTGTGTCGCGGGCGAAAGATCGGAGGCCGAGACCGACGCCTGGCGCTGGCCGACAAAGACCCGCAGGCCCAGGTCGCGCGATTCCTCGCGTTCGACGTCTTCCAGCTTTCCGTTGCGCACCCCGACCGACAGGGACCGCCGGTCGGCGCTGACCGCCTCTGCGGCGTCGGCGCCGGCCCTCAGGGCCGCCTTGACGATGTCGTTGAGAAGATCGGTGGAAACGGGCGCAGCCAGGGTTTCAGTCATGCCCCGATATGGCGGACGGCTTGCTGCACCGCAACCGCGTCAGACGACGGCGAAGGCGATCAGGCCCACGGCCGCGCTCAGCAGCGCCACCCAGGTCAGCAACATGCCGATCACCCGTCCCAGCGACGGCCCGGTCTGGAACAGCAGGCCCAGGGCGTGGACGACCCGTCCGACCAGCAGGGTCGCGCCCACCCCGTGCACCATCCAGGCCGGCGCGCCCACAGCGGCCAGCAGCAGCATGGCGATCATGCCCGGCGTCGCATATTCCACCAGATTGCCGAACGCCCTGCTGGCGGCCATCAGGTCGGGGTTTCCGCCGTCGCCGAACGACACCATGTGCTTGCGCCGTCCGCTGACCACGATGCCCGACAGCACCAGCATCATCAGGATCAGCAGGCCGCTCCACAGGGCGGCGGCCTGGACGGCGTACATCAGCGGTGTGGTCATCGATCAGTCCTCGCGCCCGACGGGATAGAGCAGATAGTGGTCGTCATAGAAGGGCGTGCGTTCGTAGAACCAGGCCAGACGCGCCTGGGGATCGGCCGCGAACGCCGCATCGGCCGCCAGCCTGGCCTCGAACTCGGCCTTCAGCGCAGGGTTCGCCGCCATCATCTTGTCCGCTAGCGGCGCGATGGCGTAGGCCTCGATATATTCGACCCGGCTCATGACCTCGGGGAACATGCCCCAGGCGAAGAAGCTCTCGCTCGACTGCGGCTCCAGCAGCAGCACGACGATGTCGCCCAGCGGCTGATCGGTCGGCACGCGCACCGATCCGGTCGGGAAGGTCCAGTCGCGGCGCTCGACCTCGACTGTCTTCACCGAGGCCTGGACGTGACCCTCGTTGGTCCGCGTCGCGAGCTTGGGCTCGACCAGGCGCAGCATCGACAGGTTCACGGCGCGCGGCGCCTCGACCGTCTCCATCGCGATCCCGTGCGTCTTCAGCCGTTCGATGATGTCGGTGCGATAACCCGGCACCCAATAGGCGGTCGGCCGCGTCAGGGTCAGGGTCGGTTTGGACCCATAGAAGGGCATCTGCCACAGCTCGGGATCGGGCCGGCCCAGCCAGCGGATTTCCTGACGGCCCGAGGCCGCGCTGTCGTACATCTCGTACAGGATGCCCTTGAACGGCCGGGTGGACGACGGCGTCTCGTCGGCCTCGAAGTTGGCGGGGATCTGCGCCGGGCGCAGGGCCTTGTCCTGTTCGGTCGCGGCCCTCAGACCCGCGCCCTGATCGGCCAGCAGCCGCATCGCCTCCTCGATGAAGACATAGGTGCCCAGCACCCGTTGTTCATGGGGTTTCAGGCTGTGGTTCTCGATCAGGATGGTCGGCACATGGGCCGCCGAGCCCCAGCCGTTCGAGAACCGCTCGCCCAGACCGCCGTCCGACAGACCCTTTCTGGGCTCGTCGTCATCCATGCCGAACACCAGCTCGCCGGGGATGTGACCCTCGCGCTCCAGCGCCGCATTCATCGCCGGCTTGAGAACCCTGTCCAGCCAGGCCGAGCCGTTCGGCGAGCGACTGAATGACCCGTCTTCCCCGTTGAAGCCGTAGGTCATGTCGTACTGGTAATCCATGCCGTCGGTGACGTGGACGTCGACATAGAGGTCCGGCCGGTATTTCAGGATCAGGCCCCGCACCGCCCGCATCTCGGGCTGGTCCAGCTTCAGATAGTCGCGGTTCAGGTTCTGGTTGGTCGCCGTATTGCGCCAGCCCTGGATGCGTGGCCCGCGCTGGTTGGGACGGGAATAGGCGCTGGCCCGCTCGTGGCCATCGACTGACAGGATGGGGATCAGGATCAGATTGACCCGGTCGAGCAGGGCGTCCTTGCCGTAGAAGGCGATGTCGCGCAGCAGCATCATGCCCGCGTCCTTGCCGTCGATCTCGCCGGGATGGATGCCGGCCTGGATCATGAGCACCGGCTTGGCCGGATCGAACGCAGCCCCGTCCTTGGAGGCGATCACCGCATAGATCGGTCGTCCCTCGGGCGAGACGCCGAACTGTTCGATGCGGATCAGGTCGCTGGCCTGATCCAGACGGTCGAACCAGACCCGGGTGTCGGCGTAATCGGGCGAGAAGTCATGGCCCCGATCGGCCTCGAACGGCGTCACCCAGGGATCGGAGGCGGCGCGCAACAGGTCCTTTGACGCCCCGTTCCATGCCGGCGCAGGCGGCAGGAAAGGTTGGTCCCAGGGCGCGATATTGGACAGGACGGGCGGCCGGGACGGCGACTGAGACATGGCGGGACTCACGCTACAGGCTAGGACGGCAAGAAGGGCCGACATCAGGGAAATCGATCGCATGGCCTTTCGTGAGCCGATTGGCTCAGCCTGACAAGCGGTCACCCGCCGCCGCCCAGCGCAGGCGCCCAACCGCCGGCGCTGACCAGCAACGCCGCCGAGTTCGCCATGCCCCACAGACTGTAGAGCAGCACGACGACCAAGGCCCCGACCGCAACCTTGCGCCACGGCGCAAAGGCCGCCGTCGCCGTGCCGATCACGAAGATGGCGACGCCGACCCACAGGCGCACCGAACTGGCGACCTGTGTAAAGCCAGGATTGAGCTGGGCCAGGATGATCACGATCACGGCGACGATCAGATTGGCCGCCAGAATACAGCTGAACACCAGCCGTCGGTGGGCCCAGAAATGGTCGTCCACATCGATCCGCTCGTCGCCGCCTTCGGCCGAGACGCGCGGGAAGGTCACGCTGGCCGCCACGTAGAAGGTCGCGGCGATGGCCAGCGAGACGATCAGCACGAAGGTGTTGAACGGCGCGCCCCGGAAGATGACCCAGGCCTGGTTCCAGAAGGTGGCGATGTCGATAGCCACGAACAGGGCCAGCATCGGCGTCAGCCAGCCGAAACGAATCCGCTGCTTCTCATGCAGCACCCGCGCGAACCCGCCCACGAGTTCGGCGACCGAAAGGCCCAGCAGCAGGCCATAAAAGCTGAAGAAGAATTCGAATGCGCTCACAGCCATCCCCCGATGTCAGGGAGGGAAGCTAGACCGTTCGGGGAAGCGCCGCCAGTCCACCGCCTCCGTCACTTGCAAGCGACGGAGGCGGCGATCTCGTCAGGCAGGCATTTCGACGTCGCCCATCCGGTCGATGGCGCGATTGTAGTCGTCCACGATGCTTTCGCGCTCATAGTCGCTCTTGCTCTGCTTGTAGTCGCGCCAAGAGCCGATCATCGAGTCGACGTAGCCGGCGATGGAGCCGAACTCCGACTTGTTCTCGTTGTCTGCGGGCAAGGCGGCTTCGGCTTCGCGCAGCTTGGCGGCTGCAGCCACGAACTCGGGCAGCAGACGATCCGCTTCGTCCGCCCTGTCCTCGATGACGGCGGTGGTGAAGTGATCGGCCTTCTGCATGGCGTCGATCAGGCTGGCCTCGGCGGTGTGGCCGCTCTTGGTCAGGGCCTCGATCTTGGCCGCATTGCTGGCGCGCTGGTATTCGCTCAGGGCGGCGTCCAGTTCGCCGATCCCGGCGATCGCGCCTTGATACGCGGTCATCAGGGCGGCGTGGGCCGCCTTGCCCTTGGCCAGCCCGTCTTCGCGATAGGCGCGGGATTCATAATAGGGATCCAGCGTCTTCCACTGCGCCAGCAGGGCTTCCAGTTGCGGCAGCAGCTTGTCGACCGCAGCGTCGGTGCGTCGGCTCTGAGTTCCGCCCGCGAACGCCTTGCCTTCCTTCAGCTTCTCGATCGCCGTTTCCAGCGTGGTGATGTTTTCGGGGAAGGAGATCGAGCTGGTCGCGCTGGCGTTCGGGATATCCAGCTTCTGATAGTTTTCGAAGTTGTTCGGCACGCCCCAGCTGTCATCGATCAGCTTGTTGAAGCCCTCGGTATAGAGACCCTGCTTCTGCTGGGTCAGCTCGCTGCCCGCAGCGGCGCTCACCGATTGAGATTTCCCATCGGCCCCGCCCTTGGCGTCGCCCTGTCCGCAGGCCGCAAGGCCCATCGTCATCGCGCAGACCAAGGCCATGGCGCTTACAGCTGTCCGAAACTTCATGTGATTTTCCCTTCCTGGACCGGCCAAGGTTCAGCTTAGCCGGAGTTGGACAAGGAGAACGCTACGGCCAAGCTCGGGTTCTCGAAAAATCGCCATTAACTGCGAATAAATCGCAAGTGATTGACCGGTCACGGTTTTCAGGCCGCCGAAAATTCGCCTCTGGATTGCCGGGAGCCAATCAAGCTTGACCGCATTATTTGCGTATCGCCGTCAGTGTCGGACCCATCATGCACCAGATCATCTCGCTCGGCTTGATCCTCGCCACGGCCTTCCTGTTCAACGCTGCGGCGGCGGCGCACATGGCCTCCATAGGTATGTGGGGGTTTGCCGTGGGGCGTCTGTTCTTCGCACCGATCATCGTCTTCTACTTCGTCCACACCCTCGTCTATTTCGTCGTGCGGCTGATCAGAGGCAAGGACCGGGTGCGGTCCTACACCCGGTCGCGGCTCAACTATGTCGGCGCCGTCGTGGCGATCCTGGGCGTCCTCGGCGCGGCCGCCGGTCCCGCCTGATCTACTTCCAGATCGGCGCGCTGTCGCCGGGCAGGCCCAGCCGGTCCCACATGTCTGAAACCCGCTCGACCACCGCCTCGTCCATGCGGATTTCCTCGCCCCATTCGCGCTTGGTCTCGGGCGGCCATTTGTCGGTGGCGTCCAGGCCGATCTTGGAGCCCAGGCCGCTCTCGGGGCTCGCGAAGTCCAGATAGTCGATGGGCGTCGATTCGATCACGGTGATGTCGCGCGCCGGATCCATCTTGGTCGAGATGGCCCACATGACGTCCTTCCAGTCGCGGGCGTTGATGTCGTGGTCCACCACGATGACCCATTTGGTGTACATGAACTGGCGCAGATAGCTCCAGACGCCCAGCATCACCCGCTTGGCGTGGCCCGGATAGGCCTTCTTCATCGACACCACGGCGATCCGATAGCTGCAGCCCTCGGGCGGCAGCCAGAAGTCGACGATCTCCGGGAACTGCTGGCGCAACAGCGGAATGAAGACCTCGTTCAGCGCCTCGCCCAGCACGCTGGGTTCGTCGGGCGGCCGGCCTGTGAAGGTGGTCAGATAGATCGGGTCCTTGCGCATGGTGATGGCGCTGACCTGAAACACGGGGAACTTCTCGACCGAATTGTAATAGCCGGTGTGATCGCCATACGGGCCCTCGTCCTCGAACTCGTTCAACAGGACGTGGCCCTCCAGCACGATCTCGGCCTGGGCCGGCACCATCAGCGGCACGGTCTTGCACGGCACCAACTCGGCCTTGGCGCCCCGCATCAGACCGGCGAACTGATATTCCGACAGGGTGTCAGGCACCGGGGTCACCGCCGCCAGGATAGTCCCCGGATCGGCGCCCAGGACCACGGCGCAGGGCAGGGGCTCCTTGGGCCGGGCCTTCTTGTGCCGTGCATAGTGTTGCGCCCCGCCCCGGTGCGCCAGCCAGCGCATGATGGCCTTGTCCTTGCCCAGGACCTGCATCCGATAGATGCCCAGGTTGAAGTCGTCCTCGCGGTCCTCGCTTGGCCCCTTGGTCACGACCAGGCCCCAGGTGATCAGGGGCGCGGGCTCGCCGGGCCAGCACGACTGGACGGGCAGGGCGGTCAGGTCGATCTGGTCGCCCTTCAGCACCACCTCCTGCACCGGCGCCTTCTTCACCGTCTTGGGTCGCATCGACATGACGGTCTGCATCAGCGGCAGCATCTCCATCGCATCGCCCAGACCGCGCGGCGGCGTCGGATTACGCAGGAAGGCCAGCAGCTCGCCGACCTCGCGCAGTTCGCCCGCCGTGGTCCGCGACTTGCCCTCCAGCGTCACCCCCATCGCGACCCGCTTCACCGTGCCGAACAGATTGGCCAGGCAGGGGATGGGGCTGATCGTGCCGTCCGGCATGACCGGCTTTTCGAACAGCACCGCCGGTCCGCCGTTCCGCAGTAGCCGGGTCTGGATCTCGGTCATCTCCAGCACGGTGGAGACGGGTTCGGACACCCGCTCCAGCTCGCCCTGAGCTTCCAGCTGGTCGATGAAGTCACGCAGGGATTTGTAGGCCATGTCGCGACGCTTAAGCGGGACGCGGCCCGCTGTCACGCGCCGCGCGGCCGAACACGCGATCCAGCCCGACCAGCGCTAGCCCCACCAGCAGGAAGAAGACCAGCAGCGCCCCGAAGATCATCACGACCCGCCCCAGTCCCAGCTGATCCACATTGACGAACCCATAGGGCCACCAGTGCGTCGCCAGGCCGTGGATCAGCGTCCACCCGCCATAGATCAACGGAAACGCCAGCCATTTCGCCGGATCGATCCAGCGCAAACGGCCCTTGGGCGTGAACCACAGCCAGTCCAGCACGAAGGCGGCGGGCATGACGTAGTGCAGCACCACATTGACTAGCAGCGACCAGCCTGTGGGGTTCCAGTAGGGATGCAGCAGGAAATGATAAACCACCCCGACCACCACGATATACATGGCGACGGCCGCGCGAACGCCCTCGCTGGCGCTCCATCGGCCCAGTCTTGAGCCCTCGCCCAATAGCGGGCCGGTGAAGGCCAGGGCGACCAGGATGTTGGTCAGGATGGTGAAGAAGCTGAAATAGTTGATCGTCCGCTCCAGCACCGACCATCCCTGAACCGGCGCCACCATCAGCAGATATTGAAGCGCGAGCGCGGTCCAGCCCACGACGGCGAACGTCGCGCGCCACAGCCTGGGCTGGTCCCGTTTGCGAAACACCGGCGCCTCCGTCGATCAGGCGGCAGTCTTGTCCCATTCGAACGCGGGGTCCAGCCAGTCGCCCAGTCGTTCGCCCCGGTCCAGCGCATCCATCCGCTGCATCTCCTCGTCCGTCAGGACGAAATCGAAGATGTCGAAGTTCTCGCGCGCCCGGCTTTCCTTGGTGGTGCGGGGAATGGCGATGATCCCGTGCTGGATCAGCCAGCGCAGGGTGATCTGACCGTTGGTCTTGCCGTGGGCCTTGGCCAGTTCGCTGATGGTGGCGTCGTCGGCGATCTTGCCCTGGGCCAGCGGCGACCAGGCGGTGATCGACGAGCCCAGCTCGGCCGCGGTGGCGACCAGCTGATCGATGCCGAGATAGGGATGGTGCTCGACCTGGTCGGTGATCAACCGCGCCTTCGACAGGCCCTGCGCCTGGCGGAACTCCTTGGACGGGAAGTTGGACAGGCCGATCGACTTGGTCAGCCCCTCGTCCTTTGCGGCGTTCAGCGCGCCCAGCGTCTCCTCGAACGACGGCGTCGTCTTGGGCCAGTGCAGCAGCAGCAGGTCGGGCGTCGTGCCCAGGCTGTCGGCCGATTCCTTGGCCTGTTTCAACAGGGCGTCATGGGTGAAATGCTCGACCCAGATTTTGGTGGTCAGGAACAGGTCTTCGCGCGCCACGCCGGAATCGCGGATCCCTTCGCCCACCGCCTGCTCGTTCTTGTAGATCCAGGCCGTATCGATGTGGCGATATCCGATCCGCAAAGCCTCGGCGACCATGCGCCGCGCATCCGCCGGCTCCAATTGCCAGGTGCCGAAGCCGAGCAGGGGGATTTCGATTCCATCGACCGTGATCGTGGGTTGGTCGCCATAGGCCATGGGGCGCGCCTTCGCTGTGTTCAGGGGAGCGTGTAATTAGGCGCCCGATCCCGTTCCGGTAAGACGCGGATGCTGTTTCGACAGACTTTTCGGCGCGACCTTGCGCCATCGCCTGTCCAGCGCCGCCTTCAACCAGACCGGATCGACCGTCGCGATGCGCGCCAGGACGATGGGATAGTCGCGATAGTGGTCGGTGAAATGAAACGTCGCCGGGTCCATCTCGATCAGCAGGTCGCGCTCATGTTGGTTGTCCAGATGCACCACGATGCTGTCGTCCAACTGGGGCCGCAGCCAGGTGAAGAACTTGCCCGCCACCTTGTATGAGGGCTGGCCATAGGATGTGCCGTCCTCGACGCCCGGAAACGACAGCAGCAGGGCGCGGACCTCGTCGTGGGTCATCGGCGTCGGTCGTCGCCCAGCACGACGGTCGCGGCCTTGGCGTTCTCGACCGTCTTGAGCAGGCGCAGTTGGGCCAGTTCGGGATTGTCCTTGAGCAGTCGGGCGGCGTTGGCGAGGGAGCGTAGGGAGGCCTGTTCGCCACGGGCGCGTTCTAGGGCGGCGAGACCTTCCAGACGTGCGCGCTCGACCTCGGTCATCAGGCGGCGCAACTCCGGCGGCAGGATGACCCCGGTGATCTGGGCCTGTTCGATGCGTGCGGCGCCGACCGTGTCACCCATCAGGGCGGCGAAGGCGGCGTCGGCGTCGGGCGATTGCGCCAGCAGGGCCTCCAGCGTCATCTCGCCCGCCAGCCGCGTCAGGGCGACGCCGGCGGCCAGGTCGAGCAGGGGTTCGACCGGTTCCCGGATCGACCTTTCGGCGTCCTCGATCCGATAGATGACGGCGGCGGACAGCCTCAAAGCCATGCGTTCGGACGACATCACGTCGGCGCGGATCACATGCACCTGACGGTCCAGGGTGACCGGCTGGACATGCAGGTTGCGGCAGGTCTTCCACAGCCAGTGAACGCCGGGATCCAGCAGACGCTCATAGACACCATCCACATAGAGGGCCCCGCGCTGCCAGGCGTTGATCCTGATGCGCCGACGGCCGCTCAGCAGCAGCGCCACACCGAAGGCGATCACCACGACGACGGCGACGGCCAGCAGACCCCAGGGATCGAACATGCATCCTCCGATCGGGATGCCCGGCGCCGCGGCGGAAGGGCGGGGGCGCGAAGCCCGCATGGCCCGTCCACGGCTTGCCTTTCGGCCGGCGCCGGGCGTCCTTCTTGTGACCAAACACGAGAGGCGCCCCTTTTTGGCTGACCGCGCCCGTGACCGGGCGTCGCGCCGAGACGGCCTCTGACGGGGGCAGAACCCCGCCTCACCTTAGCGCCGCGCGACCCATCGTCCAGCCTTCAGTAGGCCAATGCGATCCCGTCCTTGCGCATCTCGGTCGCCGCGCCATAGGTCCAGCGACCGCCGGGGTTCATCTGCTTCATGACGTTCTGATAGCCCCCGAACCCACCGTCCGGTTCGCCCAGGGTCCAGCCCATGGCGCGCAGATGGGCCTTGGTCGCCTCGGGCACGCCGCTCTCCAGGTGCAGCACGCCGGTCCCTTCCTGCGGCTGGCCGGTCGGTTCGGACGAGCCGTAGTGCTGCCAGCGCGGGGCGTCGCCGGCCGCCTGGGGCTCCAGCCCATAGTCGACCATATTGATGATGATCTGCGCCTGGCCCTGGGGCTGCATGGCGCCGCCCATGACGCCGAACGCCATCCAGGGCTCGCCGTCCTTGACCGCGAAACCGGGGATGATGGTCTGGAACGGCCGCTTGCCGGGCGCATAGACATTGGGATGGCCGTCGGTCAGGGCGAACAGCTCGCCCCGGTCCTGGAACATGAAGCCCAGCGGCTCCGTCCCATTGTCCGGCGCCAAGCCCGAGCCCATGCCGCGATAGTTGGACTGTATCCAGCTGACCATCATCCCCTCGCTGTCGGCGACGCTGAAATAGGTGGTGTCGCCATGGTGCGGCGCGTCGCCCGGCATGACGCGGTCCATCACCCGGTCCGGCCGGATCAGCCTGGCCCGTTCGGCGGCATAGGCCTTGGAGTTCAGCCATTCGACCGGGGTCTTGGAGAAGCGGTCGTCGGCGAACCAGCGCGCCCGGTCCTCGAACGCCAGACGCTTGGCCTCGGCCTGGACGTGCAGCGAGGCGGCGGACTGGAAGCCCATGGATTTCAGGTCGAACTGTTCGCAGATGTTCAGGATCTGGTTGGTCGACAGGCCTTGCGTGTTCGGTCCCAGGCCGAAGACGTCCACCCCGCGATAATTGGTCTGGATCGGCTCGACCCATTCGGTGTGGTGGGCCGCCAGATCGGCGCGGGTCAGCCAGCCGCCGATCCGCTTGAAATAGGCTTCCATCTGATCGGCCAAGGGGCCGTCATAGAAGGCGTCGCGCCCGCCCTCGGCGATTATCCGCAGGGTCTTGCCCAGATACGGATTGGCGAAGATCTCGCCCACCTTGGGCGTCGCCCCGCCGGCGGCCCAGATGCGCTTGCGGTTGTCGTTCTCCTCGATTGGGATCACGCCCCGGTCGAAGGCCGCCATGTTGCGTTCCAGGTAGTAGGCGATGACCTGGGGCATGGGGACGCCCTGTTCGCACAGTTCGGCGACCGGCAGCAGCACATCCTTCCACGGCAGTTTCCCATAGCGCTGATGCGCGCTCCACCAGGCGTCCACCGTGCCCGGCACGTTCACCGTCACCGCGCCATAGCGGGGCAGATAGCCGTCGATGGCCTTGGACCGCGCCGTCTCCAGGCTCAGGCCCCGGGGACTGGCGCCGGATCCGTTCAGCCCGACGACCTTCTTCTGCTTCGGGTCCCACAGCATGCAATAGGCGTCGCCGCCGATGCCGTTGGCGACCGGCTCCAGGAACCCCAGGGCCGCATTGATGGCGATGGCGGCGTCTATGGCCGATCCGCCGCGCCTCAGGGTGTCGATGCCGATCAGGCTGGCCGCCGGGTGGGCCGTCGCCGCCGCCCCGTTCGCGCCCCAGACGGTCGAGCGTCCCACGAACTTCGGCCCGGTGATCCGGTCGCCGATTCCGACGCCGGCATAGGGATCGGGACGGGCGGGGGCTGGAGCCGCCTCGGTCGGTTTGGCGGTCGGGGAGGTTTGCCGGGCCTGAGCCGCCGTTGCGGCCATTGCTCCGGCCGTCAGGGCTCCAGCAGGCAGGGCGGACAGGAAGGTGCGACGATGCATGGGCGAACTCCTCGAACAGCCGATACGGCATCAAGGCGGGGTCCGGTCCATCCGACAAGCCCCAATCTCGTCGAGCACGCAGCCAAAGAAAAAGGCCGCGTCCCTTTCGGAACGCGGCCCAAATTCTGAAGCGGACGAAAGTCCTATTCGATGTCTTCGTTCAGCAGGCCGACCTTGAAGAAGCCGTTCTCCTGCATCGTGTTCATGACTTCCATGAACTGCGAGTATTTCACTTCCGGCTGAGCGCGGACGAAGACGCGCTCTTCCTGGCAGGAACCGCCGCCCAGAGCGGTGCAGACGTCAGCGGCCAGGTTGTCGATGGAGGTTTGGTTCTCGGCGATGAACAGCTGACCCGAGTCCTGGATGGTGATGTACACCGGTTCCTTTTCCTCGGTCGGATTGGTGGGCGGCTGCGCCGGCGGCAGGTCCAGACGGATCGACACGGTCGCCATAGGCGCGGCGACCATGAAGATGATCATGAGCACCAGCAGAATGTCGATGAACGGCGTGATGTTGATATCCGCCGTCTGTTCGATCGTGTGCTTGTCCCCACCGGAACCACCCAGCTTGGCAGCCATGCATCGTCTCCGTTACTCGCCGGCTGCAATCCGCGCCGACATTTCCCTATGGATCGCCCGAAGGCTTGATCGGTTCTTGGCGTCCCGATGCGGGCTTGTAAAGCGGTTCTAAACGATCTGCCGTTCCCGAACGTCAATTATACGCGACAGTCGTCCCCGAGTTCAGGCCTCAGGCCTTGGCCAGCTTCAGAAAACGGTCCGCCAGGGCAGGATCGTCCTTGAAGGCGCCCGTGAAGCGGGTCGTGATGGTCGAAACGTGCCGATGATGCACTCCGCGCGTGGTCATGCACTGATGCTCGGCGTCCACCAGCACCGCCACGCCGCGCGGCTGCAGGTGCGATTCGATGGCGTCGATGATGTCGTTGGTCAGGGTTTCCTGGTTCTGGAGGCGTCGCGCATAGATCTCGACCACCCGCGCCAGCTTGGAGATGCCGACCACCTTCTCGCCGGGCAGATAGGCGACATAGGCCTTGCCCAGGAAGGGGGCCATGTGGTGCTCGCAGTGGCTCTCCACCTCGATGTCGCGCAGGATGACCATGTCGTCATAGCCGGTCACGTCCTCGAAGGTGCGGCTCAACTCCTTGCCCGCATCGGCGTCATACCCGTCGAACCATTCGCCGTAAGCGTCCACCACCCGTTTCGGCGTGTCGATCAGGCCGGGACGGCTGGGATTGTCGCCGGCCCAGGCGATCAGGGTCCGCACGGCCTCCAGCGCCTGTTCGCGGCTGGGACGCACAACGGTCTCATCGCTGCTGACGAGGACGGGCTTGGCGGGGATGACGCTCATGGACTCGATTTTCCGGCCGGGGCGGGCGGGTGCGCCCGGTTTACCTTCTACAATCCGTCGGGACTGTATATCAGGCCGCTATATGGGACGGACCCTCCGTCCTGCAAGAAAACGAAGTCTACCTATCTTATGCCGCTGCACATCCACGACACCCTGCACCGTGAAAAGCGCCTGTTCGAACCGCGCGATCCGAACCGGGTGACCCTCTATGTCTGCGGCCCGACGGTCTATGACTACGCCCACATCGGCAATGCGCGCCCGCCGGTGGTGTTCGACGTTCTCGTGCGTTTGCTGCGCCGGACCTATGGCGCCGACAAGGTGATCTACGCCCGCAACGTCACCGACGTGGACGACAAGATCAACCAGAAGGCCGCTCGCGAAGGCGTGCCGATCGGCGAGGTCACGGCCCGCTACGAGGCCGCCTATCTCGCCGACATGAACCTGCTGAACGTGTCGCCGCCCGACATCGCCCCTCACGTCACCGACTATATCCCCGCCATCGTCGATCAGATCCAGGCCATCGTCGACGCCGGCTGCGCCTATGCGGCCGAGGGCCACGTCCTGTTCGATGTCTCGTCCTACAAATCCTACGGCGCCCTGTCGGGCCGGAACCTGGACGACATGATCGCCGGCGCCCGCGTCGAGGTCGCCCCCTACAAGAAGAACCCCCACGACTTCGTCCTGTGGAAGCCGTCCAAGCCGGACGAGCCGTCCTGGCCGTCGCCCTGGGGCGAGGGGCGGCCGGGCTGGCATATCGAATGCTCGGCCATGATCGAACAGACCCTGGGCCTGCCCATCGACATCCACGGCGGCGGCATCGACCTGGTCTTCCCCCACCACGAGAACGAGATCGCCCAAGGCGTCTGCGCCCACGGCCACGCCCATGACGATCAGGCGCACGACGCATACGCCCGCTACTGGATGCACAACGGCTTCCTGACCGTGGACGCCGAGAAGATGTCCAAGTCCGTCGGCAACGTCCTGCTGCTGCACGACCTGGTCCAGGCCATGCCGGGCGAGGTCGTCCGGTGGGCCCTGCTGAGCGCCCACTATCGTCAGCCTCTGGACTGGAACCAGGGTCTGTTGGACCAGTCCAAGAAGTCGCTGGATCGCCTTTACGGCGCCCTGTATCGATCCAGCGGCGTCGAAGCCCTGGACCTTGATCCGCCCGCCGACTTCCTGAAGTCGATCGAGGACGATCTGAACACGCCGGGCGCCATGGCGACCCTGTTCGCCCTGTCCAGCGAGATCGAGCGCGGCATGACGGCCGGCGACGCGGCCGCCGTGGCCCAGGCGCGCGGCCGCCTGGTCGCCTGCGCCTCCATCCTGGGCGTGCTCCAGGCCGACCCGGCGGCCTGGCTGGAAGGCGACGTCTCCGACGCCCTGCGGGTCGAGGTCGAGGCCCTGCTGGAGCAACGCACCGCCGCCCGCGCCGCCAAGGACTGGCCCGAGGCCGACCGCATCCGCGACCGCCTCAACGCCCTGAACGTCGTCGTTATGGACGGCCCCGAAGGCGCCACCTGGCGGATGAAGGGCTGAAGCCCCACAGGCGCCTCTCCCTCCCCTTCATGGGGAGGGACGATCGCGCAGCGATCCGGGTGGGGCCGTAAGGGCAGCGAGACGCTTCATCCTGCCCCACCCCGGCTGCGCTTCGCTTCGCCGCCCCTCCCCATGAAGGGGAGGGAGAACTGCGCGCCAACCATCACGATGACGCTGGTTCATTCGCTGCGATTTCAATCGCTTGCCGATTTATGTCCCCGTTCTCCTGCCCACGGGGTCAAACCGCCGCATAATACACCCGTCCCGTCGCATCGGAGGGCTCGCTTGGCCTGCGACCTTGCGGCGGCGGGAGCGGATGGAACGGGAGCGGGTCTGAGACGGCTCGTGCTGACACCGACTCATGGAGCGGTGTCGGAGGGTCGAGGGGGATACTCGATCGCACTCGGGACAGCCCTCGCAGGGGCTGCCGACCCGTCGCAGGCTTATGGGGTTAGGCGATAAGACCGCCACCGCTCGACGCCCCGAGCTTGCAGGCCAACCAACCGCGCGGAGCGTCATACCCTTCGTCGAAACGGTACTTACAAACTCACTTCCGGGCGAAGGCCCGGCGCTCTGCCCAGCCCTCCAACATCTCCGGCCGCAAAGGCAGGAGCGCCGAACCATGCCCGGATTTACGTCCTCAGTTCGCCCGGCGGATCAGTTCGTCCGCCAGCGTCGGCGTCAGATAGCCATCGGCGATCCGACCCGTCGCCACCTGCCAGCGGCGCAGGGCCGCGCGGGTGTTGGTCCCGATCACCCCGTCGACGCCTTGGGTGTCGTAACCCATCTGCGTCAGCGCCCGCTGCGCCCCGATCCGTTGCTCACGCGACATCGACGGATCGTTGGGCCAGGCCTTGCTCAGGGCCGGCTTGCCCATGATGCCGTCCGCCGTCAGGCCGATGGCCAGGGCGTAGCTGACCGAGTTGTTGTAGCGGCGGATCACGTAGTGGTTCGGCAGGGCCAGGAAGGCTGGGCCGTTCGCACCCTGCGGCAACAGGATGGTCGCCTCTTCCAGCGCCTCGGCTCCGTTCGGCGTGCCGCCCTGCGCCAGACGCACGCCCTTGGCCGCCCAATAGGCCCAGTTGTGCTTGGGCCCTTCCGCCTCGGCATAGTCGAAGCCGGAGGGCAGGGTGACCTCATAGCCCCAGCTCTGGCCGCGCTTCCATCCGGCCTGGGCCAGCAGGTTGGCGGCGGACGCCAGGGCGTCGGCGTCGTCGGCCCAGATGTCGACCTTGCCGTCGCCGTCCTGATCCACGCCCAGGCGCAGATAGTTGTCGGGCATGAACTGGGTCTGGCCCATGGCTCCGGCCCAGCTGCCCTTCAGGCCCGCGCGCTCGCGCCGGCCGTCCACGACGATGTCCAGCGCATCCTTCAACTGGCCCTCGGCCCAGTCGCGGCGACGGCCGTCATAGGCCAGGGTCGCCAGCGAGCGGATGACGTCATAGTCGCCTTGGACCTGACCAAAGGCGCTCTCCTGCGCCCAGACGCCGACCAGGATTTCGCTGGGCACGCCGAAGCGTTGAACCACCGACCACGGCACTCGGTCGATTCGCTGCTTGGCCTGGGCGATTCGCACCGGCGTCACGGCGTTCTGGATATAGGCGCCCGCGGGCTTGGAGAATTCCGGCTGGTTGCGGTCCAGACGGATCACCGTCGGATCGGGCGCGAGGCCGTCCAGTTCACGAGCGTAGTCGGCGCGGCGGGCGCCGCCCTTGCGCGCCAGGAACCCCTGTTTCCAGCCCTCGAATCCTTGCTGGTCATAGGCGGCCAGCGGCGGCGTCTGCGGCGCGGGGGCAGGGGCCGTGACGGAGGCGCCCGGTTGCGGCTGGGGCTGCGGCGTCGGCAGGCCGACCTGCGGCTCGGGCAACATGGGCGCGCAGGCCGAAACACAGCCGATGAGGAGAAGGCGATAGGAAAAGCGCATGAGATTCAAACTAAAGCCCCCAGGGTCAGACGTGAAATGACATCCGCGAGAACGTCCATTTCACGGCCATAAAGCGCCAATGAGGCGAAAGCGTTGCCCTGTCGCTCCCTCGTTGGCGTCATTAACCTCGATTTTGATCGACGCCTTAAAGGCATGCGGCGTATTAGCGCAGTCCCTCTGACGGCCTGATGGCGGAGTGGCGACGCAACGGGCGTGCAACCCCGTAAACCCTCCGTTCGACTCGGAGGTCAGGCCTCCATAGTTTTTAAGCAGTTTCTAAGCGTGCTATCGCCCTTCGGGCTACTTGAGCACGTGAGAGGAAATGCGTCGTCAGGCAGGCTGGGCCTGGGTTTTATGAGGTTTTGGCCTTTGGCGGGTTGACCTTCCGAACCCCTCTCTCTATACGACCGCCTCCGCCGCGATCCGACCGGGTCAGCGGCTTTCTTATTGGTTTCTCTCAGGACGTCCGACGATGAAGGTCCGTAGCTCGCTCAAGTCCCTCAAGACCCGCCACCGCGACTGCAAGGTCGTGCGTCGCAAGGGCGTCGTCTTCGTCATCAACAAGACCGACCCGCGCTTCAAGGCGAAGCAGGGCTAAGCAGCGTTTGCAGCACGTCGCTTCGGCGGCGTGCGCACGTTGGGTCCTACTTACGATCCACAGGCTGCGGATGTTTGTCCGCGGCCGTTTTCGTGTTCGCGGTTGAGTCGCACCTGTCGGCATGGTTAGCGTCCGCGCCTGATTTCTGGAGTATCCCTCATGGCTGACGACGCGTCCTTCGACGGTGGTCCCGACATTCTCAACGCGACGGCCCAGGGCCGCCTGCGCACCATCATCGAACGCCTTGAGCGTCTCGAAGAGGACAAACAGGCCGTCATGACCGACATGAAGGAGGTCTTCGCCGAGGCCAAGGGCGAAGGCTACGACGTCAAGATCCTTCGCAAGGTCATCCGCATCAGGAAGCAGGACAAGGCCAAGCGCCAGGAAGAGGACGCCATTCTGGACCTCTACCTGTCGGCCCTCGGCGAGATCTGAGGCTGACCCGGCTTGAAGCGCACCCCCTTCAAGCCAGGAGGCGGGCTATCGCGCTCAGGCAGCCCGAAGGGCGACGGCTTCGCTAAGAAGCCTATCCCGAGTCCATTTGAGCAACAGCGCGAAGCCGCCAAACGCGCTGCTCTCAACGCTTTGAAACGCGCCCGCCGCTCGGCAGAGAAGGCGGGCGTTTCGCTGTCCGAATGGGAGGGCGAGTTCCTCGATTCGGTCAGCGAGCGCGTAAAAACCCACGGCCGCGCCTTCGCCGACCCCGAAAAGGGCGCGCCGGGCCAAGCTCTTTCCGCGATGCAGGGTCGCAAGCTGAAAGAAATCACCGCCAAGGCCAAGGGCGACGAGCCGAAACGACGGTGGGGGCGTGGCAAGACACCTCGCTCGAATCAACCTCAGGATGGCGACGACATCGTGGGGGATGATTGATGAATGCGATTCTAGACGGCTTTCGACGCTTGGCGGATTTCAAGGGACGAGACAGGCGATCGCGCTTCTGGCCCTACGCACTCACTGTGGTCGGACTGTCCTTCGTCGGATTGTGGCTGGGCATGATCCCGGCCATGACCGCGATCTTCGAACAGGCGTCCGCAGTCGCTGCGACGCACCCCGAGGCTGCGACCGTCATCAGCGGACCCGGCCACTACTCCGTCGAGATCCACGATGAGGCCTTCATGCCGGATATGGGGCCGTTCTTCCTCGTTCTGAGGATCGGCGTGGCCGCAATCGTGATCCTGCTCGCCGCCGCCGTGACCCGCCGTCTGCACGATACCGGCCGTGCCGGCTATTGGGGTCTTCCTCCGGTGATCTTTCTGACGATTTGCCTGACGGCCTTTCCGACCGTGATGGCGCGGCTGATGGCCGAGGAAGGGCCTGACATGAGCCTGTTCATGCTGCTCTTCCTGAACAACTTCCTCTATATCGCCAGCCTGATCGGCCTCATCATTCTGCTATCGCTCGGCAGCAAGACGACGGCGAACCGCTACGGTCCGCCCGCGATCTAGCCTCAGCCTGCTTCCTTCAACTGACCTTCCAGGCCCTGTTCGCGGACCTTGCGGTACAGGGTCGAGCGGCCGATCCCCAGGCGGCGGGCGATCTCGCTCATATGGCCTGCATAGACCTCGATGGCGTGCTGGATCAGGTCGCGTTCGATGTCTTCCAGGGTCCGCAGATGCCCGCGATCGTCAAGGATGCGGATCGGCTGGTCCGCCTGGCTGGCGTGATCGGCCTGGGCGCTGGCGGCCGTGGCGGCATACAGGGGCTGGGCGTCCGGCATGGGGGCGGCGATGCCCGAGACGGCGGGGAAATCGTGCGGCTGAAGGAAGGGCGCATCGGCCAGGACGATGGCGCGGAAAACGGCGTTCTCCAGCTGGCGCACATTGCCGGGCCAGTCGAACCCTTGAAGCAGAGCCAGGGTCTCGGTCGCGCAGCCGGCGATCCGCTTGCCTTCCTCGGCGTTGAAACGGGCGATGAAGTGATCGACCAGCGGCGCGATGTCCTCGCGCCGATCGCGCAGGGATGGGGCTTCGATCGGAAACACGTTCAGGCGATAGAACAGATCCTCGCGGAAGGCCCCGTCCTTGACCTGCTGGGCGGGGTCGCGATTGGTCGCCGAGACGATGCGCACGTCGATCTTGACCGGCCGCTTGCCTCCGACGGGATCGATCTCGCCCTCCTGCAGGGCGCGCAGCAGCTTGACCTGCATGTCCAGCGGCAGCTCGCCGATCTCGTCCAGGAACAGGGTGCCGCCGTCCGCCTCGCGGAACTTGCCCAGCGTCTTGTCGACGGCGCCGGTGAAGGCGCCCTTCTCGTGCCCGAACAGGATGGATTCGATCAGATTGGCGGGCAGGGCGCCGCAGTTGACGGCGATGAACGGCTTGCCGGCCCGGTCGCTGGCGCCGTGCAGGGCGCGGGCGATGACCTCCTTGCCGACGCCGCTCTCGCCGGTGATCAGGACGGGGATGGAGGATTTGGCGGCCCGAGCGCCCAGCGCCTTGACCATCCGCATCGGCGCGCTGTCGCCCACGATGTCGTCGAAACTGGTGCGGCCCTGGACGCGCTTGGTCAGGCGTCCGACCTCGGCGGTCAGACGCTTCATCTGCATGGCGTTGCGCACGCCGACCAGCAGCCGCTCGGGCCCGACCGGCTTGACGAAGAAGTCCTGGGCTCCGGCCTGCATGGCCTTGACCACCATGTCGATGCCGCCGTTCGCCGTCAGCACGATGACCGGCTCGTTGATCCCCGCGCTGCGCAGTTCGGCCAGGCATTCCAGCCCCGACATCTCGGGCATGATCATGTCCAGCAGGATCAGGTCGGCCCCGCCGCCGCGCACCATCCGGTCGATGGCCTCGCCGCCGCTGGCGGCATGGACCACGGCGTTGCCGTCCCGCTCCAGCACGGCCTGGATGAGCCGGCGCTGGGTCGGATCGTCGTCAACGACCAGAATGGTCTTGGCCATGAAAGCCCCTTGTGCTGTCGCCACCCCTGTCGCGGATGGATCGTTTCGGGACGATTTCTAGGAAGTCGAGGTGAAAATCGAGTGATGGGGCATGGTGTCCTCCACGTTAACGACTGCCCGGATCGTCGCACCGAATCTCGGGCGTCGCCTGCAGTTTCTGACCGCCGACGATCAGGTCCGGCAGGGCGGCTGGAGCCGTGGTCACGCCGGTCGAAAGGGCTCCGTCCAGAGCCTCGGCATTGCGGCTGCATGCGGCCTGATATTGCCCGACTTTGCGCCACAGCCCGTCGTCGCCATTCTGCTCGAACGCCAGGAGCGTCCGCGCCATCGCCACCAGCAAGTCTTCTCGGCCGTCGCCGTTCAGATCCAGCGTCCGCACCGTGCAGGGACTGGCCACGGAGCAGCCGAACAGGACATCGGCCTGGCTTTCGATCTGCGTTTGGAAGCTGGTGGGAATGGTCTGACCTGAAACGGCTTGCAGACGAACGGCCGCCGCGCGATCCCGACGCGCCTTGGGCGTGTCGCCGGACCGGTAGGTTCTGGCCTTGGCCGCGCGGGCCAGGCGCGCGGTTTCGGCATCGCCGGATCGCGTCAAAGTCTCCAGCGCGGCTGCGCCGACCTTGCCGCTCTCGAATCTCAGGAAATCATAGTCGAAGTCCCGAGCCGAGACTGCGCCGCGCTGCAGCCGCGCGATCTGGTCCTTCACCGACATCCGGGCGGGATCGGCCAGGGGGCTGAACAGGGCCAGGATGACCAGGACTGACAGGACGGCGGCGACGACATTGGTCCGCTCCAGCGGCTTCATCCACCCGCCCGGCTTCGCCGCCGCCAGCAGATAGCCCGCCCCATAGATCGCCCCGACCAGGGCGCAGGCGGCGGCGATGATCCGGTCGGGCGTCAGGCCGTGCTGGCCGATCCGCAGGCCCAACCCCCACAGGGCCAGGATGACCAGGGGCGCGATCAGCACCGAGGCGACGCGCACGCCGTATTTCAGCACGACGGGCGGCACGTTGTCGGGCCGTCCGTCCTGATAGGCCGTGTTGATCAGCACGATCAGGGCGGCGGCGGCCGACAGCACCAAGGCCGTGGCGCTGCGCGTCTCCCACAGGCCGTCCAGTCCGGTGAAGGGCAGGGCCGCCAGGAAACCGCCGACCAGCACGGTGATCACCAGCAGCAGCCAGGACAGCAGCATCAGGGCCACAGTCCTCACGCCTCGGATCAAGCCGTCACGCACATCGGTCAGCTGGACCGCCGTTGCGAAGATCAGGACCGTGACGGGGATGGAAAACCAGGCTTCGCCCAGGATGTCCTGAAGGAAGCCGAGGCCGATCATCTTGAACAGGGACGCACCCAGATGCAGCAGCACCCAGAAGGCGCCGGTGAACCCCAGCGACAGGGCCAGTTGCACCCCGGCCTTCCAGGCCACGTCGAAATACTCGGTATAGTCGACGATCCAGCGCCGTTCGCGGATCGCCGGAACGATCAGGTGATGGGCGATGAACAGGGCCGCCGCGCCGAACGCCAACACCGGGAAGCTGAGGAAGGGCGCCTGCCGGAAGGTTTCCACCGCCTGACGCGCCACATCGTGCGCACCCAGCAGGGCCAGAACCAGGGTGGCGACGGCCGTCCATAGAACCAGCGCCGCCGGCTTGATCCGCCCCGCCCCCGCCAGCACGACGACGGGACCATAGCCTGCGGCCAGGGCCAGGGCGCCGAACACGGTCGGTTGGGTTTCAGGCCAGACATTCTTGTCCGCCGCCAGATACAGCAGATACAGCGCCAGTCCCTGAACTAGGCCGGTCGCCAACCGAATGGCGAACAGGCCGGACGCCCCGCCCAGGCCTGTGCGGCCGGTGTCTTGATGCGTCGTTTCGCTCATTCACGTGTCTCCAAAATGCAGGATCGCACGGCCGGCGCCGTCGAGAAAGCGTGACGGAAGGTTGCGACTGTCGTCTGACATCCCCAGAACAGGGGTCATGAACGCTCCTTTCAAGACGCCCAGCACCGACGCCCCGCTGTGGGACCTCACCGATCTCTATGCGTCGCGCGACGACGCCAAGGTCGCCGCCGACCTGGAAAAGGCGCGGGGGCTGGTGGATTCGCTGAACGGCCTGAAGGGAAAACTGGCCGCCGAACAGGACGCCGACAGCCTGGGCGCCGTGCTGGACCGGGCCATCCATCTGTATGAGCAGGCGTCGGACGTGCTGGGCGCGCTGGGCGCCTACGCCTTCCTGTCGGCCTCGACGGCGCGCGACGATGCGACGGCCCAGGGGTTCGAGGCGGATGTGCGCGAGAAGATCACCGCCATCGCCACACCGACGGTCTGGCTTACGCTGGAGATCAATCAGATCGACGACGCCGCGCTGGAAGCGGCCCTGACCGCCCACGCCGACGCAGCGCGCTGGCGGCCGTGGCTGCGGCGGGTGCGAGCGATGAAGCCGCACGAGCTGTCCAGCGAACTGGAGACCTTCATCGCCGAGCGCGGGCCGATCACCGCCCAATGGCCGCGCCTGTTCGACGAGCAGCTGGCCGCCCTGCGTGCCAAAGCAGGTAGCGAGAGCCTGACCCTGGCCGAGGCGCTGAACCGCCTGTCGGACGCCAAGCCTGCGCGCCGCAAGGCCGCCGCCGAAGGCCTGTCGGAAGCCCTGGCCGCCCGCGCCCCGACCCTGGCCCTGGTGCTGAACACCGTCGCCGCCGACAAGGCGATGGAGGATCGCTGGCGCGGTTTCAAACGTCCCGCCGACAGCCGCCACCTGGGCAATGAAGTGGACGGCGAAGCCGTGGACGCGATGGCCGAGGCCGTCGCCGCCGCCTACCCACGCCTGTCGCATCGCTATTATGCGTTGAAGACCAAGGCCATGGGCAAGGCGCGACTGGATCACTGGGACCGCAACGCCCCCATCGAGACCACGACGCCGCGCGCCTTCACCTGGACGCAAGGGCGAGAGATCGTGCTGGACAGTTTCTCTGACCTGGGCGGCGACTTCGCCGACCGGGCGGGCGGCTTCTTCGACAAGCCTTGGATCGACGGCCGGGCGCGGGCGGGCAAGCAGTCGGGCGCCTACGCCCACCCGGTGACCGCCGACCGCCACCCCTATGTCTTCCTGAATTGGATGGGCGAGCGGCGCGACGTCCTGACCCTGGCGCACGAACTGGGGCACGGCGTTCACCAGACCCTGGCGGCCGATCAGGGCACGCTTCTGGCCGACACCCCCCTGACCCTGGCCGAGACCGCGTCGATCTTCGCCGAGGGCCTGACGTTCGACCGTCTGCTGGCGACGGCGCCCAAGTCGGAACAGCGCGGCCTTCTGGCCGGCCGGATCGAGGACGGGCTGAACACCGTCGTGCGCCAGATCGCCTTCCACCGTTTCGAGACCCGTTTCCACGACGAACGCCTGCAGGGCGAGGTGTCGCAGCAGCGGATCAACCAGCTGTGGCTGGAGGAAATGGCCGCCTCGCTGGGGCCGTCGGTCAAGCTGAACCCCGGCTATGAACACTGGTGGGCCTACGTCAGCCACTTCGTCCATTCGCCCTTCTACGTCTACGCCTACGCCTTCGGCGATCTGCTGGTCGCGGCCCTGATGGAGGCGCGGCGCAAGGATCCGGCGGGCTTCACGCCCCTGTACCGCGAGCTGCTGGCCGGCGGCGGATCGCGGACCTATGTCGAGGCGTTGAAGCCGTTCGGGCTGGACCCGCGCGACCCGGCCTTCTGGAGCGTGGGCTGCCAGAGGCTGGAGCGTCTGGTGGATCAGTTCGAAGCGCTGGCCTGAAACGATAGGCTGACTGCGGGCTTGAGCGGGGCGGGCGCCTCGGTGTAAGTCCGCCATAACGACGAGGGGATTTATCGCATGGCCGACCTGCACGACACCGCCAACGCACCAGCGGATTCCGACGCGCAAGCCTATCTGCACGGCCATATGGAAGTGCGCGAACAGGTCTCGACCTACCGCCTGTTCCTGAACCTGGCCAAGTGGGGCAGCCTGGCCATCGCCGTGCTGCTGCTGTTCCTGACCCTGTGGTTCCATCCGGGCGGCAGCTTCATCGCCGCCGTCATCGGCGCGGTCGTCCTGGGCGGCGCTGGCTTCGTGGCGCTGAAGTCCAAGCCGGACGCCGCGCACTGATCCCCTCATCGGTGCGCGATTTCCCGCTGCGGCGGTCTGAAATCACGCGACTCGGCCAAGCTTTGGCATAACCGTGCTTTGACGGCTTGCGCCGGAACGGCCTAACCTTCGTTCAACGAAAAGAACGAGGGGATTCGCTTGGCCGTCGCTATCGCCGTCACGAGAGAACGCCGCGAAGGCGAGACGCGCTGCGCCGTCACGCCCGAAACCGTCAAGAAACTGATCGCCCTCGGCGCCACCGTCACGGTCGAGGCCGGGACCGGCCTGGGCTCGTCCATTCCCGACGCGGACTACACGGCCGCCGGCGCGACGATGAAGCCTGACACGCGCGCCGTGCTGGACGGCGCCGACATCATGCTGAAGGTGCGCGGCCCCACGGCCCAGGAAACTAGCGCCCTGAAGCCCGGCGCCGTCGTCATCGCCATGCTGGACGCCTGGCGCGACAAGGCTACGGTCGAGGCCCTGACCGGGGCGAACGCCACCGCCTTCGCCATGGAGTTCGTGCCCCGCATCACCCGCGCCCAGGTCATGGACGTGCTGTCGTCCCAGGCGAACCTGGCCGGATATCGGGCGGTGATCGAGGCGGCCTACGCCTTCGGCAAGGGTTTCCCGATGATGATGACGGCGGCCGGCACGGTCGCCCCCGCCAAATGTTTCATCATGGGCGTCGGCGTCGCCGGGCTTCAGGCCATCGCCACGGCGCGGCGGCTGGGCGCCGTCGTCACCGCCACCGACGTCCGCCCCGCCACCAAGGAACAGGTCGAGAGCCTGGGCGCCAAATTCCTGGCTGTCGAGGACGAGGAGTTCAAGAACGCCCAGACCGCCGGCGGCTACGCCAAGCCCATGTCGGCCGAGTACCAGGCCAAACAGGCCGAACTGACCGCCAGCCATGTGGTCAAGCAGGACATCGTCATCACCACCGCCCTGATCCCCGGCCGCGCCGCGCCGGTGCTGCTGACGGCGGCCCATGTGGCCTCGATGAAGTCCGGCTCGGTCATCATCGACCTGGCGGTCGAGGCGGGGGGGAATGTCGAGGGCTCGAAACTGAACGAGGTCGTGACGACCGCGAACGGCGTCACCATCGTCGGCTGGTCCAACCTGCCCGGCCGCATCGCCGCCGACGCCAGCGCCCTTTACGCCCGCAACCTGTCGGCCTTCGTGGGGCTGATGATCAAGGACGGAGTTCTGGCGGTGGATATGGAGGACGAGATCCTGAAGGCGGCCGTCGTGACGCACGGTGGGGCCGTGGTGCATGAAGGTCTTAAGGGAGCAAACTAATGGAACACGTCGATCCCACCGTCTTCCGCCTGGCCATCTTCGTGCTGGCGATCTTCGTCGGCTATTACGTCGTCTGGAGCGTGACGCCGGCCCTGCACACGCCGCTGATGGCCGTGACCAACGCCATTTCCAGCGTCATCATCGTGGGCGGCCTGATCGCGGCGGCCGCCGTGTCGGGCGACGTGACCGGCCCCAGCGCCTGGATCGCCAAGGGGGCGGGCGTGCTGGCCGTGACCCTGGCCAGCGTCAACATCTTCGGCGGCTTCATGGTCACGCGGCGGATGTTGGCCATGTACAAGAAGAAGGAGCGGCCGGCTCCTAAAGCCGCTCCCGAGGCGTCTTCGTGACGGACGCCGCGCAGATCGCCATCACAGGTTCCTGGGTCGCCACCGCCGTCGGTTTCGGCCTGTGGCTGTACGGCTGGTTCGGGACCAAGATTCCGATCAAGCGCCAGCGGCTGCACGACTGCGGCATCGCCCTTGTGTTTTCGGCCATTCTGGTCCGGGTCGTGACCCAGGACCGGCCGTTGGGCGTCTTCGAATGGGCCCTGTTCTTCATCGGCCCGTTGTTCATCGCCGCCGCCCTGTGGCGGCTGGCGCGCACGTCTTGAGGGGAGGGGCGTGATGAACGCATCGCTGGCCGCACTGGCCTATCTGGTTTCGGGCGTCCTATTCATCCTGTCGCTGCGGGGGCTGTCCAGTCCCGAGACCAGCCGCCAGGGCAACACCTTCGGCATGATCGGCATGGCCCTGGCCATCGGCGTGACCCTGCTGACGCTTGGAACGACGGGGGCGCTGGACACCGTGACCCTGGCCCTGATCGCGGGCGGCGTCATCGTCGGCGGCGGGACCGGCGCCCTGATCGCCAAGCGGGTCGCCATGACCGACATGCCGCAACTGGTCGCCGCCTTCCACAGCCTGGTCGGCATGGCCGCCTGTCTGGTCGCCATCGGCGCCGTCTATGCGCCAGAGGCCTTCGGCATCCTGTCAGACGACGGGACGGGCATCAAAACCCTGTCGATCATCGAGCTGAGCCTGGGCGTCGCCATCGGCGCCATCACCTTCACCGGCTCGGTCATCGCCTTCGCCAAGCTGAACGGCAACATGTCGGGCGCGCCCATCATCCTGCCGGCGCGGCACCTGATCAATGTCGGCCTGGCCCTGGGGCTGGTCTTGCTGATCGGCATTCTGATCGGCACCAACGGCGCGGCGACCTGGGCCTTCTGGGGCGTCTTCCTGATCGCCCTGATCCTGGGCGCGACCCTGATCATCCCCATTGGCGGCGCCGACATGCCCGTCGTGGTGTCGATGCTGAACTCCTATTCCGGCTGGGCGGCGGCGGCCTTGGGCTTCACGCTGGAGAACATCGCCCTGATCATCACCGGCGCTCTGGTCGGGTCGTCGGGCGCGATCCTGAGCTACATCATGTGCAAGGGCATGAATCGCAGCTTCATCAGCGTCATTTTGGGCGGCTTCGGCGGCGGCGATGCGGCCGTCGGTCCCGCCGGCGCCAAGGAGACACGCCCGGTCAAACAGGGCTCGGCCGAGGACGCGGCCTTCATCATGAAGAACGCCTCCAAGGTGATCATCGTGCCCGGCTACGGCATGGCGGTGGCCCAGGCCCAGCATGCGCTCCGCGAAATGGCCGACAAGCTGAAGGAGGAGGGCGTCGAGGTGAAATACGCCATCCACCCCGTCGCCGGCCGGATGCCGGGCCACATGAACGTGCTGCTGGCCGAGGCCAACGTCCCCTATGACGAGGTGTTCGAGCTGGAGGACATCAACGCCGAGTTCGCCAGCGCCGACGTCGCCTTCGTCATCGGCGCCAACGACGTCACCAACCCCGCCGCCAAGACTGACCCCACCAGCGCCATCTACGGCATGCCGATTTTGGACGTGGAAAAGGCCGGCACGGTGCTGTTCATCAAGCGCGGCATGGGCTCCGGCTACGCGGGGGTGGAGAACGAGCTCTTCTTCCGCGACAACACCATGATGCTGTTCGCTGACGCCAAGAAGATGGTCGAGGGGATCGTGAAGGGGCTGTAGGGACCATGGCCAGCACGCCCAAGACCCGCCCGACCGACGCG